>JACVCD010000033.1 GCA_016742275.1 Gemmatimonadaceae bacterium
CCCCCACACAACCCCAACTCACAGCCCACAGCTCACAGCCCAAAGCAAGTCGCGAGCCCCCTCGCCGTTCCTCTTTACGCCCTTCTACTGAGTTTCCAGTTGACAACCCGCCCTCCCGCAGTTCATACTACGGAAACGTCAGTATCTCCCCCGCCCAACAACATGACCGAATTTCATTTCCCCCCGCGCGAACTCGCCGTCATGTCTGTGCTCTGGCGCCTGGGCTCTGCCACGGTCGCCGATGTACGCGAACATCTCGACGAAGATCTCGCCTACACCTCCGTGTTGTCGGCCCTGCAGATCCTCGAAGAAAAGGGATACGTCCGGCATGAGGCCGAGGGGCGCGCCTACCGCTATTTCGCCACCGTGGCGGCCGACAAAGCCGGCCGCAGTGCGCTCACCCGAATTCGCGAAGCGATTTTTCAGGGTTCGGCCGAACGACTGTTCGCGCAGCTGGTGGCCGACAAGAAGCTGAGTCGCGACGAGTTGCAGCGCATGAGTTCTCTCCTCTCGCAACGACTGGGTGACGACGATGAGTGACATCACCAGTGGCTTCACCAGCACCTTCGCGACGCTCCTGGGCTCCGGCACTGTGGCATTTCTCGTCAGCTGGATGGCCACCGCCAGTATCGTGTCCCTGTTGCTGGCCCTCGTGGCGGTACTGGCCGAGCGGGTGCTGAAAGATGTCGTTCCTGCGCGATTGATCTGGGGTCTCGCACTGTTTGCGGCAGTGAGTTTTTCGCTCTCGCAGCCATGGCGTCGTGCGACCGCCGCACCGGAAAGCCTCACCGTGGTGGCACGAGTGATCGAGTCGCCATCTGCAGCAACCGCACCGGTGGCACCATCGCTTGCCCTGACGATCCGCAACGCCTTGGCAGCCGCACCATCGAGACTGCGCAATATGAGCTCCGCTCTCGCCACTCGTGTTGCGGCCCTACCCTCACCAGCCTCAAAGGGGCTACTGGTCGTGTGGCCATTCGCCACCCTGCTGCTTGGTGGTTTGCTCGCAGTGAGCTACCGTCGCCAGTTCCGTCGCGCTGGTCGTGCCCCCACCGCCATGGTCGGCACGCAGCAGGTGCGATTGAGTGATGACTTTGGGCCGGCGGTAGTCGGCGTGCGTGCGCCACTCATTGTCGTGCCCCGCTGGTTGCTGGAGCGCAGCCCGCTCGAACAACAGATGGTCGTGGTGCATGAGCAGTCGCATGTCGCGGCGCACGATCCACTCTTGTTGCTCTCCAGCTGTCTCGCCGTCGTGCTGTTGCCATGGAATGCCGCACTGTGGTTCATGGCCAGTCGTATGCGTCTCGCCATCGAAATCGATTGTGATGCTCGCGTACTCGCCGGTGGCCGTTCACGTCGCCACTACGGCCAGTTGCTCATTGAGTTGTCAGCCGCGCCTTCAACGATGCGCGGCCTGCAGGGAGTCCCTGCGTTTTCCTACCGCGCTTCACACCTCGAACGGAGACTGCACACGATGACCGCACGTCCTGCCAACTTCCCGAAGTTCCGCCGCGCTGCTGGAGTTGTTCTTGCCAGTGCCGGTGTGCTCGCCGCCTGCTCCGCCGAATTGCCCACCGCGGCGCAGGTAGAGGCCCTCGATGCCGCCAGTGCGCAGAAGCAGGTCGCGGCACTGACCCGCACCGAAGCCGACACGCGTTATTTCGTGAACGACGTGGAGAAGACCAAGGCCGAAGCCGAAGCCATTCTCTCCGACAAGATCTCCACGATCGACATTCGCTCGGCGGAAGGCGGCAAGCGCCGCATGTTCATCCGCACCACTGACGCAGCATCCGCGGATGGTGTACTGGGTAAGATCGTCTCGGACAAGCCGTTCACGGTGACGCTCGATGCGGACTCGAATCAGCAGGTCAAGGGACGCATCATGCTGCGCAAGGTTGAAGGCGGCCCCATCACCGTGTCCGATGACTCGATGCCACGTCTTCGCCTGCGCGCTACCAACAATCCCAACGCGGTGAAGCCGCTTGTGGTCGTCGATGGCAAGCGCATGACCATGGAAGAGATGCGCAATGTCTCACCGAACAGCATCGCCAGTGTTGAAGTGCTGAAGTCCGCTGCTGCGACCGCGCAGTACGGCACCGAAGGCGCCAATGGCGTCATCGTCGTGACGACCAAGCGCTGATCCTACGCTGCCCGATAACAAAGCGGCCCTGACGCGATGCGTCAGGGCCGCTTGTGCATTCTGTAGTACCTACAGTTTTAGTACGCCACGCGCTCCACATCCGTGCCAGCGAAGGCCGCACCTACCGCCAGCACAGGCTCACCGCTTTCGATGGCCAGCGCGTACGCCATGCAATCGCCAAGCGACAAGGCGGCCTCATGTCGGCCAGGCCCGTACGTCCGGGCGGCCTCACGCGCCCGATGTGCCTGGGCCTCGGTAAACGGCACCACGGTCACCTCGAGTTCACGAAGCAGCGCGTCGAGTTCGAGATCCACTCCACCCATGCGCTCCCCCAGCAATACGAGCGCCGCGTCCACCACCGTGGCGGCGGAAATGGCCCGCACGGGCGATCGCATGATCGCCGTGTGAATGAGCGACGCATCGGCGTCGTTGCGCCACAAAGTGGCCAGCGCTGATGTCGTCAGGATCATTCGTCCACCGAGGGAAAATCCTGAATACGTGCCTGAATGCGTTCGATACGGGCCCAGGAACGCTCCACCGCACCAAGCCGACGCAAACGCTCCCGGGTCAGCCGCTCACGAACGGCCTGCTGAATCGTGTCCGTGATCGTCTCACCCGTCAGCTCGGCGAGCTCACGGATGAGCTTTTCGGCTTCGGGACTCTTGAGGTTGATTGCCATGGTGGAATTATCCCACGCAGTACACCAGTCAACAAGTGGCAGCAGAGTCCGGCACTTGACTTTTTTCGCGCGAATGCCGACCCTCCGAACCATGACCGCGTTCACGCTGTCCTCGGC
>JACVCD010000022.1 GCA_016742275.1 Gemmatimonadaceae bacterium
GGTCCGGGTTGCAGGGCCTGACGCAGGGTCAGCGCCGCCGCGTCGTAGGCGCCCAGGGCGCGTTGCAGCAGGGCGCGATAGAGATGGGCGTAGAGCGATGCGCGCCCATCGCCGGCATCGAGCACTCGCTCGAGACAACTGTCGGCATCGGTGAAGTGCCCCTGCAGCGCCAGCCAACGCCCCCACACCATGAGTGCGAGGGGATCGTTCGGGTCGATGGCCCGCGCCTGTTCCAGTGGTGCGTGCGCGGCCTCGATTTGACCGTCCGTGACCAGCGCCCAGGCCAGCAGTGTGAGCGCCTCCCCCTGCCCTGGCGCCAGCGCCAATGCCTTGCGCAGGGCCTCGATCGACTCCACGGTCTTGCCGAGCGACAGAAGATTCCAGCCCTTCTCCACGAAGGTGGATGCGCCGAGATAGTCCACACGCAACGGCGTTGCCGGTGCTGCAGCAGCTGTTGGTGCGGGTGCCAGATTGAGCTGCTTCCATCGCTCAGCCATCGTCTTTGCCGCAGCCTTAGCCTGCTGCGCAGCGAGAATGGCTTCGTCGGACTCGCGATAGAGCGCGATGATCTGTTGCTTGAGTGACTCCGCGCTCGCAGCCGTGACAGGCACAGATGCACTGGAACGGATGGCTTCGTCCAGCGCGCGTGACAGCGCATCGAGGCGTTGCGCGAGAGTTTGTGCGGGCTCGCTGTGCAACTCGTCGCTCATGCGTCTGACACAGTTGCAGACGTGACTTCAACAGAAACTTGCCCACTGTGCCACCGGGCAATACGCGCGACATCGGTGACCCACACGATGCGCGTCGCGTGTCCAAGACCTTCGCGCACATACTGTCCGACCACAAAGGACATCGGGGGCGCATCACCAGCGGCTTGCACCAGCGCCGTCTCGATCGCACGCACTTCAAACACGTGCGAGACCACCAGATTGGCGCTCCAGTCATCGGCACGCAGCGTCAACTGGCGAGCGAGATACTCGATGTCGTGGTCGACCGTCTCCTGCGCACGATGTGCAAGGGAAATCGGCAGCGTGAGTGTGGTCTGCGTTGATACAGCATCCACGGGCAACACGCGCTCGACCTGCTCCACCGGAAACGCAATGGTGAACTGACCGATCTGGCAAACCACAAACGTGGAGCGCTCCACTTCCGGTGCACGGCGGCGAGTGCGCGCCACGCCAGCCAATGAGCGAAACGGGCTCGAATTCGAACTGCTCATGCGCCACCGGCCGAGGCGATAGGTGCCGTAGTTGCAGCTGAAGCACCACGCTGTGCACGCAGTTGACGCACTGCGCCTTCGATGGCTGTCGCCAGTTCATCGAGTGGCACACCATGATCACTGCCAAGGGCACGACGGGCGGCATCGGGCATACCCGGAATGATGCTGGTCGACGCGTCCTGCACAATGGTGCCACCACCGGCGTCACGCACCTGCTTCAGTCCGTCGGCTCCATCTCGGCCCATACCGGTCATGACCACGCCCACGGCATTCGGGCCATAGACCTCAGCCACCGATGCAAAGAGGATGTCAGCAGCCGGCCGCACTCCCCACTGCGGTGCGTCATCGGTCAGCGCGAGACGTGGATGCTCACGTGGTCCACGCACACGCAGGTGCCAACCCCCGGGCGCCACGTACACATGGCCCGCGCGCAGGGGTTCGTCCGACACCGCTTCCGCCACGCGGAGACGCGACGTGCCATCGAGACGGCGTGCGAAACTGGAGGTAAATCCAGCAGGCATGTGCTGCACGACAATCACCGCGACATCGGGGAATGCGGACAACTGCGGAATGACACGTGCCAGTGCGGCCGGTCCACCAGTCGATGCGGCGATGGCTACAACGGTAAGTGGTTCGGCCACGGTGCGCGCCAAAATCTGTCCGTTGGCCGATGACGATACGAGTGCAGACTCAGTGCGCGTGCTGTGCGAGTTTGCTGCATGCGAGTTCGCCGTATGTGCGGTCTGCCCTGCATTGGCGCCACGCGCCACATGCACGGTGGCAGCCCCACGCAATGCTTGCAGCAACTGTTCGCGCACCAGATCGAGATCAAGGCTTATTGATCCCGATGGCTTTCGCACAAAATCCACGGCACCGCATTCGAGTGCACGTAGCGTGGCGTCCATACCGCCATGCGTCGTGCCGGCGGACAACATGACCACGGGGCGTGGATACTCGCGCATCAATCGCGTGAGCGCGCCCAGTCCATCAAGCCCCGGCATATCGACATCGAGCGTGACGAGATCCGGATCGAGTGCGGCCACCTGGCGCAATGCGTCCTCACCATCGCGCGCCGTGCCGACGACTTCGAATTCGCCGCTCGATTGCACGACATCGGACACCAGTCGACGCATGAACGCACTGTCGTCAACGACCAGGACACGACGCGTAGCATGTGCGGTGTGCGACACGCGCTCAGAGGACGACATGTGGCCCCCGCACAGTCTTCACATCCACACGTCCGGTGCGCACGTCGAAATACACGGAGCGACCGTAGTCGCCACCCACGTCTTCGCCAACAACGGGAAGATCCGCCGCCGCGCAGGCCGCGCGAGCCGCCTGCACATTGCGCACGCCCAGGCTCGCGGCACCGTGTGACAGCAATGACGCAAACATGGAAGCACCACCAACCAACCGAGCCTGAATTTCACCGGTGGCACCAAGCGCACGCATACGGCTCACCATCTCGGGAACCGCGAGTCCCGGGACCTTGCCCGCCTTCGGCACACCGACGGTCAATGCCACGTGCGGCAACAGCACATGCGCCAGCCCACCAACGCGACACTCGGCATCGTGCAGCGCAATGGCCACGCAGGAGCCGAGACCGACGGTGTAGAGTGTCAGGTCACCAGCGCCCACCGCCAGATCGGCAATTCCCACGGCTTTCTGCGTCACGAGTCCGACGGTGCCGCTACAAATGCATCGGCATCGTCGGTCATCGTCGACTCGACTGAAGAAGTGGAAACAGGCGGTGTGGGCGACTTGGACGGCGTCAGCGCCGCCAGATTGGCGCGCACAATGCGATGCTCGGGATCAAAGCGCAGCGCATCTTCCCAGGCAACACGGGCAGCATCGAGTGATCCACGGCGATAGTGGATGTTACCGAGCTTGAGGTACACATCCGGACCGTGTGCCGGAGCGAGTCGCACCACACGCGTGAATGCGTCGAACGCTTCGTCATATCGCTGTGCGCGATAGAGATAGTCGCCGAGGTTCTTGTGGAGGTGCGCAACATTGGCGTCGGCCAGCAACGCATGTTCGAGTGTGCGGGAAGCACCCTCGTACTGCCCACGGCGCTCCTGCACGACCGCCAAATTGTTGTGTAGCACCGCCGCCTGCGGATAGAGCTGCACACCCTCCTCGAGGAGCGCCGCGGCACGTGCGCTATCTCCGCCAACGGCTGCGGCCAAACTGGCGGCGTGATACCAGGCGGCTGACGGTTGCCGCGAACCCCAGTGTGCGCGCGCCAGAGCCAATGCGTCTTCCGCGACAGCCAGCGCACCCTCTTCAAGGGCCTGATAGGCCCGCGACAAAGCCAGTCGCGGATCGGGTGATGCACCGGAGATGCGCTCGGCGTTGGCCAGCGACACCTCTGCAGCCTCGCGATCACCACACTGCATCTGCGCATACGCCAGATTGTGCCACACACTCGGCGGCGCATCCAATTCAGCAGCTGCACGGGCAAATGTGATCGCCGCCTCGGACCATGCACCCTGACGCGCGTGCACCAACCCGAGATGGAATCGCGCTACGCCATCTGCCTCACGCAATTCGAGCACACGCTCGAATTCCCGGCGTGCTTCTTCGAGCATGCCGGTGCGGTAAAAGGCCACACCGAGATTACGATGCTCCGCCACACGGCTCTCCGGTGGCGGCTGACGACGCGCGGCGCTTCGGCCAACGCGCTGCGCGTAGCCTGCGCTGATCAAACCGTACAATGCCTTGCCCACATCGAACTCACCCAAGCCGGACCGTTCGATGATGGACTGCACGTCCTGTATGCCATCAAGCAATGGCAGGATACGCTCTTGCGACGCGCTGAGCGGCACTTCAATCGTTTGCAGTCGCGCCGCGTCGATTTCGAAAATCAGATCGAGACTCGGCAGCTTCTTTTCGATCAGCGACCACTCATCGACACGACGCGCACCTTCGAGCAGCAGCGTGTCTGCGCTGATGGACAGCAGCGGCGTGTCACGAGCCGGATCGTCATCAGGCTCGAATGTGAACGTGCCCTGCGACCAGGTGAACAGGTGATACACTGCCTCTTCCACCTGGAAGCGATGCTCCGTGAGCACCACATGGGCGTCCACCTGTCCTTCACGAATCAGCGCCTGCGCGAGCGCACGTTCATCCTGAGGAGGCAGTTGCGCGGCGAGACGCGCCAACTCGTCGGCCGCCACAATGCCAAGACGCACCAGTCGATCGCCGAGCCGGTCGCGACGATTCACCATGGAGGCGTGCTCGACGCGACCGTCCACGAAAAGCACGGTACCAAAGCTGCCTTCACGCGCCACACTGAGGCAGCCGGTCTTCTGACCAAGCGCAAGCAGTTGCAGCACGTCGGCGAGACTCGCCTCGCTGAGATTTCCGCGAATGGCCATCAGCTACACCGCCTCATCGATACTCCTCGATCAGGCGTCCACCGAGATCAGGCCACTGCCACACCACCTTCTCACGATCCAGGAAGTAACGATCGGGTTCGCCCGGTGTGCGCGGCACAAGCTGTTCCATGCGCGGCCGTTCGCGCGCTGGTAGTGCCACGACCAATCCGCCTTCGAAGCGTGAACGCAGACGATCTGCCAGTCCTGCCAACGCACGCGGTGCTCGCGCGCTGGTGAGCACCACCTGCGCGCCCTGCGACATGAGCTGATTGAACAGATGAAACAGTTCGTCCTGCGTGCGTTCCTTGCCCTCAAGTTCCTGAATGTCGTCGAGGATAAACACATCGGCACTGCGATAGCGTGCGCGCCACTGCTCCGTGCCGCCTTCCTGCATGGCCGCAATGAGTTCTTCCACGAAGAGTGTGGCGGAAAGGCAGGCAATGCGCTTGCCCGCCCCCCGTTCACGCATGGCATTGCCGATGGCGTGCGCCACGTGTGTCTTGCCACTGCCCGACGGGCCGTGAATGAGCAGCGGATTGTATCGCGAACCGGGCTCGGCAATCACCGCATCCACGGCCTTGAGTGTCAGTTGGGACTCGGGCGTGGAATCGAGTGCCGCGCGCAGAAACGCCGGAGACGGTGCTGGCAGTGGCTGCGCAGTCTCGAGGATTCGTTGCAACAGCTGCTGCGCGGCTGGGATGGCCTCGACATTCCGGAACGCTTCGTGTCCCGACCATGCGGAATCCACCGCTACCGCCTGTGCTTCGAGACCGCGCAGATGATCAACGGCGGCGGCAAATGCCTGCAACAGTCCGTTTACATCAGGGGCAACGGGAAGCGACAGCGCCCGTTCGAGCACTGTGACGCGCCATCCCTCAGGACGCCACTGCGCCAGCGCATCACCGAGTTGCACACGCCAGGGTTCGACACGTGTTTCGACTTCCTGCAGCACATCGGCGAGAAAGCCTTCGTAGTCGGTTCCCGCCGGAATGATGGCTTCGATACGATCAGGCACACCGGTCGGTGCACGTTCACCGAGCACCGCGCGGACATCGGCGGCGGTAACAGGCGTACCTTCGAGCTGCTGAAAAGCCGAAAGCTTGTTGAGTGCGCCCTTGAGTTCGCGCACATTGCCAAACGGCAAACGGGCCACGGCATCGAGCACGCCATCGGCGAACTGCACGCTGCGTTCCTGCGCCACGTTTCGAAGGATGGCCAGACGCATCTCAAAATCCGGCGCGCCGACATCGACTACCAGTCCGCCGGAAAGGCGTGACAGCAAACGCTCGTCCACGTCCGGAATGTCCGAGGGCTGACGGTCACTGGTCAGCACCAACTGCTGCCCACCCTGCAGCAGCACATTCAGCAGGCGAAGCAATTCGCTCTGTGTTTCGCGCTGACCCGTCAGGAACTGGATGTCATCGATGACCAGCAGATCGACCTGCTGAAAGTCCATCAGAAATTGATGCGGCTGGCCGCTGGCGATCGCGCTGTGCAGATGGGCCGCGAGTTCATCACCCGATGTGAATCGTACACGCAGAGTGGCCCGTCCCTCGCAGGCACGGTGGGCAATTGCGCCCACGAGGTGCGTCTTGCCCAGCCCTGATCCGCCGTAGATCACCAGCGGATTGTAGGCCTGTCCTGGCGCGTCAGCCACAGCACGTGCGGCCGCGTGTGCGAGACGATTGGACGCCCCGACCACGAAGGTATCGAACCGCAGTGCGCGATCTACCGGCGCCAACACTCCGCTTTCACCGCTCATCGATTCATGCCGCTCGGGTCGAATTCGACCCGTCTTCGGCGCCAAGACGCTTCATCACACGTGTGCCAAGCGCACGCAGCGTATCGAACACACCCGTTCCCTGCGTGGCATCTGCGGAAAATTCCGGCACACCGCGGAAGTTGAGTGCGCTCGACAGTTCGTCCACGCTGGCAACAAGCGACGGTGGCAAGTCCTGCTTGTTGTACTGCAGCACCACCGGGAGATCGCGGGCATCTACACCGTGTTCGGCGAGATTCGCGTGCATGTCCTGCAAGCTCTCGATGTTCTCATCCCAGCGATGCCGCTGGCTGTCGGCCACGAATGCAATACCATCGGCACCCTGCAGCACGAGCTGGCGAATAGCCTTGTAGTACGGCTGACCAGGCACTGTGTACAGCTGAAAGCGCACGTGATACGATCCAACCGTGCCGAGATCCACAGGCAGATAGTCGAAAAACAGCGTGCGGTCGCGGCGTGTGGCGAGGGATGTGAGCGTGCCCACCTGCCCCGTCGGCAATGCCGAATGGAGGTAAGTGAGATTGGTCGTCTTTCCGGACCGTCCGGGTCCGTAGTAGACCAACTTGCAGGTGATCAGCCGCGTGGCATGATCGACGATGGGCATTCGTCGCGTCCTCGCTCTTTCGCTTACGACAACAACTCGGCCAGCCGCGCTGTCAGCGAAGCCTGCTCACGCAGTCTCGCAGCAACGGCAGCCGGCAACGATCCGCGCAGCGCCCGGTGCCACAGGGCGAGCGCGCCATGCATATCTCCCTCGCGGGCTAACGAATCGCCCAAGGCGGCGTCGGCCAGCGAAACAGCTTCAGTAGTATCAACAGACGGCTCGATCGCCACCTGCGCAACCATCGGCGTGCGTTGACGCGGCATTCCCTCCGGGGTCAGCACACCCACCTCGATGGGATCGAACACTGCGTCAAACTCGAGATCATCGTCGAGGTCGCTTTCGATCACAACGTTCCCCGGAATCCACAAGTCGTGTGGATCGACCGCCACCATGGCAGGTGGCGTGGGGTTTCGTCGCTGCGGCGCCTGCCCGTCATGCAGAGTCAGCACACCTGACGCAATCAGATCGTGCACCATCTCGGCGATCTCAATCAGCGGACGTGACATCGTCGATGCGAGCGCCATGAGATCCTGCTGTCCGTCGATGCGGGTCAGCAGCTCCCACTGCGCCGGTGACAGGCGAAGCAAGGGCAACTGCTGGGCCTCGACTTCGATGAATGCCGGTACCACTCGCGCATGCGGCACGCGCGAATCGATACGTGCCCACACTTCGGCACGAAGAGCGGCTTCCATCAACATCGGCTCGATGGCCATGTGCACTGCTGAATCCGGCGCCGGGTTCTCCGCGGGAGCGAACCGGAAGTAGCCTTCGCGCCAGGCCAGCACATCGAGCACGGCATCTTCCACGAGATGCGCGTCTTCCTGACGACGATTGGGGTGCACCGCGCGATCGATACCGGACAGTGGTTCGACCACCGCATCAACGATCGCACCCTGACGAAATACGATCGTGCCGCAACGCCCTTGCAGCGGCGCCTCCACATGCAACGCGCCCTGCTTGCGACCGAGCGCCAGCAGTTGCAGCACCTCGGTGAGGCTGAGATCGCGGATTTGCCCTTCGAGTGCCATGGCGCGCTCAGCTCGCTCGTTGGTTGGCACTCAACTGCGCGGCACGCGCGAGTGCTTCCATCGCGCGTGAGCGCCACACGGTGGACTCCGTACGAGACGCGAGTCCCTGCCACCGCGCTACCGCATCGCGCCAACGCGCCTGATCGGCCAATAGCACGGCATCGAACCACCATGCACCTGCGCGATCAGGATCGTGGCGCAACATGCGATCCACGGCAACGCGCGCGTCATCGGTGCGCTCTTCGGCGACCAGCACATCCGTGAGTACTTCGAGCGCATCGAGATCGGTGGGCACGCGATGCAGGTGTGCGACCAGCAATTGCCGCGCTTCACTCAAACGACCGGCATCACGGTGTACCTGTGCCAACTCACACAGGGCGTCGCGCCACTCAGGTGCGATCGCCAGTGCCGCCACGAGTTCCAGCCGTGCGGCGAGCAAGTCGCCGCGTTCACGAAGCACGCGGGCGATGGCTACGCGTGGTGTTGGGCGCGTCGGATCGAGCGCGAGGGCCCGGCGGTACGCGCCGAGTGCGATGGCTGCATCACCCAGTCGAATGGCCACGTCGCCGGCGTAGTGCAGCAGTGCGGCGCTGTCGCACTCCTGACCAAGCACACGAAGCAAGGCAGCGCGCGCGGCGGTCAAGCTATCCGCGTTGGGCGCATCTACCATGTCGATATTCGCCTCGGACAGGCGCGCGGCCGCCAACAGCGTCAGCAATTCCGGATCGGACGACGCCTGTTCGAGCAGTGGCATCAGCAACGGCAAAGCCTGGGCGGCGTAGTCGAGCAGGCACAATGTGCGTGCTTCGCCGCGAGTGGCGCGTTGCCACGCCTGCCGCATGGCCTGCCGGACCTGCGGATCGGCTGCCGACGTCTCATCGGCAACAAGCGGTTCCAGCAGCTCGCGCGCGGCGCGATAGCGCTCCACTGCCTCACCGTGCAGTGTGCGCTCCGCAAATCCGTCAGCAACTTCACACCAATCGATGGCACGGGCCACCGGTGACTTGTGCAGTTCACGGCGCGGCTGCTCCGGAAGCAGTGCATCCACGCCCTGCTCGGCGAGTGTCACACCGGCCAACGGCGCGCCGCCAACCAGGGCCAACAGGTCTACCGGGCCGACCGCATCAGGACACTCGCGCTGCAAATCAATGCCCACAGCGAGACGTGGCGCACGCCGAATGCTGGCCAGACGCAGCGCCGCTTCGGTTTCACGTGCGGCACCTTCGTCATCACCTAAACGCGACAGGGCATCGGCCAGGACATAGCGCGCTTCCGCATGGGTCGGCCGATGCTCCACTGCGTGCACCAACGCCTGACGTGCTTCATCCCAACGCTCCACGCGAGCCAGCACGACACCGAGCGCATGCCATGCGTCGGCATCGCGCGGATGAAACGCCACAACTTCGCGCAGCAGGGCCAGAGCTTCCGACGGGTCACCGTATTCGAGTGCCCAGCGCGCGAGATTGAGTCGCGCAAGAACGAGCGTCGGATCGAGTTCGGCCGCGCGCAGCAGTGCTTCGCGTGCGGCCTGTGCATCGCGACGATCCGCGAGGGCTACGCCGAGGTTGTTATAAGCCAACGCATGACGCGGATCGATGCGGAGGGCGCGTCGATAGCTGTCTGCGGCGGCGGCAACTTCACCACGCTGATGCATCGCCACGCCATGCTCGTTCCACGAGCGTGCGGTTTCCTGACGCGCGAGCAGCTCCTCGTAGCGCGCCTGCGCCTGCCGTGACTCACCATCGAGCAGATCGAGTTCGGCCAACGCGTGCTGTACGAGATGCGGGTCCTCACCCTGCGCCAATGCCCGCTCGAACTCCTGTCTGGCCTCGCGAAAATATCCACGCTGACGGAACGCCAATCCCAGGCCATGCCGCGCCAACGCGCCATCGCCTTCGACCTGCATGATCGGCGTGGACGGTGCGGGATCGAGCAACAGATCGCCTTGCACAGTATCAAGGCGTGGATTGAGCTCGGACGCGTGTCGCGCGGCCAGCAACGCGGCCTCATGACGTCCCATATCACCAAGCACAAAGCCGCGCAGCAGATGCGCCTCGGCCTGACGCGGCGACTCTTCGAGCAGCTGTTCGAGTGTCTCGAGCGCCTGTTCATTCTGGCCACGCTGATACAGCACTTCCGCCAGATGCAGACGGGCATCACCGGCCGCATGTGCATTCACCGCGCGCTCGAACCACCGTTGGGCGCGACGTAAGTCGCCGGCACGCTGTTCGATGAGCCCACGCTCGAACAATGCCGCCGCGTCATCCGGATCTTCGGCGATCAGCGCATCAAGCAGTCGCGTTGCGTCACTAGTGCGACCAATCAGACGAAGCAGCTGAGCCTGATCACGCTGGGCCTGCCGATTGTCAGGGTCCGCAGCGACTTCGTCCTGCACATGACGCAGACGCTCGTCGCAGGCGCCAGGCTGACGCGCTGCCACTTCGAGATTGCGCGCAGCGGTCCGCATACGCGGATCAAGCGTCAGCGCGCGAAGAAATGCGTCAACGGCTTCGGCGTGCAATCCCCGCGTGTGATAGAGCACGCCGAGATTGTTGAATGCGCCGGGGTCACGCGGATCGACGCGCGCGACCATGCCGCGCAAGACATCGAGGTCGCGACCGGCGGTAGCGCCTGCGGCAACGCCTGCAGTAGTACCTGCGGCGGGTGACATCGGCTTCTCGCCGCCCGACTCAGGCGAGACGCAGTGCGCGCAGCATCACCTGCAGCGAGGCCGGATCCGGAAGCATCAGGAAGAAGCCACGCAGTGTCTGCTGGCTGTCGCGCACGAGAAATTCGCTCTCGACGCAGATGATGGCATCCGGATCTGCGGAGAATTCGCTGAAGGCGCTCGTGAGTACGGCCACTGACATGTCCACCACCAGCGTGGGTGGCGACGGCAGCAGCAGCATGCCGAGGAAATCGCTGAGCGCGTTCATGTAGGCGCCGCTCAGGATATTGCCGGTTTCCTTGATGGCTGACGTCTCGAGTTCGCTGAACGCCACCGACGATCCGATCGGCCGGCGCAGCATCAACTCGGCCAGGCGCAACACGGTGGGCTTTGGGAACACGAGCAACGTGCGGCCCGTGAGATCGCCCAGCATGTGCATGACCACAGCGGCCACCGGCTCTTCCTCGGCCGAAAACTGCGCGGGCAGCTCCTCGACACTGGCGACGCTGATGGCGGGCACCTTGATCATGATGGTGCTGCCGGTCATCTGGGACAGGGCGGTGGCCGCATGCCCGGCACCGATGTTCGCGGTCTCCCGCAGGGCATCGAGCTGAATGTTCTTGAGCGACTGAATTGCGGCCATCGTAACCCCACCCTCACTTCGCACGTCGGTGTCCTATGCCGAGGATTGTCCGGGCATGGTTGCGGGTGTGGCGGTCATCACAGCCGCATCACACCACGCTCGTCACATCAACGATCAAGGCAGGGCTCCCGTCACCAAGGACCGTGGCCCCACTGAACCACGGTGCCGCCCCCTGCACCACATCCAGCGGCTTGACCACGATGTCCTGCTGCGAAAGCAGCCCGTCTACGAGGACAGCCGCCCTTTTTCCGGCCATTTCGACCACCGCCACATGTGGATCAGAGGCCTCGTCTGCTGGCAGTCCGAAGCGCTCCCGCAACGCCACCAGTGGAATGACCTCGTCCCGGATGGTGACGGCATTCTGCGCCCCGCGCGCCCGCAGGTCCTCGTGGTAGGCCATGGCCTCTTCAACATGGGCAGCTGGGAGCGCAAAAACGTCGCCTCCGACCTGCACCAGCAATGCCCGTGTAATGGCCAGCGACGCAGGCAGACGCATGGTGACCACGGTGCCTACGCCGTCGATCGTTTCGAGCTCGAGCTGCCCGCCCAGCGCCCGCACACGCGTGTTGACCACGTCGACGCCAACGCCACGTCCGGAGACCTTCGACACTTTCTGTGCGGTCGAGAATCCCGGGTGCGCGATCATGTCGAGCAGCGTGTCATCATCGAGCGGCCCGTCCTGATCGGGCGCGAGCAGTCCAAGCGCCTGCGCACGCGTGCGCACCGCTTCGCGATCGATACCGCGGCCGTCGTCCTGCACCTGCACCACCACGGTGGCCCGATCACGCGCCGCGCGCACGATCAATTCGCCGGATGCCGGCTTGCCACGTGCGACGCGGGTAGCCGGATCTTCGAGACCGTGGTCAACCGCATTTCGCAGCAGATGCAGCACCGGATCGGCGAGCGCATCGAGCAGCGAACGATCGAGCGCCAACTCGCGGCCTTCCATCACGAATCGCACATCCTTGCCGAGGTCGCGCGCCATATCGCGCACGAGACGCGGGAAGCGGTCGAAGACCTGCGCGATGGGCAGAAGACGCGCCTGCAACACCTCATCCTGCAGCACCGAAACCAATCGCGCTGCGTCACGTGCCGCACGCTGGATTTCGCGATCGGGATGTTCGGTGGCTTCAACCGCACGAACCAATCGATCGCGCGTAATCACCAGCTCCCCAACAAGATCGAGCAATGCATCGAGACGCCGCGCATCGACACGGACCGTGCTGTGGGCAGCCTCGGGCGCCCGCACATCGAGGCGAGCATCGAGACGTGTATCGAGACGCACATCATGGCGGCCATCCGCGCGTGCTCCCGATGCACCATCCGCACCGTCTGTAGCCGAACCACGTACGGATCCACCAAGCACTTCACGCAGCAGTGGCGTGTTCAGCAGATTGGCCGCGCCACGATCCTCATGCTGTGTGAGCAGCGGGCGACGCACATTCACATGCGCCACATCTCCGGCGCTGCGCACGGCCTGCTCGACACGTTCGTCTTCGGCGCCCGTGACGAGAATGACACGGAACACTCCATCGAACGATTCCTGCGACCACTGCGCCTGCGCCGGATGCGTGCTGCGCACGAGCCCCACCTGCTGCAGCTTGCCCAGCACAAGCAGCGCGCGCACGCCCTTGAGCGGGCAGTCAGCGGTCAGCCGGACGTCGACATGCCGTACATTCGTGTGCACAGGCAATTCAGCGACGACCTCGTCATGGACTGAGGAGATCGGTGACGGCGCCGCAACCGGAGGAACAACTTCGTCCGATTCAGGTTGACTGTTCGATGCAGATGCAGTCGTGTCGCGTTCAATTCGAACAACAAACTCACTGACCCGGCGCGCCAGTTCAGAGACCTCAACTTTGGGCTCCGTCTCTCCACCCTCACCCGTTACCGATGCAATGGCATCACGCAACAACGCTGTGCCATCAAACAACAGGTCCAGCACCGCCGGACGTAACGCTTCACTGCCCGACCGGAGAGGCTCACACCGCGACTCGAGCGCGTGCGTCAATTGCTCCACGACATCATGACCCATGGCCGCAGCCATGCCCTTGATGGTGTGCATGCCGCGAAAGATCGCGCCTATTGGCGCCGCATGATCCTGCGCGCCTGACGATGTGCCCGGCGTCTGCTCGAGTGTGAGCAGCGCCGTATCAATTTCTGCGAGATGCTCCCGCGATTCCGCCGCGAACAACGCGGCATACCGCGATGCATCCACGGCCTACTCAGGCCGCAAGAACGCGATTCACCGCTTCCAGCACACGACTCGGCTGGAACGGCTTGACGACAAAGTCCTTGGCACCGGCCTGAATGGCCTCGACCACCAGCGCCTGCTGTCCCATGGCGCTGCACATGAGAATGCGCGCCGACGGATCATGCTTGGTGATTTCACGCACCGCATCGATGCCGCCCATGTCAGGCATCACGATGTCCATGGTCACGAGGTCCGGGCGCAGATGTTTGTACTTCTCGACGGCCTGCACGCCCGTCTCGGCTTCACCGACAACCTGAAATCCCGCCTGGGTGAGAATGTCTCCCACCATGGTGCGCATGAAAATCGCGTCGTCGCAGATGAGTACCGTCCGGCTCACCGTTCCCTCTCCTCAGCTGAATGCAGATGCCGCGCACACCAGGCCACAGCGTCAAACGGATGAACAGAGCGCGCATCATCGGAATCGTCTTCCGCGACCGCCACGTCCTCTACTCCGTCCACGGCAATCCCGATCGGCCGGGAGCCATACTGCAACAGGACGATTGACCCCGCCACGACGGCACGCGGGCCGGACGCGGCCACCCGACCGGCGTCGCTCGCGCTGCGGAGGGCCAGGTCGAGTACCGTCACAATGGCGCCGCGCACATTCACGATGCCGGCCTGTACGACCGGTGCGCCCGGGACCCGACGAAGCCCGGTGGGTCGTACCACTTCGCGCACCTGCGCGATGGGAATGCCGAGCCGCTGTCCTTGAGAGCGCACAACCAACCACAGCGGACGTTGGTCGTCCGCCATGTCATCCATCGCGTCAGCTATCGCTTGAGCTGTCGCGTTCGCGAGGTTGCGCGTCTGTGGTGTGGTAGAAGCCGAAGACATCGAGGGGATCCTGATTGGACTCGAGTTCGGGCATCTCGCTCAACACCGCCAGCGAGTGACGGAGGTCGGGAGGCAATGGCGACCGGAGGTCGACCACTTCGCCCGAAACGGGATGCACGAAACGCAACCAGGCCGCATGCAGGAAATGTCGACGGGGAGGCAGTGCCGCGAGTTTGCGACCGCCACCACCACCGTACGTGTCATCGCCTATCACCGGGTGCCCCACACTCGACAAGTGGATGCGAATCTGATGCGTGCGCCCGGAATGCAGGTGCGCGCGCAGGAGATCCACACTGTCGAAGCGGGCCAGCCGCGTGAAGTCGGTGCGTGCGGCCTTCCCCGTCTGGACGATTGCCATGCGGGTTCGGTCTCGCGGATCCCGCGCGAGGGGTTGATCCACCGTCAGCGTGTCGCCGGTGAGGTGCCCCCAGCACACGGCCACGTAGCGGCGGGTTACCTGCCGCGCGGCCAGCGCCGTGCTGAGCACCCGGTGCGATGCATCGGTCTTGGCCACCACAAGCAGCCCCGACGTATCCTTGTCGAGACGATGCACGAGCCCTGCGCGATCCTCACCGCCACCTTCGGCCAGCGGCTCACCACGCCCCATGAGCGCATTCACCAAGGTCCCGGTCCAGTTGCCGGGCGCCGGATGCACCACCATGCCGGCCGCCTTGTCCACCACCAACAGATGCTCGTCTTCGAACACGATGTTGAGCGGAATCTGCTCGGGCACGATATCGCGGCCCGGCGGCGGCGGAATGGTCACGTCGATGACATCACCGGACTCCACACGGTACGACGCTTTCTCTCGGCGGCCACCCACCTGCACGGTGCCGTTGGCAATCAACGTGGCGGCCTGTGTGCGGGACAACTCGCCGTGACGCGCCACGACGAGATCGAGACGATCACCCGCCTCTTCGCCAATCGTTACCTGATACGTGCGGGCCGCAGGTTCAGACTGCGTCATCGGTGGCACCCTGGGCCTTGAGCGCATCCTGCTGCGCGAGGTCCTGTTGCCACAGTGCGATCACGAGACACACCGCACCGATAGACACACAGGTGTCGGCCACGTTGAACGTCCAGAATCGCACTGAGCCCAGGCCAATGTCGATGAAATCGACCACGCCTTCACGCAGACGCACACGATCAAGCAGGTTGCCGATAGCACCACCCACAACGACCGGTACACCAAACGCGGCCAGACGCGACACGCGCGTGAGGTCAGCCGTAGCGCGCAGCAGCACAATCACGATGATGAGACTGAGGCCCGCAAAGATCCACCGCGACCCGGGCCCGAGGTGCATGCCAAAGGCCGCGCCGGGATTGTAGGCCAGCGTGAATCGCACCACGTCGCCGATGATGCGATGCGGCATGTGACGCGGCACGAGATGCTCGACCGCCAATGCCTTGGTCACAAAATCGAGAGCCACACAAATGGCCACGATGATCCAGAATCGCATCGTCGTCGAAGCGGCCGGCACATCACTGATGGCCGCCGATGCACTGGCCGCGCGCGGATGCACGCGCGATTCAGACGACATATTGGGCGACACGTTCATGACTCCGATGCGGCAAGCGCGGCTTCCTGACAACGCTCTTCCTGCCAGAGCACGAGCGCCAAAAGAATGGCACCGGTGCTCACGGCCATGTCCGCCACATTGAACGTGGGCCAGCGATGCAGGCCAATGCCCACGTCGATGAAATCGACGACGCCGAGTTCGGAGCGAATGCGATCGATGACATTGCCAACCGCGCCGGCCGCCACGAGGGCAATGGCCAACACCTTCTTCATGTCATCATCGGCTGCCTGACGATACAACCGCCAAAGCACGCCAAGCGCGACCACCGTGAGCGTCATGAACAGCCAGCGCGAATACGGTCCGAGATGCAGACCAAATGCAGCGCCGGGATTGTACACGAGCGCAAAACGTACCCAGTCGCCAATGACGGGTCTGGGTACGCCGGCCGTGACCATGGTGGAAACCGCCACGGCCTTGGTGATGAAATCGAGCACCACCACCACGAGAAAAACGGGAACTGCAACGATCGCCTTCACGTCATCCCTTCTTCGAATCTTCCTCGCGCTGCTTGCACGCGATACAGAAGCGCGCGTTCGGCAGCGCATCGAGACGTTCGAACGCGATGTCTTCACCGCACTGATGGCACTTGCCGAATGTTTCCGGCGACTTGTACAGACGACGCAGCGCCTGATCGATGTGCCACAGGAATCGGCCTTCCTTCGACGCGAAGAGGAACGCCTTCTCGCGCTCCATGGCATCGGTGCCCTGATCGGCCATGTGGAACGAATAGGCGCTCGTATCGCCCTCAGAAGCCTCGCCGTTCGGACCCAGCGTATCACTGTGATGGCCGAGTTCCTTGAGCACGCGTTTGCGCTCCTCGAGCAAACGCTTCTCAAAGTACTGAAGCTGCTTCTTGGGCATCGGCTTGGACTTCTTCGCGTCCTTATCCTTGGCGGGCGCGGCTTTCGATTCGGCCATCACGAACCTTCCTTTGTGAGCGCAAGGCGCACCGTCCGTCCGTCGACGTCGGCCGTCTGCAGCGCGGTCCACATGCCCCCATTCCCCTCGGACGGGAACGGCGTTCCAGCTTCCTCGCCGAGCAGCAATCGCACGGCCAGGACTTCATCCGCGATGTGTTGGCGATGTGCCGACACAGCCGCCTGCACGTCTTCATCGCCACCCACGGCCAGCACGATGCGGTCGCTGACGTCGAGTTGCGATTCCTTGCGCAGTCGCTGAACGCGACTGATGACCTCACGCGCCAAACCTTCGGCGCGAAGTTCCGGAGTAATGGTAGGATCGAGCGCCACCCCGTAGCCCTGGTGTTCCTGGACCACGGCCGCACCCGAGGCGCGCCGGATGATGGCGACGTCGTCCGGCGCAATCAAGCGCTGGACACCCCCCACCTCGATTGTTACCTCCTGCCCCGCCGCCAGCTGCGCGAGCAGCTCGGCCGGCATGGTCGGCACAGCCGCCGCCACTTCCGGCGTTTCCTTGCCGAACTTCTTGCCCAAGGTCCGGAAATTGGCCTTGGCCTCGAGGGACACCAGGTTGTCGGTGGACGTGACGAACTCGACCTGCTTCACATTGAGTTCGGCCGCCAGCAACGCGCCCAGTGACGCAGCCAGAGTGACATCTCCCGGCACGACACACTGCAGCGACGGCAGCGGCTGGCGCACCTTCACGTCAGCCACGTCGCGGGCGGCATGCGCCAACCCGGTCAGTGTCCGGATATCGTCCATCGCCGCTTCGAGCGCTTCATCCACCGGCGACGGACTCTCCCGCGTGTACGACGCGAGGTGCACGGAAGTTCCCGTGAGCGCCCGATGCGCGGCATCCGTCATGAATGGCGCGAACGGCGCAAGCAGACGGCACACCACCGTCAGCACCTCGTGCAGCGTGGCGAACGCGGCGCGATTGTCGGTCGTGCTCACATCGTAGAACCGCGCACGACTCTGACGCACATACCACTTGGAGACGTCGTCGTCCATGAACTGCATCACGCGCCGCGCTGCCAGTGTGGCGTCGTAGTTCGTGAGTGCCGCGTTCACTTCCTGCTCCACTCGCGTCAGACGCGAAAGGATCCAGCGATCGAGCGCCGGACGATCGGCTACCGCCGGATCGGCCGCACTCGGCTTCCAACCGAAGTTGGCGTACTGCGCAAAGATGCCGTTGTAGACGTTACGGAACGTGAGCAGGAACCGGCCCGCCGTTTCGCGAATGGCGTTTTCGTCGAAGCGGCGCGGCACCCACACCTGACTCGACGCCACCAGGAACAGGCGCACCGCGTCAGCGCCGTGGCGCTCCAGCACTTCCCACGGATTGACCACGTTGCCACGCGACTTGGACATCTTCTGCCCCGTCGCGTCGAGCACGAGGTCATTCACCACCACGTTGCGATACGGCGCCGCCTGATCATCCGCGTTATGCGGCAGGGCATCACCAAGTGCTGTCGCGATGGCCAGCAGCGAGTAGAACCAACCACGCGTCTGATCGACACCTTCGCAGATGAAGTCCGCCGGATACTGCGCGGCCACCTTGTCGGCGTTCTCGAACGGGAAGTGCCACTGCGCAAATGGCATCGATCCCGAATCAAACCAGGTATCGATGACTTCGGGCACACGACGCATGGTGCCCGTGCCACTCTTGGCCGGCCACGTGTACTGATCGATGTGCGGCTTGTGCGGATCAAAATCGTCCGGCAGCGCACGACCGATACGCTCCGCCAATTCGGCGTAGCTGCCGATCACGTCGATGTCCGACGGGTCTTCGTCATTGACCCACACGGGCAACGGCGTACCCCAGTACCGATCACGTGAGATGGCCCAGTCCACATTGTTGGACAGCCACTCACCGAAACGACCCGAGCCCACTTCGGACGGATTCCAGTTCACCTGCGCGTTGCGCGAGAGCAGCGCATCACGGCGCGCCGTCGTGCGCACAAACCACGAACCGCGCGCGTAGTACAGCAGCGGCGTGCCGCAGCGCCAGCAGTGCGGATACGAGTGCATGAAGGTGCTGGCTTTCCACAACACGTCACGCTCGCGCAGTACTTCGATGATACGCGCATCGGCCTTCTTCACGAACACACCGCCCACCTCGGGGATGTCGCTCGTGAATTCACCGCGCGCATTCACCGGCTGCACAAACGCGAGCCCATGACGCTGCCCGGCAGCATAGTCGTCAGCACCAAACGCTGGCGCCATGTGCACTACGCCAGAACCATCCTCCGCCGACACGAAGTCTTCGGGCACGATGATCTCGTGCTTCCCTTCTTCCGGATACGCCGCCCAGTCGAGCGGACGACGATAACGACGGCCCGCGAGCTCGCTGCCCTTGAGCGTGCCAATCACATCCCAACGATCGGCCCAATCTGCACCGAGCACACCCGCAACCCGTGCTTCCGCGAGGATGATGGTGAACTCCGCACCGCTCTTCTTGCGCAACTCGGCGTACGTGAGATCGGGATGCACGGCGAGCGCCGTGTTGGATACCAGCGTCCACGGTGTGGTGGTCCACACCAGGATGCGGCGACGCATGGCCGGCGCATTGCCATCGGCATCGAGCAGATCGAGCGCGACATACACGCTCGGATCCTCGACGTCTTCGTAGCCCTGCGCGACTTCGTGACTGGAGAGCGCAGTACCGCAGCGCGCGCAGTACGGCAGGATCTTGTGACCGCGCGTCAGCAAATCCTTTTCGTGCAGCGTACGCAGCGCCCACCACACGGACTCCACGAAGTCGTGCGTGTACGTGACGTACGGGCTGCCATAGTCAAGCCAATACGCCGTACGATGCGACAGCTTTTCCCACTCGCCGCGGTACTTCCACACACTTTCGCGGCAACGACGATTGAATTCCGCCACGCCAACCTGCTCGATGAGCTGCTTGCCACCAAGCTTCGCGATCTCGGACGGATCCACGCCGCGACGCGCGGCTTCCTCGCGCTGCAGTTCCTTCTCGACTTCAATTTCGACCGGCAAACCATGCGTGTCCCAGCCGGCCTTGCGGGGCACGTAGTACCCCTGCATGGCCCGATGACGACAGAACAGATCCTTGATCGTACGCGAGAACACGTGGTGAATGCCCGGACGGCCATTGGCCGTTGGTGGCCCTTCGAAAAACACAAAGGGCTTGGCATCCGCACGCGCCGCCTGGGTCTGCTCGAACAACTTCTCGGCATCCCAGGTGGCCAGCAGTTCGCGCTCGAGCGTGTCGGCGTTTGAATCGGGGAGCAGCGGATACAGCGTCACGTCTGAATCGGAAAAATGTTAGGAACTACAGCTGCGCCAACACGCCCTTCACCACCGCCGAGAGTTTGGGTTCGGCCGCCTTGGCCACCGCAATGATCTGCGACACGTTGGCCGGCTCGAGCGCATCAGGCAGACACTGATCGGTGATGATGGAAAGGCCCAACACCTTCATTCCGCCATGAACCGCCACGATCACTTCCGGCACCGTGCTCATACCGACCACGTCAGCACCAATGCCGCGCAGGAAGCGATACTCCGCACGCGTTTCGAGATTGGGGCCCTGCACCGCCACGTACACACCTTCACGCAAGGGCACACCATGCTTGGCCGCGACATCGCGCGCGAGATTGCGCAGCGCTACGTCATACGGCTCCGACATGTCGGGGAAACGCGGGCCGAGTGTATCATCGTTCGGTCCGATGAGTGGATTGTCGCCGAGTAGATTGATGTGATCGGCAATGAGCATGAGATCACCCGGTGCCCACAGCGGATGCATACCGCCGCAGGCGTTGCTCACGATCAGAGTTTCCGCGCCGAGCGCGCGCAGCACACGCACCGGGAAGGTGACCTGCTGCAGCGTGTAGCCTTCATAGCGGTGAAACCGGCCCTGCATGGCCACGACCGTCTTGCCGCCGAGCGTGCCGCATAGCAAACGCCCCTTATGCGACTCAACGGTGCTGAGCGGAAAGTTCGGCAGATCGTGATACTCGATCACCTGCTCCACCGCGATCTCTTCGGCCAGCGCACCAAGACCGGTGCCTAGGATGATGGCGGCATCCACCGGACGCGGAAAACGCTGACGCACCGCCTGCGCACAGGCTTCGATGCGTTCACGTGCATGCAGCCCAAGCGCCGGATGCGACAAGCCTACGGCCTGATGGGCCTGCGTGTACTGCAACTGCGGCCGCGACCCGGAAGCGGGCGTATGGTTCATGATTCGTCCTCGACCACGGCATCGAGCCACGAGGGCGTCGGTGCCAAGGGGCGTGGTGGCAGTTCGCGAATATCGCGTGCCACCGGTGGTTCAGTCGACATGGCGGTCAGCGTACGCGGCGTTGGAAACTCGGGCAGGATTTCGTTCTCCGCCGCGTTGAGCTCCGACAGCTGACGTTCGAGTTGATTGCGCATCTGCGCGAGAAACGATCGACGCGTGCGCAGCAACTGCTGCAACTCCTCCTGCGCACGGCGAACTTCATCGCGAACCGCGGCCAGCTGCCGTTCGGCCTCCTGCTGCGCTTCACGAATGATCAGTTGCGCCTCGCGTTCCGCCTGCTCGCGGATATCGCCACGCAATTGCTGCGCGCTCACCAGCGCTTCGTTGAGCGCCTTCTCACGTTCACGATACGCCTTCAGCTGCTCGTGAAAGTTGCGTGCCTTGGTGTCGAGCTCCTGATGCTGACGGGCAAGCCGCTCAAGCTCTTCGGCTACTTGGTCGCGAAACTGATCGACACGCGTGCGATCGTAGCCCCGCAGTGCGTTGCCAAAGTCGTAGCGTCGCGCGTCGAGCGCAGTGAGATGAAAACCCTGGAAGCCGTCGTCGGTCATGGGCGATCCGTTAAGCGTCAGATACGGAACAGCGGCAACTCAGGTGCGACTGCCAAAGAGGATGGTCCCGAGCCGGACATGCGTGGCGCCTTCTTCCACAGCGACCTCGAAATCTCCGGACATCCCCATGCTCAAGAACTCCGCCGGATGTCCCGACTGGCGGAGCGCTTCACGCGCCGACCGCGCACCGGCAAACACCTGGCGCAACACCGTTTCCGGCGCGTCGAAAGGGGCCATGGTCATGGCACCCCGCACACGCAGCGCTGGCATACGCGTCAATCGTTCAGCCACAGCCGGCAACTCGGGAAGCGAGAAACCGCCCTTGCTGTCTTCTCCGCTTACGTTGACTTGCACGAGCACATCGAGCGTGGTCGACTGCCGCAACGCCTCATCATGCAGTGCCGTGGCGAGCCGCTCACTGTCGACACCGTGCACGAGATGAAATCGCGTTGCAGCCCGAGCCTTATTGCGCTGCAGATGGCCAATGAGGTGCCAACGCACGGGCGCTGAGACCTGCGCCATCTTCTGCTCGGCTTCCTGCACACGGTTTTCACCGACGTCTTCGACACCAGCCGCGAACGCTGCCTCAACAGCTTCCGGGCCATGCGTCTTGGTCACCGCGATCAGCGTAACCGGCTGACCATGTCCGCCACGCGTTCGGGCAGCGGCGATGCGTTCACGCACCTCCGCCACGGCCTCCCGCACTTCAGCGACATGGTCGGAAATTGGCATAGCACATAAGGTTAGGCACCGTTACATCCCGACACAAGTAAGGTGTCGGTCAGTTCCGTCACCTGTAGGCAACGCAACAATTCCTGCGTCATGTGCGCGGCCGGATCACTGCCCGGGGGTAGGGGTGTCAACGCCGATCGCGGCATCTCAGCCTGGCGTCGACCAAGCACCGTGCGATCAAGTCCCACCTGTCCCGGGGACACAGCCGTACTTGGCGCGTACACCAATCCTTCCAGCAGCCAGCCACTGCCCGGGGCTGCTTTTTTTCGATCGGTGGCGGTCAGCAGGGTGCTCACGCGCACCGATCGACGCGCGTCCTCCGAGTGACGCATCACCGACTGCAAGAGGTCAGGAAGCCCCGTCCAGCGGGCGACCCGCGTTGAATCAAGGAGCCCTGCGGCGGCCAGGTCCTCTCGATACCACGCGGCGCCAAGGAGCGGCACGGTGACGACCGTGACATCCGATCGATAGTCTTCGACCTGCTGCAGGTACCAGAGCGGAAAGGTGTCGTTGTCACCGGCCGCCAACAGTACCCCGCGCTGTGGGACGGCATCGAGCAGCATACGTGCGTAGGTGCGCGGCAAGGTGGCAACCGGTTCACGCGAGCGATCAGCGACCTCGCGATTGCCGAGGAGCGGCACCAATGCGAGCGAAAACGGCAGCACGGCCAGCGGCATGGGCAGACGACGCATCAACGCTGTGGCGAGACTCGCTGTCCCCGCACCCGCGAGCAGCCCCCACGTCCAAAACGCCAGGGCGAAGAAGTAGTCCCGTTCACGCGCCTCATGCACAGCGTCGGCGGCAACCACACCATGCCCAAAGCTCGGGCCGACACGGAGGTTGAGCCACACCACCACACCGAGCGATGCACTCACGAGCAACAGCAGTACTGCGCGCCCGACCCGCCGCTCACGATGCCAGATCGCGCGGAGGCCGAGTGCACCAAGCCAGACCCAGGCCAGTGTGAGCAACGTGCGTGGCCAGGCGGCGGTCGCGTGCGGATGCAGTCCGAAGGCTACCTGCCAGTCAGCCCATTGCCCAAAGTTGCCGATCTGCAGCCACAGCGGCGCGCGACGCGGCCATAACCCGGGGACCTCATACTGTTCGCGGCGCACCACGGCGATGAGTGAACGCAGGGTCTCTGGATTGCCAGAATCGAGCAGCGGATCCTGACCCGAAAGAAACATCAGCACGAGTACGGCCGACGCACCGCCAATCGCACTCACCAACCACTCGCCGATCTGCCGCCGTGAAGGCGCATGTCCTGCCCATGCCAACGCCACCGCTCCCGGCAACGCGACCAATGCGCTCAGATGCAGCGGCACGGCGAGACCGGCGAGAAATGCCAGCAACATGCGTCCGCGATCGCGTTGATCCACTGTCGCAGAGGTACGTCCACTCCACTCACCCACCACCAGCATCATCACGGCGAGCAATAGCGCCGCCGCATACACCTCGGCTTCGGTGGCCAGATTCCACACGGAGTACATCGTGCCTGCCATCACGGCCGCAACAACACCAGCACGCGCCCCAAGCCACTGCGCCATCAGCCATGCGCCCGCACCACCAGCAAGCGCGGCACACCACACGGCAAGCAGGGTGACCATGCGCGCGGGCGATGTGCCACTGAACACCAGCGTGGAGATCTTGCCCATCAATACCCATAGCGGTGTGCCCGGTGGGTGTGGGATGCCCAAGGTGTGCGCCGCCGTGATGAATTCTGAGGCGTCCCAGAAGGTCAGATCAGGAGCGGATGTGGCGAGATAGGTCGCCAAAAGCACCATCGTCGCCACGACTGTGGCGACGATGGTGGAAGGAATCCGCATACGTGGGCGAGCGCGTGTTGCCAAACGAATTCAGCTGACGATCAGGCGGGAGCAACCTCAGGTCCGCCCAGCAGCGGCGGCGTGGCCGGACGGGTCGGCGCTGACGTCGGCGAGGAGAGCACCGCCGGCGCCGTCGGCGCGTCCGGCCCAATTCGGGGAGGCAATGGCTTGCCTTCCTTGAGCAACAGGATGTCGTCGCGGCTCAGCGTTTCACGTTCAAGCAACCCGTTGGCCACAGCGTCGAGCAGATCGCGATGTTCGGTCAGCACCTGCACGGCGCGCGCATGGGCTTCGAACACCACTCGCTTCACTTCACCATCGACCACCTGTGCCGTCTGTTCCGACACTTCGCGCCGAGATTGGATCTCACGGCCGAGGAACAGTTCCTGTTCGTTGTCACCGACAAGGATCGGACCGATGGTGTCGGACAGACCCCACTGCGTGACATAGCGACGCGCGATGTTGGTAGCCTGCTGAATATCGCTGGACGCGCCGGTAGTTACCCGATCGCGACCAAACACGATTTCTTCGGCCGCTCGACCACCGTATGCCATGACCAGACGGGCTTCGAGTTGTTCACGCGTCACTGACACGCGATCGTCCTCGGGCAAAGTGAACGCGATACCGAGCGCACGACCACGCGGCACAATGGTGACCTTGTGCAACGGATCGTTGCCCTTGACGATCATGGCGCACACCGCATGCCCCGCCTCGTGGAACGCCGTCAGACGACGCTCTTCTTCCTTCATCACGAGTGACTTGCGTTCGGCGCCCAGCATCACGCGATCCTTCGCTTCTTCAAGATCGCTCATGAAGATCTTCTCGTGATTCTTGCGCGCCGCGAGCAATGCGCCTTCGTTCACGAGATTCGCGAGATCGGCGCCCGCCATGCCCGGTGTACCACGCGCCAGCGACGTCACGCTCACGTCTTCAGCGATGGGCTTGTTGCGCAGGTGCACCTTGAGGATGCCCTCACGACCACGCAGGTCGGGTGCATCCACCACGATCTGGCGATCGAAACGGCCCGGACGCAGCAGCGCCGGATCAAGCACGTCCGGACGGTTGGTCGCGGCGATCAGAATGACACCGTCGTTAGACTCGAAACCGTCCATCTCGACAAGCAGCTGATTGAGCGTCTGTTCACGTTCGTCGTGTCCACCACCAAGACCGGCGCCACGATGACGGCCGACGGCATCGATTTCGTCGATGAAGATGATGCACGGCGCATGCGCCTTGCCCTGCTCGAAGAGATCGCGCACACGTGATGCACCAACGCCCACGAACATCTCGACAAAGTCCGAACCCGACATGCTGAAGAACGGACGGCCCGCTTCACCGGCCACCGCTTTCGCGAGCAAGGTCTTGCCGGTTCCCGGCGGGCCGACCAGCAGTGCACCCTTGGGCAGACGACCACCCAGACGCGTGAACTTTTGCGGGTCCTTCAGGAACTCGATGATTTCCTGCAGTTCGACCTTGGCTTCGTCCGCACCGGCGACATCGGCGAACGTGATCTTGGGCGTGTCACCGCTCAGCAACTTCGCCTTGCTCTTGCCGAACGAGAACGCCTTGTTGCCGCCCGACTGCATCTGACGGAACAGGAAGATCCAGAAGCCGATGAGCAGCAGATACGGCAGCATCGTCACCAGCAAGCTGCCGAAGTTCGCGCGCGGCTCGGCCGCAGCCGTCTTCACGCCGGCCTTGTACAGGTCTTCCTGCTCCTTGGGCGCGCTGCCGGATACCAGTCGCACCGTGAAGCGCTTGGACGGACGATTGCCCACCCGCACTTCCTGGTTGAACTGACCATTCAGCACGTTCTCGGTGAACGTGGCGGTCTTGATGTTGCCGGCAGCAAGCTGCTGGCGGTAATCGGAATAGCCGATCTCCGTGGCCTGGGCCTCACGACCGTTGCCATAGGAGAGCAGCGCCACCGGAATCAGGATGACCAGAATCCAGAACGAAAGCGTCTTGGAAATCCGGCCCCAGTTCGTGGGCTTCTTCGGGGAGGGCGTCATGTTTGGTGCCATGAGAGTACCGCCTTACTCCAGGCTGGCGACGTATGGCAGGTGCCGGAAGTTCTCGGCGTGATCCAGGCCATAGCCCACCAGGAATTCATGCGGCGCGTCGAACCCGACGAACCGCGTGGGATGATGTAGTTCGGTGGCGATGTGCTTGTGCAGCAACGCGCAGATTTCGAGTGAGCGCGGATTGCGTGCTCCCAACAAGTCGATCAGACGACTCAGCGTTCGTCCGGAGTCGACAATGTCTTCCACGAGCAGAATGTGCTTGCCTTCGAGCTCCGTCTCCGGATCGTAAAGCAATCGCACCACACCGCTCGATTCCATCGCGTCGCCATACGAACTGGCAACGAGGAAATCCACTTGCAGTGGACGATTGATGTGACGTACGAGGTCGCTGAGGAAAATGAAACTTCCCTTGAGCAATCCCAGCACCAGCAGATCCCCATCCGGATATGCGGCCGTGATTTCCGCGCCGAGCTCCGCCACCTTGGATTGAATGGCGGTTGCGTCGTACACCACGCGCTTCACGGCCCGGCCATCGAGCCGGGGATCTGCAGACGGTCCTGCTGGGGGTCCAGATTGCTCAGTCAAACTCGCGCTCACAGCGGTACCAGATCAGATCCGACCGACCGGGCCGGGACGGCGCCGCGACACCGCGGCATACTCCGGGGACCCACACCACCTCATCGTGCGACAGCACCACCGGCCAACCGGGCCGATCGAGGACGGGGATCCGCAACTCCGAAAAGTACCGTGTCACCCGCCGTCCCGCTGGTGCTCCAGGGGTTCGAATTCGATCACCGCGCTCCCAGCGCCGCATGACGACTGGCGCGTGAGCCGGCAATCCGATGCTCCACGCATCCATGGCCAGGGGTTCGACCCCGAGACGTCGGAAGCGCCACCGCCCAAACCGGAGCGGTAGCGCTTCCGACACCCCGTTCCAAACGGTCGGGGCCGTGACACGACGTTCTGGCCGACGCACTTCGAAAAGCTCGCCGCGTCCGTCACGACGACGCAGAATGAACGCCCCACCAGCCACGGTGATGTGCGTGCCCACACGTCCGCTGGTGGTAAACCCGACCGCGCTGCGGGTTCCCCGCGCATCAAGCGTCACGCCCACCCGCGCGCAGAGTGCCGGCCATAGCACGGCCCGCCCCTCGTTCGTGGTCTGCTCGAGGGCGCGCACCGGCACCGTCAGCCGCTGGCCGTCGCCGTGTACCTGTGCACCCGATTCGTCCACCAGACGCTCCACGTCGCGGCGCCACGCTGCCGCCCGTTCACCGATGGACAGCAGGTCATCGCCAAAGGCGCCGTCCACCTGCGCAATGGCCGGCAACAGATCGTGCCGCACCCGCCCGCGCAGAAAACGCAGGGACTCGTTCATGGGGTCGTCGAGAAACGGGATATTCTCGCTGGCCACCCATCGCTTGAGCTCCACACGCGAGACACCGAGCCACGGCCGCACCACACGTGACGGAGCAGCCAATGCCGCCAGTCCGCGGGCGCCGCTGCCTCGCATAAGCCGCATGATGATGGTCTCGAGCTGATCATCGCGCGTATGGGCGGTCGCGACACGCGCTCGAAAGCCACGAGCCACGCGCCGCAAGAAACTCCAGCGTGCGTCACGCCAGGCCGCCTCACCGGTGCCTGTTGAGCGCGATCGCTCACGCACCACCGTGACGCCCAGGCGGCGGGCCTGCGCTGCCACAAGCGACGCCGCCTCGGTGGCGTAGTCGCCGGTTGCGTGATCGAAGGTGGCAACAGCCGCAATACGCCCCGGCGCCCAGCGCACCATGGCATGCAATAGCGCCATGGAATCGCTGCCACCGGACACGGCCAGCACCAGCGGCTCGGACACATGATCCAGTGCCACTTCAAGCGATGCCCGCAGCAATTCGCCAGGCGGAATCGGCTCCAGCTCCATGGCCGCACACTCGCTACTGGGTGTGACTACGTCAACCTTGGATCCGTCCTCTGGCACAGGCCCTACCTCTTCACGTGACAGTGGGCTACAATTGTCATGTTCCGGCGCACCGTGCGCCGCCCATCGTCATCGGAGAACCGCAGTGGAAACTCACGGCACCCTCGGCACCATCTGGGCCTCGTTCGGCATGACCGCCTATTACATGGCGCTCACGTGGATCAACGTCCTGCTCGGACTGTTCCTGTCGCCGCTGTTCGTGATCCCACTGTCCTGGTTGAAGCAGAAGCAGGGCGGCTTCAACAACTGACGTTTCGCAGGCGCCGCGCTCCTCGGAGACGGATCTGCCTCGATGGCAAAACGGCGAGACCCTCGGGTCCCGCCGTTTTTGATTGGTACTGCAGCAAGCCCGGGTTCGTCGATCAGATGAACAGTTCTGCCGGAAGCACCACCGCGTCACCGAGCGCCGTCTTGCGACCGGTGAGATCGCTCAGATCTCCGCCGTGGTACGCTTCCTCGCCGTGTTCGGAGAGATCGATGCCTTCCACTTCCACTTCGACCGGCACACGCAGCGGCATCACAAGACGCAATGCGGAGAGAATGACGAAACTGGCCAGTGCCGCAAAGGCGATGGTCGCAACCACGGCGATGGCCTGAATACCGAGCAGTGACGGATTGCCAGCCAGCAGTCCGTCGGCGCCGGCAGGGTTCACAGCCTTCGTGGCAAACACACCCGTCAACACGGCACCTGTTACGCCAGCCACACCATGGCAGGCCAGCACATCGAGCGTGTCGTCGAGTCTGGTCTTGGGACGGTAGTGCAGCGCAAAAAATGAAAACGGCACCGCCAGTGTGCCCATGGCCAGTGCCGAAAGCGGCGTGACAAATCCGGCGGCTGGTGTGATTGCCACCAATCCCACCACAGCTCCAGTTGCTGCGCCGACGGCAGTCGCTCGCCGGTTCCTGAGGAACTCGATCGCCACCCAGGTCACGAGGCCCGCTGCAGCCGCAGCATGCGTGGTCACCAGCGCATTGGCCGCAATGCCGTCGGCGGCCAACGCCGAACCGGCATTGAATCCAAACCAGCCGAACCACAGCAGCCCCGCACCGAGCAATGCGAACGGCACATTGTGCGGTACGTTGGGAATGCGTTTGAAGTCACGCCGCGGTCCAAGCACCAGTGCCAACACCACAGCCGTCGTACCGGCGCTGATGTGCACGACCGTGCCACCGGCGAAATCGAGCGCGCCAAGTTCGCGCAGCCACCCGCCGGCGCCCCATACCCAGTGGGCGAGGGGATCGTACACCAGCGTGGTCCAGATCAAACCGAACGTGAGATACGCGGCGAAACGCATGCGATCGACAATGGCGCCGGAAAAGAGCGCTACGGTGATGCCGGCAAACATCGCCTGAAATGCCGCAAACAGGAGATGCGGCAGCCCAGCCGAATACGTGGGATTGGGCACTGCAGTCACACCGGCAAATCCCGCATGCGCAAAGCCGCCAATCCACGAGGAGCCAGGCCCGAAGGCCAGGCTGTAGCCGAACAGCACCCACTGCACCGTGACGACCGACAACGCGCCCAGACTCATGAGCATGGTGTTGAGCGCACTCTTGGTGCGCACCAGTCCACCGTAGAAAAACGCGAGTCCCGGAACCATCAACAACACCAGCGCCGCACTCACGAGAATCCACGCGGTATCACCCGCCACGATCGTCGACGACGCGTCCATCTAGAGATCCCCCAGCGTCGGGACACGCATCTCGAGCTGGGTCTGACGCATGACCTCATCGGCGTTCACGGCCGTGAGCGCATCATTGTCCTGTTCACCGGTGCGAATTCGCACCGTGCGTTCGAGCGGCATGACGAAGATCTTGCCGTCGCCCACGTTGCCCGTACGCGCGCTGTTGCAAATGGCTTCGATCGTCCGGTCGACGAACTCCTCGGAGCACGCCATTTCGATGCGGACTTTCTCGTGGAATTCGAGCACGACCGACTCGCCACGGTACTGCTGCACCACATCGCGCTCTCCCCCGTGTCCGCTGACACGCGACAGGGTCATGCCGGTGACGCCGACCTGAAACAGGGCGCGCTTCACTTCGGCGAGGCGCTGCGGTCGAACGATGGCCACAATGAGTTTCATGCTACCGGCGGGGTTGCGGGACGAGAATCAGTCAACGATTCAGTATTTGTTCATTTTGAGCGCCAATTCAAGCGCATTTAGACAATTTTAATGTCGCAAAACGACGAACAGATGCCTGTTTATGTCATTTTTGCATTTCAAATGAACCACTAAGGCAAGACTACGAACATTACGAACAAAACCCGGCAATAATTCTTCCGAGGTCAATCCTCATATTTCCGAAATGCCCAATCAGCCCGTCGTTCCGGTCCTCGTCGGCCCCGAGTACGAAGACCTTGAAGTCTGGTATCCCAAGCTTCGTCTCGAAGAGGCAGGCTTCAGCGCGCCGCTCATCGGCAATGGCGAAAGCCAGTACCGCGGCAAACACGGCTACCCCTGCACGGTCGATGGCCATGTCCGCGATCTCGAAGCCTCGACCTTGGCCGGCATCGTCTGCCCGGGCGGCTGGGCGCCCGACAAACTCCGCCGAGATCCCGCCGTGCTCGATCTCGTGCGCGGCGTGTTCAACCATGGAGGCGTAGTAGCCAGCATCTGCCACGGCCCCTGGATCCTCATTTCCGCCGGCATCGTGCGCGGCGTGCGCATGACCGGCTCACTCGGCATTCGCGATGATCTCATCAACGCCGGTGCGCACTGGGTCGATGACGCAGCCGTCGTCGATGGGCGTATTGTCACCGCGCGGGTTCCCAAGGATCTACCGGCGTTCATGCAGCGCATGCTCGAAGTACTGACGCCTCTCTGACGCCTGCTCCGGATGTCAGGGATTCACCGATGGGCACGCACGAGCGCCTGTCGAGATTGCATCCATGGCAGACAACGGGTCTCATACCCTCCCGGCTCGGTCGGTTGGGCGGACGCTCCCCACGGCCGGTGAATCGGTCGCCGCACCGCCCTTCCTGCTCCCGGCGCTGCATTTCTTTGCAGCGCTCGGTTGGCTGACGGTGGCGGCCCTTCTGGTCGTGGCGCTGGCACCGGCACTGGCTCAGGGCCGCATCTTCGATCCACCGGTGTTCGTGCTGGTGCATGCGCTCACGCTTGGCGTGGTGACTACGGCAATATTCGGCACCTTGCAGCAATTCGTGCCCAGTGGGCTTGGTGTACCGCTGCGCAGCATTCGCCTGGGATTTGTCGGGTTCTGGTTGCTGCAGACCGGCATTGTGCTGCTCATACTCGGCTTCTGGTGGTGGCGTGGCGTGCTCCAGATGCTTGGCTGGCTCTGTATTCTCGCCGCCGTTGGCGCGGTGTCCCGCAATGTGCTCCGGGTCCGTCGACGGTCCGTCCACGGCAAGCTGGTTGGTCTCTTCATCAGCGTTGCCCATTCGGCGCTGGGCGCCGGAATGTTCGTCGCACTCGCACGCATTGGTGAAACGATCGGCTGGTGGCATGTCGATCGTCTGTTCCTCATTGCCGCACACGCGATGCTTGGCACTATTGGTTTCGGCACCCTGTCTGCCATCGGCGTGGGGAGTCGCATGCTTCCGACTTTTCTCATGGGTCCGGGAGATGATCGCGTGTGGTTGCATTGGCAGCTCGGCCTCACGTCTGCGGCACTGCTGCTGTTCTCCGTCGGCGCGATCATCACCAACGGCCTGGTCATGCGCTTCGGTGGCTGGCTGCTGCTGGTTGCTGCCATACCGACACTCGGACTGCTCGTGCGCTGGTTTCGGCGACGTCGACGGACACTCGATGGCGCGCTCTGGCATGTCGCGGCTTCCGCGATGGCGTTGGCGGTCAGCACCGGTATCGGCCTCTGCCTGCTGGTGGGCGATCCCTGGCGCTTCGCGAGATGGTCCGCGCTGCTCGTGGCGCTGTTGATGGGTTGGCTGGCCGCACTCATCGTCGGTGTCATGGCCAAGATTCTGCCGCACCTGAGCTACATCAATCTCGCGCGCACGATGCCGGGGTTTTCCGCCATCGGCACACCCAATGGGTTGTTGCGGGAAGACTGGCAGCGTTGGAGTGCATTCGTGATGGCCATCGGATGCCTCACGCTGGTTGCGGCCCTCGCGTTCGAACATTCGGCCATTGCCCGGGGCGCCGCGATACTCTGGGCCATTGGCGTCCTCATCGCTGTCGCGAACGTGGTGCGCATGTTTGTGCTTGGACGACGCGCTCCCCTGTCCCGCATGGAGCCGATGCCGTCCGGCGAATAGTCAGACGGCCGGCCTCAATGAATTGATATCGTTGGTGTGTCGCCGAAGGAGCGGCACGAGTTCCGCACGATTCTCCAGCACATCGGCCAAGGTGTAGCGATCAAGCACCTGAAAGAACGCGTGCAACGCTTCGTCAATCATCGGCGCCAGCTTGCACACGGACACCACAGGGCACTGACTGGCGTCCCGGTCGAAGCATTCCACCAACGCCAGCGTTCCTTCCACAGCGCCGATCAATTCACCGATCCGGATCTCGCTCGGCAGTTTGGCCAGCCGCACCCCTCCGTTGCGGCCTCGCTGTGTCTCGGTGTAACCAAGTACGCCGAGCGTGTGCACGACTTTGAGCAGGTGTTCATGCGACATGCGCATGCGCACGGCAATGGTATTCACGGGAATGAACTGATCGGAATCCAGTCCAAGCACCATGAGGCAGCGCATCGCGTTGTCGGTGAATCGTGTGAGACGCATACCGGGCAATCTCGTCCGCAATCGCCGATGTACATGTCAGGGATTTCCCGGGATCGACCGGGAAATCTCCGACTTTTATCTGGTATCCGAAATCCGAGATTCTTGCGTGCAGGACCATGGCAATTCGGTCACTGCATCGTCTGCTTCTCCAACTCCTCGGAGTTCCTTCTCATGTCTTTCTCTCGCCGCACCGGATGGTTCGTTGCGACCGCTACTGTGGCCGCGACGCTCGCATACGGATTCGGATGCGCACCGGCCAGTCGCCCGGCGGGCACGATTGGTACCGGTGATGCTGCCAGCAAGGTCTACGTCGCTCCCGGCACACATGATGAGTTCTACGCATTCCTGTCAGGCGGATTCAACGGACAGGTGGGCGTCTACGGCATTCCGTCAGGTCGTCTGCTCAAGATCATCCCCGTCTTCTCGCAATTCCCCGAGAACGGCTACGGCTACTCGGAAGAGACGAAGGGCATGCTCGAGACCACGTTCGGCAACATTCCGTGGGATGATCTGCATCACACCGCGCTCTCACAAACCAACGGTGAAGACGACGGACGCTGGTTGTTCGTGAACGCCAACAACACGCCGCGTGTCGCGCGTGTCGACCTGGCATCGTTCGAAACTTCCGAGATCCTGCAGATCCCGAACTCGGGAGGCAATCACGGTTCACCGTTCATTACCTCGAACAGTGAATACGTACTGGCATCGACACGATTCTCGGTGCCCATCCCACAGGCGGACGTCGCCATCTCGGACTTTGCGAAATCCTTCAAGGGAACGATCTCGTTCATCAAGGCCAATGAACCCGGCAAGATGGACGTGGCCTTCCAACTGCTCGTGCCGGGATACAACTACGATCTCGCACGCGCCGGCAAGGGTCCCTCCAAGGACTGGGTGTTCTTTACGTCGTACAACTCCGAGCAGGCGTACGAGAAGCTCGAGGTCAATGCCTCGAAGGCAGACAAGGACTTCATCGCGGCCATCAACTGGAAGTCGCTTGAAGCGTGTGTGAAGGATGGCAAAGCGGAATCGTGGTCGGCCGAATACATGCACAACGTGATGGACGACTTCTCGCGCATGGCACAGAGCGAGGTGAAGAAGTCGGTCAAGGTTCTGACACCGACGTCGTGCCCGAACTCGATCTACTTCCTGCCGACGCCCAAGTCACCGCACGGCGCGGACGTGGATCCGAGCGGCGAATACATCGTGGCCGGCGGCAAGCTGGCAACGGTGATCCCGGTGCACTCCTTTACCAAGCTGCAGCAGGCCATCAAGGACAAGGCCTTCGAAACGACCATCGATGGCATTCCGGTACTCAAATACGAAGCCATCCTCGCGGGTGAAGTGAAGGACCCGGGCCTCGGTCCTCTGCACACGGAATTCGACGGCAAGGGCTACGCCTATACGTCGCTGTTCATCTCCAGCGAGATCGTGAAGTGGAAACTGGGCACCTGGGAGATCGTGGATCGTGCGCCGACCTACTACTCGATCGGTCACCTCATGATTCCCGGTGGCGCCACGACCAAACCTGCCGGCAAGTACGTCATTGCCCTGAACAAGATCACCAAGGACCGCTACCTGCCCACGGGTCCGGAGCTCACACAGTCCGCGCAGCTCTACGACATCTCCGGCGAGCGCATGAAGCTGTTGCTCGACTTCCCGACCACGGGTGAGCCGCACTACGGCAACGCGATCGAAGCCGACAAGATCAAGAAGACGCAGAAGAAGTTCTACTCGCTGGCCGAGAACAAGCACCCGCAGGTCGCCCGCAACGAACGCGAAGTGGGTGTGAGCCGGAACGGCAAGACGGTGCACGTACGCATGGCGGCCATCCGCTCGCACTTCTCACCGGACAATATCGAGGGTGTGCAGGTCGGTGACACGGTGCTCTTCCACATCACCAATCTCGAGCAGGACTGGGACATTCCCCACGGCTTTGCGATCATGGGTGCCACCACGTCCGAACTGCTCATCATGCCGGGTGAAACGCGTACGCTGCGGTGGGTGCCGAAGACCGTGGGTGTGTATCCGATGTATTGCACGGACTTCTGCTCGGCGCTGCACCAGGAGATGTCAGGCTACGTGCGGGTCTCACCGGTTGGTTCGAGTGTGCCACTCAAGGGCAATACGCTGAAGGCACAGGGTCAGGTGGCTCGTGCCGCCGCGCGGGGCGTGACACTACCCACACCACCGGGCGCGCAGGCGGAAGGTCCGCACACGAACCCGCACGCAGGTCATGGTCCCAGCGGCAATACGCCGCGCTGATTCGGCCTTACGGACTTCAACTGGAGGAGCGAGAGCGGTGGTGCTCCAGACGCCCCGCTCTCTGCTCCGACTCCTGACATGAACGTCTCCCGACGCACGCAATTGTTGTTCGCGATCGCAGCGATAGCCCTCGGCAGTGCCGTGGCCTTTCCGCTGTGGAGCGTGGCCCTCACGGCGCCGCAGTATCCCGAAGGGCTCGGGATGTACATCTGGGCGCACACGGTGTCCGGCATCGGTCCGAACGACCTGCAGAACATCAATGGTCTCAACCACTACATCGGCATGAAGCCGATCGTGCCGGAGTCCATTCCCGAGCTGAAGGTCATGCGCCCGGGGATCATCGCCATGTCGCTGCTTGGTCTGGTCGTAGCCTACAGCAGAAACTTGCGGTTCATGCGACTCTGGACCGGCGCACTGGTTCTCGCAGCACTCATCGGATTGGTGGACTTCTGGCGCTGGGAGTACGACTACGGACACAACCTTGATCTCGAGAATGCGCCCATCAAGGTGCCTGGCATGTCGTATCAGCCACCACTCATCGGCAGCAAGAACCTCCTGAACTTTACCGCCACATCGTTGCCGGCTACCGGAGGTGTGTTGGCCATCAGTGCCGTGCTGCTTGCGGTAGGTGTGAGCCTTGCACCGCGTCGCCGGTCTGCGGCGGTTGCCGCACTCGTGGCGCTTGGCGCCTGTGATGCAGGCCCACGTCCACTGATTGCCGGTCAGGATTCGTGTGGATACTGTCGCATGTCGATCGATGATGTGCGATTTGGAGCGCTGGTGATCACCGCGAAAGGAAAGCAGCAGACCTTTGACTCCATCGAATGCGCCGCTTCGTTCGTGGCGTCGCTTCCCGCCGGTGAAGCACCGCGATCGATCTGGGTGGCCAACTTCGCCAATCCCGGAGAGTGGGTGGATGCCACACAAGCGACCTTCCTGCACGCCAGTGGTCTGCGTTCTCCGATGGGACGTGAGCTCGTGGCCTTTACCCCTGCATTCAATGCAGACTCGCTCGCCAGAACGCATGGCGGCAATCGCATGACGTGGGCTGACGTCCAGTTTCTGGTGGCGCAACCGATGAGCAGTCCCACTGCGTTGCATCAAGGCCATGCGCACTGAGCACCGGGCCCTCGCCGCACTGCTGACCGCGGCTGCGGTGTCACTGCCACTTCACGCGCAGACAGCGCCGGACACGGTCCTGGACACCGTGACGGTGTCGCCTGCGCCACGTGCGGGAGAGTTTGCCCGGGTTTCGGACGCCGTGGTCCGGGTGACCCGGAACGGTGTGGTTCGCGTGCGTGCCGGTGTGTATCGGGAACCCACCATTCTCGTGAAGCAGCCCCTCACGCTGGTCGGCGATTCGGGCGCCGTGCTTGACGGCGAAGGACAACGGGAACTCATGGTGGTGGGAGCGGATTCCGTCACCATCCGGGGCATGACCTTCCGCAACACCGGCACCAGTCAGGCGACCGACCGGGCTGCACTTCGATTGGTCGAAGCGGCAGGATGTCTCATCGAGTACAACCGTTTCGAGAACACACTCTTTGGTATCTACCTGCAGCGCGCCAGCGCCTGCCTCGTGCGCCACAATACGCTCAAGGGCATGGCGGGCTCACAGACCGTGACCGGTAACGGGCTACACAGCTGGTCCAGTCGGGATGTCGTGTTCGAAGACAATGTCATCGACGGGCATCGCGACGGCATCTATTTCGAATTTACCGTTGGTGGCGTGGCACGCCGCAATGTCAGCCAGCACAGTCGGCGCTACGGATTGCATTTCATGTTCTCCGACTCGTGCCGATACGAGGACAACACATTTCTTTCCAACGAATCCGGCGTTGCCGTGATGTATGCGAAGCATGTGCGCATGACCGGCAACCGCTTCACGAAAAATCGCGGCAGCGCCGCGTATGGTGTGTTGCTCAAGGAGATCAGCGACAGTGAACTCCGCAACAATCAGTTCGTCGACAACTCGGTGGGCCTGCATCTCGAGGGAGCAAACCGCAACCGGATCGTCGACAACGACTTTGTGCGCAACGGCTGGGGAGTGCGGGTGATGGCCGATGCCCAGGACAACGTGCTTCGTGGCAATGCGTTCAGCGGCAATGTATTCGACGTGGGCACCAACAGCCGACTCAACTACAGCACGTTCACCGGCAACTGGTGGGATCGCTATCGCGGATACGATCTCGACCGCAATGGCCTGGGTGATGTGCCCCATCGTCCGGTTCGACTCTTTGCGCTGCTCGTCGAACAGTCTCCCACCGCCCTGACGCTGGTCCGGAGTCTATTGGTCGACATGCTCGATATCGCGGAGCGCGTGGTACCGACGCTGACACCGGAAACCCTGCGCGACGATTCACCCCTCATGCGGGCACCACGAGCTCTCCCATGAACCATCGTGTTCAATCATCGCCTGCGCAGACCGGGGCTCTGGTCGAGATGCGTGGACTGATCAAGCGTTTCGGACATCGCAGCGTGCTGCAGGGAATCGATCTCGACATTCCCCGCGGCAGCGTCACGGCCATCATCGGACCCAATGGCGCCGGCAAGACCACGCTCAACAAGTCGATGCTCGGCCTGGTGCGGTTGGATTCCGGAGTGGTCCGATTCGACGGACAGGACGCGGCAGGAGAGATCGCGTATCGCTCGCGGATCGGATACATGCCGCAGACGCCACGGTATCCGGATGCTTTTTCCGCCGGCGACGTGCTTCAGCTACTGCGCGACTTCCGCGGTCCGTCCGCAGAAACAGACGACGAGTTGGTCACGGCCTTTCAGTTGCGGCCCCTGCTCGCTGTGCCGGCCCGCGCGCTCTCCGGTGGACAGCGGCAGCGGGTAAACGCCGCCGCCGCATTCCTCTTCCGCCCGGACTTGCTGTTGCTGGATGAACCGACGGCCGGCCTCGATCCCCTGGCCAGCGGAGTGCTCAAGGACAAGATCCGCGCGGTACGCAGCGCCGGATGTGCGGTGGTCATCACTTCCCACATTCTGAGCGAGCTGCAGGAGCTTGCCGACCGGGTCGTCTTCCTGCATGAAGGACGCATTCACTGGTCCGGCAGTCTTTCCGCATTGCTCACCGATACGGATGCCACCACACTCGAACGCGCCATTGCGCACCTCATGATGCAGTCCCATGAACAGCACAGTCATGCACCGGCGTGAGTCCTTCGCACTATCACCGGTATGGGCATTGACGATGTCGCGGTCGAATCGTCTGGGCGTGGCATCCCCGGCAATGCCATCGGTGGTTGGCACGGTTTTGCGCCACGAGTGGCGAAGCGTGACGCGCAATCGCAGCGTGTTGATCTTCGGCATCGGGACAGTGGTGCTCACGGAAGTGGTGCTCCGGCTCACCGGTTCAGCACCACGCGCCCTCAGTGCGCTGCTCAACCTTGTGCTGCTCGTGGTACCCCTGGTCACAATGATGGCCGGCATCATCAGCTGGCACGCATCACGTGAGTTCAATGAGCTGCTGCTCACGCAACCCGTGCGACGGAGATCCCTCTTCCTGGCCCTCTATCTGGCACTCGTCCTTCCGTTGGCCACCGTCTTCGCATTGGGCATGCTGCTGCCGCTGGCCTGGCATCGTGTCATCGGGCCCGAATCGTCAGCGCTGCTTCTCTCCACCGTTGGCAGCGGCGTGGCCCTCACCTTCGTGTTTGGCGGACTCGCGCTGCTCATCGGCATTCGCGTCGATGACCGCCTGCGCTCCGTCATGACCGGACTCATGGTGTGGCTGTTGCTCACGGTCGGTTATGACGCGCTGGTGCTCATTGTTTCCACCACCATGGCGGACTATCCGCTCGAGCGCCCCATGCTGGCATTCATGTTGGGCAATCCTGTGGATCTTGCTCGAACCGTCATCGTGTTGCAGAGCGACTCCGCCGCACTCATGGGATACACCGGCGCGGTCATGCAGCGATTTCTTGGCTCGGCAATCGGTACGGTCGCAGCCGGCACGGGACTGCTGCTGTGGATCGCATTGCCGATGCTCATCGCACGTCGGAGCTTCGAACGACGTGACTTCTAACGAACGCTCCACTTCGCGTTACTACTCATCAAAGGAGTCTCTCCATGAAAGTTGCCCGCCTTGCCCTGCCACTGTTGGTGTTCTCCGCCGTGATTGCCGCTGCCTGCAACAAGGGTGATACGCCACCCGCCGACGGCGGAGAGCCTGCGGGCGAAGCAGCACCGGCCGTACCCGTCTCGTTCGATCCGTCCACGATCACCGAATCAGAACTCGCGCTCGGCGATTCCATCTTCCATGGACTCATTGGCGCCACGTCCTGCCAGTCATGCCACGGAGCCGGCGGTCAGAATGGCGCTGCGGCTCCCAGCCTCGCGGATGACAAGTGGCTGCATAGTGACGGCAGCTTCGAGGGCATTCACAAGACGATCGCTTCCGGTGTCATGACCCCCAAGGAATTCTCCGGCGTCATGCCTCCGTTTGGCGGCGCGCCGCTCGATGCGGCCAAGCACCGCGCAGTCGCAGCCTATGTCTATCGACTGAGTCACAAGTAGCAGGCGCAGGAACATGCGCCTCGCGATCGGCTCGGGCAAACGCCCGGGCCGATCGGCGTTCAGGACGAAAGAGTTGACGGTATGAACACGCGGCCCCGCCATATCCGCGGCGTACGCAGTGTACTCCACGTGAGACGCGCTGCCGCCGCGATATCCGCAAGCCACGAACTCCAATACGGCAGCCCCCGTGTATCGTAGCTGCCACGCAGTGCCCACAGCATGTAGAGGCGCAAGGCAAATGCCCCACCATTGATGCCGATGGCAATCCAGAACATCATCGAAAGTTCGGCGCCGCGCCACGCATGCACGCCAAGCACCACCAGCAGCGGAAATGGCGCTCCCTGCACGGCCCACACCAGCAGGACATCGAGCCACCGCTGCCACACTGGCGTCGCATCCTTGAGATCAAAACTCCGTCCCCATTCGCGCCACATCTGACCGAGCGATGTATACGCACGCACCGCGATCAACGCCGAGCCGTCCAGGAATCCCACATGAATTCCGCGTGCGGCGAGGAAACGTGCCAGCGTCACGTCATCACTGAAGGATTCGCGCACGGCAGCATAGCCTCCGTGCTGCAGCAACACGTCACGCCGCGCAAGAAAACACTGGCCATTGGCCAGCACACGATTGGGTGGTGGCTGACGGACGCCGACCGCACCACACCGATATACGAGTGTGGTCAGCATGGCCGGTTGCACCAGACGTTCAGCGCTCGTCTGCTCCACGAACTGCGGTGAGAAGCTCACCACACCATAGCCATCGCGATCGGCCGCATCGACGACCGCACCAATGAGACCGGGCCTGGGCACCGTGTCGGCATCGATGCCGAGTACCCATTCGCCCTGCGCTTCGCGCAGACCGGCTTCCAGCGCCCATACTTTGCCAACCCAACCGGGTGGAAGCGGTGGATCAGTCAGGAGACGAATGCGTGCATCGCGTGCGGCCGCTGTTGCCACCAGTTCGCGAGTACCGTCGGTTGAATTGCTGTCCACCACCAGGACTTCGAGAAGCGGCGCCTGCTGGTGCATGAGTCCTTCAAGGCATGGCCCCACGCGTTCCGCTTCGTTGAGTGTGGTCAACACCACACTCACCGTGGTATCGGAACGCGGCGCCGCACGCGGCGCAATCGGTGGACGCCGATGTCGACCTGGCATCAGTCGCCACAGCAGAACGGCCAGCAATACGCCCTGCCCTGCCAGCAGTACTCCCCACACGAATTGTGTTGCGGCAGGCACCATGAGTTCTCGGACGATCCAACACGGACGGCACACGCTTCCAGACTGCCTACAAGGTGGCGCCCTTCCGGTTCCGGGGATAGGCTCTTGCATGGCCTCGTCACCCGTCTCCATCGGTCAACAACTGCTGGCAAACTGGGATCGCCTGCACCGTCTGCCCCTTGGCAAGCGTCTCTTCAGCTGGGCAGTCGGCCGCATGGTGCCCTACACCGGCAGCATTGGCGGCATTTACGATGAAGTCCGCCCCGGATACGCCCGGGTCGTGCTGCGTGATCGGCGACCCGTGCGCAATCATCTGGCCTCGGTGCACGCCATCGCACTGGTCAACCTCGCGGAAATGACGAGTGGCGTGGCATTGCTCACCGCCTTGCCGCCCGGCGTGCGGGGGATCGTGACCGCTCTTGAAATCCGGTACCTCAAGAAGGCACGCGGTCTGCTTACGTGCGAATGCCACGCCAATGCACCCTCCGAGGTGACCGCGAGCATCGAGCACCGGATCGTGGCCGTCATTCGGGATGCGGCCAATGATGTCGTGGCCGAATGCACTGTGCAGTGGCGAGTGTCGCCGCCGGGGGCGACGTGACCAACTTGATAGCCGGCGCATCCGCCGAGTCAGTCGACGGCACCGCCTTCACACGCGCCGCCAACGTGCGCGTGCCGCTGATCTGCGGACCCATGTATCCGTGCAGCAATCCGGAACTCGTTGCGGCCGTGAGCAAGGCGGGTGCATTGGGCATCGTGCAGCCGATCTCGCTCACTTACGTGCATGGTCATGACTTTCGTGAAGGGCTTCGGCTTATCGCGCGCCTGAGTGGAAACGCCCCGATCGGCTTCAACGCGCTGATCGAAGCCTCGAGCCGTACGTATCACGAGCGCATGGTGCGATGGGTAGAAACCGCCCTCGAAGAGGGTGTGCGATTCTTTCTCACGTCACTTGGCAATCCACGCTGGGTCTGTGATCGTGTGCACGCGGCGGGCGGCGTCGTCTATCACGACATCACCGAACGCAAATGGGCACTCAAGGGCCGCGATGGTGGTGTCGATGGATTGGTCGCCGTGAATCGTCTGGCTGGTGGTCATGCCGGTGCGCGCGACCCGCGTGTGCTACTCGACGAAGTAGCCGATCTCAATCTTCCCGTCGTGGGCGCCGGTGGTGTGGGCAATGGTGAGCAATTCCGTGCGCTACTCGATATGGGATATGCCGGCGTGCAGGTGGGAACACGTTTCATCGCCACCACCGAGTGCATCGCCGATGCGCGCTACAAGCAAGCCATTCTCGACGCCACATCAGACGATGTGGTGCTGACGGAACGCCTCACCGGTGTTCCTGTTGCCGTGCTCCGCACCCCATATGTGGAGCGACTGGGCACCACCGTTTCACCATTCGCGCGCTGGTTATTTCGCGGGCGTCGGACAAAACATTGGATTCGCAGCTGGTATGCGCTGCGCTCACTCTACAGACTCAAGCGCAGCTCCATTCAGGGAGCGAGCGAAGACTACTGGCAGGCTGGCCGCAGCGTGGACACCATCCAGAGCATCCGATCAGCGTCCGACATCGTAGCCGATTTCGAAGCCGCCTGGCGAACGTGAACAGATCACAAGTAGATCACAGTTTCTTTGAACTACCGAGTCACACTGCTGTATACGACAGTACTTCGCGTCACCTCCCACCAACCTCCCTACCGACCCCATGTTCGCTATCAAGATTCCCATTGCTCTGCTCGCCACGACGCTGGCAACCACGCCGGCCAGCACTGGCGTGCAACCTGACATGTCGTTCTTCATCACCAGTGTTGGTGTCGGTGACGGAGCCAATCTCGGCGGTATCGAAGGCGCCGACAAGCATTGCGCCACGCTGGCCGAAGCGGCCGGTGTTCGTGGCAAGACGTGGCATGCCTACCTGAGTCAGCAGGCCGTTGGCGGCAAAACCGCCATCAATGCCCGCGATCGCATCGGCAAGGGTCCGTGGAAGAATGCCAAGGGCGTAGTGGTTGCCACGAGCGTGGAAGATCTCCACTCGGACAACAACAAGTTGTCGAAGGACAACAGCCTGACGGAGAAGGGTGCCACGGTCAACGGTCGCGGTGACACACCAAACACGCACGACATCCTGACGGGCGCCGGACTCGATGGTCGCTTGCCAGCCGGCGACGGTGATCAGACGTGCAACAACTGGACGAGCAATGCCGCTACGGGCAGCGCACTGCTCGGACATCATGATCGTCAGGGTGGCGGCGCCAACCCCACGTCATGGAACTCGGCCCACGCCTCGCGCGGCTGCGGTCAGGACAATCTCCGCGCCACGGGCGGTAACGCATTGTTCTACTGCTTCGCGGTCTGATATCGCGACGCAGCATCATGCGACAAGAAAACGGCAGGGAGCGAGACCATCCGCTCCCTGCCGTTTGTCTTTCCTGCAACGAAGACTTAGTTCGCTGCGGTGCCTGTCTTCTGGCCTTGCAGCCAGTAGCCAAACCACTGACGGAGTCGACCGAGTCGATCCACCAGCAGCCACGGCTCACCCGTGCGGCTCAGGTCGTGATTGGAGCGCGGATAACGAATCAGTTCAACCGGCACGCCCTGCTTCTTGAGGGACATGAACCAGATCTCGGCGCTACCCATCGGCGTGCGATGATCCTCTTCGCTCTGCACGATCAGCATGGGCGTCTTGACCTTGTTCACGTAGCGGATCGGCGAAAGCGTGTCGTACAGCGCCTGGTTGTCCCACGGCTTGCCGTAGAATTCAAACTCCGTGAGGCCCTGTGCGTCGCTCGCGCCATACCAGTACGTCCAGTCGGTGATCGTGCGGTCCGTCTGAATCGCGGCAAAGCGATTGGTCTTCGTGGCCATCCATGTGGTCATGAAGCCACCGTACGAACCACCTGATGCACCGAGCTTGGTGTTGTCGACATCAGGACGCGCCGCCACGATGTCCACGGCCTTCATGAGGTCTTCGTAGTCTTCCATGCCCCAACGGCCACGCGTGCTGTACGTGAACTCCGCGCCGTAGCCGCTCGAACCACGCGGGTTGGTGAACAGCACGAACATGCCCTGCGCGGCGAGATTCTGGAATTCGTCGAACCAGCCTTCGCCGTAGGCCGAATGCGGACCGCCGTGAATGTAGATCACGAGCGGATACTTCTTGCCGGCCTCGTAGCCATACGGCTTCATCAGCCAGCCTTCGATTTCGACGTTACCCACGCTCTTGTACGTGAAGCGCTCCGCGTCGCTCCACACCACATCGGCGTTGACTTCCTTGTTGAAGTCCGTGAGCTGACGCTCACCGGTGCCTTCGCCCGTGGCGACAAAGAGCTCGGTCGGACGCGTGAGGCTCGTGGCCACATACGCCATCACCTTGCCCGCCGCATCGTAGCTCACACCACGCACCTGACGACGACCGCCGACCAGTTCCTTCGGCGGCGTCTTGCCGGTCATGTCGGCGCGCAGCACGGCCGAACGACCACCAATGTCGGCCGTGAACTGAATGCCTGTCTTGAGCCAATCGAAATCACCCGGCTCATACTGCCAGTTGCCCAACAGATTCGTTGGTGTGCCACCAGCGACGTTGATCGTGTAGATGCTCGAGTTCTTCGTACGGGCCGGACGACCGATAAACGCCAACTGCTTGCCGTCAGCCGACCACGTGAGGTTCGACTCGGCACCCATCCACTCGGCCACCTTCCGTGGCGTACCACCGTCGATACCGATGACGTAAATGTCGGCATCGTTCCGCTCCGCCTCATCGCGCGCCTTGTTGTACGGCAACTTGGCCAGCGAATCGCGCTCCATGTCGACCACGGAGTCCGCGCGGAGACGCGAATCGGCCACGAAGGCGATCCACTGTCCATCGGGGCTGACCGTCGCGCCACGATGTGAGTACGCGACATTCGTGATCTGCTTGCGCGCCGTGTCGCCAACCGTCTGACGGAACAGCTGCTGCGGACGCCACGTCCGCGCGGTCTGACGACCGGGCACGAACCCAACGCCATTGCTCTTGTACGTCATGTCGACCACATGACGTCCATCGAATCGCGCAGGCACTGACGGACGCGTGATGGCATCGAACGGAGGACGCGCCATCGGCTGCATCTGTCCGAACGCATTGTTGGTCGGTCCTGCAGGAACCGGAGCTGCGGCATCCGTGAACACAGCGAATGCGCCCGTTGCCGGCATCGAACCGTTGGGATACTCGGGCACCTGCACTGCCTCGCCCGCCGTCTGATCAAGACGAATGGCCCAGGTGTTTCCGCGGCCGCCGTTGCGCTGCGAATTGAAGAACAGATACTTGCCGTCAGCCGACCACCGCGGATTGCTGCTCTCGGTAGCCGGTGAGGTCCAACGCTGCGGCTCGCCGCCGGCCGTGTTCACCACCCACACTTCGCTGTGGCGACGGTTTTCGCTTTCGACCGCGCGCGTGACCGTCATGGCGACCCGCTTGCCATCCGGGGAGACGGCTGGCGCTCCCACGTTCGTAACGCGGTACCAATCCCCCAGCATCATGGCGCGCGGGCCCTTGGGCAGCGCAGGCGTCGCCGCGGGACCTGCCGGCCGTGCAACGGCTCCTGCGCCAGCACCGCCACGACCGCCAGGTTGAGCGCCGAGTGATGAATGGGGCGCCATGAGCGGGGCTGCCGCTGCAAGCACCAGGAAGGACACACCGCCGGTGTGACGGCGCCGCCAGGGGGCGGACAGGATCGAAAGCGACATACGGGCGATCCGGGAAGGGAGAAACAGGACAAGGTGGGACGGGCCGCAGCCCGAACAAGAAAGCTAGAACATTTGGGCAAGAATTGTGACGTCCTGACCAAAAAATCCTTGCCGTTTCGCGTGTTGGGGCCTAGGATGTTGGCAATCGCGGAGGAGCGGCCGCGTTCCGAGAGGAATCTCCATTGCCGACAGCCAGTCGGACCACTGGAGCACAGCCTTCGGTGACAGGATGCAGGACCGTAGTAAATCGGTGAACGTCAACCCGATGTCCCACCCAACTCGAGGAGGTGATCAATTGTCTAGCGTCAGTCCCCTAACCGGTATGTCCTGGGCAGGCGGTCTCCTGATCGGCGCCCGGTAAATCGGGTACTCCGGTTCGGGATCCTCGAGCCGGCAGGGAATCATGAAGGGCCGCCCCGAGCAATCGGTGGCGGCCCTTCGTCGTTTCCGGTGGTGAATTCTCTTCAGGAAGTCGGCACCGTTCCACCGTCGATTGTGTACTCGGTGCCAGTAATCGACGTCGCACGTGCGGATGCCAGGAAGGTGATAAGGTCTGCGATCTCGGCAGGCGCTGCGGGTCGGCCAAGTGGGATGCCCCCTAGTGCATCCATGACGATTTTCTTGCCGCCCTCGTAGTCAGTTCCGGCCGATGCCGCTAGCCGATTCGCGAAGTCGACGGATGCCTCAGTTTCGATCCATCCCGGCGACACGCGTACCACGCGAATGCCCTTCGGAGAAACTTCTTTCGACAGGCTCTTGCTGTAGGTGGACAATGCCGCCTTTGCCGACGCGTAAGCCGTCGTAGACTCCCACAGCGGCAGGTCATGCTGAATGGAAGTGACGTGAATGATCACGCCAGAGCCCTGTTCAATCATCGCAGGGAGCAACGCGCGATCAATACGAACGGACGGCAGGAGATTCAGGTTCAACTCTGCCTCCCATGCGTGATCAGTCAGCGCCGCGAAACCACCAGATGGTGCGCTCGAACCACCCAGCGAATTGACGATGACGTCTACACCACCGAAGTAATCTTTCACAGCGTCGGTGACCACTTTGCAGCCTTCTGCCGTCATCAGATCGGCTGCGACATAGTGGACATTCTCCACTTTCTGTGTCGGAATGGTGCGTGCCGTAGTCATGACTCGCATACCTGCGCGGCTCAGGGACTCTACAACCGCAGTGCCCAATCCCTTGGTACCGCCAGTAACGAGGGCGCGAAGACCCGCCAGTTCCAGATCGAAGCTCACGATGTGACCCTCAGCGTTCCGATCTTGTCGCCATCAAGCCCGAAGATGAAGCGCAGATCAAGCGGACTTCCCGGAAAGTTGCCTACACAGTTCGCGGTGACGATCACCTCGCCACCGACCTCTTCAATGGCAATTGGTGTCGCGACTGACTCGTACTTCTCCCACGAATCCACCATCCAGTTTCGAATTTCTACCCGTCCGGTGTGCGTCTTCCCCTCATCCTTCACAACAGCATCAGGGGCAAAGCAGTCTGCTGAAACGTCGCCCGCATAATCGGTCGCGAAATACTCGGCGACGGGTGTCGGTAGTTGCATCGTCATGTCCATGCTCGCGTGATCTGGGTGCAGGCAGTTCAGTTGCCTGTGCGCGCATGTTGCGGGTATACTGAAACTATGACAAGTACAGACGAAAAAGTGGGGTACTTACCTGAAGGTAAGCGGCCTCCGACGGTGGTTGATGCTGCGGAAGGGGTGGAAGAGATCCTCAAGATTCTCGAGGGTCGTTGGAAGCTGCTCATTCTGTTCCATCTGTTCGGTGGCAAGCTGCTGCGATTCTCTGATCTTGAACGGGCCATTCCTGCGATCTCACAGAAGATGCTCATTCAGCAACTTCGGCAGATGGAGATTGATGGAGTTGTTCGGCGCATTGTCCATCATCAGGTACCGCCCAAAGTCGAATATGGATTGACGGATTGGGGTCAAGCGCTGTGTCCTGTGCTCGATGGACTCCTCAAGTGGGGGGCGATGCGTGATGCATACATGAAGCCGGATCAATAGATCGTTATGCCGCTGCCCCCCCCCGCGACTCAGGGCGTGGCGCGCTTCTGCTTGGCAATGTCGTTCAATGCCGCATCAGCACGACGCATCAGTGCGTAGGCGTACTCCATCGTGCCGCGGAAGAATGTGGGGTTCACCTTGTCGGCATCATCACCCGACTTGTGATAGTCCGGATGATCTTCGACGCCGAGGTACAGAAATGGGATGCCCTTGGCGTGAAAGGCGCCGTGATCGGATGAATTGGTCCAGTCGTCGCCCGGCTTGAGATCCTTGGTATCATGACCAAAGCGGATGGTCACGGCGCTGCCCTTGGCGGCATTCTCCGCCACGGCCTTGAGCGCTGGGGTGTGCGACGTGCCAGCCACCCACAGGGCGCCTGCATCCTGACGCGCCACCATATCGAGATTGATATTCATGCCGATCGTTTCGAGCGGCACGGGTGGCGCTGCAACAAATGCGCGGGCTCCTTGCAGTCCGGACTCCTCGGCGTCAAAGAACGCGAGGATGACATCATGCGTGGGGCGTTCGCGCATAAGCCGCTCGGCGATCATGAGCAACGTGACACAGCCTGACGCATCATCATCGGCGCCGTTGAACACTTCGCCATTACGCACACCGAGGTGATCGTAGTGGGCGCTCATCACCAGCGCCGGGCCACTACGATTGGTACCGCGGATACGCGCGACCACGTTCACACCATTTGTGTCGGTTGAACCATTGCGAGCGCGAATGGTGAACGGGTGTTCGAAGCTTGCCCCCACCGGCTCCGCGCCGATGGTCTTCAGTTCGGAAATCAACCAGCGACGTGCCTTGGCCGCACCCGGTGTTCCCGCGCGACGTCCTTCCATGGAGTCGGCCGCGAGAATGGAGAGGCGCTGCATGAGACGCGCAGTGGTGGCGTCGTTTGTCGCGCCTGCCTGAGCGTGGACTTGTACGGGTACAAGCAAAGCGCCAACAACTCCGCACTGCACGAGCGCGCGAATACCCCGTTTCCAGCGACTGCCTGTATGCATGTGTTCCTCTTGAATTTGATACCGCTTGCCTACTCCAACTCTTTCCATGCCGCCGCAATGAGCGCCAGGCCGAAAGCGAGATACCCCAAGGAAAGCCAGTGAGGATGGCCCGTATACAGGCTGCTAAGGAACGGGTACATGAACCCAACCAGACCCGTGATCGCGCCCATCCGCCGCCGCTTGTATAGCAGTCCCGTGATCAGTCCCGTGCTGAGGATATACACGGAATTTCGCACGAGGATACGAGGTATCCACTCAGGTTCGAGGGGCGTTGGTCCGTCAAAGAGCCCGATGCCGGAGGCCGCGAGGTACACCGAATTGGCCATACCAGTCAGTGTGCCAAGTCCGAAAAATCCGATCAAGAGACGCAGCGGCCACGACGCCTTGGGCCTCTCAACCGGCACCGGCACCGCCGGCTCCTCGTACTCCACCACCATACGGCCACCAGGAAATTCCTGCGCCTGCGACTGCTGCGATTCATCAACACGTACGTCCATTGCTACCTCCTCCGTTCAGATCACCACGCCCGCTCGGCACCCGTCCAATCCACGAAGTGTCCACTGCGCTGACGTGGCAATCGCTCACACTGCATCAGCAACCCAAGTGCGATATCCTCGAGCTGCAGAGGCGACTCGCCGGCATCCTCGGCCGACTTGTCGATTACACCACCATTGCCGAGGCATACCACAATCTGCTCCTCGGCCAGATCATGCGCCAAGGTGCGCGTGAGCATGTGAAGACCAGCGGCGCTGGCACTCTGCGCATACGCGCCACCACTGATTTTCTCGGTGAGCGAACCTTCCGATGTGCTCACCATCAGTACCCGCGCACCTTCACCTCGGGCCAGCCACGGCAACAGCGTGCGCGCGAGCAGCACCGGCGCAACGGCATGCCGCCGATAGTGCTCGGTCAATCCCGTGGATGTGAGCGTGGGCAGATGCGCATCGCGCGCCTGATCCTTGGGTCGCTCATGCGGCCCATCTTCTGCAGGCGCCAAGACCAGCAGATCGAGTGAATCGGTGAGACTCTCGAGCACCGGTACCGCATCAGCGACACTGGCCGGGTCGGCGGGATCGAGTGCAATGAGTTCGAGTCCACCAAACTCCGCGCGCAAATCAGCCAGCACCGGGACCCGCGCCGGATTGCGGCAACTCGCATACACCGTGTCGCCGCGGATGAGGCACTGACGCACCAGCTCGATGCCCAGAGGGCGCGACGCGCCGGTCACCAATGTGCGACGCGCACCGAGCGCGTTCATGACGACCTCGAGTTGCTGATCACGCGAGCAACGGCATCCACCGTGGCATCAATCTCAATCGGACGATTCGCACCAGCCACATCGTCGCGCTCCTGGTGAATGTTCACCAGCGTGCCAGGGTCCTTCAGCACATGGCCCGTAAGAATGGCCACCACACGATCGCTGCCACGAATGACACCCGCGCGCACGAGTTGACGCACACCGGCCACACTGGCGGCGCTGGCCGGTTCGCATCCCACACCGGCCGCGTCCACCACCACCTTGGCTTCGATGATCTCATCGTCGGTTACGCTGAGTACGAGGCCATTGGTTTCGCGAATGGCGCGTACCGCACGATCCCACGACGCCGGGTCACCAATGCGAATGGCAGTGGCAATCGTCTCGGCCTGCACACGATGACGCGTGGTAAATCCTTCGCTGAATCCCTTCGCAAAGGGCGCCGATCCTGCCGCCTGAACCGACACGATGCGCGGTAGACGCGTGATCAAGCCCAGTGCATGCGCTTCCCGCAGCGCTTTGCCAAAGGCGGCCGTGTTTCCGAGGTTGCCCGCCGGCAGCACGATGAAATCCGGTGCATCCCATTCGAGCTGCTGCAACAGCTCAAACACGATGGTCTTCTGCCCTTCCACGCGCCACGGATTGATGGAGTTGAGCAGATAGATCCCCAACTCTTTCGACGCCGCTTGCACCAGTCGCAGACATTCATCGAAATCGCCGCGCACCAGCAGCGTGCGCGCACCATAGGCCAGTGTCTGCGCCATCTTGCCAAGCGCCACCTTGCCCGCCGGAACGAACACTAGGCCGGGAATACCGGCCTGCGCCGCGTAGGACGCCAGTGAGGCCGAGGTATTGCCGGTGCTGGCACATGCCACGGCCGAGGCGCCGGTGCGCACCGCCTGCGTGGTGCCCACGGTCATGCCGCGATCCTTGAAGGAACCCGTGGGATTGTAGCCTTCGTGCTTGAGCAATAGCCCATCGCATCCGGCAAACTGCTGCACGCGCGCACGATTGAGTAACGGCGTATTGCCTTCCGGATGACTGGTGATGGCATCACCTGCGGTTGGCATGATCAGCGATTCGTAGCGCCAAACACCAGAACCATGCCCACCGCGCATGCCACAGCACCGCGCATGCAACCGCTCCCGCAACGCAGCACCCGTCAGCGCCACACCATTGGCATCGGCCGGTGCACGATGCACGATGGCCAGCAAGCTGCCACACACTGGGCACGCGGGCGCCGCATCACGCTCATCGAGCTCGTGACCACAGCCATCGCACCGCTGCACACTCTGCGCTCCCGGCGCTTCATGTGCAGACAGGAATACCGCATCGGAGATGGCCATGATCAGGCGGGCGTCAGTTGAAGGATGTCGTTCAGAACACCGGCGGCTGTTACGGTCGGACCGGCGCCTGGCCCCGTGATCACCAGCGGATGTTCGCGGTAACGCTTGGTGGTGAAGACAATCTGATTGTCCGTACCACGGAGTCCAGCCAGCGGATGACTGCGCTCCACCGCCATCAACTTCACCTGCACCGACTTGGGCGAGGCACGCAGGACGTAGCGCAGCACACGCTCCTGTCGTACGGCTGCGGCGTGTCGCGCGGCCCACATGGCATCCTGCGCGGCCAACGTGGCGAGAAACCGTGATGTCGACAAGCTGCGGTAGGCTTCGGGTACGAGCGACTCCACCGACACATCGGAGAGATCGCCCTCAAAGCCGATGAGACGGGCAAGAATGAGCGCCTTGCGCGCGACATCCATGCCCGAGAGATCATCGCGCGGATCCGGTTCGGTGTAACCGCGCTGCATGGCATCACGCAGTGATTCGCTGAACGGGCGTCCCTTGCCGATCTCGGTGAGCAGGAAGCCCAGCGTGCCCGATGTGCACCCTTCCACGCGCAACACCTTGTCGCCCGTCTCCACGAGCTTGGCGTAGCTGTCCATGACCGGAAGGCCCGCGCCAACCGTGGTCTCGTGCAAAATGCGCACGCCCTGATGCTCGGCCGCTGCCTGAAGAGCGTTCACTTCACCACGCGACGCTGCGAGTGGCTTCTTGTTGGCGAGCACGATGTCCATCTCACCGGCGACGGCTGCGCGAATAGCGGGCAACGTTTCATCGGCCGTGAGGTCCACCAGCACGGGACGCGCCAATGCGTGTGACGCGATGTAGTGCACTGCCTGCGTGGCGCTGCCCTTGTGACCACCCGGCAACGACGCCAGCGACTCACCCGCTTCCTTGCGGCGCACCGCGTCCTGCAACTGTCGCGTGGTGAGTCCATCGGCAGCAAAGAGATAACCGCTGCGGTCGATGAGTCCCACGACAGTGGGCTTTACACGCCGACGAGTAAGCGGCAGCATGCGCAGCAGTTCGCGGCCGATCTGCCCAACACCAAGCAGCACCACATCGAGACGATCGGCGCTGCGTAAACCACCGCCGCCAATCTTGTCGAGTTGGAATTCGTCATGTACGGCGCGCGCAGCCACTTCAGCTGCCGATTCCTGAATGACCACCGAGATATTGAGCTCACTCGAGCCCTGCGCGATCGCCACAATGTTCACACCGGCGTGCGACAAGGACGTGAACATGCGCGAAGCAATACCCGGCGAGCCGGCCATGCCAAGACCCACCACGGCCAACGTGGCCATGCCCCCCTGCACCGCCATGCCTTCGAGCTCACGACGCGCGAGCTCCCGCTCGAAGGCCTGCTCGAGCGCCTGACGCGCGTGTGCGGCGCGCTCAGCCGGCACGCAGAGGCAGATGCTGTGCTCCGACGACGCCTGCGAAATCAGCGTGACCGAGATACCCGCCTGCTGCAGCGCCGCAAAGGTGCGCGCCGCGATGCCCGGCACACCCAGCATGCCATTGCCCGTCACCGTTACCAGTGCCTGCTGACGCACGATGCTGAGTGCCTTGACCGGATAGCGCTGCAGCGTATGTCGCGTGCTGATTTCCGTGCCCGGTGCATCGGGCGTGGCGAACGGCCGCACAAATACGGGCACCTTCGTGCGCGCCAGCGGAATCAGTGCCCGCGGGTGCAAGACCTTGGCACCGTAGTACGCCAATTCCGCCGCTTCACGCACATTGAGCTGCGGTACAATGCGCGCGTTGGGCACGAGCCGCGGATCGGTGGTCATGAGACCAGGCACGTCCTTCCACAGCGTAATGCGTTCAGCCTTGAGGGCACGCCCAAGCACGGTAGCGGTGAGATCACTGCCTCCCCGGCCCAGCGTGACCGATGCGCCAGAGGGACTGCCGCCCACAAAGCCAGGTACCACCGGAATGACCCGACGGGCCACCAACGGCAGCAATCGCGCCCGCACCGAACGATCCGTAGCCGGAAGATCAGGGAACGCGTTGCCGAACACACCGTCCGTGACAATGATCTCGGCCGCCTCCACGTACTGCGCCTTGCCACCACACGCCTTGAGCCCGGCCACCACAAGCTGCGCCGAGAGCTGTTCACCACGCACCACCAGAAAATCCCGCGTACGTGGAGTCAGTTCGCGCAAGCTCGCGACGCCGTGGGCCAGCGTACGCAATTCGTCGAACGCGACGTCGAGCTCACGACAAAGTGCCGCACGCGCCCGCTGTGTCGTCATCACTCCGTTGGCCACGGCATGATGGCGTAGACGCAGGGCATCGACCGCCCGATCCACACGGGGCACATCGCCCCGCAACGCCGTCTCCGCCACATCGAGCAAGGCATCGGTCACGCCAGCGAGGGCCGATACCACCGTCACCACCCGGGAGCCATCGGCAGCGAGGATGAGACCAATCGCATGGCGAACGGCATCCGCATCAGCCAACGAAGCGCCACCGAACTTGAACACCTCGAGCGGACGACGGGCGCCCCGTGCGCCACGGGCGGCCGACTTCGACACTTGTTTCGACGACTGTTTTCTGGGAGAACGGACGGACATGTGACACCGGGGTCAAGGGATGTTCGCGCAGCTTTTCGACTCTAGTCCGGGCCGCATTCCCTGTCCACACCCGCGGCCCCGCGCATAGCTTTCCATTGGGAATCTCACACTCGCCAATCAGGCGGATTTCAGCAACATCGGCCACACGTTATGACTGCTCCTGTTGACGCGCCTACAAACCCGTTCATGCCCGGTGCTCCCGCCATTCCCGGCCGCATCCGCGGTCTGGCGCACCTCGCGCAGAATCTCGCCTGGAGCTGGAATCGCGACGCGCGCTCCCTGTTCAAGTCCATTGACGAGAGTCTGTGGGCGCGCCTCCGGCACAATCCCATCACGCTCCTGCATCAGGTCGCACCATCCCGACTTCAGGAATTGACGACGGATGATGTATTCCTCGCCCGTTACGACCGGGCCATGCAGTGGTTGGCCTCCGAACGCTCCGACGAACACACGTGGTACGCGCGCACATTCCCCGAGCTGCGCGGTCGCCCTGTCGCCTACTTCTGTGCGGAGTTCGGCATCCACAACTCGGTGCCTATTTATTCGGGTGGCCTTGGTGTGCTCGCCGGTGACCACCTCAAGACGGCCTCTGACCTCGGCGTGCCGCTTGTTGCCGTCGGGATTCTCTATCGCAACGGCTACTTCGATCAGCACATCCGCGTCGATGGCTGGCAGGAAGACTCGGACGCGCGCATCAACTTCCGCGATGTGCCAATTGCCCCGCTTCCGGGTCGCAATGGCGCCAAGCATCTCGTAACGGTCAATACGTTTGGCCGTGACATCCACATTCGTGTTTGGACCATGCAGGTGGGCCGTGTGCCCGTGTACCTGCTCGATTCCGATCTCGAGGAAAATCACCCCGACGATCGCCCCCTGCTTTCCAAGCTGTATTCGGGCGGACCGGCCATGCGTCTCCGTCAGGAGTGGCTGCTTGGAGTGGGCGGTGTGCGAGCACTTCGTGCCCTAGGCATCCATCCCGCTGCCTGGCATGCCAATGAAGGTCACGCGGCCTTCATGATGGTCGAGCGGGTTCGTGAGCTCACCACGCAGGGCACGTCGTACGCGGATGCCGTGAAGCAGGTGCGCAATGCCAGTGTGTTTACCACGCACACGCCTGTTCCTGCTGGTCACGATCACTTCCCCGTTCAGGACGTACGTGAGTGCGCCAACGGGTACTGGCGTGACATGGGCATCGACGCCGAGCAGTTCCTGCGTATCGGATTCCACCCGGAGTCTGGCGCGGGTGTGTATCACATGACGGCGGCTTCGGTGCGACTCTCGCGACGCGTGAACGCGGTGTCGCGTCGTCACGGTATCGTCACGCGCGAAATGAGTCGCTCGTTGTGGGCCAATCGCGATGCGGATCAGGTACCCGTCGGGCACGTAACGAACGGTGTACACCTGGCGACATGGATGGCCAACCCCATCATGCGTCTGCTTGACGAACACTTGGGACCGGCGTGGGGCCACACCAACGATGCCTCCCTCTGGGAACAGGTGCTCACGCTTGATGACGAACGCCTGTGGTATGTGCACCAGCGCCTCAAGCACACGCTCATGCGCCTCGTGCGTGAGGAAGCACGTCGTGCGTTTGCCCGCGGCGCCATGGAATCCACGCAGTTGGTCGGCGCGGGTACCCTGCTCGATCCCAACACGCTCACCATTGGATTCGCGCGCCGCTTTGCGACCTACAAACGCGCCAATCTCATTTTCCGTGACGTCGAGCGATTGCAGCGCCTCGTGACCAACTCGTCACGCCCGGTGCAGATCGTGTTCGCCGGCAAGGCCCATCCCGCCGACAATCCCGGCAAGCAGGTGCTGCAGAGCGTCTATCACTTCACGCGTGATCCGCGTTTCGAAGGACGCATTGCCTTCGTGGAAGACTACGGCATGCACCTCGCGCACCTGCTTGTGCAGGGTGTGGACCTCTGGCTCAACCTGCCGCGTGTACCGCTCGAAGCCTCGGGCACCAGCGGCATGAAGGCCGCCCTCAACGGCGTGCCGCAGCTGTCCACCATCGACGGTTGGTGGGAAGAGGGCTACGAAGGCAACAACGGCTGGGCCATCGAACCGGAAGTGGACGACGACGCGGGCTGGAACACGGCCAACCGTCTCTACGATTTGCTCGAGCAGGAAGTCGTGCCTCGCTATTACGATCGTGACCGCAACGAACTGCCGCGTCGTTGGCTCACGATGATGAAGCATGCCGTGCGTGTGGCAGGCCAGCAGTTCACCGCCCGTCGCATGGTGGAGCAGTACGCCCGCAATTACTACGCGCCGTCCATTCGTGGAGAGACCACGCCGGACGATCCACCAATCGCGTGACATGACGGTTCCCGGATTCGGATCTCCAATCGTGCGCGCCCCCGCCAATGGGACGCGCACCATCGTGCACCTCACAGCCGAGTACAGCCCATATGCCCGCACGGGCGGGCTCGCGGAAGCCGTGAAGGGGCTCGCCGAGTTTCAGGTGAAGGGCGGCGCGGACGTGGTCGTGTTCGTACCGCTCTATCGCACCGTGCGAGATCACGCACCTGACCTCGCACCACTTGGCCGGCCAATTCAGGTGGAGCTCGGCTATCGCGGTGAAGAAGTACGGTTCTTCCGCGAGGTGCACCCGAAGAAGGGACCAAAAGTTGTGTTTGTCGACATCCCGAGCGCCTTCGCGCGTGGCGGTTTGTACGGCGAAGGCGGCAAGGATTACACCGACAATGCGCGCCGCTTTGCGTTGTTCTCGCGCGCAGTACTCGACGCCATTCCGCGACTGATCGCAGGTCCCGTGCTGGTGCACGCGCACGATTGGCACACGTCGCTCGCGCTGCTCTACATGCGCAGCTACGCGGAATTGCAGCAGCGATACGCCGATACCCCAACCGTGTTGTCCGTGCACAATGCCGGATATCAAGGGCATTTCTCGGCGTCGCTGCTCAACGACTGTGGCATTCCGCGCGAGGTCTACAACTTCCGCCATGCCGAGTGGTACGGGCGTATCAACTTCCTCAAGTGTGGTCTGACCTTCGCCGACATGGTGGTTACGGTCAGCCCTACACATGCTCAGGAGTTGCGTACACCGGGCGGCGGCTTTGGTCTGCAGGAAGTCTTTCAGATGCTCGGCAATCGTTTCACGGGCATCACCAACGGCATTGATCAGTCAGCGTGGGATCCATCCACCGATGATCAGATCACGGCCAACTATTCGGTTGCCGATCCATCCAACAAGGCGCGCTGCAAGGCTGCATTGCAGCGGTCATTCGGACTGCCCCAGCGCAAACGCACGCCGCTGTTCGGGTTTACTGGTCGTATTGTTTCGCAGAAGGGACTGGACCTCCTGCTCAACTCGCACGAGGTATGGAATCTCGATGCCCAGTTCGTGTTCCTTGGCGCGGGTGAAGCACGTTATGAGCAGGCACTGCTGCAGTTAGCCCGTGCCCGTCCGCGTCATGTGGGAGTGCAGCTCGACTTCACCGATCGCATGGAGCATCGATTGATGGCGGGTGCTGACATCTTCCTCATGCCGTCGCAATACGAGCCGTGCGGGCTGACACAGCTTCGCGCGCAGCGTTATGGCGCATTGCCAGTTGGACGTCGTGTCGGTGGTATTGCCGATACCATCGATGATGACGCCAGCGGATTCCTGTTCGACGAGTTCCAGCCCGCAGCGCTCGACCGTGGCATCTCACGTGCATTGGCGCGTTTCCATGATCCAGCCGCGTGGCTGCCGCGCATGAAGACCGCCATGCTGCGTGATTTTGGATGGGAGCGGTCTGCTGAGCGCTACGCCGATGTCTATCGGCGTGCCATGGACATTGCGCATCGTCGCGGCTGACGTTTCGCGTTCATCAACACCATGACCGCTCCACACTCGCTGATTGTCCACCAGCACCTCTACCAGCCGCCACGCGAAGATCCATGGCTGGAAGAGGTGCGAGTAGAACCATCAGCGCGTCCCGATCACGACTGGAACGCCCGCATCGATCGCGAGTGTTATGCACGACAGGCCGCGGCACCGTTCTACATTCGTGAGGCACAGGCGCGCGCCAACGATGCCGATGCGCGTTCTGGACTGGCGCGTGTGGTCAATCTCTATGGATGGTGCAACTTCGACGTCGGTGCCACACTGTGTGAGTGGCTCTCGGCCAATGCACCAGGCACACTTGCCGCCATGCGGGCCGGTGATGCGGCGAGCGTGCGTCGCTGGGGCTACGGTAATGCCATGGCGGCGCCGTATCACCACGTCATTCTTCCGCTGGCCTCTCCTCGCGACCGTCTCACGGAAATTCGCTGGGGACTCAGGGATTTCGCCCGTCGCTTCGGTCGATCGGCCGATGGCATGTGGCTTCCCGAGTGTGCGGTTGATGAAGACACACTCGAAGATCTGATCACCGAAGGGGTGCGCTACACCATCCTTGCGCCGTATCAGGTGCGTGGACACGATGGACGTGGCATGCCGGTGAGATGGACGAGTCGCCGTCATACGGACCGATTCATCACAATCGTGCCTTATGATGGTGCATTGGCGGGCGATGTGGCATTCGGTGGGCTGCTCGACAATCCGGTCGCGCTTGCCGAACGCTTCACACCGTGGCGCGATCAGCTGCTCGAGCAACCCACCTGCACCACACTTGCCACCGACGGGGAAACATTCGGGCATCATCATGCCAATGGTGTGCAGGCACTGGGTACGGCGCTTCGGCTCATTGCCAACGCACCATCGACGCGAACAGCTACCCAGCTGACCAATGCTGCGACGTTGGTTGCCAACCATCCGGCCGAGCAGGAGGTGACGCTGGTGTCGCCGTCGGCATGGAGTTGCGCACACGGAGTGGAGCGGTGGCGCAGCAATTGTGGCTGCCGTCTCGATGGTGGCCGAAGCCCGCAGCAAGAGTGGCGGGCACCGCTTCGGGAAGCCATGACGCTGCTCGGTGAAACAATTCAGCAGCAATACGCAGCCGAAGCCGCCACGCTATTTGCGGACGACCCATGGTCCGTGCGCGATGCATACGGAGAGGTCGTGGGCGAGGATGGTGAGCAGCTTGAACAGTTTGTTCGTGCAGTCATACGACCGGATCTCGCACATCACGACGAGGCCGTGCAACGTGCGCGAGTGCTTCTTGAAGCGCAGCGCGCATCGCTCCGCACGTTCACGTCCTGTGCCTGGTTTTTCGATGATGTAGATCGCATCGAAGTGCGCCAGAATCTTCGATACACGGCACGAGCCATGGAGTTGCTCGCGGTCTCCGATGTAACACGCGAGAAGTTTCAGGCCCTCTTGAGTCAGGCCGTTTCCCGGTCGGCGCAGCACGCGTCAGGTCGCGTCAGTGCTGCGGATGTGCTGGCGCACGATGTCCCGCCCGCTCACGATCCCTTCCTCAGCGGAGCCGCGGCCGCGATGGCATTGGTCGATGCCGGACTACCGGCCCATCGTGTCGCCGTCTTCGACGCGCGCACCTGGCGGCAGGACGGACAGTGGCACGCGTCGCTGACGCATCGACGAACCGGTCAGCACGCGCACTTTGTTGGTGAGGTTACCGGCCGTGCGGCGGCGACGCGGGTCACACTGCAGCGTCGGGAACCTGGCTCAGTGCCCAGTGTGCTGAGCGCGCAGGATATGCCGGAAAGTGCCGCACGATTGTTGCTTCGCGCGCAGACCACACACGACGACGCCCTGCTGGGTTAATCAGCAGGGCGTTGCTCCGTTGATCGCAGGAACGGGGGGCGCTTACTTCGCCGCGTCCGCGTGTTCCCAGCGCAGACGGAGGCCTGCGTAGATCTGGCGATCAAACGCCGGCGTCCACATGGCCGGACGCTGTCCGAGCGCATTGTTCACACCCGCTGACAGCTCCAGCGTGCGTGTCAGCGCCTGACGGAACTGCAAATCCACAGCCATCATGGCACCCTGCTCTCCCGTGATCGACGGCGGCACGGAACCATCACTCGACCCACTCGTCACGAGGGGCGCCGCACCGGTGTAACGCGCCGTGAGATCCGTGGTGAGCCCCTGACGCAACGCCCACACACGCGACAGACGTCCACGCGCCGTGTGCCGCGCGCGGCGGCTGAGTGGCACATCGAACTCGAGATCGCGCGCGGAAAGCCCATCATAGCCCAACGACCACGTCGTGCTACCCACGGTGCCACGCAGCGTGAGTTCCACACCCCGGGTACGCGCCTGCGCGATGTTCACGTTGGCGTAGGTCTGCAAGCCCGAGGTGCCGATACCTTGAAAACGCGTGTCGATCAGATCATCGACGTTGGTCTGATACAGTTCGACTTCCACACCAAAAGCGGCGCTGCGGGCCCATGACGCGCCCAATGACTGACTCCACGACGATTCCGGAGTCAGCAGCGGATTGCCAATGATGGTGTAGCCGCCGCTCGCGTTCGTGAATGTGTAGCGGATGTCCTTGAACCCGGGAGCGCGGAAACCGCGTGCCACATTGCCACGCACGGTGAACTGATCGGAGAGCTGAACACTGGTGCCGATGGACGGATTCGTGGCAGCACCCCACAGTGATCCATCCGTGTGTCGCACGCCAAGCGTCCAGTATGAGCGACCAAGGGCAAACGCGTCACGTGCATAAACCTCACGCACCTGATCCGTCACACTGTCGCCATCCACCTTGGCCGGTGCCACGAGCGCACGTGAGCTGTACTGCACCCCGGCATCGAGCGTATGACGGCCAAGCACACGGCTGTACGCCAGCAGCGCACGTGTCAGGCGTTCGCGCTGTTCGAGTGAGTCACCCGATCCGGCAATCGGCACCATGCCCTGCGCCTGCTTGTACTGATACGAGAACCGCTGCGTGAATGTGCGCGCTCTCCACACACCACCGAGGCCACGGTACGTTCCTTCGACAAAACCCTGACCACCGATGTTGTCGATGAAGCCATTGTAAAGACCATCGACCGGCCAACGCTGACGCTCCTGCGTCCCCTGTGCATCGAAACGCAAGGCAAACCGCGTCGTGACCGGTACACGGACATCCATGCGTACGTCATACAGACGATTGAGCGTCGACCCACTCGCGTTGACACCCGTGACCTGATCGAGTTGACGCCAGCCACCATTGAGGCGCACGCCAACACCGCCAATGGTATTGCTCACGCCAACATTCGCTTCCTGACGACCGAGCTCGCCCATGCGGGCCGTGCCATCGAGCGTGAGACGCTTGGCCGGCGCCGCCTGCACGAGATTGATCACACCACCAATGGCGTCGCTGCCGAACTCCACCGCTGACGGCCCCTTGGTCACTTCAATGCGTTCAGCAGACAAGGTGCTCAGGCGACCAATGTCGCGGCTGTCCATGAGACTGCCGGGAATGGGCTCGCCATCCACGAGCACGAGCACACGCGCATCATCGAACCCGCGAATGCTGATGGATGTGCGTGCCGGCGGGCTGCTGATTTCCTGCAGACCCGGAATTTGACGCAACAACGTATTGGCGGAAACCGCCGCCGCCGCATCGATATCGCGCCGCTCGAGCACCGTGACACTGCGCGGCGACTCGGACGCGCGAATTACGCGCTGTCCAACGGTGGTCGTGAACACCGGCAACACCGTGGGTAGTGGCACGAGCGTGAGCACCGAATCCGCTGCACCAGCCAGCAGGGAGAAGGCGCGGAAACCCAGCGCACGCACGGTGACACCGGCAACAATGGCAGGGAGTTGCACACGTCCATCAGGATCGGTGCGCGCCACCACTCGTCCATCGGCATCACGTAATTCGGCGCCAACCACCGGCGCACGATCTGTTGCACTGATGATGCGAACGGTTGGTGCAGATGACGATGTGGCTTGCTGTGCTGCGGCCGCAGGAGCGGCAACGATACCATGCAACGCGCACGCGCCTGCAATGAGCAGGCGCGTGCAGGTCCACGGCGACATCACGCGCCGAATGGCGCGATGTCTGCTGTCACGCATGAACGAAAATCCTCAGCGAATACGAGCGTAGCGCAGCGTGACGTAGCCTGACGTCCCGGTTTCGCCGTAGTAGTTGATGAACTGCACCTTGTAGACGAGAGCGCCCGAACGCACGAGGTACGTGTTGAAGGTCGGGTGCAGACGATTCGTGCCGGCAAGGTTGTAGAGGAACGGTCCGATCTTGTCCGACGACGAGTTGGGAATCGGTCCGGACAGCACGCTGAGATACGGCACGTACTGCGCGGCATCGCTCGCGCTCGTAGCCGCAGCAAACGCCGGCGACGTCGGTCCCGGTGACGTGGCCACATTGCATGCGGTGTTCGACGTCAGGGCCAGCGACGTTGTCGACGGATCAAAGGTGAAGTCCCAGTTGCAACCATTCGGCGTGACACTCTGCGCGCTCGTCAGGCTGATCGCCACCGGTGCCGTAGGCGCATTGATGGTGAACGACTGCGCCGCGCCGAGCGTGGTGCCCGTCTGCTGACGCACTTCGAACGTGATCGATGCCACCTGCACGGCGGGCGTGAACGTCAACGCCGACACACGGAACAGCGCAAAGGCACCATTGGCCGCGCGCACCTTCCAATAGCGCGCCGCATTGGCGGCTGGCACTGCACCAAACGTGAGATAGGACGTCGAGCTGCTCGACAACACATCACTCTTGAACGCAGTGTCCGCAGGAATTTGCGCCGCACGGAACTGATCAAACACCGAGAGCGTAGCAGCTGGCGTGAACGCCATCACCTGCTCATTGGTGGCGTTGCGATTCTCCGCCACCGCATACCCCGTCACGTTGCGACTCGCCGTGCCAGCCACTGCCGGGCTGTTGAGACGCACTTCGAAACGACGCAACGCGATATCCCACGTCCCCGATGCAGGAACCACGGCACCCGTGGCCAGGTTCACATGCACCAGCGTATCGTTGCTGGTGGCGTTGATCGGCGAGAGTGTGCGGACTTCGTTGATCGCGAGCTCACCACTCGGTCCTTCCGGGCCAGTGGGAGCGGATTCGGATTCGCAGGCTGTAAGGCCAGCCAGGCCAAGAATCGCCACCGAGGCCGCGAAGGTCGAACGCGAAACACGGTAGTTGAGAAGTGTTTTCATAGAGCGAAGCATAAAAACCCGACCATTTCAGTTGTATTAGTAGTTTTTACAGGGTCGCATTCCGGAACGCATAGCATCATGTCGCAATACAGCTCAGCCCAGACGGTCAGCCCGCCCCCATCACTTCCCGTCACGGTTATCACCGGCGCGAGCGACGGCATCGGTGCCGCGCTGGCAAATCAACTTGCCGGGCGGCATGCGTTGGTCCTCGTGGCGAGGCGCGGAGATCGCCTGCAGCAGCTGGCGGATCGCCTGAAACAGCTGGGCAGCCCCGTCGTTCCGATTGTCGCCGACGTGACGGATCGCTCACAGGTGGAGGACATGGTCGACACCGCGCTCGCGCAGTTCAGTCGCCTCGATGTGCTCGTGAACAACGTAGGCCGCGGCATCACTCGCCTGCCTTCACAACTCACCGACACCGACATCGACGACATGATGCGCGTGAACGTGAAGAGCGCCCTCTATGGTACGCAGGCCGTGCTGCCCCATTTCCAGCTCGTCGGACGCGGCCACGTGATCAATGTGTCGTCCATGCTCGGCCGCATTCCTTCGGTCGTACCGCGAGCAGCTTATAGCGCCGCCAAGCATTTCCTGAACAGCCTCACCATCAACTTCCGCGACGAAGTCCAGGCCGAGCATCCCGGCATTCAGTTCTCGCTAGTCTCGCCGGGTGTGGTGCACACCGACTTCGGCCTCAATGCCCTGCACGGTGGTGTGGACTCGCGTGTGCTGCCGCTCGCTCAATCAGCGGACGAAGTGGCGGCCATCATTGCACAGGTCATCGATGACCGGCGCCCCGACGTGTACTCGCGCCAAGGCATGGCGGCGCGAGTGGCGGCACACTACGAGGCGTTGGGGCGGGATCCCTAAGGGACCGACTGCCCCCTCACCGCCTGATTCGACGACGGCGTCGGCGCCGCACTCTGATGTGCCGCCGAAATCGGCGACGCATACGACTCGAGTGGTGGCCCTAGGGTCGGCTCACACACGCCCTCGGCCGTCTCGCGAATCAGCTGATCGACCACCGCCCGCAAATCCCCCGTGCGCGCATACGTGGCCAGCTGACGCTGCGCGCTCGAGCCTTCCTCCATGATGCGGAAGGCATACTCCACTTCCTTACGCGTTCCGAGCTCGTCGAGCACATCGTCCAGGAACCACTCGATGAGCTCACGAATCAGCACCGACGCCGGCAGTTCTTCCTTCTTGCCGAAGTCGATCAGCTTGCCGCCCAGACCGTAACGTACCGCGCGCCACTTGTTTTCTTCGATCAGGTCCGACGCGTACACGCGGAACGTCATGTTGTCGCGGCGCAGCTTCCACATCTTGGCCACCACCGCCTGCAACATGGCGGCAATGCACACCGCCTCGTCCACTCGCGTGTTCACATCACATACGCGGAACTCGAGTGTGGGATAGAGATGGTGCGGCCGCACATCCCACCACACCTTCGATCCATCAGGAATACTGCGCGTGCGCGTCAGCGTATCGACCAGATCGGAGTAATCACTCCACCCGTTCAGAATGCGCGGCACACCGGTGCGAGGGAAATTCTTGAACACGATGCTGCGATATGAATGCAGTCCCGTGTTGCGCCCGAACCAGAACGGCGACGATGTGGAGAGACACAGAATGTGAGGCAGGATATAACGCGCCGCATTCAGGCAGTCGATGCGGAATTCCGGATCTTCAATGCCCACATGCACATGTGTGCCGAAGATCAGTAGACGATGGGCAAGATCCTGCAGCTCCGCTTTGACACCCAGGTATCGCTCCTTGGGTGTCATCTCCTGATTCATCCAGTTCGAAAACGGATGAGTGCCGGCCGAAGCAATGGTAAGCCCATGCTGACCGGCCGCCTTGATCACGAGTCCCCGCAGCTTGACGAGATCCTCACGCAGCTCGGCGATGTTCGCGCAGGGCCGCGTGCCGATCTCCACCTGGCACTGATGTAGCTCCGCCTTTACATCGGCGGCCGCTGCATCCGCACTGGTGACCAGCGCATCGAACCCGGGCGTGAGATCACGCGTGACCGGGTCGATGATCTGGTACTCTTCCTCGATGCCTACGGTGAGACTCGGTCCGCGCATTCAGCCCCCCACGCCCGCCTTGGACGTGTTCCTGGAAGTTGCCCACTCCACCGCTGCTTGAATAAAACCGCCGAACAGATGACGTGTGTGCGGGTCCGCCATCTCGAACACCTCGGGATGCCACTGCACACCAACGAGGAAGGCGTCGCTGGTTCCTTCCAGCGCTTCCACCAAGCCATCGTCAGCCGTCGCTGACACCACCAGGTCATGTCCAAGCGACTTCACACCCTGATGATGCATGCTGTTCACGCCGCATCGTGTGGACTCGAACAATCGTGACAAACGTGTGCCAGCCACGACATCGACTTCATGCGCCATGTGATCGCGCTCAAAGCCTGCCGTGGGAAAGAAGTCGTGCTTGTGGAAGGATGGTTTTTGTGAGGCAAGATCCTGCCACATGCTTCCACCCTGCGCAACGTTGATGATCTGCATACCGCGGCAGAGACCCAGCACCGGCTTGCCATCGGCAATGGCCCAACGCACCAGCTGCAGTTCCACACGATCGCGCGCGGGATCGAGATTGCCGCACTCCGGACGCTTCTCCTCACCATACTCGGCCGGATTGATATCCACGCCACCCGGAATCAGCAGACCATCCAAACGTTCGTAAATCTCGCGCAACGTGTACAGATCATCGTCCAGCAACGGAATCATCCAGGGTACGGCACCCGCGCTGGTGGCCGCCACGAAGTAGCGCTGGTTCATCACCCATGACGATGGCAGCGCCGGCGGGATGCCATCGATAGAGTGCAGCGTTTGTGTGGTCAGGCCGATCGTGGGACGGTACAAAGCAGACATCAACGAGTCTCTACCAGAAAAGTCGGAACGTTGGATCCGCCGCCAGCAGTCACATTCAGCAGCGGGTCCGTGGCGATGCGCGTCAGGCACCCATTCATCAGGGTGCCATCAGTCATGAACGGTGCCGTGTCGAGCATGCGGTCACCGATGTGCAGCGCGCCATCAACCAACGTCGGCCAGGGCTCACTGGGGAGCGTCACGCGCTCCTGAACGATATATGGCTCACGAAGGGCCGTGCGAATAGCGTCCTGCCACACGGCATCGTCCACCGTCCAGCCGAGTACAATGCCCTTGCCGCCGTACTCGTCGTTGGGCTTGAGGACCAATTGTTCGCGATGCGCGGCGATGTGCGGCACCAGATCAACGGTCCCCGAAGCGTGCTGCGTCTTCCGTTCCTCAACCACTCGCGTCCACGGCACATGCCGCTGCACGGCGGCCTGTTCGTCCGCAGACAGTAGAGTCGCCTGGCGTTCATCACTTAACACTGCAAGTGAAGCCTTCTTGTGTAAAAGCTTGCAGCCAAACGAATTGACCATACACACCGCGCCCGCTCTCACAGCTCGGACGACCGGGCTTTCGAGCCCTTCACGGTTGACCAATTCATCGATCAGCACGCGCTTGTAGATCATCGTGACCGGTCGACCGGCCACCGTCAGCTTCCCGTTCGAGAACTCCGCGTCACGCGGATCACCGATGAACACCTCGATACCACGCGCCGAAAACTCGCGTTCAAACAGCACGAACTCCGACGCCGTCGGCACTTCCTTCCAGTCCAGAATGACCACGCGCGGCGCTTCGGATGTCCCGCGCCATTGCCGGAACGCACGCAGCAGGGCATCCACGACACCAGGCGCCGAGGGGATCGGCAACGGGAAGTGGGTGGCTTGGAATGCCTGCATGACCGGTAAGGCCAGGAAGGCCTTGGACAACGCGTCGTTGTACGCGGCGCCGGCCGGGGTTTCCGCGTTGTATTCCGTGAACTTGAGACCACCCTGTTCGGGCGATGCAAAGAACGCATCAAGCCGCGACGTTGGGCTGGCAGCCGCGTAGCCAGGATCGGCGTGCACGAGCACTTCTTCCCAGTCCAGCAATCCGAACTGAGCACGAAGCGCCGCATCTTTCATGGCCGCTATCCGAACCTTTTCAAACGCCTGCCCCACCAACGCGCTGGCCGATGCGATTTCACGATAGTCAGCCAACGACAGAAACCGCGGGCGCAACACACTGCACAGCGGACGATCTCCAAAGAACAGTCCAGCAACACGCAACTGCTGATCAAGCACGGCCGCCGAATCTTCAGCCAACGAACCGCGTGTCAGCAGATCGTGATAAGCCTCGATGGTTCTGCCGCGAGACTCATGTCCGGTCAATGTGGACACAATCATCAGCGGGAGCTTTGTGAGGCGCCGATGATCGGATCCGACACGCGCTCCGGACGTGGCGCCGTCGCCAGCTTGATGGCGAGGTCCGCCATGTGCTCCACCACCCACTCGAAATAGCTCGGCGTGAGTGAATTGATGTCCATATCCGGTGCCGGGTTCATGAAGTCGATCGCGTAAGGCACCCCGTCCCTCACTGCAAACTCGACCGTGTTCATGTCGTAGCCCAGTGCGCGACACAGCGTGAGCGCGTCGCGCGTGCACTGCGCCTCGAGATCCTTGCCCAGGAAGTCCGGGTCCGGGATGTAGCGCCGCTCCCGCGGGTCGTAGGGCATCACGAGCACATGTTCGCGCCCGAGCACCATGCAACGGACATAGGCGTCCCACTTGATGAACTCTTGCACCACCATCGTCAGCAGACCGCTGTGATTGTAGTGATGCAGCAATTCCTCCATCGAGTCACAGACATACACATCGCGCCATCCGCCGCCGTGCGCATCCTTGAGCACGCAGGGGAAGCCGATGTAGTCCGCCACCCCCTTCCAGTTGAGCGGATACGCCAGATTGCGCAGCGATTCCGAATGCGAAATGCCCGGGATGTAATCCTTGTTGGGCAGTACCACCGTCTTCGGGTGCGCCACGCCGTGCTGCACCGCCAGTGTGGCGTCGTAGAACTTGTCGTCCGCCGACCACATGAACGGGTTGTTCACCACCGTCACGCCCATGCGTGTCGCATGCTTGAGCACCGTGCGGTAAAAACCCACTTCATGGGAAATGCGATCAATGATGAGCGAATACGGAATCGGCTGGGCCATCTGCATGGCGTCCAGCGAGATGTAGTCGGCCGTCACGCCAGACTGGCGACGAGCAACCGCATCAATGAACGCGGGCGGGAATGACCATTCGCGCCCAACGAGCAAGCCGATACGAGGATCCACAGACACGCAGCACTCCAGACTTGGGAGGAAAGATCCAAAGAAGCTGCGGTCAGGACCTCGGGGGCGCCATGGGTTTTCTGCGCGACCTGGAAATGTCACGGCGGGTACAAATCAGCGAAAATTTCCTGTAGATAATTTTCATAACAGCAGTTTTGTGACAACAAGGCGTGTGGATAACACCAGGATTCGTTGCGTGCCTTTTCGTGGTCTCACAGACATGCTTTTCCACAACAATGCCGGGCGCAGCGATTGCAAACACCGGCACTTAGCACGTTATCCACATGCCTTTCAACATCTATCGACAATAATGTCAACAACTTAGACCACAATACCCGTATTGCGTGAGCGCGTGGATCGTCATAACATCCCCGCCCATCGATGACGCACCGTGAGTGCGATCAACGATGATCACGTTCCTGCCTCCTCACGGAATTCTGCAATGCACGTCATCCAGGTTGATACGCCAATCGGCCAGATGGAGCCCGCGCCCATCACAAGCCTTCCTATCCACATGGTGGGTGAGGCAGACCGTATTCAGGCGTTCTGGACCTGCGACGATGCGTACGTACTCCGTGTAGCCGAGCAGGATGGTGCGTCCGCCCAGTGGTTCATGATTGAGGCGGACGCGACCGCCAACGCGACGACGCCCCTCAGCGAAGCCGAAAGACTCGCGCTTGGGGCGCTGATGGCCGACATCATTCCGATTGGAGGGCACACGGTGGCCTTCCCCGTGGGCTCCACGGGTCGTCGGGTCTATCGCGTGTGGCGTGGCGCCAAGAGCGCCACGGGTCGCAAGACTAAAATCCTGGGAGTTCGAGCTGCGCGGTCACGCCGCCTGCCAGCGTGACGCCGGCAGCCTGCAACCACGCGAGCAACACATCCTGCCCATGATCGCCCGCCATGGCCGAGCGAGCTGCGCTCAAGTGCAGCTTGAACTCGGCGGACACATCGGGGAGCGTGCGCCTGAGAACCGCCACGGTGAGCAGTTCCGTGGCGTCAGCCAGGTGGCGGATCGCGAACTCGGTCATCCGGGCACGCAGAGCCGCGGCATTGAGAACCGGTCCATCGCCCGTGACATCATGGTCGGCGCGCCGCTCACGGAAAGCCGCGAGTCGGGAACGCGTGGCGGTGAGCATGGGCAGCTCGTCGGCCACCGTTTCGGGCAGAGCAGCCACGGGAGCACCCATCAGACCCAGCCAAGCCATCCACAGGGTGCCGCGGGCGTAGGGCTCCCAGGGCTCGGCGTCGAGGCTTTGCGCCGTGCGCTTGACGACCTCGGCGACATGGTGGCGGGCCTCCCACCAGCGGACGTAGGCCTCGGTCTGTCGGCTCACCAGAGCAAGGGCACCGAGTTTGAGCGCCCACTTGGTGGCGGACTCACCCTCATCCAAGGGGGGGCGAAGGGCAGCCGCACATCGGAACGCCCTGGCCGCACCCAGCGAGAGCACCGCCTGGGCCAGATCGCGTCCCGCGCTGGGCGTGGGATTGAGAGCAACCTCGAGTTGCCCCAGTGCCGCGAGTTCGTAGGCGGTGCCGAGAAGAGCCAGGCCGTCGGCAATGGGTTCACCGAGCCCGTCACCAGGCAGCAGGGCCGCCGCATCGGCGCGTTCGAGCAGCAGAGATCGCCGTTCCGACGGAATAGCGGCGACGGCCCAGTGTTCGTCGAGCGTGGTTCTGGCCAAAAGTGCCAGATCCCGCGCGGCGAGATCACGATCAGCAGCCGGGCTAAGGACGTGCATCCAGCCTCCGATTGGGGAGAGCTCGAACGGGGCCCTGCAGGAAGTCCAGCACTACCGCAACACTAGCCATCCAGGTGCGACCCTCACCATGCGGGCTGCCCGCATGGTTCGCACCGTTGTCACTGTCGCATTTATGTAACAGGTCGGCATCTGTCAAGAGTGCAGCTACTGGCGATCCTCTCTATAGATGCCCCAACTGGAGAAAACGCGTGGGATTTGAGTCGTCACAGATGGCGCGCCGCCGGCTGGCCGCCCTCGCTGCCACCAACAGTCGTATTCAGGAAGCCCTTGCCCCGTCAGGCTTTCCGGGGCTGACGCCGCCCGCGTCGGCGCGGCAGGAGCGGAGCGAACCGGTGATTGGCTCGACCACCGCAGCCCTGGCGGAGCAGCTGGATACGCTGGCCCACGACATCATCGCGACGCCTGGCGCTGGTGGTGCATTGCTGGCCGCCTATGCGGCCCAGGCCCGTGCGCTGTCCATGGTGGTCGAGGCCGCCAAGCGCGCAGGCTCGGCCCCGCTGCCGGCTGCCGTCATCACCGCCGCGCAGGAAGCGCTGAGCAGCCCGTTCCCGATGCCGGGACTGCGCGCGGGCTGAGCTGGTTTATCCAACGCAAGAAAGCAGAGGCCAGCATCCGAATTCGGGTGCTGGCCTCTTTGTCATCCGAGCGACTGCGTCGACCGTGCTCTCGTCTACTTTAGCGTCGCCGTGGTCTCAAGTGTCTTGAGCACTTCACGCCACGAAAACTTCTCGCCTTTGCCAAGCACGTGGTAATCCATCCACGCCATTTCCGATGCGCTCTTGGCCATGCGATTGCGCGCGTCAGGAATGCCGTGCGAGTTGCCGGGATACATGAACAATTCCGTCGGCACACCGACACGCTTGAGACCCATGTGCAGTTCGACACTCTGTGGACTGGGCACACGCGGGTCACCCTCGACGACGTGGATCATCGTCGGGGTCTTTGCGTTGCGAATGTACTGAATGGGTGACTGCTTCCAGTACGCATCAAAATCATCGTAGGGTAGCTTGTCGCCGAGGTAGTGCTGACGATTGCGCTGCACATCGGACTGCGCGTACATCGAAATCCAGTTGGATGTGCCCGCACCACTCGAGATAGCCTTGAAGCGATTGGTGTGGGTGAGAATCCAATTGCTCCAGTGACCACCGGCACTCCAGCCCAGCACACCCATGCGTGTGCTGTCAACCATGCCATCCTTGATGAGCGCATCCACACCGGTCATGATGTCTTCGTAGCCGGGCGGAAAGTAGTTACCAACGATGCCGTTCTTGTGCGCTTCGCCGTAGTTGGTCGAACCACGGTAGTTGGGCATGAGCACCATCCATCCCTGCCCGGCATAGACCTGCGCGCCATAGCCGCCGTTGAAGCTCAGCTGATCGGCTGCAGCAGGACCGCCGTGAATGGCCACGATGAGCGGGTAACGTGTGCCGGGCTTGTAACCCACCGGCTTGAGCAGCACACCACCAACGGGCTTGCCATCGGATGATGTCCATGTGAACTCCGATGCGTCGCCCAGTGCGAGTTGCTGCGGTGCCCAATTGTTTGGCTCAGCCAACGTCACCCATGCGGCGCGCTTGCCAAGGTCGGCCAGCGTGGGCACGAGATACTGTGCGGACGGTGTGGCGGGATCCTGATACGACACCAGGAATCGCTTGGTGACTTCATCCTGCGACACACTCAGCACACCCTGCACATTGGTGACGGCCTTTACCTTGCCACTCGCCACATCGAGTGCAAAAAGCTGCTGCGTCGCGCGCCATCCTTCGTTGAAGTAGATGGTCTTGCCATCGGCGCTCCAGAAGTTCACTGCCACGTCGCCATCGAGATCGCCAATCTTGCGGAATGGCTGCCCGCGCGCGGCCACGTCGCGCAGATACACACGACGATTCTTCATGTTGTAGCGCGTCATGTCATCGGACGACGAAAACGCGATCTGTTTCGAGTCCGGCGAGAAGCTGAGCGCCGACTCGGATGTTTCCGCGTTGTCGGTCAGGCGCTCGACCTGTCCATTCTGCGTATCGAGCAGATAGACATCGGCATAGATGCCTTCTTCGGTGACATTGCGCTTGTAGCGATCGTTGGGCGTGGCATTGAACCCAACCCAGCGGCCATCGGGCGAGATGGTAAAGCCGGTGACTGCCAACTTGGGATCGCGCGTGAGCCGTGTGGCAGGCGCCGCGCTCCCACCAGCACCCGCAATATCCGTCACCCACATCGACACCGTCGGCTCTTCTGCATTGCGGATATTCACCGTGAAGCGCATTTCGCGGCGCTTGCGCTCATCGGCATCGACGGTGTCTGCCGTGAGGAAGTACACGCGCTTGCTATCGGGCGAGATGCGCCACGTGTCCACTCCGGCAGGCTGCTTGGTCAGCGCCGTAGCGGGCAACGAGTCCGCCGGCCCGCCACGCGCGATGGCCGACGTGGCCAGCACGTACAACTGTTCCTCGCCATCCTTTCCGCTGCGGTATACCAGCCACGCCCCATCACGGGAGAATGCAAAAGTGCTCACCCCTTCCCGCGCATTCGTGATGCGACGCGCTTCACCGCCATCGGGATGCAGCACAAACAGCTGCTGCTGATTTGCTGATGCCGTCGGCGCTTCACGATTGGAAGCAAAGACCAACCATCCGCCACTCGGCGCCCACTGTGGTGAGCTTTCGTTCTTGTTGGTGGTGAATGTCAGTTGTCGGGTCGCAGCAGCACCCTTGTCTGTCGGCACGAGATACAGATCAGTCTGTGTCGTCGCCGCCTTCCAATCCGGCGTCGACAGCGAATACACCGCGTATCGTCCATCGGGAGAAAGCACTGGAGCCGACGCGCCGCGCATATGCTGCGCATCAAGCCACGTCATGGGCCGCTTGGCCGCAGGAGCCTGTGCCGCGAGCACAGCCGGGAAGGTCAGCAGCACCGCGCCGCTGATCACGCGAGGAAGAGAGAAAGGAGGCATACCCAAATACTGCGATTGCGAGCATGGGGGGCGCAAATATTCCGCCCCCGCTATACCACTCGCCCCCGCGCCCCGCTCCCACACAACCCCAACCCACAGCCCACGGCCCAAAGCTCACAGCAAGTCGCGAGCCCCCCTCGCAGTTCCCCTTTACGCCGTTATTGCTCCGCGTAAATGTGTTTTTCTGCCGCCCCACCTGGATGCACCACCGCCCCATACCTCGCCGGCCCAACTGTTTGCACATATCTCCAGAGTGCACCGCTTGTGTAGTCCGTCGCCCGCGGCTTCCACTCCGCATGCCGTGCCGCGAGTTCTTCGTCGCTCAGCCGCACTGAGAGTGTGCCGTTCACACCATCAATGTCGATCACATCACCATCGCGCAGCAGTCCGATCGGACCGCCTACCGCAGCCTCCGGCCCCACGTGCCCAATGCACAATCCGCGCGTGGCACCCGAGAATCGCCCGTCGGTGATGAGCGCCACCTGTTCGCCCAGTCCCTGTCCGTAGATGGCGCTGGTGGTACTCAGCATCTCTCGCATTCCCGGCCCACCGCGCGGCCCTTCGTAGCGAATGACCAGCACATCGCCGGCCGCATACTGCCGCTGCATCACCGCTTCGAAACACGCCTCTTCGCTGTCGAACACGCGGGCCGGACCAGAGAACGTGACGTGCTTCATACCGGCCACCTTCACCACCGCCCCATCGGGCGCGAGGTTGCCGCGCAAACCTACCAGACCGCCCGTCGGCGACAGCGCTTCCGCCACCGGAACAACGACCTTCTGATCACCGGGTAGTGCCACATCCGCCAGATTCTCGGCCAGCGTCTTGCCGGTGATGGTCAGGCAATCACCGTGCAGGAATCCACCGTCGAGCAGCACCTTGAGAATGATCGACACGCCACCGATGTCATGCACATCCTTGGCGAGGTACTTCCCGCCCGGCTTGAGATCGGCAATGAGTGGCGTGCGACGAAACACTTCGGCGACATCGAACAAGTCGAACGCGAGGCCGGCTTCGTGTGCCAAGGCCGGCAAGTGCAGCGTGGCATTGGTTGAGCCGCCTGTCGCAGCAACAACGGCCGCCGCGTTCTCCAACGCACGACGCGTCACGATTTGCCGCGGCCGCACCTGATCACGCACGAGACGCATCACGGTCTCACCGCACTGTTCGGCGTACACATCGCGCGTTTCCCACGCCGCCGGCGGACTGGCAGAACCCGGCAGCGCGAGGCCAATGGCTTCCGACACATAGGCCATGCTGTTGGCCGTGTATTGACCACCGCACGAGCCGGCACCAGGACACGCCACTTTTTCGAGTGCCGTCAGTTCATCGAGCGATACCGTGCCTGCTGCATATCCGCCCACGGCCTCGAACACATCGAGCACGGTGACGTCGCGTTCCTTGTAGCGACCCGGCAGGATGGAACCACCGTAGAGAAACACACTGGGCACATCAAGGCGCAGCATGGCCATCATGAGCCCAGGCAGTGTCTTGTCGCAGCCGGCGATGCCGACCAGCGCGTCGTAGCAATGCCCTCGCACCGTGAGCTCGATGCTGTCGGCAATTATCTCGCGACTCGGCAGCGAGGCCTTCATGCCGGCGTGTCCCATCGCGATGCCGTCGGTCACCGTGATGGTGGTGAACTCGCGTGGCGTCCCACCTCCCGCGACCACTCCTCGCTTGGCGGCGGCCGCCTGTCGCTTGAGCGCAATATTGCATGGCGCGGCTTCGTTCCAGCTCGATACCACACCCACAATGGGCCGAGCGATTTCTTCCGCCGTGAGGCCCATGGCGTAGTAGAACGCGCGATGCGGGGCACGCTCGGGCCCCGACGTAGCGTGGCGGCTGGGCAGGTGTTCCTTGGACATGTCGAACGGCGGGAGTTAGGTGGGAGATCGGCTGGCACACGCCGACGTCGAGAGTACGCGCAAGGCCACCAATGCGCTCAAATCGCGCAGGAATCAGACCGCTATCGCACCCGTCGCCATTCGTCCGCGCGCGCCACCGCTTCCACGTACTTGCGCTCGCTCTTGCGGTCGGCCGCGCCATGACTGACGGACACACCACCCATGACGGCCGTGCCATCGACCCGAACAATTGGCGCGTCGGTATCCGCAATCATTCGGCCGGCATCGTGATCCACACCACCCAGGAAGGCGCTGCTCACGAACTCCACGCGCACGCCCTCCGGCAGAATGAGGTCCACACCGCCCATCCATGCGGCAACATCGATGCGCGTTACACCAGGGCCGAAACGCGCCTGTCGCAAGTCGAGTTCACCACCTCCGGCCACGGCCCACAACTTGAGATGGCGCGGCACGACATACGAACCTTTCAGACTGAAGCCACCCATGGCGGCCATCATGAGCCCGCGCTCAGGCACGTGCTCATTGGTGATCTGCACTTGTTGCACGTCGCCGAAGGAAAGACCGGGCGCGTCGGGGTCTGCCAACAGCCCCGCCAACTCCGCCGACGTCTGCACGCGAAACACGTAGGCGAGTCGCGCATCCAACTCCTCCAACGACAACCGATCGTTGGCATAGGCCGTGGACAACGCCGCGACCGCACGCTCTCGCGCGCGGTCGCTTACTGCTACCGGAAAACCGGCTGCGTCGTACGGGCCATGGGTCACAACGACGGCCGACGGCTGTGGAAGTCCGTGTTCTTCTGAAACTGATGTGCGATGGAGAGGATCACGTCGTCATTGTAGAGATTGCCCGTGATTACCGCGCAGATCGGCTGCGCCTTGTACGTCGGCGCGGGCGTGGAATCATTGCCACGCTGCGGACCACCAAACTGCGGCACATCGAACTTGTACGGCAACACCGCGCACGGGTGGCCCGTCTGCGCATTCGGCGCCACGTCCGCATTCGGTGCGGCAATGAACGCATCGAGATCCTTCATGAACTCGCCCCACTTCTGCACCAGCATCAGACGACGACGCTGATTGTTCACGAAGTCGAATGCCCGCAGGGTACGACCACCGACAAAACGCGGATTCCAGTCCGCTGGCGCCATGGGATTGTTCTCACCCTCGGCCACACCAGCCGGGCGCGCCGGAGGTGTATTGCCAAACGACGCGTTGTTGTTGGCACGCTCGGGCAGCGCATTGAGATCAAGACCGAACTCCTTGGCCTTGCGCTGCACATAGCTGTCGAACGCCGCGGCGTATTCCACGTTGAGACCACCACCGGCCATACCCGCAATCGTTGGACGCGCGCCGATTTCCTTCGGCTTCATGCCCAGTGACTTGAGCTTGTCCACCAGCTCCTTTGGTGCGTTCGGGTCCACGCCAATGCGCACGGCCGCCAGATTGAGCGCGCGATCAAACCGGAACGGTGTAGTCACCGTGCTCGGATCTTTTTCGTCCACGCCGTGCAACACACTGAACACCATCGCGCAGTCTTCGACCGTGCGGCACATGGGGCCTACGCGATCCTGCGACCAAGACAACACCATGCCGCCGTGACGGCTCACACGGCCATACGTCGGCCGCAGCGCACTGATGCCGTTCCGAATGGACGGTGACACGATCGATCCCTGCGTTTCGGTACCGATCGAGAAAGCCACGAGTCCCGCAGCCGTTGCAGAGCCCGGGCCTGCCGACGATCCACTCGCACCGATATTGGTGTTCCACGGATTGTTGGTGCGACCGCCGTACCACCAGTCATTTTGCGCAAAGAGTCCGGTGGACAACTTCGCGAGCAACACCGCACCCGCCGCACGCAGACGCACCACAATTTCCGCGTCGTAGTCGTACGCCTGATCCTTGAAGTCAGCCGATCCCCACGACGTGGGCGCAGCGCGCGTCGCAAACAGATCCTTGAGACCGTATGGCACGCCATGCAACGGACCGCGTGACTTTCCTGCACGCGTTTCGGCATCCATCGCATCGGCTTCTGCGCGCGCACTCGTCTCCATCAGCGTCACCACGCAATTGAGCGTGGGGTTATAGCGCTTGAGACGTTCGAGATAGATGTCGGTGATCTGACGCGACGTAATGTGCCGAGCGCGAATAAGCGCGGAAATGCGATGCGCCGGCAGAAACGCGAGCGTTTCGGGATCCTTGGGGACCGCACCCACCCACGGTGTCACGACATGTGCCGTACGCGTAAACGCCGCCGCACCACGCGTCCGAATCAGATTGGCCATCAACGCGCCCGTACCCGCCGGATACGGCATGAACTGCAGCGCCGGCGCTTCGCCATTGCCCAGAGGAACGGGCGGCTGCTGTTGCTGCACCGGTGGCTGGACGTGACGCCAGATACCGGAGGTCGCGTCGAGATACTGTGCCGGTGTTTGCGCTCCCAATGAGCGAGCCCCGAAGGCTCCCGCAGCCGCAGCTACGAGCGATCGGAACATGAATTCACGACGGTCGAGCCCCGTCGCAGCTTCATCGTAGTCCAGAGCCGCCAATTCGGCTTCGGCCTGGTCCAGCACGTCGAGTGGGGTATCCACGCAAGCACTCCAGCAGGTGGGACGTTCAAGGCGGGTCACGGCGCAGGGCGCACCGCGACCCCAATATCTCTCACGGACATCCCACTCGGGAGACTGAAATCCTGCCACCGCTGTGAAAATCCCGCGATTGACCAACGTTCTGGTTTGTGGCACCCGTTGCGTGCGGTACTTTATCCCGCATGTCGCGAATTGCCCCGCCTTCCTCACTGTTCGACGGTACTCCGGCTTCGGATGCCGATGTCTATCAGCGTTTGCTCGATCTCGTCGTGCGCGGTGAACTCGTTCCAGGTTCACGCCTCACCGAGCCCATGGTCGCCGAGCGACTCGACGTCAGTCGCACGCCCGCTCGCGAGGCCATGCATCGTTTGCAACTTGAGGGCCTGCTGATACCCGACGGTGGAGGCGAGCGTCCCCGTGTGGCCGTTGCGCCACTGGACGCTCCCGAAGCACGCGAAGTGTATCGAACCACGGGGCTGCTCGAGAGTGCCGCAGCACGTGCGGCGGCAGACATGCCAGGCAGCGCCCGCAGCACGTTGGCGCGATCGCTGGCCCGTTTCGACAAGGCCTTTCGAACGGAAGCGGCGCGAACGGACGCTGATGCCACGGTGTTATTCACCAATCATCACGGTTTTCATCAGCTGATTGCCGAACGCTGCGCCGGTCCAGTCACCCAGATGCTGCTCCAGGCACTGCACCCGCGGCGTGCCCGCTATGAGTGGTTCCACGCACCGCTCGTTCAAACCGCGGGGCAATCATTCGATCGGACGTATCAGGAACACGATGCCATCGTCGAAGCCATAGCCTCCGGTTCTGCATCGCAGATTGAGCAGGCCGTACGCCGGAATTGGCATAAGGCAGCCGATCGTCTCGCCGCCGCCATTCAGCACCTGCAGAAAACCGAGACCGAAAAAAAACGCCCCCGCTGATTGCGAGGGCGTGAGAACGTCAGGGTCTTTGCAGCGACGAATTCAACTGGTCGGTGGACGAATGCGAAACGCAAACGCCTGTTCGACCAGCTGGGACACTCTCCGTCCTGAATACACGGCGGGTCGATACTTCATCCGCGGCAATGCCGCCTTCACCGCGCGTACAAAGAGCGGATCGGCCTTGTCTATGAGTCGGAGCGACAGCGTATCCGCGTAGCCGGTGCTATCCACGATGAAGCGGGCATAGACCACACCCTCAACACCGGCCTTGAGCAGCGCTTCCGGATATTGCGGCCCTTCCGCGGTAGGATCGAGAGCTGCAGTGCTATCGACCTCGATTTCACTCATCGCACGTTCCGACTCCACCGGGGGTGATGGAGGAACTTCGGCTTCGGATGGTGTCCCACCTGCGGTCTGTACGGCCACCGGACGCGTGCCGTCTTCAACCGGCGGCTCCGTCTCTCCTGGCTGGGCTTCGTGCAGACCACCGAGACCAACCCAGTCGAGACGCTCTTCCGCAGGCGGTGGGGAGTACTCCTTGAGCGGCGCCAGAAATGTCACCCGTTCATTTGACGGCACCGGCGTAACCTGGCGCTCGACATAGCCCCCAAACAGAAAAACCCCGACCGCCAACACATCCACACCAAGCCCGATCCCGGGTTTGACGAGGGCGTGCCACGAGAGGTGGCGATTGGATTCGGAAAGGGAAAAGAGCGCGCGACGCGATGGCATGAGGACCTCCGTCCAGGTGGCCCAAACTAGGAGCGCAATTGCGCTCTGACCATCATTCAGCGGCAAATGGCAGACGCGCAAGGGCAAACGGTCGTTTGGACGGGACGAGGCGATCCTTTTCTCACTTGTGAAATGGCACCATTCTAGTTACGTATCATTTATGAACTCCCGCCTCACTGTGGCGTCGCACGTTCTCGGCATGATTGCGTTCTGTGAACGCGAAGAAGGCCGCGGCGTTACGTCCGATGAACTCGCTGAGAGTGTGGGCACCAACGCGGTCGTTATCCGTCGGGTGCTCGCGCAACTCAAGCATGCGGGATTGATCGACAGTCGGCGCGGCGCCGGTGGTGGTTCCGTGCTCGCGCGGCCAGCCGGCGACATCACGCTCCGCATGGTGCATGAAGCTGTGCACGATGAGCAGTGCGAACTCATCGGTCGACATGCCAGTGATGTCGGAGCCGAGTGCCCGGTGGCACCGGTCATCGCCGAGTACCTCGATGGCCTGTATCGCGAAGCGGAAGAAGCCCTTCGCCAGACGCTGGCCCGTGTGACGATCGAGCAGATGTCACAGGACGTCATGCAGCGCATGCAGCAACGGCGGGCGCACGTAGCCTGACCGATTCGCGTGAACGAATGCGTTTCGCCGTGACTTTATTCGTAACACCGCTGGATACGTACATGAGCACGAGCTCACCTATGTCGCACATTTTTCGAACCACACGGGCGTCGTTGGCGCTTGGCATCGCACTACTGACGCAGTCCGCGGCCATTGCAGACGCGCAGTCGGCATCCCCGGGACAAGCAGTCGCCCGCGTTCCCCTGGCGTCGGATATCACACTCGATATTCCCGGGAACAGCCGCTTGGCCGGGATGGCTGAGGGGATCGATTCGGTGCGCGCGCGCTTGCGGACGATGGGGCTCGACACGCCGGACGCTCCACTCCGCTGGGAGCAGTTTGTTCTTTCCGACGTGGATCAGGTCTGGTTCATCGCGTCGTCGCCACGCGAGTCGAATCACGCAGAGCAGCCGCTGCTTCTGGTCGCGCGACGCGATTCCGTACGTGGTGTCGTTGCCCTGCGAGTCATTCCCCAGAACCAGTCCGCGTTCGACAAGCGGCACGCACGCGACGACGGCATTGTGCGCACATCGCTCGCGGCGCAGCGCAATCGTAGGCAGGTGCTCGCTCTCCATGCCGGCAATGGCAAGGTGCGGTTTGTCGGCGCGGATGCGAATGACGCGTGGGTGGTCGTCGATGATCCCTCGACACTCCGCCCTGCCCCACTGTTGCTGCACTATCGCTTCGATGCCGCAGGCTATCTGATCGACGTACGTCGTGCGACGACTGGCAGCACCGTGCATGCTGTGTTGTGGGGGCCGCCCTGAACTCAGTCCCGTGAATCCAGTCCCCCGGAGTCGGTCCGCGTGACCGACTCCGCATGGGACACGCCAAGGAATTGCCAAACTACTGACTTGTCAGTACACTGGCGATATGATCAATCGCCTGCGGTTTCTGTTGATCGTCCTCTTCTGTGTCGCCCCGCTGCCGGTGTGTGCGCAGCTGACGGGCAGCATTCGCGGTGTGGTGCGTGCCAATCCCACGCTGGTTGGGTTGCCATACGCAGTGGTCGCCATTCCCTCGCGCAATCTCGAGCGTTTCAGCGGCGCCGACGGGGCTTACCTGCTGACGAACGTGCCCGCTGGCGATCATCAGCTGCAGGTGCGTCGCATTGGCTTCGTGCCACGCACACTCACGGTACGTGTCGAAGCGGGTGGAGTGACCACATTGGACATTCATCTCGATCAGGTACCGGTGCGACTCGCCGGCATGATCGTGAATCCCGTGCAACCGTGTCGTCGTCCGGGCCTTCCCGATTCCGCTGCCAATCCCGAAGTCTGGCAGCTGGTGGCGTCGCTTCGCGAGAATGCCGCGACCTATCGTTCGCTCGTCAACCAGCACCCGTTTTCGTACGCGCAAGCGCGTGCATTTGGCCAGCTCGTGGATACGATCGCTGAACTGCGAGGCATCGACTCCATTGTTGTTCCGGGCACCGCCGAGGACAATTACCGCCCGGGTCGTATCGTCAGCACGAGCCGTTCCGGATTGGCGCGTGAAACGGTCATGCGCATTCCGACCATTGTGGAATTGGCGTCGCGTTCATTCGTATCCAATCACTGCTACACCTATGGCGGTTCGGCCGCATTCGGCAATGAGACCTGGTATCGTCTCGATATGCGTGCGGCCGATCGACTTGGGTCGCCGGATGTGCAT
>JACVCD010000023.1 GCA_016742275.1 Gemmatimonadaceae bacterium
CACGACCTACAATACGGAGCGCCCCCATGACAGCCTCGGCGGGGTCCCTCCTCTCACCTTTCTGCCGAGGCCAACGACGCCGTCGGAGTCCAGTTTTCAACTGTCTGCTTGACGGGGAAGCTTACGCTGCGATGTCGGATAACGGCGTCGAGTATACGTTCACGTCGGTCTGAAAAGCGACCGCACCTTCCGCCAGGTAGTACATGACATCGGGACTGAGCCACGGCACACCGAGCGTCCATACAGTCACCATTGCAGGCACAAGCCATACCGGCAGCGCAGCAGCCTGGCGCATACGCAGCACGTAGATCAGACCAGTCACAATAAAGAGCAACGAATGAACGAGCCGTCCAATCAACACCGACGGGCCAATCCCTAGCCACCAATCGAATTCGAGCACCCCAATGGAAGCATTCGGGCGAAACCAAATGCTGTAGGAGGGCGCGCACAGGATGAAACTGACAACCACCAATGCTATGGCGTATCTGTCCAACGAACGACTTTTCATCAAATCGGTATGCAAGAACAAGCCAGTTCCTCGAGACGAGTGAAATCGCTATGAAACGAAAGATGAAGATTCTCTAATGTGTATTTCTGTTCACCGGCCTTATATCAGAAGGAGCTTGCCTAGGGGTACAGCAAGTCGTCCAGATTCAGAGATTCGCATGCAGAATCTTGAACCGCCATCTCTTTGGCCTCGTTTCGCTCCGAGGCTTTCGTGACACTGTGCCTGCCTTCTGTTCTATGCGTGAGTCACGCCATACCGTCATCATCGGTGCGGGTCCTGCTGGCCTGACAGCGGCCTATGAATTGGCACGACACGGCTATGCAGTTACGGTGCTCGAAGCGGATCCGACCTATTGCGGCGGCATTTCACGCACGGTGCAGTACAAGGGATTTCACTTTGACATTGGCGGTCATCGCTTCTTCTCCAAATCGGAGCGTGTTGAAGCGCTGTGGCGCGAGATTCTCCCCAATGATTTTCTGGAAAGACCGCGTTCCAGCAGGATCTACTACGATGGCAAGTTCTTCGCGTACCCGCTTCGGCCACTGCAGGCGCTCTGGAATCTTGGGCTGCTCGAATCACTGCGATGCATACTGTCCTATGCAGCCATCCGCCTCAATCCCATTCGAAAGCCTCGAAACTTCGAAGAGTGGGTGACCAATCAATTCGGAGCCAGACTGTATCGCATCTTCTTCAAGACCTACACGGAGAAGGTCTGGGGAATGTCCTGCACCGAGATCTCTGCCGACTGGGCCGCGCAGCGCATCAAGGGTGTGTCTCTGGTTTCAGCCGTATGGAACGCTCTGCGTCCCACACAGCAGGCCAACAGCAAGAACAACAAGACCACCATCAAGAGTCTGATCAACACATTTCGCTATCCAAGACTCGGCCCCGGAATGCTGTGGGACGCCTGCGCCGCCAAGATTCGCGCGCATGGCGGCACAGTACGACTGGGATGCACCGTCACTGCGCTCACGCAGGAGCCGAACGGGCAGTGGTCGGTGCACCACACCAATGCCGATGGCAGGCATGAGACGAGCAGCGCGGACCACATCGTCTCATCTGCTCCACTGCGAGAGATCGTCGGCTCGACTACCCCTGCTTTCCCCGATGCCGCTGCGAAGGCAGCCAATCGACTGAGCTACCGGGACTTCCTCACCGTTGCCGTCATACTTCGCGACCGCGGTACATTCGACGACAACTGGATCTACGTGCACGACAGCAGTGTGAAGGTCGGTCGCATTCAGAATTTCAAATCGTGGTCGCCGGAAATGGTCCCCGATCCGTCGCTCACCTGCTACGGCCTCGAATACTTCTGCTTCGAGGGCGACGGTCTGTGGGAAAGCTCTGACACCGACCTGGCTGACCGAGCCATGCGCGAACTGGAGCAACTGGGGTTGGCATCACGCGCTGATTTCGTCGACGCTTGTGTGGTGCGTCAGAAGAAGGCCTACCCTGTGTACGACGATGCGTATGCCGCGAATGTTCAGGTCGTGCGCGACGCCATCGCGTCTCACTATCCCGGCCTGCATCTCGTGGGCCGCAATGGTATGCACAAGTACAACAATCAGGATCACGCCATGATGACGGGACTGCTCGTGGCGGAAAACATTCTGGCTGGATCACCGGTGCATGATCCGTGGCGCGTCAATGAGGATGCCGAATATCACGAGGAGGTTCGCTCATCGCATGCACCCGCACGGGAGTATCATGGTGCCTCAGGACTGCGCGCCGTCCCTACACGTGCCAGCTAGCATGCCCCGGACGGCGCTACCTCACGACAGATCCAGCATTGCACGACACCAGTCGTACTGAATCGATCGTGCGCCAGGTGCCGCCTCGCTCCTCTGGCGGTTCGAAACGAGTGGCCGGCAGACGTATCACAGTACCGGGTACGTCGACATCCGAAGGCAACGGTAGAACCACGGTGCTCGGAGCATCCGGCATCCGACAGAGACGCTCCACGTGAGACAGATCGAGCACTCGTCGCTGCGCACGATAGTGTACCGCATCTTCGAATGGCACGACGGCCGAGTCTACCAGAGCCTCGAACCTCGGCGCCCATTGAATGGCCAAAGAACGGCTGAACACCTTGGCTACCCCTTGATTGACGGTGCCCCAAGACGGCCGAGCAAACAGTGCCCAGCTTTCGAGGCCCCCACTGGACCACGCCAGCGGCCCCGGACCGGTTTCTGCTTGTGATGGTAAGGCGACACCAGAGAATGATCGCGCCAATCCTGCTTCCATCGCGCGTTCGTAGGTTGATCGCTGATCACTCAACAGCACGACGAAGAGCGCAATTCCGAGCGATAGAACTGCACGATTGACCGGTCGTGGCGGAGTACCGATCGACCGCTGACCATTTGCCAATCTGCGCTGAGTGATCAACGCGAGTATCGCTCCAATGCACAGCAATGCCGCGGGAGTTCCCGTGCGGAAGGCCATGAGCCAGCGAGATGGAATAGCACCCGCCGGCGCCGCGCCCAACACCTGTAGCGTGATGACTGCCTGCAGAGCATAGTAGCCAACAACGCAGATCCCTAGCGCCCCTGCCAGCGCCAATGGCGCAATAGACGGGAATCGCAAAGCGAAACGACCGAACAGTTGATTCGACTCTCGCGAGATCCCCCATGCCATGACCGCCACAACCACCACGGCCGGCGTGAAGCTCACCAACATCCACGCGCTCGCGAGCAGAATGACACTCAGTTTGGATCGAATCTGGGCCTGATCATCAGCTTCCTCCTTTGAACCGCCGTCGCCGACATGGTGCGCATGTAAACCAATACCAACAGTCGATAGCACAGCGACCAACCACAAAGCTCGCCATGGTTGCGCCTGTCCCATAAGCCGATGAGACAGTAGATCCACACCGACTCCTGACAACACCAGACCAGCTACACCCACCAGGATCACGCCATCCACTAGCGGCCGCGCGTCCGCTCTGGCACAGGTTCGTGCAATGGCCAGAGAGGTCAACTGCAACACGACGCGCGCCAGATCAATACTCGACCAATGCCGCAACAGAATCAGCGAGTGGTAATGATCAAGTATCTGTAGCCAAACGGCATCGAATCTTCCCAACAGCATACCATCGCCAGATACAAGCACCGCCGCCGCAGCGATGCCGATACCCAAAGTCAAACCACCGCCAAGCAGCACGCCGCGTACCCGATCATTGGAAGCCGCGATCATGACAATCACCGCGATTACCGGTGCAGTCATGATCGGGTGTACAATGGCCGCGACACCAATCAGAGCACACACTCGCCACCATCGCGCACCGAGCGCCTGGACGATGGCCAGCATGCCCAGCGCTTCGGCCAGCGCACGTGGCGCCGCAAACGGCTCAGCAAATCGAATGGTCGATGCGCCACCATAGAACGTGTGCAGGGAACCGAGCAAGACTATCACGGCGGCAATTCCGCCGGAGCTCAGCGACCTCGGTGCCACTGCACGCACGAGGCCCCACGCGGCGGCAAACCACAACACCAGCGCGCCGTAGGTCAGCGTGACAAGCGCGGGTGTCAATCCAATGGCCTGCGCGAACCATCGCATCATGGCAGGATACAGGGTCTTCCCGCCCTGTCCGTCCAGCGTGAACATGATATCCTGGCCGATACCCGCGGGATCGAGCGGCGCCAATGCGTAGCCCACATACAGGCGCGCATCATGCACGATGCCTTCATATGGCCGCATCAGCAGAAATGCACTCAATGCCAGCAACACCGCGGCCAATGAGGCAAGACGTTCATTCCGTGTCTCGCTCATGGTTCGACCCGCCCCGCGAGCGCCGCGCAGTTCGAACTTCCCACTTCTCGTGTCCACCACGCCCGACGCACCCAGAGCTCAATCGTTCCCGGAGTCGCCTGAGCGTCTGACAGAATTGGCATCCACGCACTGTCGGCACGGATCAACCCAAGCGTGGCATGTCCGGAAGAAAACGCCACGACATCTCCTGCGCGCCACGGCTGATGCACCGGTGAGCCTTCACGGAGTTGCTGGCGCGCTTCTGCACGTGCCACGGAGTCCGGGAAAATGGTACGTCCATCAATGGACCAGGAAATCTGTGGAATGCGCCAGGCGAGGTAACTCCCGTAGTCGAAATTCGTGATGCCACGCGTGGCAGACTCGACCCCACGTCTTTCCTGACGGTCAGACACTGCGCATTCGAGCACCTCAACAATCGGCGCGAGTTCACGGGCATACGGATGCGGCAGCCCCTCGATATCAGCAGCGCGACGCGCACTCTGCGCCGCATGCAGCACCGCAGATGTGACCACGATGCACCATGCCAGAAGCGTGGCGCGCGCAATGCGCGATGAGCGAGGGAGAGGAATCGCGCTGCAGGCCATCGCCATCCATGGCAGCGCCAGTAACCACCAAAGCAGCAGGCCGCGTACAGCAAGACCGAACAGCACAAGTCCGGTCATCCATGACAATCCCATCCACACACGTTCCCGCGTGCGACTCTGAGCGACGGGACGCGTGAGTGGCAACATCAGCAGCGCTAAAACCAGCAACTGTGTTCCCAACGATGTGTGTGTGAGATAGGCGAAGCCCGACTCGTGCTCGAGAATTGGCGACGCCGCTCCGAATAGCGCATTGGGTGAAAAATTGAGCACGAACGCCGACACCAGATGCGCAGCATTCGGCGTGAGCATCCAGCCAAACAACATGGCAGCAACCCATACCCATGCTCGCCGGATTGGGGTCGAGGCTAAAACCCATACCACAGGCGCCAGTGTCAACGGGAACAACAAGTGCGAATTGACCGCGATCATGCCACTGATCGTGGCCACCAGTAGTGGAATCGCCGGCAGCCCATCGGTGCGCTCAGCAACGACATGACGCCGAAATAGCGTCGCAGATCCCCACGCCAACGGCACAGCAACAGCCAATAGCAGCTGCGGTCGCGCCGCTGGTTGCACCTGACTCCATAGCAGGATGTGCACGGCCGCAACGATGCGTGCAGACCACACCGTCCACTGCTGCGTGCGCGCCAGCCACCAGATCGCCCACGCCGACGCACCGGCAATCGTGGCATGAACAAGCGAAACACCAAGTGACCCAAGTGCCCGCCAGCCAACGGCGTAGAGCACTTCAGGCAACCAGGAATAGGCAATGAACGAAGCACCGGCGCGCGTCCACGCGAATGGCTCGATGGTCGGCAACTGTCCATGATCCAGAATCCAGTCGCCCGTCAACAGGTGCATGGGCAAATCGGGATCATCGAGCGGTGCGATCAGCGCGCCAAGCACCGCAGCGATGAGACACAGCCAGAAGTCCCAGCGCCGCAAGACTCCGGTCACGCGTTCGATGGAGTTAACTTCAGAAATGCCGTCAACCGGCGACGCGAGCCGGTTATTCAATTCACTCTGTTCGCCTGATGCCTGTGTCATCCGACGTCATTCGAGTTGAGCACATCCGAAAAGCGTATGCGAATCATGTGGCGGTTCGCGACGTGTCGCTGCGTGTGAGGGCTGGTACGATCTTCGGTCTGTTGGGACCCAATGGTGCCGGCAAGACCACCTCCATCCGGATGATCCTGAATATTCTGGCACCGGATTCGGGGCGAATCGAGGTGCTGGGGCGCCCGTCCACCGATCCCGGCATTGTGGATCGCCTCGGCTATCTGCCGGAAGAACGCGGACTCTATCGCAAGATGGAGGTGCGCCGCGTGCTGCGCTTCCTCGGTCGTCTCAAGGGTATCGAAGTTCGCGATGCCGATCGACGCATCGACAAATGGCTCGAACGTCTCGGCTTGCGTTCCGATAGTCAGGACTGGAGTCGTGCCAAAGTCGAGGATCTGTCGCGAGGCATGCAGCAGAAGGTGCAGTTCGCCGGCACCATGCTGCATGATCCGGAGCTGGTCATTCTCGACGAACCGTTCAGTGGCCTCGATCCGGTCAACGCGCAGGCGCTCAAGGACACCGTTCTGGATCTGCGTCGACTTGGTCGCACGGTCGTGTTCAGCACGCATGTCATGGACGCCGCCGAACGCATGTGTGACGAAGTTGCCATCATTGCGCGCGGTGAAGTCGTGGCCGACGGCACGCTTGAATCCTTGCGCGCCGCACATGGTGGCAGCGGTCGTCTTCATATCCGCTTCGGCGCCAACGGCCGCGATCGGGCGAGTGGCGTTCTGGCCGACACGTCGCTGGTGGCTGCGCTGGATGATCATGGCCAGGCCGTGGATGTTGATCTCGCCGACGGCGTCTCTCCGCAGACGCTGCTGCGTGCTCTGGTCAGCCACGACGTTGTCATCGAAAAATTCGACCGGACGGAAATCTCCTTGCACCGCATCTTCCTCGATCGTGTAGGCGCCACCGGTGTGGAAGCGGGGGTCAGCGGCCATGGGTAAGCTGCTCGCCGTCATCTCCCGCGAATTTGGCGAACGTGTACGTTCGCGCTGGTTCGTCATTACCACGCTATTTGCGCCCGTGCTGTTTGCAGCGCTGTTCATTGGTCCGCCGTATCTCGCGTTCAAGTCTTCGCGAACGGTTGATCTCTCTACACTGCGCATCATCGATGCAACCACACCCGCCATGGGTGATGGTGTGGCATTGGAGCTCGCGGGCGGGCTCACGGGCACGGGCAAACGTCCCGACATCGTGACCGTGACACCGGACCGACTCACATCCGTGGTGGACTCGCTGCGAGAAGCGGTTCGCACAAACGCCGTGAGCGGTCTGGTGGTGCTCGCGCCAGCCACCCAGCAGTCTGGGGACTTCAAGCTCATCCTATCGAGCAGCGCACCACTAGCAACGGGTGATCGCGTCCGCGCTGCAGTCGGCAAGGAAGTGTTGCGCTCCCGCATTGCCGAAGCCGGTATCGATCTCGATATGGCGCAGCGCATTGCGCAATCGAAAGCCACCGCCACCATCGAGCGTGTTTCGCGTGACGGCCGGAGCTCCACCTCGCAGGTCAATCTGATCTTCGGCGCCGGCGTGGCCGTGTTGTTGTACATGGTCATCCTGCTGTACGGCCAGATCGTGCTGCGTGGTGTGACCGAAGAAAAGCAAAGCCGCGTTTCGGAAATCGTGCTCGCCAGCGTTTCGCCCAAAGTTCTTCTCTCGGGCAAGGTGCTCGGCATCGGCGGCGTCGCGTTGGTGCAGCTCAGCGTATGGACCACTTCGGTGGTGCTGTTGCTCATGAACCGCGGGCGTCTGCTTGGTGCGCTTGGTGTCACCAGCACGAATCTCCAGATGCCCACCGTCGCTCCGCTGGATTTGATACCTCTGCTGGCGTATTTCCTGCTCGGGTATGTCTTGTACGCTGCGCTGTTCGCGACTGTCGGCAGCATCGTGAGCTCGGAGCAGGAGGCACAACAAGCGCAGACACCAGTGCTCATGCTGCTCGTAGGCAGCATGGCGCTGCTGCAACCGGCACTACAGGATCCCGATGGACCGATTGCACGATTCATGAGCCTGATGCCGTTTTCGTCGCCCATTCTCATGCCGCTTCGCCTGGGACTCGGCTCGGTGCCAACCGAACAGGTTACGGTCTCGATCTGCATCCTGGCGCTCACGGCGGTTGGTGCGATGCTGCTTGCCGGTCGCATGTATCGGACGGCACTGCTGATGCACGGCAAGCGTCCATCACTGGCCGAGATTGCGCGCTGGATTCGGCGCAACGACTGACGCGGGTCTACTGCGCTACCTTCGCCCCACCGCACGCTGATGGCAGGCGAAGGTAGCGCAGCAATGGCTCATGCTCCAATGCACGTCGCCGCGGATCGTCGCAGTCCATGCGTGCCAATGACAACTGCGCTGCTGGCGCCCGATGCAGCGCATGATTCACACTGGCACGCAGCAGCAGATCCAGCCATCCCGCTGACGCAAGCCGTGGAGCCGTCATCCACACCTTGATGCGCTCCTGTGCCCGTACGGTGTCGTGCACGGACACATCGATCAGGGCAGCAGTGATAGACCCCCAATCGGCCCTGCCCAATCGCTCGGCCACTTCAGCGTCGGCCCATGCCTCGCGACGCTCACCGAGCGTGCTACGCACGACAGCGCGCCACACGTAGGCGGGTGCATACCCCGGATCGATCGTTACGACACGATTGAGCGCGCGACACGCCGACTTTGAGTCGCCGACTCGTCGCTCCAGATCAGCGTAGGTCATGAGCAGACCCACGTCGCGCACATCGTGGGCCGTTGCCGCCCGCAGGCGCTGCAGCGCGTCGTTATCGCGACCAATCGACTGCAGACGAAGGGCCTCCAGTGTGAGAACAGATGCGACATCACGTGGCTCGTGCCGCCGTAGTGCATCGGCATCAATACGGGCTAGCGCCGTGTCTCCCGCCGCAAGATGCAGACGCCCCAGCAGCGCCAGAGCCTGTGGTGAGTAGGGATCTGTTCGCAACACGGCCGACGCATGCCCGAGACCACGATGCACACTGGTCGCGCGTGCGCTCGACTGTTGCTCGACGTATTCAAGTCGACGCACGGCCACCTGCGCGGCATGCAGGTGTGCCGCTTCGAATGTCGGATCTTTGGCCACGGCACTCATCAACAGCGCATCAATCTCATCCATCTGCGCGCGGTCAAACGTATCGAGCAATGTGACCGCTCGAAGAAACGCCATCAGCGCTGGCGATGTGGTCGTGCGAACCTTGTTGGCAGAGCGGACTGGCTGCCCTGCGGTCTTGAACTCGCGCGCCATCATGCTGCCCATGAACTCTACAAGCTGCTCGATATTCATGAGCGGCCGTGATAGCACTCCACTTCCCGCTTCCCGTCCGGATCGCGCGTCGATCAGGCGGTATGACACCATGATCCGCTCATCCTTGAGATTGACAATAGCGAGCAGGATGAAGCGCACACCGAGGACACGACCTTCTTCTACCGCAGCGGAGGTGCTCTGCGGCCGCTCACCCGCAGTAAGACCTCGTGCGCGCACATCGGCCGAGACCACTTGGCGAATGCGCTCAGCAGTCAGGTAGCCGAGCGCACGCGAGACGATAGCCTCTTCTGGAGCAGTGGAGAATGACGTGCCAAATCGGACGAGTACACGCGAGTCGACGTCGTTCGTCGTCGCGCTACGTGATGCAGCTGGCAGACCGCATGTGGACGCGGGGCTGGCGTCGAGGCCTTGCGCGCCGAGTTTCGCGGCGATCGTTGGAGACGCCAAGACGCACGCAAGCATGAAGCGACTCGCGCGTCGCGCCAACTGGCGCCTGCGATCATGCATCAGCGGACCAACACCAGGCGTTGTGCCAGTGACGGCGTGTTGCCGAGGGAGGTTCCTTGACCAAGACCAGGGGATAGCGTCACGGGATATCCAACAATGACTCCCTCACCAGGAGCCGCTGGAAGATTCGCGGCAGGATAGGCGTTCCGGAAAGCAGTGTACCAAGCACACGTCTCTGCGTTGCCATTACCGTTTCCATTCCCGTTCCCGTTGCCGTTGCCGTTTCCATTACCGTTGCCATTGCCACTTGAAGATCCGTTCCCCTTGGTGTTGCCAAAAACGCACATCACGCGAAAACCGCCGATGGACAGTACCGTCGCCGAGCTCGAGCCGATGTTTCCTATCCATGACATGACCACATCAACACCAGCGGATCCGACAAACGCCGATCCCTTGGGGTAGCAGTCGGTATTGTTGGAATTGTTCGGCCACTTCTCGCAAAGTGACTCCACCTTCCCTGCTGGCCCGCCCCCGAACGCACCGTTCACCGTCTTTTTGGGAATTGCGCCAGAACCCTTGCCTGGAAATGTCTCCACTTCGTTGATGGCGATGGACTGATTGGCGTTGCAACTGGTCGCCTGCGCGATCTGGTCCGCGTAGGAGTTCATGTTGGGATTGTTGTCATCGATAGCCTCGAATGCCCAGGCATATCCTGCGACCGTAGTTGGCGCGGGGGCGTCCGACGGATAGAAAATCATGGTCAACGCTAGCGCACCAGGGCTGACCAGCGATTCCTGCAATCGATCAAAGGAGCCCGCGCGACTCGTGAAATCGTTCGAGGCGTACACTTTGGTGTTGAACGCATTGAGCGGGAATCCCCATGGCGTTGGACACCGCACTCGCGTCACGTTGGCCACCCACGCAATGGATCGCCGGTTGGTCACCTGAGCCGTCGCGCTAAGAAGACGACCCAGCAGGGGCGTGCTCGACTGACGTGCCCAGACCTCGACCGCATTGGCGTTCGTCCAACTACCAGCGAGATCCGTTCGCGGGTCCGCCTGAGTCGGATCCCACAAGATCGGCTTCACATCCGCATTCGCCAACGCAACTTTCGCACCAAGCGCCTTGTAATTCGTATCCGCAAATGCCTGCGTCACACTGACCGCGCTGTTGCCGCGATTGTACTGCAGAAAATGCGCGCCACGGAGCGATGATGCATCCGACGCACTCTGCAACTCATTCGCACCAACAATGGTACGACTGATGTCCAGCGCCACAGCGGCCATACCAGCCAGCACGACGACCACGATGCCAACGAACACCAGCATCGCACCACGCCGACGCGCGGGGATAGAACGACGAAGTCTGCATGACATACGTCCTCCGGAATGCATCTACTGCCCCAGGGCAGAGAGCTGACGAACGACCGTAATGGCAGCCGGTCCGACAATGACTGCCAGCAACGCCGGCAAAAGGAACAAGGCCAATGGAAAGATCATCTTGAGTGCTGCTTCCGCGGCACGCTTCTCCGCCCGCTGACGACGCCGCGTGCGCAGCGACTCCGCGTTCACTCGCAGTACGCGCGCAATCGACGTTCCCAGGCGCTCCGTCTGCACCATGCTCGACACCAGCGTGCGGATCTCATCGACGCCAGTTCGCGCCGCCAGTCCCTGGAGCGCCCGCTCCCGAGGCATACCAGCATTGATGCGCCGCACCACCTGTGCGAACTCGAGCGCCAGCTCCGGGCGCACATTGGTCAGATCCCGGGCTACACGAATGATGGCCGCATCGAGCGAGATACCAGCCTCGACGCACACCACCAACAAGTCCAACGCATCGGGCACGGCTCGACGAATGCGCTCCTGGCGATTGGTAGCCAATCGATCCAGCACAGCCTGCGGTCCAGCCACGCCAGCTACGAGTCCCATGATGATACAGATCGCCAACCACATGGTGTCGTCGCGCGGAGCCGCCACAAACGCCAACACCGGAACCAGCAGTGCGGCCGCAATGCGAATGGCCGAAAAGATCACCGGCGCCGCCGTACCATCAAATCCGGCGTGCACCAGCTTGGTGCTGAACGCGTCATCAGCGACCAACCCCTCCGGCATACGGTCACGCAACCACGAGGCCAGTCGCGACGACGTGCTGGCATCCTCATTGAGCAACAATCGCTCAGCCAAGCGAGACGCCTCAACATCCGGTGAAACGCGCTTGAGCGTCTCACGCCGCTCTCGTTCGGCGATCGCGATGTACACCACGGTGCACACGGCGAGCACCAGCGTGACCACCAGGAGGATGAGTGTGACCGGAACGTTCGGCGTCATGACTCAGAGGTCCACGTCAGCAATACGCGACATGATGAAATAGCCGATCACTACCGACACAAACGCATACACCAGGAGGAACTTGCCGGTGGGTTCGGTGAGCAGCGGCTGCATGTATTGCTTGTTCAGCGAATAGATGACGCCAAACATCACGAACGGCATGGCCGCCAGCACCCGGGCCGACAGCTTGGGTTCGGCCGTGAGCGTTTCGAGATTGGCCTGAAACGTGAGGCGGCCGCGAATGAGCGTGGCGATGTTCGTGAGCAACTCGACCAGATTACCACCCGTTTCCCGCTGAATGACCAGTGAAGTCACAAACAGACGGGCCTCCTCTGTACCAATACGCTCCTGCATGGCCATGAGCGCGGTGCGCACGTCGAGACCGAGTCGTTGCTCATCGTAGAAGCGCAGAAATTCCGCGCGCAGCGGTGGCCGCGACTCTCGTCCGACAAACTCCATGGCGGCTTGCAGCGAATACCCCGCACGCAGTGCATTCGTCATGAGATCGAGCGCGTCAGGAAACGCTATCTCAAACTGCTTGCGTCGGATGTGCTGGCGTCTGCGGAGCAACAACCAGGGCACGACTCCCAATACAAACACGCCGATAAAGCTGAACCATCCTCCGACCAGCCACTGCGTGATGGTCAGCCCGGCCATCGCCGCCAGCAACGTAAGTAGCAGGAACTCCCCTGGCTTCTGCCGAGATCCGGCGTGGGTAAGCTCTTTCTCCAGGCGAATGGTGATACCACGACCACTGAGCAGTTCGTTCAGCGCCGCGAGATCCGACACGCGCTCGTCACGAAGAATCGAGACCGGTATGTCGCTGCGCAGAATGCCGCCCGCATCGCCCACGCGAACGCGCGCAGCATCGGCCGCCGACAGACGACGGCGATTGAGATACACAAAGGTGCCCACCACCAGGAGCAGTGCGCCAATGAACACGCCGACAAGCACAATTGCGGTCATGCCAGCGCCTCAATGGATTCGAGTGAGGCCGGCGCAATCTGGCCGGCTTCCGAACGTGCTCCGAATGCAAAGAGATCCGCCGGCAGTCGAATGCCGCGCGCTGAGATCTGATCAAGGAACAATGGTCTCACACCAGTGGCCTCGAAGTGCCCGAGCACCGTGCCATCGTCGGCCAGCCCGCGACGATGGTAGCGGAAGATCTCCTGGGTCGTGATCACGTCCATTTCCATGGACGTGACTTCGGTGATACTGGTGATACGTCGCGTGCCATCGGACATACGACTCACCTGTACAATCAGATGCAACGCACTCGCCATCTGCTCACGAATAGCCCGTGTGGGGAGCGCCGTGCCCGCAAACAGCACCATGGTCTCGAGACGCGCCATGGCGTCACGCGGCGAATTGGCATGCACCGTGGTGAGCGATCCTTCGTGACCGGTGTTCATGGCCTGCAGCATGTCGAGCGCCTCACCGGAACGCACTTCGCCGATGATGATGCGATCAGGGCGCATGCGAAGCGCGTTCTTCACCAGGTCGCGGGCGCTCACTTCACCCCGCCCTTCGGTATTCGGCGGACGTGTTTCCAATCGCACCACGTGAGCCTGCTGCAATCGCAGTTCGGCCGCGTCTTCGATTGTCACCAAGCGTTCGGCCGACGGAATAAAACTCGACAAGGCGTTGAGCACGGTGGTCTTTCCCGCACCCGTGCCACCCGATACGAGAATATTGAGACGCGCGTGCACACTGGCTGCGAGCAACTGCAGCATGGGCACGGACATGGCCCCAAACTCCACCAGCTTGCGCGGTCCAATCGTCGCGCCAAAGCGGCGAATCGACAGTACCGGTCCATCGATCGCCAATGGCGGAATGATGGCGTTGACTCGCGATCCGTCGGCGAGGCGCGCATCCACCATCGGTGACGATTCGTCGACGCGTCGACCCACACGACTGACGATGCGATCGATGATCGTGAGCAGGTGGGCGTTGTCGCGGAACGTGATGCCCGTGCGCTCCAGGCGTCCGCGACGTTCGATGTAAACGGATTTGGGTCCGTTGACGAGAATGTCCGACACCGTGCCATCGCGCGTGAGCGGCTCGATGGGCCCGAGCCCCGTCACTTCCCAGACGATCTGCTCAACGACTTCATCGCGCTCAGCGGCCGACAACGGTGCCTGCTCGATGCGCAGGAACTCCAGCACCGCCGTGCGGATCTGCTGCGTGAGCATGTTCTCGTCGCGGATCTTCTCGAGCGCGGCAAGATCGAGACGATCCACCAACTTTTGATGCAGATCACGCTTGAGCAGATCCACCGGACTGAGGCCGGTACTGTCCTGTTCAACACGTGCTTCCGGTGTAGGAAGGCCAGCGAGCGGATCAAAGGAGGCCGCTTCAGGATCCCGCCCGTTGGGCGATGACCCATTGCTGGCGCTTGCGTCCACAGCAGGCGCCGATCCTGCCTTCCGGCCAAGGAGCCGATCGCGCAGTGAGCGTTCCATGCTATGCTCTCAGCTTGCCGAGCAGTCGACCGATAGGCGACCGACGACCGTTGGAGGCTGGTTCAATGGCTTCGAGGCTACTCGGCGTTGCACCAGGCTGACCCATGAGTCGAACGGCCAGCAGTTGATAGGCGTCGACCAATGGCTGCATGTTCCCCCCCGCACCTGCCGCCGCGATGGGAATACCACGTGTCTGCGCATCAGCCACTGACTGGAAGGCATTGGGCAGGCGATAGTCGACGGATCGCCCCAGCGCGCGAGTAACGTCGGGCCAGCGCATCACATCGCCCGCGCCAACACGGTTGGCAACCAGCAACACCTTCTCCTGCGGAAACTCGAGCTGCGAGAACAACGCCAGTGCGCGCTTCACCTTGCGAAGGCCCGTAACCGACACCTGAAACACGACCACGATGCGATCGGCGCCATCGAGCGCCGCTATCGTACGAGGAGACACGGTGTGTTCAACATCGAGCACGGTGTACGAGTAGGTGCTGCGCATCAACGCGAGAATGCGTTGCACCGCATCGGCAGTAACTTCCTCACCAAGCTCGAGATCGACCGTACCGGCCACGGCATCAAAACCATCGGCTACTCCCGATGCGATGCTGTGTACGGATTCGTTGTCGGCGCGATCCAGCTTGCGCACCAACTCGCCGAGATCGTACGTCGGCGTGATGTTGAGTTGTGTTGCTACGTCGCCAAGTCCGACCACCAGATCGGCCACCGCAACACGTCCCGGTGGTTTCCGGAGCGACAGGGCATGCGCCACGTTGACGGCTACGGTTGTCACACCGGCTCCGCCGGCTGGACTGTATACCGCCGTGATATGCCCGCCGCGCGGAGCACGCGCCCAACGTGACTCAAGGCGAGCCAGCGCACTGCCCAACTCACGCGGATCGGTCGGTGAAACCAGAAACTCCGCGAGCCCTTTGCGAAAAGCAGCGAGGATCAGCGTACTGTCCGCTGTCGGCGCGGTAGCAATGGCGGCGAGCCCAGGCCGTTCCTGCAGTATCCGCTCGAGCTCATCAAGCTGCGCAGAGGATAGTTGATCGAAGGGAACCACGACCAGATCCGCACCTTCGTCCTGCACCAACTCCAACAATCGCGCAGTCGACTCCACCTCCACAGGGCGATTGAAACCGCTGCCGGTGAACACGGGAATGACTGATGCGAGAGGACCCAAAGCCTCACGAACTACAAAGGCACGGCGCATGCGCTGGTAAGTCGAATCAGAAAGCGGGATCAGCTGGGTGGCAGCCGCTTGCGCAGCGCGTCCGCAGCAGGTGTTGTCGAATCAGGCAGCACACGGAGCGTGCGCTTGCCACCGACACGATTGGGATCGAACATCTCCGGCGTGACCACCACCAGCAGTTCCGATTCGTTGTTCTGCCAACGGTTGCTCGAGAAGAGCGCGCCGAGGATGGGGAGACTCATGAGTCCCGGGATACCGGTGCGTACGGACTCCCGTTCCTCGTTGAACAAACCGGAGATAATGAGACTTTCTCCAGGACGCACATCGAGTGTTGTCTCTACCTTACGCGTGCGCAGCGCGGGAATGCGGAAACCGGAGATCAGCACGGCATTGCCGAAGTCGAGACTCGACACTTCCGGAGTCACCTTGAGCTTGATGAGTGAATCCGACATGACTTCGCCACGGAACTTGAGCTGCACGCCGTAGGGGCGGTATTGAATGACCACGAAGATCTGACCACCCTGACCAGGCTGTGCGACCGGGATAGGAAGTTCACCGCCTGCCAGGAATGTGGCTTCTTCGCGATTGCCGGCGATCAGCGTGGGTTCTGCAAGTGAACGCGCACGCCCCGACTGCTGTTGTGCGTCGAGAAAGGCAGTAATGTCGCGCGTTCCGAAATTCATGAGTGCACCGGCAAATCGTCCGGCGCCGGTGCTGACATCACTGTTCGGCGCCAGCACACCGGTACCTGCCGTCGTATTGCCGTTCTGGGATTCGTAGCGACCCGAGATTCCGAACTCATAGAGTGCATCGCGTCGCACTTCGGCAAACTTGACGCCGAGTGCAATCTGTCGCTGCTCAGTGGCCTGATTGACAGAGACACGCAAATGCCGCCGGCCAAGTTGCGGCCCGGACAACAGCACATCGGTTTCACCGAGCGCCTTGGCGTTGAGTACCACACTGCTTGCCGTGAGCACCACCACATCGGCAACGCTCGGATTGGCAACAGTGACCTGCGTGACCGGCGATGGAAGATCGATGGGCAGTGCACGCCCCACCGAAAGGGTGACCGGCTCGATGGGCGTGGAAGCATTCTGCGCCAACAGAGAGCGAGAACCGGCCAAGAGGCTGATTCCCACGACACCGACGGTCAATGCGCGACGGCATGACGCAACGAGCATGAAGGCTCCTGAACGATGGACGATGGACATCCGGACCTAGCGCACGGTGTGGTGATCGAGTGTATCCGCCCGCTGCTGAGCGCGCCGAATCGAATCACGTCGCGCACTGTCCCGCGCAGACTCAAAGCGCAGCTGCTGTACGTCACCGCCGCGGTACACACGCACCACCACCGAGTCGGTTTTCTCTGGTGCGACGGTCGGCTGTGGCGCAGGCGCGCGTGCGGCCGGCGCCGTGGCTGGTGGAGTAGTACGTCGGACGGGCGCGGCGATCCGTGCCGGAGCCTGCTGCACGGTGACTCCGCCAAGCAGTTCATCCTTTCTCGCACCGGTGGTCTTCACCGAGTCGGGATCGCCATATCCTCGCAGCACCAACTGGATCGAACCTTCGCGAGTGGCCAGCGCGAGCCGCTCCGCTTCTTCCGGTGTGACTTCGAGCGTCGCCGTCGGGGCATTGATGGGCTGCCCATCGTTACCGCGTGTGACCTGCGAGCCCACCGACAGCACCCGCATGTTGCTCATGAACAGCTTGGACACCTGGCCGCCGCCGTTCTGACTGTCACCGGTCGTGAGCATGACATCGACGCGTGAATTGGGCTGCACCATTCCTGAGAGGCCAGCAACATCATCGATGCGCAGCGACATCGCGCGCTTGCCCGGTGGAATCTTGACTTCGATACCGCCGGCGGTTCCCACAGGCGCGAGACGTCCTGGTACGATGGCTTCACCTTTGAAAATCGAAAGACGGGATACACGTCCCGTGATCGAATCAGGTGACGAAAACGAACCGGCGGGTACCGCAGCCACTGGCAATTCGACCACCGCGAGATTGATGCGCGACAGCGGCATCCCTTCCGGAATATCCGTGGCCGCAACGACCACGCTTTGTGTGGCGATACGACTGCTGGCCCGCATACCATCGATCACACGCCACACACCGAACGTGGCCAGTGCGGCGACGATCAGTGCGACGTAGAGCACAAAGCGGTATCGGCTGTCACCGAACATGGGTAGGGACTGCGAAGGTGAATCGAGTCAGGAGATCCAACGCACCGTGGTCACGGCGGTGAAAGTTCCCAACGATAGACGGCGCTGGCCTGCAAGCGGATCGCGCTGCCACCGAAGAGGCGAAGCAGCGGTGTGACGGGCACGTAGGGATAGTTGGTGACAGCGACTTGCACGTTCGTGGCATTCCCCGGTGCTGAAGTGCAGATGCCCGAAGGAAGCACAGTGACCTGGATGTCGTTCGCAGCAGGCGCAGTTCCTCCCGCCGTGCTGTAGTAGCTCAGTACTCTGTTGCGTATCGCCGTTGTCGCGTTGCATGGACTGGTCGACACGGCGGCAAACCGCGCCCCTTCACGCACAGCCGACACCAGATTGTTGCGCTGAAAGAACGCACGCGCGAAATCGATCACGCCAAACACCAGCAACAACAACACGGGCACCACTAGCGCAAACTCCACGACTGGCCCTGCGACTTCGTCGCGCAGCCATCGTGTGATCGCGCTGCGCACGTGCGTGATCATCCGACGCTCCGAAGAATCGGATACCACATCATGACCCACGCCGTGCACACGCCAACGGCAATGGCTACAGCATAGGGCACCCGATCCTTTGCGTCGTAGGGCTGCGACCGAAGCGACCAGGGGTGACGCACAGTGGTGACGAGCGCCTGCAGGGTCGCGAAGGCTCCACGCGAACGCAGCAGCCAGAGCGCACCAAGCACTCCACCGGCAACACCCGTTGCGAGTGACGCAACCAGCGCTCCCTGCCATCCCAGCCACGCACCTGACGCGAGCATGAGTTTCACGTCGCCTCCGCCCATGAGCCGGAGAGCATACATGGGCATCCAGATCACGAACGCCACACCGAGACCACTCAGGGCGCCGGTGATTCCTGCGCCTGCCCCGTGCAACGCCACCGACGCCATCACTCCTGCAATCAGCAGTCCGCCGTTCAGTCGATTTGCCACCCGCCGCGTTTGCACATCACTCCACGCTGCTGCAGCCAGCATCGCGAACAACACGAGAGAAACCACAACGAGACGGGCGACGCTCAAATCATCAGAGTTGTGCGGCATCAGTGTGAGCTCCGTCAGGGACTGTTGCCCCTGCCATTGCCCTGCCCATTGCCGTTGTTGCCGTTCCCATTCCCGTTGTTGCCGTTGCCGTTGCCGTTGCCGTTGCCGTTGCCGTTGCCGTTGCCGTTGCCGTTGCCGTTGCCGTTGCCGTTGCCGTTGCCGTTGCCGTTGCCGTTGCCGTTTCCGTTTCCGTTTCCGTTTCCGTTTCCGTTTCCGTTTCCGTTTCCGTTTCCGTTTCCGTTTCCGTTTCCGTTTCCGTTTCCGTTTCCGGCGCCATCACTGGTTTCGGAGGGAGTAGCTGGCGTGGACGCGGAGGAACCATCCGTCTCTGACATCGCAACGGTTGCCCGTTGCGTCGCACCACCAATGGCGTCGCTGAATCGCGACACGGCCACCAGTAGTGCTACGGCAACGATCGCCAGCATCACCGCATATTCAGCCACTGATGCAGCACCTTCATCATCAACGAACAAACGCCAGCGGACGCGCGACATTACCGACTGGATGCGTACCATCCGTCGTGTCACACGTGCCGCAAACGCTCGGCCGAATTGCACCCGACTCAGCTCGCGGAGTCGAGCGTGTTCGTCGTGCGCTGGAAGATGTTGGAGATGGAGTTGCGGAAGCCCTGGATCACCGCGATGAGCGCCACCGTGATCACGCCCAGCAACAGCGCATATTCGGCGAGAGACGCCCCTTCTTCATCGCGCAGGAAATCGCGCACCGCGGACGGCATGGCACTCATGATGGCACCTCGGGAAGGTTCAAACACCGCTTATGACGCCGAATTCAGCGTATTGGTCGTGCGCTGGAAGATGTTCGAGATGGAGTTCCTGAAGCCCTGAATCACCGCGATGAGCGCAACAGTGATCACCCCGAGCAGAAGGGCATACTCGGCAAGGGAGGCGCCATCTTCGTCACGAACAAAACGACGAACTGCGTGGGTGAAGGACAACATTGGAACTCCGCTGTAGAGGAACAGGATGCTTCCTGCTTCGGGAATGGATCCCGCAGGCCAAGGCGACAGCACGTCGCACCGATGATGAACGCGCAATGGTTGCGCCAGAACCATCAACATGCTCAAACCACTGCAGAAGTCACCACGAGAACAACACAGCAGCGGCACACGGCATGCGTTCTGATGCCCAACCTGTTCCGTAAGTCATTCAATGTCAAAGCTGTAGAACATTAAATATGCTTCATTCTGGTTGAGCTCGACTATCACACTCTCGACACTGGCACATTAACTGCAGTTCATTGTGAAAACAGGTGCAGCGAACCGTCTACACAACTGTGTGACGATCGCTACACCTGTGCTCGTTGTCGTCCTACTTGTTCTTCACGTGCTTAGTGCGCGGCAGCCCCACAATGCGCGTCAAATGCGTTCACCAAATCTGCCGCGATCTGTTGCGCGCTGCGGCCTTCGATCTGATGACGCTCAAGCATGAAGGCCACATCACCATCTTTCACCAAGGCAATGCTCGGCGAGGAAGGGCGATAACCGGTGAAGTAGCCGCGGGCACGATCGGTTGCTTCGCGATCCTGACCAGCGAACACGGTTACTGACGTATCAGGCGTCGTCGCATGCTGCAGTGCGATCGCAATCGCCGGACGCGCGTTGCGCGCGGCGCAACCACACACGGAATTCACGACGACCAACGCCGTGCCCTTATGGTCCGCGAGCAATGCGTCCACCGCATCAGCGGTGCGCAATTCTTCAACGCCAAGGCGCGTGAGTTCTTCACGCATCGGGATCAACAACTGTTCGGGATACATCATAAAAGCAGTCCTGGGTCGTGAGTCGTGAATTCTGAGTTGGGTTCTACACCGGAGACGTGTCTCAAGACCGGCGGACCACCCACCTTTCTCAGTAATCCGGTATGTCGTCGCGTGGTTCACGCACCAGCGCCAGAAGGGCGGCTTGGGGCACGACGAGATACTGTTCGTTCTCGAAGGTGATCTCGACGGCGGCCTTGCGGAAAAACAGCGCATAGTCGCCCACCTGCGCCTGCATGGGGACAAACCGTGCCTCGCGGCCACTACCGGTCAACCGCCAGGGCTCGTCGCCCTGCTCGGCCAGATCGGGGAGCGCGAGCCCGGGACCGGTGGAGACGATTTCACCGCCCTGCACCGCCTGGTTGTCCACGGCCGTGGGGGGCAGGTACAAACCCACCTTCGAACGCTGCTCGCCATCCTCGACCTTCACGAGGACACGGTCTCCCACCACGATCAGTCGCTTGTGTTTGCTCATGGCTTGAAATTAGTCCCGGGCGGAAGGGCTTCAGCGCGGGACGCCAGAATGCGCGCCACAATGCGCTCCACCACACTGCGCAACTCCTGCTCCTTCTTACGCGCGTTGTGCGCATAGATAAGACGCGCCGCGATCAGGGCAACAGCGATCGTGGAGGCCCACGCCGTCAGGCCAAGTGGAACGTTCTGCGTGGTCTTCATGACGAGACCCATGACCACGGCACCAAAGCCTCCCCCGCCGCCGCCGCCCAATCCGCCAAAGAGACCACCGGCCAACTGCGACAGGTCTTCAAACGCCCGCACCGTGGTGCGCCCATTGCGCACGGCCACCTGTACCTGCGCGGCGCGCGGCATACCCGACTGTCCCGGGCGCATGACATTGGTCATGACGGTGAGTGTACGGCCCACGGCATTGACGCTCACCATCTCGCCCATCGAGTCTCTAATGTCGTCGGCGATATCTTCGAACATCGAGACATCGATTTCCGCAGGAAACGACGCCTGAAAATCAAGCTTGGTGTGCGCGCCAAGAAACCAGTTGGGGCGTTTCTGTTGCCGCTCACCAACCTGCACCGCCATGGGCACCGCCATGGGCATTGCCATGGGTGCAGCCGATATCGACATGGCGACGGACTTTCGCTCGGCGAGTGCACGCTCCACGTACTTGGTATCGATGCCAGCTTCCTGAGCCGCAGCACGCACCAAGTCTGCATCATACGCCGTGGTGAGCGGACCTTCGCGAGGCGTCACGAGTTCTGCCGGCGGCGCCTGCACTCCAGTGTACGCCTGCAACTGCGCGGCGCGTGCCCATACGGCGTTAGCCTCGGTCGACGACAGTGGACCATCCGGCAACACATCCACCGAATATGACTGCGCGATCACCGCAGGGAGCGCCGGCGGGTCGTCGATACGCAGAGACGACAGTGCATCAAGCACCGCACGCGCCGATGCCGGTCGCGCTTCTGCGGATTTGGCCAGTAGTGCATCAAGCAAGGCCACGATTCCCGGCGGTACCGCCGGCACAAACTGCGTGAGCGATGCCGGAGCACTGTTCACATGCGCGACAAGAATGGCCGATGACGTCGGACGTTCGAAAGGGAATCGTCCACTCAGCAGGTGAAACCACAACACGCCGAGCGCATAGAGATCGCTGCGACCATCGATGACATCGCCTGTGACCTGCTCGGGGCTCATGTAGTGCACGCTACCCAACACCGTTCCGGTCGCCGTAAGTGGCTGCACCTCGGCAACACGGGCGATCCCGAAGTCGGTAATCATGGCGTGACCGGTGGCATCGATCAGGACATTCTCGGCCTTGATGTCGCGGTGTACCACACCACGCGCGTGCGCGACTTCAAGTCCGGCCGCGATCTGGCGTACCACAGCCAATGAAGCTGCGGTATCCAGTGGGCCGTCGGCACCAATCACTTCAGCCGTCGAGCGCCCATCCACGTAGCCCATGACGAAGTACACCACGCCATCGCGTTCAGCGGCAGCATGAATGGGTACGATATTGGGATGCGACAATGCCGCCGCTGTTCGCGCCTCGCGCACGAAGCGCTCACGCACCTGCGCATCGGCGGCGAGATGCGGTGGCAGTGTCTTGATGGCTACATCACGATCAAGTCGCGTGTCGCGTGCGAGGTACACCACGCCCATGCCACCACGCCCAATCTCGCGTATCAAGCGGAATTCGCCGGCCACAGCCCGCGCCAGCGACGGGGCCGGCTCGGGCCACGTCATCGCGTCGGTATTCGTCATGCTGCAATATGCGTTGAAGAACCGATCATGGACGAGCTTTCACCTTCGAAAACTCATCGATCCCCTCCGAGATCGCGCGCGGCCGCTTCGGCCGCTTGTACACCCTGCCACTGCGCCTCCTCGAACAGGCTGAATCCACTCACATCGGCATGTGCGAGGTGCACACGTGACGCTGGCTGCCAACCGGTCATCGCATCGCGACGCGCCAGTACACCGGGCACCGGACGGGCCATGGCGTGTCCCCAGCGCATGACATCCACGCGCACCAGGCGCTGTGCGATGTCAGGATGGGCGCGGGAAAGATCGGCCACCACAACATCACGCCAATGCGACCAGGGCTGCTGCAACATCGCTCGCCGCGCATCGCGGGCCTCACCATCGACTAACGCGTGATACCAGGTCCAGATGGGTTGAGCTGGCCGTTGCTGCAGCAGTTGATGCCCCGCATTCACATAGCCAAGCGAGTTACTGCCAAACAGCACGTTGTCCCATGCCGGAGCGGTGCCGGAATTACGCCAGGCGGGTGTGCCTGCATCGCGCGGTGGGCCGTCCAATACCAGATTGGCCACTACCCACGGTGCATGCTGTGTGGCCTGCACGGCGGGAGCCGCGTTCATCGATGGCAGCACCCGCGGCAACACGAAACTCGGCGCCGCCCAAATAACGACATCGGCATCCACACGCAGATCGGGCGCATGTACGCGCCACTGTGCGGCCCCGCGTGATTCCAGGCGAAACACCGGCGCACCAGTCACCACCCGAGCACCGCCATCTGCGGCCGACCTTCGGCGCAGCCGCATGGCCAGTTGACGTGCAATCCAGTCGTTACCTTCGGGCCATGTGAGCGGCCCGTCGTCTTCAGCCGGACGTGATGCGAAGTAGTGCACGGCAGCCCAAGCACTGGCCTGCGAGAGCGATGCACCATAGTCGTCACGCGTGCCGTATTCCACCCACCAGCGGAGGGCCTCACTCTGCCAGCCCTCACGGCTCATCCACTCACGTGCGGTCATGCCATCGAGCATCTGCGCACGGTGCACCAGCGCACGATCAGCTGACGTTCCTGCGCTCAGATTACGACGCCGCGCATGACCCGCAGCGCTGGGCACCCGGAACATGCCGCTCTCCCGCCACTCGCCGATACGCGCCGAAAACTGCGCAAACTCGTCGCGCGTGCGTGACGTGGCGGCGTCGAGTGGATCGAGTCCCTCGTGCCATCGTCCGTGTTGCCAGATACGCTCCTGAGGCGCATGACAAAGCGCTCGTTCATCCCAGGTGCCATCCGCCTGCAGCACCCCCAGTTCACGCATCAGTGTGCGCACATGAGTGGCGTCGGCGTCGGGGATTGGCAGATAATGTGCGCCCCATGGCGCGCGTCTATCTCCAAGGCCCCGATAGTGTGCCGAACGCGTATTCCCACCGGTATTCGCATCGAGCTCCAACAACACCCCGTCGTGCATGCCAAGCGCATCGAGACGCCAACCGGCCGAGAGACCACCTATGCCTCCACCGACGATCGCCACGCGCGTGCGTCGCGTGGTGCCCGATCGCGTCGACAACTGCGCGTCGCGAACACGATGCCCCGCCGCACCACCATCATCGACGAAACCACCAGCAATGACATGACCTTTCCGTGCCAGTCCGATCAAAGCCGGCGCCGCCACCATGCCGGCCATCGTGCGCACGGCATCACGGCGCGAAACATCACCCGCACGATCGCGCGACATGCGCGTCAGCGATTGATGGCGTCGAATTCGTGCTCGTAGTAACGCACGAGAATCTGATCATTCAGTCGATTGGGCTCAGCGGGCACTCGCTGCATATCGGCCGGGAAGTCGAATAGCGGTGGCACCGTAGCCACCGTGAGGTACCGGAGCCCCGGCGGCAATGAGCCAGGCGGCGCATAGCTCGACAGGCCAGCAATCACGAAGCCCCACTCGCCAAAACTTGGCACATACACATGGTACGGCCATGTGCGAAGCCCAGCGCCTTCGAGCGTGGATACGATGCTCCAGAACGATTGCCGCGCAAACATCGGCGAGGTGCTCTGCACCGCGAGAAACCCACCTGGCGCGAGATGACGCTTGACCAGTCGATAGAACGCACTCGTGTACAGCTTGCCAACGTGGTAGTTCGACGGGTCGGGAAAGTCGATCACGATGAAGTCGAACTGCGCCGGACTCTGATCGAGCCAGGTGAACGCATCCGCATTCACCACCAGCACGCGCGGATCCTTGAACGCACCACTGTTCATCGCAACCAATCGCGGATGCGTCGTGAACAGTTGGGTCATGCCTTCATCGAGATCGACCAGCGTCACGCGCTTTACATCGGGATACTTGAGGATCTCCCGCACCGCGAGTCCGTCGCCACCACCAAGCACCAATACCCGCGCACGGGACGGCACGGCGGCAAGACCGGGATGAACAAGACCCTCGTGGTAGCGATACTCATCGCGCGACGCGAACTGCAGATGGCCGTTGAGATAGAGACGCAGATCGTCCTTCCAGCTGGTCAGCACGATGCGCTGATACCGCGTGTCCTTGGACAGGATGATGGGATCGGCATACATCCCTTCTTCCGCAAGGGTGGTGACCTGCTGCCCCTTCCAAAGGCCAGCACCAAGCACCGCCAACGCCAACAAGCCGACCAGCTGCAACCCGCGCCGGCTTGGCAGCTCATTCCGAAACAGGTGTGTGCTCCAGAGACCGACCAGCACATTGATCACGCCGAACAGCAACGCCGACCGAACCAATCCGAGACGTGGTACCAGCAGCAGCGGGAAGAGCAATGACGCAAACAGCGCACCGATGTAGTCGAACGTCAGCACATTGGCCACGACGTCCTTGAAGCTGAATCGGTCGCGCAGAATGCGCATAAGCAGCGGGATCTCGAGACCGACCAGTGTGCCGATCAGCAGTACGAGACCGTACAGAACGAGACGGAACGCTTCGGTATACGCGAACGCCAGAAAGAGCAGCAGTGACGACAATCCGCCTACCACTCCGACCAGCATCTCGATCTGCACAAAGCGTGTAATTACGCCGCGCACAATGAATCGGGACAGCCAACTCCCGATGCCCATGGCAAAGAGATAGGTCCCGATGATGGTACTGAACTGGGTAACGCTGTCACCCAGCAGATACGACGCCAGCGCTCCCGCCACGAGCTCGTAAATGAGCCCGCACGCTGCGATGAGACAGACCGACAGGAACAGCGCTAACGCCACGACGACCCGCTGCGACTAGTGAATGGCGGCAGCGACGATGATGCCGAGTGCGATGGCGACGGAGCCAATCACAATGGCCACCGCCTTGTTCTGCTTGCCGCTGAGCTCATCCCACAATCGCCCAGGGGTCAGTACGTCGATCACGAAGAACGCAATTGCGAACATCACCACGCCCAACCCCGCGAACGCCGCGGAGTTGATCACGTTGGTCAACAGGGTATCGGCCATGACCGGCTCCTTACTTGCCGCGGAGGATGCGCCCGGGAACGTAGTACGACGAACGATACGCGCCGGGGTTGTCGCGAATCGATCGGGGGTTGCTGCGTGATTCGTTGCTGCTGGTGAGCGTCCAGCCGCGATACTGTGCCGTGCCGAGCAGGCCGAGCACGACGAGTGCCCACATGGCGTAGAGACGTGCGCCGAACATGCTATTCGTCCTCCTCGTCGTCGCTGCTGCTCGACGGCGCATGATCACTTTCGGCCCAACGACGACCTTCGAAACTGGCCGATGGGAAGACCGCGATCACGGCCGGAACCACGAGTGCCAGGAAGGCGAGACCATAGAAGCCGTAGTGCGGCGCATCGCGACGCACCTTTAGTGTGTAGCTGGCTACCGGATTGCCTGGCTCGCCACCTTCCTGCTGCACACGCAGGAAGTAGCGCCCCGCCGGCACACTGGCAATTCGCACGGTTTCGCTCTGGCTTCCTTCCGTCCACCGACCGTCACTATCGGTTCCGGTGTAGTAGCTCAACTGCCGCGTCACCTCACGCACATCACCGGTACTTTCGTTGATGAGCGAGATCGTGAAGAAGATCCAGTCGTTCTGAAATGGCGCCTCGATATCGATGGCGATGCTTGAAGAGCGCCCGTCGAGGTCAAACGCCGGCGTCACGAATGCGGCTTCATCGCCAGCCATGCGATGGAAGCTGTACTGCTGTGTGAATACCGTGCGATTGCTGGCCAGCGCCACATTGAGCAGCAACATCATGAACAGCGCCAGCACGGCGAGGCCCATGCGCGAGAACACGCGCCCAGCCAGCTTGTCGTGCGGGTTTGGCTGATTGGCAAACACGCCAACCGGATCGATGAGCCCCTTTTCGAGGGAAAACATCTTCCGGATGACGTCGGGCGGCGTGTACGTGCCAAGCGACCAGGTGACTTCGTTGTCGGATGCTTCGGCGCTCAGCAAATACGGCGGCGCCACGAAATCGCGACTGATGATGCTGTCGCCGACACGCAGCTCCCACGGGAACTCACCGAGAGCTGCCGTAGTACGCGCCACCGCCGTCTGAAAATGTTTGAAGGTGCGTCCTTCGAGTTCGACCGTCGGGCGCTCACCATCTCGCTCCTTCTCGGGGCGACGACGCAGCTTCTCGATCACGTTCCAGTGCCCCTCGTATTCCGAGAGATACAGGAACCCACGATACGGATTGAAGCAGACATACTCAGTCCACGAGTAGTCCACACCTTCCACCGTGATGGTGACCACCTGACAGCCGATGGCCTCCCACTGCGCGCCCTTCCACGTACCACGAGTTCCAAGCGGAATGCGCGGCACGAGCTGCACGCGCTCCCCATACTGCAACACTTGCAGGTTCGCGTCAGTAGCGTCCAACTGCGCGCCACACGCCGCGCACACCACCGTGACCGCCCACCCCTGCGCGTGCAACTCGATTCCCGCGCCACAACTGGCGCAGGAAAGCGAAGAAACGCGCGGAACCGTCTGCGTAGCAACGGGCGTCACCATCCCTCGAACTCCCGGAGATTGCGCAGCGCCAGTTGATCGAACGAGAGATACTCGCCGAGGTAGAGCTTGGCCGGATACTCGCTGCCATCTACCGTACCGAACCGACCTTCGGGATTCATCAGATCGACAAAACGGCAGCGATGCCGACCCGTACTGGTAAACGGCAGTTCGCCCTCCGTGCCGATGTACTCGGCCTCCGTGATGCTGGCCACTTCGTACGGTACGTCTTCAAGGAAGTACAACGTACCCACGTGCAGTTCGTCGACGGGCGGAAGTACACCACGTGGATCTGCTTCCATGGTCATGGCGTACTCAAGCTGCGCATCAGACAACCACGCGCTGTTGCCGTTGTTGAGCAGACAATGCCACTCGTTCCAACGACCACGCGCCCACTGATACGTGAGACGTCCCACCACCACGAAACTGAATTCGCGCCAACGTCCTTCGGTGCCCAGTTGAATGGGTGATCCGGTGACGGGGAAATCTGCCTGCTGTCCAACGCGCGCGAGATCGAGATCGCGGCGCACGAGCACCGAGCGGCAATACGCGCAGGTGGTCTGCACAGCATGCGCCCATCGGAAGTGCACCGGCGCGCCACAATTGGGGCACGCCGCGCCATGCGGAGCGGGGACCGTCACGCCTGTCGCGCTCCTGACTGTCCGGCTGAGAGGCTCGCAGCCACAGTCGCATACGCGCGCGTCAATTGGCGCACCTGTACGGACTGCGCGCCGAGATGCGTAACCAGGCCTTGAGACCAATTCCACTCCGGTCGCGGCCGGCAGCAGAACAGGTTAAAACACGCCGAGCCGAACTCGGGGAACGTATGCACCGTGAGATGCGACTCGGCGAGCAGCACCATACCCGTCACACCACCCGGCGACGGGAATTGATGCCACCGCGGCTCACCAACCGGATGCAACGCGAGCGCGTCGATGATGTCGGCGAACAGATGCTGCAATGCCGCAGGATCGGCGAGACGCACGGGATCACATCCGTGCGCCTCGACCACCCACTCCTGGCCTTCAGGGAGCGACAATTCCGACAGCGACAGAAAGTCGCTCACCCCTGTGCGGTACCACACGCCGAGCAGAACTTGGCGATGGACGGAAGTTTGGCACCGCAGTTGATGCAGAACTTGCTTTCGGCGCTCGGCGAAACCGGCGGTGCCATGCGCTCGGGCGGTACGGCTACACCGGGCGACTGCGGAGCACCTGTCGCACCGGTAAACGCATTCGCGATCACACCGCCAAGACCAACACCAGCACCCAAACCAGCTGCCAAGCCGGCCATACCACCTTCGTTGGCGGCGGCGATGGGGATGGACTGCGCTGCCTGATAGGCCGTGTACGTGCGCATGTCGCCGATGATATTCATCGAGATGCGTTCGTCTAGCTTCTTCTGCAGCTCGTCGGGCAGCGACAGGTTTTCGACGGTGAACGTTTCGAGCTTGAGGCCGAGCTGTTCGAAAGCCGGCTGTACGGCCGTGCCAATCTGAATGGCGAGCTGCGCCTGGTTGGCGGCCATGTCGAGAAACGGCACGTTGGCATTGGCAAATGCCGCGGTGAAGCCGCCGATGATGGCGTTGCGAAGCTGCGGTTCGATCTGCGCGACGGTGTACTCGGCATCGGTGGCACCCACCGTCTGCTGAAACACCGCCGGATTGGCGACACGGAAGGCAAACATGCCGAACGCGCGCAAACGCACCGCACCGAATTCGCGATCGCGAATGGTGATGGGCTGCTGCGTGCCCCAACGCTGTCCGTTCTGAACGCGCGTCGAGAAAAAGTATACGTCGCTCTTGAACGGAGACTCGAACATCTTGTCCCAGTTCATGAGGTTGGTCAGCAGCGGCATGTTCTGCGTGACCAGGGTGTGCAGTCCCGGGCCAAACGCGTCTGCCGCGCGCCCTTCATTCACGAACAGCGCCAACTGCGAATCGCGCACGGTCAGCTGCGCGCCGCTCTGGATTTCCATGTCCCGCATGGGGAAGCGGTGCATGAGAACACCAGGGCCGGATTCCGTCCACTGGATGACATCGATGAACTGCTTGCGCAGGAAATCGCCCAACGCCATGTCGCGCTCCGAGTACGATTGCCGAGTACGATTGTTTGAAGAAGCGTCCGAGATGAACGCCGGTGTAGCTATCCTACGATAGCGCAGGTTGGCCTGTTTCGCCTACGACCGAGAAGCCAATTCCCGCACGGCACTCCGGTGAGCGTCCTGGCACGGTGATGCGCCACTGGAGCGTACCTTGGGCTGGAATGCGACCACCGGGCGTTGGTGCGCGACTTGCTTGAAGGCGCTGTCGGTTGCAAGCGCCGCGATCAGCCGTTCGCGCAGGCGCGCATCGAGCAAAGTGGCGTCAAAACGCCCCAACAGACGATGCGTTTCGATTGCATCGGGCTGGCCATAGATGCCCGCCACCTGTAAAAAGTAGGACAGGGGCAGCGTTTCCACCCGCACACCATGCGCCACCTTTCCCTTGAGATCGGGGAAGAACCAGATCAGCCGTTCAGCCTGCTGTTCGTCGACGAACAGACAGGCATCGGGTCTGTCACGTGCAATGCGCTCAATCGCGGCTTCAGGTGAATCAACGTCCGGCGCACGCATCGTCGGCCCGAGTCGCCACGGGACACCCGCAATCAACCACAGCAACGCCAGCGCACTCACCAAACGAACTGGCAACACCGGCACCTCGCGAAAGGTGAAGGTCCAGCGCGCCGGTACGGTCTGCTCGAGCAGCGGCGGGAGCAGGACCAGAGCAGTCAGCGCCAACGGTGTGGCATGTCGGACCGATGTCACAGTCATCAGTAGCATGCCTCCGAGCACCACACGTGCGTACCACTGTCCTCGCGCACGCAACACAACAACGGCAATCAACACAACCAGCGCGACGATCCCGATTTCCGGTGCCGCCCAAAGCGGGAACCATTCAGAAATCATGCTGCGGATGAGAGGGCTGCCTGCCGTTTCGCGGTAGTAGTGCAGCACGCCGAGCCCGTATGGTGTGCACACGACAGACAGAGCAGTGGCGGCAGTCAGCACACCAAATCGCGACGCATCGGACTTCCACTCTTCTCTCGAACCCCACAGACCTTCGGCAACGACCACCACGAAGGCTGCACCAACAATGAGCGGCGCCAGCAGCACAGAGCCATGCAGATTGGCCCACAACAGGCTGACGGGCACCAGGGACCAGAGCGCGCGCGAGGGGCGTAGCAGATTTCGCTGCACGACCCACACCGTCCACACGAGCAGGGGATACACCAGCGTCTGCGCACGCAGCACCAGCTGGGAGCCGATGGCCATGAGCACGAGCGCCACAGTGAGCAGCACGACTCCCGGACGGATTGGTTCGTCGGTGCGCGTGCAATGCGCCAATGCCACAGTAATCAGCGTAAAGGCAATCAGCAGCAACCCGAATGCCGGAACGGCTGCAACTCCCAGCACTCGCGCCAGCCCATAAAACACGGCATGCGCGAGCCATTGCACATCCACTACCGGCAATCCCATCCACACGGCGCTAAGCGTGTCCACGCGCATGATGCCATGGGTGATGATCTCGCGACCGAGTGTGAGGTTGTACCAGGTATCGCCCCACACGAACAGGTCCGTACGCAAGCCCACAACGAGCAACACCACCATCGGGATCAACCAGATGGTGGTGGCGTCGGGATTTGAACGTTCGGGCACTTGTGAAGCCCCGAGAAATCCGTGTTGGCTTACTTCACGAGGTGAAACGTGGTCTGACGGCCAAACGCCCAGCGCACCTTGCCGTTGGCGTCGATGATCACGTCTTCTTCCTGCGCTGACCGCACGCGCTGGTTGTTCCACTCCGGCACGGGCGCCGTGGCCTGCAGTTCGATGGAGTACCACATGCCCGGAATGATCTTGTGGTCTCCGCGGCCCGGCACGCCGTCCTGGTAATCCCAGAGACCAATCAACGAGCCGGCACCATGACCATGGAGACCAATCGGGTGCGAATACAGCGTGCCATCGATCTTCTCGTCGCGCATGCGCTTGAGTGACGCGGCCAACACTTCATTGCCCGTACGACCAGGCTTGAGCTCTTCGATGGTGATGTCCTGCAGGCGATTGCTGGCCTTGAGCGCCGCCTTGAGGCCGGCCGGCACATCGGTCTCACCATCACGCAGGACATAACCCATGTGCTGCGTGTCGGTGTTCAGTCCAAGTGCAACAATGCCGAAGTCGCAATGCAGCACGTCACCCTTGAGAATGGTCGGATTCACACCCACGAGCTCCGGATTGCCGAACTGTCGCTGCACTTCCACGCTCGGCTGGAACCACGTCCCAAGTCCGAGATCGTTCACACGCTGACGCATCCACCACAGCACGTCGTCGGCCTTGGTGACACCGGGCTTGATGACCTTATTGGAGAACGCTTCTTCGATGATGCCCCACGCCACGCGATTGAGCTCGCGGAACGCCGCTTCTTCCTCGGGCTGACGGGCAGCGATGATGTCGACGGCCATGGCTTCGGCATTGACCACGCGCGACGTCCACTGCGGACCAAGGGCCTGCAGCATGCCTTCCTTTTCGCCGCTCGAGAGACCGTCGGAGAACGCAAACACACGCGACGTGTTGATGGCGATCTTCTTCGGCTGACGTTCCTCGATGACCTGCTTGAGCACGCTCCACTGCTCGTCGCCCCAGAGCTCGGCCTGTCGCTCATTGCCACGACTGCCGGCAGCGGGCGCAGGCACGGGCTTCATGCTGCGTACGGCCTTGTACACGTTTCCCTGCGACGTGCCACCCAGGGCAATGCGCTCCACGCCCTGCGCACCCTTGTCGAAGAACACGTAGATGGTGCGCCGACGCGCAGCAAACGTGGTTGGCGACGTAATGGCGCGGAACATCGGGTCTTCGTTGTACTCGCGCATCGGCACCACCCACATGTCCACACCTTCGCGTCGCATCAGCGCCGGCAGGGTGCGCTCCATGCGCAGCTCGAGCCACTTCTGCATCTGCTCGGCCTGATCCCGCAGCAGCCCGAAGGGGCGCAGCGTGTCGGCAGCGGACGATCCGCTGTGTCTCGCCCCCTGGGTCTTGGGCGACGTGACCGGTTGCGCAGAGAGAACAGAGGGGACGGCGAGGGCGAGAGCGATGCGGGAAAGACGGGGCATGGAAAAGCGGAAGCGAGGGGGCGGAAGCGAAACGGCGGAAGCGAAACAACGGAAGCCAACGATTCACGCTGGCGAATATCGCTAGTGCGCGGCGGACTGCGATGTGGCGTGCGACGCGTCGTGCGCGCGCTGATCAATCACGCGGCGGACCAACTGCACGACCACCGCAAGAACCAGAGTGAACAACGCCATGAGCAGACCACGCTGCCAGGTGGTCTGCGCGGCCATCGACCACCAGTCATCCCAGGTGGCAATGGTCGATCCGAAACGTTCGCGACCGAGGGCGATGAGCAACGTGCTGGTGCCCATCTCCACGATCACTTCGATGATCCAGAACGCCACCAGCCGCATGGGCCACCGACGCACTGGAAAATTGCCGAGGTGCCAGGTGAGCATCCCGCACAGAAAGAGAATGCCCGCCGTCAATCCAACAACGAAGAACACCCAACTTCCGCTGGCCAACAGAACGGCGCGCCACAGTCGCAGGACCAGACCGGTGATCCCGGCCGGTTCGATGGAGCGGATGGCGAAGGCGCGCAGCGGGTGGAGCGTCTCTTCGCCCCAATGGATGACGTCGCGCGGAAAGAAACGGGACATCCAGAGAAGGTACCGGCTACCGCGTGGTGCGGAAGAGTAAACGCGCGATCAGGGCGCTGTTACGACGCGCAGCAGGGACGAGAGGCTGAAGGCGCTATTGGTGCGCCAGTACGTCCAGGTGTGACCGCCACTCAGTTCGCGATAGGCCATTGGCGCGCGCAACGATCGCAAACGCGCAGCAAAGTCGCGATTGTGCCGAAGCCAGGTGTCATCCACACCAACATCGAGATAGAGCGCGGGCCACGCGACCTCTCCACGGGCGACACGCGCCGCGAAACGGTCAGCCATCACCAGCGGATCGCGCGCCCACCAGGAGATACTGTCGGCACCAAAAGCTCGTCGCTGCGAAGTCCACAGATTGGCGGCAGCGCGCTGGAAATCCGGCAAGGCATTGGCGCGACGCGCGCTTTCCGGTTGATCGCTGGGCATAAGACGCGTCGACAACACACCGGAGTGACTGGCGGCGGCCACGAAGCGCTCCGGATATGCGAGCGCCAGCGTCACCGCTCCATAGCCACCCATGCTCAAACCGGCGATGGCGCGCCGCGCACGCACGGCCATGGTGCGATAGCGCTGATCAATGAAGTCGACGACGTCCACAGCGAGGTAGTCGTCGTAGTGCGGCCAGGGCACACAATAGTTCGCCGCGGGCTCGGCGCGCGCGGAGTCGCGCTGGCAGCCCGGCAGGTCGGGCAGCGACGCCCAGGTGGTGTACCAGCTGTCGTCGCCATCGGGCATGACGACAATGGCCTCTGGTGCACCGGCCGCCATCAACGAGTCGAGTGTGGTGGCGAGCGCCCCATTGTCGACCCAGTTGCGCTCATTCCCCCACAATCCGTGCAGGTAGTACAGCACCGGGAAGCGCTTCGCCGTCGCAGTTGTGTACGACGGCGGCAGATAGACCGTGACGGCCTTTCGTGTGCCGAGCGCGGCGGCCCAGAGGGTGTCGGTGCGGACGGTGCCGCGGGGGGACGACTGGGCGGACAGCGACTTCGTTGGCAACTGCGCGGCCAACGCGAGCGTGACCAGCGCTAGCACATACAGCGCTGGCTTGAACGGCGCGAACTGGCTGCGCACGGCCACGAACGCGCCTGACACGATCAGCGGATAATGGTACCGAGTCGACCCCAGCGGATGTCCGTGATGAACGGCAGCGGACGGTCGCTTTCGTCGGCGCGATACGAGTAGTACACGAACACCGGACGTCCACGCACATTCTCGCGCGGGACCATGCCCCAGTAGCGTCCGTCCTTGGAGTCGTACCGATTGTCGCCGAGCATGAACAGATGATTGGCTGGCACGATCATCGGGCCCCAATCGTCGAGCGTGGGCGATGTCGGCGGATCACCGGCGCGCGTGCCGCGCACCTCGTGCGACTTCTGCCACTGGAATAGCGGATGCGAAAACCCACCATCGCCGCGCGGATTCTGCTGCGCAGCGGCACTCTGGTGCTGCGGCATGCCATTCACGAACAACAGTCCGTCACGCATCCAGATGGTGTCGCCCGCCACCGCCACCAGTCGCTTGACGAGCGTGGGGTTGGGATCTTCCGGCTGATCGATCTGATTGGGCGATACAAACACGATCACATCGCCACGCGCGGGTTCGTCGTAGCCCGGCAGATTGATGTTCGTGAACGGGACGTGCGGCCCGTAGGCGAGCTTGTTCACGAACAGCCAGTCACCGACGAGCAGCGTGGGGATCATGCTACCCGAGGGAATGCGATACGCTTCGAGCAGGAACGTGCGAATGACAAGGAAGATCGCGACCGTAACCACGATGGCCTTGATGTTCTCCCAGGTCGTGGCACCGCCGGCATTGGCAGGCTTGCCACCCTTGGCCTTTCCGGCCGGAGATTTGCCACTGCGCAATGCAGCGACCGAGGACTTGTCAGACGACTTCTCGGACACGGGCGGATTGGTTGCCACTGAAGGATCAGAAAGACGGGACGGTCGGGAAATCTAAGGGGGCGCGTCCGATAAGACGCGCCCCCTTTTTCCTACGAGGGAAATCCCCCGAGGTTACGACAGGTGCTTCGAAACGAGCTTGGTCATGTCGAACATGCTGACCGAGCTCTTGCCACCGAAGACCTTCTTGAGCTTGTCGTCGGCGTTGATCTGGCGACGGTTCTTCGCATCCTGCAGGCCATTCTTCTTGATGTAGGCCCAGAGCTTCTTCACGACTTCCGTACGCGGAAGTCCCTTGTCGCCGACGATGGCGGCGAGATCCGCGCTCGGCGTGAGCGGCTTCATGAACGCCGCATTCGGCGTACGCTTGGCGGCCTTCTTGGCCGGCTTCGCAGCCTTCTTCGGAGCGGCGGCCTTCTTGGCAGCCGGAGCCTTCTTGGCAGCAGCCTTCTTGGGCGCGGCCTTCTTCGGAGCCGCCTTCTTGGCGGCGGCCTTCTTGGGAGCAGCCTTCTTCGCAGCTTTCTTCGCAGACTTCTTCGCAGCGGCCATGTCGTCTCCTTGGAGTGGTGACCGGGTGGGTCGCGTCGAGCAATCACTGGTCTCGACAGATCGCGCGAAGTCAGAGCACGCTTCGCGGACGGCCACAAACTACAATCGCAGATTGCGCGCGCAATAGGGCTCCGACGCATTTTCCCTCTGAAAATCGCGAATCTTCGCGTTTTTCTCGTCTGAGCTGTCGATTTCGTGTCGAATCCGTGGTGAAAAGTGCCCGTGGAAGAACACACGAGCACCTCATCACGTCGACGCTCAGGGTGTTGTTGCGGCCAATTCCCGGAGCAATGCAATCGACTGCACGTCCCATGCATCAGGCGAATCGTCGTCTTCCGCCACGTCTTCTGCGGCCTGCGGCGTTTCGAGAATCAGTGGAATTCCCTGCGCCCGACGGTCCTGCAACAACCACCCGAACGCCGTCGCACCGATGAGTCCCTCACCGATCACGCGATGGCGATCCTTGTTGGAACCGCAGGCCCCCTCGCTGTCATTGAGGTGCAGGAATGCCGGCGGTTCACCCGTCGCCTGCTCGAATGCATCGAGGACGCCAGTCACGGTTTCGCGTGACGCAGGCAAATCGTAACCGGATGCAAACAGATGGCAGGTATCGAGCCCATACCCGGTGCGATGCCGCAATTCGGCCGGGATACCACGCAACATGCCCGCCACTTCATCCGGTGTGCGACCAACGGTCGTACCGGCGCCGGCGGTATTCTCGATCAACAGTCGCGTGCTGCTCTCGGGTACGGCCGCCAGGGCGCGCCGCATGGCTTCGCTCACACGCGCAATAGCCGCGTCCCGATCACCATCGGTGGCAGCACCGGGATGAAAGCACACACCGCCCACGCCAAGCGCGGTGGAACGTTCGTACTCCTTGGCCAGTCCGGCAGCGGCACGTGCCCACTTTTCTTCGTCAGGTGTAGCCGTGTTGATCACATACGCGGCATGCACGATCACACTGGACGGCTTGATGCCCGCCTGCTCCAACGCCTCCCGGAATCGCGCAATGCGATCCGGCTTCACGCTCACCTTGTCGTTGTAGTACTTGGGCACGGCGCTGAAGATCTGCAGTGCCTGCATGCCGCCGCGACCGGCGCGTTTGGCGGCCATGGGAATGCCGCCCGTATCGATGCAATGAGAACCGAGAAACAACATGAAAGGCGTATTAAAGGCGTCTGAAAGGCGTAAAGAAACGGCGGGCGTAAAGAAAAAGCGGGCGGGAAGGAACAGTACGCGAGACGGCGTAAACAAAACGGCGACCTAGTGGACGACCGCCTTTCGCAATCGGAACGTGGGCTCGGCATTAGAAGTCGCGTAATCGCTCCACCCCACCACGATGGCGCGGCCGCGCACCACCACATGCGGATCGCGGGCATCGGTGCCACCGCTGGCGCTCAAGCGCTCCTCAAACAAATGGCCCGCCGTGCGCGAGAAGGCCACGCCGATGCGAATCCGGCCACGACTATTGGGATCCTCATAGGCGACCGCCACCACGTCACCGTGGGAAGCCACGCGCGCTTCGCCGAGTCGCTCACCATAGAGCACGGCCACCGGCGGTTCAAAAGCGGCGCGCGGATCCATTTGATGCGCGTAGAAGACGCCAGGACCCTCGGGACCGGTCAGTGCATAGGCGACGTGCACATAGCCGTTCACCGTGTCCACCGCGACACTGGGCGCCGGGCGCGCGCATCCATAGGCACCGCGCACATCGGCCTGCGCATCACGTGGCCCCTGATCGAGGGTGTCCACAAGAATCGGACCACGCCACGCGCCGAGGCGACCTTCGCTCTGCACGGTATCACGCCAGGCCGCCACGAGGTGCACGCGGCTGTTGCCGGCCTTAGTCCACCACACGGCCACACGGCCGCGCGTGGGCGCGACCACGACCCGCAGGGAACGTGCGCAGCGCGCCGTATCCGCAGGCCATTCACCATCACCAAGCGAAGTGGTCGGCGCCGGCGCCATACGCATGGCCGGCAGTGATGCGCCATTCACGGAATCGCGCGAAGCCGCCATCGCCAGCAGAGTGTCGCGCAGCAGCGTGGTGGCACCGGCTTCACGCAGTACGTCCTGCGTTTCCAGGAACGCCGCCGCAGGCGAGGACGCGTCAAGCGTCGAGTCGTAGGGCACAAACGGGGGATGCGCCATCGGCGATGGCATGCTGGTCACCACCGGCTCTGCATCCACCCATGTCGCCGACGGCTTTTCACAGCCGACCAGGAAGGCTGACACCAGCAGCCCCGGGATCAGGCCCAGGATGGGCGAGCGGCGGCGCTCGCTTCCGGGAATACAAACAGTCATATCGAAGGCTACTGCATGTTTCGCGCGACGCTAGCTTTCCCTGCACCCTTCCCTGCCATTTTCGGAGACTTTTCGATGTCCTTTGCCGCATTTGACGGGACGCGTCGCGTACCGTCGGCCGTGAACGAGCCGGTACGCAGCTACGCGCCCGGAACCCCCGAGCGCGCGTCCCTTCAGGCCCGCCTCGAGAAGATGGCCGCCGAAGTGGCGGAAATTCCCGTCGTTATCGGTGGACGCCGCATCAAGACAGGCGACACGGCGACGGTGACGATGCCCTGCGACCACCAGCACGTGCTGGCCACCTACCACAAGGCCACCGCGGAGAATGTGCGGGAAGCCATCGCGGCTGCCGCAGCGGCGCGCGAAGTATGGGCCGGCTGGCGCTGGGAAGAGCGCGCGGCGGTGTTTCTGCGTGCGGCCGAACTGCTGACCACCACTTGGCGCGACACCATGCTCGCGGCCACCATGCTGGGTCAGGCCAAGACCGCGCACCAAGCGGAAATCGACGCGACCTGCGAACTCATCGACTTCTTCCGTTTCAATGTGCAGTTCGCGCAGGAGCTCTACGCCGAACAGCCGTTGTCGGACCACACGATGTGGAATCAGCTGGACTATCGTCCGCTCGAAGGCTTCGTGTACGCGGTCACACCGTTCAACTTCACGGCCATCGGCGGCAATCTGCCGGGCGCTCCGGCGCTCATGGGCAACGCCGTGCTGTGGAAGCCGTCAGCCACCGCGCTCCTCTCGAGCTGGTACACGTATCTGCTGCTCGAGGAAGCGGGTCTCCCGGCCGGTGTGATCAATTTCATTCCGGGTGATGCGGCGATGATTTCCGACATCGCGCTTACGCACCGCGATCTCGCGGGCGTGCACTTCACCGGTTCGACGGGCGTCTTCAACAGTATGTGGGAGACGATCGGCAAGAACATGAACAAGTACCGCTCGTATCCGCGCATCGTGGGCGAGACGGGTGGCAAGGACTTTATCGTCGCACATCCGAGCGCCGATCCGCAGGCGCTGGCCGTGGGTATGGTGCGAGGTGCGTTCGAGTATCAGGGGCAGAAGTGTTCGGCCGCCAGCCGTGCGTACGTTCCGGCGTCACTGTGGCCCACGGTGAAGGAGCGCTGCATCGCCATGATGTCGGAAATGAAGCAGGGCGACACGCGTGACTTCTCGAACTTCGTGGCCGCCGTGATCGACAAGCGCGCCTTTGAGCGCCTCAAGGGTGCAATCGACGAAGCCAAGACCAACGCCACGATCGTGGCTGGTGGCGGCTACGATGATTCGAAGGGCTGGTTCATCCAGCCGACGATCGTCGAGACCAAGGACCCCAACTATCGCTCGCTCTGCGAAGAATTGTTTGGCCCGCTGCTCACGGTATTCGTGTACGACGACGCCAAGTGGGAAGACACGCTCAAGATCGTGGATTCCACGTCGCCGTATGCGCTCACGGGCGCGGTGTTCTCGCGTGATCGTCAGGGCGTGCGCGAAGCGATGAGCATCCTGCGCAACGCGGCCGGCAACTTCTACGTGAACGACAAGCCGACGGGCGCGGTGGTGGGTCAGCAACCGTTCGGTGGTGCGCGTGGTTCAGGCACCAACGACAAGGCCGGCTCCAAGTCGAACCTGATGCGCTGGGTGTCGACGCGCACGGTAAAGGAAACGTTCAGCAGCCCGCTGGACTGGAAGTATCCGTATTTGGGCAAGTAACTCACACGCGAAACTGAGCACTGGAAACTCATCACTGTTTCGACTTCCTCGAAAACAGTGGTGAGTTTTCAGTTTTTGGTGGCGAGTGGAAGTGATCCGGTTACCGAGACCTCTGCGCACCCTTCGATATGCCTACACTCCGATTCATCACCGCCGACGTCTTCACCACTGAGCCATTCACCGGCAATCAGCTGGCGGTGGTATTTGGCGCCGATGGTCTGCCCACCGAAACGCTGCAGGCCATCACCCGCGAGTTCAACTACGCGGAGTCCACGTTCGTGTTCGCTTCGGAAACACCGGGCACCACACGACGGGTTCGCATTTTCACTCCCGAAATGGAAGTGCCGTTTGCCGGGCATCCCACCATCGGCACCGCGCATGTGCTCGTCGCGAGTGGCGACGTAGAGCCCACCGCCGAGGAGAGCGCGCGCGGGGAACTCACCGTGGTACTCGGCGAAAATGTTGGACCCGTCCCGGTGCGTATCACGCTCGATGCAGGTCAGCCGGTGCGCGGTCAGCTGACGACCGCGCAGTTGCCGGAGGAACGCACGGAAGTCACCGACCTCGAAGCACTGGCGTCGACACTTTCGCTCAAGGCCGACGACTTGGTCGGTGGTACGCATGCGCCGGTCAGTGCGAGCTGCGGTCTGCCATTTCTGATCATGCCACTGCGTAGCAGCGAGGCCGTGGCGCGCGCCCGACTCGACATGGCCGCTTGGGAGCGAGTGCTCAAGGGATGCTGGGCACCGTGGCCAATGGTGTTTGCCATGGCGCACGACGAAGACCAATCCTCCTGGCCCCAGCACGTGCGTGGTGTCGACATTCGCGCCCGCGTGTTCGTGCCAGGCAGCACCGTACCGGAAGATCCCGCCACCGGCTCAGCCAACGCCAATCTCGCCGGCTATCTCGCGGCCAGAACACCGCGCGATGGTACGCTCAGGTGGGAAGTCGCGCAGGGCGTTGAAATGGGACGTCCCAGCCGTCTTTCACTCGAAGTGGAGAAGGAGCACGGCGTACTGCGCGCGGTGCGTGTCGGCGGCGCGAGCGTGATCATCAGCGAAGGCACGATGCGCGTGCGTTGATGGGCGACTCCCATCCATCGAGAGACATCAGGCGGGCGGCATTTCCGGCGCCCCGGCGGCCAGCGACTTCAGCGGATCAGGCGACCACGTGACGACACGATTGCGGCCCGTGCGCTTCGCGGCATAGAGCGCCTCGTCAGCACGGGCCCGCAACGCCTCACCCATGCCATCGTCGCGCACATTGTCGGCGGCCACACCAATGCTCACCGTGACGGGAATGCGATTGACCGAATCACCAAACGGCCGACGATGGAATGCTTCAACCACACGTTGCGCCAACTGCTGCGCCCCTTCGAGCGACGTGTTGGGCGCCAGAATGGTGAACTCTTCACCACCCGTGCGTGCCACCACGTCATCCTGACGTGCGCTCGCGCGCAACAGTTCACCGACACCGGCAATAACCTTGTCACCCACGAGGTGACCATGCGTGTCGTTGACCTGCTTGAAGTGATCGAGATCGATGGCCAGCAGCGCGAGAGGTGTCTGCGCACGTGCAGCCCGTGCCAATTCTCGGCGATACTGCTGCTCGAATCCGCGGCGATTGAAACAGCCGGAAAGCGGATCGGTGAGCACGATGCTCGCGAGCTCGGTCCGCATACGATTGTAGGCGCGTCCCACCGCTGTGATAGCATCGGGACGACGATCGGCCGAGACATCGTAACTGGTACCGAAGTCGCCTTCCTGGGCGCGATCGAACATGCGGACCAGCGCCCCAAGACGTTCGTGCAAATTGCTCTGCACGCGCGTCACCAGCAGCGCTCCGGTGCCAAAGATCGCCAACGTGATGAGTACCTCACCCCAGCGAATCACCGCGCCGTGGCGATCGGCAATGTCATTGAGCAGCAGGTAGGCCGCCGCGGTGGCCGCCAGCGTCAACAGCGCCGGCGCACGACCGAAGTACACATGCGTGAGCTGCAGCGAGAATAGCGCCAGGAACAGTCCGAGGTGATAGTTCTCCACGCTGGCAAGCAGGAACACCAGCCAGAACACCACCACCAGATCGGCCACGGCCATCAGCGTAGACAGTGCTTGCCCAGCGGAACGCTGACGCTGCACCCATCCCCGAATGGCGATGACCAGAATGGCATAGCTAACCGGCACGAGGCCGAGATACCAGTCGGCCATTTCGGGACCAACAACGGCGTCGGCCACCGGCGACAGATGCAGAAATCCGACGGTTCGCAGTCCGACCGACACCGCGCCCGCAATCAACGCCAACGCGATGCGATGATTGGTCTGCCAGCGCAGAACGTCGGCAGTTGTGGTATCAGAGCGGGCAGTGTCGCGAAGCATTGCGAGAATGGTACCCCGGTTGGGTCCGTTTGGTAACGGAGGGAGGCGAGCACCGTCACGGACTCGTTACGTAACGAGAGAGGGGAATTGATGCGTCCGAGCCCGCAGTTGGACGACACTCGCGAGAGTCCCGCTATACGCCCGACGCCGGGTTACGCCGTTCGGTGACGCCCTACGGCGAAGATCTCCCCGGTGCCACATCTGCATGTCGTCCTCCGTGCAAAGCGTTTCCGATACGGTGCGCGCCATCACGTTGCCCACCTCCCGCCGCTGGCGAGCCACGTTTCTCGCCATCGCTGGTGGCGCGCTGCTGTTCTTCGTCTACGAAGCCACCAAATCGGCGATCTTCCCGAAGCTCACCATCTGGGAATCGCACAGCATTACGATTGCCTTTGGCGCACTGATTTCCGGCATGGCGGCGTGGTTTGCCATGGCACGTCAGGCTTCCATGCTGGCAACGCTGGCTGCCGAAGAATCGCTGCGCAGCCGGCTGGAAATGCGTCAACGTGCGCTGCAGGAGAGTGAGGCCCGCTACCGGTTGCTCGTGGAGCACTCACCGGAAGCCATCGCGGTGCATCGCAACGGTTATCTGGTATACGTGAATACCGCCGGCGCTCAGTTGATTGGTGCCACGCCCGACGAAGAGTTGGCTGGCCGACGCACAGCGGACTTCGTGCACTCAGATGACTGGCCCGCGCTGCGCAAGCAGCGCCACGATGTGCCATCGCGCGTGCAGTATCGCCTCGTACGGGCGGATGGGCAGATCCGTGAAGTCGAGGCAGTCTCTGTACTCCTGTCGTTCGAAGGCGAACGTGCCGTGCAGACGGTCTTTCGCGATGTCACCGAGCGAAAGGAACTCGAAGCCCGACTCGTGCACGGTGCCTTTCATGACCCGATGACAGGTCTCGCCAATCGCGCACTGTTTCGCGACCGTCTCGATCACGCACTGGCATTCCAGGCACGAGAGGGTGTGCGTCGTCTGGCCGTGCTTTTCCTCGATCTCGATGACTTCAAGGGCGTGAACGACAGCCTCGGTCACGAAGCCGGCGACACGCTGCTGCGTACCGTGGCCCAACGACTGCGCGCCGAGGTGCGGGCACACGATACGGTTGCGCGTTTCGGTGGCGACGAATTTGCCGTGCTCATCGAAGAAGTGACGACAGAATCGGAAGTACTCGATATCGTGGAGCGCCTACGCATTTCGCTACGTCGCCCCCTGATGCTGGAAGGCCGACTGATGAATGTGTCGGCAAGTATCGGTGTGGCCTTCCCAGGTCCGGGCGAAGAGGTGGATGCCGTACTGCGTAACGCCGACGTGGCCATGTACGAGGCCAAGGACGCAGGCAAGGCGCGCCACGCGGTGTTCGAGCCGGCCATGTTTCAGGCCATCGTGGAACGCATGCAACTCGAAGGAGATCTACGCGCGACGGTGACGCATCCACCCGCCCACGGACTGTCGCTCGCGTTTCAGCCCATCGTCGATCTCACCACGGGTCATGCACGCAGCCTCGAAGTGCTGCTGCGCTGGACGCATCCCGTTCGTGGTCCCATTCCGCCCACGCTATTCGTTCCGGTTGCCGAGCATACCGGAGTCATTGTTGCGCTGGGTCGATGGGTGCTGGAAGAAGCCTGCCGAGAGCTGGTGGCGCTGCGTGCACTCCGCTGGAGTCAGCGACGCGATGCCGGCAGTGCCCCGAGCATCTCGGTGAACATTTCCGGTCGTCAGCTGAGCGAGCCGAATTTCGTGGAAGATCTGGCGGCGATTCTACATCGCACGGGTGCACCACCGGAATGTCTCACACTCGAGATCACCGAAAGTGTGATCATGCGCAACACCGAGGCATCCCTGGCCACGTTGTCAGCGCTCAAGTCACTGGGTGTGCATCTGGCCATCGACGACTTCGGCACCGGCTATTCGAGTCTCAGCTACCTGCAGCGATTCCCGGTGGACGTGCTCAAGATCGATCGCGCGTTCGTGGAAGGTGTGTCAGCTGGTGGCTCAGACGCGGCCCTCGCACGCACGATCATTACTCTCGGCAACACGCTGGGGCTCCGCACGGTGGCCGAAGGCATTGAACGCGCGGATCAACGCGATGCCCTCGCTGCCATGGGGTGTCATGATGGACAGGGCTACCTCTTCTCGGCTGCCGTTTGCAGCCAGGACATTCGCAGTTGGTTGCAACATTCCCGCGCGTCCGGCCTCGTTCCGGATCTCATGCCGGACGCGCTCAATCGACTACACGCCTAGGCGATAGGCCTAGACGGCGCTCACACCGTCGCCAACTCGCGCTCGGCGTTCGCCGGGGAATCCACGACACGTCCGTCGAACAGATGCACCGTGCGCTGCGCGTGCTGCGCGTAGCGCGCGTCGTGGGTCACCATGCAGATGGTCGAACCGGCGGCGTGCAGTTCCTGCAGCAAGCCCATGACGGCTTCGCCATTGCGAGAGTCGAGATTGCCCGTGGGCTCGTCGGCCAGCAGGATAGCCGGGTCACCGGCCACAGCACGCGCAACGGCCACACGCTGCTGCTGACCGCCCGAGAGCTGCGGCGGATAGTGCTTGGCGCGGTGCGTCATGCCCACGCGCTCCAGTGCCTTCTGCACGCGTTCTTTGCGCTCCGCCGAGTCCATTTCGCGGTAGGTGAGTGGCAGCTCCACGTTTTCCCACACCGTGAGATCGCCAATCAGGTTGAATGCCTGAAAGACGAAACCAATCTCCTTGTTGCGAACGCGCGCCCGGTCGGCAGCACCAAGCTGGGCGACGGACGTTCCGGCAATGCGATACTCACCATGACTCGGCGCATCGAGCAACCCGAGAATCGACAGCAGCGTCGTCTTGCCACATCCGGACGGGCCGGCGATTGCCACATACTCACCCTTGGCGATCGAGAAGTGCACATCCTGCAGAGCGTGTGTTTCCACTTCGTCCGTGAGAAACACCTTGCGGATGCCCTGCATGTGAATGAGCGACTCGGTGGCTGCTGACGACATGACGGTACTCCGATGCGTGCGAGGACGGGACAATGGATGACGAACGGGCGCTGCTGGGTTACGACACTACTTGATGCGAATGCGTTGGGCGGTTGAGTAGCTGCTCAGATCCGAAAGAATGATGCGATCACCTTCCGCCAGTCCATTCAGAATTTCGATGGAGTTGACCGAGCTGCGGCCGAGCACCACCGGCACCCGCACCGCAGTCTTGCCGTCGCCCTCGAGCTTGAACACGGAGCTGTTGCCCGATCCAACACTCAGTGCCGGACGACCCGAATGCAGCACGTTGGTGAGTTTGTCTATGACGATGGTGCCATCAATGCTGAGATCGGGCACAGCACCATTGGGCAGCTCGCCCTCGAGCGACACGTCGATGGTGACAGATCCCCCAACGGCGGAAGCGTCTTTGCGGATCACGCGTCCGGAAACGAGACCGTTGCGCGTGTCGACAGAAGCCGCCTGTCCGAGCTGCACATCCTTGGCCTGTGACTCGGGAATGCGCAGCACGGCCTTGAGACGTCCCGGCTGTACCACTTTGGCCAGCGCCGTGCCCTCGGGAACCCACTGGCCGAGTTGCAGCGTGAGTTCCTGCAACACTCCGCCATCGGGTGCGCGCACCTGAAGCGAGCGGAGACGGGCCTGCTGATTGGCGGCGATGGCTGCCAATTGCGTCACGCGAGAGGCCTGTACCGCAAGCTGTGAATCAATGGCCGACCGCATAAGCGCCAATCGCTCCTGCTCCACACGCAGCCGCGTCGTGAACTCGTCGGCCGATGCCTTGCGATTGGCAGCTTCGAAGGCTGGCACGAGCCCCAGTCGCACCAATGAATCGGCAGCGCGTGCTTCCTGTGAGCTGCTTACCCACTGCGTGCGCGTGGAGGCTACAGTGCCCTCCTGCGTGAGAATCGCACTTCGCAGGTTGGTCCGCAGGTTCAACAGATCAATCTCGGCCTGCCGGACCTGCTGCTCCGCCTGCATGGTCTGGATTGACAGGTCGGGATTGGACAACTCAAGCAACAATTCGCTGCTGCCGACCTTCTGTCCCGATTCGACGTGCAGCCGTTCGACACGTGCCGAAGCCTGGGCCGTAATCCAACGGATCTGGACCGGTACCAGTGTGCCGGGTCCGCGCACTTCGCGCACGACATCACCGCGCTTCACCGTGTCGATGAGCACGGTAGCACGATCGACCGTTGGCACGGCGGGATCGAGACGCGTGAGCGCCAGTGTCACCAATGCAACGGCGGCGATCGAGCCGCCAATGATGATGTGTCGTTTGTAGGACTTCTTTTGCGTGCGAACGATATCCATGAAGCAAAAAGCAGAGTTGGACGATGGGCAGGGCTAAATTCGCCCCAAAAGTCGCGTCACGATACCCACCTCAGTCATAGCGCAGCGCCTGCATGGGATCGACCAGCGCCGCTCGCCGGGCTGGCAGGTATCCGGCGCCAAAAGCCACCAGTGCCAGCACCAGAACGGACGCGGTGAACACGAGCGGATCGTGTCCCTGCAGCTTGTAGAGCTGCGACTGCGCCGCGCGTCCAAGTCCAAACGCCGCAGCAATGCCAATGACCGATCCCACCAGTGTCATGAACCCAACCTGACGCATGACTAGTGTGCGGACACGGCTGGCATCGGCGCCAAGCGCCATACGCACACCGATCTCGCGTGTACGCTGCGTCACTGAGTACGCGAGCACACCGTACAAACCAACGGCCGCAAGTAAGGTGGCCAGCACGGCAAAGGCAGAAGCCATGCTGCTGATCATGCGGTCGAGGAAGACATTTTCGCGCACCTGCTGCGGCAGTGTCTTCAGGTCTTCGACCGGCACGGTGGGTGCCAGTCGCTTCATGATGGTGTTGATGCCCTGCAGCATCAGCTCCGGACGCTGCGTGGTGCGCACGTAGAACGTGAGGCCACCAGTCCGCGCCTCCTGTCTCCACGGCGTGAAGAAGAGTGGCGGCACTTCATCCTTCACTTCGCTGTACGCCGCGTCCTTCACAAAGCCCACAATCTGGATGTTGAGCGAATCACTGCCATTCCGCGACATGAAACGCCCCACCGGATCCTTGCCGAGGTTGAACTTCTTGGCGAAAGCCTCGTTGACCAACGCTACGCGTGCACCACCGAGACGGTCAGAGTCCGTGAACTCGCGGCCGCCCAACAGTGACATGCCGAGTACGTCGAGGAAGCGCGGACCAACGACGTTGTAGCGTGAGTTGCAATCCACATCGGGCCCGCATTCGTAGCCTTGCACGCGAACGTCGGTGCCCCAGTTGTTGCCGTTCAATACAGCGACGACCGCCGACGTCACACCGGTCACACCAGGTGTCGCGGCGAGTTCCTGCTCGAGCTGTTCGTACAACACCACGGCGCGTGTGCTGTCATAGCCGCTGCGCATGGGTGAAATCCGGAACGTGGCAATCTGATCGGTGCTGAGACCGAGATCGGTGCGGCTCACATTCACGAGACTCTTGAGAAAGAGGCCGGCCGAAATGAGCAGCGCCATCGACAGCGCGATCTGTGCCGTCACCAGCACATTGCGGAATCGCGACGCCACCTTGCCGCCGGCGATCTGACCGGCGCCGGCACGAATAACGGTGATGAGGTCATCGCGTGTGCTGTGCAATGCCGGAAACAGACCGAATATCAGGCCGGTGACGAGAGCGAGCAGACCGGCGAATACCACCATGCCGGGCTGCAGACTGATGTTGATCGTGCGCAGCGCCTCTGGCGGCATGAAGCTACCGATGGCTTTGAGTGTCCACACGGCCACCAGAAGACTCACGATACCGCCCAGCGCGGCGAGGACCAGCGATTCCGTCAGCAACTGTCGCAGCAATTGTGTGCGCGATGCGCCAAGCGCGAGTCGCACACCCATCTCCGTGGCACGACCAGCACCACGCGCCAGCAGCAGGTTGGCAATATTGGCACAGGCAATCAGCAGCACCGTGCCCGTGATTGCGAACAGCATGTAGATGGGCGTACTCGCTTCGCGATGAATGTCGCTCTGTCCGCGACTTCCTTCGGTCAGCACCACGGTCTTGGCCTTGAACAGCTTCATCGTGGGTTCGCTCATGCCCTGCTGCAATGGCGACTCCACATCATTGATGAGCGTGCGGTACACGGTGTTGAGCTGCGTACCAGCCTGCTCCATCGTTACGCCAGGCTTGAGTCGTCCAAACACATAGAGCCAGTAGTTGCGACGATCCTCGAACTGGTTGCTGAGCCAGGAGATCGGCCACCGCACACTCACCGGCACATACACATCGGGCTCGGCGCCCAGTGTCGTTCCGCGGAATCCGGCCGGTGCTACACCCACCACGGTGAGCGACCGCCCATTCACGATGACGGTCTTTCCAACTACGGCTGGATCACTGCCAAACCGGTTCTGCCAGAACTCGTGACTGAGCACCGTCACGAAATTTGTCCCGACGGGCTCGTCATCGGCGGGCTGAATGAGCCGACCAAGCGTTGGCGACAGACCAAGCACGCCGAAGTACGAGCCGCTCACATACATACCATCGACGGTGGTTGCCTCACCGTTGACGGCGAGATTGGCACCGAATGACACATGCCCCGCGATCCCCGCGAAGCCTGTTTGCTGACGCTGCAGATCCTTGAACATCGCGTAGCTGAACACGTCTTCGCAGTCGCCGGCCTGACCGCAACTTGTCGAACCGGGCTTGGGACCCGGCACCGAAAAGTTCACGAGTTCTGCCGGAGCATTGACAGGAAGCCGATTGAGCAGCAATTGGTCAAAGATCGAGTAGATGGCGGCATTGGCGCCGATACCGAGCGCCAGAGACGCGATGGCAATCGCCGTGACAAAGGGCGTCTTGCGCAGCATGCGCAAGGCGAGCGTGAAGTTGTTCATGGACACGCGCTCGAAGGACGGTAGGCTGATCAGACCGGGGCTGGTGGTCTGACATCCTCAACGGGAATAGGGTTTGAATTCCTATCCGACTTTCGGCACTTCGGGGGAGCGCGTGGAATTGTTTCACCCTTTCCAGGCACAGCTCATGGAAGCACAGCGGGCCAGCGGCGCGTTTCTCGATGACACAACTGGTTCCCCGTACGCACCTCGGGACGCGTGCGGGGTGGGCTTCATTGCCCGGCAAAGTGGGGAACGCACACACGAAGTGGTGAGCCTCGCCCTTGAGGCGGCCGCCCGACTCGCCCATCGCGGCGCCTCGGCGACCGACCTATCGGCCGACGGTGCCGGCCTGCTCACGCAGATCCCGCGTCGCTTGTTCATTCTCGCCGCGTCACGCCTGGGCATTCACCTCCCCGCCGACGCATCCATCGGCGTGGGCATGTGTTTTCTGCCTTCGGAGCCGCAGGCGCGTGAACAGGCCATGGCACTGGTAACCGACGTACTGCTCGGTGACGGCATTCCGGTGCTCGGCTGGCGCGAAGTGCCGGTGCGCCCCGAAGTGCTCGGCGTTTCCGCACGAGCATCGATGCCGAGCATCGCTCAGATCCTGGTTGGGCGTCCCGCTGGTGGCGACGATGACAACTGGGAGCGTCAGCTCTATGTCGCGCGCCGCGAGATGGAGCATCGCGCGCAGGCCCGGGGACTCGAGCCATTCTATATCTGCTCGCTCTCCTGCCGCACGGTGGTCTACAAGGGATTGTTCAGTGGCGGACAGCTCGGCGATTTCTATCCCGACCTGCGCGACCCGGCATTCGAGAGCGCCATCGCTGTGTTTCACGAGCGCTATGCCACCAACACCATGCCGCGGTGGGAACTCGCACAGCCGTTTCGCTTGCTCGCACATAACGGCGAGATCAACACGCTGTGGGGCAATCGCAATGCGATGGCCATGCGCGGCACGCTGCTCGACGCGCCGGCGTTTGGCGAAAACGCCTCGCGAGTCCGCGAACCGATTCGCCCACGTGGCAGTGACTCGGCCAGTCTCGACAACGCGCTCGAGCTACTCGTGCGCGCGGGTCGTTCACCCGTGCACGCCACGATGATGCTTGTGCCGCAGGCATGGGAGAAGTATCCCGATGTCGAGCCGGCGGTAAAGGCGTTCTATGAGTACCACCAGTGTGTGATCGAACCGTGGGATGGTCCGGCTGCACTTGCCTATAGTGATGGTGTGCAGGTGGCGGTCTCGCTCGACCGCAATGGACTGCGTCCGTGTCGTTACAAGATTCGCGCCGACGGCATGGTCGTGGCCGGCAGCGAAGTCGGCATCGTGGACTTTGACCCGCGCGATGTCGTGGAAACCGGAAAGCTTGGACCGGGTGGTGTGTTCCTGGTGGACACGGCAGGACAGCGTATCGTGCGCAATCTCGCGGCCAAGCGCGAAGTGGCCACGCGCAGGCCGTATGCGCGGTGGATTGCGCAACACATGGCGACGCTGCCGACAAGCGATGGCAGCGAACCCTTCGTGCGCTCGAGTGATCAGATCCGCGCGACACAGTTGGCGTTTGGTTACGGACACGAGGATCTGCGTCTCATTCTCGAGCCTATGGCGACCACGGCTGCCGAAGTCGTGTGGAGCATGGGAGATGACGCACCACTGGCCGTTCTTTCACCCACGATACCTCCACTCTACTCGTACTTCCGGCAGCGTTTTGCGCAGGTGACCAATCCGCCCATGGATTCGCTGCGGGAATCAATGGTGATGTCGCTGCGCATGCATTTGGGACGTCGCGGCTCACCGCTGGTGGAGCGTCCGGCGTATGCACGCATGCTGCGTATCGAGCATCCCGTGCTGCTGCCTGATGAGATGGCGGCATTGCGCGCATTTCCTCAGGCACCCAGCGCCACACTCGATGCAACATTTGCTGCCAAGTCGCGTCCCGAAGCGCTGGAAGCAGCACTTGATTCGTTGTGTCGTCGCGCGGAAGTCGCAGCACGCAAAGGCGCGCGACTACTGATCATCAGTGATCGCAAGGTGAGTGCCGAACGGGCACCAATTCCTGCCTTGCTGGCGTTGGGTGCAATTCGGCAACATCTCGTGCGCGTGGGCTTGCGCGCGCGTGTTGGCCTGGTGGTCGAAGCAGGTGATGCGGTCGAACAGCATCATGTTGCGGCACTCTTTGGTTATGGCGCAGAAGCGGTGCATCCGTGGCTGGCCATGGAAACCGTGGCCACATTGTTTGCCGAAGCGCACGACAAGGCCGACGCCGACCCCGACCGACCAGAGCCGGCACAAGCACAGTCGCGCTATCGTGCGGCAGTGGAAAAGGGGCTGCTCAAGGTGCTCGCCAAGATGGGCATCTCCACACTCTCGAGTTATTGCGGCGCACAGACGTTCGACGCCATCGGACTCGGCGCGGATGTGATCGATCGCTGTTTCGCAGGCACGGCTTCTCCGTTGGGTGGTCTCACGTTGCGTGAGCTGAGCGAAGATGTGCTCGCACGGCATCGCCGGGCGTATGCGCCGGATGGCACGCCTGCGACCGGATTGCCGGACTACGGCCGCGTGCGCTTCCGCAAGGAAGGAGAACAGCATGCGTGGGCACCGCAGACGGTGATGGCCCTGCAGCAGTCAGTGGGCAGCGCGCGTCGGTCAGGCAATAGCCCCGATGATGCATGGCGCACATTCGCGCAGCGCGCCGACGGCGGAGCAGCGTCACGCGTGCGCGACTTACTGACACTGCGTGCGGCCACACCGGTTCTGATCGAAGAAGTCGAGTCGATGGAGGCCATCCGGGCGCGATTCATTTCTTCGGCCATGTCGCTTGGCGCGTTGTCACCCGAAGCGCACGATACGATTACGCAGGCGATGAATCGCATTCAGGTGCGATCCAATTCCGGTGAGGGCGGCGAAGAGCCGGCGCACTACGGTCTTTCTGGCACAGAGCGTCGCGACAGTCGTATCAAACAGATCGCGTCGGCACGTTTCGGTGTGACCACCGAATATCTCATGCGCGCCGATGAGATCGAGATCAAGATCGTGCAGGGCGCCAAGCCGGGTGAGGGTGGGCAGTTGCCCGGGCACAAAGTCACGGAGCTCATCGCACGTCTCCGGCACAGCACACCCGGTGTTGGTCTCATTTCGCCGCCACCGCATCACGACATCTACAGCATAGAAGATCTCGCGCAGTTGGTGCACGATCTCAAGGCGGTCAATCCATCAGCGCGAGTTGGTGTCAAGCTGGTGGCGGCCAGTGGTGTGGGAACAGTTGCGGCCGGTGTGGCGAAGGCCTTTGCCGACTATGTGCTCATCGCTGGCCACAGCGGCGGCACGGGCGCCTCGCCGCTCTCGAGTATCAAGCATGCCGGTTCGCCATGGGAGTTGGGTCTCGCCGAAGCGCAGCAGGTGCTGGTGGCCAACGGCCTGCGTCATCGCGTGGAGGTACGGGTAGACGGCGGACTGCGCACGGGACGCGATGTGATAGTTGCGGCCTTGCTTGGCGCCGAAGCCTATGGATTCGGCACGGCACCACTGGTTGCCATCGGATGCGATATGGCGCGGCAGTGCCATCTCAACACCTGCCCCACCGGTATTGCCACGCAACGCGAGGATCTGCGCGCGAAGTTCCGCGGTACACCGGAGCATCTGATCGGCTACTTCACGCGTATGGCCGAGGATGTGCGTACAGAGCTTGCACTGCTTGGCGCGCGGTCGCTCGAAGAAATCATCGGTCAGGTAGAACGCTTGCAGCGTGCCGAACGTCCGGAGCTGCCTCGCTCCACGATGCTCGATTTGTCGCTCGTTTTGGGATCGCCGCGTAGACCGGACGAAGCACGGCGGCGCACGGTGGAGCGCAACGAACGCCATGGTGCGCACTCGCTCGATGCCGAGCTGCTCTCGCAGCTGGAGGACGCCGTTGCGCATGGCACACCGGTGCGGCTATCGCGCCCCATTCGCAATCACCACCTCACCGTGGGTGCGCGCGTAGGCGGTGCCATTGCTGCGCGTCATGGCAATGCGGGACTTCCACCGGGAACTGTTGCCCTGGATTTCACGGGCAGCGCGGGTCAGAGCTTTGGCGCGTTCGCTGTACGTGGCATGCGTCTCACGCTCGAGGGAGAGGCCAACGACTACGTGGGTAAGGGACTGAGCGGCGGTGAACTCATCATCCGTCCGTTCCGCAACGCGAGGTATCGTGGTGCCAGTCACCTCAACATGATTGTCCGCAAAACCGTGCTATATGGTGCGACCGACGGCGTGTTGTGTGCAGCAGGACAGGCCGGTGATCGCTTTGCCGTGCGCAACAGCGGCGCCTGCGCCGTGATCGAAGGCGTGGGCAATCACGCCTGCGAATACATGACTGGTGGTGTGGTAGCGGTGCTTGGCCGAGCCGGCCGCAACTTCGGCGCCGGCATGTCCAACGGACTGGCGTATGTGTTCGACGAGTCCGACACATTCGCCAGCCGTCTCAATCACGAGATGGTGCTGCTGGCCGAACTCGATGAAGAAGACAGTCGGTTGCTTTCACAGTTGCTCGCGTTGCACCTGCTCCGCACGGGCAGTGCGCGTGCACGCTGGCTGATCGACGACTGGCATCATCAACATTTGCGCTGGCGCAAGGTGAAGCCGCGTGGTGCCGCAGAACATGCGGCACGTATCCGGACCCACTGGAGTGGTCGCATCGCGCATCTGCTCGAGACCAGCGATCAAACCAGCAGCGTGAGCACCACCACGGCTTCCGGTATCAGCCCAACACGGTCTGCACACGGTCCCGAATCAACGCACTCGGGTCCCCACGCAATCGGTTAAGCACCGCGTCGGCTGCCGGACGATGTCCGGTAGCCAACGCACCGACTGCGGCCAACCGTACCTGCAACACATCGAGCGACTGACCGTCCTGTTCACACAGGGCGGTCAATCGCGCGCGTGCACGTGCCGTGTGCACATGGGCCAGCGCCGCGATCATTTCGAGCTGGAATTCAAGCGTGACCTCTTCGTCGAGCACGCCCATCACGGCCGACGGCACGGGTTCACTGTCCGGCGCAGCAAACACGATGGACAGGGCGCGATTGCGCACGTCCACCGAAGGGTCAAACAACACCGATTCAAGGCGCGCCATGGCCGCCTGTCCACCGATCTTGCCAAGCGCCACTACAGCGGCGACGCGTACCCGCGTGTCAATGTGTTTGAGCAATCGCGACAGATCATCGATGGCCGAGTTCTGCTTGGACTCGCCAAGTAATGCCGCGGCGTTGCGCACCACATACCAGGTGGCGTTGCTGATGTTCTCCCTTGCCACCACCACGATGGACGGCAGACTGGCCCCCACATCGAACAGCAAACGCCGTTCATGCAGATCGTTGGCGGCCATCAACTGCGCGACGACAGCGCGTGTGCCCGACACGCCGGCATGCTCGAGTACTGCAAACGCCGATGCGTAGTCGTACTGCTCCGTGACCAGCGCCTCCACCACCAGATGAAGAGCAACAGCCGTCGCGCCGGTGGCAAATGCACTGGTGCCGATCGCATCATGCAGCACGCGACAAACCGTCGCCGCATCCTGAACCGATAGCGCACGATCGAGTTCTCCCGATTCCACAGCAGCCACCGCAGCGCCTCGCGCCCGCGCGGCTTCCTCCGCTTGCTGTGTCGCCTGCTGCGTTGCCCGGGGAGCACTATCCGATGCGCCCGGCGTCAATGTCTCGTACGAACCAGCGAGTCCGCGAACATCCACACCAACGATAGGCGCGGCATCTCCGTCGAACCAGAGCCGCATGTTCCAAAGCCCCAGATCGCGAGCGGCCTCACGCAGCGCTTCACCATCAGGATCATTTTCGAGATTGAGCAACCCCGCGAGCTTCACGAACTCGGTGTCGGTTGCCGTCGTATCGATATCGATGCGCGTAATGCCATGCGCGGCGAGTGCGTCACGAACAATGGCAACGCCATTGGTGACAGCATCCGACATCGATTCGGCCGGGGCGTTTGCGGTGAGATGCCCAAACGACGCGAGCATTGTGCGATCAAGACGCACACTGCCAACGCGGGCCAGCGCGCAGAGACGCTGCACGCTGGTCAATATTTGGGACATCGGTGCGTTTTGCCGGAGTTGCGTCAGCAACATCGCCAACGCCGCAGCATAGACGAACTCGAGGGGCAGGGCGCCCTCCGTCGTGGCGGGACGCCGACAATCTCAGACCAACCGCAGCAGTCCGCTAGAGGTCGCTTTGATTTGCCCTACAGGTGCCTCTTAGAGCGGTGCGCCCAGATAGAAGTCCGTGCGCCAGCCTTTGTGCGGATAGAGTCCCTTGGCGATATCGACGCGCAGGAGACCGTCCAGCACACCAAAGCCAAATCCCGCACCTCGCTGTGGCTGAATCTGCCCCCACGTCTTGCGATTGCCTGCCCAACCGACGTCAAAAAATCCCACCGGTCGGAATGCGCCGCGTCCGCGGCCAATCTCTGCGCGTCCGAACCAGAACGAGTTTCCATTCTGCGTTCCCGGCAGCTGTCCTCGCACCGTGCGCAATCCCCCCACGTACCACTCGCGCTGGAATGGCACATGGCCAAGCGAACTACCGATTGATCCGGTCAGCGCGGCCGCCCATCCACCGATTGGACGCGACAGTGTCGTTTCCAGAGATCCACGTGCGTATTCGAACGTACCCGTCGCGCCTTCCAAGCGGGTGATGTTGATCAAGCGCAAACCGGCAGGACGTTCAACAATGCTGCGCGCCCATGTGAGCTGCGCACCCGCATACGATCCCGGCTCGGCCAGAATATTCGGAGCAAATCGCCGATCACCGAGTGCACGGGCCAGTGAGAAGGTGTTCACCACATTGCTGTCACCGGCGGTCCACTGGCGTTCAACAAACAGGCGGGTTTCAAGAGAACCGCGGCGCTGCTCACGACGCTCACTGAGTTCCACACCGTAGGCGCGATAGTAAAACCCTTCATCGCGACCATACAGCAGTGCGGGCAACGACGGCCCGATGGACAACGCACCTGCCCACTCCGGATTGGCAGCCAGCAACCGGTGATACACACCACCCGTGACCGTTCGTGCACCGTTGCTACGGGAAAGCAGCAACTCGCCGTTGGCGTGCCAATCGGCATGACCGATACGCCCGACACCGCGCAGCGTATACCCAGCGCCCAACTCCTGCTTTACCTCTACACCCGCTGACAGTCCTTCCACACGATTGTAGCGGAAGAGGTCTGAGCCGCTGCGAATGGTGGGCAACTGCGGTCCCCAGGGCGCCTGCAACGACAGATCGAGCGCCTTGAGCAGTTCATCCTGACTGCGGAGATCGAAAATCTGTTCGTCCGCTGCAACCGCCGGTGGCAACGCGGAGGACGTCTTGAGCTTGTCCATGTTGCAGGGCAAGTCGTACGCAATGCGCATCGTGCCCTCGTAGCGGGTCTCGACACGCGTCCACACACTGTCCGTCTTGCACTGACGCACCATCGCGTTGCCGTAGCGACGTGCGAGCACAGAATCGCGCGATGTACTGTCCTGGGTGGGACGGCGTGAGGAACCACCAGAGGACACTGTGATGCTCACATCGCCGGCGCTCATGTCCACGGCGGTGGAATCGATGGTACCGGAGTCTCTGGGTGCCCAGCGATTGCGAGCCGGAGGAATGGCGGCGAGCGTGAAATCACCGTCCACTTCGTCGTAGGTGAACTTCTCGTCGAAGCGGAACGGAATGCGCATGAACATCACATCGGCACTCGCGGTCGCGCTGTGCGCACGCGGCAACCAGAACTTGCCCTTGTACAGCGCGTATTCCACGGTAATGCCGTCGAGACGCGCCTTCATTGGACGAATGAGCGACGTGACGATCGTGCCCGGCTTGTCATCTTCATCCGTAATGCGCTGCCGCACACGTTGCGCACTGTCACGCAGATACACCTCGCGCGGCAGACGGGCACGCAGGATGGAGTCCTGTTTGGGACCAAGCACTTTGTACTCTTCTTCGTCCTTCTCAATTTCTTCCATCGCCGTCGACCAGATGTCGATTTCCATCGACAACCGATACGCCGCACGCACCAACTGACCGCGCTCCCGATCAAACCAGAAGCTGCCGACGAAGGTGCGCCAATCGGGTTTGCGACCGGCAATCTTCAATTCCTGCAGCCGAATGATCTGTCCATCGGGCAGCGTGATACGCGCCGAATCGCCGAGATCGTAGCGGTACCATCGTTCAGCACCACGGGCGAGCGGATGGATGATGTCACGATCGTCCACGTCCGTCTTGACGGTGCCGAAGTCCGACGACGGGAACCAGAGCTGTTCACGGCCCGGGAAGTACGGAATGCTCACCGCGCTCACGAAGTCGCCGCTCACATCACTGGCCATCGGCACCGTCATGCGGGAACCCACGGGACGCACCCGAACACCGACACCGCGACGCCACGAGATCTCGGCCACATTGTCACCGCGAAACATCAGTTTTTCGAGGCCGAGCTTGCGTGCGCCCATGCCGAGCGACATGCGCTGCGTGGTGGTGGCGCGGTAGGCCTTAAGCGCACTGTCCTGCTGCTCACGCGCTGCACGGGCGCGGTCAAAGACCTCGCGTGCCTCGGCGTTGGAAAATGCCGTTGTGGCCGCCGTTGCATTGCGGGCGGCGAGGGTCGCACTGTCGCCGCGCATTTCGCGGCGGGTGATAGTGCGGGCATCGCGTACCGCGCCACGAATATCATCCCGATAGGCGCGCAGCAACGTATCAGCTGCCGGACGCGGGCCACGGGACGTGTCACGAACCACACGTCGCGAAGTGTCCTGACTGGATCTGGGGCGCTGCTGCCCCTGCGCATTCGCGTGCGACAGGAGCGGGACCAGCAGCCCAAGGGCCACCGACGACGAGAGCACGGCAATTCGACGCATGTTCCGGCGATAAAAGACAGGCAGAGGCACGAACAGCAGACCGTACGCAGCCCCAGGACAAGCGGTTTCCAAGACTCAAACGTAACTTCGGAGTGTCGGACCCCCTCCGCAGCCAATCGTTTCAGGAGATCTGCCGTGCCCCTTGCCCCCGTTGCCCACCGCTGGACCCGAGGCGCCGCCTGCGCGGCGCTGCTGTCCGCCCTCTCCCCACTCACCACCACGGTTTCCGCACAGGCCGCGGCACCGGTAGCCGTAGCCTCGGCTGACCCGCGCCTCGACAATCTCAAGGCCGAAGCCCTGAAGATGGTCGAGGGGCGCGCCAAGCAGGTCCAGGAAATCGTGGACATGCTATTCTCCTTCCAGGAGCTCGGCTTCCAGGAATGGGAGTCGCAGAAATACCTCACCGGTCTGCTCGAGAAGGAGGGCTTCAAGGTCGAGCGCGGCGTGGCCGGCATTCCGACCGCATGCACCGCGCGCTGGAGCCAGGGCACGGGCAAGCCCGAGGTGTCACTCGGTTCCGACGTGGACGGCATCCCGCAGGCCAGCAACAAGCCGGGCGTGGGCTACAAGGACCCGATGGTGAGCGGCGGTCCTGGACACGGCGAAGGCCATAACTCGGGTCAGGCGGTGAATGTCGTTGCCGCCATTGTAGTCAAGCAGCTGATGCAGCGAGACAAGATCAACGGCTCGATTCTGCTGTGGCCGGGCATCGCCGAAGAACAGATGGCGGGCAAGGCATTCCTGGTGCGTGCCGGCATCTTCAAGAACACCGACGTGACGCTGTTCACACACGTGAGCAATGATCTCGGCGTGTCATGGGGTGCGAGCGGTCAAAGCGCACTGATTTCTGCGGAATTCCGTTTCCGTGGATCGAGCGCGCATGCAGCCGGCGCACCGTGGCGCGGACAGTCGGCGCTCGATGCCGTGATGCTGATGGCCCAGGGCTGGGAATACCGCCGCGAACACCTGCGTCTGCAGCAGCGTTCGCACTACGTCATCAAGGATGGTGGTGATCAGCCCAATGTGGTGCCGAGCACCGCGAGCATCTGGTTCTACTTCCGTGAGCAGGACTATCCGCGCACGATGGAGATGTTCGAGACGGGCAAGAAGATCGCGGCCGGCGCAGCGATGATGACCGACACCAAGCTCGATACGGTGGTCATTCTGGGCTCGGGCTGGTCGGCGCACTTCAGCAAGCCGATCGCCGAAGCCATGCATAAGAATGTGCAGACGGTTGGCATGCCGACGTGGGATGACAAGGACCAGACGCTGGCCAAGGGCATTCAGAAGGAACTCGGTTCGCCCGACTTCGGCTTGCAGATGCAGGTGAATCGCGAATTGCGCGGCGCGGAAACGCCGCAGAACTGGATGGGTGGTGGATCAGACGACATTGGGGATGTGTCGTGGAACATGCCCACCATCACACTGCGATTCCCGTCCAACATTCCGGGTTTGCCGGGACACAACTGGGCCAACGCCATTTCGATGGCCACGCCCATTGCGCACAAGGGCGCGCTTGCCGGCGCCAAGGTTCAGGCGCTCACCATGCTCGACATCTTCATGAGCCCCAAGGTCGTGACCGATGCCTGGAGCTACTTCAATGATGTGCAGACGAAGAACGTGAAGTATCAACCGTTCATTCGTCCGGGCGATCAGCCGCCCATCTGGCTCAACGCCGACATCATGGCGAAGTACAAGCCGCAGTTGCAGAAGTTCTACTACGATCCGACGAAGTTCAAAACGTATTTGGAGCAGTTGGGAATTGAGTATCCGACCGTGCGGCCGGCGGAGAAGCCGCGCGGGGATAACTAAACCGCCGTTGCTGTTCACTCGCACTCTTTACTGAGCACTGAGTACTGACAACTGGAGTTCCTCAACTTCAGTTGTCAGTACTCAGTTGACAGTATCGAGTTGAAGTTGCCCTTGAATCAAACAGCACCCATGCCCCGCCCCACCGGATTCATCCCGCTCCTCGGCGCCCTGCTCTGCGTTTCTGCGTCCACCGCAGTTGCCCAAGCCAACGCCGCGCTGTCCGCCGAGATCGATCGCCGCACCACGGCTATCGCGAGCAAGCTCACGGCGTGGCGGCACGACATCCACCAGAATCCTGAACTCGGCTATCAGGAGAAGCGCACATCGGCATTGGTGGCCGCGCATCTCAAGGCACTCGGGCTCGAGGTGCAGGAGAATGTGGGCGGTATTCCCGGTGTGGTCGGGATCCTCAAAGGTGGCAAACCCGGTCCCACTGTCGCCATGCGTGCTGACATGGATGCGCTGCCGGTGACCGAGTTGGTGGATGTGCCATTCAAGAGCACCGTGCGCACGGTGTACAACGGCGTCGAGACCGGTGTGATGCACGCGTGTGGACACGACATGCACACGGCCATGCTGATGGGTGTGGCCGAAGTGTTTGCCGGCATGCGTGCACAGTTGCCGGGCACGATGAAGTTCCTGTTTCAGCCCGCCGAAGAAGTGCCACCGCGTGGTGGTGCCGCGCCGATGATCGATGCGGGTGTCATGCAGGGTGTGGACGCCGTGCTCGGTTTGCATGTGGGACCTGGCCCGCTCGGTACACTGAGCTGGCGTTCAGGTGCGATCAGTGCCGCCAGTGATTCATGGCGCATCGTAGTGCGTGGCAAGCAGGCGCATGGTGCCATGCCGGCTGCCGGTGTCGATCCCATTGTAGTGAGCGCAGAAATTGTGAGTGCGCTCCAGACCATTGTGTCGCGTTCACTCGACCTGACCCAAGGTCCGGCGGTTCTCACGGTGGGCGCCATTCATGGCGGTCTGCGCGAGAACATCATCCCCGACACCGTGTGGATGATCGGCACCATTCGCACGTTTGACGCCAAGGCGCGCGACAAGGTCGCACAGCGCATGAAGGAAGTGGCGCAGGGCATTGCCGCGGCACATGGGGCCACCGCCGATGTCACCGTTACACTCGGCTACGGCAGCACGATCAACAGTGCGGCGCTGGTACAGCAGTTGGCGCCAGTGCTGCAGCGTGTGGGCGCCGGGAAGGCATTCGAGAGCAAGACACAGAGCATGGCCGGTGAAGACTTCTCACGCTTCGCAGCGGTTGCACCCGGCTTCTTTTTCAATCTCAGCGTGACGCCGCCCAACGTAGACATGATGGGTGTGGCGGGCAATCACTCACCGCTTTTTCAGGCCGATGACAACGCACTGCCCGTAGGTGTGCGTGCGATGGCGAATGCGGCGGTGGAGTTGCTGGTGAAGGGTGTGCCGAAGCAAATGCAGTAGATCAAAGACCGGGCAGAACCTGAAGGGATACTGCTATCGGACGGCGGTAACGACCGTCTCGATCGAATCCAGCTGGTAGGAACCACTGACCGTGGACATCCCGATAACGCGAACGACGGAAACCCCTTCCGACTGAAGTGTTATCGGGATCGCAATGGGGTAGTATCGGAGGTCGTCAGTGCAGACTGTTTGCCCTCGGTCAACCCGCACGAAAATCTCGATTCGAACAACGCGCCCGGCATACTCCACTCGTGAGCCATCAGGGCGATTGCACGCGATGGTCCCACTGCCGGCAGCAAATGCGGTTGCGGTGAACTGTTGCCCGACGCGCACGGTGTCGGACACCTGAATCGCGCGTGGAGGAGATCCCAGCCAGGCAGCCTGCCGGACCGACGGTTCAGTCGTGCTTGAACAGGCGATCGTGAAAGCCGCCACGAGTGGACTCAAATTTCTCATCGCAATTCTCAAGTCTCAGCAATTGAACGGTCAGGGCAGGAGCACAACAGTGTGCCCCTCACTCGTGAACGTTGCTTCCCCTACACGAATGACACCACGAATAGAGTAAGTCCCAGGCTCCAACGTGGTGTATGTGGTGCCAAAGGATGACCTCGTATTGCCGTGCCAGGACAAACTCACCACGATCGAGTCACCGGCAGCGAACTTGCGAAGTTCCGGCAGCGCGGCTGTGCAGGCCACAGGGCCTGGCGCCACCACGACACCACCACTCAAGACTTCAAAGCCGGTTCCGCATTCGGCTCCCCGTGTGATAACGGCCGACTGTCCTTCGTTTCGCAGGACGGTACGGATGTGGATGGCGTCGCCGACCTTCGCGCTGACCGGAGAAACCGTGGTGCTTACGGTGAGCTGATCATACCCAGCCGTTGGGGACTCTCCGCAGCCAGCGACCGCCACAAATGCAAAGAGAATGCGCTTCATGACACCTCCACTGTGGACACATAGCCAACAAGCACGGGAACTCAGACGTCACTAGAAAAAGAATCGAGCCCGGAACCCCTTTACTGTCACCAAAGCACGCGCAGAGGAAGGGAGCTTCCGAATCTGACCCGGTGAGAGAATACGCTGAAGCACTGCGGATTCATCATAGATGACCTGCCATGCAGCGTCATCCGCTGCGATGGCACGTTTGGTTTCAGCTCGCAGATCTGCGCGACGCTCAGGCGCGCTCAGGTGCTGAGCAAGCTCTCGATAAACACTATCAATGCGAGCCCTCACGAAAGTGTCTCGCTCCTGAAAGGCCTCAAGCTGAGCACGGGACAATGCGAGCGAATCTCCAAGACGAATAAGTGAAGTATACATCCCAGCAAACACATTCTGACGGTAGCGAGCCATGATACTATCTGTACTGACCCTTCCTTCACGACCAGTTGCGGCTCGCAGACTGAGCTTGAGCCGCTGCAAATCAGCTGACGGAGCAAGATCCAGGCGAACATCGACAGTGAAGCGCAATGGATCTCGTGTACCAATCGCCGAAAGAGTGCGCCCGAAATTCTCGTTCAATCGATAGGTAAAGCGTGCGTCCTCTCGCCGAAAGCCGTCGACACGGAGCAAGGTCTGATCCACGGTAGCAACGCTACCCGAGACAATCCGTGCGCTGTTGCCGGACGGTAGAACGATGGAGAGAGGATTGCTGACGTTGAGCGTAACTTGCGCGCGTTGACTCAGCCCGGGCCAGCGTGTTACGACAACGGCCAAGTGAGATGACACCGTCCACGGTCCACTGCATGTATTGCGACTCGCGACCGAGCCGAATGAATTCTCGATGCACTTACGAATGTTTGCGGCGCTGTTTTGCGCCAGGCGGGAAATGCTTTGATGAAGCACGGCCTCGGCAGTACTCGCTGGACCGGGAACAAACGCCCGATCCCCCATCAACCCATCTCCATTGATATCGCCGCCGACCAACGGCGAGAAGCGTTCACCGGAGGCTATTCGGGAGGAGAACGAAACACCGACATCGCCGCGACGAAACAGTCTCGCTCCCTGCACGACGAACACATGCCGCGGCGTGCGCGCATCATCGGCCCACTCCTGATCCATCGCAGAGCCGGCCGTCGCACCATCAAAACCACGATACTGACGCCGCGCCTGCGAGGCGACATACGCAAGGCTCACCTGCCCAAACCTGAGTGGGATTTGGGGAATGAGGAAAACCGATGCCGAATGCACGCGCCCACGCAAACTCGCATCGAGATACCGCTCAGATGTCGTGGTTTGTCCTGTCAGGTTTGGCGGTCGTACAATCTGCCCCGAATTCGGATCAATCGAGCTGGCGTCAACGAATACCGGACGACTTCCTTCATCTGCCAATTGAAAGATTGGCTCGGTGGGATAGCGAGCATCGAATGCCCCCGCCAGATGCCGATTGTCCGAGCGGGTCACATCGAGTGCGAGGTAATGGCCAGCAAGTGTTGCAGTCCACCCGAGATTCGAACGAATGGCCTCACTTGGCTGGTACCCGCGTGCGAGGAATCGTTGAGCCGACCATCGCTCGCTCCACGTACCATTAGCCGGATCACATGCAACGGGGGTGAGACCTGCGCCCGCATCTCCCCATGTATGGTTTGGGATCGCGTCACCTACACACCGAATCCCCGTTGTCAGTTGGCCCTCTCCTTCTCCGCCACTCTGCCGCAGCACCTCCATGAAACGCGGCGCCGCGCGGAACACACCAATTCCACCGCGGAAATGCGGTCCTGTTCTATAAGAACTGCTTACGGCGTTGGAATACAATGCCGGTCCACGTTGAGCCTTGGGATAGAAAGTGAAGCCAAGACGAGGACTCATTGCGAGTAGGCTCAGCGGACCACTTTCACGATCGGTAGCATCTGCAGAGGATGCTCCTCCCAACTCCCGGGCTGCGTCCGCGCGAACGCCTCCAATGAGCGAAAGGCGCCGTGTCTCCCATGAGGTTGAAGCCGCCAGCGCCGATGTCGCTACCCGAGTGGCGACTCGCGTACCACTCAAGGTTCGATTGTACGCCGATGGATTTCGCTGCCGGAATGCTTCGGTCGTCGGATACTCGAACTGTCCAGCCGACGCCGCGGTCGCATCGGTCCATCCATCATCGATTCGGACCTGAGCCATGACCTTCGCAGGGAGCGATGTTTTCCCCCGCACCAACCAGCTCGTTTGGTGCACCAGATCAACGCTGCGGTGCTGATTGCGCTCAGGTACAATGGAGCTCCCGCCAAACTGGATCTGGCTCGTGACCAGACGCGCATCATCCAGCATCGAGGTCGTACGGAGAATTCCCGACGGGCCGACCGACGCAGGCGATAGGCGATCACGCTGTATATGGGTAGCAAGTGTCGTTTGATGCGCCACCTGGTCCTGTGCGCCTGTATTGATCGCGTGCGTCAATTGTGCGAAAGCATTCGTCGTCGAGAACGTCGAAGCAGTGGAGGCCATGTTGGCCATCGATGCGCCAATGCCTCCAGTTCGTCCGACGCCTCCACCGTAGACGAGCGAAAGCCCACGCGGAGGCCCCGCTCCGCGCACCTCGCGCGCATTCAGATCAAGACGTTGCATGAACGTGAACAGACGAGCCACACGTCCACCAACTGTAAGGCTGTTCGCGTGGGGCACCGCCTGCTCTACTAGCGCGTCGCGCACCGCCCTCACGGTATCGATCGATAGTCCAAGCCGCCCCAGCTCGCGCGCAGAGGCGTCCGCAATCGCGAGAGATTGGTAGGACTGCTCCGTGTATTGAATGCCGTAATTATAGAAACCACGATCCGGGAGCCATGAACCAGATCCGCCGAGACTCAGCGCTGCGTTGTAGCCAAGACGATCCCCGAGAGCCAACTGTGCTTGACCTAGCTCTGTGTATCGGCCACTCAGTGCGACACGCCCACGGCGACGGCTGATGCTGGTGCCACTTTGGATGGTGTGCGAAACGAGTGCCCCGCTGAAGGCACCGCGCGTAGCATCCCATGGCGAAGTCATGACCGTAGTTGCAACAGCCAGATCTCGCGGAATGGTGCTTATACCCTGCTGCATGCCATTGAGCGTCACGCCAGTACCTGCGGCACCGAGGCCAAACGCTGCGACGCTCCCTTCCGCGCGCGTCAATCCAGGCAGCGACGCAGCAAGTGCCTCCAGTGTGCCCTGCTGTGAGGGATCTACCACATTCACAACCCCATCCGGTCGACGGTTCTGGCCGTCTGCAACCGAAGGATCGACTCCGAAATTACGTTGCGCTCGCGGCACCGTAGCCTGCACACGCACCGTTGCGATCTGATTCGTATCCGATACCAGCGCGAATCGCACAGCGAATACGGTATCTGCCGAAGGAACGACAATACGCTGTCTGGCCGTTCGATACCCTAGTGCCGTTGCGCTTACGATGTACTCGCCGGTGCGCTGCGCACCTGCTACAGCAATGCTCGCCGTGCCAGAAGCATCGGCCTGAGCGACCAGTGATTCAGCGGTAGGTGCAATCGTAAGGACGACCGTTGCCTGCAGCGGCGTCTGCCCTCGTGCAGCACTTACTGATACCACTACGCGAGTCATGTCCTGGGCGAGCAGAGGATCGGCCATCATGCATAGCATGCCCAGGAGCAAACCCAGATAGACAACTCCGCACTTCAAACTCCAGGCGCGAGGCATACAGCTCTCCCCAAGCGCCTTCCCTGATACACAATTCACTCTTTTCTCTTGCTATTGTGGATTCTGAAACCAGCTGCTCACCCAGTACAATGTATCGACGGGACTCGTTCCACCAATGTTCCGTCTGTCGACAGGGGCGGGGTTACCCCCGCCCCGCAATCACCTTGATCGCCGCCGCCAGCTTGTCGGCATCAGCCACTGAGTTGTAGAGCGTTGGCGTCACACGCACACAGTCGCCCTTGGCCAGTCCGGTGCGCTGAAAGGTGAACACACCAAACTCATCGTGCAGTGTGCGCGCGATGCCCGTATTGGCTTCACGCGTGCCGCGCCCATGCAAACGGAACGCCGTAATGGCGCCGGTGAGATACGGATCTTCCGGCGTGAGCACATCGACACCCGGTACCGTGCGCACGGCCTGCGCCCACCGATCCCGCAGATAGCGCACACGCGCCGCCTTGTTGGCAAGGCCGAGCGATTCCTGAAATGCGATGGCATCCGGAATGGTCATCACCGTGGCAAAACTCGTGGTGCCCGTGTGCAAACGACTGTCGATGCTGGTGAGCGGCGCCGCTTCGTCGGCGTGCGCGCGATCGATCTTGTCGAGATGGCCTTCGCGAATGAACATCGCACCCGCACCCACCGGTGCACCAATCCACTTGTGCAGATTGAGCCCAATGAACTCGGCGTCCAGATCCTGCACCGTGAGTGGCACCTGACCAAACGAATGCGCAGCGTCCACCACCACATCCACACCGCGCGGACGCGCCAGCGCCACAATGTCCTTCACCGGCAGCAGTAGTCCCGTCTTGTTGTTGCAATGCGTGAGCAACAACAGCTTGGTGCGCGGGTTGGCCTTGAGCGCCGCATCGTACGCCGCGAGAATGTTTTCGCGCGACGCCGGCTCCGGAATGTTCAGCGTGACCACGGTGGCGCCGGTGCGCTGCGCCAATCCGTTCATGGCCCACTGCATCGCGTTGTAATCGAGATCGGCGTACATGATCGTGTCGCCGGCCTTCACGCGATTGTACTGCCCAATGAGCGCCTGCAATGCTTCCGTCGCACCACGCGACAGCGCGATTTCACTGGGCTTGGCCCCAACGAACGTGGCCACGCGCTCGCGCACGCCGCGGAACAGTGCCGGATACTCGCGCCGCGCAAAGTACGAGTTCTCACGATTCATGCGATCGATGTGCTCGTGATACTTCGCGAGCACTGGCTGCGCCATCAGCCCCCAAAAGCCGGCTTCCATATTGGTCACCTTGTCGGTGACACGGTACTGCGCAGCGACCTTGGCCCAGTGCGACTCGTCGCGGGCAAGGGCCTGAGGGTCCGTTCCGATGGGAACTACTGGAACGGCGGAAGCGATAACGGCGGATGCATCAACAGCGGAAGCTGTAGATGCGGAAGCCAAGGACGGGGAGACGGCGAGACCGGCACCGACAAGGGCCGAATCACGCAGGAAATCGCGGCGGGAGGACGAAGAGGCCATGACTCCACGCTACGCCCTTCGGGCATTCACCGCAACGCGCCCCACGCGTAACGTTCTGGTCATGAGCGCATCCTCCGACTCTCCGACGCCGCCTTCCGTACCGCCGATGCACGGCGACCTGTCCCCAGCCGACTTCCGCCGCGTGGCCCACCAGGCCGTGGACTGGATTGCCGACTACCTCGAGCACCCGGAACGGAACCCGGTTCGGAGTCGGGTGAACCCTGGCGATATCGCGCGCGCGTTGCCTACTGCGGCGCCCACACACGGCGAGTCGCTCGATACCATGCTGGCCGATGTGCAGCAGCAATTGCTGCCTGGTATCACGCACTGGAATCATCCGGGCTTCTTTGCCTACTTCGCCAACTCGGGCTCCTATCCCGGCATCCTGGCCGAACTGCTCACGGCGGCCCTGAACGCCAATGGCATGCTCTGGATTACCAGTCCCGCGGTCACTGAACTCGAACAGGTGACGCTCAACTGGTTGCGTCAGCTCATGGGTCTAGGCGACGGCTGGTTTGGTCAGATCACCGACACGGCCAGTGTGAGCACGTTCTATGCGCTGGCGGCCGCGCGTGAGAAGGCCGTGCCGAGCATTCGCACGCAGGGCATGGCAGCACGCCAGGATATTCCGCGTCTCCGTGTGTACTGCAGCGAACACGCACACTCCTCCATCGACAAGGCGGTCATTGCACTCGGTCTTGGCCACGACAACCTGGTCAAGATTCCGGCCGACGCGCAGCTGCGCATGAAGCCCGATGCACTGCGTGCCGCCATCGAAGCGGATCGCGCTGCGGGCTATCTGCCCATCGCGGTAGTTCCTTGTGTTGGTACGACATCAGCGACCAGCGTTGACCCAGTTCCCGAAGTCGTGCGCATCGCCCGCGAATTCGGCTGCTGGGTGCACGTGGACACGGCCTATGCGGGTGTGGCCGCCATCGTGCCTGAACTGCGCTATCTGCTGGATGGTGTAGACGGCGCCGACTCGCTGGTGGTCAATCCGCACAAGTGGATGTTCACGCCGATGGACTGTTCGGTGCTGTACACCAAGCACCCCGATGCACTGCAGCAGGCATTTTCCCTGCTGCCCGAGTATCTCATCACCAACACCAGCACGGGTGCCGACACGGCCGGCAATCCCGTGAATCTCATGGACTACGGCATCCAACTCGGTCGCCGTTTCCGTGCGCTCAAGTTGTGGATGGTGATGCGCGCGTTTGGCGCCGAAGGATTGGCGGAACGTATTCGCTATCACTGCGAACTGGCGCGCGAGTTTGCCGGCATGGTGCACTTCGAAGGGGGATGGGAACTCACCGCACCAGTGCCCCTTTCACTCGTATGCTTTCGCTATGCGCCCCCCGAGACCAGCGAAGAACAGCTGGCCGCACTCAACGCGCGCATCATGGAGATCGTGAACGCGCGCGGCCATGTGTATCTGTCGCACACGAAACTCGAAGGGCGCTACACGTTGCGTCTGGCGATCGGCAATATCCGCACCGACCGCGAACACATCACGCTGGCCTGGCAGGAACTCAGGTCGGCGGCTGCTTCGTTACACCCTTAGGTACGCCGTGGGGAGGCGTAGTCCCGACTGCGCCATACGCGCCGCTGCGCCGTGCTACCGACGCGGCGCGGCGCGCAGCACGACGCGCCGCCTTGCGTTCCACACGCTTGCGCTGCCACCGCATGAAGAAGTACACGGCCAGCACCAGTGAAATGACTCCGACGATCTTGCCGTACTTGCCGAAATAGCCAATGGCCTGCACCGCCGCCTCGCCAGCAGCGTATCCCACCGCGGTGTATGCGGCCGTCCACGCCAGTGAACCGAGCAACGACACCGGCAGGAACACATAGAGCGGGACCCGCGCCGCGCCGCATGCCAGCGGTAGCATAAGACGAAGTCCGAAAGCAAATCGCACCAGGAACGACGCTTTGAGCGGGTGCGCGCCGACAACGCGCAAAGCGACCGTCCCAGCCGCCCGCATGCGCGGCACACGCCGACGGATCAACTCCCATTTGACTCGTCCCAGCACATACAGCAGCGCCGTGGCCACCCAACCGCCAAGGGTGATGGCTGTGATCAACGGCGTGAGGCGCAGCTGACCCTCGTGCAACGCAATGCCGCCAAACACCGGGGACAGTTCCTCGGTGAGAATAGCCGACGCGCCGAGGACGGTGTACGTCCACGGCGCGTCGGTCAGCACGGCAAGCCACGCTGGGGCGGCAAGGAGGGCAAAGGGACGACGCATAGCTTCGGCAATGTAACCACTGCGCCGACGGTAGTTCCCTGGCCCTCCGTACCGATTTCTCTACTTAGTCACCCACCTCAGGCACGGCCATGTCGACGGTGCGGAACTGCCCCGTATGCGGCGGCGTGAGACCCACCCGGCGCAGAACGGCCGCCCGGATGTTGTCGAAGATCTCGTAGAACGTGGGGATCACGAGAAGCGTCAGCACCGTACTGGTGATGACACCGCCGATGACCGCCACGCCGAGCGGCGCGCGGAACTGCGCGCCCTCACCACGGCCCAGTGCCACCGGGATCATACCGGCGATGAGCGCGAACGTGGTCATGAGAATCGGACGCAGCCGAATGGCACCAGCTTCGATCAGCGCTTCGCGCAACGGCATGCCGTTCTTTTCACGGGCATACTTGGCGAAGTCGATGAGCAGGATGGCGTTCTTGGCCACGATACCACAAAGCAGGATCACGCCGATCAAGCTCATGAGATTGATCGTATTGCCCGTGATGGCCAAGGCACCCATGACGCCGATCAGTGACAGCGGCAGCGAGATGAGAATGGCGATCGGATCGAGGAATGATCCGAACTGCACCACAAGAATGAGGTACATGAGCGCCACCGCGACGCCGAGCGCCACGAAGATGCTGTTGAACACCTCGTTCTGCTGCTCGACCTGACCACCGCTCGACATCGTGACGCCGGGCGGCAGGGTGATCTTGCTGGTCTTGGCCGTGATCTCATTCATGACTTCGGTGAGCGAACGGCCGGCTACGTTGGCCTGCACCTTGATCACGTTGTCGCGATTGAGATGGTTGATGACGGCCGGACCGAGATCGCTGCGAATGCGTGCCACCTGCTCGAGCGGAATGAGTGCCGTGCCGTTGCCCTGACCAATGGCCACTGGCAAATGCGCGAGGTCAGCACCACGCGCACGCGCTTCCGGCGCGAGACGCACCATGACCTTACGCGTTTCATTGCTCGGATCGACCCAGTCACCGGCATCAAGACCGGCGAACGCCGGACGAATGGCCTGCGCCACCTGCCCTACGCTCAAGCCCAGTGAACCGGCGAGTCCACGATCGATCTGCACCGTGAGTTCCGGCTTCTGGCCCTTCGTGCTGAGACCCACGTCCACCGCACCGTTGGTGGACTTGAGCGCCGCGAGATACTGATCGGCCACCGCCTGCAATGCGTCCTTGTTGGCACCGCGCAGTTCGATGGAGATCTGCTTCTCCTGACCGGCGAAGTCGTCAGTGAACACCGCCACCGTGGCACCGCCGATCCCCTTCACCGCTTCACGCATGGACGCACCCAACTGCTCGGCCGTGCGCTCGCCAATCTTGAGACGCTCCGCCTTGGGCTTGAGCTTGAAGTAGATGTTGGCCACATCGACCGCACCACTCGCACCACCAGCAGTGACGAAGCTGTACACGATCTCCGGCTGCTTTTCTCCGATGGCGGTCGCTTCCGTGACCTTCTGACGCAGGTAGTCGAGATTGGCGCCCGGCGGCGCCTCGACCATCATCATCAGCTCGCCGTTGTCCTCGATGGGGAAGAAGCTGCCACCCACAAGACCCATCGCCGGCATGCTGAGGGCGAAGAAGAACGTCGCCACCGCAAGCGTGACCATGCTCTTGGGGTGATCGAGCGCCCAACCGATCAGACCGCGATAGCCGTTGGCCAGGCCGTTGAACCAGTGGTTGAACTTGTCCAGCCACTTGGTGAGGAAGCTCTTCTGATGCTCTTCGAGGTGCGGATCGGGCCAGTAGGCCGAAAGCATCGGGTCGAGCGAGAAGGACACGAACAACGACACGAGCACCGAACACGCGATGGTGAGCGCAAACGGCTTGAACCACTGACCCGCTTCACCTTCGAGGAAGGCAATCGGCACGAACACGGCCACGATCGAGAACGTGGTGGCCGCAACAGCGAGACCGATTTCATCGGTACCGTCGCGTGCCGCCTCGTAGTGATCCTTACCCATTTCCACGTGTCGCACGATGTTTTCGCGCACCACGATGGCGTCGTCGATCAGGATACCGATGGCCAGTGACAGACCGAGCAGCGACATCGTGTTGAGCGTGAAGCCAAAGCTCCACACCGCGACAAAGCTGGCCAGCACGGACACAGGCAACGCGAGACCCGTGATGACGGTGGAACGCCACGAGTTGAGGAACAGGAACACCACCAGCACCGTGAGTACCGCGCCTTCGATCAGCGCACTCTGCACGTTGGCGACGGAGTTTTCGACTCGTATGCCCTTGTTCTTCACCACGTCGAACTGCACACCAGCCGGCAACGTGGGGCGTAACTCCTCGACCTTCTTGAGGATGTTTTCCGCCACCGCCGTGGTGCTGTAGCCCTTGGTCTTCTTGATCTCGAGACCCACCGCTTCGCGGCCATTGTAGAGCGCCAGCGTGCGCTGCTCTTCAACACCGTCAACGGCCGTCGCTACGTCGCCGAGACGCACGACGCGTCCCGACTTTTCGGCCACGACCAGCTGCATGAAGTCCTGCGGGCTTTCGAGACGGCCACGCAAACGGATGGTACGCTCGTCGAGCGCACCATTGAGACGACCCACCGGCACTGCCAGGTTGCCGAGCTGCAGCGCACCGACCACCTGCGGCACACTCACACCCGCAGCAAGCAGACGCTGCGGATCGAGATTGACCGTGAGTTCACGCTTGACCGCACCGGTGACCGACACATCGGCCACACCGGGAATCGCACGCAGTTCGCGCGTGATACCCGGATCGGCGAGCAACGTGAGCTGCGATGGCGTCAACGTGTTGGATGACAGACCGAGCGTCACAATGGGCGCGTCGGTCGGATTGAACTTCTTGAGGATCGGTTCTTCGATTTCCTGCGGAAGATCCTGACGCTTCACACTGATGGCGTCGCGGATGTCCTGCGTGGCTTCCTGCAGATCCTTGGAGAACACGAACTGCGTGACGATCTGGGCGAAGCCGTCGCGCGCTTCACCATTGATCGACTTCACGCCGGAGATGGCCTGGATGGCTTCCTCGATCGGCTCCAACACTTCGCGTTCCACCTGGTCAGGCGATGCACCAGGATAGACGATGGTGGTGAGTACGATCGGCGGTTGTACTTCAGGGAACTCGTCAGTCTCGAGCTGCGTGAGCGCGACGAGGCCGAAGCCCACCAGTGCCAGCATGGCGACCACTGTGAGTAGTGGTCGCTTGATGGCAAAATCTGAAATCAGCATGCGGGCCTCAGTTCTTCACTTTATTCGGGGTTCCCGACGAAGCGGCGGGGCTCGAATCGCGGGGGCTCGCATCACGCGGCGAAGACACGGCCACGGATGCACCGGCAGAGATACCACGCGCGGCGCCCAGCAACACCGTGTCACCACCGGCCAGACCGGAAGTGATCTCGAGCTGCTCAGCGGCCACGTCACGCAGACCGACCTGCACTTCGACCTTCTCGACCTTGCCGTTCTTGACGCGCATCACGTACGGCGCCACGCCGGTCTGATCGACCGCCTGTTCGGGCACGAGAACACCAACACGCTTCTGTGCTGCCACACGACCTTCCACGAACAAACCAGCCACGAGCGACTCGGTGTTGTTTGGGATCGTCGCGAGAATGCGCACCTGCTTGGTGGTCGGATCGACCATCGGGCTCACGCGGGAGATCTTGCCGTTGAGTTGACGGTCGGCGCCATTCACCGAGAAGCGCACCGACGAACCCACCTTGATGTCGGCCAATGCCGACGCCGGCACCGACGCTTCCACGCGCAGACTGCGCGGATCGATAACCGTGAACATGGCCGCACCGGGCGACACCACATCACCCGGGCTCACGGCACGTTCGGCCACCACACCGGCAAACGGCGCGCGCACGATCGTGTTCCGCAGATTCTTGTCTGCCATCGAGACACGGGCCTTGGCATCAGCCAACCCCGCCTGCGCCGACAGATTGGCACGTTCGGCCGCTTCCACATCGCGCTCGCTGATGGCACCGGCCTTGGCGAGTGCCTGACTGCGCTGCAATTCACGCGATGCCTGGTCGGCCGCAACCTGCGCCTGCGTGAGTCCCGACTTGGCCGAGATGGCCGCATCACTCACTGCCGCATCGTCGATGCGCGCGAGCACCGTGCCCGCGCTCACGCGCTGACCGGCTTCGACCATCGTCTGCAACACCGAGCCACTCACTTCAGCGCGAATGCGCGCTTCGCGATCGGCCGTAAGCGCGCCGGAGATAGCCGGACCGCTGCTCAGTGTGTCGAGTTTGGCCACCGCCATGTTATCCGGTCCGATCATCTGCGTCGTGACCGTGGCATCGGGTGCAGCTTCGGGCTCCTTGCCGCAGGCCGTAGCCGTAGTAACGAGGGCAAGCATCAGGAAAGGCGCCGACTGGCGCATTGTCGTCTTCATCGGGACATCCCGGTGTTCAAGGGTGCAGCCTGCTGAGCGGCGGAGAGGGGGAGATACGGCAGCAGGGCGAGACGCTTGCGCGCCACCTGCAGATCGCGCGCGGCCCGCGCGCGGTTGGCGAGAGCCTGTTGGAGCTGGACACGCGTTTCCGACAGTTCCAGCTGCGTGGAGATGCCCTCGCGGAAGCGCACTTCGGCAATGTCGTATGCCCGCTGCGCCTGTTCGGCCGTGCCGATGCTCGCCTGCCATGTGGCTTCCGCTTCCGCGAGCTGCAACGTGGCCTGACGGGAATCGAACGTGGCACCTTCTTCCGTCAGCTTGAGACGCTGACGGGCTTCGACCACACCGGCTTCAGCGGCCTGGATCTGACCGGAGACATTGCCACCCGAGAAGATCGGCAACGACAATCCAATGCCTACCGTCCAGTTGGGCAGGAAGTCGTTGAGCGCTGTGGGCAGCACATTCTGCGGATACGCGAGACGCTGATAGTTCGTCGTCGCGGAAATCTGCGGCAGACGCTGTCCGCGCGTGGCGCGCAGATTCTGCTGCGCAATCTCCACGTTCTTGCGTGCCTGCTGCACCGCCGTGCGCGACTTGTTGCTGGTATCGCTGCTGGCCACGAGACGTGAGACTTCACCGGTGACACGCGGATCGGGCGCGAGCACCGACGTCGCGTCCACATTCACCGTGGTGATTGCCGCGGTCGACGGCGCCGCAGCCGTCGGCAGTGCCGACTCCGCAATGCTGTCGGTCAGCACCAGCGCCTGATCGGCGGGCAGATCGAGCAACTGCCGCAGACGCACCAGTGCGAGCTCACGACCAGTACGCGCCTGAAGCAGCGCGGGGCGCTGATTGTCACGCGTGACGCGGGCACGAATGAGTTCGAACTCGGACGTGTTGCCGACGTCGCGCGTAAGCTGCACCTGACGCAGCGTGCGCTCAGCCTGCACCAACGTGGAGTCGGCGATGGTCGCGAGGCGTTCAGCCAACACGGCATCGTAGTACGCCGACGTCACATCGAGCTGCACCTGCGCTTCGGCGCTCGAGATGCCGAGGTTGGCCGATTCCTGTGCGAGACGCGCCGCGCGAATGCCGGCCACGGCCCGTCCACCCGTGAACAGTGGCTGCGAGGCAGTCAGGCCGAGGTTGAAGTTGTACTGCGACGCGAAGATGCGTGTGATCGGGTTGTCGGCCGCCGAGGTGTCGGAACCGGTGCCACCACCTCCACCCGTACCGGAATCGCCGGCACGACTGGTGAGTGCGGCGAACTGATTCTGCAGCTGCTTCTGCCACTGCACCGTGGTGCTGATCTGTGGCAGGAGCGCCGATCGCGCCTGACCATACTGGCCACGCGCGCGATCCACACCGGCTTTCGCCAGCGCGACATTCTCGCTGGAGGCGCCGGCCAGCGAGAGCGCTTCAGCCAGAGAAAGAGGACGGGGAGCCCCAGAGGAGGCGGACTGTGCCTCCAGCGGCGCTACCCAGGGGAACAGCGGCGCCAAAGTGGCACCACCGAGGGCAAGCAACGCCAGCAAAATCGCGGGAGCCGTCATCGGCCGGCCCACGCCGTGAGGTGCACGCTGGAGGGCGCGCGCACGGGACTGGGACATCATTCGGAAACGGAGGTAAGGGTCGTGGAACGAGTAGCCGAACGCGAGTCGTCGGCCACCTGTTCCGGCAACGCGCCAACGCCTCGCAAGAAGATGCGAACATAGGCGCGCAAACTTTCATCAACGGACTGCGGGAACATCGTGGTCATCAGGTCGCGGTTCATGGCATCGGCAAAAAGCGCGCCCATGAGCATGGTGGCTGCGGCCGTGGCCTCGACGGGTGGAACATGATCGGCGATGATGCCGGCGCGCCGGAGCCGCACCATGTAGTCGCGGAGCTCACCAGCCGCCGCTGCCGGACCATCGGCTGCGCAGCCACCGACCCTTGGACGTTCTTCAGCCTCGCTGATCATCTGTCGCACGATGGAACGCATGCCAGTGATAAGGGCATGTTGTGCAGACGACCATTCGAAGAGCTCGTCCTGTGGGTTTTCGGGGACGAGCGGCAGAGTCGGTCCATTGGCCCGGGCGGCCGCACAGACCTGCATCATCTGGTCCAGGAGCGATTCCTTGGAGCCGAAGTGCCGGAAAAGCGTCACTTCGTTGACTCCGGCCTCATCGGCGATGCGTCGCGTGGTCGCACCGCGCCATCCATGCTGGGCATAGATGCGAGCAGCCGCGTTGAGGATCCGGTGGCGGTTATCGTCGATCATGGATCAATGCATATGCAAGCACATACTTGCTCCGCAAGTAGGCACTTGCTTTCGGCTTTGTGGAATGTCAGCAAGACATCCGATTGCGCCCTGCGCGCCCCAATCCCCATGCGATCCCCGATCGCCCGCGTTGTCTACCCGGCCTGTCCCTAATCCGTCACCCGAATATTTACCGAAATTGCCAGTCCGTCAATTCTCATCTGCATCCGACTGTTAATCGGCTGTCCGATAGTCGGCAGTCGAGCCGGTCGCTCGTCCCATTCTTTCTCGCTCATCCTATGGCTCGTTCGAGCGGCATCCCATATATCTTCGCCACGCCCGTGCCCACCCCCACCGCTCCCCCTTACG
>JACVCD010000002.1 GCA_016742275.1 Gemmatimonadaceae bacterium
ATGTTAGGCCAGCACAGCGCTGTGCGCATGGGAGGTCAACGCGACGATGACGACGCATTCAACGACCGCCGGTTCCCGGGCGTACGGGGTTGTGTAGCAGAGCAACCCACCCGCCTGGAGGACTGATGGTCAAACGAATTGCCGCAGCGCTGATGTTTGCGGCACTACTGGTCGGTGCATCCCGCCCTGCGCCGCTGTTGGCGCAAGGGGGCGCCCCCGGCCGCGTGAGCGGTGTTGTCACCGACTCGAGCAGCGGACAGCCGCTGCAAGCTGTCCAGATCTTCCTGGCACGCGGGACTACGCGCCTCGAGGCGCGCACGAATACTGAGGGTCGGTTCACGTTCACCGCAGTGCCCGCAGGTGCGTATGGCCTCGAAGCCATTCGCCTGGGCTACAAGCGTGTCGTGCGTTCCAACATCGCCGTGAGTGCTGGTGGCACGCTCACGTACGATTTCAACATGGATGTGGCGGCGCTCAATCTGCAGGCGATCGTGACCACGGGTGTGGTCGATCCTGCCAGCGGCACGCGCGTGCCGTTCTCCGTTGGTCGTGTGTCGGCCGAAGATGCACCGGTGCCGGCCACCAACGCGCTCGAAACGATTTCGGGCAAGATTGCCGGCGTGAGCGTGGTGCCCACTGGTCAGGCCGGCAGTGGCACGAACATCCAGCTGCGTACGCCGACCTCCATCAGCAAGAGCACCTCGCCACTCGTCGTGGTCGACGGTGTGATTCAGTCGGCGTCGTTCGACGCGGCCAGCGCCGATCTCCAGTCCATGGATATCGAGAGCGTGGAAGTCGTGAAGGGCGCTGCCGCCGCATCGCTGTACGGTTCGCGCGCGTCGTCGGGTGTTATTCAGATTCGCACGCGTCGCGGCAACAACCTGGCCGAGGGTTCGACCAAGTTCACCGTGCGTTCGGAGTGGGGTTCAAACTCCCTGGCACGCAAGGTGGATTGGGCGAAGAATCACTTCTACCTCGCCGACGCGCAGGGCAACTACATCAATGCGACGGGTCAGATCGTGCCGCGCGAGCAGCGTGTGCCCCGTCCCATTGCCGAACGCTTCCAGGACCAGCCGTACGCGGCAGGCACAGCGTTCGATCAGGTGGATCGTTTCTTCGATCCCGGCAACTTCATGCGCAACTCGCTCAACATCGCGCAGAACGGCGGCAAGACCAACTGGTTCTTCGCCTACGTGAACCAGCGTGAAGATGGCGTGGTGCTGAACAGCGGCCGCTACGACCAGAACGACTTCCGCTTCAATCTCGATCACCGTCCGCGCAGCGACCTGCAGTTCGGTGTCAGCTCGTACTACAGCAAGTCGACGCGTCAGAATCTGTATGGCGACGTGTTCTTCGACCTGATCAATCAGGCGCCGGACGTGGATCTGCGTCAGCCCGATCCGGACGGCACGCCTTACATCTTCCAGCCGGACTTCGAAGGCCGTGAAGAGAACCCCTTGTACGTGCTTTCGACCGAGCGCAACAACCGCAACCGCGCGCGTTTGCAGGGTAGCCTCGAAGGCCGCTACACGCCGCGCTCGTGGCTCACGGTTGACGGCAATCTGAGCTTCGACCGCTCGGACCGTGACAACAACTTCTTCCTCGATCAGGGCGTGAAGACCGAGGGTTACGCCAACGGCGGCCCGGGCGCGATTTCGCGCTTCAACGGCATCACGAACGCGCTCAATGCGTCGTTGTCGGCCAACCTGCTCAAGCGAATGGGTGACTTCACGCTGCGCAGCACGGTGCGTGGTCTCGTCGAGCGCGAAACGAACAACACGGTGAACGCCAACGGCGAAATCTTCGCCACACCTGGCGTGGACGCGCTCAACAACGCGACGGTACGCTTCATCTCGTCGAACAGCGAAACCATCAAGACCAACTCGTTCTTCGTGAGCGGCGCGGCGGACTATCGCGGCAAGATCGTTGTCGACGCGTTGGCGCGTCTCGACGGCAGCTCGCTGTTCGGTCCTGAGGAGCAGGAGAACTGGTACTATCGTGCCAGCGGTGCTTACCGCATGTCCGAAGAGTCCTGGTTCCCGCTCAAGAAGCTGTTCAGCGAGTTCAAGATTCGTGCGTCGCAGGGTACTGCCGGTGGCCGTCCGGACTTCAGCGATCAGTACGAAACGTTCAACTTCGTTGAAGGTGGCGGTCTCGTGAAGGCGAATCTCGGCAATCGCTTCCTCAAGCCCGAGTATTCGAAGGAAACCGAAATCGGTATCGACGCCATCATCAAGAATCGGTACTCGTTCCAGATTTCCCGCGCGCGTCAGAAGACCACGGATCAGCTCCTCCTGATCCCGCTCGCCGGTTACTTCGGCTACGCAAATCAGTGGCAGAACGCAGGCACGGTGGAAGGCAACTCGTGGGAAGGCACGTTCGAAGCGCAGCTCGTGCGCAAGCCGAACTTCACGTGGCGCGCCGGCATCGTGGCCGATCGCAATCGCAACAAGATCACTGAGTTCAACCGCCCCTGCTTCACGACGGCGACCATCGCGTTCCGCTGCGCCGGTGAGACGCTCGGCAACATGTATGGCTTCAACTTCGTGAAGGATGCGAGCCAGTTGCCGGCTGCCGCGCAGGCGCGCGCGAATGAGTTCCAGAAGAACGACGACGGCCTGCTGGTGTACGTCGGACCGAACGGCAGCTACACGAGCGGTCAGTGGGGCAACACCGCGCTGAACGGCGTGCAAATCGGCAACGCCACGTACCGTTTCGGCATGCCGATCACCCAGCTCGATTCAACGGGCAGCGCGGCCGTGGTGAGCATGGGCGACGGCAACCCGGACTTCCGCTTCGGAATCAGCAACACGATCGGCTGGCGCAGTGTGCAGCTGTTCATGCTATGGGACGCGCAGGTCGGTGGTGACGTGTACAACCAGACGCGTCAGCGCATGTACCAGTGGGGCCGTCACGCCGATGTGGACCAGGCCGGCAAGCCGCAGGAACTCAAGAAGCCGACGGAGTACTACGTCAATCTGTACGCCGCGAACAGCCCGACCGACTACTTCGTCGAAGACGCCAGCTTTGTGAAGCTGCGCGAACTCTCGCTCAAGTACCGGTTGCCGAGCAGCTTCAACGTGGCGCTTGCTCGCCTTGGTGCCAGCCAGGCCTCGCTGTCACTGATCGGCCGCAACATGCTCACGTTCACCAAGTACAAGGGCTACGATCCTGAAGTGGGTTCGGTGCTCAACCGTCTCGACAGCTTTGCCTACCCGCGCTACCGCACGATCACGGGCAGCGTTGAGATCATCTTCTGACCGGCGAGCCATAACATGAACGCACTCAAGAAATTCGCGTTGCCGGTCGGCCTCGCCCTCGTCGCAGCGTCCTGCCAGGACCTCGACGTGGTGAATCCGAACCGTCCTGACGCAGGCCGCGCTACGGCGCAGCCGCTGACGACAGAAACATTCGTTGCTTCGTCGTTCCGCACCTGGTGGCCGGTTGCCGGCCACGACGACTATCCGTCGTGGGCCTTCAGCACGATGGCGCGCGAGATCACATCGGGCTTCGCCGACTTCGGCCAGCTCGAAATGTCGATCGAACCGCGTGTGGGCTGGAACAACAGCCCGGTGAATCAGCGTCGTCTCGTGAACGAACAGCCGTGGTATCAGTTGTATCGCACGATCTCGTCGGTGAATGACGTGATCAGCGCGGTGAACAACGGTCTCGTGATCGAGAACGCCACACGCACCGCTCGTGCGAAGGCGATGGGCAAGTTGATGCAGGGCCTGTCGTACGGCCACGTGGCCTTCTACTTCGACAAGGGCCCGATCATCGACGAGCACACGCAACTCGATACGGTGCGCACCCCGCAGTTCACGGAGTACAAGGCCGTCGCCGAGTTTGCGATCAAGCAGCTCGACTCGGCCATCGCCATCGCCAACGCGAATCCCACCATGACGTTCCCGGTGGAATCGTGGCTCTTCCAGGCGATGACGAAGGATCAGTTTGTGCGATTCGCCAACTCATACGCGGCGCGCATTCTGGTGTACAACGCGCGCTCGCGTACCGAGCGTGCAGCGGTGAACTGGGCGGAAGTCATCCGTCGTGTGGATGCCGGCATCACGGCGGACTATGCTCCGACGGCGCAGCCGGACATCCTGTGGGATGACTGGAAGCGTCTGGTGGCGCGTCTGCGTACCGCAGGTCGTCCGTCTGACTTTGGTCGTCCGAGCTACTGGCTGGTTGGTCCGGCCGACTCGACGAACGGATGGGTGAACTGGGTGGCCACGGCGAACGACAGCCGTCAGCCATTCCAGATGCGCACAAAGGATCGTCGCATTGCGGGTGCGGGTGGACCGGCCACGCCTGGCAAGTACATCGGATACAATCTCAACAACATCTTCGCCGCCGACCGCGGTAGCTACCGCTGGTCGCACTACTACTATCTGCGCGCGGGCACGGATCTGACGTGGCAGACGGGTACGCAGGTGGCGATGACGGTGACGGAGATGGATCTGCTCAAGGCCGAAGCGCTCATTCGTCTTGGCCGTGCCGCAGAAGCCGTTCCTCTCATCAACAAGTCGCGTATCGCCAACGGCCAGTTGCCGGCCGTGACGCTCGATGGTCCGCCGAACGAAGCGGGCTGCGTGCCGCGTAAGGAAAGCGGCGCCTGCGGCAGCTTGTGGGACGCGCTGCGTTATGAGAAGGGCATCGAAGGTGTGGGCGTGAACGGTGTCATCGCGTTCCTTGATGCGCGTGGCTGGCAGACGCTCCCCGAGAACACGCCGGTTCACTTCCCGATCCCTGGTCGTGAATTGCAGACGCTGCAGTTGCCGCTCTACACGTTCGGCGGACCTGGTGGTCAGGCCAGTGCGCCGGCGCGTGATCCGGAGCGTTGCCCGGTTTCCGGGTTGGCTCGGTGCCCTTAATAGCTGGATCGGAGGTGTTCGAGGATCCGAGGAACAGATGGCGTGAGGATTTGAGGATCTGAGAATTTGAGGTGAAGGAAAGGGGCGGGGATGCGATCAACGCATCCCCGCCCCTTTCCTTCGTCTCAGATCCTCAAATCCTCAGATCCTCGCGCCTTCTGTTGCTCAGATTCTCAGTTGCCTCGGATCCGGACAGCGGCATCCGCCACCTTCTCCGCCGTAATCCCGTACTTCTCGTAGAGAACCTGGGCCGGAGCACTCGCACCAAATGTTTCGATACCGACCACGGCACCGGTGTCACCAACCCAACGATACCAGCTCATGGGGTGCGCGGCTTCGACGGCGACACGCGGAACACCGGCAGGGAGTACGTGATTGCGATACTCGATCGGCTGCTGGGAGAAGATCTCGAGACTTGTGCAGCTCACCACGCGCGCATGAATGCCACGGCCTGACAGCTGTTCACGGGCCTTGAGTGCGATCTCGACTTCGGAGCCGCTTGCGAGCAGCACGACGTTGGGAACATGGCCCGCAGCATCGGCCACGATGTATGCGCCCTGCTTCACGCCTTCACGTGCACGCGCGGGCTCACCCATGTACGACAGCTTCTGACGCGTCAGCACGATCGCCGATGGGCCCGAGCGATGATGCAGCGCGGTGCGCCAGGCTTCGCTCACTTCATCGGCATCAGCCGGGCGCAACACGAGCAGATTGGGAATGCAACGCAGCGCGGTGAGATGTTCAACCGGCTGGTGCGTCGGGCCATCTTCACCAAGACCGATGGAGTCGTGCGTGAACACGTAGATGGCCTGCACACCCATGAGGGCCGCCAAACGAATGGCTGGACGCATGTAGTCGCTAAACACGAGGAACGTGCCGCCATAGGGAATAACCCCGCCGTGCAGTCCCATGCCATTCATGATTGCGCCCATGGCGTGCTCACGAATGCCGAAGTGGAAGTTGCGACCTTCGGGCGTGGCGGCGTTGAACGCGGTCGCACCCTTCACATTGGTGAGATTGGAACCGGTAAGGTCCGCACTGCCACCAATGAGTTCGGGAATCGACGGAGCGATGGCGTTAATGACCGTGCCGCTCGCGGCGCGGCTGGCCACATTACCGCTCTTGGCATCGAATGCCGGGAACGATGCATCGAGCGTGGCCGGCAATTCACCGCGCATACGACGCTCGAATTCTGCGGCCAACTCGGGGAACGCTGCACGATAGGCGTCAAACCTTGCGGTCCATTCGCCATGCGATGCCGCGCGCTGCGCGACACGCTCACGCCAATGTGCTGCCGCCGTCTCCGGCACGAAGAACGGCTCGGTGCCGGGCCAGTTGTAGGCCTGCTTCGTGAGCGAGATTTCGTCCTTGCCGAGCGGTTCGCCGTGCGCCTTGGCCGTGTCCTGACGATTCGGCGAACCAAAGCCGATGTGCGTCTTGGTGATAACCAGCGTGGGGCGCTCTGTATCGGCCTTGGCTGCAGCAATGGCGGCATCGATGGACGCGAGATCGTTCACATCGGCTACATGCAGCACCTGCCAGCCATACGCTTCGAAGCGCTTGGCGGCATCGTCACTGCATGTGAGCGCAGTGTTACCGTCGATGGTGATGCCGTTATCGTCGAAGAAGCCGATCAGCTTGCCGAGCTTCAGGTGACCCGCGTAGCTCGCCGCTTCGTGCGAGATGCCTTCCATGAGGCATCCGTCGCCAGCGACGAAGTACGTGTAGTGGTCAACGACATTGTGTCCCGGGCGATTGAACGCGGCCGCGAGATGCGCTTCAGCAACGGCAAAGCCGACCGCGTTTGCCACACCCTGACCCAACGGGCCGGTCGTCGTTTCTACACCCTTGGTGTGATGCACTTCGGGGTGACCCGGCGTGAGGCTCTCCCACTGACGGAAGTTGCGGATCTCGTCGAGCGGCAGCGGATAGCCTGAGAGATGCAGCGTGCCATACAGCAGCATGGACGCGTGACCAACCGACAATACAAAGCGGTCGCGATCCGCCCAATCGGGTGCGGTCGGATCATGGCGCAGATGATTGGCATACAGCGCGTATGCCAACGGTGCGAGGGCCATGGGTGTGCCGGGGTGACCCGACTCGGCGGCTTGCACCGCGTCCATGGCAAGCGTGCGCACGGTGTCGATCGCGAGACGCACGGTCTCAGGGGACGCCGAGGATGTAGCGGAAGACGATGCAGCAGGTGACGCAGCGGACACGAAGCGCTCCGAAAGGTCGACAGTGAGTGGGCACGCCAGTCACCGGCGCGCCACAGCCCTGCAATCTAGCAAAAGCTGAAGGCCGATGCCCCTGGGGCACCGGCCTTCGTTCCAACCTTCGTTCCAATCACCCTAGCCCCGAACGGCTCAGCGCCGGCCAGGACGCCCGGCCGTGCCACGGGTGTGACGGCCGTTGGAAGATTGGGTGCCTCGGGACGTGGTCTGCACCCCGCCGTAAACATCACCGACTGTGGAACCGGGACCCTTGTTTGCGGTGCCCCGAGCCTCGAGGACGAACGCGCCAACGAGTTCACGTAACCGCTCAGCCTCAGAGGCCATCTCCTGCGCGGCTCCGGCGGCTTCCTCGCTGTTGGCGGCCGACTGCTGCGTAACGCTGTTCATCTGTTCGAGCGCGGTGGCAATCTGACGCGCACCTTCCGCCTGATCTTCGCTGGCGGTCGCGATCTGCTTGATGACTTCGTCCACGGCCGACACCTGCGACGCAATGCGCTGCAATTCGCCCGAAACGTCGGAGGTAATGGCCACGCCGGCCTCGGTGGCTGCAACACTACCTTCGATCAGGTCGGCTGTTTGCTTGGCCGCCTGTGCCGAACGCAGTGCCAACGCACGAACCTCCTCGGCAACTACGGCGAAGCCACGACCGGCGTCTCCGGCACGCGCTGCTTCGACCGCAGCATTGAGCGCCAGCAGATTGGTCTGGAACGCGATCTCATCGATCGTGCGCACAATTTTCGCCGTGGCAGATGACGATTCCTGAATGCGACGCACGGCTTCGCTCAAACGACCCATGGCCTGAGTACCTGTATCAGCGGCACTGCGCGTCTCTTCCATCAGACGCGTGGCCGTCCGCGAGTCCTCGGCGTTGCGCTGTGTAATGCCACTGCTTTCCTGCAACGATGCGGACACCTCCTCGAGGCTCGCCGCCTGCTCGCTCGCACCAACGGCCAGGGCATCACTACCAGCAGCAATTTGCTGCGCACCAACCGACACGCGGGTGCTGGCGTGATTCACTTCGCGGAGCGCGCTGGAGAGTGCTTCGGCCGCGCTGTTCACCGCGTGCTGAATGCGCGCGTGATCACCCTGATACGCACCAGTCACGCGAGCCGTCAGATCGCGGTCAGCCAGCTGTTCGAGTGATTCGATGGCCACGCGCACGGGCTGCGTGGTGGCATCGAGTGTGTCGTTGATACCTTGCACCAGTGACGCGTACGCACCTTGAAAGCGTGAGGCATCACCACGGGCCGCCAGATCGCCGGCACGCGCCGCCTCGATCAGCTGACCGGTTTCGGACACGAGTGCACGCACGGTATCGCGCAACGAAGTCATGGACTGACCCAACTGATCGGCGTCGCTGCGCACAGTGACCGCCACGTCGGCATCACCGGCTGCGAGGCGCTGCGATGCCGTGGCCAATTCCTGCTGCGCGACCACGATTTGCTGCACAGCTGCCGTCACGCGACCCACTTCGTCTTCACTGATCGCAGGCAGTGCGACCTGCGTATCACCGCGCGCCACTTGTTCGGCAATACCGGCCAGCGTGCCGAGCGGCTTGGCGATGTTGTTCACCGCACGAAGGATCATGAAGCCAACGAGCAGCAGTGTGCCGAGGCCAAGTGCAATGGCAAATGCCTGCAGCTGACGGACCGGTGCGAGTACCGTGGAGCGTGGCACATGGATCTCAAGCGCCCACGGGCGGTCAGAGCCACGCGCATGAACAGGCACGCGCACGATGAGCTCACCGTTGTTGTCGGGGAAGACCAGCGCTTCACCCTTCGCGATGTCGCTGACGAGCGCAGGCAGCGCCGTGCTATCCACCGCCGACTTGCCAAGGCGCGCCGTGTCCGACGTGGCCGCAAACACACCGTTCGGTGCAATCAGCGATGCACGCGCCGTTTCATACGGACGAATACGATGAACGCGCGCCTGAATGTCGGTCAACTGAAGATCTGCGCCAACCGCGCCAACAAAACGATCGCCGGCGATCATGGGCGCCGAGAGCGTCACCAGCAATACGCTCTTGCCGTTGATGGAATAGGCGTACGGATCGGTGATGAAGGCTATGCGTTCATCACGTGGCTTGTGGTAGAACGGACCGTCGGTCGGATCAGAACCGCCGTCGTAGATGTCGGCCTTCTCCAGACCATTCGATCCACGAATCCAGTAGGGAGCGAACCATCCGTTGGGGCCGTGATAGGCCTGGCCGGCATACTTCACATCCGCACCGTCGAACGCGTTGGGTTCGAACACCACCCAGCTGCCAAACTGCTCCGGTTGCGCATCGAGTCCGGCGCGCACCAGCGAGTCCGCGAATGTACGTGTGAGCTTGTTCTGCGCGCTCACATTCGTGGCGAAGTTCGCAGCCACGGCTCGTGCACCTGCGAGAATGGCGGAGAATTCTCCACCGACTTCGTTGGCATGACTTTGCGCCGATGCCTTGACCGACTGAATGGCTTCGGCTTCCGCAGTACGAGCCGCCTGCCATGAGATGAGTGTTACGAGGGCACAAAGCCCAACCAGCACACTACCACCGATAGACCGCAGCAGGCGCGGACCAATGCCGCGACCACGAAACAACGAACGCTGAACGGACATGACTGCCTGAACAAATGTCGATACGGGGCTCTGGCGTCATCGCGCGCCCCGTCGCACGGAAGTATCGGAATCCCGGTGCGAAACTGGAGCCGGTCTTGATCGCATCAGATTCAGGATGATGGAACGCCAGCAATGCGTGACATGCAGCGACTGCCGTGACAAATGACTCATGCTTCGCCGCGTTGCGTCGATACTGACCGATGCCGACGTGGGCATTCGCACTTTCAGCAGTCGTTCTCCTTACATGCCCATTTCCATCGAACGTCGGCGCGGCACGCGTCAGACGTTGTCCGTGATATCGCGCGCCATGCTCGCGCTGACTGGTGTTGTGAGTTTCCCCGCTGCACATGTGATGGCGCAGCCGACCGTGACCGCCGACGCCATGATGGCGAGTGGCTTTGTATGGCGCGGTATTCACTTCACGAATCGCCCGGTGGTCCAAGGCGATGTCTATCTGACGCAAACCGTTCGCAAGGCGACCCTGACCGCTGGTGCATGGATCAATGCCGAGCCCGCGGACTATCGCGCGGCTGATGCGGTTCGCATGCTGGCTCCGGGTCACCATGGTCCAGCGCTGACGGCGATTGCACCGTGGATTGATGCCACCGTGCAGACGGGTCGTGTGTCATTGACCGGTGGGGCGACCATGTACCGCTACCCAAAGAAGACCGGATTCGCCGAGGGCTACAACACCACCGAGCTCTATGCGAAGGCCACCGCTGGTGGTGCGCTGGCTCCGCGTGTGCAAGTGTGGTGGGATGTGCAGAAAGTGCGTGGCGCCTATGTGGAAACGGCCATTGCACACACGTTCAACGCGGGCATTCCATTGGTCTCTTCATTGACGGCCGGCTGGAGCGCCGGACAGGAAGCGCGCGGTACTCAGACCGCGTACTTTGTCCGCTCCGGATTGGCTGCTCTCGATGGAGCGCTGGGTGTGCCGCTGACGCGCGGACATTTCACCATCTCACCCTCCGTGCATGCGGTGCTGGCGAACGATGCGGCAACGCAGTTGGTGACACCGGGTGATCCGATGCGCCGCACCAAGCTCTGGTGGAGCCTGGGCGGCACCTGGACGCGCTGAGGCTACTCGCGCCTCACGCTAAGTCTACGCTCCGACGTACTTCTCTTTGGTGAGTCGAAGATGATGCGCCGCATGTCCGGCGATCATCCAGATCATCGCACGCGCGCTCACGTCACGGCCGCTCGCAACACCAATCTGTGCAATGGCTTCGTCATCCAGTGACGACACCAATGCCACAGTCGCGCCTCGCACGGCATCCAGTTCATCGAGTACATCGACAAGGGTGCGGCGCGAAGCGCGGCTTTGTGGTACCCATTCATCCTGTTCAAATGGCGGCAATGCCGTGCGATCCCCGCGTGCAAAGCGCATGAGTCGATAGGCAAACACACGCTCGGTGTCGCTTACGTGCACAATGGATTCAGCGAGTGTCCACTTGCCGGGAGCGTAGGCAAACCCGGCAAGTGATGGCGGTGCAGAATCCAGCAGCGTATGCCACGCACGCGGCTGCGCACGCAGCAGTGCAAGCAAATCCGCATGACCACCGGCGGTGATGTCGGCCGCTGCTGCATTGATGTACGTCAATGCGTACGGCGCGTACTCTTCTTCACTCGGTCGGGCGATATGCATAAAACGCTGGGCTGAGTGTTGTGGAATCGCACGCGCCGATCATCCGTCGATGACCAGTCGATCAACAACCGGTCAGAATCCGAGTCCCACCACGACGGCGAAACCGCGATTCTTTGGCGACACTGAGGACGGCGCGTCCTTGGCGATTGTGGCCAGACCCTGATTGTAGCGCAATTGCGCGAAGACGGAGCGTCCCATCAGCGAACCGGCAATGCCGACACCGGCGCTTGCACCGAAGTCTGTCTTCTTGATGGGGTCTTCCGAGGCAGCCTCTTCACCTTCACCCAAGTCACCGCTATCGCAGTCGGTCGCGATGTTGGTGCTGCCCGATCCAAAGCTCAACTTGCACGACGTACGCAGGGCAACCGTGGGGCCGGCGGTGATGAAGGGGCGCCACGATCCGGAGCCCAGATCGATTCGCGCGAGCACCGGAATTTCGACGTAGCCGATTTTGAGACTGAAGTCGACGGCATCGTTGCCGATCGACGCGTCGGTGACTTCGACCTTGCCGCCCTTCTGGATGTAGTGCAGTTCCGGCTGGAGCGAGAGCGCACCCTTGAGCGGAATGCGCGCGTACAGCGCGGCCTGTCCGCCAATGCGATTCTTGGTATTGAGCTGTGCGCCAAGATCACCAGCCAGACCACGATCGAGATCGCTGATGGTGTTGACCGACGCACCGGCCAAAATGCCGTAGCGTGATTCGTAGCGCTGCGCATCAGCGCTGCAGGGGATCATCAGCGAGCCGGCCACCATGGCGCTGCTCATCATGGCGGCACGGGCCGCACGGGAAACGATAGCCATCAGAACTCCCATCATCGGGTCAAAGGACAAGCCCTCGACATGAATCCGGAAGTATCCGAACGACTCAGAATGCGAGGGCGTGCAACAACGTGTTCAGCAACTCCGGGACGCGCGACGCATCGGGCACGGTGCCCTGCGCCAGACGCGGCGAACCACCACCGCGTCCACCGACAGTGAGCAACGCAGGCTTGAGCACTGCGCCGGCATCCACACCACTGTCTGTTGCCGTGGCGAGCAGTACCCCACCCGCCCGACTGTTCGTCACAAGCATCACGCACATACCGAGCGCGACATACGCTTGTGCCAACGGTTCACTCTCCCGCACCGGTGTGTCGACATCATGTCGAACACGCCGAATGCCGGCTGCATCGGGCGCCGTTTGATTCCACAACGTGCGCGCCTCATGAGATGCAAGCGCCGTACGGAGGTGTTTCATTTCAGTTTCAAGGCGCGTTAGGCGTTCGGTCTGCTGGGCAATGAGCGTGGGCAGCTCTTCCGGCGAGGCCGACAGGGGTCGAGCAGTGCGCGTGAGAAGCTCGGCGTCTGCGCGCGCGCGCCGCACTGCGCGATCACCACATACAAACTCGATGCGTGTATTCCCACGCGTCTTTTCGGCGCGGCGCAGCAGCATGGCGCCCACTTCGCCTGTGCGACTCACATGCGTGCCACCACAGGCACTGCGATCGAGACCTTCAATGGTGACGATGCGTAACTCGCCACTGCGGTCGCTTGCCTTGCGAAGATCGGCGGCTGTTGCCGCATCTTCATAGGAAATGATGACGGGATGATTGCCGACGAGCGCCGCGTTCACTTCACGCTCGATGCGTGCGAGCTGGTCATTGGACAGGCCTTCAACACCGGAGACATCGACTGTGTTGGTGTCATCGCCAAAGTGCACGCTCACCGTGGGCCAGCCATGGCGATCGGCGAGAATGGCCGACAGCACATGCTGCCCTGTATGCTGCTGCCGATGATGATGGCGTCGTTCCGCATCGATCTGACCCACGACCATGGCTCCCACCGGCAGCCCGACCGGTTCCGCGAGGTGATGCGCCACACGCTCGTCTTCATCCACGACATCCACGACCTGTACGTCGGCCAGGATGCCAAGATCGTGCGGCTGTCCGCCGGATGTGGGGTAGAACGCCGTGCGGTCGAGATACACGGTCCGCCCGCCATCGGCGACGGCTACGATGGACGCACTGAACCGTGAGAGGGCGGCGTCATCGTAGTAGAGGCGTGCGGTGGGTGTGTTGCTCGACATTGGGCGGATCAGAGGGAGGGGAGGATCGGAGCAACAGATGGCGTGAGGATGGGAGGATCTGAGGATATGAGGTGCGGGCCCCGGGGGTACCCGGTGGGGCAGGGTATCCCCGGGGCCCGCTCTCTCATCCTCAAATCCTCTTATCCTCGCGCCATCTGTTCCTCACATCCTCGTATCTTTGCAGGATGACAACGAACCGGCGAGGGGGCATGGTGAGGTGGAGTCGGGAGAAGACGCAAATCGCCATTACGGGCCTGCTGATTGCGGCGGGCTGTGTGCCGCCGCGCGCGCCGGTGGTAGCGGTGGCGGCTGGACCTTCTGTAACCGAAGTGCCGGTATCGGTGCCCACCTACACCATGCCGCCCGCGCCTGCCGATCCGGAACCGGATGCCGCCGCCTCCGATGCGGCCGGTACGGCGCGCCTCATGCAGCTCGCATGGATCTGGCACCTGGCGTCCTTGCATCATCCCGCAGTGGCGGTACGCGGCGCGCCGCTCGACTCGGCGTTCATTCGCGCAGTCACGCTGGTAAGGCGTGCTGATACACCCGAAGCGCTAGCGCTTGCCTACGAACGATTCCTAGGCGCGCTGCAGGATCCGCTGTCGCGCGTGGAGCGAGTAGACGGCGGACCGTCGAGCAGCAGCCCTTCGGGCAGCGGATCGCTCACGCAGGTCAGTTCCGTCAATGTGGAGCGTTCGGCCGACAGTATTCTCGTGCTGCAGCTACCTACGGCATCGGTGTATGCCGAAGCGGCAACCGTCGGCATTCGTGATGCACTCACGTCCGTTCCTCGCCGAGTCGTGCTGGATCTGCGCAGCACCGCGGGCACCACGATCGTGGACAGCGTCGAAGCGTTTGTGGCGCGCACGCAGTTGGTGGAACGACTTGCTTCGGTGCCGTTCACCGAGAGCAGTGTGCGGGTGCGCCGAGTGGGTGGTGCGCGATTTGTGGCCGATCACTGGCAATTCGACGATGCGTGGGTGTTGCGTGATGGTCGTCTGATTTTGCCACAGGATACGGCGAGCAAGCGCGTGGTGGTGCTGGCCAATGTGCACACCGTGTTGCCGCGCGGTGTGCTGGGGTTGATTGCCAGCGGGCGCGCGACGCTGGTGGCGGAAGGTGGTTTGCGAGACGATGCGCTGGTTCCAAGCATCACGGTGCCACTGCGCGATGGTTTGCAGGTTCGACTACGTACCGGCGAACTGCTGCATGCCGATGGTAGCAGCGATCTGCGGGCGGATACGGTGGTCAGTGTTTCGGCAATTAGCACTCCGCTGGACAGCAATCCCGCCATGCGTACGGCGTTCGGGATGCTGCGTACGCAGCGTTTCCTGCGTGCATCGCGTCTGCCGGTGGTGCGTGCGCCGGCGTCATTGCCTGGATACTACGATCGCGATCCCTATCCATTCATGGGTGCGCGAGTGTTGGCCGGCGCCAGGCTCTGGAGTCTTACGCGCGGACGTCATGCCCACCGCGATCTGTATGATGACGATGCCGACGCAGTGTTTGAGCGCGCGCTGCCACGGCTCGAATCGGCACGTACGGCGGTGGAGTATGCGACCACACTGCGCAGCTTTGTCGGCGCGTTCGATGATGCGCAGGTTCGTCTCGAAGGTGCGAGCATGGATTCGGTGCGTGGCATTGCGGCGTTGCCATTTCGTGTACGATGGGTGGATGGCCGCGCCGTGATCAGTGATCTCGTCCGCGATTCCGTTACCCGGGCGCTGGCGCTTGAAGCGGGACAGGAAGTCACTGCCGTCGATGGCTATCCCATGCCCTCGTGGATGATCGATCATCAGCGTGACGTGTCGGCACCCAATGAGTGGACCCGCCAGCGGCTGCTGATGGAACAGTTGCCATTCGGTGCTCCTGGCAATTCGCTCATGCGCGTGCGCGATGTATCCGGGCGTGAGCGGCAGTTGGCGGTGCCGCGCACCCGCGAATACGTGGCACTGCTTGCGCAGGTGGAGCGTCCCAATCAACCGGCGGCCATCGCGCTTACTGGCGGTGTGTCGTACCTCGATGTGAATCGACTCACCGATCAAACGGTCGACGATGCCATTGCGAGGCATCGTGGCGCGCGCGCGTGGATTGTGGATCTGCGTGGTGCATTGGCCGACAGCAGTCTTGTAGGCGAGCGTGTGTTGCAGGCACTACGTGCACGTCCGGTGGCGGTGAGTGCGGTAGAGTTGCATCGCTATCAATCGGCCCCCTGTCTGGCACCAACGCTGCGGGAGGCTACGGCGCAGTGTCCCGACGAGCGCGAAACGCGGGCGCGTGTGATTCGTGGAGATACCGCCAGACACTACGCGGGTCGTGTGGTCGCTTTGGTGGACGAACGCACAAGCGGTGCCATGGAGCGTCTCGCGCTGGCCATCGAGGCTGCGACGGAAGTGACATTCATTGGCAGCGCGTCATCGGGCTCGGCCGCAGACGCAGTGGACGTGTCATTGCCCGGCAATCTCACGGTGCAGTTGCCTGCTATGGAGCTTCGCCGGATCGATCAGTCGCAGTGGCAGCGCATCGGCATCACTCCGGTGGTGGATGCGCGACTCACCCTGCGCGGTGTGCGAAGCGGTGTGGACGATGTGATCGAACGCGCGCAGCAATGGCTGGTGCAGCAGCTGGATGGTTCTCCCCGTCGGCGCCGGTGAGCACGCACTCTCCACTTCCCATTGATACGGTTCTTCCCGCGCTGACTGACGCATTGGCGGTGCGTCAGGCCGCCGTGCTGGAGGCACCGCCGGGTGCGGGAAAAACAACGCGCGTCCCACTGGCACTGCTCGATGCATCGTGGCTCGGTACGCAACGCGTGCTCATGCTGGAGCCGCGGCGACTGGCGGCACGAGCGGCTGCGCACTTCATGGCGAGGAGTCGCGGCGAGTCGGTTGGAGAGACGATCGGCTTTCGCGTACGCGGCGAAACACGTATCTCGTCGCGTACACGCGTTGAGGTGGTAACCGAAGGCGTACTGGCGCGCCTACTGTCTGCTGATCCCACACTTGAAGGCTACGGTGCGGTGGTGTTCGATGAGTACCACGAGCGTTCACTGCACGCCGACCTCGGCCTGGCGCTGGTATTGGAAGCGCAACAGGTGCGTGACGATCTGCGCGTGCTGGTCATGTCGGCTACACTCGATGGTGATGCCGTTGCTCGGCTCATTGCCGATGCGCAGGGAATAGCACCCATTGTTCGCAGCGATGGGAGAATGTTTCCGATTGCCACGCATCACCGACCGCCACGCAGCGACGAACGCCTGGAGGCTACCGCCAGTCGTGTGATTCGCGAAGCGACGGAAGCACATGATGGTGATGTGTTGGTCTTCCTCCCCGGCATGGGAGAGCAGCAGCGTGTTGCATCGCGTCTCGAGAGTTGGGTGCCAGACAGCTGCCGCGTGCATGTGTTGCATGGCAGCATGCCACTCGCTGCGCAGGACGCGGCGTTGTCACCGGCGCCGGCGAACACTCGCAAGATCGTGTTGAGCACCAGCGTGGCCGAAACGAGTCTCACCGTGGAAGGCGTACGCATCGTGGTGGATGCCGGTCAATCGCGCGTGGCGCGATTTGATGCGGCCGCTGGTCTGACGCGATTGGCCACCGTGCGCGTGAGTCGTGCGTCGGCTGATCAGCGACGTGGACGTGCCGGGCGTGTGGCACCGGGCGTGTGCTATCGCTTGTGGGACGCGCATGAGGAGCATGGATTCCTCGCGAGCACACGACCGGAAATTCTTGACGCCGATCTGGCCACACTGGCGCTCGAGTTGGCCGATGCCGGTGTATCCGATCCTGCGACATTGCGGTGGCTGGATGTTCCGCGCCCCGGCCCATTTGCGCAGGCACGTGAGCTTCTGCGCGAACTGGGTGCCCTCGACGAGCAGGGGCGCATCACATCGCATGGCCGCGAGGTGGCGGCGTTACCATTGCAGCCACGACTGGCGCATCTCGTGGTCGAATCCACCCGTCGCGGCGCGAGTGGTATGGGTGCTTCACTCGCCGCGCTGCTGGAAGAACGTGATATCCTGCGCGCTGAAGGGTATGGTCGCGCACCGACCGATATCCGATTGCGTATGGATGTCGTAAAACGCGAGGGCGACGCGAGCGAAGTTTCGCTGCACGGCGCGTGGGTGGATCGCGATGGGGTGCGGCGCGTACGGCAAGCAGCACAGGATATAGGACGTCGTCTCCCTGACGGCGCCAAGCCGAAGCTCGATCGCGCAGACGATGTAGATATCGGCACGCTGCTCGCGCTCGCGTTCCCCGACCGCGTCGCACAAAGACGCACCGGGAGCGAAGGGCGCTACCTGTTGCGCAATGGCAGCGGTGCCGTGGTGGCCAAAGGCGATGCCCTGTACGAAGAACCGTGGCTTGCCATAGCCGAACTTGAGGGACAACCGCCCGAGTATCGCATCGTGCGCGCGGCGCCTCTCACACTCGAAGAGATCAAGGACGCAGTCGGTGAACAATTTGCACGTGAGTCATTGGTCACATGGGATGATCGCGCACGAACCGTGAAGACCGTGGAGCGTGTGCGTCTTGGCGCCATCACCGTTGAGGAACGACCGCTCCGTGACGTAGACGCCGAAGCCGTTCGCGATGTACTGACACAAGAGCTCGTGCGCGCTGGCGCCGCAGCGTGGCCATGGCGCGAAGGAGCCACACGGCTACGTGAGCGTCTCGCGTTCTTGCATCATCACGATGCCTCGTGGCCCGATGTGTCTGATTCGGCACTTGCCGAATCGATCAGCGAGTGGCTGGCACCGTATCTCGACGGTGCGCGCAGCTGGGCGCATCTCGAACGAGTCGACTGGCATGAGGCGCTGGCCAGTCTGGTGCCCTGGAACTTGCGCGCGGTACTCGATCGATTGGCGCCCACACATCTCGAGGTACCGAGCGGGTCGAATATCACGGTGGACTATAGTGAGCCCGCTGCGCCCATTCTGTCTGTCAAACTGCAGGAAGTGTTTGGCTGGACGAGCACGCCCATGCTGTTCGATGGACGCGTGCCGGTGACACTGCACCTCTTGTCACCGGCGCAGCGACCCGTGCAGGTCACACGCGATCTCGCGGGTTTCTGGAAGACCGGCTACTTCGAGGTGCGCAAGGAATTGCGTGGTCGCTACCCACGTCACCCATGGCCCGACGATCCGCTCACTGCACAAGCGACTCGTCGGGCCAAACCACGCGGCACGTAATCCGCACTACGTCAGCGTCGGGCCAGCGTCAGGCCAGCGCTGCCGGCAACTCGGCCACGAACTGCCGCATCTCTTCCGGCGTGCCAATGGAAACGCGGCACCAATCGAGATACGGCGGGAATGCACGGCCGATCTGAAAGCCCTTGGCGAGAAAATGCTTTTGCAGTTGCTCCACCGGCTTGCCGCTCTGGAAGAACACAAAGTTCGTTTGTGATGGCGCAGCCTTCTTGCCGAGTTTCTTGAGTGTGTCGAGCAGCATGGTGCGGCCTTCCGCGTTCTTCTGCTTTACGAATGTCTGATACTCGATGTCCTGCAGCGACGCATTGGCCGCGTGCAGACCAAACACATTCGGATCACCGGTCACGTACTGCGACAATTTCGCAATGATGTCGGGACGCGCCACCGCAAAGCCGCAGCGCAGACCCGCGAGTCCGTGAATCTTGCTGGCCGTGCGTGACACAATGATCGACTCACCCTTGAGCACGAGATCCACCATGCTCTTGTGACCCGGTACGTCGACAAAATCGAAGTACGCCTCGTCGACAATGACCGGTGTGCGCTTGGATACTGTGGTCACGAAATCACGCAGCGCACGATCGTCAGCCAGGTTGGATGTCGGATTGTTGGGATTGCACACGAACACGAGCTTCGTGCTGCCACCAATCTTCGCATCCATGGTGTAGAGATCGTGATCGAGATTGTGATCGAGCGGCACCCGATGCACTTTCGCGCGCAGAGTCTCACCCCAACGCGGCAGGTCCTCGAATGTGGGCCACGGTGCCACGATTTCTCCGCCTTCCATGCCATACGCGAGTGCGAGAATACCCAGTACTTCGCTCGATCCCTGTGTGACCAGCACGTGATCGACAGGTACACCGACATGCTGCGCAAACGTGCGACGAATCTCTTCGCGAATGGGCGGCATGTACCACGTATGCTGCCCCCACGAATTCATGAGCGCGTCCTTGGCCTTGGGTGACATGCCAAACGGATTCTCATTGAAGGAGAGCCGAATGGGTCCGGCCGCGCGGCGTGCAGTGGTTACATCACGTTCGAGCTGCGCGAGCATGTCCGCATAGGACACACCGCCGCCCAGCACACGCGCCATCTCGGCGGCAGGAAGCAATCCGGGCAGTGCAACGGAAGCGCCGATACCGAGACCGGTATTGCGGAGCCACTCACGGCGGGAAAGAGCTGACATGCCGAGCCTCGGCAGAAGAGAAGGACGGAGCGTGGAGGGGCACGCGGTCAAATCATGAATCGCGTGTGTGCCATGATTCTGCGCCGGATCCCGCGTGCGCGCGACTACTTTTCGCCATGTCTCCCGCGCGCTGGCTGATCACGCTGCTTTCCTTCGCCGTCATGGCGGGCGCGTCAGCTTGGGTGGTGTTGCCCCATTGGCCGAATGACGGCATGCCATGGCTGGCCTGGCCGGTGCATGCTGTGGCCTTGGCCTCGGTAACGGCCGAGCTCATGACGCGGGCCTTCAAGATTCAGGCGTCGGCGCGTGCGTGTGGAATTCCGCTGCGGTTTGCCACGGCGCTTCGGGTGTGTCTGGCGGGTGACTTTGCCGCAGCCATTACTCCTGCGCGATCGGGCGCTGAGCCGGCGCGATTTCTGGTCCTGGCGGAGAGCGGGACCGGGGCAGCCGAACGGGTACTGGTGCTGTTTCTCGAGCTTTTTCTTGAGATGTGGTCGCTGGTTCTGGTGTGCGGTGCGTTGGCCATCGCCTTTCAGGGTCGGGGGGCGTCTACGGTTGGGTTGTTGGCCTTGGTTGGCGGCTATAGCACGGTGGTGCTCACGGCCGGCGCGGCGGGTTGGGTGCTTTCTCGTCGCCATGCCCGTGGGCCGACGCCCAGATGGGCCGCCCGGTTTGGCGTGACAGCCGGTGGGTGGCGGGCGGTACAGCGTCTCCTACGCGGACTGCGCAATGCGGTACAGGCGCTCAGGCATGCGCACCCCGGATTCATGGCACTCGCCCTCGGTGGTTCGGTGCTGCATGTGCTGGGCAAAGTTGCCACGCTGCCGCTGCTGGTTTTTCTGGCGGCACCGGAGTTTCCGGTCACCATGGATACGCTGGCCCCGCTGGTGCTGTGGCCGCTCGCCTTGTTCTACGGTGGTGTGGTTGTGCCGGCTCCCGGTGGCGGCGGGTTCATTGAGGGCGCGTTCGCGGCAACGCTCAAGGACGCTATTCCGTCAGCTGTTTTTGTGGCTTCACTGCTTTGGTGGCGGTTCTACACGTTCTACCTGTACGTGATCGTCGGCGGTGTGGCCGCTGGCGATGCTGTGATGCGAGCGCTCAGGTCGAAGCACAAATAAGACACTTATAACTCACGTGAGCGACACTCAAGCTGCCGGCCATCAGACGGCGACCGCCACGCGCTTGCAGCTCATGGGCGGGTTTTTCATCATCTATGTGGTGTGGGGATCGACGTACCTGGCCATTAAGTGGGGGGTGGAAACGATTCCACCTTTCTTTATGGGCTCGGTTCGTTTTCTCACTGCTGGCTCCGCGCTGTACGGATGGAACCGCTGGCGAGGGGCGGGGGCTCCTAGCAAACGCGAATGGCGAGACGCGGCGATTGTGGGGTCACTGCTGCTGTTCATAGGAAATGGCGCCGTGTCCTGGGCCAGCCAGCGCGTCAGTTCCGGTCTGACGTCGGTCATCGTGGCGACGGTTCCTCTCTGGCTGGTGCTCTGCGAGATGTGGCAGGGCAAGCGTCCACGGGCGGCGCAGGTGGCAGGCGTGCTGGTCGGGTTGGTGGGTGTGGCGCTGCTGGTGCTGCCGGCCGGGTCGGCGCGCACCACGGCGGTGGATCCGATCGGCGCCATCGTGCTGGCGGTGGGGTCGCTGTCGTGGACCATTGGCTCACTGTATTCGCGAAGTGTGCCGCAGGCGCGTCCGGCGTCGATGGCGATTGCCATGCAGATGTTGACGGGTGGTTTTTTGCTCACGTTGCTCAGCTTTTCGATGGGTGAGTGGCAGCGTGTGAGCACCGATTCCGTCTCCATTCAATCAGCAGCATCACTACTCTATCTGATCACTTTCGGCTCACTCATAGGTTTCAGCACCTATATGTGGCTACTCAAGGTGGCTAGCCCAACGGCGGTCGGCACTTACGCCTACGTCAATCCATTGGTGGCCGTTCTGCTTGGCGTGGCCCTGGCTGGCGAGCGTCTTCCGGCTCAGGCCTGGGTGGCGATGACGGTCATTGTTGGTGGCGTGGCGCTGGTCAGTCTGGTCGACGCTCGTCGGTCCCAGGTATCCCAGCCGACGCAGACTGACACGAAACCGGCTCGTTGAATCCAGCGGAACGGCGCTTCGTAGGGTTCTCCATCCTTTCACCCACGGAGTCAGTCGGTGCGTACCCACATCAAGGTCGTCGGCCTCGTCAACCTTCTCTACAGCGCCGTTGGGTTGCTGGTCGCGGTCAGCGCGCTCTTCGGCGGCTTGTTCAGCTCGCTCGCGTCGCTCAATCCTGTCGTCATGATCGTGGGTTCGGTGACCAGCGCGATTGTGGCGGTCGTGATCGGTGTCCTCAGCCTGTTTGGACTGATTGCCGGTCTCGCGCTGCTGAATCACCAGAACTGGGCACGGTGGGTGATTCTGATCTGTTCGGTGCTCCGCCTGTTCCGCTGGCCGTTTGGCACGCTCTTCGGCGCCTACAGCATCTGGGTGCTCACGCACCAGGAAACACGCGACATCTTCGCGCTCAACAGCAACTGAGCGTCGGAACTCCCGAAGGCAGGTCCCTGTTGAATTGTCCCAGTCCCGCCCCGGCCTCGCCGCGGGCGGGATTGTCGCTCAATGGTCTTGCATGAGGAAATTGCCCCTGAGTTGCGTGCCATTCGTGACGCACCTGCGGTCACCTCGTTGCGGAACACGGTTATTGTGCCGAACGGTCAGCAGCCCCAGCCGGGCAACCTTTAGAAGATGACCGGCACCGTACGCGACAGAGCGTGCACGGTGTGTACATTACCGAACAGTCGTCGTCCGAAGTATTTGGGCGACCGACCCCCTCATCCTGCAACCCCGATCGCATGAGCAAGGGTGACAAGAAGCGCCGTCGCGCGCTCGAGGCCTACGGTTCGCTGCAACGTGCGGCTGATCTGTCGGCCGGGCATGTGGACCAGGCCATTCACGCCTTCGGATTGTCGGCGTCGCAGTACGGTGTGCTCGAAACGCTGCAGCAGCGTGGTCCGGTGCATCAGCAGGAGCTCGCCGAGGCGTTGGGGCGTAGCAAGGCCCAGATGACGGCCATCATCGATGCGCTCGAAGGGCGCGAACTGGTGCGCCGGGAGCGCCACGCGGTCGATCGCCGTTTCATTTCCGTGTACCTCACCGACGCTGGACGCATCATGTTGGCTGATGCCGGTCCGGTACGGACGGATGCGATCGTCGCCCTCATGCGCGAATTGAGTGGTGAGCAGAAGACGCGACTTACGCGCCTCTGCCGCCGGTTGCTCAAGGTGCTCGATCCATCGGAAGCCGAGGAGCCGGAAACGGACGACGACTCCGACGACGAGAGCGATGAGGCTGACGAAGTCGTTGCCAGTTCAGAAGAGACACCAGCGACGGCGCCGCCGGTCGCGTAGTCACAAGTGTAGTCTGAGCGGTACATGCCCACGCGTGGTGTGTACCGCGTTGCTTTACCGCGCTGCTTGACCGCACTGTCTTTCTGCCCCTCCTCCTACCGCACACATGGCTGGACGTCACTTCCTGCAGATTCCGGGACCGACACCGGTTCCCGATCGACTTCAGCGGGCGATGCATCGCCAGATGGAAGACCATCGATCTTCCACCTTTCCGACACTGACCCGCTCCATTCTGCAGCGGTTGCCGCAGGTGGTGCATCAGACGCGCGGTGAGGCGTTTGTCTTTCCGGCCACTGGTTCGGCCATGTGGGAAGCCGCGTTGGTGAACACCGTGAATCCCGGCGCGCGTCTGTTGGCGCCGCGCTTCGGACAGTTCTCACATCTGTTCATCCAGACCGCGCGCAACCTGGGATATCAGGTGGATGTGATCGAGGAGCCGTGGGGTGAAGCCACCGATCCCGCGCGCATCGAAGCCGCGCTGGCCGCTGATACCGCGCACGAAATTCAGGGCGTGCTGCTCGTGCACAACGAAACAGCGACGGGTGTCACGAGTGATGTGGCGGCGGTGCGCGCGGCCATGGATCGCGCCAAGCATCCCGCGTTGCTGTTCGTGGATGGTGTGAGTTCGATCGCGAGTCTCGACTTCCAGTTCGACGGCTGGGGTGTGGACTGTGCCATCACCGGTTCGCAGAAGGGATTCATGCTGCCCGCCGGTCTTGGCATTCTCTACATGAGCGACAAGGCGTTGGCGCGTGTGGATTCCTGCACGATGCCGCGCGCGTATTTCGATTTACGGGCGATGCGCACCAACAATGCGCAGGGCTATTTCCCGAGCACGCCGGCGTTGTCGCTGCTCTTTGGTCTCGACGAAGCGCTCACCATGCTGCTTGAGGAAGGCATGGCCAATGTGGCGGCGCGTCATGCGCGACTGGCCAGCGGTGTGCGTGCGGCAGTGACCGCGTGGGGACTCACGCAGTGCGCGCGTCGTCCGGAGATCGCCAGCAACTCCCTGACGGCAGTCGTTGTTCCCGAAGGACATGATGCACGCCGTGTGATCGAATTGGCGTTCTCGCGCTACGACATTGCGTTGGGCTCGGGGCTCAGCGAAGTAGCAGGCAAGGTGTTCCGCATTGGCCATCTGGGCGACATGAATGCGCTCACGCTGGCTGGTGCACTTGGTGGTGTGGAGATGGCGCTCTGTGATGCCGGCATCAACGTGACGTTGGGCAGCGGTGTGGGCGCGGCACTCAACGTATGGCGGATCGGCGCATGAGCACTGGTGATACGAAGACGCTGCGCGTGGTGGTCACGCGCAAGATGCCAACGGCAGTGGAAGAGGCGGTGGCCGAGCGCTACGACGCGCTGTTCAATCGCACGGATATTGCGCTGACGCCGGAACAGATGGCGCAGGTGCTGCAGCAGGCGGATATCGTGGTCACCACGGTGACCGACAAGTGGCACCCCGGCATCTTCGACACCACCAATATTCGCACCAAGATGCTCGCGAATGTGGGTGTGGGTGTGAATCACATCGCGCTCGAGTCGGCACGTCGTGCGGGCATCACGGTCACCAACACGCCGGATGTGGTAACCGATGACACGGCCGATGTGGCGATTGCGCTCATACTCATGACCATGCGCCGACTGGGCGAAGGTGAGCGGCATCTTCGTAGCGGTGCATGGAGTGGTTTGCGTCCCACGTTCATGCTGGGTCGCACGCTGCGCAACAAAACACTCGGCGTGGTGGGTTACGGCCGCATTGGTCGTGCGGTGGCGCGCATTGCGCATGAAGCATTTGGTATGCGCATTCTGTGGCACGCACCGCGTGATCCGCGTATCGACGATCCGTCAACGGCAGGTCCGGCATCAGCCGAACGTGCCGGCACGCTGGAAGAGCTGTTGCAGCGCAGCGATGTGGTCACGCTGCATTGCCCGGCCACGCCGGAAACGCGGCATCTCATGAATGCGCGCACGCTCTCGCTCATGCCGCCGCACGCGCACCTGGTGAATACGGCGCGTGGTGACGTGGTGGATGAAGCGGCGCTGGTGCATGCGCTCAAGGAGCAGCAGATCGCCGGCGCCGGTCTCGATGTCTACGAGTTTGAGCCCAGTGTGACGGCTGAGCTCAAGGATATGGAGCAGGTGGTGCTGCTTCCACATCTCGGGAGTGCGACGATCGAGACGCGGACGAATATGGGGATGCGGGCGCTGGAGAATGTGGCGGCGTTTGTTCGTGGGGAGCGTCCATCGGATCTTGTAGTGTGATTCCGCGGTTTCGGGCGACAACATCCGCGTAGTCCGCGAACAGCTGATTCCACACCGAGGCCCAGTCACGTTGCTGGGCCTCGTGCATTCCGGCCTTCGCGATCGTACGACGACGCGCCGTATCATGCAGCAGCATGTCCACTGCGGCGGTGATGGCATCGGCGCGCTGCACATTCACGGGAAGCGCCGTGCCCGCGTGCGCAAATTCGTGTGTGGGGCCCTCGTTGTGGGCCACCACACACACACCGGATGCCATGGCTTCGAGCACCACATTGCCGAACGTTTCCGTGGTCGACGGAAAGAGAAACAAGTCCGACGACGCGTAACACTCCGCGAGCGCCTGTCCTTCGCGGCGCCCGGCAAATACCACGCCCTTTGGTGCGGTCTCGCGCAAACGCTGTTCGGCCGGACCATCGCCCACGAGCAGAAATCGCAACCGATCGGGATACGCGGCGAGTAGTGGTCGCATGGCCTCCATGGCCACGTCGATGCCCTTCTCTGGCGCGAGGCGACCGACGTAGGTCACCAGTACGGTGTCGTCATTGCAACCAAACGCACGCCGACGCTCGTTGCTCCGATGCTGCGGACTGAACCGCGCTGTGTCGATGCCACGTCCCCACACACGCACATCGCGGAAGCCGTGTGAGGTGAGTTCATTCGCGACGTGGCGTGTGGGGGTGAACGTCGCCGCGCCACCATTGTGGAACCAGCGCAGGAACGGCCACGAGATGGCATCGAGTCCGTGCAGCCGATAGTGCCGCAGATAGGCGGTGAAGTGCGTGTGATACGATGAGACCAATGGCAGATTCAAGGCACGTGCGGCCTGCCGTCCTGAGAAGCCCACGCCAAATGGTGTGGCCACATGCACGAGGTCGGGCCGGAACTGTTCCAGCAACTGCCTGGCGCGTGTCATGGATGGCGTGGCCATGTGCAATTGCGGATATGCCCAGAAGGGGCGCGCCGGCCAACGGGTGACACGACCTGTTCTCTCTGATAGCGGCTCGGGGTCGATCGTCCCGTCATGCGGCGTGAGCACGAGGGTTTCGATGCCACGGCGGTGACACTCGGCAATGAGGCGATCGAGTGTGCGCGCCACGCCATTGACCTGCGGCACCCAGGTGTCGGTGAAGAGCGCGAGACGGGCAATCGGCATGGGACGGATTCGGGACGAGAGGACATCAGAGAAGTGCAGGATGGCGGGCGCTCGTTGCGGGAGCGCTGCAATCGTGTCGCCGATTGGTCACGATCGCCGTGATCGTTAGCATTCGTCATGATTCACGCCGGTTTGGCCTCGCCCCAGGACCTGTCACCACCCGAAGCGGTGGCGGTCGGTTCACTTCTGCACTTCTCGGGCATCCGGTCGCGTTTTCTGCCGCATTCGCACGATGTGATTGTGTGTCTGCCGCCCAACTACGAACACGAGCCCACGCGCCGGTATCCGGTGCTCTATCTGCATGATGGGCAGAATGTATTCGATGATCTGCCGCTCTCGCCGTTCGGTGTGCAGTGGGGTGTGGACACCACGGCGCGCGCGCTGATGCATGCCCGCGTGATCGAGCCGGTGATTCTGGTGGCTATCGGCAACGCCGGTCGCGATCGCATCGACGAGTACACGCCCACGCGTGACAGCATGCACGACGCCGGCGGTATGGCGGATCGCTACGGGCAGATGCTCGTGTATGAGATCAAACCGTGGGTCGATCATCAGTGGCGTACGCTTCGTGGTCCACAGGACACGGCGCTGGCCGGCAGCTCACTTGGTGGTTTGCTCAGTTTGCATTTGGGTCTCACGCATCCGGCCATATTTGGCAAGCTCGCACTGCTCAGCCCCAGTGTGTGGTGGGATGATCGCTGGATCGTGCGACAACTCGCGACGGCCGATGGCGCGCGTCCCGAACTTCGCATCTGGCTTGATGTGGGTACGGGTGAATCACGCATGCTCAAGGGCACACGATTGCTCTATCGCATGCTTCAACGTCAAGGGTGGCGTACGGGGCACGACCTGGCCTATCTCGAGGCAGCTGGTGCGTTGCACGATGAACGTGCGTGGGCCGAGCGCACGGGACTGTTTTTGCAGTTTCTGTTTCCTTTCCGCTTCGACGCGCGCTGACCTCCATCAACTGATTCTGCCGATTGCCATGGACGCGTTCACGTCATTCTCACCGAAGGCTCTCACGTTTCTGCGCGGGCTCGCGCGCAACAATCGCAAGGAATGGTTCGAAGAGCATCGCGCGGACTACGAAACGCATCTCAAGGCGCCGCTGGCAGCGCTGATCGAAGAGATGGATGTGCAACTCGCACAGTTTGCGCCGGAGATCATCGGGTCACCGAAGAAGTCGGCCTTCCGCATTCATCGCGATGTGCGTTTCAGCAAGGACAAGTCGCCATACAAGACCAACGTGGCGTGCTGGTTTTTCCATCGTGACGTCGGCACGCGCATCGTGAGCGAGGCGGTGCACGGTGGCGCCGGGTTTTATGTGCAGATCGAACCGGGCAAGAGCTTCTGCGGTGGCGGCATCTGGATGCCACCACGGCCGGCCCTGCAGAAGATCCGGCAGTCGCTGGTAGACGACGTGGAAGGCTGGGAAGAGATCGTGAACAATCGCGCCTTCAAGCGCCGCTTTGGTGTGCTGGATCAGGAGGGCATGCTGACTCGTGTGCCGCGCGGGTTTCCCGTCGATCATCCGGCGTCGGAATGGCTGCGCTACCAGTCCTTCACCGTCGGGTGCGAGTTGTCCCCCGACGAGGTCACCAGCCCCAAGCTGCCGACTATTCTGGCCAAGCACTATGCCGCGCTCACGCCGTTTGTGCGCTGGCTAAATCAGTCGCTCGGCCTCGGACCGGCCAATTCGCGTCTCTAGGGTGACCCGCTAGGTTCCCTCATCATGTCGAAGTCGGTCAAGCTCACGCTGGACATTCTCATCGGGGCCGTCGCACCGGTCCTGATTCTCAAGTACGGCACTGCGCCTCTGGGAACGCTCACTGCGTATCTCACGGCGGCGTTGGTGCCGGTAGCGTGGGTGCTGCTCGATCTGCTCGTCATTTCGCGGCGCTTCAATTTCATCACCACGTATGGCGGTGGGTCGGCCATCATGCGTGGGGCGCTGGCCTTCTGGTATGTGGACGGTGCGCTGTTTGCGTTCAAGGACAGCGCGAGCTACCTGCTGGCGTTCATTGTCTTCGGTCTGAGCGCATTCACTGCGGCTCCTGTGACGCGCTCCATCGCACTGCAGGGCCTCGACCCCGATACGCCTGAGCGTGCCGCGCAGATGCAGCGGTTGCTCAATGAGTCCACTGTCCGCCGCGCGATGCGCAACGCCGCGTTGCTGATTGGCGTGACGAATCTCGCGGCGGGTGTTGTGAACTTCGTCATCAACTACCGCATGGTGGTGGCGCCATTCAATACACCGGCATTCAATGATCAGGTGGCCAATGTGAATGCCATTACGCGCATTGTGCTGGTGTTGCCCGACATGCTGGCGTTGTTCTTTGCGTTCAGCCTGATGTACAAGGCCATGTATGCGTTGTTGCCGGCCAGTGAACACGCCGATCCTGATGCCGGCGAGTTCTGGACGTTGCTCGCGCGGCGCGAAGATGCAATGACACTCGTGCACACTGGCGAACATGTCGCTGACGACGTCGAAGCAAATACCGTGACGCTGGCCGAGTCCGACGTGCAGCAGCGTGCAGCACGGCAGGCACGCGGTGAATTCGGACTCGGCTGAACACATTCGCAGATTGCCGAGCGCTTACTGGCGCTTGGTCAGACCACCCAACGCGATACGGTATTCCTTGGCTTCCGCGTCGTACTTGATGCGGAAGTTGGTCGGGTAGTAGCCCGGCTTCGCGAACTGCGCCGGCTGCGAAAGCGGCCGCGTGAGATCGGGCTGCGTGAGCAGGAACGCGCGCGTGATCATCGGTTCGTCGAAAATGAACTGCCCGTTCCACGACCCATGAATGAACGTGTAGGTGAACGCCTTGTAGTTGGGTGACGTGGGGGCCTGCAGTTCGGGTGATGCCACATCGAGCCAATGCACACCCATACGCGGCACGGCATTTACCGGAGCCGGGGGTGGCGGAAGCACCATGTAGCCGGCGGGTACGTACGCTGCGGTCGGGAAGTTGGCGGCCTTCTGCGCGAAGGCCGGATCGGTGGGGAGAATGGCTTCACGTTCGGCGGGCGAAATCGTGTAGAAGTGGAAATCGAAGTGCGGCAGATCGTAGATGCCCGGCGGCTCATGTCCCGACGCATTCCAGTCGAGCGTGATGAACTGGTACGGCGTGCCGTGTTGTGCGGGGAGCGTGAGCAGATACTCCTTGGTGTCTACGTGCGCGTGTGGATCCGTGCCTGGTGCCGGTGCAGTGGGAGCCGGCAGACCATTCATGGCTGTGGCGTCGAGGGCCACACCGACTTCGAGCGGACGATTGGCATTCTGTTCATCGAGCACCACATAGGCGCGGGCGCGACCATTGCCGACTTCGAGGGCTGCGCCGTAGTGGCGGAACGTGCCGGCAATTTCGGCGGGCACACGATTGGGTGAGGAATTCGGGCCGTCGGACGTCGGGTCATTGGAGCAGGCGGCCAGCAGTACCGGCAGCGCCAGAGACGTTGCCAGGGACCCTGCCAGGGGCACCAGCGCGGCAGCGCGCAGGAGTTTCGACATGGAAGTATTCTCGGAAGGAGTCATGAAAAACCGCACGAATCGCTGGCGCGGTGATCGCGCCGATCGGTTCAGGTGATCAGGCAGCGAGGACTGCAGGTCCGGTTTTTCATGGGCTCGGGCGGAATTCGAGCCGCTGACCAATGGTTGGCGGGCTCATGAAACGCCCCGCCGCTGGAAATCGCTAAACCCAATGACCGTCCATTGTCCGACCTGTTGTCCGACCGAGTGTTCACCATGTCCCCAGCACCCAACCCCGATCTCACCGGCTACCTGAAGCGATGGCGCGAAGGCGATGATGACGCTTTCGGAGCCATGCTGCCGCATGTGTACGACCGGTTGCAGCAGATGGCGCGTGCCAGATTGCGGCACGAAGCTGTGGGGCATACGCTCGATACGGTCGGTCTGGTGCACGAAGCGTACATGCGCATTGCCCAGGCTGGCGGGACGGACTGGCAGGATCGGGCGCACTTTTTCGCGGTCGCGTCCACGGCGATGCGTCGCGTGCTGATCGACCACGCAAAGCAGCGACGTGCCGAGAAGCGCGGTGGTGGCCGTCAGCCGATCGAACTCGACGCCGAACGGTTGGGTGATGCTGGTGTAGTTGCCGACAGCGATCCGGATACGCTGCTCAGTCTTGATGCTGCGCTGACGCGGCTTGAGGTGGAGTATCCGCGTCACGCAAAGGCGGTAGAACTCCGCTACTTCGGCGGCTTGTCCCTGGCAGAAGTGGGTGAGGCTTTGGGCGTGTCGGCGCCGACCGCCATGCGCGACCTTCGCTTTGCCCAGGCATGGCTGGCGCGCGCGTTGCAGGACGGCGCCTAGCGCCAGGCCCCGAGGGGGCGGGGGCCAACTATCGTGGGGACATGGGGGTCGCCATTTTTGGGGCGATGTCGCCTGAGCCTCGCGAAATCCCTGAGGTAGCCACGCTATTCGGTGAATTGGCAGAGCTTTCTGCCGCCGAACGCGGGGCGCGCTTGCGCACGCTCGATAGTGAAGCGCCCGAGGTCGCACGCGAACTGCGGGCATTGCTCGATGTCGATGCGGACCGCCACGATTTTCTCGGTCTCTTCACGTTTGCGCTGACGGGCACGATCCGTCCGCTGGGTGCGTCCGGTTCTGACGCGGGTTCCAACGCGGGCGGCGATGCAGACCATGCTAGTGCAGCCGATGCGGCAAACAATGCGGTGGCGCCGGCTACATGGATCACGCCGCTACCCGTGCGCAGCATCGCTCCAGCCATGCAGATCGGACCGTACCGTCTCACTCGCGAGATCGGACGCGGCGGCATGGGCAGTGTGTGGTTGGCGCGTGATCAACGGCTGGCGCGTGATGTGGCGCTCAAGTTCCTGCCGGGTACGGCATCAACGGGTGACAGCGGCGGCGAACGCTCAACACGCGCCTTGCAGCGAACGCGATTCCTTGTTGAAGCACGCGCCGCTGCCGCCATCGATCATCCGCATGTCGCGAGTGTGTTCGACTTCGGTGCGGATGCCAATGGCCAGTTGTTCATCGCCATGGCGTATTGTGCCGGTGGATCGTTGGCACATCGGTTGCGCAACGGCCCCATCAGCGTGGATGAAAGTGTCGAGATTGCCACGCAGGTAGCCTCCGCGCTGTATGCCGCGCATCAGCAAGGAGTGGTGCACCGCGATGTGAAGCCGGCCAATGTGTTGTTTGACGCATGGGGCCGTGTGCGTCTCGCGGATTTTGGCATTGCGAGCTTACCAGGACATGAGGCCACGCGCACCGGATCAGTGCAGGGCACGCTGGGATATCTCGCACCTGAACAAATGCGCGGCGAGCGCGCTGACGCGGCGGCAGACTTGTGGGCACTTGGTGTGACGATGTACGAGTGCCTGAGTGGTCAGCGTCCGTTTGTTGGTGATTCGATGGCTAGCGTGATGCATGCCGTGTTGCATACCGATCCGCTGTCGATTGCGATGCATGTGCCGCGCATTCCGGCAGCACTGGCAGCACTGGTGCATCAGTTGCTCGACAAGGATCCGCGGCGTCGTCCGGCATCGGCTCTTGCTGTTGAACAGGCGTTGCGCGAGGGGCGCGCGCTTGCGCCGTCGGTTCCGTTGCGCGCATGGCCAACGTTTGCGACACCACCGGCGCAGCTGACATCGTTCCTCGGACGTTCACGCGATGTTGAAGCGGTGCTCGCGCGCGTGCGTACCGATCGCCTGGTCACGCTTACGGGCGCTGGCGGCAGTGGCAAGACGCGTTTGGCGTCGGCGGTGGCCAGTCGCTTTCTCGAGGATAAGGTCTTTGGTGACGGCCGCACCGCGTGGGTGGACCTCACCAGCATCGCTGAAAATGCGCAGGTCGCGACGCAGGTGGCGGCAGCATTGCGCGCGCCAGAACGTGCCGATGGCAAGCGACTCGAAGCGATTGTTGCCGCGATTGGCGATGCGCCGATGCTGCTTGTGGTCGACAACTGCGAACACGTGCTCGATGGTGTGACGGTGATGCTCGAAGCCGTGCTGGCGGCTTGCCCGCGATTGCACGTGTTGGCCACGAGTCGGGAACTGCTGGCGCTTGGCGTGGAGCATGCATGGCTCACACCGGGTCTCGATGTGGGCGATGCACGCGCTCTGTTTGTGCAACGCGCGCGTGCGGCACTGGCCACCTTTGAGCTCACGACCACCATGGAGCCGGTGGTCGACGAGATCTGCCGTCGTCTCGACGGCATGCCATTGGCCATCGAGTTGGCGGCGGCGCGTGTGCGCGCGATGCCTGTTGATCTCATTCGCGATCGTCTCACCGACATGTTCCAGCTGTTGTCGAGTGGATCGCGAACGGCGTTGCCGCGGCAGCGCACGCTACGTGGGATGATGGAGTGGAGCCACGGTCTGCTCGATCTGCGTGATCGCATCGTGCTCAGGCGGCTTGCCGTGTTCTCCGGTGGATTCCGCCTCGATCTCGCAGGGGACATTGCTGGCGGTGTGCCTGATGTCCAGGGCGATGATGCCGACGTGTGGCCCAATCTTACGTCCGAGGATGTGCAGGAGAGCGTGTTGTCGTTGGTCGACAAATCACTCGTGGTGCTGTATCACTCCCGCGAAATCCCTCGCTATCGTCTGCTGGAAACAGTGCGGCAGTACGCGACGGAGCGGCTTGTTGAAGCCAACGAGTACGCGCTGGCGCGCGAACGTCATGCGCGCACGTATCTGGCGCTGGCCGAGGAGATGTCGCCCAAGTTCATCGGTGGTGAGCACACGCCGGGCTTGATGGCGCGCCTCATTTCGGAGAACGACAATCTGCGCACGGCGGCACGCTGGACCGTGGAAGAATCAGATGGGCCAATTGATCGTGCGGAGATGGCGCTTCGTTTCTCGGCTTCGATGTTCTGGTATTGGCACAGTAGCGCAGCATGGCTCGGGACGGCGCAGTACGGCGAAGTGAGCGCCTTCGTGGAAACAACTCTGGCGCGCAGCGGCGACTCGCCCACCCAACTACGCGCCGACGCGCTGGTCACACTTGGCCTGCTCGGACTCGCGTGCGGTGAGTGGGATCGCTCAGCGGCCGCGCTTACCGATGCGCGTCAATTGCGGATGGACGGCAATGATGCACTCGCTCAAGTATGGGTGGATGCGTGGTACTCGGCCGTCTGTCTCATGCGCGGCAAGGTGCAGGAAGGTTGGACCATCGTAGACGCCGCGTGGCGTGATCTCGCGGGCGCTCCGCCGTCCATCGTGCATACGGTCACGACATCCTGGCGTGGACTCATTGCGCAGGTGCGCGGTGATCTGGTCACAGCGCGTGAAATGCAGGAGATGAACTGCCGATATGGCTATGAGATTGGCCATACCACGAGCAGCGCGCACGCCGAAGCGTTTCTTGGCATGATCAATCTTACAGAAGGGCGTGTCGACGAAGCCGAACAGAACTTCCGTCGTTCGTTCCCGATGCACTTCGAGTTGCTGGATGGCTGGGGGCTTGCCCTCGATCTCGATGGCATGTGTGGCGTGTCACTGGCCCGCGGACGGTTTGTGCATGCGGCGCGTTTGATGGGTGCGGTCGATGCCTGGCGCACACGCATTGGCATTGCCATGCCGGCGTTTGCGGCGCCCGCACGTCAACACGGTGAAACACTTACGCGTGAAGCGTTGGGTGTCGTGTTCAGCACGGCGTATGACGAAGGACGCGCGATGTCGCCCGATATGGCCATCGCTGGCGCATTCTCCTGACTGCGTCGAGTCATAACTGATGCACGACGCGCAGAGTACGCTCGCACAGGTCGCCGTGTTGTTCGGGGAGTTGGCCGAACTGACTCCTGAAGCACGGCTGGCCCGTTTGTCCGAGTTGGCGGAGTCGGCGCCAAATGTCGCGCGAGAAGTGCGTGCGCTGCTCGATATCGATGCGGGTGGCGGAGACTTTCTGGGTCTCTTCACGATGGCACCGGGGCCACGGCAGCCGGACAATGAGATTCCGCTGGACAACATCGGCCCCTATCGACTGGTGCGCGAGATCGGGCGCGGCGGCATGGGATCGGTGTGGCTTGCCCACGATGATCGTCTGGCACGAGCGTTGGCGCTCAAGTTCCTGCCGCATGTGGATGATGCGGAGAGTGGCGCGGCGCGTGAACAGCGGAGCGCCATGCGCTCGCGATTTCTTGTGGAAGCGCGTGCGGCGGCCGCCCTTGATCATCCGCATGTCGCCAGTGTGTACGATGTGGGCATGCACTCGGATGGACGCCTCTTCATTGCCATGGCGTATTGCTCGGGTGGTTCGCTGGCACAGCGGTTGGAGTCTGGGCCGATGCCATCGGAGGACGCCGTGCGCATTGCCACGCAGATCGCCTCGGCGTTGGCGGCGGCGCATGAGCGCGGGGTGGTGCATCGCGATGTAAAGCCGGCCAATGTGCTATTCGATGCTGCGGGCAACGCGCGTCTCGCCGACTTCGGCATTGCCAGTCTTCCCGGCTACGATGCCACACGCACGGGGGCCGTGATGGGCACACTCGCGTATCTCGCGCCCGAGCAGATGCGAGGTGAGCGCGCCGATCATCGTGCCGATCTCTGGGCGTTGGGTGTGACGCTGTACGAGATGCTGGCCGGCAAGCGTCCGTTCGCCGGTGAGTCACCGGCGTCGTTGATGCATGCGGTGCTGCACCTCGAACCCCCGTCGCTCGACGAACTGGCGCCCACGGTGTCGCCGTCGGTTCGCGCTCTGGCGAAGCAGTTGCTGAGCAAGACGGCCGATGAACGGCCGTTGAGTATGGCCGATGTCGAGGCCGTGCTACGCAATGCATCCGAGACGAGCGGTTCGCGATTCTTTGAGGTGGTGCGTGAAACGACAGCACCACCGATGCATCTCAACGCCCTGATTGGTCGCGAACGCGATCTCGAAGCCGTGGCGCAGTTGCTCAGCGTATCACGGCTCGTGACCCTCACCGGCGCTGGGGGGAGCGGCAAGACTCGACTGGCCGCGGCCATTGGAGCGGCGCAGCGCGCCGTGTGGGTGGACTTCTCTGCATCGAGCGATCCGTGGCACGTGCCAGCGCAGATTGCTGCTGCGCTGCGTGTGCCGGAGATGCCGGGGCGTGAACGTCTCGATGTGCTGGTCGATGCCATTGGTTCGCGCGATGTACTGCTGGTACTCGACAACTGCGAGCATATGCTCGATGCCATTGCCTCGGCCGTTGAGCGTCTGCTGCATCGCTGTGCTGGCATGCGCATTCTGGCCACGAGCCGGGAAGCACTCGGTCTGCCAGGAGAGCGCGCGTGGCTGGTGCCTGAACTCTCGCGCGACAATGCCCGCGCGCTATTTGTGCAGCGAGCGCAGTCGGCGCAGCCGCAGTGGGAGCTCACGGCGGCCGATGCATCTGTGGTGGACGAAATCTGTGCGCGTCTCGATGGTCTGCCGCTGGCTATCGAACTGGCAGCAGCGCGTTCACGTCTATTGTCGCCCACGCAGATTCGCGAACGCCTCGACGATGCGTTTCAACTGCTGACCGGCGGCGCGCGAACCGCGTTGCCACGTCATCGCACACTTCGCGGCACGATGGAGTGGAGTCACGCGTTGCTCAGTGAACGTGAGCGTACGCTGCTCCGCCGGCTGTCGGTGTTTGCCGGTGGTTTCACGTTGCTGGCGGCGGAGGTCGTGTGTGTTGATGCCTCGCTGCCGTCATCTCCGGGCACCGGGCGTCTGCTCGTGGTGGATATTCTCGACGGCGTGTCGTCGCTAGTGGATAAGTCATTGGTGTTGGCCGATACCGACGCCAATGGCACGCGCTATCGTCTGCTGGAAACGGTGCGGCAGTACGGGCGTGAACGGCTGGCGGAAGCCGGCGAGTTGCCGCATGTCGAGTGGCGCCATGCGCACTGGGTGATGGCGCTGGTGGAGAGTCAGGAGTGGCACTTGCAGGGCGGAGAGACCAAGCCCGGCGTGATGGCAGAGATGGTGCGTGAACACGACAACATTCGTGCCGCGCTGCTGTGGGCCACGACAGGTGATCCATCGGTAGCTGATCGTGGCGAGATGGGGCTGCGCATGATCTCTGTGCTGTTCTGGTACCTGCACGGTGCATCCGGCTGGCTTGGCACGGCGCAGTACAGCGACGGTGTGCGTTTCATTACTGCGGCATTGGCGCGCGATCCACGGCGCGATGTTCGCATGACCGCACGCGGGTGGTTGACATCGGGATTGTTTGGTCTGGCCACCGGTTCGTGGGAGCAGGGGATCACGCACATGCGGATTGCGATCGATCTCTTCCATCAGCTCGAGGATCGCTGGTTCGAAGGATGGGCGAAGGCGTGGTCGGGTGCGATTCTGCTCATGCTGGGTCGTCTGCGCGAGGCCTGGGATGTTCTCGCCGATGCGCAGCGCATCGCAGATAGCATGGGCCCATCAGTGCTGCAAAATGTGATCTATTCCTGGTCGGGGCTCACCGCGCGTACACAGGGTCGCTACGATGAAGCGCGTCGCATTCAGGAAGCCAATGTCGCACTTGGTTCATCGAATGGTCACAGCATCGCGCACGCGCACTCGCTGGCCTTTCTCGGCACGCTCGATTTGCTCGAACAACGTATCGAGGATGCACTGGAGCATTTCCAGCAGGCCTTCGCCATGCATGTGCGCATGCACGATGGCTGGGGGCTGTCGCTCGATCTTGATGGCTTTGCCGGTATTGCCGCACTGCGTGGTGATCCGATGGCAGCGGCCAGTCTGTACGGCGCGGTGGATGCGTGGCGCGAACGTGTTGGTGTTGTGCTGCCGAGTTTCGAGATAGGCGATCGGGAATCCCGCGTTGCGCAGGTGCGCGAGACACTCGGTGACACATTCGATCGCTGCTACGAAGAAGGGCGACAGCTTTCACCTGAAGCTGCCGCCCGACTCGTGGTACCGACGCTCAGTTGAGCTCAGTGCTCCGCATCAACCGCCGGTGAAGCCAAAGCGGCGACCGAGTTCGCCCAGATTGCCGAAGCGCTGATTGACGATGGTGTTGTAGATCGAGCCGAAGGTGTAGCCCATGCCCACATTCAGGTTGTAGCGGAAGTTCGTCTGCAGCTGCTGGCGTTGTGTGAGGATGTCGCTTTCCGAGAGCGCTGAGCCGGCAATGTAGATCTGGTCGCGGACGCGGGACGCCGAGCCACGCATGTTGAGGCTGAAGCCACGACCCAGTCGCAGATCCACGAAACCAGAGAGCGTGACGTGATTGCGGTTCATGTCGTGGAGATACTGCGACCCTTCGAGCGTCAGATTGGTGTTGCCCCACTTCTGACGCTGATTGAGCGAGAGTAGCAGCGTGTGATTGAATCGCGTTTCCTCTTCCTGTGCGAAAATGGTTTCGCGGTAGTACGAGTAATAGTTGGGGCCAACGTAGTAGAGTGCCGTGAGCTGACGACGGGTGGCTTCGCTCCACGGGAAGTAGTTGTACTCGACCGCCGGCGAAACACGCAGCGCGAGTTTCTGGTTGAGCACTTCGCTGAAGCCGGCCGATACTTTCACACCGGCGGTCCAGTGATTGTTGATGGTGCGACCGAACAAAGCATTGGTGTTGGCCGCGCGCTGCAGCACGATCACCGAAACCGTGTCACGTACTGCGGGATTGGTGGCATTCGTCTGCAGGATCTTGAAATCGCGTTCGTTGTAACTGCCGGTGGCACCGAGATTGATCTTCCACTTCTCGGTCGTCCGCGCCGCAGACAGCGTGGATGAGAGATTGGTGGTCTTCACCAACTGCTCACCGGTCGCGTTGACGTTGCCATCGATACGATAGAGCCAGAGGTTCCAGCGATCCTTCACGGCCTTGGCGTTGAGCGCCGGTGCGATGATTCCCGGTGCAAGTCCGACACGCATGCGTGTCGCAATGGGTGTGCGCGCGACATAGGGCGCGAGGCCGAGCTGGAATGTGCGCAGGAGATCGCGACGTACAACGTCGTCCGCATCATTGGGCAACGTGGCGACCACCAGCGTATCGGTCTTGCCGGTGTACTGCTTCTGGCCAAGGAAGTTGATGGTGATCTGTCGACCGCCATTGGCAGCATTCAGGCTCGTGAGCAGCAGATGCACATCGCTGTCGAAGCGATCGCGCACCCAGTTCACGAATCCCATTTCCTGCACGAAGAAGGTGCGATCGCATCCGCGGACGCCGCCCTGACAATCCAGGAAGACGCGCAGCGACTGTTGCAGCAGACTATCGGGAAGGACCTCGGTGATCGGCGGGCCGGCTGGGCGACGCGAATTGGCTGCCGCTGCTCCTGCGCCACCGGGTGCACCCGGTGCACCGACCGGTCCACCGGCAGGTGGTCCTCCAACTGGCGGCCCCCCGGCCGATTGCGCTTGGAGAATGGCGGGGGCAGCCGAAAAGGCCGCTCCGACAATGAGCGACAAGCATGACAAGCGCATGAGGTGCGGGGGGGAAATCGTCGGGAGGGAGGGGAGGGCCGCAGGGGCCACCGGCGAGGCGGGCGTGATATCTCGCACACCCGCGTGCAATTACGCATGAGCATTCCAGTTTGTTAATCCTGGATTGAGCTTGTACTGACCTCCGGTGTGGCAGGGCGCCTCTAGCTGTGAGGCGCCCTGCTCCCAAATCCCCCGCGTTGTTCCACTAACGGGAAATTGTCGCCTTGGTGACCGGCGGCGGAGACGAGACGAATTCAATGCGGTCATTTTTACCGAACTGAATCATCAACCCTGCCGCCTGGGTGAGTGCACTGGTCGCGTCGCCGCTCGAGGTGAGTCCCACCCGCATCGATACCGGACGGTCCAGCACACTGTTGTCGGCTATCGCCGCGTTGATACCGAACCAGCGCACGAGTTCGGGGACGGCCACACGAAGCGGGGTGTTGGCAAACACGATGCTATCCCGTGTCCAGGCCAGCGCCACATCACGGGCCAATGAATCAAGCGTCAGGATCTGACCATCAGGTGTGTAGCGCACCGCGCGACCGGCCACGAGGTCTTCGGTCTTTCCGGTCTCGCGATTGCGCAGTTCCACCGTGCCCTCGGTTACTTCAAGCACGCTACCAGCTTCGCCCGGGAAGTGCCGCACCGTAAAGACGGTGCCGCGCGCGGTGAGTGTCATGCCACCCGTGCGCACGGCGAATGGCAGACCACGCGGATTGGTGGCGTTGGGGTCCACAGCGAAGGTTGCCGTGCCTTCGAGTTCGATGGTGCGGAGCGAGTTTCCGAATGCGGCCGGCACACGCAGACGCGTAGCGGATCCCATCGTCGTGCGCGTTCCGTCGCGCAACGTGAGTGCGCCACGCTGTCCGTTGCCCGACGACAGTACCTGTGTCTCCCCACTCTTGAGCGCCGTGTCGACTGCGGAATCGCCGCCCACTCGATCGAGCAGGCGTTGTCCATAGATGATGACCAGCGCACCGGCAATGGCGAACAGTCCGTACATCAACCAGCGTGGTCGATCCACGACGCGCTCCACATGCTCCTTGGCGTGGGCACGCTTGGCGGCACGTGCTTCTTCTACTGCCGCTTGGTGATCGACCGGTGTGTGCAGTGCTTGCATCAATGATTGCACGGCTTCGTCGACCGTAGCGACCGATACATGGGATTTCACCTGCCCGTGTCGGTGATGCAGCGTGGCATGCTTGCGATGCTGCACCTGCGCTTCGTGACGCACCGCTTCTTCAAGAAATGCAGCCAGTGCGGTGGGATTCTGAAAGCGCTCATGTGATTCCCACGCATCGAGCATGGCCTGATGCGCCACTTTGCCTCGATAGTGCTCGAGCTCAGGGCCCAGTTCCTCGCGCGCCATGTCGAGCATGCCATCGTATTCGTGACGATACAGCGTCATGAGCGCGTTCTCATCGCCGCTCGCGAACCGCGCAACAAGCGCTGGTTCCGGGGTGGGGAGTACGACCGTCATCGGTTCCTCCTCGCCGCACGTCGTGCGGCAGGCACGGTGCACACCAGCAGGACCCGCAGGCACGTGGTCCCGCATGCCCTTAGACACTGGTGCGGCCAGAACGGATGCGCAAACGGAAATCCCTGACATGTCACATGACGCATCACACAGGTCGTGTGGATTTCTGTGGTCGAGTTTGCCGACTACGGCTGTTGTTCGCATGGGTGCGGAGATTTCCACGCATCGGCACAATCGCGACCAATCGTTGACGTCGCCGTGACGTGATGGTGGCGGCTCCGTCGCCGGCGTGCGCGTACGTCCCGCGTCGCGCCCGGCCCACGATGTGTCCGGTGCGCATTCCTTCAGCCGCTGTCAATCGACCATGCGCACTCCATTCAATGTCAGCCGTTCGGCTCTCCTCGCCGTGTGCGGACTGACACTCGCCGCCTGCGGCGATGACAACTCTACCGGCGGCACCCGCATCGATCCGGTGCCGCTCACCAACAAGTCGGTCACACCGGTGCTGGTGAAGTCGCTCGTGTCCGGCGTCGAGATCTACAGTCTCATTAGCTCGGATGACCGTTTGCCGGGCTCGCCGAATTTCACGTTCGGCGGATCGGCTGACGGTGCGGGCTTTCTGCGCAACACCGATGGCTCATTCACCATGCTGGTGAATCACGAAGACAACTTCTCTGTGTCGCGCATCCGGTTCGACAAGACGTTGACGCCGATTTCCGGCGACTACGTCGTGAACTCCACGGCTGGTCGTTACCGCCTGTGCTCGGCCACCATGGCGAATCCGGAAGTGCACGGCTTTGGCCCGCTCTTCATCACCGCGGGTGAAAGCAGTGAAGAGTCGGAGATTCTGGCGGTCGATCCGACAGGCGCCGCGAATACGCCGCGCTATCTCTCGGCGTTTGGCCGATTCAATACGGAAAATGCGGTGCCACTCACCAAGGACGCATTCCCCGGCCGCACGGTCGTTGTGATTGGTGACGACGATTCGAGCGCAGAAGGTGGTCAGGTGGCGATGTATCTCACCAACACCGTTGGTGATCTCGACAATGGCAGTCTGTATGTGCTCTCGCGTTCCGACAACAACGTGCGTGAGCGTGACATGGTGGTCGGACAGACGTACCAGGTCGAGTTCCGCCAGATCCAGAATCAGAAGACGCTAACCGGCCGTCAGATCAATCAGGTTGGCGCCACGCTGAATGCGATCCAGTTCTCGCGCGTGGAAGACGTCGACTACCGCAAGGGATCGGCCACCAACAATCGCGAGATCTACTTCATTGCCACCGGCCAGAACAACACCGGTGTCAATGCGGACTACAATCGCACGAAGTATGGCCGTGCCTATCGTCTGCGTCTCGATGCGGCCAACCCGCTGCGCGGCACGCTGGAAGTGATTGCGGATGGTGACGACAAATCGCCGACGAATGCCGCCCGTCTCTTCCAGAACCCCGACAACGTGTTTGTTGGTACGAACTACGTGTACATCCAGGAAGATGACAACGGCTACGGCGATGAAACGCACGACGCCTACATCTGGCAGTACAACATTGCGACGCGTGAACTCAAGCCGGTGCTTGAGCTGGATCATCGTCGTACGGCGGCCGATGCGGCGATCTACAATGCCGTCGGTGCACGTCCCGCAGGCAAGGCGGGTTGGGAATACGGATCGCTGACCGATGTGTCCACGGAACTTGGCCAGAATGACACGTTCATTCTCGCGCTGCAGCCGCACTCGTGGCGCGCAGACAAGTATCTCGGCGTGGACGGTGGCACCGTGCGTCCGACCGAGAACCAGGCCAGCATGCTGGTCATCGTGAAGGGCCTGCCGCGCTAATTGCAGGAATACTGTGAAACATTCGTTTGTTGTTGCTGGGCTGACCCTGCTCCTTGCGGCGTGTGCCGCGGGGAGCGATGGGTCGGCGTCTGATTCGTCGGGTGGCAATGCGTTGGCCACGGTGGCCGATGCGCCGCAGCCTCGCGCTGCGGCCGCAGTGGTGATCTGGCGTGATGCGGTGGATACGCTTGCGGTCCGGCTCGATACGCTCGATGCCGCGGCACGTCGGATCAATGGTTCCGGTGCCGATGTACAGATCGCCGAGACACGTCAGGCTTTCATGGCGGCACGTGAAGCATTCAAGCACGCTGAAGTGGCGCTCGAGTACTATGCGCCAAGTACAGCACGTAGCATGAATGGTCCGGCGCTACCGGAAGTCGAAGAGAATGAAGGACCGGAAGCGGTGTTTCCGCCCACAGGATTTCAGGTGGTGGAAGAAATTCTCTATAGTGAGGATCCCACCGCAGAACGCGAGACCCTGGTGCAGGAAACGCGTGTACTCACGCAGTTGGCAACACGCGCGCAGGTCATGCTGGCACCGCAATACACGACCGACGATCGGGTGTGGGATGCGGTGAAGCTTGAGCTGGCACGTATCGTCTCACTTGGATTGACCGGGTTCGATTCTCCCGTGGCCGGTCATGGACTGATTGAAGCACGGTCCGCGTTGGTTGGCATGACGCGAACGTTGGCTCCCTATCGTGATAATGCGTCCATTTCGTGGGCGCGCGTGGACTCTCTGCTGGCCATTGCGTACACGCTGTTGGGTTCGGGAGAGTCGCGTGATGCGTTTGATCACTTCGCCTTTCTTGCCGATGTCGCGCATCCACTCGCACGCGAGCTGCAGCGCGTGCGCAATGCGCTGACGATCGGAGTGCCAACCGAACGGCGGGCATTTCGCGTTGAGGCGGCGTCGTTGTTCGACTCCACGGCTTTCGACGCGATGGCCTTTGCTCCGGTTGGCGCGCGGGAGGCAACAGCTCCGCAGGTTGCGCTGGGACGTCAGCTCTTTCGCGATACGCGCTTGTCAGGCGATGGTACGCGTGCGTGCAGCAGCTGCCATGTCCCCGAGCGTGCGTTCACCGACGGACGCGTGACCAACACCGCCCGAGGTGGTTCACCACTGGCCCGCAATACGCCCACGGTGATCAACAGCGGTCTTCAGTGGGGCAGTTTTGCGGATCTGCGCACCACCTACCTGGAAGATCAGGTCACTGACGTCGTGGAAAACGTGGACGAGATGCACGGCAGTCTCGCACAGGTGGCTACTGTGTTGGCGCGTGACTCTGTGCTCACTTCGCAGTTTCGCGCGGCATTTTCTGCATCCGATACCTCATCAGCTTCGGCTGTAACAGTGCCTCGCATCAAACAGTCGCTTGCCGCCTATCAGCGGTCGTTGTCACGTCTCAATGCGCCGATCGATCGTGCGCTGCGGGGCGACGTTTCGGTGCTGTCAGCCGATGCGCGGGCCGGCTTCAATGTGTTCGTGGGCAAAGCCAAGTGTGCAACCTGCCACTTTTTGCCGCTCACCAATGGCACTGTGCCCCCGATGTATCAGAAGACCGAAGTCGAGGTGCTGGGTGTGCCAAAGAAGGTTGCCACGACACATGCCACGCTCGATCCGGACGAGGGGCGATATCGTCTCACGCGAGCTGAGCCACATCGCTACGCATTCCGTACGCCGGGGCTTCGCAATATCGCGTTGACGGCGCCGTACATGCACAATGGTGCGTATCCCACACTCGAGTCCGTGATCGATTTCTACGATCGTGGCGGCGGTGCAGGTATCGGCATCACACTCGATCATCAGACATTGCCGCCGGACAAGCTGAATCTTACGCCACGCGAGAAGCTGGTACTGCGTCGCTTTCTCGAATCATTGACGGACACAACAGGAACGCTGGCGCGTTAAGAGCAAAAGGGTGGCGTGATGTCAGGCAAATCCGCATGGTATGCGTGGTCGGCCTGAGGCATAGTGGGGTATCTCCATTTCCAGGTACCCCACAAGGAGGACGCCATGACTGCTCCCCGCAGCGTCGGACCTCGCAGCGTCGAGGATCTGCGCCTCACTTTCGAGGCCACCCGTACACCACGTGGACCGCTGATGTTGGCGAGTGATGCGTCGGAAGCATCCGATGCGATCTTCCCTCTCGCCAGGGAATTGGCTGCACATTGTGATGCAGATGTTGAAGTGATCAGTGCTGTGCAACCAAACGCGTTGCCCACTTATGGATTCGAGGCACTGCCGTATCCGGCCATGCCTATGGCAGAGTTGTTGACCGAGCGCTCGCAGCAGATTGCTGCGCAGGCGACGCGACAGTCGATCGGAGCCAATGAGTGGCCGATCACGATTCGTGTGGGTGATTCGGCGCGCGAAATCATTTCTGTGGCGCGTGAGCGCGACGCCCGACTGCTCGTTGTAGGTCGCGGTCGTCACGCATTGGTGGAACGTCTGTTCACCGGGGAGACCGTGCTACGCTTGCTGCAATTGGGGGACACGCCGGTGTTTGCCGTGGATGCGCATCTCTCGCAGCTTCCGTCGCGCGTGATGATTGCCACGGATTTCAGCGTGTTCAGTATCTATGCTGCGCAGGTTGCATTGGACTTCGTAGCGAAGAATGCCCAGGTGGAATTGGTGCACGTCGCCCCGTCGCTCAGCGAAACAGGTGCAGCGCTCAAGGAGTTTGCGACTGAATACCGGAACCAGGCTGCGGCGAGTTTCACGGCGCTGATTGAGCGCATTCAGCGACCGGGGATGCAGTTCACGACGACATTGCTGGATGGACACCCAGGCAACCAGCTCGTCGCGCATCTGCGTGAACATCCTGCCGATCTCGTGGTGACAGCTACCCACGGGTACGGTTTTGTGCGTCGCATGATGCTGGGCAGTGTGGCGGCCACGCTCATTCGCCAGGCCCCGTGTTCTGTACTGTGCGTACCGGGCAGCGCGCGTACCCGGGCTGCAGCGCGCGCCAAGGCGGCCTCACGAACAGAGCGCACGCTGATGCTGGCCGATGATCAGATCGCTGCGCAATTGGATGCATTCACGGAGCGTCACCGCGGTCGTGGCTGCTTCGTTGAAGTACACCAGCATGACATCGGCGTGCAGCCCCTCGGTCACCATCTGCCATTGCAAGGCGTCACGTGGGAGTCCGACACGCGAAGCGTTGTGCTGATGTTCGGCAGCGATCATGTCGCTGGCGCACACTTGGCTCACGCCATTGGCGGTGTGCAGCAGGTCGCGATTCTCGTAGACGCGGAAGGCAACGATCAGATTCTCGAGCTGGCGTATCCGTCAGGAGAGACGCTGGTGGTGCTCGAGTAACTGCTGGTTCGTCGTCAGTCGCGTTTCGCGCGCGCGGCGGGTCCACCCAACGCATGCGCTCGCACATCATCCATGATGCGCGCCATATCGGCTTCACAACTCGCACGTTCTTCCGGCGTCCACAGGTCGCGATTGGATGCGGCCCGGATGGTGGCCATCATTTCTTCGACCAGATCGCGCAGACGGGCATTGCGGCGACGGTCGCTGTCCAGGGGAGGGAGGGAGGAGTCGCTCATGGCCAGAATGTCGGGTGCGTCACAGCGCCCGACAAGGGGCCGGGCGAAATCAGGGGCGTCGGGTCGCAGGGGGATCGTCGCCGAGTACCCGCATGGCCGGAGTGTCGAGGTCGTCGTACTGCCCGCTGCGCGCACTCCACACAAAGGCCAGTACGGCGACGGCCACAACCAGCAGCGCGAGTGGCAGAACGAGAAAGAGAACGCTCATGGGAAACTCATCAATGGGTCAACTGGTGGGTCAACGAGTGGTCCGGCGCGGAAACGTCATGCCATACCAACTGCCAAGCACTACGGTGATGGAACTGGCGGGCATGAGTACGGCGGCGATGAGTGGCGACAGAATGCCCGTCATGGCCAACCCCGCGCCAATGAGGTTGTAGCCGATGGAGAAGGCGATGTTGCGGCGAATGACACGCAGCGTGTTGCGTGCGCCGTCGTGCAGAGTCACCAGCGGCGTGAGTCCGGGATGCGTGAGATAGATATCCGCTGTGGAGAGACAGGCCTCCGCGCCACCATGCACACCGATGCCGGCATGAGCCGTAGCAATGGCGGCGGCATCATTCACGCCATCGCCCACCATGACCACCGTGCCCTGTGTTTTGAGCCGCTCGACGCAGGCGAGTTTGTCCTCAGGTGTGGCACCTCCCACGATGTCAGCGTCGCCAAATCCGAGTGAATGACCGACAGCTGCAGCCACTTCGGGCGCATCACCGCTTAGGATCATGGTGCGCCAACCACGGGCGCGCAGATCGTTCAGCGCCTGCTCGGCGTCAGCGCGGATGGCGTCACCAAGGCCTGCCGCGGCAATGAGCTCGCCATCGACTGCCACATGCACCGGTGTAAGCGTGCCGGTGATGCTCGGCAATGTGCGCAACGAGGCATTCGTTTGCGTTGCCACGAAACGTGGCGACCCTACACACACGCGATGGCCGTTCACGCGCCCCATCAGTCCACCACCAACAACATGCTGTGCGTCTTCGGCGACCGTTGTGGTGAAATCAGGCCACGCTGAGCGAAAACCTTCCGCCAATGGGTGCGAGGATCCTGATTCAAGTGACAGGACGAGCGGCTTCACCCACTCGGGACCATGCCACTCAACCAGCGATGTGCGACCTTCGGTGATAGTGCCCGTCTTGTCGAGCACGAGAATAGCGGGCCTGGCCAACAACTCGAGCGCGTCGCCGCCCTTGATGAGCATGCCATTGCCGGCAGCGCGACCAACAGCCACGGTGATGGCGAGTGGTGTGGCCAGCGCCAATGCACAGGGACAGGTCACGATCAACAGGGCAATGGCGTCGTCGAGCGCATGCGGCGCATTCCACTGTGTCTTGAGCGCAAACGTGCCAATCGCCAGCACCAGCACGATGGCCGTGAACACACCGGCCAGTCGATTGGCGGTGAGCACGATGGGTGCGCGGCGTGCCGCACTCGATTCCACCTGCTGCAGCAGACGTGCGATCCGACTGCTCTCGCCCGCTTCCTTGACCTGCACGCGCACCGGCGCTTCCACGTTGAGCGTGCCGGCGTACACCGCACCACCACGCTCCACACGTGTTGGGCGTGATTCGCCGGTCAGCAGCGCGGCGTTCACGGTGGTGCGTCCCTCCAGAAGTACGCCGTCGGCAGCAAATGATTCTCCGGCGCGCACATCGAGTGTCATGCCGGGCAGCAATGCCGATGCGGGGATCTCGCGCAACCGTCCCTGCTCAACGATGCGCGCGGTGTCCGGCGCGATGGCATGCAACAATTCCGTTGAATCGGTCGCCAGTCGCTGTCCCCGTTGCTGAAGAAATCGTCCAACCAGCAAAGCGAAGATCAGCACTGCCAAGCCATCAAAGTAGATGGGACCGCTGCCGGCAATCGTATTGATGGCGCCGCGCACGAGACCAGCGGCCAGCGCGATGGCAATGGGAAAATCCATGTGCAGTGTACGCGTGCGCAGCGCAGCCCATGCGCCACTGAAGAACACGCGACCAGGCCAGATGAACGCCGGGATGGTGATGGCAAAGCTCATCCAGCGGAAGAACTGTTCATACCGCAACTCCATGCCATTCACTTCGCCGGCATAGAGCGCGAGCGATGTGAGCATGACATTGATGGCGATGGCACCGGCGATGCCAATGCGCACCAGCATGGCGCGATCTTCCTTGCGGCGCATGTCGGCACGCGCCACTCCGCGAAATGGATGCGGCGCATAGCCCAGCGCGTCGAGCGTGCGTGCAATAGTTGAAAGATCCACCGCTGCCGAGTCCCACTCCACCACCGCGAGCGAGCGACGCACATCGAGTTCGCTGCGTACCACACCCGTCTGCAGAAGTGGCACTCGTTCCACCAGCCAGACACACGACGCGCAGTGAATGCCTTCGAGGTACAGCTCCGTACGCATCCGCCCACCGGCAGTCTCACGCACATAGAGTGACGTGAAGGCCGGATGGTCGAATTCTTCGTAGGTGCGTCCACTGGCGCGCACCGGTCCCACGCGACGTTCGGTGAAGCCGTAGTACGAATCGAGCCCGTGGTCGTGCAAAATCGCGAACGCGGTTTCACACCCACTGCAGCAGAACTGTTCTTCCCGCGAGGACTCAATGAGACCATCGGGTACCTGCAGTCCGCAGTGTGCGCAGGTGGTGGCAGCCCGTGCCACCGATGCGTGCATGGTCAGCACATCAGTGGACATGCTGCACCTCCATACCGGCGAAGTGACCGGTCATCGTAAGCAGTCCCATGATCAACACCACCGCCGCGCTGAGCGCTGGCAGGCGAGTGCGAAATGGCATCAGCACGGTTTGCGCGCCCACGCCAACAGCTACGAGCGCGGGAACGGTACCAAGCCAGAAGACAAACATCGTGAGCATGGCGAGAGACACGCTGCCGGTGCCTCCAGCGGCTGCGACGAACACATAGAGCCAACCACAGGGCAGCAGTGTGGTCAGCACTCCAGTGAACAGGGCGCGAGATGTCGGTGGCATGCGCCGCACAGGAATGAGCCATCCACCAATGAGACGCTGCCACGCCACAGGCGTAGGTACACGCGCCAGTGAAACGCCCCGTCGCGCGGCGAGCGCCGAAAGCGCCCAGCCGACCATGAGGACACCGGCCACCAAGGCTGCGGCACGCGAGATGCCGGCCAGAACGCCGAGCTGTGTTACCCGACTGCCAAGCGCACCAGCGGCTGCGCCGAGTAGCAGGTATGAAACGAGACGTCCGACATTGTACATGGCATGTGCACCCAGGAACGCTGACGATGCGAGTGCATTACCCGCGTCATCAGTGCCGTTTGTATACAGGCACACAAAACCGCCACACATGCCGGCGCAGTGCACGCTGCCCACCAGACTTGCCAGTAGAATGCCGGACGTTGTGAGAATCACTTGTTCGGGCTCTCTGATGATCCCGCAGCACGCACAGCGAAAACCCGCTGTGATTCCTGCCAGTGCGACTGATCGCGTCTTGCATCCACGCGAATCTCCCATTCGCCCACATGGCCGATCGGCAGCGTGGTGACGTACTGCCCATCTACTTGTTCCGTCAGCACCGCTGTGAGTGTGTCGTTGGCCCGCGCGTTGAATCGCGCCATCACGGCCACGCGTGCATGCGTGAGCGGTGTGGCGTCAGGACCATTCAGCGTGACCACGACACGCGCGCTGTCGTTGGCGTTGATGGGTTCCACCTGCGCCACGACCTGCCAGCCAAGTGCGATGTTGCGACGCTCCTGTGCCATGGTGGAGTCGTACTGGACCGCTTTGCGGTAGTAGTCGGGTTCGATGGCGAACGCCGGATCGCTCTTGGCAATGCGCATCACCGTGAGATTGCCAATGATGGTGGCGCCCAGAATGCAGGAGATGCCGATGGGCCAGCCGATGCCGGGTTTCATGGGGTACCTGCCGGATTGGGATTCGGTGTTGAGGAGGACGGGCCGAGCAGACGGTAGCGCACCGTCTCCAGGTATCCACGGTCGTCGGACACGGTGATGGTGATGAAGCGCTCGCCGCGCACGAATGCGGTGGCCGGTAGCAAGACGAACACGCTGGTGGTGCGAGTGGCGCCGGCACCGACGGTCAGTGGGTTTTCCGGTGCAACAACCGTGACCTGGGCGGCATCGATGGGCGGTGCACTTTCAACAGATGCGCCAACCAGTCCGCCAAACGCGACAGGATATCGCATCGCCTCAGCGCGGCGATTGGTGATCTTGATGCGGATCTGATTCGCGATTCGTCCATCGGCTTCAGTCGTGAACGGCGCATCGAGTCCACGCAGTACCGTGAGATCCGCCGCCGGCTTGCTCCACATGGTGAACCCCAGTCCGCCAAGCAGTACGGCAAGCACAACCGGATACAACACGGTGCGGAGCCGCAGAAATTTTCGCGGCTGTCCGGCAATCGCATCCTGCGACGAATATCGAATCAGGCCCTTGGGTTTGCCGATCCGCGTCATGATGTCGTCGCAGGCATCGATGCACTGCGTGCAGTGCACGCACTCCATCTGCAGCCCATTGCGGATATCGATACCCGTGGGGCAGGTCTGCACACACGCCTTGCAGTCGATGCAGTCGCCTGCGCCGGTACTGCGTGTGGCGCCGGCATGCGCTCGCGGCTCGCCACGATTCACATCGTAGGCCACGATCACCGACTGTCGATCAATCAACGCCGACTGCCAGCGCCCATACGGGCACACGATCAAACAGGTCTGTTCACGGAAGTACGTGAAGTTGAACCACACAATGCCCGTGAACAGCACGACGAACAAGAATGCCGAGGGGTGTTCCGATGGACTGCGGGTCATCCAACCGTACAACTGATCCGTGCCCACGAAGAACGCGAGCATGGTGTGCGATACGTACAACGCCAGCAGGAAGAACGTGATGTACTTGCCCAACCGGCGCGGCGTGAACCATGCACCCTTCTTGTCGAGTGCGCGCGAACTCGTGTAGCCGCCGTCGAACCATCGTCCGATGGGACGGAACAGAAACTCGAGATACACCGTCTGCGGACACGCCCATCCGCACCACGCCCGCCCCCAAAGCGCCGTGATGAGGAAGATGCCAATGACACCGGCACCCATCGTGAACATGAACAGCAGCGTGTCCGTTGGCAGAAACGTGTAGCCCATGAGCGTGAACTGCCGACGCGGCAGATCCATAAGGAACACGGGCTTGCCAAACACGCGCATGTGCGGCGCCGCGAAGAACAGCGCCATCAACACATAGGCCACGACCTGCCGACGCTTCCACCACGGACCATGTGATGGTTTCGGACGAATCCAGCGACGCGATCCATCCTCATTGAGTGTCGGCAGGACTCGGCCTGCCCGCGGAATCGCGCCACTCTGTGGCGCGCGTGAGTTAGTCACGGCGTGACCAACTCTCCCTGCGGCGCTTTCGGATTGCTCGGCGACGAACCCTTCAGCGACGCGACGTAGGCCACTACCGACTGCAGCTGATCGGGCTTGAGCGACTTCTCCCAGGGCGGCATGCCCTTGGCCAACACACCCTGCGACACGGTTTTGTAGATGGACGCGATGTCACCACCGTGCAGCCAGTACGCGTCCGCGAGATTGGGGCCGATGATGCCACCACCATCGGGGCCATGACACGACGCGCAGTACGACGTGTACGTGTCCTTGCCTTTGGCAACTGAACCCGCGTCGGCCAGCAGCGCGTTGAGTTGCTCAGCGGATGCGCTACCACCGGCAGGCGCCGGATGTGCCGCCGCGTACGCCTTGAGAGAGTTTTCGTAGTCGGCAATGCGACCATCGCCGTTGCCAACGGGTCCGACATTGATCACGTAGACCACCGAAAAGATGATCGTGCCAGCAAAGGTGAGCAGCCACCAGCGAGGCATCGGATTGTCGTACTCCTGAATGCCATCGTACGTGTGATCGAGCAGTTTGTCGTTCGGCGCTGACGATGAGCGTGGCTTTTTTCCGTTCTGATTGTCTTGATCACTCACGACTCAGCGCTCCTGTCGGGTACGGGGAGTGACAACGACGTCCTCCTCGAATGGCAATCGGGCTGCCGCGTCGAGTTCACCGCGACGCGACGGCAGAAACGTGTAGATCGACACGGCGATGAACACGCCGAGGAAGATCACGAGCGCGATCTCGGTGTAGGACGAGAGCTGCGCGTACGACATGATGTCGGAGAGTTTCATCAGTGCGATCCTCCCGTTGCGCCTGAAGCAGAGGCGGCACTGCTGACCTTGATGTCGCGTCCAAGGCGCTGCATGTAGGCCACCATGGCCACGATCTGTTTGTCATCGAGACCGGCCGGACCACCCTGCTCCACGATAGACGCGGCAATTTGTTTGGCCTGTTCGCGTGCCATGGCCGGTGCTCTGTTGAGCGCGTCACCGTACGGCACACCCACCATGGCCATGGCATCGATACGCGCCTGAATACCGTCGAAGTCGAGCTGCTTGGTGAGGAAGTGCGCATAGGCCGGCATGATGGACTTGGCCGTGACCGCGCGCGGATCTTCGAAGTGGCGCACATGCCAGAGATCCGGATACTTGCCACCCTCACGCGCGAGATCAGGACCGATACGACGCGAGCCCCAGAGGAACGGATGCTCGTACACACTCTCGCCGGGCTTGGAGTACTCGCCGAATCGCTCGGTCTCGTAGCGGAAAGGACGTACCATCTGCGAGTGGCAATTGAAGCAGCCTTCAGCGATGTAGATGTCGCGGCCTGCCAGTTCGAGCGGCGTGTACGGCTTGACGCTCGCGATGGTCGGCACGTTCGACTTGATGAGGAACGTGGGCAGGATCTCGAACAGTGAGGCGATGATAACAGCCACGGTGGTGAGTACCGTGAACAGCATCGGTGCACGTTCCCACGCGCGGTGCCACTGTGCTTGACTGAAACGGCCCCACGGTGTCGACGCCGGTACTACCGGATGCTCTTCGACATACCTGGGTGCGAGCGGCGCCGCTTCTACCACGGGCACTTCGTAGCGCGCTGGGCGCTTCTGCCACGTCTTGAGGATGTTCCAACCGAAGATCACCATGCCGGCGATGTACATCGTGCCGCCAAACACGCGCATCCAGTACATCGGGATGAGCTTGAGCACGGTCTCCACGAAATCGGGATACGCGAGACGTCCTGTTTCGTCGAATGCACGCCACATGAGACCCTGCGTGACACCGGCGCTATAGATGGCCACCACATAGAGCACGATGCCGACCGACGCGACCCAGAAATGCAGCTCCATCGCGCGCTTGCTGTAGATCTCCGTCTGGAAGAGACGCGGCAGCAGCCAGTACACCATGCCGAACGTCATGAAGCCGTTCCATCCGAGCGCACCCGTGTGCACGTGTGCGATGATCCAGTCGGTGTAGTGCGACAGCGCATTGACGCTCTTGATGGAGAGCATCGGCCCTTCAAACGTGGCCATGCCGTAAGCGGTCACGGCAACGACGAAGAACTTGAGAATGGGATCCTGCGCCACCTTGTGCCATGCACCGCGCAGCGTGAGGAGGCCATTGATCATGCCACCCCAGCTCGGTGCCCAAAGCATCACCGAGAACAGCATGCCCACCGTACTCGCCCATTCGGGCAGCGCGGTGTAGTGCAGATGGTGCGGGCCGGCCCAGATGTACATGAACACCAGCGACCAGAAGTGCAGGATGGACAGCTTGTAGCTGAACACTGGCCCTTCCGCAGCCTTCGGCATGAAGTAGTACATCAGGCCGAGGAACGGCGTGGTGAGGAAGAACGCCACGGCGTTGTGTCCGTACCACCACTGCATGAACGCATCCTGCACACCGGCATAGATGCTGTAGCTCTTGAACAGCCCCGCAGGTACCGAGAGGTTGTTGAATATGTGCAGAATCGCGACCGTCACGATGGACGCGATGTAGAACCAGATCGCTACATAGATGTGGCGTTCACGACGCTTGATCAGCGTCATGAAGAAGTTCACGGCAAAGCCCACCCACACGACGGCGATGGCGATATCGATCGGCCATTCGAGTTCCGCGTATTCCTTGGCCTGCGTAAAGCCAAAAGGCAGCGTGAGCGCAGCGGCCACGATGATGGCCTGCCAGCCCCAGAAGTGAAAATTGCTCAGACCATCGGACCACATGCGGGTCTTGAGCAGTCGCTGCGTGGAGTAGTAGGCGCCGGTAAAGAATGCGTTACCGGCAAACGCAAAGATCACCGCGTTCGTGTGCAACGGGCGCAGGCGACCAAACGAGAGATACTCGTTGTTGAAATTGAAGATTGGGTTCGCGAGCTGCAGTGCGATCAACAACCCGGCCAGCATGCCCACGATGCCCCAAATGAGCGTCGCGAACAGAAATTTGCGGACGACCGCATCGTCGTAGGAAAACCGATCGAGCGCGGTGTCTGGCACACGGGACACCGCAGAAATGGCTGCAGCGCTGGTGGCGGAGGACATCGATTACCCTCGTGGGTGTGGGAATTCGTGGCAGTGATCGAGAGTCTAGGCTCCAGCTGCCCTTCGCTCCGTCAGGCGGTGGCCTCAATTGCGTCGGGGAAAACCCGATGGGCACATGGGAATGCGATTTCGCAGCATGGTTTGCGTATCAACCCGTGCATTTCGACTCATTCGAACTACAAATCGCCCCTTGAGGGGGTGTATCCTTCCCGCATGACTGCTCTCAACGAAATTCTGACTTCACGTCACTCGATTCGCCGTTTCACCGACCGCGCACCGACGCGCGAAGAACTCGAACAGTTGTTCGATGCCGCGGTGTTGGCGCCCAATCACCGTCTCACCAATCCCTGGCGCTTCTATGTCCTGGGTCCCGAAGGTCGCGCGGCCTATGGATTGGCGCTTGGCAATCGCAAGGCCAAGAAGGCCACCGACGAGGCGCAGGCCGAGGAGATGCGGAAGACCACGAGTGATCAGCATCGCGCGTGGCCCTGCATGGTTCTCGTCGCGATGACGCAGAACGAGAATCTCGAAATCCGCGAGGAAGACTACGCGGCGACCATGATGGCGACGCAGAATCTTTGCCTCAAGGCCGTGGAGCTTGGGCTTGGCACACACATTCGCAGCGGTGCCATCATGGGCGATCCGGCCGCGCGCGCCGCGGGTGGTGTGGCCGAGAACGAGCGCATTGTCGCCGTACTGACCATTGGTACGCCGGCCGAAGTGCCGGAAGCCAAGCCGCGCACACCGGCCCGCGAACTCACGCACTGGATTCCTTAATCAAGGACTGATCGGGCACCCTAAGTTCGCGGACCGCCCGAGTTTGACTACGTCACGCGGCTCACTTTGCCGCGTGGTGTAGCTCTTGCAGCGAATGGCAATACAGGCTCCTTGAAGAGTGGCTTCTCGCGTCTCGCTCATTTGTGATTCAACCTACAGCTGAGAGAATGATGCACAAACGAATATCGCTCACCGCGGTCGTACTGGCATTTATTGCTTCTGGCTGTGATGAAAGTTCGCCGGATTCAGTGTCTCATGCAATCGATCTTCCCTTACATGAGCAGCGGGTCGTCTCGTTTCAGCGAGAGCCAAACGTCGCATACTTCGACGATGTGGTATTCGTGGATGACAAGATGCTTGTGGTGGAATCAACCACTGCTTCCGTTTCCGCATTCAATGTTTCAGATGGCCGCAGAGCGTGGACGGTCGGTCGTAAGGGTGCTGGACCAGGGGAATACCTCGAGCCGCGATTCTTTGTCGCGCGTCCCGACGCCACGGTCGGCGTGATCGACGTACGCCAAGGTCGCATTACGGTGCTGAACCCAAGCGATGGATCGGTCAAAGAAGTAGTGTCTGGAGAGAGAGTGACTGGAGACCTGAACAATGTTTGCGGTAGAATCGATGGCAGCTTTCTAGCGATCAAGATGCCGCAGTTCGACGTGGTCCGGATTGACGAAAGGCCAGAAAGCACACCGCTCTTCCGCATTCAGTGGCCTGTAGAAACGTACAATCAATCTCCAATGCTACAGCAAGGACTGTTCGCAAGGTCTCGCGATGGACGCTGCGTGGTGTTTCAACCCCGGGGTGATTTCTTCTACGAAGTGGACGGCGATAGTTTGCCGCGCAACAAGTTTCATAGATACGCAATCGCATATCCGCCCCAACAAATTGATCGGAGTCAGCGAACTCCTCGCGCGATACCCGGGGGAGGCGCTGCGCAGTATGCAGCGCTTAAGGGAGATACCCTATTTGTATTGAGAGGGGGGCCAAGTAAGAATGACCTTGGAAAGGTCGACCTATACCTCTTGGCAAGCGGCGCAAGGATTGGAACACTGCTGCTTCCGAGCGAAACATACATTTTCGATGTCAAAGGGTCTTCCATCGTTACACTTGTGAACACAGACGAGGGTTCTGTTCTCACGTTGTACCAGCGATAGAACCGGCCCGCGAACTCACGCACTGGGTGCCCTGATCAAAGATTGATCGGGCACCTTGAGTTCGCGGACCGCCCGAGTTTGACTACGCCACGCGGCGCAACGACCCGCGTGGCGTAGTGTCCCCCTCCGAGCCCACCTGAAAGCGTGCGCTCTGATCACGCAGATTCTGCGCCTGCGCCGTGAGCTCCTGTGCTGCACCGGCCGATTCCTCGGCGCTCGCTGCGGCCTGTTGCACGGCACCGTTCAGTGCCACGATCGCATCACGCATCTGATTCATGCCCTGCTGCTGTGACTCAGCAGCGTGACCGATCTGGTTCATGACGCCTTGCACAGAGGCAATGCGTGTCTTGACCTCCTGCCACTGCGTGCCGACATCGGCCGAGATATTCACGCCGCCTTCAACACGATGTACGGCCTGCTCAATGAGCTCCGAGGTCGTGCGCGCCGCTTCTGCGCATCGCATGGCCAGCGCACGCACTTCATCAGCCACGACGGCGAATCCACGACCGGCGTCGCCGGCACGGGCTGCTTCGACTGACGCATTGAGGGCCAGCAGGTTGGTCTGAAATGCGATTTCGTCGATGGTGCGTACGATGCGCGCAGTTTCGTTGGCAGCCTGCCGGGTTGCAGCCATGGCTTCCTCGAGACGCGCCATGTGCGACACACCGCGATCCACAGCGCCCGATGCATCGACGGTAGCCTGGCGCGCGTCGCTTACGGCTCGCACCGTCTGCGCACCCAATAGCGTCATCTCGCCAATATTGGCACTGATCTGCTCAAGCGCTGCTGCCTGCTGACCCGTCAAACGGGCGAGCGTGTCCGAGCCATGTGCCACGTCGCTGGCTGCTGCATCGATCTGGGCTGACGCCACCCGCAGCTCACCCAACGCATGGCGCATGCTGCCAAGCGCATGATCAAGATCGGATGCTGTGAGCGCGTAGGCCTCGGCGAATTCACTGCCAACGGACTGCGTGAGATCACCCTGACGCATGGCCGCGATAACGGGTGTCAGCGCATCGAGGAAGTGCGTAGTCGCGCGCTGCGCAGCTTCGTTGCGGAGACGCAGTGTCTCCACGGTGCGTGCACCTTCAACCAGACGATCCGACACAGAGCGGAATGCGCCGTGCAATGTGTGCTGATCGTTTACTTGCATGACACGTCGTTCTGCCAGCGCCCGTCCCAGCTCTACGGCGTGCGCGTCGAGTGTTTCGACTGCATCAATCACCGTGCGCACGGCGGCGGCAACGCCTTCTCCAGACGGAATGACATCTAGTCGACCTTCACCGACGGCCTCGAGCGACTCGAACACCTGCTGCGTTGTGCGTGCTTCGGATTCGAGATTGCGCGCGAGGAATACCAGTACTGCCGTCTCGAACACCACGAACAGCGCATGCACGATCACAATAGCGTGACCACCGGCCGTGTGATTGAGCAAAAAGACGGGACCACCGGCCACCTGAATGAAGTGAAACGCCACGTGATGCACGGCAATGAAAGCCGCCGCCGCAACCGGCACGCGCCAGTCCCGATAGGCCAGGAGAAATGCCAGCGAAGCAAAGACGTGGAAATGCAGTTCGACCATGCCGTGCGCGAGATGAATGAACAGCGCGGAGAACGACATGAATGCGATGCCAAGCAGGAATCGCGTGGCGGCGGCACCGGCGTGCGTCCGGGAAAAGGCAAACGCGCCGAGCGACAGCGGCACACCAACCAGCAGCGCGCTGGTCCACATGCCGTGCAACGATGCGAGAAACAGCGTGACCGGCAAATGGGCGAGTAGGACAAGGCCAAGCAATCTGTCCGCGTCACGTCGGCTGCGGCCCAACACGGTCGAACGGTCAGTCATGGATCGAATACGAGATCAGGGGCACGTGCGCCCGTGTTTCGGAGCGGTATCGCCGGATGGCGGATACACGGGGCCGCCAAAATGCGACGGTCCCGTTCAGGAATATCGTCCGCCCAGTGGATCTCCTTGAGCCGTCCAAGTGTTCTATGTCGTTGCTGTACAAGCATTTCGCATTCAGGAAGGAGAATTGAGCCGCAGGAACATCGGTCCGACCATTTTTCTTGCACTACCAGACGCTACTATCTTGCCGAGATGACACACACTTCTGAGGAGTCGGTGGCGGCCGGACGTCGCAGCTTCCTGCGCGCGGCTGCTCTGTTGGTGGGCGGCGGCGCTGTTGGCGCGGCGGCTCTGTCACGGGTGCTCGAAGCGCAGGCCGGACAGCCGGCGATTAAGCAGATGGTTGTCTACAAGGACCCCAACTGCGGTTGCTGCAAGGCGTGGATCGAGCACGTCCGGAAGGCCGGCTTCGTCGTGGACGTCAAGGACACATCCGATATGGACAGTGTGAAGACATCCATGGGACTCCCGGCCGGATTGGCGTCCTGCCACACGGCAAAAGTCGGTAGCTATCTGGTGGAGGGGCATGTGCCCGCCGACCTGATCGTGAAGCTGCTCAAGGACAAGCCGGCCACCGCACGGGGCTTGGCTGTCCCCGGCATGCCGGTCGGATCGCCGGGCATGGAAATGGGCGACCGCAAGGATCCGTTCGACGTGTTGCTGTTCGACAAGGCGGGCAAGACGTCTGTTTATGCCAAGCGCTGACCATTCTATAGATCGGGAAGACATCGTTCCCGCTCGCACGCCACCGGCCTTTCGGCTGGGTGACGTGGAAGTACATCACGCTGACGAAGAAGACATTCCCGCCATCGTCGCGCTGAACAATCTGTATGCTCCGGACGGCCTCACGCTCCAGCGCAGTGAGGCCTTCGTGACCATGCACCTGCCGGACTACCAGGTGATCCGCGGACCCAATGGGGAAATCCGCGGACAGGTGGCGCTCGATGAATACGCGCCGTCGCTGGTGGAGATCGTGTCGCTCGCGGTGGCGCCCGATCAGCAGAGCAAGGGACTCGGTCAGTGTCTCATTACGGCGGCCGAACACCTCGCACGTGAACGCGGGCATCAGGAAATCTTTGCGATTTCGCTGGCCGAAGCGCTGTTCCTTCGTATGGGCTACACGCTCACCAGCATCGAGATCTATCCGGAAAAGATCGCACGCTATCGTTCGATTTCGCGTTCCGAATTGTCGATCGGCCGGAAGTTCTGCTTCACGAAGCGGCTGCGCGGGTAAGGCTACCCGACATCGCCGTGCGTAGGGGTTGCTCACGAATGGCGTCGGTGCCGACGGCATGGGCAATGGCTGCACGAGACACGCGCGCGAGACGCTGACGTACCAAACGTCGCACGCGCGCGGCCATGTCCATCGAAGGCCAGTGCCATGCCGAGTGCGATGACACGGGTGGCAATGCGGTGATGGTCACACAGGCCTCGCGCAGTCGCAGCACACGCGGAAGGCTATCGGCAAGCGTGTCACGTCCTGTCCATGATAGCGCACGCGCATCGCCAACTGCTGTCGCCGTGAGCGCCAACGGCTGAACAGGTGCGCCAGCGCGCACGGCTGCATCAAGTAGTGAACTCTTGAATGGCAGCAGTGTGCGTCCATCGGTGGTGGTGCCCTCGGGGAACACCAGCACATTGAGTCCTGCTTTCAGTCGCGCCTCGAGTGCGGGAATGCTGCGCAACAGATCGCGTTTGCGTGTGCGATCAATCCACACGACGCCAATCGCATCGGCGCACCATCCCACAATGGGCCATGAGCGCACTTCGCGTTTGGCCACGAATGTGCAGTCCGTGCGCGCGAGCACGGCTACGATATCGATCCACGAAAAGTGGTTGGCAACCAACAGAGCGCCGCGTGTTTCCACGGCGGGCCCCTGCCACACCACACGAATATTCAACATGCGAAGCACGAACCGGCAAAGAAGACGCACACCACCGAGTGCCCAGGGGCGGCGCCGAAGCGGAGCGGGCAATGGATGATCGCGCATGGATTCCTCAGCCGAAGAAGACACGAGCTGTACGCACATCGAGCGCTTCACGATCAAGCAGGACGAAATAGTCGGTGGTGCCGAATTCACGATCCACAGCCGGCGGACTGCACACACGCGCGCCGAGGCTGAGGTATCCGTCGAAAAGTGGCGGCAGCGCGCATTGCGGTGCATCAGCGGCAGGCAGCGTGCGACCGTCATCCGAGAGACCACGCGCATCCATGCGAGGTCTCACGCGCACATCATCGTGAAACGCGTGACGTGCGTGCAGCGCCGCCCAGCTTTCGCTGGCAATGTGTGGAGCTGTGCCCGGAATGGAGCAGCAACCAAACAAATAGCGCTTCTCGTTCCACTGGAGGTAGCGCGCGAGCCCTTGCCACAGGAGACGCAGTACACGTCCGTTGCGATGATCAACCGCGACACCGGCGCGGCCGATTTCGACAGCGTCACCCAGCATGGCGGCGGGCATCGCGCCCAGTTCAAACAGCGATGCGCTGTAGAAGCCGTATCGTGTGGCCGCCATCACCGCGGTCTGCAGTCGATACGTACCAACTACCGCGCCGCTTGCGCGTTCAATGATCATGAGGTGATGGAACCACGGATCGCGAGCGTCGGCATCGCGCTGGTCCGGTGCCACCGTCGATGCATCTTCGGCAAATACACGAGCCCGGAGTTGCTGCACGGCCAGCAGATCCTGGCGGGTCCATGCAAAGCGGAGTTCGTATGCACCGGCCTGCACGGCACCAGGCGGGATGAGGTCGCTGTGATGCGGAAAGACCTCCGCATCGACCGGGGACACCACAGGCGACGGCATCGAGGCCGTCGGTGAGAACGCGGATGGAGCGATCATGGCACCTCCCAGTGGGGTGGCGCCCGGACGCTTCTGCTTGTCAGGTCGTCCGGACTGTCCAAGTTCGGACGGTTCGGTGACAGCACCATGCCGCACAGGCAACGGCCGTGTCACCCTCCGGCATCAGTCTGCCGATACGTGCACGGTCGCCAGTTCACTGCCGAATCACTCTGGCCGGAAGGCAGTACAATGGACAGCTTTGGCAGATGTCCCCACCGTTTGTCGATCCCGCCCTGCCCAAGCGCATCGATCGCTGGCGCAGCCCGGCCCTCGGCCTCGAGATGCCGATCGTGAGTTATGGCTGGCGTGGCCAGACCGTGCTGCTTTTCCCTACCGCTGCTGCGGACTTTCTGGAGAACGAACGCTTCTGGCTCATCAAGGCGGTGGAGCCGCTGCTGCAGCAGGGACGCATTCGTGTGTTCTCCATCGACAGCATCAATCGCCTCGCATGGATGGATCGCGGATTGCCAGTGCGCGAAAGCGCGCGGCGACAGGCGCTGTACTCACGCTATGTCGAAGACGAAGTTGTGCCGTACATACGCCATGTGTGCGGTGATGCGGGAGCACGCGCGATTACGACGGGTGCGAGCTTCGGCTGCTTCCACGCCGGCAATGCGTTCTTCCGTCGCCCCGATCTGTTTGGTGGCGTGATCGGCATGAGCGGATTCTTCGATCTGTCGCACAGCTACTTCAACGGTTACACCGACGACAATTGCTACTTCAACAATCCGATGTGGTATGTGGCCAATCTCGAGGGACATGCACTCGAGATGCTGCGACATCAGTCACGCATCGCGTTGGTGAGTGGACAGGGAGCATACGAACGTCCCGAATACGCGCGGGAATTTCACGATCTGCTCGATCGAAAGGGCATTGGACACATCTTCGACCTGTGGGGACAGGATGTGAATCACGATTGGCCGTGGTGGAGGAAAATGCTGCCGTTCTACTTGGAGAGGATCGGATGTTGAGCCTTGCGAGAAGCGTAAAGGTGAACGGCGTAAGGTTGAACGGCGTAAAGGGGGTGCGCTCGACGACTTGCCGTGGGCTCTGGGCTGTGAGCTGTGGGCTTGGGTTGTGCATGGGGCTGGGAACCACAACTGCACAGCTTGAAGCGCAGGGAACGGGGCAGAAATTCCGCGACTCCTCGCTCGCGGCACGGGTGGCGCATGTACGGAGAATTCTGCGCACGTCGCCATTGGTAGACGGGCACAACGATCTGCCGTGGGCGATGAGAGAAGAAAAAGAACGCCCGCTCGATGTGGAGGCGTACAATCTGCGTCGCACCACATCCGGCATGACCGACATTGCGCGTTTGCGCCGTGGTGGTGTTGGCGGACAGTTCTGGTCGGTGTACATCCCTGGCGAAATTCGCGACAGCGGGTATGCGCGCGTGCAGCTCGAACAGATCGACATCGCGCGTCGTGTCATTGCGCGGTATCCGGATGTGTTCACGCCGGCGTATACAGCAGCCGATGTACGCAAGGCGTTTGGCGCCGGTCGCATTGGTTCACTGATGGGCATGGAAGGTGGGCATGCCATCGAGAACTCGCTTGGCGCCCTGCGCTCGTACTACGCGCTCGGCGCGCGGTACATGACGCTCACGCACAATGTCACGCTCGACTGGGCGGACGCTGCGGCAGACGTGCCCAAGCATGGGGGGCTCACCGAGTTCGGCCGTGAAGTTGTACGGGAAATGAATAGGTTGGGCATGTTGGTTGACCTGTCGCACGTGTCACCCGGTACCATGAGCGACGCGCTCGACGTGACCGAAGCGCCGGTTATCTTTTCGCACTCGAACGCACGTGCTCGTACCGATGTACCGCGGAATGTCCCAGACTCCATTCTGGCGCGCATGCCGAAGAACGGCGGTGTGGTCATGGTGACGTTCGTTCCCGGTTTCGTATCGCAAGCTGTTGCCACTAGTGCGGCTGCACTCAACCGTCTGGGCGATTCGGTTTCGAAAGCCAATCCGGGAAACAACGATGCGGTGTTTCGGGCCGTAGCTGCGTGGCGCGCGTCTCATCCCTCACCGGTTGCCACCATTGCTGACGTGGCGGATCATCTCGACCACATCAAGCGGGTGGCCGGCGCTGCACATGTAGGATTGGGCGGCGACTTTGATGGCATCACCGAGACGGTGCAGGGTCTCGAGGATGTGTCCAAGTATCCGGATCTGCTGGCCGAGCTCGTGAAGCGCGGCTGGACAGACGCGGAGTTGCGTGGCCTTATTGGCGAGAACGTATTGCGGGTACTTACCCGTGCCGAGGCCGTCGCTGTGCAACTGCAGAAAGCCCGCCCCGCCTCCACCAAGACCATCCAACAACTGGATCGGAGACCCACCCCGTGAGCGTCGACCGTCGCACATTTCTCAAGACTTCCGCCGTACTTGGCGGCGGCCTTTCACTCGGCTTGCCTGCGCTCGCCGAAGCTTTCACTGCCGATGGTGTACGAGCGGCAGCGTATCGCCCTGAAACAGGTACGGCTCAGCCCAAGCCGCTCCGCATCCTCATTCTTGGCGGTACCGGATTCATCGGACCGTATCAGGTGCAGTACGCGCTCGACCGCAAGCACAAGGTCACGCTCTTCAATCGCGGCCAGACCAACAACACGCTCTTCCCCGACGTGCCGCGTTTGGTTGGCGACCGCAACGTCGCCGGTGGTCACGACGCACTCAAGAAGGGCACGTGGGATGTCGTGATCGACAATCCCACCACCAACCCCAAGTGGGTGCGTGGCGCCGGTGAAGCGCTCAAGGGACGCGCTGGACACTACATCTTCGTGTCCACCATCTCGGTCTTCAGCGACTACTCGAAGCCGGGCATGGCCGAAGACGGTCCGCTCAATGCGCCGACCGACATCGAAAAGGAATTCGATCGCAACGCGCAGTTCTATGGACCGAACAAGGTGCGCAGTGAGATGGAAGCGGTTGCGCAGTTCGGCAAGGACAAGGTCACCATCGTGCGCCCCGGTCTCATCGTGGGCCCCGGCGACCTGAGCGATCGTTTCTCCTACTGGCCCGTGCGCATCGACAAGGGCGGCGAAATTCTCGCGCCGGGTACGCCAAACGATCCGGTGCAGTACATCGACGCGCATGATCTGAGTGAATGGATCGTGCGTCTTGGTGAGAATCACACGATGGGCACGTTCAACGCCACTGGCCCCAAGTCGCCGACCAACATCGCCGAGATGTTGTACGGTATCAAAGCGGTGACGTCGAGCGATGCCAAGTTCACGTTTGTGCCGGCCGATTTCCTTGCGCAGCATCAGGTGCGCGCGTGGAGCGAAATGCCGGTGTGGCAGCCGGGTCAGGGTCGCACGGCAGGCTTCATGGCCATCGACTGCAGCAAGGCATATGCGGCGGGTTTGACCTGCCGTCCGCTCGCCGACACCGCCAAGGCCACGCTCGACTGGTACAAGGAACGTCCCGCTGCCGAGCAGGAGAAGGCGCGCGCCGGTCTCGCGCCGGACAAGGAAAAGACCGTGCTCGCCGCCTGGCGCGCACGTAACGGCTGATCGCAGCGGCTCATCGCAACAACTGATCCGTCAACCGGACATTCATCGTGGCACTTCGCATCCTCATCCTGGGCGGCACCGGCTTTATTGGGCCGCACCAGGTGGAGTACGCATTGTCGCGTGGCCACAAGGTCACGTTGTTCAATCGCGGTCGCACCAATCCTTCACTCTTTCCTAACGTCGAAAAGTTGATCGGTGATCGCAACGCACCGAATGGCTACGACGCGCTCAAAGGAAAAAAGTGGGATGTCGTGATCGACAATCCGGTGCAGGTGCCACGATGGGTGCGCGAAGCAGGAACCGTACTCGCGCCGAACGTGGGCAAGTATGTGTTCGTGAGCACGCTCTCCACGTATGCCAATCGCGGCAAGATCGGCATCAACGAGAATGACACCGCGATGCTCAACACGCCGTCGGCGCCCGATGCCAACGAGCGTGATGCGAGCTATGGCGAGCGAAAGGTGCGCGGTGAGATGGATGCGCGGGCCACGTTTGGTGAGAACAAGACGCTCGTGGTGCGGCCAGGACTCATTGTTGGCCCTGGTGATCTCACCGATCGTTTTTCGTACTGGCCCATTCGTGTGGAACAGGGTGGTGAGATGCTCGCGCCCGGCACACCGGATGATCCAGTGGCGTTCATAGATCAGCGCGATCTCACGGAATTCATGATCCGACTGTGTGAGCAGGATGCCACTGGCACGTACAACGTGGTTGGTCCGGCATCGGGACTCACCATGGCCGGTATGCTCTACGGTTGCAAAGCCGTCACGTCGAGCGACACCCGTTTCACCTGGGTGAACGCAGACTTTCTGCTCGAACGCAAACTGCGTCCATATGCTGATCTGCCGGTGTGGATGCCACCGACGGGCAACAGTGCTGGTTGGGCGCGCATGGATGTGAGCAAATCGGTGAAAGCGGGTCTCACGTTCCGACCGCTCGCTGAAACCGCACGTGACACGTTGACCTACTATCACGCGCAGACTCCGGAGCGTCAGGCGGCGCTCAAGGCAGGTCTTGCGCCCGATCGCGAGAAGACCGTTCTCGCTGAGTGGAAGGCCCGCTCATGAAGGCTCCATGAAGATCCTCGTCCTTGGTGGTACGGGATACATCGGACCGCATCTGGTCACGCATGCACTCGAGCGTGGTCATCAGGTCACGTTGTTCAACCGCGGACGTACACGTCCTGGTCTGTTTCCGAAAGCTGAGCAGCTGATTGGTGATCGCAACACACCAACCGGTCATGATGCGCTCAAGGGACGCACGTGGGATGTGGTATACGATCTGCCGGCCACCAATCCGCAGTGGGTGGTGAACTCCACCAACGTGCTCAAGGGCAATGTGAAGCAGTACGTGTACGTGAGCAGCACGGCAGCGTACAAGGACTTCACACGATCCTATCCCGACGAAACACATCCCGCGCAGGATCCCGCGCCGATTGATGGACCCGATGCGGCCAACGCGCCATACGGCAACAAGAAAGTGCGCTGCGAACAGCTCGTGCAGGCGGCGTTTGGTTCCGGAGCTACCATCGTGCGTCCCGGACTCATTGTCGGCCCTGGTGACCTCACGGATCGTTTCACGTACTGGCCGGTTCGCATCGAGAAGGGCGGCGATATTCTTGCGCCGGGCAAGCTCGATGATCCTGCGCAGTGGATCGATGCGCGTGATCTCACGGAGTGGATGGTTCGACTCGGCGAGAACAGCACCGGTGGTGTGTTCAACGCGGTGGGACCGCGCACGGTGTGTGGCATTGGTGAGCTGCTCTACGGAATCAAGGCCTGCTACGCCAACGATGCGCGCTTCACCTGGGTGCCTCAAGAGTTTCTCACGGCCAACAAGATCCGTTCGTGGGCGGAGATGCCGGTGTGGAGTTTCACTGGCGCCAGTACCGTGGCGTTCTCCACGTCGGTGATTGAGAAGGCGAAGGCGGCGGGGCTCACGTTCCGTCCGCTGTCGGTCACGGTGCGCGATGCGATGACGTGGTACCACGCGCGTCCGGCGGCAGAGCAGGAGCGTTTGCGCGCCGGCATTTCAGCTGAACGCGAGAAGGAAATTCTGGCGTTGTGGCGGGCTCAGAACGGCGGGGCTCGGTGAGCGCATCGCCGTCGGTTGTTGCACGACTGATGAACCGGCTTGGCACCATCGAGCCGGGTGAAGAACGAGCCACCACACTCGCTGCCACGTATTTCTTCTTCGCACTCGCAAGCTATTTCATTCTGCGGGCGGTGCGAGATGCGGCGGGTGTGGCTGCCGGAACGGGCCAGCTACCATGGCTGTTCACCGGCACACTCATCACCACGCTGGTGATGAATCCGATATACGCCAGTGTCGTGGCGCGGCTGCCGGTGCGTCGTTTCATCCCGATTGTGTATCGGGTGTTCATTGCGCTGTTGCTGGTGTTCGCCGGTGTCATCAAGTACGGTCCGCCCGCGTGGGAGCCGTACCTCGGTCCGGCATTCTGGATTCTCACCAGCATCTACAGTCTGTTCATCCCCTCGGTGTTCTGGGGGTTCATGGCCGACACGTTCAATCCGGAACAGTCGAAGCGACTGTTTGGATTCATCAGTGTTGGTGGTACGCTGGGCGCCATTGCCGGCGCGTTTCTCACATCGCAGTTGGCGCAGCGCGTGGGTACACCGGTGCTCATGATCATGAGCGTGGTGCTGCTGGAATGTGCGGTGCAGAGCACACGCCGCTTTCCGCCAAGCTTCCGTGCTGACACACGTGCCCGTGACGAAGCCGAACGTGCAGTTGGCGGGTCGTCGTTTGCCGGCATTACGCATGTATTGTCGTCGCCCTATTTGCTGGGCATCTGCCTGTACATGCTGATGTTCACCATCGGCAGCACGGTGCTCTACTTCCAGCAGGCCGAGATCGTGGGCGCGCGCTATGCCGATCGTGAAGCACGCACGGCGTTTCTGGCGACCATTGATACAGTGGTGCAGACTCTCACAATCCTCGCGCAGTTGTTCGTGACGGGTCGCGTGATCAAGTGGGTTGGCGTGGGCTTCACGCTGGCCATCATGCCCATTCTGAGCCTGATCGGATTTGCCTCGCTCGGCATGTGGGCCACGCTGGCGGTGTTCGTGGTGTTTCAGGTGACGCGTCGCGCGGGCGAATACGCGTTTGGTCGTCCTGCACGCGAAGTGCTGTTCACCGTGGTCGCACCGGAAGACAAGTACAAGGCCAAGAATTTCATCGACACCTTCGTGTATCGTGGTGGCGATCAAATCGGCGCGTGGAGTTATGCTGGTCTCACGGCGGCGGGCCTTGCCGTCAGTACGATTTCACTGCTGGCAGCACCACTCAGTGCGATCTGGTTGGTTGTGGCTGTCTGGCTTGGGCGCCAGCAGGCGCAACGGCAGCTCAGCGATTTTTAGCCAATGACGAAATGGTAGCTTAAGATATGGAATCCGGACCACACCTTGCGCACAAGCCAGACAAGAAGTAGCCGCCCCAGCGGCTGATTTCGCAATGAAAACGCAACATCGGCGACCGGATTTCCACCTAACTGTCAAAGTGCCCGATCTCCGCGCTCTCTCGGGATGACAGCACCACTCAAACTCGTATCATAGTTTCTTGAGGTGAGAGAGAATGGAAAATCTTGAACTTGCACTACTCTCATATGCTAAAGCGAAGCGCGAGCTACTCGCAGAAAAGGAATGTGTTTGCGCTAGTTCCTTTGCGTCATTCGAGCAGTCGCTCAAGGAAAACCTTCAACTAGTAGCAAGCGCGATCGAAGGACCGCTCGTCAAGTTCAATGCAGTTTCAGTTGGTACTTGTCGAATGGTCCCCAAAGCACTTACTGCTCTTAGCAATAACGAAAACGCAGTACTTCATACTGAGTCGGCATACAAACAGGATGTGTTGGCGGAAGTACGTTTTCGGTTAGACCCGTCCCCCGCTTTCGCTACGCTTGAGGTGGTATACCTGCGTGAGTACGGGCCAGCGCTCGAAAGCATACTTGGGGATTCGGCTCTCGGAAATCGCCTTGAACTGCGGAGAGGCGAATCTTCACTAAGCAGCAGGCGGCTCTTTCGCTACTGGTCACCCGAGTACCGAAAGTTTCAAATCGACCCTCTTCGTTCTGCGAAATTGGAGCTTGAGCGTGGGGAACGAGTAGCAGTGCTATGCGCAGATATTAAGTCGTTCTATGACTCACTCAATCCGGAATTCATGGTTGAACCGTCGTTCGTGGCGGCGATTGAGGTACAATCGAAAAGCAGAGGAATTCAGTTTGACTCCGAATGATACATTAGGAGCACCAATCTTCTTCTACAGTCCTTCAATACGTACTGGAGTGAAGTCTCCGACACCGTGGGTGAGAGTGTTTCAATCGGCACTCCAATTGGACCATTGACAAGTAGATTGATCGCAAACGTAGCTTTGGCGGAGCTTGACAGGTACGTCGAATCAGATTCGCGAACGATTACTTACCGTAGGTACGTCGACGACGTTGTGGTGGTCTCCAAGGTCGAGCCGAATACGAAAGTTGAAGTCAAGAGCATTCTTCCTTTGACCAAGATCGCCGATTCAGACGTCTTAGACTCTCAGGTGTTGAAGCGTTCGAAAGTTCGCCTCATGGTCAACGCAAGAAAGACGCGCCTTCACGTACTTGAAGGAAGGACAGGCGTTGGATTTCTAGATACTGTGATTCGCTACCAGCTCGAGCTGGCAAGCCAGCGGCGGTCGTTTGTTCCTGAGAATAGACTGCTCACTGAAAGTTCCGCTACAATTGCGCGCTCAATCAGCAAGAACGAAACTGTTCCAAAGACACTTCGGGAAATCGACGAGCGTAAGCTTGAGAAGTATGCAATCAACACAGCAATTATCGGTGTAAGCAACGCAGCGATACTCATAGATCGCGCCGAAGCAAACCAGATTGTTCGCAGAGCAGTGGAGCACCTGCTTACTCTAGCTCGCGGTAGCTACAACTGGCCGGAGTTCTTGGCACCACTGTGCTCACTTCTTGAAGTTGCCGTTTCGCTGCAGCTAAAGAGCCCAGCGCGCCAAATCGTTAACCACTTCCTTGGCACCGAAGAAGGCCGGAGTGGAGTCATAGAGGGAATGGTTGCGATTCAATGGGCGAATAGGGAGATCGCGAACGCCGAGGCGCAGAAGATGATTCGTAGCTGGGTAAAACAACGTCTCAAAGACGCGATCTCAATTGGAGTGTCATCTTGGACATTAAAGGTTCGAAGCAGCAACTCCAAGAAAAGTCGCCAAGTCTTGAACTTCCCGTCCCTTGCCAGCCCGAACATGCTCCGCAGGCAGGGCAATCGATTCCTTCGGTCAGGAATTTCGCATCGTACTACACTTTTCAAGTTGCGTGGACCGATAGAAATACCGCGACGATCGACCTGGGGTTTGAGTGGGGTCACGTGGTCACACGCAATGGAGAAACGAATCGGCGTCCTTCGTGAACTTGCAGGCCTAGGAAGGCGAGCAAATGATCCGGTACTCGCTCGTGACTGGATATCGGCAATACTTCATCCAAATCCTCCATCATACTTTGCCGTCGCTATGCTTGTTTGGAGCGACACGAAGACTTCTGAAACGTTTGTCGAGCGCCTATGGAGAACTACCAAGTACGTTAACGCTTTGCGAGGAACCAAGTACCGCTCGCCTGATGCAAAACTTGACTTAGCCGGTACGGTGAGCCTGCCTCCGAGCGTTAGGAACTCGACCTCCGAAGCAATTCGTTACGTACTTGCGAATCTCGAAACCACGGATGCAAGCTGGAAAAGCTCCCTTCGCAATCCGAGTCGCTCGCTTGATCGACTGCTCTCACTAAGCAGGACAATCGACAGTTCACTCGAGTGTCAGACAACAAAATGGGGTGATCTGTCGCCAATGCTCATACTACTACCGGAGCTCTCATTGCCGCGAACTTGGGTCGCGCCACTTGGTGACTACATCACTTCTCGTCGGAAAGTTGGGTTAGTTGCTGGTATCGAATACCTCGTTGAAAAATCGAGTGGTCTCGTGACGAACCAAGCAGTGGCAATACTTCCTGGCCCGTACAAGAGCGCCAGCTTCTGGAGCTGGAGAAAGCGAGCACCGGCACAGAAGGAGAAAGAAGAGCTAGCAAAGGAAGGGTTCCGATTGGAAGTACAAGGAGTTGAACGAACTCTAGTCCTTGATACGGAATTTGGCAGATTTTCCGTGCTCGTCTGCAGTGAAATTATCGATACCAAGAAGATAGCAGATGTAGTTGGTAGAGCCGAAGTGCTTCTTGTTCCAGCTTGGAATCAGGACACGACGAGTTTCGACCACATGACAAAGTCAGTTGGACTCGCAACTCACACCATTGTATGCGTCGCGAACAATAGGAGGTTCTCGGATTGCAGGGCATGGGCGCCGCTCAGCAAGCGCTATGAGCAGGATCTGTGTCGTTTGATCGAAAGAACAAGGGACGGAGTAATTGTATTCGAGCCGCCAATCTCGTCTCTAAGAGATCTCCACGAAACTGGCTTAGATTCCGAGTCGATTTGGAAGCCACTGCCTCCTGGCTGGATGGAGAGCTGATCTCTAGCGTAGATTCAGTTGATCTGGGCTACGACCCTACGTGAAAGGTTCGCGGCGCGCTGACGAAACGTCGGCTCGCCGCGTGCCCAGGCACGTGCCACATATTCGGCGTGCACAATGGCCGAATCGCGTCGACCAGCGGCCATGTGGGCCTGCGCCAGCAGCTCGTGCATCTCCGTGTGCGTAACGGCAATGCCATCCACCACATCACGCAAGAGCGGGCGTATCATGCGAATGGCTTCGTCCGCTTCGCCGCGCTGCAGCAGTGCGCGAGCGAGTTCAAGATTGACGCGTGAATGGTAGCCGCGAATAGGAGGCGCTACGGCTGCACGCCATTCGGTCAGCGCCTGTGAATTGTTTCCGCGCGCCCGATACATGAGGCCACGTACGTAGTGGTGCGCGCGCGTGTCTCGTACGACTCCGCTCTGCGCGCCAGCGACTTCGATGGCCTTGAGTCGCGCCGGCAATGCGATCGTATCACCCAGCAAGGCCGTGAAGTCGGCAGCTGCTGTCAGTGAGCTGGTACGCAATCGCTGCACATTGGCGGCGTTCTCGCCAGGGCGCACGGTGCCAGCGGCCATGGAATCGAACAGTGCAATCGCTGCGCGCGTGCGGCCGGCATCATGCAGAATATGCGCGGGCAAGTACGCATGGTTGAGCGCCATGCGGCCGCCATCAACCGTGTCGCGCAGGGCACGAAAGCGATTGACCGCAGCCAGTGCTTCCTGCATGCGACCCTGATGTCGCAGAATGCTGGCCAGCTGCCACCAGCCATCGAGCCGCTGATCTGCTGTGGCCAGCGTGGTTTGCTCGCGTGCCAGGCGCTCGGCTTCTTCTAGGCGGGCGCCACGCACCAGATTGCTAATGTGACGCACAAAGCCGGACGGATACGCCGGATCGAGCGCAAGCGTACGTTCGATAGCACGATGACTCTCTTCCAGTCGTCCGGTGAAGTCGAGTACACGCGCGTAGGTTCCCCACGCTTCAGCCGACTGTGGCTGCGCATCGACCCAGCGCTTGATAGACGCCACTGCAGAATCCGGCGCGTCCTCATCCATCCATGCGCGTCCCAGCAGTTGCACCGCTTCACAGCCGTAGCAGTGTTCCGGTCGACGCGTGCGCAGCGCAATGGAGTCGAGCGCAATGGCTCGCTCGAGATACGGGCGCGCTTCTGCCGGCTGACCCAGATTGAGCCGCGCTTCGGCCGCAAACAACAGGGCCTGCGGATCCTGATTGTCGAGCGTGAGTAGCGAATCAGCCGTTTCGCGAAGTCCGGCCAACTGCATGGTGGACGCCCAACCCGCTTGAATCACCAAGCGTTCACGCATCGTGGCGCGCCGCGCGAGCCGCAGGGCACGCTCCATTTCATCGGCGAGCTCGGCGCGATTGGGATTGACGCGCGCATACTCGTATGCGGCCATGGCAAAAAGCGAGTCCTGCTTCAGTGCTTCGCCAAACAAACGACGCGCTGCTTCGAGATCGTACGAGGCATTGGCACGCAAACCTTCCGCATAGAAGCGATGCGCGGTAGCGGAGCGTGTGGTCACATCACGCACACTGCCACGCAGCGGTTCGATGCCAAAGCCATCGAGCAGTCGTGTGGTCCCGCTGTCGGCCAACGCAAACAGATCTGATGCGCGAATCGTCAGTGCTGCGAGAACGGATCCGGTTTCCACATCGACGCGGCGCAGATCAAGACGTAATTCACCATCGCCTGGATCGAACAACGCACCGTCAATCAATTCGTGCGCACCAGCGCGCCGCGCAGCGGCAATGTAGGCAGCTTCTGTGCTGTCACCCATCGCGCCCTGGTGGAGCAGTTCACTCAAACGTGCGGCGCTGACAACGCGTAGCGCTTCACTCCGTGCGAGACTGGTGGCAAGCAACGCCGCGAGCGAACGCACCGGTCCCTGTGATGGCGTGCGGAAGTCCGAGATCAGTCCAACAGCAATGCTTGGCGGCCGATGATAACGTGGTTCGCCAGGTCCCGGCTCGTGTTCCTGCGGTGGCCAGAGTGCCCAATCGGCCACGATGAGCAATGTGGCGGCGAGCAACCACTGCATCCAGCGGGCGGGCACGGGCGCGGGTGCAGACTCGGTTGCAGGCGCAGGCACGACACCAGCAGACACTGCGACAGCGGGAGTTTCGACCGGAACCTCAACGATCGACTCTTCCACAACATCAGCAGCAGGCTGTGCCACCGCCAACGGAGCTACAATCGCAACCGGTTGCGCCGGTGCTGCAACGGGCGGATTGTCGCGCAACTCCTCCGCATACGCCACCACTTCACGATCCGGCGGAAGTTCGAGCTCTTCCTGAATCAGTGTTTCGTGAATGGCGGCCTGTCGAATGGCCGCAGCCACTTCGCCATTGTTGGCCAACGCGCGCATGAGTGCGAGCGTGGCGCGCGAATCGAGCGGGTCGACCGCTGCGGCTTTGCGTCGCCACTGCACGGCATCACCAAACTGTCCATTGCGTTCTGCATCGGCCGCCAGCATTTCCACCGCGCGCAGAAAATCGCGCTCGAGCACACGGCGTTCTTCCTCGGCCCATCTCTCAAACGCCGATGCGCCAGCGAGATGAAATCCGCCGAGAAACGGACCGGCATACAACGCGACCGCATCAGCATGACGGCCATGCTTCAGATGTTCAGCAAACAGGCCGACGTCATGCGGCAGTAGTCCACCATCGAGACGCAATTCTTGCGTACCGACAATGACCGCTTCATCGCCGAGGTCGCGGCGCAATGCATAGAGCGCCTGCGCGAGCGCCTTGCGACGACGTTCTTCATCGTCTTCGTCAGGCCAGAAGAGTTGCAACAGACGCGTGCGCGACACACCGCGATCACCGGCGCGTGCCAACACCGCCAGCATGGCGAGTCGCCGCTGCTGCGTCGCTGCTCCCTTGACCTCTCCTTCGTCGGACACCACTGCGCATCCGCCGAACGTGACGAATCGATACATGTCAATCGGAAATCGTGTGGCCGGTGCGACCGGCGCATGCGAAGGCTCAGAGGAGAGCCCGCGCGCGCCATCGCCCCATTCTCGTCGGATGTGCGTCCGAGGGGAAGTCGCGTCGGCCATCAACATCAGGGGACGCCCGCAGCGGGGCTCTGAGGAACCGGAGCAGCCAGACGGCGCCACACCCGCGTGACCAGTGCCGCACGGGAATCGATGGCCGCCAACACCGAGGCCGGCGTACGATCCGGCACCACATCCCGGCACGCCCAGGCCAGTGCCTCAAGTGCCAGCCGCTGCGTTCGATCATCGACACCACTCGCCAGCCCCCAGCGCACCACTGCCACGACCAGTGGAATAGAGAGCGGATCATCGAGCTCGAGTCGAAGCAGGGCAACGAGCTTTTCGTACCAGGCGCACCACCAAGTCTCTTCTGTGGGTAGTAGCACCGGCGACACGACAACACGCTGCAATTCGTGCATTCGCGCAACGAAGGCATCCCGCATGGGGCCTGGCACCGCATCGAGCGCTTCGCAGAGATGACGCAGTGTCGGTTGCGGTTCAGTGCTGGCTGTCACGCGCTGCTTCCTGCATCACGGTGGCCAGCGTGACATATGCGGTGGTCCACGCCTCGCGTGCGGCGGGCGTGAAGTGTTCACCCAGCACATTGGCGAAGGTGTCGAGCAGCGCACGTCCCACCACGTCGTAGTGTGCGGCGGTCACACCGTATCCGTTGTGGCGCGCGCCGAGTGCCTGCACCGCTGGCAGTAGTCGCGAGAGGTCGTCGAGACTCTTCACGACCACGGCGAGTGTCTGCCCAAGCTTCTCCGCTTGCAACGACATGTCGCCGGCGGGGAAGAGCGCGCGCAACGACGCATCGTATTCGAACAGTCGATCATAGAACTGCGGGGCCACCGCATCGGTGGTGGCCCCCATGAGGTTCCACGTCGACCGGATCGTGGCGATCTGGTCGGCGGTCATGATCAGCGACTCCGCGGTGCGGTATGCGACGCGTTCTGCGTTGCGCTATTGCCCGCGAGCTGCGCAATCATGGCTTCGAGCTGCGCAAGACGCGCGGCCATGGCGGCGTTCTCTTCACGCAGCGCCATCACTTCGGTCTTGAGCGAACGCGTGCGGTTGTCGAGCGCCTTCACACCGGCGATGGCCACACCATCGATGTCGACCGTGCTGATGGCCTTGTCGGTGTCACCGAGATTGAAGGCCGCGCGGAACGCCTGCGCCGTCGGGCCCATGTGGCGCGTGGTCGTGTCTTCGGCGGTGTAGTTCCAGGTGTACACCGGCATCGCGGCCAGCTTGCTCAATACCGATTCACCATCGACGGCCCGGAAGTTGGCCTTCTTGGTGGAGTCGGAGGTGTTGGTCCAGACGCCGCCGGTCGTGAGATACGCCCCCGAACTTGTTTCGATGAGTCGACCCACTGTCGCAGTTGACGGTCCACCCGTACCCAGAAAGAAGCGATCCGCGCGCACGACGAAGTGGCCGTCCTGCTGGGCGTTCACTGTACCGCCTAGTGTGGAAGCGTCGATAACCATAGCGTTCTTCTTGCCATTGGTGTTGGCACCCTTGCCGATCGCGATGCTGCCTTCACCGGACGCGGTTCCGCGAAATGCCAGGGATGAGTTGCCCGATGCAATGCCATGAATCGCCGTCGAATTGCTCGCGGAGGCGCTTCCGGAACCGAGCATGATTGACGAATGCCCAGTTGCATAGGCACCCGGTCCGAGCGCGAGGCTATAGGCACCACTCGCCGTGCCTCTCCAGGCCAGTGCGTCTGCTCCACTGGCAACTCCACTGGTGAGGGCCATCGCACCAACACCCGTCGCTTGGGCATAGCCACCCAATGCAATGCTGCCTGAGTTCGTAGCCGAAGAGTTCGATCCCACGGCAACGCTATGGAGGCCCGAAGCGGTGGCATAGGCGGTTGCCGCGAACGAGGCCCAGCCCGAGGCTTCGTTATTGTCGCCAAATGAAGCGGACGCACCACCGATCTTTGCTGCGGTCCAGCCACCAACGCCATCGAATCCCGTGCGCAATGCGCCGTAGCCGCCGGCCCAGAGCAGAGCGGGCCCGCTGCCGGCATTGAGGGGGGCGGCATTCACACCGTTGGGGTTCACGACAGCAAATCCAGTGGACTGCCGCACACCATTCGACAGCAGATACTGGGTGTGGTCGTCATCGCCCAGTCCGGTCAACGCACCGTGATCGCTCACGCCACCAGCGCCCCCACCCGCCGCCACGGTCTTCGCCTCCCACTGCTGCGCGCTGGCATTCCACGTCAGCACCTGCCCATCGGTCGGCGGTGTAGCGGCCAACGCACGGCCGAGCAGCTTGCCAACGGTCAGGTTGCTGAACACACCGGTCACATCGCCGGCGGCATTGTCGGTGTTCTTGACCGCATTCTGCAGCGCGGCTACAGCCTCGGCGCCGTCGGTCCAGCTGAACGCCACATGCGTAGGCTGCAGACAATTCTGCGGCGTGCTCGTGGCCTTGATCCGGTAGACCGTACCGGACGCCGGCACATAGCAGGCATGAATGACCGTCTGCGCTTCGGCCGGCGTCGCGGCGGCGAGACCCAGCGCGGCCAGCAGCGCCGCCGCATACGAATGAATGGAGCGGCGGAACGAGGGGCAAGCCGACATCGGCGTGCTCGAGGACATCAAATAGAAAGACATGGGAGTGTGTTCGAGTTGTGGTTGGTCGACTCGGCCGGATAGCCGTGGTGGATGCGGGACAAGCTCGAAACCGCCCTCGCCTGCCGATCACTTGCGGTCAAAACGCCCGGGTGACGGTCAGGTGATGCGCAGGTGATCGCCGGGAGACCCCCGAAAGGAGCTTGATGGCGTGGAAACGGGCCGGTAGAGGCGCAATGGCGCGCCGGATCGAACCCGTCCCTCATCAACGTCATTCATTCCAACTTTCACATAGCTGAGGTCTCAGGTCATGACACCCCTACAGGTCGGCGACGTCGCCGCGAATGCGCAAGCACACGAGCACACGCAGGCGCTGGTTCACCCATTGGTCCACCATCATCAGTTGCAGTTTCAGATGCAGCACCGTCGACTGGCGGTCGCGCTGCTGCTCGTCACCTCGTCCATGGCCGCGTGCACGGATGCGTCGCCCGCCGCCCCTTCATTTGAAGCGGCCGATGCTGCCCAGATGAGCCCGGTCCTGGTGGCCGTCGTGGACGACGCCACCAGCCGGCTGCTGGCCGGTCTTCCCACGGACTCGCCGGTTCAGACGGCCTTCGGCGCGCTGCGTTCGGCGCTGGCATCGCATGACACGCCGGCCGCCCTCAGGGCCGCGGCCGACGCTCAACTGGCGCTCGATTTCTCACAGGCCGCGCATTCAATAGATGCGGCCGACCGCGACGCGCTCGCACTGCAACTCAGTGTGGTGCGTGCCCAGCTGGCCCCCGAGGCCCGCTGATCATGCGACATCTCGTCCAGGCACTCCTCAGCACGCTCAATGTCGAGCTGCGTGTATGGGGAGTGGCTGCCGTGCTCGGGAGCAGCGCGCTGGCCGGTTCGGCGCTGCTCCCTGGGCAGGTGGCTCAGGCGCAGACATTCACCCGTGACTTCACGGTGTGTTTCAGCAGCGGGGTGCAGTCGTGCACGTGGTTGTCGCTCACGACGACCGCGTTCTTCGACAATGGCAACACGCGCATTGGTACGGCGGTCGATGTGTACGTCAAGCACAACGAAGGTAGTGCACCGGATGCGGCCGTGATGAGCGCACTCACCGGCTTCTACTTCGCGTACGCCGGTGGTGTGGTTGCGCCGGTGAGTGGCGCCGATGTGTCCGATGAATCCGGACTCGTTGCGCCGCTGGTGTTGCCGGAAGGCGACTACTCCTCGCCGTATCCGCTCAATGCCGGTGGTTGGTCGCAGATGGCGCGCAGCAGCACGACGACTTCGGGCACGCCGACATTCGATACCTATCTGTCATTCACCAATGCGCTCACGGCTTACGATGACGTGAGCGGTACGACCACCTCGCAGTACATCGGCGGATGTGGTGTGGGCGCAGCCAATGGTGCCATCGATCCGGTGTACACCACGGAGATGTGGACCTGCGGTGAAGGCAGCTACTGGTTCACCACATTCACCAGTGCATGGTTTGATGCAAATCAGATCAATACGGTGGGTGTGACCACGTATGGGATCTTCGCCGGTGCCGACTATGGCGTGGCGGCATTCTGTGATCGACATCTCGACACGAACACCAGTGTCGGCGATGCCGATGGCACATTCATGAATTTTGGCGACGTGTGCTCGCCGGGCGGTGAAGATCCGCCACCGACTACGGTGCCTGAGCCGAGTAGTGCTGGCTTGATGGCGGTTGGTTTTGTGTGTCTGGCGCGACAGGCATCGCGGAGGCTTCGTGTTGCATAAACAACTTGCCGCGATGACTGCCGCTGCATCCATGTGGAGTGCAACGCCCGCGCACGCGATGCGGATACAACAGAAACCGTCCGCGCAGGTATGCCAGGCCGTACCACAACGCATGCGCGCAGCGCGTGTGCACATGATCGACACGGCGCGTGTGCTGCGCGTGGACACGGTGCCTGTGCCAACTCCCGCAGCAGGGCAGGTACTCGTTCGTGTGCACGCGGCCAGTGTAAATCCGGTGGACTGGAAGCTGCAGGACGAAGGTTCACTCAAACCACTCTCCATTCCCGGCGGAGACTTTGCTGGCGAAGTCGTAGCGGTCGGCGCCGGTGTACGCACATTGCGATGCGGCGATCTCGTGGCAGGCACGGTAGATCAGGTGGCGCAGGGCGGGAGCTATGCTGAATACATAGTCGCCCCACTCGATGCGATCGTGAAGAAGCCGACCACGTACAGCATGCAGGAAGCGGCGGCGTATCCCACGGTCGCCATTGCGGCGTGGCGATTCCTCATTGCCGGCGCGAATGTGCAACGCGGCGAACGGGTACTGGTGCATGGTGCGTCAGGTGGTGTGGGCTCCATGGTGGTGCAGATCGCCAGCGCACGTGGTGCGCGGGTCATTGGCACGGCCTCAGCGCGCAATCATGCGTATGTGCAGTCATTGGGCGCAGACAGTGTCATTGACTACACCACCACACCATTCGAGAAGGTGGTGCGCAATGCCGATGTCGTTGTCGATGCGGTGGGTGGTGAAACACTCGCACGATCGTACGGTGTGTTGCGCACCGGTGGACGACTGGTTTCGGCGGGTGGCAGTGTGAATCAGGCGCAGTGTGCGGCGGCGCGCATCGTGTGTCCTGCGCGTGCGCCGTGGGATGTGCAGCGCGGTTTGCAGTTCGTGGCGCCACTCATCGCCGAAGGCAAACTCAAGGTGCACGTAGACAGCGTGTATCCACTCTCGGCCATCATGGCTGCGCAGCAACACAGTCGCAGTGGTCGCACCCGTGGCAAGGTGGTGGTGAGCATGGAGGCCGAGGCGGTTTCGGCGGCCATGGTGCCCATCAATGCGTATCTGGAAGGACATGCCACGGGTCGTGCCGCCGCATTCGAGCGCGCCTTTGCCGACGATGCCATGCTGGTTGGCATCAAGGACGGTCAGTATCGCCAATGGCCGGCACACGACTATGTACGGCAGTCGTCGAGCGGACGCGCACCGGCTGACGAAGCGCTCCGTCGGAGGCGCGTGGAGTCACTGCACGTGACGGGCAAGGTGGCCACGGCCGTGATTGCGCTCGACTATCCCGACATGATTGCACGCGACCACATGACGCTGCTCGAGCGGAATGGCGAATGGCGCATTGTGGTAAAGGCCTACGACGCCTTCACCCCTGCGGCGCCAGCCAAGCAACCGTAGGCTGAGGTGGGACTGGTGCGAACCTCGGGGCGCGTGAATCGTTCACCCGCCCCGTTTCGCATTCTTTCCCAGTCACTCTGCGCACCCATGTCCGGCGCCCTGCTTCGCACCATCCTGCTACTCACGCTTTCGAATGTCTTCATGACCTATGCGTGGTATGGGCACCTCAAGGAACTGAGTGGGCGACCCTGGATTCTGGCGGCGCTCGTCAGCTGGGGTATCGCGCTGTTCGAGTATTTGCTGCAGGTGCCGGCCAATCGGGCGGGCTACACGGTGATGACCCTGCCGCAGCTCAAGATGCTGCAGGAGGCCATCGCCCTGACGGTCTTTGTCCCCTTCGCCGTGTTCTACATGAAGCAGCCGGTGAAGCTGGACTTTCTTTGGGCGGGGCTATGCATCATGGGAGCGATGTATTTCATGTTTCGCGGGTCGGCGAGCTGACGCCGACGTGATTCACTTGACAGTGTTAAGTGACTGACGTACCATTCAAGATATGAGCACTTCCGCCATCCGCACCGCTTCGCTGGCCCGCCGTGAGCGCCAGAAAGCCGAAACGCGCCAGGCTATCCTGGACGCGGCGCGGGAGCTGTTCGTGAGCGAGGGCGTGGAAGCCACCACGATGCGAGCCATTGCGGCCCGAATCGGCTACACGCCAACGGCCATCTATCATCACTTCCGCGACAAGGATGCCTTGATCGTGGAGCTGTGTATGGCCGACTTCTCCGCTCTCGGTCTGGCCATGCACAAGATCGGTCGGATTGAGAATCCGGTTGAACGGCTCAAGCGCATGGGGTATGCTTACACCGATTTCGCGCTCGATAATACGAGCCAGTATCGGTTCATGTTCATGACACCACCAAGTCAGTTGCTGACTGAGGCACATGAACAAGTACTTAAGCGTCCAGAGGAAGACGCCTACGTCTTTCTGCTGGGGACGGTCACCGAAGCGGTTGAGTCTGGCGCATTCAGGCCCGAGCTCAATGACCCCATCGAGATCGCGCAGATGTTCTGGGGCGGTATCCACGGCATCATCTCGCTGTGGCTGACGCACTGCGGGAATGATCACATCACCTTTCGCGACCCACGGGAGACCGTGCGAACCATGTGCGACAATCTTGTGCGCGGGGCGCTTCGAAACCCGTTGGCCTGATCCGACGTAACGTGACACAGCAACATCTCGCTACCGCAGTACGGTCCACCATGTAGTCCTCGGGCGCCTCGGCGCCCTTCTTAAGGTCTATTCACTTAACGTTGTTAGAGAACAGATTAGTGTTCAACAGTCAATCGTTGTTCTCAAACGCGCGTCGACGCCGACGCATCGATCCCGCCGTCGCATGGCTCGCCTTGCCATTGGCGCTCCTCTTGCTCGCGCTGCCGCGGTCGGCGGCGCGAGCGCAGGCAGCGGCGGCGTCAGCGCCGGCACCCGGGCAAAGCGGTGAACCGGCCCGGACGCTGCTCGATCGCTACGTCGCGCAGGCCATCGACGCCAACCTGGCACTCGCCCAACAGGGGGCTGCGCTCCGCCGCGCCGAAGCCGGGGTCAAGGAAGCCAATGGACGCTTCCTGCCGAGTGTGGGCCTGAATGCCCGCTACTCCGAGTTCAGCGGTGTCATCAACATCGGCGATTTCATCAATCCCACCTACGCCGCGCTCAATCAGATCCTCGGCGAAGCACGGTTCCCCACCGACATCCAGGCCACGCTGCCCTTCCGTCAGGAAACCAAGCTCGATCTGCAAATGCCGCTGTTCAATGGTGCGCTCTTTGGCGCGCGCGCGGCTGCCCGGGCACAACGTGATCTGGTCGGAAGCACACGTCTCACGGCAATGCGGCAACTCGCAGCCGATGTGCAGCAGAGTTGGCTTGCTGTTGCCAATGCATCGCGTGCTGTGGAGACACTCGAAGCCATGCAGCCCGTGCTTGATGAAAATGTGCGGGTCAGTGAGCGCTTGGTGAGTGCGGGACAGGCCACGCCCGATGTCGTGCTCCGTGCGCGCGCCGAACGCAGTGAGCTGCAGCAGCAAGTCGACGACACCAGGCGTGCGCGTGCCGCGGCGACGCGTGGATTCAATCTGCTGCGCAATCAGGACGCGGAGTCGCCCGTTACCATCACATCCGATAGCACGTTACTCGCGCTGCCCTCGCTTGATCGCGATGCGCTGGTGGCTCATGCACTCCGGCATCGTGAAGAGTTGGCGGGAGCTGGCAGCGGCGTGAATCTCGCGCGGGCGCAGCAGCGTGTGGCGGGCAGTGCCTTTCTGCCTGCGCTGTCGCTGGGTGCCAGTTACGGCGTGCAGGGTGATCGATACCGCTTCAACAATGACAATGATGTGGCGCTCGCATCGGTCGTGCTGTCGTGGAATCTCTTCAACGGGCAGCAGGACAATGCCCGTCGTCAGCAGGCCACGGCGCTGCGCCAGGAAGCCGAACTGCGTGTGCGTGAAGCAGAACGTGGCATCGTCACCCAGGTGCTCAACGCCCTGGATGCCGTGGAAGTAGCGCGCACCAATCTCAGTGCGGCCAATGATCGCCACGATGCCGCGCAGCGTGCATTCACGCTGGTTGAACGCCGATACGGCGAAGGGCTGGCCACGCAGGTCGAATTTCTCAGCGCACGCGCCTCGTACACGGCTGCTGCACTGAATCGCGTCATCACGCACTTCGGATTCGCCGCTCGCATGGTGGACCTCGAGCGTGTCGCGGCGCTTCGCACACTGCCGCACTGATCAATCCACGACTCCGCGTCATTCAATCCACTCAATACGCGTCGACGAAGACCCATGTTGCCCTCCACTCATTTCCGAATTCTCGCCATCTCGGCGCCACTGGCTCTCATCGCCATGACGGCATGCGGCGATTCCGGGTCCGCGAAAACCACCGATTCGCTGGCTACCGCCGCGCCAACTGTTGCTGCTGTTCCCGTCGCCGTTGCTGACATCGGCACCAGCGAAGGTCTTTCACCGGTGATTGCTGTCGGGACGTATGCGTCCCGCGATGAAATCCCGCTTGGATTCAAGATCGGTGGTGTGGTGCAACGCGTGCTGGTAGACGAAGGCGCCACCGTACAGCGCGGACAAATCCTGGCAGTGCTCGATCTGCGTGAGATCGATGCGTCGGTTACCAAGGCGCAAGCCATGGTTGACAAGGCCACGCGTGATCATGCGCGCCTCACGCGACTCGTAGCTGATAGTGTGGCCACGTCAGTTCAGTTACAGGATGCGTCCACCGCGCTCGACGCCGCGCGTGCCGATCTCGCGACGGCGCGTGTGAATCGCGAGTTCGCCACCATCACGGCGCCGGAAGCCGGTACGGTGTTGCAGCGCATGGGCACACCAGGCGCCACCGTTGCAGCGGGCAGCCCAATGTTCATGCTCGGCGGTTCGCGGCGTGGCCGCGTTCTACGCGCAGGTCTGCCAGATCGTGATGCGCTCAAGGTGCAAGCCGGAGACAGTGCCACGGTCACGTTCGATGCCGTGCCGCAGAAGAAGTTCGGCGCACGGGTCGTACTCGTTGGGCGCTCCGCCGATCCGCGCACGGGCACTTATTCGGTAGAGCTGTCATTGCGCGATGCCGACGCACTACCAAGCGGATTGGTTGGCCAGGCACAGGTGCATGTGCGTGCCGCCGCTGGCACCAAGAATACGGCCGTCAGCACACTTCCTGCCGATGCGCTGCTCGAAGCTGATGGTGATTCAGCCTCCGTGTATCTGGTGCGGTCCGATGCCACGGCGCCAGGCAAGCTGGTGGCCGAGCGTCTGCGTGTAGAAGTCGCCGGCATTGAGGGTGATCGTGTGCGCGTACGCGGTGTGCCGGCAGAAGCGCGCGTGGTCACTCGCGGCGCACCATACGTCACGCCGGGTGCCCCCGTTCGCATCGTTACGCGGGCCACACTCGACTCAGTCAGCCAGCGCCGTGTGGCCGGAACGGAAACGCGCAGCACGCAGATCTCAAGCGTCACACCGCGAGGCCCCGTACCATGAGTCTCCTCAGCGGAATCACACAGTTTGCGGTCAAGCGGTGGCAGTTCACCGTGCTGGTGTTTCTCATGTTTGCGGCACTGGGTACATCGAGCTGGTTTGCCATTGCTCGCAGCGAAGACCCGAGCTTTCCGGTTCCGATCTACACCGTAGTTGCCGTGTATCCCGGCGCGTCGCCGGAAGACATGGAGCAATTGGTTGCAGATCCCATTGAGAAGCAGCTCAAGATTCTCGAGGATGTAAAGGAGCTTCGCAGCACGAGCAGCGATGGATTGACCGTGGTGCGCGTGGAGTTCGAAGCCGATGTCGACGCCGAACGCAAGTACGATCAGGTCGTGCGCGAAGTGAATGCGCTGCGTCCTGCATTGCCAGCTGCGCTCAATCGTCTCGACGTGCAGCGCAATCAGAATTCCGATCTCACCGTGTTTCAGGTGGCATTGGTGGCGCCGGCACTGCCGTACCCGGCACTCGATGATGCTGCGCGCACCATGGAAGATGCGCTTGAACGCGTGCCCGGTGTGAAGGCGGCGGAGCGTTGGGCGTCACCGCCACGCGAAATGCAGGTCACGCTCGATCTTGGTCGTCTGTCGCGGCTTGGTATCACGCCAGCGCAGGTGATGAACGCACTGGGCAGCGACAACACGCAGATCCCCGGTGGTTCGGTGGATGTTGGCACGCGTCGCTACAATGTGGCCACGCAGGGACGCTATCGCAGCGCGGCGGATGTGCAGCGTACTGTGGTATCCGGAAACAATGGTGCCGTGGTGCGTGTGCAGGATGTCGCCACGGTGCAATGGGGCGACGGCGACGCCGTGCACCTGGGTCGCTACAACGGGCAGCGCGCCATGTGGGTGTCGGTGGCGGTGCAGGAAGGCCAGAATGTTTCCAATGTGCGCGCAAGCGTGTGGAAAGCGCTCGACACCATCGAGCCCACGCTGCCGCAGGGTGTCACGCTCGAACGTGGTTTTGATCAGAGCGCCAACGTGGATGCACGTCTGTCGCGCCTGGGATGGGACTTTGCCATCGCCATCGTGCTCGTGCTGCTCACATTGCTGCCGCTTGGCACGCGCGCGTCGGTGATCGTGATGATCTCCATTCCAACGTCGCTCGCCATGGCCGTTGCTTTGCTCTATGTGACCGGCTACTCCATCAATCAGCTGTCCATCGTGGGCTTTGTGATTGCACTGGGGCTCTTGGTCGACGACAGTATCGTAGTCGTGGAGAACATCGCGCGTTTCCTGCGTGAGGGATATTCACGCACACAGGCTGCAATCGAAGCCACCAAGCAGATTGGCGTGGCCGTACTCGGCGCGACCTTCACACTGATCTTTGCTTTCCTGCCGCTCATGTTCCTGCCGGGTCTCTCTGGCAAGTACATCCGTGTGCTGCCGATGGCGGTGGTGTATGCAGTGCTGGCTTCATTGATTGTGTCGCTGACCATCATTCCCTGGTTGGCCAGCCGCCTCATGCCGCGCGACTCGCATCCCGAAGGCAATCGCGTACTGCAGTGGCTCGATCGCGGTATTCATCGCACCTACGCGCCGCTGCTTGCGCGGGCCATGAACAATCCGCGCACGACGCTAGCCTTGTCGGCCGTCCTGGTGGCCGGTGCGTTGGCGCTGGTGCCTGCGGTGGGTTTCTCGCTCTTCCCCAAGGCCGGCACGCCGCAGTACCACGTGGACATCACCACGCCGGAAGGCACGTCGTTGGCCGAGACCGATCGTGCGGTGCAATACGCCGAACGCATTGTGTTATCGCATCCGGGCACACGCGCCGTGTTTGCCAATGCGGGCAAGGACAATCCACCCGTGTACTACAACGTGTTTCAGCGCGCCGAGTCGCCCACGCGTGGGCAGCTCATTGTGTTATTGCACGAGTATGACAACGTGCACACGCCGATGGCGCTCGATTCGCTGCGTTCGCAGCTGGCGCTGTATCCTGGTGCGCGTATCGAACTCAAGGAGTTCGAGAATGGTCCGCCGATTGATGCGCCCATTGCCATGCGTCTCGAGGGAGCGGATCTCGATACGCTGCAGCAGTTGGCCGCGCAGTTGGAGAACGTATTGCAAACCACGCCTGGTACGCAGTACGTGAATAATCCGGTGCGACTGCATCGCAGTGATCTGCGTGTGGTGGTCGATCGTCAGAAGGCTGGCCTGTTGGGCATTCCCGGCGCCGAAGTGGAGCGCACACTGCGTCTCGGTATCGCAGGGCTTGAGGCTGGTCGTATTCGTGCGGAGAACGGTGAGGAGTATCCCATTCGTGTGGGTATCGCACACGATGGACGTCCTGCGCCGCAGGATCTCGAACGCATTTTCGTGAGCAGCGTGACCGGAGCCATGGTGCCGCTGTCGCAGATCACGAGCACGCGTTTTGTCACGTCACCTACCACCATCGATCATCGTGATCGTGAGCGGGCAGTCACGGTGACGAGCCACGTGCGCGAAGGCTTCAACACCGACGCCGTGACCAAGGAGATTCTGGCGCGACTGGACAAGGTCGAACTGCCCGATGGCTATCGACTGATTCCTGCTGGTGAAATTGAAAGCCGGCAAGAGAGCTTTGGCGGCATCGGTGGTGCCATCATCGTGGCCGTGTTTGCCATCATGGCCATTCTGGTGCTCGAGTTCCGCGACTTCCGCACCACACTGGTTGTAGCCAGCGTGATTCCGCTTGGTGTGGTGGGTGGCATCGTGGCGCTGCTCTTGTCGGGCTACACGCTGAGCTTCACGGCCATGATCGGGTTCGTGGCGCTAGTGGGCATCGAGATCAAGACCAGCATTCTTCTGGTGGACTTCACGGATCAGCTGCGTGAGCAGGGTGTGCCACTCGACGAGGCCATTCGCAAAGCCGGTGAAGTGCGCTTTCTGCCCATCGTACTGACGTCGCTCACGGCCATTGGTGGCTTGTTGCCGCTGGCGGTGCAGGGGTCGGGTCTCTACTCGCCACTGGCATGGGTGATCATTGGCGGATTGGTCAGCAGTACGCTCATTGCGCGCCTGGTAACGCCGGTGCTGTACAAGCTGCTGGCGCCCGGGGATGCGCGGGTACACGCCTCCGAGCCCAATCCGGCGCTGGGCTTGCCGCAGCCCGCTACGGCGTGATCGAGAGTCACATGGCTTGATCATATGGCTTGACGGATAGGCCAGTGCGCCGTCGATTCGTGGCATGAACCGAATCGCGACGCAGCTCACTAATGTCAGTTATGTCTTGGCCGCAGTGCTCTCTCTCGGAGTACTGCGGCCCGCTGCTGTCGTCGCACAGTCGGCGACCAATACCGGTGTGGTGTCGGGCTTCGTGCTCACCGATCCTGGTGATCGTCCAATTCCCAATGCCACGGTGCGTGTATCTGGCGCGACGGGCAGTGCGGTGAGCGACAGCGCGGGCAAGTTCACCTTGAGCGGCGTACCCGGTGGCATGCAGCGCTTTGAAGTGATCGCGGTGGGATACAAGCCGCTGCGTCAGTCCATCGTGGTGTCTGCTGGACAGACCATTGAGGTGGATTTGCTCATGATAGTCGATGCGCAGCAACTGACAGGCGTGAAGGTTGCCGCGGCAGCTGGCCCGGGAGTGCGCGCACCGTGGCTGGCCGGTTTCGACGAACGTCGCAGTTATGGTATTGGTACGTTTCTCACCACCGAAGACCTGGAACGACAGGACGCCAGTCGTTGGGCATCAGTCGTGGCGCAGCGGGTGCCCGGTATCAATCTGGTGACATACAATGGACGCGCATCATTTGCGATTTCGCGCGGACCAATCAGCGATCGCAACACACCCAAGGGTGATATCGTCGACGCGGCGCAGGGCGCGCCCAAAGGCTGCTACGCGCAGGTCATCATTGATGACATCGTTCGCTATGCCAGTCGCATGGGCGAACCGCTGTTCGATGTCACGTCCGTCGATCCCAACACGGTGGCTGCCGTGGAGTACTATAGCGTGTCGCAGATACCGGCGCGATTCAATCGCGGTGGCAACGCACCTTGTGGCGTGTTGGTGATCTGGCGGAAGTAGTCCGTCGCGAGAACGCTCGAGAACGCTCGAGAACGCTCGAGAACGCTCGAGAACGCTCGAGAACGCTCGAGAACGCTCGAGAACGCTCGAGAACGCTCGAGAACGCTCGAGAACGCTCGAGAACGCTGACGAACTACGCCGGCTCGCTCGGCTCAGACGCAATCGCCGCCAGACGATCACCCAGATCAGCAAATCCGCGCGCCGTAGCCATCAGGGCCGGTGTCGTGCCGTCCTCCATGGTGGCATGCACATCCGCGCCGCGTGCGATCAGCAAATCGCACATCGCCGTATCACCACGCGATGCGGCCAGATGCAGTGGCGTGATGCGATGCGCGCCAAGCGCTGACACGTCGGATCCGGCAAACACGAGACGCCGCACGACACCGGCCCGCGTGGCACCGGCAAGCGCCGCATGCAACGGCGTGTTGCGCGTAGCGTTGGTGGACAACGCATCGAGTGGTGCGCCGAGATCGATAAGCAGGGCGACGGTGTCTTCGTGTCCGAAGAAGGCCGCGAGATGGAGCGGTGTCCAGCCATCGCTGCTGCGCAACACACGTGCATCATCGTCGTTTTCGATGACCGTGCGCAGCGCCTCCACATCACCAAGTGCAGCAGCTTCGCAGGCATCTGCCTGACGTCCACGAAGAAAGAGCGGAGCCAGTTCTGCCGCACCGACGTAGCAGCAATGCAGCGCCAGCGTCTCTCCACCGGCTGCGCGCATCTGCGCTCGCGACGGGTCTTCGGCCAGCAAGCGCTCGATGCTCAACTGATCCCGGCCACGGATGGCAGCCAGGAGTACTTCAGGGGCGGTTGGGACCATTTCGCAATCCTGCGATGTGTTCCCCTTCGCGTCAACCGGCAATCATACGAGTACCGGTCGAATGTCGCAGTCTTAGCGCGACGGGTTGGCGGGACCGGTGCCGGTTGCGCCCGTTCCCACTGTGGAAGGCGCCGCGTCACGCAAACGGGCAATGGCCTCACGGGCCGCCCGCAGCTGCGGTTCGACGGGCGCTTCACCGTCACGCCACAGCTCGAGGAAACGCTCGTATGACTGAATGGCCTTGGCGCGATCACCCACCTGCTCGTACAGCTGTCCGCGCAGCGCAAACTGCCGCACATACACCGCCCACGTGGTTTCCACCGACTGACTCGGCGTAAAGCGCGTAGGGTCGATGAGCTCGAGAATGGCCAGTGCCTGACGCGGATCACCAAGCTCGGCCAACACCACCGCGCGAGTCACCATGCGGAGACCGGTCGTGCCAATGGCGCTTGCCGTGCGCAGCGAATCCACCGATGGGAAGGTGCGGGCCAGTCGACGCGCGGTCGCCGAATCACGACGGGCAACGGCCAGCAGGGCACGGAGTTCAGGATAGCCCGTCGTATCGCCCTGCGCGGCCAGCGTGCGCAGCGAAAGTTTCGCGTGCATGGTGTCACGCGTGGCGAGGAACATCATGTACGAGCTCAGCCAGTCGCGGCGCTCGGGCGGCAACGTCTCGAGTTCACGAGTCACGCCATTCAGTTGCTGACGCTCCGTCGCCGACAGCTCCACGCCCATACTGGCGCGCATGGTGAGGGCCAACCACTGAGCAATGCTCGTCACGCGCGTGCCCGGCATGGTGGGCAGGTATTCATCCGTCTTGGACAGCGTGCTCGATGCGGCACTGATCAGCGCCGGACGCCCGGTGAGTGCACCGATACCCATGGCATCACTGAGCACCGTGTAGCGCTCACCAACACCAAGTCGCTTCAGTGAATCGATGGGTGTCGCGGCCAGCAATGTGGACGCTTCACCACCCACACCAGGACGCAATGCGCGTGCGCGCATGGCCAGGATGCGCCATGGGAATGTGGGATCGTTGGTGCTCGAGCGCGCCATCGCCGATTGCAGCACACCAATCGCGCTGTCGATCATGCCTGCCGACAGCAGATTGTCGGCGAGTGCACGACGTGCGGGAATTGCATCGGGATCGGCAGTGATCCAACCCAATGTTGCTTCGCGTGCACGCACACTGGCCGCGGTGCGTAGCGCCGTCATTTGCGAAGCTGTACCAAGACGCGCTTCGTAGTTGTTCGGGCCACCCGGCTTGATGCTGTCGCCCACGAGCACGGCATACGAACGCGGCACGGCCGCCTGGTTGTAGATCTCCACCAGATGACGGAAGGCCAAGTGGAACGTGCTGTCCAATGCGATGGTCTTCTGGAACGCACGCATGGACTGATTCAGATACTTGGCCGTGCTATCCGGATTGCGACCGTAGTCGGTGTTCCACACCAGATGATACGCGGCATCGGCAAACGCATACCACGCCTCGGCGTCCAACGAATCGGATGCCACGAGACGTGCCAGACGTTCGCGCGAAGCGAGGAACTGTTGACGTGCTCCGTTTACATCATCACGGACCACGTTGCGAAACGCGCTCGTGAGCTCGGCGTGACCGCGCACGATTTCCTGCTGACGGATCGGCAAGCGATTGGCGTACTGCACGGCACGATCCGCATCAGTGGCACTCGCGGTGTCCACCCAGTTGAGCCAACCGCGTCCAAGCGAGCGACGGTAGTAGGCCAGCGCGAATGTGCTGTCGAGTTGCAGTGCCTGTGTGAATGCGGAATCGGCCGACTGCAACCGCCACGAGTTGAGCGAACGCAGACCGTCGAGATAGAGACGATAGGCTTCGACGGACGTGGTGGTCTGCTTTGCGAGGTCGAGTGACACACGCGGACCGCCAGCGAGATTCAGCAGATCACCGGCCAGCTGTTCAAAGACACCACGTGGGTCGGCACCGCGCGGCGCGGCAACGCGCGCCCGATCAATCACGTCCTGCGCATCGGCGTCGTACAGTGTGGCCGTAGCAATGAGCGAATCACCCGCCAGCGTGAGCTGACCCAGTACCACTCGACCAACTCCCGCACGACGCGCGAGGCGTTCCGCATCATCGAAGCTGATCCGGCGCGCATCATCGAGATGTTCATCGCGCAACAGATCAAGCGTACGCTCGTACTCTACAACCTTGAGATCCTGCCACTGTGCAAGCGAGAGCGTGAGCATGTTGAGCCCACCTTCGCGCAACCACTCGAGCGAGTTGTCGGGCGCTTGCACTTCAAACGGTGCGACCAGCCACGCGCGTGCACCTTCGCCGCGACCTTTTTGCGAAACAAATACGGCGGTTAGCGATGCGGCCAGTGAAATGGCAATCGCACCCCAGACCACCAGTCTGGAACGTCCCTTGAGGCCACCGCTCTTACCACCGGCTCCAGCGGCCTTTGCACCACTGCCGCCACTCAACGCCGATGGAATGGCTGAACGTGTCGGTGTTGCGCGCGAAATCGGTCCCGATGGCGTATCGGCCATCGGGTCGCCGGTCAGCGCGGCAACAAATGCACGACCATGCGGCCACCGTTCCGCTGGATCCTTATTGAGCAGCTGATCGATGGCGTGCACCACGTCGCCCGAAGTCTCTGGCGCCGTGATGCTGAGGGACCGTACCTGCTCGGTGAGATGCTTGACGAGAACGGACGCGGCCGTGGGCGCTTCAACGGCCGGAGCGCCCGTCAGCATTTCGACGGCAATGAGGCCCAGCGAATAGAGATCGCTGCGTCCGTCGATATTGGCGTCGCCGCTGGCCTGTTCGGGGCTCATGTAGCGCGGCGAGCCGAGCACGAAGCCGGCGCCGGTGAGCTGCATGTTGCCCTGCAGGGCACGTGCGACACCGAAGTCGGTGAGCATGGCGCGCCCGGTCTCGCGATCGAGCAGCACGTTCTCCGGCTTCACATCGCGGTGTACCAGTTCGGCCGTGTAAGCGTAATCGAGCGCGAGCGCGATGTCGCGCAGGATGGGCACGGATTCCGCTTCGGACAGCGCGCCCTGACGCGTGAGTCGGTCACGCAGACTCTCGCCGGGCACGAACTCCATCACGAAGTAAAGCAGTCCATCCGCTTCACCGGCGGTGTAAACCGCGACAATGTTGGGATGACGCAAGCGCGCTACGGTGCGCGATTCCTGCACGAAACGTTGCCGCAGCTCGGCGCTGGCCGCCACGTCTGGAGCAACCACCTTGATGGCGACCGGACGATCGAGCGTTTCGTCGTGTGCCCGGAACACCGATCCCATCCCGCCCTGCCCAAGAAGTCCGTCCACCCGGTACTGCCCGGCGAGGGCGGTACGTAGACGTGACTCGAGAGAAGGGGATGAGGGGTCGCTCATGCGCGTAAGTTGACTCGAAATCCTGCGGATGGCCACGGCTGTCCGCCATTCCATCCCGGAAACCGGTGCATGTGATGCGGACCACAATCGAACGGACTACCCAGGGCGTGCGGGTTCTGTTCCTCGCCCTCGGGCCTCTGCTGCTGGGTGCCTGTCAACCCACGGTGAGACCAGCTCCGTCACCGCGGGTTGGGCCCATAGTCATCGCGCATCGCGGTGCCAGTGGGCATAGGCCAGAGCACACACTCGCCGCCTATGCGCTGGCGGTGACCATGGGCGCCGATTTTATCGAACCGGATCTCGTGAGTACCCGCGATGGGGTATTGATCGCCCGTCATGAAAACGAAATCGGCGGTACGACGGATGTTGCCTCGCGATTCCCCGAGCGACGCACACGCAAGGTGATCGACGGTGACACGGTGGACGGCTGGTTCACCGAGGACTTTACCCTCGCTGAGATCCAGACACTTCGGGCGCGTGAGCGGTTGCCCTTTCGCTCGCATGCCTATGACGGGCAGTTCACCATTCCTACGTTCGACGAGGTGTTGGCGCTCGCCGATTCCATGGGCCGTGCGCGTGGTCGACCCGTGGGGGTGTACCCGGAGACCAAGCATCCCACCTATCACCGCGCCATTGGTCTGCCGCTTGAAGACAAGTTGCTGGCCTCGCTTCGCGCTCGTGGACTCGATCGCGCCGATGCGCCAGTCTTCATCCAGAGCTTTGAAGACGGGAATCTGCGTGCCCTGCGCCCGCGCACACGTGTACCCCTCGTGTTTCTCATGAGTGGCAGTGCGCCTGGCACCGATCGACTACGAGACATTGCGACATTTGCCGACGCCATTGGCGTCAATCAGCGGATGATCGTGGGTGCTGACTCATCAGCCGTTCCCACCACCATCATTCGAGATGCACACGCCGCCGGACTGCGAGTCCATGTCTGGACGTTGCGTTCGGAGCCGCAATTTCTGGCCAAGCGCTATCGCGGAGATCCCCTGGCCGAGGTGCGGGAGATGGTGCGGCTCGGGGTGGATGGAATCTTCGGAGATTTTCCGGATGTGGTGGTGGCGGGTCTTCTTGGATCGGAGGGTAGGGGAGGATTTGAGTGAACAGATGGCGTGAGGATTGGAGGATCTGAGGATAAGAGAGCGGGCCGCGGAGGTGCCCGGTGGGGCTGGGTACCCCCGCGGCCCGCACCTCCTAACCTCAAATCCTCTGATCCTCGCGCCATCTGTTCCTCAAATCCTCCTGTACCTTCAATCCATGGGAACGACTCCGATCAACAGAATCGAGAAGGACGCCCCCCTCCGTGAAGACATCCGGCTATTGGGGCGTCTCCTGGGCGACACGGTGCGCGAGCAGGAAGGTGCGCTGGTCTTTGATGTGGTGGAGCAGACCCGCCAGGCGGCCATCCGATTTGCGCGCGAGGGGCGTGCGGAGGATCGGGCGCAATTGCATGCGCTGCTCGATGATCTGCCGCCCGATGAAACGCTGAGTGTTGTTCGGGCTTTTGCGTACTTTCTGCAATTGGCGAATATCGCTGAGGATACGCATCGGGCACGCAGGCGTCGGCAGCATGAGCGGGAAGGGTCGCCGGCGCGTGGGGGCACGTTGGAGCATGCGTTGTCGGCGGTGCTCAAGGCGCTGCCGGCTGATCAGGCGGCGCGGCAGATAAGGGAGTTTTTCCGTGATGCGCTCGTGTCGCCGGTGCTGACAGCGCATCCAACCGAAGTGCAGCGCCAGAGCACACAGCGTGCCATGCAGGAGATTGCCACGCTGCTCGATACGCGCGATCGCACCGATCTCACGCCGATCGAAGAAGCGGAAAACGCCACGTCGCTCAAGCAGCACGTGCTCACATTGTGGCACACGCGTCTCGTGCGTGCGGAGCGTTTGCGGGTAATCGATGAAGTGCGCAACGGGATCGCGTACTACCGCAGCACCTTCTTCAGTGAAGTGCCGCGTCTTTATGCGGAAACGCAGGCATTGGTGGAAAGTCAGGCACCGGGTGAAGCGTGGCCTGATTCGCCGTTCCTGCGCGTTGGCAGCTGGATTGGCGGTGATCGTGATGGCAACCCGTTTGTCACTGCGGCAATTCTGCGTGACACGCTCAAGTTGCAGGCGGCCGCAGCGTTCGAGCACTACCTGAACGAGGTGCATACGCTGGGCGGTGAGTTGTCGCTGTCGCAGGTGCTGCGTCCGGTCACGCCCGCGTTGGAATCATTGGCCGCATCGTCACCCGATACATCATCGCAGCGTCGTGATGAACCCTATCGCCGTGCGCTGAGTGGTGTGTATGCCCGTGTGGTGGCTACGGCGCGTGGGTTGGATGTGCCGGTGATATTGACTCGTTCGGCGGTTGGCGAAGCGGTTCCGTACGATTCACCCGATGCCCTGCGCGCCGATCTCGAGGTCGTTCGCGATTCGCTCGTGGCGCACGGTGTCGGTACTCTGGCCGATGGTCGACTGCGCCGACTCCTCACGGCAACACGTGTGTTCGGATTCCATCTCGCGCCGGTGGATATGCGGCAGAATGCTGACGTGCATGAGCGCGTGGTTGGTGCCTTGCTCGCTGCGGCTGGTGTGTGCACCGACTACACGTCGCTCGACGAAACAGCGCGCGTGAAGCTATTGGCATCGGAGCTCGAGGGTACTCGGCCGCTCTGGTCGTCGCATCTACCCTATGATGCGGCCATTCAGGGTGAGCTCGATATCGTGTTTGCTGCGCACGATCTGCGTGCCCGATTTGGTGCGGCGGCATTGCCGCACTACATCATTTCCAAGTGCGATGGTTTGTCCGATCTCCTGGAAGTGGCGGTGCTGCTCAAGGAGGCCGGTCTCGCACATGGCGGGCACACCGCGAGCTCGGGGCTCGACATCGTGCCGCTGTTCGAAACCATCGGTGACCTGCAGCGCGCTGGTGAGGTGATGGCGCAGGCATTCGCGTTGCCGGTGTATCGCGCGCTGGTGAAGTCGCGTGGTGATCGTCACGAAGTCATGCTGGGCTATTCCGACAGCAACAAGGACGGCGGCTTTCTCACCAGTGGTTGGGAGTTGTATCAAGCCGAGTTGGCGCTGATGCAGGTGTTCACTGAACACGGTGTGCATCTGCGACTCTTCCATGGGCGCGGCGGATCGGTGGGCCGTGGCGGCGGTCCGAGCTACGACGCCATTCTCGCGCAGCCTGCGGGTGCGGTGCGTGGACAGATTCGCATCACGGAGCAGGGCGAAGTGATTGCGTCCAAGTACGCCACACCGGATCTGGGTCGTCGCAATCTGGAGCTGCTGGTGGCGGCCACGCTCGAGGCCACACTCACCGATCACGCCAACGAAGCCGAACGTGCAGTGGAGTTCCATCCACTCATGGAGCGGCTCAGCAACGCCGCGTTTCGTGCATATCGTGCGCTGGTGTACGAGACGCCGGGCTTTGTGCAGTACTTCCGCGAATCCACGCCGCTCGCTGAGATCGCCACACTCAATATTGGCAGTCGTCCGTCGTCACGTACGGCATCCGATCGCATCGAAGATCTGCGCGCCATTCCCTGGGTGTTTGCCTGGGCGCAGTGTCGCGCCATGTTGCCCGGTTGGTACGGATTCGGCAGCGCTGTCGCCGCTGTACTCGCAGAAGATCCGTCGGCACTGCCAACACTGCAGCGCATGAACAAGGAATGGCCATTCTTCCGTACGCTGCTGAGCAACGTCGACATGGTGCTGGCCAAGAGTGATCTCCGCGTGGCGTCACGGTACGCGGAACTCGTACGCGATCCCGAACTGCGCCACACGATTTTTTCGCGCATCGAAGCCGAGTGGCAACGCACGCGAGATGCGCTCGTGCAAATCACAGGCGAGACGGAATTTCTCGTCGACAATCCATTGCTCGCGCGCTCCATGGCCACGCGCTTCCCGTACATGGACCCACTCAACCACTTACAGATCGCGCTGCTCCGACGTTTTCGCGAAACCGGGGATGAGGATCGGGTGCGGCGGGGGATTCACATCACGATTAACGGGATTGCGGCGGGGCTCCGTAATTCTGGCTGAATCAGAGGGAGTCGAGGATCTGAGAGAAAAGATGGCGTGAGGATTGGAGGATCTGAGGATAAGAGAGCGGGCCTCGGGGGAACCCAGTCGGACCGGGCTCCCCCGAGGCCCGCACCTCCTAACCTCAAATCCTCTGATCCTCGCGCCATCTGTTGCTCACATCCTCCCTCCCCTCCAATCCGGGAATAGGTTAGCGGCATGGATCAACTCGCCAATCTCCGAAGCACGGTGGGTCACCGGTTTTCCATTGAGCGCGCCCTTGGTCAGGGTGGCATGGGAACGGTGTATCTCGCGCGCGACAAGCAGCTCGATCGACATGTCGCGCTCAAGGTGTTGCCGGCGGAGTTTGCGCAGCAGCACGATCTGCGTGAGCGGTTTCTGCGCGAGACACGCACGGCAGCGGGGTTTTCGCACCCCAACATCGTGCCGGTGTTCAGCATCGAGGCGCATGGCGATCTGCTGGCGTACTCCATGGGGTTGGTGGAGGGTGAAACGCTTGCCGAGCTCGTAACGCGCACGGGGCCCATGAGTGTGCGCGATGTCGTGCGCGTGCTGCAGGATGTGGGATATGCGTTGGCGTATGCGCATGGACGTGGTGTGGTGCACCGCGACATCAAGCCGGACAACATCATGATCGAGCGCGCCACGGGACGCGCGCTGCTCATGGACTTTGGTATCTCGCGTTCGGTCCAGGCGGCGCCAGCAGAACCGAGTGGTGCGACCGGCGCGCTCACCCGTGTTGGCGAAGTGGTGGGAACTCCAGAGTTCATGAGTCCCGAACAGGCGTCGGGCGACACACTCGATGGACGGAGTGATCTATACTCACTCGGTCTTGTGGCGTGGTTTGCGCTCACTGGCTCGAGCGCCATGCGCGGCGAAAGCACGCACAAGGTGCTGGTCAAGCAGCTCACCGAGCCCGTGCCGCCGGTGGCGTCGCATCGGCCCGATGTGCCGCCCACGCTCGCCGATGTCGTCGATCGATGCGTGCGAAAGGATCCGACTGAACGGTTTGCATCGGCTGAAGCACTGGTGGACGCACTCGACTCTGCCGCCCTACGTGGCGTGGAGATCCCGCTACCCATCCGACTTTTTGCGCAGGAACTCGCGCAGGTGTCGCTCGTGGTGGGCTTCATCGCCATGCTCCTCCCACTCGGCTACGCCGTGCAAACCATGCGCGGCGCCGGCAATCTCGATGTGATTCTTCCGTTGGTGCTGGTGGCCGCCATCGTGTGGGGACGCCTCGCGCAGACGGTGCAACAAGCACGACGACTCTTTTCTCGTGGATTCACGATAGACGCCGTGCAGAACGGATTTGCTGCACTGCGCGCCGAACGCGATGCCGAACGCGCGCAGCTACGCGCCATTCCCGCCGTGATTGCCCGTCGTCGCAAACAGATCGTATTGTTTGCCGCGCTGATCCTCGTGTCGTTTGCCCTGCGCCAATGGGTGATCGATACCATGCGCACCGAAACCAGCCCCGGTTGGTTCGCCGTGTCGATGCCTGGCGTGATCATTCTGTACTGCGTCTACATCATGCGCGGTATCAGCATTGTGGGTCTGATTCGCTCACCCCTTCGCCCCACCATTGGCGAACGCCTCTTCGGCCTCGCATGGGGCACCCCCATAGGCGCCGGAATTCTGCGTCTCATGTCTATCGGCGTTCGCGCACCCAATACCGTTGGGGTCACCGTGCCTGTGTCGGCTCCAGCGCCAAGGATCGAAGCCGCACCCACCACACCCAGCGCGCCCGTCTCAACTCTCGAGTCCCGCGTCGCCGCCCTCGAAGAGTGGCGGCGCCAAACCGAAGATCGATGAACAGATGGCGCGAGGATCAGAGGATCTGAGTATAGGAGAGCGGGCCCCGGGTGCACCTGCCTACAAGGTGCTCCCGGGGCCCGCTCCCTCATATCCTCAAATCCTCACGCCATCTGTTCTCCAATCCTCCTTCTACTCCATAGCGAATTCACGAGCAAACGCCACCTGGAACTGGAAGGTCTTGGTCTTGCTGCGTGTCTCCATGGCATCCGCAATACGCGTGAGACGCTGCGTGATGCCCATGATCTTTTCCTGCGCCTTCTTGCCGGCCTCGTTCAGTCCTTCAACCTTGTCGAGCGCCCAGAACTTGATGAGGTCTTCGACGATCTTGATGTACTCGCGCGGACCGTAGATGCCCGCGCGACGGATGACGTCGGCCATCTCACGGAAGTGCGGCATGTTGAGACCCGGCATGTCGATGCTCGGCATGACGTGCGCGGCCGAAATCATGGCGTTGCTGGGATCACGCTCCATCACGCGCTGGAAGATCTCGCGATAGAACACGTAGTGCCTCGCTTCTTCCTTGGCCACGTTGGAGAGCACGACGCCGATGAGGGGCTCGTATTCGCTGGCCAGCTTGCCGGTATTGGCGTGACTCACCTGCGTGGCGCGCTCCTGCAGGGAGGTGTACACGAACACGCGGTACGGATCCTTGTCCCACTCTGGCTCGAAGCCCGCCTTGAGGTACTCGAACTGCATACGCTCGAGCACCGGGTTGTCCAGAATGCGACTGTCGTGTGCATAATCGTGCAGGATCGCGCCGTGCCGGTCTTCCTCGGCCGTCCACAGGTTGTTCCACTTCGCCCAGAAGGTGTCGCCGCCCAGGTAGGTGGCGAGCAGGCGATGGAAATGCGGCAGGCCTTCTTCGGTCAGCGTATTGAGCGCCAGCGCGACTCGGGCGGGCATGGAGATGCCACGCGCCCGCTCACGCAACTGCTTCACGTGCAGATCCGGGTCCGTGTCTGGCGCGGGGGCCAGCAAATCGGACGGGAACCACAAGATGCGCTTGGCTTCGTGGGATTCCATCAGCTGCTCGACGTCCTTCTCGAGGTCAGCGAGAACTTCCACCTTGGCCAGAATTTCTTGACTGGGTATGAACATGCGGTCCTGAAGATGAGGGCAGCTATCCCGATTAAGATATCCCTCCAGCCTATTGCGCAAGAGCCGGAAGGATACGGAGGCCGCTAGATTGCGGGCATGAATCCTCCCAAAGGCAAGCCGAAATACGATTCCAAGCGCGCCTGGGGTGAAGCGCGCACGCTGATGTGGGCCCACCGTCGGTCAGTGGGCATTGGCCTGGTCCTCATGCTCATCAGTCGAGCCAGCGGCTTTGTGCTGCCGTACTCGACCAAGATGGTTCTCGACGAAGTGTTGCCGTCGCGCGATGTCCAGCTGTTGGGCTGGATTGCCCTGGCCGGTCTCTCGGCAACCATCATTCAATCGCTGACGGGCTATGCCTTGTCGCAGGTGGTGAGTGTGGCCGCTCAGCAGGCCATCGCCAAACTGCGCGAAGAGGTGCAGGGCCACCTCATCCGATTGCCGGTGCGGTACTTCGACAGCACCAAGAGTGGTGTGCTCGTCTCGCGCGTCATGAATGACCCCGAAGGCATTCGAAATCTCATCGGTACGGGGCTGATTCAGCTGACCGGTGGCATTCTGAGCGCGATCGGTGCCTTTGGTGTGCTGCTGCATCTCAACTGGCGCATGACACTCGCGGCGGTGTTGCCACTCATTGCATTCGGTGTCGGCATGAGCATCGCGTTCAAGCGTCTGCGTCCGATCTTTCGCGAGCGCAGTGTCATTCAGTCGGAAGTGACAGGGCGTCTCACGGAAACACTGGGTGGCATCCGGCTCATCAAGGTGTACACGGCGGAAGATCGGGAACGCGCCGTGTTTGGTGAAGGTGTCAATCGTCTGTTCCGCAACATCGCCAAGACCATCACCGGTACATCACTCACTGGCACACTGGGTTTTGCCGTGGTGGGCGTGATTGGTGTTATCACCATGTACATGGGTGGCGCCGATGTGATTGCCGGTCGCATGACCCTGGGCAGTCTCATCACGTTTGTCATTTTCATTGCCATGGTCACAGCGCCGCTGGTGCAGGTGGCGAGCATCGGCACGCAGATCTCCGAAGCCTTTGCTGGTCTTGATCGCATTCGCGAACTGCGCGACATGGCCACCGAAGATCAAGAAGACGCGGCCAAGCAGGATGTGCCGTCAGTGGTCGGACGTGTGCAGTTCGAGGATGTGTCGTTCGAGTATGAAACGGGTGTTCCGGTGCTGCGCGATGTGTCGTTCACGGCGCCCGCAGGTACGACCACGGCGCTCGTGGGATCGAGCGGCAGCGGCAAGAGCACGCTGATTTCGCTCATCATGGCATTTGCGCAGCCGCAACAGGGTCGCATTCTGGTGGACGGCACCGCTGTCAGCGATCTCAAGTTGCGCGACTATCGTCGGCATCTGGGTGTGGTCATGCAGGACAACTTCCTGTTTGACGGCACCGTGAAGGAAAACATCTCTTTCACCAAGCCTGGCGCCACAGACGAAGAAGTGATGGCCGTGTCGAAGATCGCCAACGCGCACGATTTCATTTCCGGTTTTCCGGAGCAGTACAACACCATCGTGGGTGAGCGTGGTGTGAAACTGTCTGGTGGTCAGCGGCAGCGTGTGGCCATTGCACGCGCCATTCTTGCCGATCCGCGTGTGCTCATTCTCGACGAAGCCACGTCGAGCCTCGACTCCGAGAGCGAGCATCTCATTCAGGAAGGTCTGCGTCGTTTGCGCGCGGGACGTACCACGTTCGTGATCGCACACCGATTGTCGACCATCACCAGCGCCGATCAGATCCTCGTGCTCGAAAAGGGCGAGATCGTGGAACGTGGTACGCATCAGGAACTGCTCGCACTCGGCGGCCGGTACCGTGAGCTCTATAACCGTCAGTATCAGTACGAGCAGGATCAGTTCATCAATCCCGGTGAAGAGATCGCGGCGACTGGCTGATTTGTAACTGATTAACACGGATTTCACCGAAACCAAGGAAACAACAGGATCATCTATCTGAATCCTGTTGTTTCTATTTTGTCCGTGGAATCCGTGATAATCAGTTTGAGGTTGTGACGGTCCAGTCGGGGAATATCGATGAGCAACCCAGGTACAGCCCAAACTGATTAGCTTTCAGGCTTACCTGGACCCGACTATAAGTGACCGCTACGCCGACATTTTCGACCCTGCAACTCCACCCGAGTCTGCTGCAGGGTCTCAAGGACCTGGGCTTTGCCCGTCCGACACCCATTCAGGGTGAAGCCATTCCGCCCGCCCTCGAGGGCAAGGACGTTCTCGCCTGCGCCATGACCGGCAGCGGCAAGACGTATGCATTTCTGCTGCCGATCCTGCATCAGCTCATGACGCGTCCGCGTGGACGCACGCGCGCACTGGTGCTTACGCCCACGCGTGAACTGGCAGCGCAGATTCTCGAAAGCTTTAACGACATTGCCACGCACACCCCACTGACTGGCGCGGCCGTGTTTGGTGGTGTGGGCATGGGACCGCAGGAGCATGCGTTCCGGAGCGGTGTCGATGTCATGATCGCGACGCCGGGTCGTTTGCTTGATCACTTCCGTCAGCCGTACGCCAAGCTCGACCAGCTCGAGTTCCTCGTGCTCGACGAAGCGGATCGCATGCTCGACATGGGCTTTCTGCCCGAGATCAAGAAAGTGTTGCGTCATCTGCCCACCACCAAGCGGCAGACGTTGTTCTTCAGCGCCACCATGCCGCCGCCAATCGCGTCACTGGCGCAGGAGATGCTGCGGAAGCCGGTCACGCTCAACCTGCAGCGTCAGGCCGCGCCGGCCAAAGGCATCACACAGGCCGTCTATCCGGTGTCGCAGGATCTCAAGAGCGCGTTGCTCGTTGCACTGCTCAAGCGTGGCGACATGCCGCAGGCGCTGGTGTTCACGCGCACGAAGCATCGCGCCAATAGACTCGCGTCGCAGCTCGTGACCGCCGGCATCAAGGCCGAGCGTATTCACGGCAATCGTTCGCAGTCGCAGCGCACGCAGGCGCTCGCCGGATTCAAGGACGGTACGTACAAGGTGCTCGTGGCCACCGATATCGCCGCGCGCGGCATCGATGTCGAAGCACTCGGCCATGTTGTGAACTTCGATGTGCCGGTGGCCAGTGAGGACTACATCCATCGCGTCGGACGTACGGCACGCGCGGAAGCCACCGGTGAAGCCTTCACCTTCGTGAGCCCGGAAGAAGAGGGCGAGCTCAAGGCCATCGAAAAGGCCATCAAGAAGCAGTTGCCGCGTGTGACGGTGCCGGACTTCGATTACACCGCGAAGCCGCAGACCAAGCTGGAAGTGCCGTTGGCCGATCGCATCGCCGAGATCCGCAAGAAGAAGGCGGAAGATCGGGCGCGTGCGGCGGAGAAGGTGGCACGCCGAACGGCGGCGCAGGAGGCCGAAGCGACGCGGCGGGCGGAGAAGGAGAGCAAACAGCGTGGACCGCGCGAGCAGGGGAGGCGCGAGCAGCCCCGGCGTGAACAAGCGGGTGGGGAACAGCGGGGAGAACAGCGCGGACCGCGTGAGCAGGGACGACGCGAGCAGGCGCCTCGCGAGCAAGGGGCGCGAGGTGGTGGGGCGCGTTCGGGTGGAGGATCACGCCCGAATGGTTCGCGTCCGAGCGGATCGCGTCCTGGCGGCTCACGTCCAGGCAATGCCCCACGCCGTGACTCTGCTCCACGCAACGACAGTCCGTACAAGTGACCGACGCGGTGTCCGATGTGCGGTATCCGGTGCCGGCCGCGCGACATCGCGTGGAGCAGGTCATCGATCGCAGTCGGTTCATCTGCACGATTGAACGCGTTCGCAGCACCGATGAAGCGCAGGCGTTCATCAAGTCGATGAACGCCGAATTTGCGGATGCAACACACAACTGCTGGGCGTACGTGGTTGGTGCGCCCGGCAGTACGGATCGCATTGGCATGAGTGACGATGGTGAGCCGCATGGCACGGCCGGTCGCCCCATGCTCACCGTGCTGCAGCATTGCGGTATTGGCGAAATCGCCGCGGTGGTGACGAGATACTATGGCGGCACCAAGCTCGGTACCGGTGGACTGGTAAAGGCCTACGGTGGTGCCGTGCAGGAAGCACTGACCGCGCTGCCCACCGAAGAGCGTGTCGATACGGTGACGGTGATGTTTGCGGTTGGGTATGCCTTGGTCGGAGCTGTGCAGCAAATGCTTCCCGACGTAGATGCCGATGTATTGGCGCAGGACTTTGGCGTGGACGCGGCGTTCACTGTCCGTCTGCCGCGAGCATCATTGCCGCACCTTGCTGAAACGCTGGGCAATCTCACACGTGGTGCCGTGCAACCACACGAAGTGACCTGAGCAGACTCAACAGACCATGACCGCCCAAATGACCGTTGAACAAGCCAACGCCCGTGCACAGGGACACTTCCCCGGACACCTCGGCATCGAATTCACCGGTGTGGCACCGCGCGATATTCGTGCAGTCATGCCGGTCAAATCGGAACTCATGGCGCCCAACGGCTATCTGCACGCCGGAGCTGTGGTCACGCTTGCCGATACGTGTGCAGGCTTTGGATGCATGGCATCGCTGCCGGAAGGTGCCACGGGTTTCACCACGATCGAGCTAAAGTCCAACTTCCTCGGCACCACGCGCGACGGCACACTCGCCTGTCACGCCACGCTCGTGCACGGTGGTCGCACTACGCAGGTGTGGGACGCCACCGTAACGCATGAGGAAACGGGCAAGACACTGGCTCTGTTCCGGTGTACACAGTTGTTGCTGTATCCTAAGTCCTGACCGGTGCTCCGGATTAGAGGTAGCTGAGAATCTGAGGAACAGATGGTATGAGGTTCTGAGGATCAGAGGATTTGAGGGTCGAACAAAAGGGTGGGGGCGCTTGGTCGCCCCCACCCTTTTGTTCAACTCAAATTCTCAGATCCTCAAATCCTCGTGCCTTCTGTTGCTCGGATCCTCCAATCCCTCTGATCCTAGCGAGACTCAGCCAGCAACTTCTCCACGATCGAACGGTAGTCCGCCACCATCGCATCGTGATGCGGACCGCTGGCCTTGGCGGCAAATCCTGTGCGCACTTCGCGCACACGGCCCTGTCGGTCGAGGAAGAATGTGGCCGGCCAGGTGTCGAGATTGACTGCTTGCGGAATCTTCTCGCGCACTTCGCGCGGCAGGCCCGCAATGAGATACGGATACGACACACCGTAGCGTGAAACGAATGCCTTCACGCGTGCGAGATCTTCGAGTTCGTCCTGTTCTTCGAAGTCCAGCGCGACCACTTCAAGTCCGCGGTTTTTGTATTCGTTGTAGAGCGCGGTGAGGAATGGCGCTTCATCGTGGCAATTGGGGCACCACGTACCGGTCACATTCACCACGACCACCTTGCCGGCGAAACGTGCGTCGCGATTGCTGAGTCGCTCGCCTGTGAGTGCCGGGAAGTCGAAGGCAAATTCGACACTTGAATCACGCACACTGGTGTGTGTAGCCACATCGGTGGGCTTGGAAAGACCACGCGCGCCCGCCTCGCCATCGCGCCACGCCACATACACACGCGGAGCACCACGCGGACCGCGCTGCGTCACCTGCAGTGAACCATCCGTGTTCGGACGGAGTTCAATCACACCAGGGCGTGTTCCGTCGAAGTGGGCGAGTGTGAATTGTCCGTCGCGCCATTCGCCAACATGTGCGCCGGCGTCACCGTCCACACGCAACACGGTGGCTGTGGCCTGTGAGCCCTGCTGCGTGACCACCAGACGCCACGCCTTCTCACCCTTGGACGATTCCACCGGCAGAATCCATGTGCCGTTCAGTGACGGCGCATCGGCACTGCGTTCGGTTGCTTCTGCCGTGCGTGCGACGGCCTGCACACGTACGGAATCGCGCCGACGTGGTGTGACCCACCATCCCTGAAAGCCCGCACCGCGCCTCACACCACGCAGCACCGCCGCGAGATGCTCGAACTGCGCTGTGACGGAATCGCCACGCACATTCACCTGCGTGGATGTGATGGAATCCCGGCCGTTGTACAGGGCGATCACCGGCGTTGCACTACGGGCACGCGACCAGCCAAGTGTGAATGGCACCGTGAGTGAATCGTAGTGCAGTGTGGCCCGCCACTTACCGTCGAACGGCAGAGCCGCGCTCTGCGAGGATGCACCCTGCGCGTGCAGCACAAATGGCGCGAGGCTCAGCAGTGTCGACAGCAGCACGAACATGGGCCTCGACATGGGTCGTCCCCCTGGGCGATAACTCATCGGCCACTCTCCGCGTCGGCGACTTCCACAGCGACTTCGATCTGTGTTGGCGGCAGGCACAGTGTGGCGCTGCACGCCTGATAGCGCACGGCAAGGCGCGGCGCGCGACGAAACACGGTGTTCCCGGTGCGCTTGAGTGGCACCGACACTTCCGCGCCATCGTTGTACCACTCCACGGGGATGCCAAATGCCGACGTGGGATAGCGCTCGGGCGCGGGGCCACGCAATGGACCACTCACCTGCCATCCGCTGGCCGCTACATCGCGAATGCGCAGCGGATACGGTCCGGCCGGATCCTGCGTGAGGGAATACACATGCCATCCCGCGTCGATGCGAAGACGCAGTGTCGCTATCGCAGAATCGCCGGACGACGAGGCGCGAGTAGCGGTCCAACGCACCGTGGGCCCCTGCGGACCGGGGAGCGTACTTCGCTTGTCACGCGATGCACTGGCCATCGCCACATCGAGCGACAATGGCACGGCCAACCCCAAGAACAACCGGACGAACGACATGCACACTCCTGAGCGAGGGAAGGAACAACGCACAGGGGCGAGCGATCAGCGCGATCGAGTCGACATGCGAGCAAATACAAACGCCCGCCCCTTTGCAGGGACGGGCGTGGACGTTGCATGTGTGACGATCGCAATCGTCAACGCACTACAAGGCACTCCAGTGGCTCCCTGCCGGCAACAAGTCCGCAGGGGCGACAACACGAGATGGCACGACGTGTGAAAGAGCGCATGATTCAATGCGTAATCGGATCCCGGGGATTTCGTCAACCCCGGGACTTGACATCACCAGCCGCGCATGACTAGCGTGAATTCACAACTGAAGTGCCCCGCAGTTGTTGGACGTGGTCATTTGCCGCTATTGCCGCCACGCAAAACAAAGTGCTAAAACGCGAACGCCCGGCGGCCCCTTCTGCCCGGGCTTTTTTGTTTTGGCACCTCGCCCGTTCCCATTTTCATCGAGGTGACCCATGTCGTTTGCTCCGTCGTCGTTTCGCGCTCCACGCACCCGTGCTGTTCGCGCCGGCATCGATCGTGATGTTGGCCATGGGGCTGTGGTACCGCCCATTCACCTGTCGTCGAACTTTTCGTTCGCCGCGTTTGGTACGCCGCGAAAGTACGACTACACACGCAGCGGAAATCCCACGCGCTCGCTGCTGGCTGACGCGCTGGCGGACCTCGAAGGTGGTGCAGGGGCAGTCGTGACATCGAGTGGCATGAGCGCCATCACGCTGGTGCTGCAGCTCGTGCCGACTGGTGGACGCATTCTCTGTGCGCACGATTGTTACGGTGGCACATGGCGTCTGCTCAATTCGCTGGCGTTGCGCGGGCATTTCACACTGGAGCTCGTGGATCTCACGGCGCCCGACGCCGCAGCGGTGGTGCGCAAGGCACGTCCCGATCTGGTGTGGATTGAGACGCCGAGCAATCCGCTGCTTCGCATCACCGATATTCGTGTCGTGTGTGAAGCGGCCACCTCGGTTGGCGCACTCAGTGTGGTGGACAACACATTCCTCTCTCCTGCTCGGCAGCGTCCACTTGCGCTGGGCGCCGATCTCGTGGTGCACTCCACCACCAAGTACCTCAACGGACACAGCGATGTTGTGGGCGGCGCGGTGGTGACACGCGATGCCGCGCTGCTCGAGACGCTAGCGTTCTGGTCCAACTGTCTTGGCGTGACCGGCGCACCATTCGATAGCTATCTCACGTTGCGCGGACTGCGCACGCTGCATCCGCGGTTGGAGCTTCATGAAGAGAACGCCGACGCCATCGTGGCTCGCCTCGCGCAGCACGATGTCGTACGCGCTGTGTACTACCCCGGGTTGGCTACACATCCCGGTCACAACATTGCACGTCGTCAGCAGGATGGATTTGGCGCCATGATCGGTGTGGAACTGCATGGCGGACTCGAAGCCGCGCGCGTGTTTGCCAGCACGCTTGAGTGTTTTTCACTGGCCGAGTCGCTGGGTGGTGTAGAGAGTCTGGTGGCACATCCGGCCACGATGACTCATGCCTCGATGGCGCCGGAAGCGCGCGCCAAGGCCGGCATCACGGATGGCCTGCTCAGGCTCAGTGTGGGTATCGAGGACAGCAGCGATCTGGTGCGCGATATCGAGCGAGCACTGGATGCAGCGGCTACTGCGGTCGACGCGCCGGCGTCTTCTGCGCTGCCGATTCCCGATATCGCGCCGGCGTCATCCCCCAGAGTGCACGCATCGTGCGCGTGAGGTGCGCCTGATCGACGAACCCGCAGTGGCTGGCGACCATGGACACTGTGGGGGCGTCGGTCCCGGAGTATCGCAGCAATGCACCGGCCTGTGCCAAGCGCATGCGACGATGCAGCGTGCCGGGACTCATACCGAGGTGCGTGCGAAACGCACGCGCCAGGTATACGGGATGCACATCGGCTATGTCGGCGAGGTGCTGCACATCGTAGGCGGTGACCGGGGAGTCGAGCATGCAGGTCAACACACGATCCAGCCAGGGCGGTGCATGTCGTGATTGCGTGTCTGTCGGCGCGCTCACCATGCTCACCAACTCCCAGATCGCAGCGTCGGCGGCAAAGCGGTGTCCGGCGGATCGAGTACGCGTGATGCGTGCGAGCTGCTCAGCAAGCGCAATGGCCAGCGGATGATGCAGCATGCGCGCATGATCTTCCTGAAGGCCGAGCATACCGTGTGCCTTCACGAATGACGGCGGCAGCGACACACTCATGAAATCGCCGAGGTGGCGATCCGGGTGTGATACGAAAGCATCGGCGTGTGTGGTGCCCGGCGGATTGTAGATCAGCTGCGGGCCGGTCGAGCGCTGATCGAGAGCCGTTGTGGTGTAGTGGCCGGAAAGCACGAGCACAAAATGGGCGTCCTCGTGCTGATGTCGTGGGATGTGGCGGTTCGGGTCGGCCGCGCGGACGCCCACGAGTACATCACCAACGGTGATCTCATGGGCATCCACACCATAGAAAGCACCGGCGGGACGATGGACAGACTGAGGTACGCTCACGAGGGGTTGTACGCGTTGGTGCTCGTACGGGTTTCGCATCAGCAGGTTGCCCGCGTACAAGACAGGCGCGCGGTCTGTGCGCAACTTGCATACATGTTTCAACATCTCACCACACGTTCTCGCCGCCTAAGTGGCGTTGTTCTGCTGTCGCTGGCAGGCCTCACGACGCCGCTTTTTGCGCAATCCGTTGTTTCAAAAGGGTTCGACGGTGTCTGGGGTGGTGTGCTCGAGTTGCCGCCCACTGTTTCTGGTCACATCGAGGTGCAGCACGCCGGTGGGCGCTGGACACTGCGTATTCCCAATTCGGCGCCGGTCAATGCAGCGGCCACTTACGACACTGTTCGCCTCATCCTCCCCAACAATCGCGGCGAACTCCGTCTCGAACAGATCGCGAAGGCCGGCAATAGCGCGGCGCCTCGCGCCTTCTGGATTCAGCCGCCCGGCATGGGGTCCTCATACGCGACACCCGTGCTGTTGACTCGCACGGGCACCGGTAGGTGGCGTGGCATTTTGCGTCCGTTGCCCAACAGTTTCTCGCTGTACCTCGCCATGCGTCCCGGTGCCGGTGACACCGTGTGGGGCACCTTCCGAAATCCAGAGAGCAATTTCGGCGGTGGGCGCCGACTGCGTGTGGCAGCAGAACCCAATCGCCTGGTGTTGTTCGATTCGTCGAGCGGACGTCAACGATTCGCGCAGTCATGGAACGCCACCGAACGCACAATCGGATTTGATTTCGGAGCACCACTCACGCTGCGCGAAGTGTCACTTCGCACAACGCGTGGTCTGGTGCCGCGACTTCCCACAGAGCCAACCACCTACCAAACGCCGCGCGTCCGTCAGGACGGATGGCCGGTGCGGTCAGCGGTGGCGGCTGGTGCCAATCGTGCCGCACTCGATGCATTGGTGCGCGAATGGAGTTCGTACGATCTGCATGGTGGGAAACAGCCGCGAGTACACGCGGTGCTGGCGGTACAGAATGGCACGCTGCTCATGGAGGAATACTTCCGCGACTGGAACGCCGATCGATTGCATGATCTGCGATCAGCTTCGAAAACACTGACCGGCATTCTGTTCGGCACGCTCATGCAGCAACAGCCAAAGCACACAGTCAGCGACACCGTGTTGCCCAGCGGCGTGACCGTGGCGCACCTGCTCACTCACACATCGGGCCTCGATTGCAATGACGAGGACAGCAAGTCGACCGGCAACGAAGACCGCATGCAGGAGCAGCAGGAACAACCCGATTGGTACGCATACGCACGGGCGCTGTCACAACGGTATGCGCCCGGTACGCACTACGCCTACTGCTCGGCGGGCATCAATCTGGCGGGCGAGCACATCATGCGAAGCAGCGGGCAATGGCTGCCTGCATACTTTGACCGATCGCTCGCCGCACCACTTGGCATCACGCACTACGCCTGGAATCTCATGCCGACCGGACAGGGATACGCCGGCGGTGGTGTGCGCCTGCGTGCGCGCGATCTGCTCAAATTCGGTCAGCTCTGGTTGAACGACGGCGTATGGCAGGGCAAGCGACTGGTGCCGTCACACTACGTCGCGGCAAGTGTGCAGCGTCAGCAACCCGATACCGCAGGTGCCGACGATGGATACACGTGGCACAGAAACACACTGCGCGTGAATGGCCGGACACTCGAGACCTATGAGGCCGGTGGAAACGGTGGACAACTTCTCGTTGTGGTTCCGGCTATTCGAGTTGTGGTTGTGGTATTCGCGGAACACTACGGCGAGGGTCCACGGTGGCTGCGGCTACGCAACGAAGTAGTCGTCCCGGTGCTCGAGGCCCTACGGCTATGAGGTTTGGGAGTATGAGAGTGTCAGAGTATGTGATGGAAATAGACATTGAGAGGGTCAGCAACTCAGGACGCGAGGATTCAGAAGCTCGGCGGAAAGGACCGCAGTTCTTTCGGCATGAACCTCCGACCACTCGACTCCTGCGTTGCTGACCCTCTCAATGTCTATTTCCATCCGGCACTCTCACCCTCTCAACTCAGAGATCAGAACTCTCAGCAGTTCAACTGAGCCCTTCAATCGTCCCGTCCGCACGAAGCCTCATGCCCTCGGCCGCAGGAATCTTGGCGAGCCCCGGCATCGTCATGATGTCGCCGCACTTGGCGACAACGAATCCTGCCCCCGCCGATCCGTACACCTCGTTCACTGTGATGCGGAATCCTGTCGGCACATTGAGCTTGGTCGCATCATCGGTGAGCGAGTACTGCGTCTTGGCCATGCACACGGGTGTATTGCCCATGCCGTTGGCCTCGAGCCAGTCGATGCTCTTCTCGGCACTCGGTGCAAAGTCCACGCCATCAGCGCCGTATACACGCTGCGCGACGGTGCGCACCTTTTCACGAATGGGGAGCGCGGTGTCGTAGAGTGGTGCAAAGTGTGCGGTCTTGGCGTCGAGCACCGTAAGCACTTCGCGTGCGAGCTGTTCGCCGCCTGCGCCGCCCTCGGCCCATACATCGCATAGGGCGACGGGTACACCGAGACTCTCCACGTACTCACGCACCATTGTGAGTTCGGCGTCGGTATCACTCAGTCGACGATTGATGGCCACCACCACCGGCACGCCGAACTGCTGCACATTGCGCACGTGATGGGCAACGTGTGGCAGACCGCGCTCGAGTGCTGCGACATTCTCTTCACCAAGCAGAGGCTTGGGCACGCCACCCTGCATCTTGAGTGAACGCACGGTGGCCACGAGTACCGCCGCTTCGGGATTGAGACCACCAAAGCGGCACTTGATGTCGAAGAATTTTTCCGCGCCGAGGTCACTGCCGAATCCGGCCTCGGTTACGACGATATCGCCAAGCGCGAGACCGGCACGTGTGGCCACCAGTGAGTTACAGCCGTGTGCGATGTTGCCGAATGGGCCGCAGTGCAGAATGGCTGGTCCACCCTCGAGTGTCTGCACGAGATTGGGGCGCAGCGCGTCCTTGAGCAGCAGTGACATCGCGCCCGTGCCCTTGAGATCGCGCGCGCGCACCGGAGTTTTTTCCTTGCCACTCGTGGTGCCCACGATGATCTCGCCGAGTCGTCGTTCGAGATCCTCACGATCACTGGCGAGTGCCACGATGGCCATGATCTCGCTGGCCGGAATGATCACCCATCGTTCTTCACGCATCGTACCATTGCCCGCACCGACTCCGATGATGGCGCTACGCAATGCGCGATCATTCATGTCGATGGTACGCGGCCACGTGATGGTCTTGGGGTTCAATCCCAGTGCATTACCGTGATAGAACGAGTTGTCGAGCAATGCTGCCAGCAACGCGTGTGCACTGGATATGGCGTGGAAATCACCGGTGAAATGCAGATTGATATCGTCCATTGGCAGCACCTGCGAATAGCCACCACCCGCTGCGCCGCCCTTCACGCCAAACACAGGACCCAGACTGGGTTCACGCATGCAGAGCACGGCCTTGTGTCCCAGTCGGCGGAACGCCTGTGACAGTCCTACACTGACTGTGCTTTTTCCTTCACCTGCTGGTGTGGGGTTGATGGCGGTGACCAGCACCAGACGGCCTTTGGCCGGTTGTGATGCCAACTCTAGTGGCAACTTGGCTTTGTGTTTGCCATAGAGATCGATGTCATCTTCACCCAATCCCAATTCCGCAGCCACGTCACGGATGTGTCGCATTGTGGCTTGCTGGGCAATCTCGATATCGGAAGGAACGACTTTAGGCGCGACCTTGTTGGGAACCGTCATGGCGGGAGCAGGGGTCCGGGTGCAAGTTCAGGGGATGCGCTGTCTTCCCCTCGTCGAAACCGTTGCCGGTGATTGTGCTCCCATACCCGGCTTTGCACAACAGGTCCCCGCATTTCGGGAGCCATCATGATCATTGCGCTGTTCGGCGCCTCCGGGCGCCTGGGACAGTGTGTCATCGAGTCGGCCACAGCGGCCGGCCACACTCTGCGGTTGCACTATCGCGCCAAGCCATCGGAGAATGTACCTGAGTTCAGCACGGTGGTTGTGGGGCGACTGGACGATCCCACGGCTGTACGCGAAGTGTTGCGTGGTGCAGATGCGGCCGTAGTCGTGCTTGGGCACAAGCCTGACGCGCGCGTACCTTACATTGCGGATGCGACGAAACTCGTCGTGAGTACCATGAAGACGCTTGGTCAGTCGCGTCTGCTCGTGGTGACCGGCGCCATGGTCGGCCACGAGAAGGGCCCGGTTGGCATTGGCATGCGTCTCCTCTCGATGGTTGTTCGTTCGCGTACGGCAGATGGCATGATGGAGGATCGCGACGAGCAGGAACGTCGCGTGAAGGCCAGTCACCTCGACGGATGGACGGTGATCAAGCCGCCCCGTCTCTCCGACGGGCCGGTCGGTGATGTCGATGCCGGCGCCACACAAGGTGTCGGCTTGCGCAGCAGCGTGTCGCGCAAGGCACTCGCCAAGTTCATCGTGCAGGAACTCGAAGCACCGCAGTTTTCGCAGCAAGTCGTGTACGTCGCGGGGCGCTGAACACACAGCGCCGTCCGTCACTTCGGCACCCAGTACGGGACCCTCCCACAATCCGGTTTCCCACCATGACCGACGTCCGCAAGATCACATGGGACGATATGGCCATCGAGGAGCTCACGCCCCAGATCGGCCGTCGTCTCATCTACACGCAGTCGCAGATGCTGGCGCATGTGTATCTCAAGAAGGGCGCCATCGTGCCGGCGCACGATCACGTGAACGAACAGCTCACGTACGTCGTCAACGGTTGGCTGCGCTTCTGGATTGGCGAGCACGCGGACAATCCGGGCGACGTGTACACCGATGTGAAGTCGGGCGATGTGCTGGTGCTGCCCAGTCATGTGCGTCATCGCGCCGAAGCGATGGAAGACACACTCGACGTGGACATCTTCAATCCGCCGCGTCAGGACTGGATCGATAAGGACGATTCGTATCTCCGCACCGGCATTCCGATGGGCAATGTGCCCGAAGGCTCCAACGGAGGACGCTGATGGATCTCGCGATTCGTGGGCGCGTGGCGCTCGTGTGCGGAGCCAGTCGTGGCATTGCATACGCCACCGCCGAAGAGTTTGCGCGCGAAGGCTGTGATCTCTTCATCTGCTCGCGCGATGCCACATCACTCGACGCGGCACGCACCAAGCTCGAAGCGCTGGGCGCGCGCGTCGAACATGCAGTGGCCGATCTCGCCACGCCTGAAGGCATCGCGCATGTGGTGGAGCGCGTGAACGCCACCTACGGCAAGGTGGACATCCTTATCTGCAATACCGGCGGCCCGCCAACCGGTGCCACCATGGCGCACGATTGGGCGGCGTGGAGCAAGGCCAGCGAGTTGTTGCTGCGCAGTGTGGTCGAACTCACGCGGGCGTTTGTCCCCGGGATGCAGGAACGAAAGTGGGGACGGGTGGTGGCCATCACGTCACTGGCCGTGAAGCGTCCGCAACCAGCGCTTGTGCTCAGCAACTCGCTGCGCGCCGCTGTCACGGGCTATTTGCGGACGCTGGCCAACGAAGTCGGCAAGGACGGCGTGACCGTCAATACGGTGTTGCCTGGTTTCACGGCCACCGAACGTCTCGATGACCTGGCCGCCGCGAACTCGGCCCGCACTGGTCAGGCACGTGACGCGATTTTCGCGGGATGGGAAGCGGAATCGCCGTTGAACCGCATTGGACGCCCTGACGAGTTGGCGGCCGTGATAGCTTTCCTCTGTTCTGCACGTGCCGGGTTCATGACCGGTCAGCAGGTGCTCGTCGACGGCGGTGCCGTCAACGCCCTGATCTGAGTTCTATCTGATCGCACTGAACACGCGCAGCTTTTTTCGTCACCATCAGCAGCAACTCTCATGAGCCGCATCACCGAAACGCAGTGGATCTGGCGCGACGGCCATTTCATTCCCTGGGCCGATGCCACCGTGCATGTGTTGGCCCACTCCGTGCAGTTCGGTTCGTCGGCTTTCGAAGGCGTGCGTGCGTACAACACGCCAAAGGGACCGGCCATTTTCCGTCTGCGTGAGCATCTCGAACGGCTGTACAATTCATGCAAGATCTATCGCATGGATATTCCGTTCACGATGGATCAGCTGGTCGAAGCGTCGCGTGAGTTGATCGTGCGCAACGGTCTCGATTCGTGCTATCTGCGTCCCATGGTCGTGCGTGGATACGGCACGGCTGGCATGGTGCCGATTGGTGCGCCCATCGAGGTGTATCTCCCCTGCTGGCCGTGGGGCGCGTACCTCGGCGACGAAGCACTCGAAGCCGGTGTGGATGCGTGCATCTCGACGTGGCATCGTGTGGAGCCCAACACGATTCCCGCGATGGCCAAGATTGCCGGCAACTATCTGAGCGGTCAGCTCATCAAGATGGAAGCGCTGGCCAACGGTTATGCCGAAGGCATCGCGCTCAGCCCGAGTGGCATGGTGAGCGAAGGTTCGGGTCAGAATGTGTTCATCGTGTCCAAGGGCACGATCATCACCACGCCGCTCGACGGCAGCATTCTGGGCGGCATCACGCGTGCCACGATCATGCAGCTCGCTGCCGATCTAGGTATCCCGGTGCGTGAACTGCACATCCCGCGCGAAATGCTGTACATGGCCGACGAAGTGTTCTTCACTGGTACGGCAGCCGAGCTCACGCCGGTGCGCAGTGTCGACAAGATCACGGTTGGTGCCGGCAAGGTCGGTCCCATCACGCGTCAGCTGCAGCAGCAGTACCTCGGCATCGCCAAGGGCACGATCGAAGACCGTCACGGCTGGCTGACGTACTGCCGTTGATGTTTTACCCGCAGTCGACGCAGCGCTGATATGGCGCTGACGTCCACGATGTATGCGTTGCGAGTCGAGCTGGCACATGTCGACCGCAACGTGTACGCGTCGCTCGACTTCCGCATGGCGATGCATCCATCGGAGTCCCCGGAGTATTTCGCGGCGCGATTGCTCGCCTATTGCCTCGAATACGATGAAGGCATCGTGTTCTCGAAAGGCGTGTCGGACCCCGACGATCCCACACTCAGTGTGCGTGATCTGACTGGCACCATCACCACCTGGATTGAGATCGGTTCACCCGACGCCGCGCGTTTGCACAAAGCCAGCAAAGCCGCGCCGCGCGTGGTGGTGTTCAATCACAAGGAACCGACGCGCTGGCTGGAGCAGCTGGCGGGTGAGAGGATTCACCGAGCCGAGCGCCTCGAGGTGGTGGAGCTGGACCGTGATCTCGTGGCGGCGTTGGTGGAGCGGCTCGATCGGCGCATGACCATGGATTTGAGCGTGACGGATGGCTCGGTCTTCATCGGGGTTGGCGGGGAAACGCTGCAGGGCTCCCTGATTCCGCATCGTCTCGCGTAGCCGCGTCGGATCGGAGGTGGCGGAGGATTTGAGCAACAGAAGGCACGAGGATTAAAGGATCAGAGGATTTGAGAGCGGGCCTCGGGGGTACCCAGCCATACCGGGCACCCCCGAGGCCCGCCCCTCATATCCTCAGATCCTCCAATCCTCATGCCATCTGTTCCTCCGATCCTCATTGTCCCCATCTGTTCCTCAGATCCTCACCACTTAGGTTTGGGGGATGCGAACGAGGATCCGCCGACTGGTTTTGGGCCTGCTGGCCGCAGCTGTTACCACGGGCTGTGCGGCTATTTCCCGTCCACCAGCCGATCTTGCGTCGCTCCAATCCGAGGCGGTCACCCTCGCGGCACGGGACCGGGCTCTCAGGGACACCGTCATCGCCCGCCTCGTGCGCCGCGCTCAACGCCGCAGCGACCGCACCCTCGACATCCTCCTGTTATCGGGGGGCGGACAGAACGGCGCCTTTGGTGTGGGCTTTCTGCGCGGTTGGCGCACACGCACTGATACGCCGATGCCCACCTTCGACATGGTCACGGGAATCAGCACCGGTGCATTGCAGGCGCCGTATGCGCTTCTTGGTACGGAAGCGTCGCTTGATACGGTGAGTGCGCTCTATGCGCGCGCGGCTACCAGCATTGCGCCCACGTTTGATTGGTGGTTCTGGTTTCGTCGCACTGGTGGACTCGTGAATACCGGACGCTTCGATCGCACACTCGAGGAAGCGATCGACGGTGATTTTCGCACCGAGTTGCGTGCGGCATTTGCCAATGATCAACAGCTGTTGTTTGGCACCACTGACTTTGACCTCGGCATCGGTCAGCTGTGGTCACTGGGCGACGAACTCGATACCACCGAACAGGGGCTGCGTCGCGCGCGTTCGCTGCTCAAGGCGGCAACGGCCATTCCCGCCATTTTCCCGCCGGTTGTGATCGATGGGCATGTGCACGCTGATGGTGGGGTGGTGGAGAATCTGCTGCCGGTGCTCACACTGGCCGACTATCACCTGCTCGGTCGTGAACTGAGCGCGCAGGGCATGCGTGATGTCACGGTGCGACTCTGGGTGGTGATGAATGTGTGGTCGCATGCCGAACCGCGTGCCATCAAGCCGTCGAGTCGTGGTACCATGGATTCGCGTTCAACGGCGCTGCTGTTCTATCTGCATCAGCCAGCCACCTTCGAGCGACTCGACTATCTCGCGCGTGCGGTCCGCGCCGAAGTGCCGGGGCTCAATCTGCAACTCCGCATTGCGGCATTGCCGGCGAGCGAATCGGTCGCGCCTGGCGCCAACAAGCTGTTCGAAAAACGATTCATGCAACGACTCGACTCACTCGGATTCGCCAAGGCTCGCAGCAGCGCGCCATGGGATTCGGTGAGTACGGCGTTTGTCCGTCCCGAGATACGCAACAAGAAATGAATCCCGCCAGTTCGTCTGCATCCGTGGCCGCGCCACTCGATGTGGTTCGAGAAGAGCCGCTCTGTGCGGAAACACCACGCGAAGTTCTGCAGCAGGCCGTTACACCGCGCGAGAGTGTGTATGTACGCAGCAATTTCCCTACACCATCGCTCGATGCTTCACATGTGATTGTCGTGCGCGGTGCCGTGCAGCATCCGTACGAAGTGGCCGTGCACGAACTCGCCGCATGGCCTCAGCATGAAGTGTTGGTGACCATGGAGTGCGCGGGCAATTGGCGACTGGGTATGGATCCCGTGCCGGTTGGTGAGCCGTGGAGCTACGGTGCTGTGAGCACCACGGCATGGCGCGGTGTGCGCGTAGCCGATCTGTTGACGCGGGCCGGCATTGCGCCTGAGGCCGTGGAGCTGCTCACCATCGGTGCGGACAAGGGTGAGCGTGATGATTCAGTCACGCCAGGTCCGGTGACCTTTGCGCGTGGCCTGCCGGTCGATGCCGCCATGCATCCCGACACCATTCTCGCCACGCACATGGATGGTGAGCCGCTTACGCAGCATCACGGTGCTCCGGCGCGACTCATCGTACCGGGATGGTACGGCATGGCCAGCGTGAAGTGGGTGGCCGCGTTTGAACTCATCACCACACCATTCGACGGCTACTTCCAGCGTCAGCGTTACGTGTACAAGACGGCCGAGGGCGACACGCCGGTCACGCGTGCGCTGGTGAAGAGTTTTCTCGCCAAGCCTGAGCGCTCGGCAGACGGGCGCGTACTGACAGCGCGCGGTTGGGCGTGGTCGGGCTTTGGTGAAATCGCACGAGTACAGGTGCAGGTCAATGCAGGCGAATGGGTGGACGCTGAGCTCATTCCATCTACATCGCCATATGCCTGGACGGGATTCTCTCTGGTGCTCGATATACCTGCAGGTCCGGTCACCGTACGCACGCGCGCAACCGACACGGCCGGCAACACGCAACCCGACCGCATCGAATGGAACTCACTCGGCTACGGCAACAATGCCGTACGCACGTTTGTCATCGACTGATGCGGGTCCTGCAATGACTGCTGTCGAGATTCGGCGAGCCATGCCGGACGATGCGGAGTTGCTCACGCCATTCGCGCGCCGCGTGTTTCTCGACACGTTTCTGGCGGACAACGACCCGGGGGCCATCGACGCATATGTGGGTGAAGCATTCACGCCGGAGAAGCAGCGCGCCGAGATTGCGTTTGAGCGCGGTGTGTGTTTGCTGGCGTTCGTAGAGAACACGTTGGCGGCGTGGGCCCTGTTGCGTGAGACGAAGCCTGTTCCACCGAATTGTTCTGTTGCTGCGGAGCGGCCGATGCAACTTGATCGCTTCTATGTCGATCACGCGTGGCATGGACGCGGAGTGGCCATTGCGCTCATGAACGCCGCCAAGAATCACACGACGGCGGTGAACGCTGATGCGTTGTGGCTCACCACGTGGGAGCGCAACGCTCGCGCCATTCGCTTCTACGAACGCGAAGGTTTTGTTCTGGTTGGAGAAACGACCTTCGTGTTGGGCGACGAGGTGCAGCGTGATGTGGTGATGTGCGCGCCAATCACACCGGCTCCACCAACGGTCTAGCGCTTCTTCGCCAGCATTGTCCCGCGGCAGGTGATCGCACCGCAGTGGCAGGGATAGCGTTTCTTGGCGGCCGGTGTGTGACGTTCCTCGAGCACGAAGGCGTAATCGTAGACCAACTCTTCGCCGGGCTCGATGTCGTGAATGGCTTCGATCCACAAGCGTTTCTGGTCGATCACCACATCGCAGTTTGGGGCGCAGGAGTGATTGAGAAAACGCGCCTCATTGCCATTGACCGACGCGTCCACGACCACGTCGTCATCGATGGCAAACAGAAACGTGTGGTGGCGTTCACCCGCCACGTCGGGGTAGCGCTCCTCGGCCTGGGCGGGGGTGAGCCGTTCGCCGGCGTACTCGATGAGACGTTCGCCGATTGGAATGGCCCGGGTGGCAAAGGCCCCCATCCCCTGAATGCCGGAGGAGCGGATTTCGAAGGGGTAGGGCGGCTGGGGGGCGTTTTGGGCGTCACGCGGGTGGCTCATTCCCGGAATTTCACTGTTTGGGGACGGAATTGGGTAGATTTCCGGGCTACAGGAGAAAAACCATGACACAACCGGACGCGGACAGCACCGTCGCCCCGATCAGCGCGCACGACGAGTCGCACGGCACCTTTGCCGCGCTTGGAGTGGATCCGCGCATTGCCCAGGCCCTCGTGGCTTTGGGCTACGAAGAACCCACGCCAGTACAGCGCGCCGCCATTCCACCTCTGCTGGAAGGGCGCGACGTGTTGGCGCAGGCTGCCACGGGCACCGGCAAGACCGCTGCGTTTTCGTTGCCATTGCTGACGCGTATCGGCGCCGGCCATCGCTCGACCGGCGGTCCGTCCGTGCTCATTCTCGTACCCACGCGCGAGTTGGCCATGCAGGTGGCCGAGGCCGTGCATCGCTACGGCAAGCCGCTCGGTCTCAATGCGCTGGCCGTTTATGGCGGTGCGAGCATGGAGATGCAGGTGCGGGCACTGCGTCGCGGTGTGGATGCGGTGATTGCCACGCCGGGCCGCGCGCTCGATCACATCAAGCGTCATACGCTCAAGCTGGACACGCTCAAGGGCGTAGTGCTCGACGAAGCCGACGAAATGCTCGACATGGGTTTTGCCGACGAGCTCGAGGCCATTCTTGAGGCCACGCCGTCGACCAAGCAGACCGCCTTGTTCAGCGCCACGTTGCCGCCGCGCATTGCCGGCATTGCGCGCACGTATCTGCAGAACCCCGTGCATGTCACGGTGGAGCGCGAAGTGGTGGCCGAGGGCGAGTCGGCGCGCGTGCGGCAGGTGGCGTACATCGTGCCGCGTGCGCACAAGATGCCGGCGCTGGCGCGTGTGCTCGATATCGAGCAGCCCACGAGCGCGATCGTGTTCTGTCGTACGCGTACCGAAGTGGACGAGCTTAGTGAGACGTTGACAGCGCGCGGTTTGCGCGCCGAGTCGTTGCATGGTGGGTTGTCGCAGGATCAGCGTGATCGGGTGATGCAGAAGTTCCGCGCCAAGAAGGTGGACCTGCTCATTGCCACGGACGTGGCCGCGCGCGGACTTGATGTAAAGCATGTGTCGCACGTGGTGAACTTCGACGTGCCGGCGGATGCTGAGACCTATGTGCACCGCATCGGTCGTACCGGTCGTGCGGGCCGTGAAGGTGTGGCGATTACGCTGGCTGAGCCGCGTGAACATCGTTTGCTGCGCAATATCGAGCGGCAGACCAATCAGAAGATCGAGCAGGCGCAGGTGCCCACGGTGGCTGACTTGCGTGCGCATCGTCAGGAGCTGGTGAAGGCCACGTTGCGTGAGGCCGTGCTCGAGGGGAATCTCGACAGCTTCCGCGGCATGGTGGAGTCACTGGCGGGCGAGTACAACGTGATGGACTTGGCTGCGGCCGCAGTGAAGCTGGTGGCGGCGCGTCATGATGGAGAAGAAGCCGAGATTCCGACGGTGGCGCCGCGCAGCGAGCGTACCGGATCGCCGAAGTTTGATCGTGACAACCGTCCGGAGCGCGGCTCTCGTGATTCACGTGAGTCGCGTGGTTCGCGTGGCGATTCCGGTGAAGGTCGTGGTGAGCGCGGCGCCGGTGGCAACAAGCGCGCCAAGCGTGAGACCGCGTGGACGGCCGCGAAGTTGTGGATTGGTGCGGGCCGCAAGCTCAAGATGCGTCCGGGCGATCTCGTCGGTGCGATCGCCAACGAGGCCGGACTCGACTCCAGTCATATCGGCGCGATCCAGATTGCCGACAACTTCAGCACGGTGGAAGTGCCGGAGGCGATGGCGGACGAAGTGATCAACGCGCTCAAGAACACCAAGATCAAGGGACTGCGGGTGCAGGTGCGCCGGGATCGGATGGGTCGTTGAGTTGGACCATGTCGGTTTGATGCAACCGACGTAGAAATGATGACGGGACATGCGTGGCACGGTGGTATGGTGCCGGCATGTCCCGTTCTTCGTTGTTGGTGTTGGCGCGTGAGCGTGCGGCGCTACGACGGTACAGTCCCCGTACGGTGGATGTGTATCTGCGGTGGGTGGTGAAGTACGTGCGTCACCATGGACTTCAGCATCCGGGTCGCATGGGCGCCGAGGAGGTTCGGGCCTTTCTCAGTCACTTGGCGGATGTTGGTCATGTGGCAGCGAGCACGCAGAACCAGGCCTTGGCGGCGTTGCAATTTCTGTATCGTGATGTGTTGGATGCGCCGCTGCCGCCAATTGATGCATTGGCGCCGGCGCCGCGTCCGCAGGTGTTGCCCAACGTGTTGTCGCGCGATGGCGTAGCGCGGGTGCTGACGCACATGGATGGTACGCCGCGGCTGATGGCGCAGTTGCTGTACGGGTCCGGATTGCGGTTGATGGAGTGTTGTGCATTGCGCCGGAAGGATGTGAATCTCGAGCGACGCGAGATCGTGTTGCGTCAGACCAAGGGTGGGCGACATCGCGTGACGATGTTGCCGGAATCGCTGATGGACCCGTTGTCCCAGCAGATGGAGCGTGCGCGGGTGTTCATTGTGCGTCTGATGTTGCGTGGCGGTGGGTATGTGGAACTGCCAAATGCCTTTCATCTCAAGGCGTCGAATGCCGGTCGGCATCGTGCGTGGATGTGGGTATTCCCGGCGGCACGGCAGCATTGGCACGCCGAGAGTCGGCAGTGGCGCGTGCACCATGTGCATCCGAGTGTGTTGCAGCGGGCGGTGGCGTCGGCCGCGAAGGATGCCGGACTTGGACAGCGCGTGGGGTGCCACACATTCCGGCACTCTTTCGCCACACATCTGCTGGAGTCGGGCTACGACATTCGCACCGTGCAGGAGCTATTGGGCCACAAGGATGTGAAGACCACGATGCTGTACACGCATGTGCTGAATCGCGGCGGGCGTGGTGTTCGGAGTCCGTTGGACGGCGTGCCGGGAGCGGGCCATGTCCTCCCGTGACTCTCTCTGAGCGTCGGCGTGATATAGCGCGATAACCGCAGGATAACGCGGGCTGGCGGGTGGGCTTAGGCGCACCGTAAGTTCTGGCAATGCAATTGGATGGTGTGCTGCACTGCCGCGAATTTCAGGATTGTTATACTGCGAAAATCAGCGGTATAAACAACTGGCTGCAGTGATCGCACGCGGTCTAATAAGCGTTAGGCACACGCTACGGAATCAATCATCAACTCATGGGAGCAAAGAGAATGCCCTTCTCCGGCATGATGAACGACATAGTGGCGCTCGTAAAGCAGGATGGTACGGTCTTCCCCAACATCAAGAGCGTCGTTTCGGGCTCAAGCATTGTGTTTGACGATGTGCAGATCCCTCTTGAGGAAGGAGATCACCTTGAGAGAAAGCTACCGAATGGCCTTAAGGAGACCTACGTCGTGCTCGATCGCGGTTACTACGACAAGTTTCACGGGATTCCTGCCCACTACCAGGCGAAGGTTCGTAAGCTGACTACGATTGAGGTGGAGCGGATCATGCGCCCGGGAATCTCGATACATGGCGACAATTCTCGAGTCAACATCAACTCCACTGACAGATCCAGCAATCTCGTTCTGAATGGCAGCGATGTCTTCGAGAAGCTCTCGCAGGCAATTAGGGAACGGGTAGCCGCCGAGTCAGAACGTGATTCACTGCTCGTTGCGATTGAGGGAATGCGGTCATCTAACCAACAGGACGAATTTCTAGCGCACTACCAACGCTTCATTGCCTCGGCCGCAAACCACATGACGATCATTGGCCCGTTCTTGCCGGCTCTTGCGAAGTTTTTCGGGGGCGGTGCCTAACAGAACGCTGCTGCCGCCAGGGCATTCGATGAGCGCGGCTGACTCACTGCGTTCGCCTGCCGCATTGTTATGGGGCCCTGCGGCAGAGCTTTGCGTTATGCAAAAACTAGAAACCACCTCGGCCTGTCGGGCATCGCTTGGGCTACCCGAAGCATCCATATATTCGTTACGCCAATCGACCGTAAATGACAGAGAACACGATCAACGTGGGAGCAGAGAGCACGACATCGCAGTATCGGGTGCTCTCACTCGATGGCGGAGGCGCAAAGGGGCTCTACACACTAGGGGTACTTCATGAGTTCGAGAAGTACGTCGGTGGGTCGCTAGGGTCATACTTCGAACTGATTTACGGAACCAGCACGGGTGCCATTATCGCCGCACTCTTGGCGCTCGGAAAGTCCGTTGCTGAAATCCTTGATATCTACCTAGAGTTGGTGCCGCGAGTGATGCGTGCAGGGCTTCGACCCCCGCCGCTGGCAAGGCGGTATCGATCAAATGCGCTGCGCAGAGAGGCAGAGCGCATCTTTGGCGATCGAAACTTCGATGCATTCCAGACTGCATTGGGATTGGTCGCCGTGGACTACGATGGCGCGAAGCCGATGATCTTCAAGACAAAGGCAGATCTCGCGATCGGCAGAAGGAGCAGCTTTGAAGCTGGATTCGGTTCGACCATCGTAGACGCACTAGTCGCCTCAACCGCAGCATTTCCGTTCTTTGCACGGCCGAGAATCGCCACGAGTAGTTGGGGCAATCCAGAAGTACTAGATGGTGGCTACGCGGCGAATAACCCGACCATGCTTGCAATTGCCGACGCGCTAAGGGTGGTGACAGCACCCGAGAGGCTGGCGGTTCTGAGCATCGGAGTTGGTCACTACAAGGAGCCGAAACGAAGTATCGCCCATCAGCTACTCTTCAGTATGTGGTGGTTCTATATGATCCCTAAGACGCTTGAGACTAGCACGAACACGATGGAAGGCCTGCGTAAGGCACTATGCGCGCATGTCCCATGCGTGCGAATCGATGAAACCTACGCCGGCTCAGAGTACGCCACAGACCTTCTCGAGTCGGATCGGAATAAACTAGAGAAGCTCTTCGTTTTGGGACGCACTTCCTTCGGAGCTTTCGAGTCTCAGGTGAAACAGCTGTTCCCACCACTCGCCAACTGAGTTCGTCATGGCCCGCGAAACCCAATTGCAAAATCTGCAAGACCGCCGACGTGGCGTGGTAGAGAAGGCACTCGGCCTCCAAGAGGCTTACGCGAGACTATCCGAGGATTCGGCAGTCAAGTATGCCATAGGTGCAATGCAGCCCATTGAGAAGCGATATACGGAGATTACGCTCGAGGAAGGTTCGCGAGTGAGGCGTCAGCTTGAAGATGGGCTGGCACGGCGAAACATCCCCGTTGCGTTTCGATTTCAGGGATCGACTACTAACGATACCCATATTAAGGCGTACAGCGACATTGACTTGCTAACCCTCCATCTTGCGTATCACGACCTGGAGCCGCCTTTGCGGCCTTCGACGCCATATGCGGGGGATCCGGCGAGCGACCTCAAAGAGTTGCGTCAAGCAGCAATTGGAGTGCTTGCCAACGCCTTCCCAGAAGTGATGGTCGATGCTTCGGGATCCAAGGCGTTAGCCCTGTCAGGTGGCTCATTGCGCCGTGACGTCGATGTCGTGATAGGAAACTGGTGGAACAATATTGAGTATGAGCAAACAAGCCTTGAAGCATTTCGGGGCGTTCGCATTTACGATGCGCACAGCCAGCAGCGGATAGGCAACAAGCCATTTCTACACAATCTGCGAATCGCGGAGAAGGACGCGCGGTGCGGAGGGGGATTGCGAAAGGTTTGTCGACTGCTGAAGTCACTGAAGTACGACGCGCAGCCGGAAGTCCCGATGTCGAGTTATGACTTAGTGAGCTTGGCTTATGCGATGTCAGAGCAACAGCTCACGACGGAGAACGGCGCGGATCTGCAGCTGGTGGCGAATACTGAAGAGTTTCTCCGTGTCCTCCGTGGGAGTGAGCAACTCAGAAGTCAGATGTATGTTCCGAACGGAATGCGCAAGGTGTTCTGTGCTGAGGGCGCAACCATCGACGGTCTAAAGGCACTGCATGCGGAAGTGGCGCAGCTGCTCGCAGACATTCATCAAGGTTTGGCGCGCTCGTTCAAGAAGCTCGAATCCTCTCGAATCTTGCTTGGATAGCGGCTCCTGCCCCTCAGCGCACCCGCCGCATAACGAGGCGCTGCTGCCGACAAGGCATTCAAGGTACACGGCTGGCTCGCTGCTCTCGCCTGCCGCATTGTTATCAGGCCATGCGGCAGAGCTCAGCGTTATGCTTGGGAACACGCCGTCGCACCTTGACGGTGTGTATCCGAATAGATACACTACTGCATGCACGTGTTTCTCCGCACCGACGAGTTCGACGCATGGCTGCGGGCACTGCGCGATCCGATCGGAAAGGCTCGGATCTTGGCGCGACTGCGCGCGGCCGAGTTAGGACACTTCGGCGATCACGCGCCGGTCGGAGACGGCGTGCTGGAGCTCCGCGTTCACGCGGGTCCGGGGTATCGGGTGTACTACTGGCGACAGGGCGCGGTGACGTACTGGCTGCTCTGTGGCGGCGACAAGTCGACGCAGCGCCGTGATATCCGCCGCGCGCACGCCCTGCGTGCGGCACTGGAGGAGGAGCGATGAAGAAGGCAGCCCCGTTCGATGCGGCCGATTATCTCGACAGTGACGAGGTGATCGCGGAGTACCTCAACGTCGCGTTAGCCAGCGAGCATCCCGACTTGTTTCTCCAAGCCATCGCGGATGTCGCGAAAGCGCGCGGGATGGCGCAACTAGCCAAGGATACCGGCCTGGGGCGCGAGAGTCTCTACAAGGCGCTGGCCCCCGGTGCGAAGCCGCGGTACGACACGGTGTTGAAACTCATCCGCGCACTGGGAGTGGAGTTGCATACGATGCCGATCGCGCGCGAAGCATAACGAGGCTTGCTGCAGGCGGGCGCCGTTTCGGACGCGCGCTGCGCGCGCATTTTGTTGGAGCGCCCGCTGTAGAAGCGAGCGTTATGGCCACGGGGCCTAGAGTTGCCGCGGTCTGAAATTGCTGCCAAATTCCCTCCATATGGTCGAGCGCTCGCAGGCATTGGAGTCCCTCACGGTCGAGGAGCGTATCGCGCTCATGGGCCGATTGTGGGACAGTTTGGATCCGGCGGACAGTGCTCCCGTCGCGGGAGCGTTGGCGGCGGAGCTGCATGATCGAGAGGTTGAGGCCGATGCCTCGCCGGATGCGGGTATCCTGTGGTCGGCCTTGCGGAACGAGCTGCGCGCCCGGAACGGGTAGTGCGCGACGTGCGGATCCGAGCGCGGGCTCGGGCGGAAATTGTAGAAGCCGTGGAGTGGTATGAGGCGCGTTCGCGCGTCGCGTCGGCGGCGTTTCTTGACGCCCTGGATGTGGTCCTGCGGGAGATTGGCGAGACTCCCGAGCGGTTTCCGGTGGTCCAAGGACAGTTGCGCCGTGTCTTGCTGAAGCGCTTTCCGTATGCGGTGTACTACAAGGTGTACCCGAACACGATCAGCATTGTTGGAGTCATTCATGGGCGGCGTCATCCCAGTACGTGGGTTCGGCACGCCGGGCCATAACGATGCCTGCTGCACCCGGGCGCGTTCGGTAGCTCGCTGCGCTCGCATTTGATTTGAGCGCCCGCAGCAGAAGCTTGGGGTTGAGGCTGTAGGATAAGACGCTTTCGAGAACAACATGCGTCGTCGAATCGCGTCCGCACGCGATTCCGACGTGGATCGATGAAAGTTTGCGCGTTTGATGACGAGGATCGATGTATCTCGCGATCCGTCGCGCCCTCGGACGGCCTACGCCGCGCATCCCGCGCGCGCCAGTTTCTCGATGTTGTGCACGAGACAATACAACTTCCATTGCGTATCGACGTTCACGCGGCCTTCGGGCGAGTCGATGCCCTCGCGCATCATCGCGCATCATCGCGCTGTGATTCACGCGCTGGGTGCTGACGCGGCCCCGGAAGAACGCCACAGTGCGCACGCGCCGTGTATATACAGATCTCGCGTATTCCATGACGTTCGAGTGAGACTCCGCCAAAACCACGCGCAATTGGCCGCTGCTGGGATTTGACTTCGCATTCGCCAGTCTGGTGTTCGATGACAGTACGTCGAGTTCGTTGACACGCGCCGCGATCATGGCGAACGTCGTGTGATCGCCCTCGGAATCGTCGATGGAGTGCCGCTCACTGACGTTTTCACTGATCGCGTAGTCCCCGTTGGCGGTATCGTCCGCCACCTCATCTCGGCGCGCGGAAGCCATTGCAAGGAGCGTCGTCGCTATGTCGAAAGCCTCAAAGCCATCCAGCCGCCCGACGGAAGGGGCGAGCTGACCTTGCCCGGCTCCGACGTCTCACTGAGGCCGAGAGAGAGGCGACCTCTCCGCAGGAGTTGCGCAATCTGCCCGAATCCTCTTGGCAGGACGCCCGCGTGGTGATGCCGGTGACGAAGGAAGCGATCTCGATCCGGCTCGACAGTGATGTGGTGGCGTTCTTCCGTGAGGCGGGTCCCCGCTATCAGTCCCGCATCAATGCGGTGCTGCGGAGCTACGTGGACGAGATGAGCACGCAAAAGCGTCGTCGGCCATGTTCTTTCACCCTTTGCGGAGTCCTCAATGCATCGCCGGTCGTTTCTTGCCACATCCTCGCTTGCCGTTGGCTCGCTGGTCTTGCCCTCACTCCGGATCCCCGCGGCGGCCGGCATCCGAGCCGTCCTCTTCGACGCATTCCCCATCTTTGATCCGCGGCCAGTGGCTCGGCTCGCCTCTTCCCTGTTTCCTCAGGAAGGACCGGCCCTCGTTGCTGCATGGCGTACGCGTCAATTCGAGTACACCTGGCTCCGTACCGCCGGTCACCGCTATCGGGACTTCTGGAGCACGACCGCCGACGCCTTGAAGGCAGCGGCTCGCTCCCTGAATGTGGACATGAGCCAGGCGCAATTCGACCAGCTCCTGAATACGTACCTCCACCTGCCTCTCTGGCCGGATGTGGCGCCTACCTTGGCCGCGCTCAAAGGCGCAGGGATTCGCACGGGCTTTCTGACCAACTTTACGCCGACCATGCTTTCGTCGAACATCGCGACCAACGGTCTCGGTGGCTCGTTCGACTATCTCCTCAGTACCGATCCCGTGCGCGCCTTCAAGCCGGCCCCCGCTGCCTACCAGCTCGGGCTCGAGGCCACCGGCCTTCGTGCAGCGGAAGTGGCCTTCGTGGCCTTCGCGGGGTGGGATGCGGTTGGCGCCAAATGGTTTGGCTATCCCACGGTCTGGCTGAATCGCCTGGACAGTCCGTCCGAGGAGTTGGAGGCCACCCCAGACGCCGTCGGAACAGACCTCGCGACCCTACGGACCTTTCTCGGCCTGCCCTAGTGCCCACGCGTTTGCAGCCGAGGCCATGGGTAACAGGGTAGATCGGCAACCTGGGTATCACCTTCGAACGGATACCCGCGGTTGTTGTGGTCCTGTCCGTCGAACCTGGCCACGCGGACGGTGTTGAAGTGCATGGGCCCGTTCCCGTCGTGGTCAATTTCACGGAAAGGTGCCCGGGGTATTCCTGCGAAGGACGCTGTTTCGGCCGCGGCCGCGGCCGCGGCCGCGGCCGTGGCCGGGCGCCGGTGAGGCTGGTGAGGCTGGTGATGGCGGCGTATGGTCTACCTGAAGGCAGTATGAACTCAACAGTGTGATGGAGAATCGCAAGTGATGACGTATCGTACGAACGCCCTTTTCGCGATCATGGTCGCGTGCCTGAGCACGCTCGGCGCTGCGCGCGTGCACGCGCAAAACAACGCACAAGCGAACGCGCAAGTGAATGCGCAAGTGAATGCGCAACCGCAAACACAAAAGTCCGTAACGCCGGGGCGTCCCGGGCGCGTGGACATCACGAGCGTGGACAGTATCACCCGTCTGCCGCTCGCGGGTGCGAGCGTGCGCCTCGTGTCGGTGCTCGATACGACGCGCGTGCACGACGCCACCCTCGATGCGCGCGGACGCGCACGAGTGGACAACCTGCCGGCCGGGCCATGGGTGCTCTCGGCGCGCCATGCACGCCTCGATACGCTCGGTGTGGGCAGCGTGGCAGTACCGTTCACCGTGCGCGCCGGGCGCGGCGTGAACGTGCGCGCATCGGTGCCGTCGGTGAGCACACTCGTGACGCGCGTGTGCGGGAGCGCGGCCACCCCGGGCACCGGCTTCCTCTTCGGCACCGTACGGCGGGCCGTGCCGACCAGCGACCTGCCGCCCAGCGCGGGGCAGGTGACGGCGCAGTGGCTGGACCTGCGGATCGCAGCGGGGCAAGTCGAACGCACCATCGTAACCACCGACGTACCGGTAGGCGACGACGGCCGCTACGTCGTGTGCGGCGTGCCCACCGAGACCATCGTCCGGCTGCGCGCAGTGGGCACCGAAGGGGCGAGCGGCGTCGCCACGTTCACGTCGTCGGCCACGGCAATTGCGCCGCGCGACCTGGTGCTGGGGCGTGCGGAAGCGGTCGCAGCCGCGCCGAGCGGCCCGCAGGCGCCGGAGGACAGCGGTGTCGTGGACATCGTGCTGCGTGGCGAGGGTGGGGTGCGCGGCACGGTGCAGACAGCCGGCGGACGTCCGCTTGCCAACGCCATCGTCGGGTTGGGTGCAACCGGCCTCGAAACGCGCACCGACAGTGTCGGGCGCTTCGTGCTTGCGTCCACGCCGACCGGCACGTGGACGCTCGACGTGCGCGCGCTGGGTTACGCGCCGCAGCAGCAGCTGGTGGACCTCGTGCCCGGCGACACCGTGGCGCACGTGGTGGCGCTGGTGCCTGCGTTGGTCATGGACACGGTGCGAGTGCGCGCCAATGCCGTCGCGCGGTCGGCGCGGGGACGCATTCTTTCTGCATTCGAAGAGCGACAGCGCACGGGACTCGGCCGCTTCTTCGGGCCGGGCGACCTGGAAGAGATGCGACCACTTCGCTTCACCGACGTGCTGCGCGCGGTTCCTGGTGTGCGGCTCGAGGTGCGCGGCAGGATGACAGATCGAGTGATCATGATGCGCGGCCGATGCGTGCCCACCGTGTTCGTTGACCGTATGCGCATGCCCGGCACTGAGGCGCTCGACAGCTTCATCCCGCCCGACAACGTGGCGGCAGTCGAGGTGTACCAGTCCGGCTTCGTCCCGGCGGAGTTCCAGGACATCTTCAGCGGCTGCGGCTCGATCGTGGTGTGGACGGGTCCGCGGCGGTGAGGGGGAGGCAGCTACGCACGCGGCGGGGGTTGGCCTTCGCGTACGGCGTCGTCGCCATGCTCGCGGCATGCAAGGCGGATGCTCCCACCGCGAACGTCCCAGTGGACCCGCCAGCGCCCATAACGGACCGCGAAGGGATTCCTCTTTCGACACCGGCTGCCGAGGGCATCAGCGACTCCGCGCTGAAAGTCTTGATCGCCAAATCCAAGGCGGAACAGAGCGACGCCGTGGTCATTTTGCGAAACGGCAAGGTGGTGTACGAGTACAACTATAGTGTCGACAACTCGCCGATCGTGGCGATGTCCGCCAGCAAGTCGTTCGTCGCCCTGGCGTTCGGCTACCTGCTCGCAGACCGCAAGCTCACCTCGCTCGATGAGCCGGTGGTGACGCAGATCCCGACCTTTGCGGACGCCGATCCGCGCAAGGCGAGCATCACGTATCGCCACCTGCTGTCACACACCTCAGGCCTCAATCCGACGCGTGACGCTGGCGACATCGAAGCGAATGCTATCAAGTCGCGCACGGTCTTCGCGCCGGGGACTGGGTGGCAGTACAACAATGCGGGAGTCGATTTTCTCGCGGTGCTGGCGGGGCGTTTGGCGGGCAGGCCGATGGACAGTTACCTGAATGAGAAGCTGTTTCTCCCCATGGGCATCACGACCGTCAATTGGAGGCGCGATAGTCGGGGCGTTCCACTGGGCGCGGGCGAGATGCTGATTCGCCCGCTCGATCTGGCGAAGGTCGGACAGGCGATTCTCGATGGCGGTCAGTGGCAGGGAAAGCAGGTGATCCCGCTGGATTGGATGGCCACGTCCACCGCGGCGTCGACGACCTTTGCACCGGACCATGGGTTCCTCTGGTGGCGTCTGGTCGACTACACGGCGTTCGGCGTCACGTCGGACCTGCTGACGCAGTGGCGATCCATGGGCGCGCCCGATTCAACGATGGCGAAACTGCAACCACTCGTGGCGGAGTCGTACACGGCGCCGAACGCGATCTACGCCGCGATGGCGGCGCGGCTGACGGCCGCCGAATATGCCGCGCATATGAACTGGCTGGCCGTCGGCGACCACATTCCCTACTATCGTGTCCTGCGAACAGGCCGATCGGTCGGCTTTGCCGCGCTAGGGTGGCTTGGACAGAATCTCACGATCATTCCGGAAAAGCAGCTCGTCGCGGTGCGCATGCGCCGAGCCATCGCGGCAGATTACACGTCGCCGACAGAGCTGAACGGCTATCCCGCATTCTCAGTGGACGTCTTCAGGCTCGTACCTTAGGCGTATAGCGCCACTGTACACCGCACTGCGAATGCACGTGGTACGCTCATCGCATCTTCCTCCATACGATGACGAATATGCCACAGCCATTCGTCCCGCCGTACTTGGAAGGAAGGGACGCACGCGTGTGGACCTCAACGGCCGCGATCTCTTCGGGCAAAACGAGATTCGGATCGATTCGTACCATCGGCATGCCATCAAGACTTACGCACCGCGCGCCGCGAAATCTCGGGCCGGGAAACCGTCTGGTCAGTACATCGGCCAACGGAGTGCCAGGAACTTCCTGAAACGCCGTCGAGTCCATGAAACTCCCGAGTCCGATCTTCCTGCGTTCCTCATACTCCGCCATGCGCGCCGCCAACATCCCGCCGGTGGCTGCGACCTTCACCGTTTCGAGTTGCTGCGTGATCGGCGTGAGCATCAGTTCCGCTTCGGCGGTATCGGATTGCGCAATATCGATCGCAAACAGCAATGAGTCGTAGCCGACGGCGCGCACGAGCGCGATGTGCTTTCCGGCTGGCAACTGCGTGAGACGGAGATTGCCAGCCGAATCGCTCCTCGCGGTGCGCTCGAGGCCGAGCAGCAGAATGCTCGCCTCCGCGATTGGTCGTTCGGTACGCGCGTCGATGATGCGCGCAGTGAACAGGGATGTCGCCGCGGGCGTCTGTGCGCAAAGAGGCGCGGCCACGCCAGCACACAGTGCCACCACAAAGAATGCATGTCGCATGCTGATCATAGCTTCATTTGGCCCGGAAATAGCATCTGACAGGAGTGGCGGGAGTATAGCCCGCAGCCGCCTGCGTCGCCAACCTACGGAGCAGTAGCGGCCGGCATCTCCACACCATCCTTCACACGAAGGCGGATATTACGGGTGGCGGCGAAGTCTGCGAGCGGATCGGCGCCGAGTGCGAGGAAGCTGGCTTCGTAGCCAGGCCGGAGCTTTCCAAGCTTCCGCGTGGGGAACAGCGTACTCGCGCAGGCCGCGCCCCAGACATCGAGCAGTGCGGCATTGCTGAACACACCAAGACCGCGCAGGTGGTCGATCTCAGCGGTGCTGGTCTGCCTCGTTTCATCGCTTCCCGCCGCAAGCACGACGCCGGACTGTCGCAGGAGCCGGAGGTTCTCGATCTGTGCAGCGCGCATCGCGAGATAGTTGGTCGTGTCCCGCTTGCGCGCCGGACGCTCGATGAGCACCGCGGTCGTGATTACACGCACGCCGCGTGTGGCGGCCAGGCGTGCGTCGGCCGCTGCGATGCGAGCCGGCGAGTCGTTCCCTGGTAGGTGAGCGATGACGTCCACGCCAGCTTCGACCGCGACGTGAAAATCGTGTGCGCTCTCCACGTGAGCGAAGACCCGCAGTCCCTGTCGGTGCGCGCGTTCAACGATCTTCGGCATGAGCTTAGGATCGAGTCCCTTCTGCCCGAAGTAGGTCGTGTCGCGCTGACGTCGCTGAAAGTCCTCGGACCACAACAGGAAGATCTTGATGCCGTCTGGCCGGAAGCCAACGATGTGCGGCCACTTCCGATTCAAGTCCGCGAGGGAGTCGACGATGAAGTACGAGTGATCTGCCAGCGACTCACGCGTGAAGCCAGGGTACAGCCCTCGTTCAAGCAGCGACTCGCGAAGACGGATGGGGTGCCCGCCCGTGGCCGTCAGGCCGCCATTCAAGAAAATCGCGTCGACGCTGCGGGAGTTGTTGTAAGTCTGACGAATCGGATCAGTCAGCGCCGGCAGGTTGGAAAGCACGCCGACATAGAAGATGCCCTCGCGAAGGTATCGATCGATCGCCTCCTGGTTCCCGTCGGCACTGCCCAGGTTGTGGTTGTGCGCTTCGCAGAACGGCGGCACGAGGAAGGCGCCGGACAGGTCCACGGTGCGGCTCGCGGTCGCCGGATCGGCGTCCACGAAACGCCCGCCTTCGACGACGAGTGCGCGCGCGACGAAGGTCGAGTCGTCGAGGACTCGCGCGTTGATGAAGGCGATTCGCTCGGGAGTCGCGGCGCCCGTTCCAAGAGCCGCGTAAGCGACAGAGAGTGCAGCAAGCGCTATCGTAGCGATCCTCAACGTTAGCTCTATTGCATGGTGGGCCGACGACGCTCGCGGAGGTTGGCAGGGGAAGCGACGAGGCCGCCGCCGCGATCCATCGTAGGCATCACGGAAGATTTATGGGCACCTGATGGGACGAGCAGTCTGCCCGAAGCCATCAACGGGCTTTCCCGGGCCGCATAATGACGCGTGCTGCCTACAACCGCCGACGTCCGAATTCTTTCGCATTCCCCAAAATTCGGCACATTTGCGCGGTCGGCGCACTACGGACTACGTGCTGTGCGCGTAATCTCATGGGAGCGCCGCAACAGAGCGTTGGGCGTCAGATGGCGCGCAGGTCAGTGCACGCAAAGTTTAAGGAGGGGGAATGAAGTTCGTCTGTTTTTGTTACTACGACCCCAAGGTGGCCAACGCACTTGGTTCCAGTGATGCGGAGGCACTCTCCGCTGCATGTGTGCCGCACTACGATGCGTGGCAGAAGACCGGAAGCCTGATCGCTATGGGTGGCCTATCGGATCCGCAGCTTTGGAAGACTATCCGTCCCACAGATACCGCAGAGCACATTCATAGCGAACCGGTCGTTGCCAATGGGCCCTACCAGAGCACGGCACACCGCGTTGGAGCCTTCTTCTTGGTTGAGGCAAAAGATATCGAGGAGGCAGTTGCGATCGCATCCAAACACCCCAGCGCACATACCGGCAGGTTTCTGGGCGGTGGCATTGAGGTGAGCGTTTGCGAAGGGTTTGAGATGCAACTCCCATGAGCCCAGTGCTACTCAATCAGTTACTGCAGCCGACTGACTTCTTCCGATTCAACTCTCTGATTTCCAGTGGCGAATCTCCAACTCGTCTCACTCATCGTTCGTGACTATGACTCCGCCATTCGATTCTTCGTCGATGCGCTGCAATTTGAACTCGTCGAAGATGTTCCAGCGCTGACGAATGACGGACGGCCCAAGCGGTGGGTTGTTGTACGGCCGCTCGGCGCAGCAACCGGAATCCTGCTGGCTCGTGCCGACGGCGACGAACAGACGGCGATGATCGGAAGGCAGACAGCTGGGCGTGTTGGTTTCTTCCTTCGCGTTGACGACTTCGCAGCAACATACGCCCGGATGCGTGCGGCTTCCGTCGAATTCCTCACTGAACCACGCATCGAACCGTACGGAATGGTTGCCGTCTTTCGCGATAGCGAAGGCAACCGCTGGGACCTGCTTGGACCGCTCGCTGACACCTAGTGAGCGTTGCTGATTTCTTGCCGCAGAACGCGGTGTTTGGCGGGTTGATGCCTTGGGAGAGTAGTAGTGAGCGCACGAATCGGACGATTGGTGGCGGTACTCCTCCTGTGGGCTTGCGAGCCCTCCGCGCGCGACGTCGAGCAACTGCTAAACGACGCCAAGCAGCGGGGATCTGGAACACGATTGTCGCTCGCTTCCACAGTACCGGGTGCGACACGGATTTTCATTTTCGGTCCCTACACCACGCTCACACAGGCTCGCAAATGCCTCGGGTTCTCCGCGCCAGACGTGCTTCGCGGGCTCGAGTCTCGCGATGACGTCAACGTTCTGGTCTTCCAGTTCGGCAACGGTCCGTTGCAAAGCGTCGCGGTTTCCCGGGCAGCCGGCGACTTTGTGCCAGATGCCGTCGGCCGAGCCTATACTTTGTCAGAGGCGGAATTCGTGGTGCGTCGATCCGGCGCATGGAGTGTACTGGCCCCGATACGAGACGTCGCGCCCTGCATCTAAGAATTGCCGAACGAAGCGCTGCTGCTTTCTGACTCGTCATTTGGAGGGACAATGTTCCCCAGTCTTCGCATAGCCGTGCTCGCGCTTCTCTCTGCTCTCGCCATTGTACAATCTGTGCGGACAACGGCCAGCTGGACCAAACACGGAGAGTCTCGCGCAACAGCGTCACTACTCCCAATCGATTCAACAATTCCGCTCAGCGTTGCCGCGGCTGAAGCGGAGGGAGAAGTGTACCCGCGTGGACCGACGCCGGATCCGAGGCGTACGGCTACTCTAGATCGGTATGCGGGGAGCGCTGCGCGGCGTTGCATTCGCGCAGGCACAGCGGGCAAACCCATCCGGAGCGGCGATTTCGCAATCGGTCCGGGCATCACGATGATGCAGCCAGGAATTCCGATGAAGGTTTGGTGGACACCGCTGCATGACCCGTCGGGCAATGCCTTGCTACTACGTGCCGCGCGCATTTCTGCGGGCGCAGCGCCACCTGATACTCTCCGCCATACACTCGTCAACGTCGCGATGACGGTGGGGCCGTCTCCGAAAGCCTTCTACCCGGGCGTTTTCAAATTACCGCGTCCAGGCGAGTGGCTCGTTGTCGCCACATCGGGACCTGATTGGGGGTGTGTGCTGGTTACTGTGTACTAGTGTGCGGGACGTCAGATCTCAACGGAGAGTGTGGTAGCTCATGAAGCCAGCTTTGATTTTCGGCGTCGCTCTCGCCGGCTTTACCACAGCGTGCGGCTGCGATGCCGATTTGCAATCACGGTTCGATCCGTCGACGAAGTTACTCGCGGTCGGTGAAAGCTTCACGCCGTCCGTGAAGATACTCGGCTGCGGCGGGACAGAGCCTTTGCGCGATGTCGTCACGTGGGCGGCGACGGATTCGAGTGTTGTCCGTGTAGACGCAGCCACCGGACGCACGACAGCGCTCCGGACCGGGAGTACATTCGTGCGAGCGACCGGCCAGACCTACTACAACGTTGGCGGTATCGCCGTTACCGTGCGGTGATTTCGAACAAATCGTTGAAGCTGACGAAGGCGCGCAACAACCCTCGCGTTCTTTACACACATGAAGCAAACCATCACGGCGTTTCGTTGGGACGACAAAGAGAGTCAGTGGGTGGCTGAACTCTCCTGTGGCCATACACAGCACGTTCGGCACGAACCGCCGTGGCAAACACGCCCATGGACCCAGACGGACGAAGGGCGGCGCTCCTTTCTCGGCACGCTGCTCGAATGTCCGCTGTGTGATCGATCGAACTAGTATCGCCCGCGCTGAATTGAGGTGACAGACTTGACCCATCTCCCTGAGATGCTCGCGGCAGCGGCGAAAGAACGCGGCGCCGCAAGCGTAGCGATCATCGAGAAAGCCGGCGCTGAACCGCAGGCATATTGGGTGCCTGAGTCGGATCTGGAACCTGCGTTCCTTGCGTACAGCATCACCAAGACCTTCACCGCGGTGCTGATACTCAGGCTCTGCGAAGAGAGGCGGCTTGGCCTCGATGATCGTCTCGTGAGATGGTTCCCGCACATCACTCACGCGGACCAAATCTCACTGCGCCGACTGCTCAATCACACCGCCGGTATTCCTGACTACGGTGGCCTGCGTGCATATCACGAGGACGTGAAGGCTTCACCATCGACGCCGTGGTCGTTCGATCGGTTTGCCGCCGAGACATTCGACAAGGGTCTTCTCTTTGACCTTGGCGAGGGGTGGGCCTACTCCAATCCCGGCTACATGCTGCTCAAGCGAATCGCGGAGGAAGCGGCTGGCGATTCCTATCGAGATCTCATCTCGGAATACATCGCAGGACCTCTGGGCTTGCGGAGAACGTTCGTCGCTGAATCGATCACCGATCTCGCCGCGCTTGCACCAGGTACATCTTCCGCACTCTCACCAGACGGTGCTTCGCGTGACGTGCGTTCGCACTACCATCCTGGTTGGGTTTCGCACGGTGTTGTTGCGTCCACTGCCTCCGAGTTGGTTCGCTTTCTCGATAGTCTCTTCCGAGGTGCGTTGCTCACGCGGCACTCAATCGCGCAGATGATGGAGTTGGTTACGGTTCCGATGCCACCTCACGTGCCTTCGTCGGAACAGAACCGCCCTCCGCGCTACAGAAAGCCGAGTTATGGGCTTGGTCTCATGGGCGATCCGGCTTCACCGCGGGGCCTGATCGTGGGCCACAATGGCGGTGGTCCGTGTTACAGTGCCAGCGCATTCCATGCATTCGATCTCGGCGGCGCGTCGGTGTGCGCGATGGGAGCGATCGAGGAAGGCTTTGATGCTGCGGCGTTGGTTTTCGACGTACTTGATCACTTGAACACCCACCTCACTCGATCGTGACAGATAACGCGCGCACGCTGACTGAATTCATGAATGCTGTATGGAACCGCGGTGATGTCGAAGCCGTCGACCGATTTCTCGCGGACGAATACACGATTCATAGCGATCCTGGTGACCCGTGGGACGGAGCCACTCTCTCTCGCGCGGCGTTCAAGGAACGACTCACCATCTCACGCGCTCCGTTTCCCGATCTGCGTTTTGATCTCATCGATGTCATCGCCGACAACGATCGCGTTGCCATCTCGTGGACCATGCACGGCACGCAGACCGGTGCGCTCGGCCCCATGCCTGCGACGGGACGCCGCATCAACGTGCAGGGAATGACGGTTTACTACTTCCGCGATGGCCGCATTACGGGTCATCGTCAGGTCGTTGATCGCGTCTCGGTTGCTCAGCAACTTGGGCTCTCGGGAGCAGGTACCTCAACTGGAAATGGTTCACATGAGTCTCGTGTCTGATCCCAGCCTTCGGTCGGCGTCGCCTCCTCGGCCCCGTGCTTTCGACGTACCAGAGGCCTCGCTTCCCGTCGCGCTGGAGTCTGCGCCGGCGATCGCAACGAAGCGCCGCCGCCATCGTTGGTGGATCAACGGAACCCTTGCTTTGGTCTCCTCGCTCGTCGCACTGCGACTCCTGGCATCTGCGCTTGCTTCCCCGCTGGAGATGATCGAAGCAAGCGCAGCTCCCGCGTGGCAGGTGGAAGTCACGACGAGCGGCAACGAGCCGGGTATCGCGTAGGCATACGGCTCCGAGGTGGGCATTCAGCTGTTACGCATTCCTGCCGGCAACGGTGCGGCAGGCGAAGCGCGCATGGTACCAGCCCGACTTGCACAAGGCGAACTGCACTTGGTCACGCTGTCGCTCAATGCACTCCGAGTTCGTGCACCGGGAGCGCCCGGGTCTGGTGTGGTAGAGTTCAAGGCCATGGGACCGATCATCACCGCCTACCAGACCCCGCAAGCGAGTGGTGTACGAACCGGGTGGTGAATGGTGTCGTCACTACGCTATGGGGCACCGTTTGGTAACGTATACTTGACGCTTAAGACGACGGGAGTCAGCGCGATCCACTATTCGGCCCCGCATGCGCATGAGTGAGCCCGCACAATCGCCACGATACCAGCTACTCGTTGATCATCTCGGTACAGGGCTGACCCTGAGCTACCTCGCCCTCGTGGCGATTGGCATGTTCCACAGTGTCCTCGGCTATCGCCATTTCGGGATCAACATTCTGGACTACGCCGAAGCCAGCGACTTCCTGCTCGCGCCGTTTCGGGACCCCATGGTGATGGTCGTGACCGTGCTCCCGGCCGTACTCGCGTGGGCGTATCTACGCTTCTTCGAACGCTATGCCATGCGCACGCGGGAACGCCGCCGTGCTGCTGGGAAAGCGCTTGCGTGGTGGGAGAGCAGCGAGGCCACGTTGGAACGGACGAAGCCGTTCATGCCGCTCCTTGCCGTTGGCATGGCGATGCTCTGGGTCTTCGTGAGCGCAAACAGCTACCAACGCATCCTCGCCGTGCAGGCGATGCGAGGCGATGGACACAACGTCCTCGTCGAGTTGGCAGACGGAACGCGTGATGGTGGCACTCCGCGTCGTCCGCTGGTCATGATCGGTGCGACGAGTCGTTACTTCATCTTCTTCCGCACGGCGGACTGGCGAACAGAAGTGATGCCGACGGACAACGTCCTGCGGATCCTTCCCGAAGGAACACTGCCTCCGCGCAGTGTGTCACGCCGAGAGCGCAGTTGGAAGCTGCTCGACGCCCGTCCACTCCCGCAAAATGGGATGGACTCCACGTTGGGGCGCTAAGTTGGCGGTCCGTGGTTCGTCTGCCTGACAACCACCGTAGTCGCCAACGGTGTCACAGCAGCATGAAACTTTCTCTGATGTTATGTGCGGTCGCCCTGTGCGTTTCCCCGGTGTCGGCCACTGCACAGGTACCCTATCGCGCTGTTGCGGTCAGCAAAGTCCGCGGACAGCCCTATAATGCGTACACAGTCGTCGATTCTCTTGGGCGACGCGTGTCATTCTATCTGTCGGAGTCTTCGAGCGACGCCGCGCTACCGCTCGTTGTGTACGTGCACGGATCCGGGCACGCCTCGCACTTTTTTCGGGTCGGCGATCGCATTGCCCCAGCGAACGGCCACGCGTCGCTCGTCGACGCTATAAGAGGTCGTGCACGTGTCCTCATCGTCGAGAAGCCGGGTGTATCGCTCTACGACCGAAGCGATGCGGCGCCACGCCCGGAGTTCCTCATTGAACACACTCTCGAGCGTTGGGCGGAAGCGATCGCCGCCGCCGTCGTAGCTGCGACCGGACTCCCGGGCGTTGATTCTACGCAGGTATTGGTCGTAGGACACTCTGAGGGCGGTATGGTTGCGACGAGAGTCGCGCGTCTCGCGAGCAGCGTCTCGCATGTCGGGGTGCTCGCTGGAGGTGGTCCGTCGCAGCTCTTCGATCTACGATTGCTTGCGCGGTCGGGTCAGTTCTTCACCCACGTCTCCGCCGATCCTGCAGAGCGCGAGGCTCATGTGCTCGCGCAATGGGATTCAATCCTGGCAGAACCCGATGCTACTCAGCGCTTGTTTCTCGGGCACCCGTTTCGTCGCTGGGCGTCGTTCCTGCGTTCGTCGCCAATCGCGGAGCTACGGCAGTCGCAGGTGAAGGTGTTCGTGGCGCAAGGCGAACGCGACGCGGTCGTGACAAGGGAATCCTTTGACGCGCTGGTCTCGGATCTTCTGGGGGCGGGGCGGCGGCCGGTGGGGATACTCGTACCTCGTGCCGATCACAGTTTCTCGATTGTGACCGAAGAGGGCGCGATTCAGGATGGGTGGACCCAAATACTCGGGCGAATGATTGATTGGTATCTTCACTCCCGGCGGAGGACAAACTAACGCAGTTTGCTGCTGGTGACCGCGCCCACTACAGCAGACGACGACACAGGATGCTAGTGCCATCAGTCGCGAGGTACAAACTCGTCCAGCTCGTTCTGCGCGCACGCGCATTGTCGATCGCGCGCAGTACAGCCGCTATCGCGGCAGCGGAGCCGGGTTGGTTTATGCTCGTGACTGTGGCGTCAATCGGTGGTGGGATCGTCGCAGCGTTGCAGCTCGAACCAGGTCGACAGACCATGGCACTTGGTGCGATGGCCATGACACTCACACTGTTGCTCACGCTTGCACGGCGCGACGCATTGCTGCTTCGCATTCTCGGCATCTCACCTGCGTTAGCACGGGTGATCGAAGGACTACTCTGGTCGTTTCCATTGATTGGTCTCGCCGCCATGTTGTCGCTGCGCAACGGTGCCGTGATTGCGAGTGTGGTCGCGGCTACGGCGTATCTGTCGGTCGGACTCAGTCGGAGCAGTCGGTCGCGAAGTCCGTGGCTCGTTATTCCGGGCATCCCCACATCGCTCCCGGAATGGATGGTGGGCCTGCGGCGATCTGTACCCCTCATCGCGGTCGCACTGCTGGTCGGACTCGTGGGATCTGGCTCGCCAGGTATCGTCATCGCGGTCCTGGCAGTACTTACGCTGACGACGTCCACATTTTTCTGGGCGCCTGCGGAAGGGTGGCTGTTGATCCATGTGCGTGAACAGACGGCCTCCCGCTTTCTCTCAAGCAAGATCGTGCTGTCGATCGGTATGTTGTCCGCGTTGCTCGTGCCCATCGCGCTACTCGGCGCGCTGCGTGAGCCATCGTACGGGGGGGCCTATCTGCTGCTACTGATCATCTGCTTTCACGCGCACGCTGCCGCGGTGGTAGCGAAGTATGCGTCGTACCAGGAGGGTCGTTCCCTCGATGCGGCAGGTACTCTGGTTTGGGTGATCACCGCGATTGGTATTGTCGTTCCTCCCATCAGCATTCTGCTTCTCTTGTGGCTCTACCGTCGCGCGGTCACCCGAATTGCCGGCTACTGTGTAGGTTCGCAACATGCAAAGTGAACTCGCACCGAACGATGCTGATGTGATCGACGACGGTCCGAGCCTGTCAATCGAATCACTTACGGTGCATCGCGGAGAACGGCGAGTACTTGAGGATTGCACGCTCTCGCTTCACCTGGGTCAGGTGCATGCGATTGTCGGTCACAATGGTGCTGGCAAGACGACTCTGTTCGACACGGTATTCGGCTTTCTTGCTCCGCAGAGCGGGCGCGTGCAGCTGGGAGAGCGCGATCTTCAGCAAGCCGACATAGCGTACATGCCGACCGCACTCGAGCTCTATCCGGGTCTCACCGGCCGCGAGATGCTCGTGCTCTTTGGTCACGGCACACTCACGCCGATCACGCAGCGTCAGGCCGTGGCGCTTGATGTTCCGCTCGACGACCTCCTTGACTTCTACTCGTATGGCACACGCCGCAAGCTCGCACTTATTGGCGTGCTGAGTTTGCGTCGTCCCGTGTTACTACTCGATGAACCGTTCGAGGCGCTCGACGTGGTAAGTCGGCGCGTCGTACGCCATCTGCTCGGTCAGGCAGCGGAGCAGGGGCAGACCGTGATACTCTCCGCGCACGAACTGGAGTCGCTCGCGAGCTTCTGCGACACGGTGTCGCTGCTTCAGGGCGGCGCGGTGCAGGGTCAATATCCCGCCATGACGATGCCGGAACTGGAGGAGTCGCTTGCGCGCGAGGTGGATCGCCGGGTTGGCGTGCTGGATCAGGTTGAGTAGTAGGGCTCGCAGCTATCGTGAAGTACTGACATCGGACAGAAATCGGCGTAGCCCATCTAGATCATCCGTGCCGATTCTAGCGAGCGTACTCCTAGATTTCGCGAGACGGCATGCAATATGCTGCAATGGGAACACTAGATCCCTAGGAGGGTCCGTCTAGTGCGCGTTTACGGCGCGCGCCCATTCGCCGACCGACTGCATGCGCGCCTCTTCCCCAATGACGACCCGATGCGACGTTCAGGCCTGATCATGCTTGCGGTACTCGGCAGTGCCTTGCCAATCCTTGCGCACGCCCAATCGCAGACCGCGAACACCCCGGACTCTACGAACTTTCGAGCGGGTCAGTGGGGCGCGGAATTCGCACTCGGGAGTAGTCTCGACAGTCCAGCGGGCGTCGGCGTCCTGCGCTTCAGTAAACCACGACGGGCGTATGTGCTCGATGTGTCGGGGCAGGTGTCACGGCAGTCGGGCGATGGGCCAGGTAAACAATCGCAGTCCACCGCGCGTTTACGTCTTGGCACGCGTTGGTATCGTCCCCTGTCCAGCAGAGTATTGCAATCGCTTACGCTCGGTGCGCTCGTATCGAGCGATCAACGTGATCAGCAGAGCACCTTCAGCGCACTACAAGGACCGCTGGTTAAGTCTCGAACGATGTCGACGGGCGGTGGAGTCTTTGCCGAACTCGGTGGCACCTGGATGGTTACATCACAATTGAGTCTCGGAGCCGCGTGGCAAGGCAATGTTCTGTACTCGCGCTTCAGTCGGCGTACGGTGAACGGTGATTCCTCCATCTTCGGTGTCGACGGGCGGGTCACGCAGTGGAGTGCCGCTCTCGGTGGGCTGGGACTTCGGGCGGGTTTGTATTTCTGAGCTCAGCTGTCGCGCGGAGCGCAATTCAACATTCGGTGTCTATTCAACCCAGCGACCCTGCTGGCTCATTCATGGTGAGTGAATCAGCAACGACCGATATCGAAACACTGAATGGAGGTCGAGGAGCAGCCGTGCAACACGCGCTGCTCAGCGCGTTCATTCCTGGAGCAGCGCAGCTTGCACAGGGACGATGGATTGCGGCCCTCACGCAGTTTGGTGTGGTTGTGGCGTATCTCGCGGGTGTGTTCGCTGTAGGCCCTTTGCAGGCCACATGGCTGGCAATCTTCTGGAACGCGTACTCTGCTCTTGACGCATATTGGTATGAGCGAAGCTAGCATCCCCATTCGTTCTCATGAATCGCGCTTGTTGATTCATTCGGGGTAATACTCTGACGGCTCTAAGGCCGCGGATCTCGAGAAAGACGTTTGATCGCCGCTGCAAGCGCGTCGGCCGCCGGTACTTTGATATCCGGTTCGACACCCACGCCTTCCCAGTTGGTGAGCGTGATGGGGTTGATGGAGCGAGAGTGCGGAACGGCAATAACGAAGTCGCTGCCGACCGGGCGCGGACCAACCGGATGTGCGCCCCCTCCGGTGACCTCACCGACGATGGTAGCGCGCTTGAGCACTTTGAGATTGTACGCGAACTCCTCCCCGCCAGAGAAGGTGCTCGCCGATGTCAGCACGAATACCGGCTTCGTAGCGCCGAAGCGGCGGCCTGACACGCGGTCGCGGGTCCAGAACTCTTCGGTCCGACCAGTTCGCCGATTCCAGATATCACTGAGATGTGTGCGCTCTGAAAATAGGTACGACGAGACATAGCTGACCATCGCTGGTGAGCCACCACCGTTCTCGCGTAGGTCAACGATCAGTGCGCGTGTGCCCGCTACAAAGGTCATGGCAGCCGAGGCGGTTTCACCGCACATCTCGACATCGAAGAATCCGTCGAACTTTACGTAGCCGATGTTGTCTTCGAGTTGCTCGACTTTGACAAAACCGCAGTTCAGTAAGTCCGCCTCTTCGCGATCGAGAGCACCAGGAACAGGGTCTCTCGGAGCTGGCGCATTCGCGGGTCGTGGCAAGAACGGCATGTAGTTGAACACCATATGCTTGTCGCGACTAAGTTCACGGAGCTCGCTATTCAGCTTGGCGGCGAACGTCATTTTGTTCGTGTATGTGTCATAGACACCGCGTCTGCTTCTCGTCTGCAGGGAATCCGCGATCTGCTTCGCGATCTTGGGAAAGACGTAGAAGGAATCGAGTTGCGCGTTTGCGTCCCCGATGACACGGACACGGCTGGAGGCATCAATGCTTAGGTCGGCAGGCGCTACGTTCGGGGGGATCGGCGAAAGCATGGAGCTCATGATGCGAATGGGATCGCCCGGTGCGAGCTCGAACGCCCCATACGCCAGCCCCCTGGTCCTGCCTTCTCTTGCAATGAATTCGATGCGACGCGGGTCGCTCTTCTCAATAGAGACAAGCTGAAATCCGGCCATACCGATCCGGCCACTCATTGAGCTCTGGCCAATTCGGTCCGGCTGATAACGGCGAAGGAAATCCAGGATGCGGCTGGTGTCGCCACTCGCGTAAGCATCAAACCACGCACGGAGAACCACACCGGCAGGCGTATCCGGAATGACAGGTGTCTGCGCTCGAACGGTCAGCGGTGTGAGCAACGCGACGAACGCAATGATACGGAGGCGGCGATAGGACATGTGATCTCCTGATGTCGTCTTGGAGAGAATGTGGGCATTGTGCTGAATGCGCCAGCAGCAGCGACCATCGGATGCAGGTATTCTTGAAACCCGGAATAACTCGAACTACTATCTGCATAGTAGATACGGTGCAGCGACATGCTGCTAGCAGGTCACTACTACGTATCACGAGTTCCCGGAGACCGAATGAGGCAGCTCAGCGTCGCGCTCTTGCTCCATCTCGGTGTTCTGGGATGCGCCCTCACGACGACACCAGCACGACTCGCCGGACAAGTTGCCGCCACAGATGGTGCGACGGTTCCGGCGCCGCAGACACGCGCAGGACGCGTGCTGACCGCCTGGCTGTCTGCCGTCAATGATGCCGACAGTGTGCGACTGGCTGCGCTACAGCGCGCTGCGAATGGAGCCGCGCTGCCGAATGGTGTAGCGCTTCGGTCCATGAGTGGTGGGCTGGCGTTGACGCAGGTCGTGCAAGCTGGAACCCATCATGTGGAGTTTGTTCTTCGCGATCGGGGATCTGCTGTGCGCCGATTCGGCGTCCTGGCTGTCGCAGCGGATGACAGCGCTCGGATCGCCTATTTCAACCTGGTGGCGTTACCGCCAACCGCATCCGTTTCGGATCTTCTGGTGACGGAGCCTGAACGGGCGCGCATCGTGACCGGCACGGCCGACAACCTGCGGAAATACTACGTCATCCCGGAAACCGGTCGTTGGGTTGCGGACAGTCTCGAGGCTCGATTCCGTCGTGGTGCATATGACGGAATCACGGCGAGTCGCTATCTCGCAGATATGCTCACCAACGCGCTTCGTGCATTGTCTGGGGATCGTCACTTGCGGGTGGATTTCAGTGTTCCCGTGCTGCCGACCGATCCCTCTGCCACTCGCACGGCTGCTGATCGTGAGCAACAACAGATACTCTGGAACCGCAACAACTGTGTGTTCATCCGCGCAGAGCGCCCTGAGGACAACGTCGGATATCTCAAACTGAGCGGCTTTGGTCCCTTGGAGTACTGCAAGGCGACGGCCGACGCGGCGATGGCCTTCGTGAAGGGAACTGACGCACTCATCGTCGACTTGCGTGACAACAATGGTGGTAGTCCGGATCTGGTCACCTACCTCGCCTCGTACTTCTTCGCATCGCGCACGCTGCTGGCAACCACATGGACCCGGGCATCTGAGCAGACCGACTCCGCATGGACAACTGATGTCGCGGGGCCGCAGTTCGCCGAGTCGAAGCCAGTGTATGTGCTAACATCGAAAAGGACCTTCTCGGCCGGAGAAGCGTTCCCCTATCAACTCCAGCAACTGAAGCGCGTATCGGTAGTCGGTGATCCCACTGGCGGCGGCGCGCACCCCACGTGGGCACGGCGCGTGGCGGACCACTTCTTTGTGAACGTCCCTGGAGCGCGCGTCACGAGTCCGGTTTCCGGCACCGACTGGGAAGGTCGTGGCGTACTGCCCGATATATCCGCGCCAGAAGTTGAAGCGCTCGAAGTGGCCCGTCGGCTCGCGGCAGCGCACCTGCGGAAACGCTGATAGGCATAGCACGGAAGACGAGCGCCACATACATGGCGCTCGAGTGCCATTGTCAACAATGTTATGTGGCACAGCAGAAATACTCTCGCGAAGATTTCATCGCGTGTCTCAAACGAAAAGCTCATGGGAATCCTGACCTTCAGCATCAACGTCACTCTGGACGGCTGCGTCGACCACCAGGAGGGCATCGCTGACGACGAGACACACGCTTTCTTCACTCGCCTCATGGACCAAGGCGGTGCGATGCTGTGGGGCCGTGTCACCTATGAAATGATGGAGCACTACTGGCCGATGGTCGCCCGCGGTGAGGTGGAAGCGCCGCCAGCAATTCGCGAGTGGGCGGACAAGCTGGAGGTCAAGCCGAAGTATGTGGTGTCATCGACGCGAACGGATTTTCCCTGGAACAACAGTCATCATCTCACGGGTGACCTGCGCGCGAGCGTGCAGAAGCTCAAGGACGAAACGCCGGCTGGGGTGCTCGTCGGCAGCGGCAAGCTCGCGGCCGAGCTGGACCGGATGGATTTGGTCGATGAGTACAAGTTCCTTGTCCATCCCAGAATTGCCGGCCACGGCCCGACTCTGTATGAGAGCGGGCTGCCCAGTACGCGACGGCTTGAGCTGATCTCGTCGACTCCACTCAGCAATGGTGCGGTTGCCATGCACTATCGGCGTGTGGGCTGAATGTTCGCGTCCACGAAGTCGGCGCACAGTCTGGTTCTCGCAGGAAGTATCGCACTCACCATGCTCTGGGCCTGTCGTGGCTCTGAGGAGAGCCTTGCACCACCGTGTCCCGCCAGTATCGTGGGACGCATGGACAAGTCTTCCGCTGTTATTCGCGTTGGGGACTCAACGCGATTTCAGGCCACAGCATTCGTCTGCAATGGTGCTGAATTGAGCACGTCATGGACGTGGCTCTCCAACGACTCCAGCATTGTTCGCGTCGACTCAGGGTCCGGTTGGGTGCGCGGCGTACGTTCCGGCCGTACCGACATTCGAGTCACAAGCGGACCGCCGCATGGGGTTGCCATGCTGGCAACGATAACGGTCGTGCCGTAGATGACTCCCTGTATACGTGGGTCATGCGACATACTCACGCACTGACTATCGACGATCTGGATCAGGTACGCACGCTGGCCGACGCAAGCTTGCGCGAAGGATTCCGCTTCGTGCAGCGTTTTGTCGACGACATGCCAACCACGGCACTCGATACGAGAGAGCAATGGTTCTTCGGTGTGTTCGATGATCGTGTGCTGCGAGCGATCGGCGGAGTAACGCCAGATCCATATGCACTCGATGCAAACGTGGGTCGGGTTCGTCGAGTCTACGTCGCGGTGGATGTTCGTCGGCAGGGGTATGGCCATCTACTGCTCGACGCGCTCGAAACTCGGGCACGCGACGTGTATCCGATTCTGCGTCTCAACACAGACACTCCCGCCGCCGCGGCCTTCTACGAACAGCGCGGCTACACGCGCATTGTCGACGAGAGTGCCACGCACATGCGCCGGATCCGCGTCAGCGAAGTCGGCAGTTCATAGGTAGGCCGAGCTGATCGTTGCGCGCCGTAGCTTGGCAAGCTGGATCAGCCGGCCTGATGCTCCGCGACCAGCGTATCGAGACGCGCATAACTCACTTCCATACCGTCGGTCATGCCGGTGGAGATGGCTCCGTCACGGGCTTCTTTCGAGGCATACTGAATCAGCACGACCACCGTGGTGATGCCGTTCTTCTCGCTGAAGGTGGTGCGATTGATGGTCGGACTGGTGGGCATTTCACCACCGAAGCTTCCGGGGTCGAAGTATTCAGCACTGACCAGTGTTTCTGGCGCATCAACTTCGCGAAAGTCGCCAAAGAAGCCGAACTCCTTTCCTTCTTCATCGGAGCGCCAGCTCCAGCGATACTTGCCGCCGACGCGGACATCCATTTCGCACACCGGCATCGACCAGCCGGGGTAGCCGCCAATCCAGCGTTGAAAGAGCGCCGGATCAGTATGCGTCTGCCAGACCAGTGTACGTGGCGCCTTGAAGTCGCGCGTGACACGCACTTCGGTGTCGCTCGGCAGCGAGACCTGGGCCGTGCGATTGATACTCATCAGATGCTTCCTTTCGCAGAGAGTGAAGTATGCCGAGCGGCGGTTCTGCAGGACCTACCGACTCTTGCGCTTTGGCTTGGACGGCTTGGTTTGCAGCTCGTCGAGCAAGTCATCGAGGACGCTGTAACGGCGTTCCCAGAACTGTCGGTACTTCTCAAGCCAGGCGGTTGCTTCGCCGAGACGCACACCTTCGATCCTGCGCGGACGTCGCTGCGCGTCCTGTGCCGTCGAGATAAGCCCTGCGTGCTCGAGCACCTTGAGGTGTTTCGAGATGGCCGGCTGGCTCATCGCAAACGGTTCCGCCAATTCTGCGACGGAAGCGTGCCCGCGCGCCAGTCGTGAGAGAATGGCGCGGCGTGTGGGATCTGCCAGGGCCGCGAATGTAGCGTCGAGACGTTCAGAAGCCGTCATTGCGTTCTGTGAATAACCATATAGTTATAATAACCAATCGGTTATTTACGTCAAGATTTCTTGCCAACAAAACCTGAGCAGAGGAGACACCTCGATGTCCAAAGTGACACCTTTCCTGATGTTCAACGACCAGCTCGAAGCCGCAATAGCGTTCTACACCGCAACGTTCCCGGGCTCTGAGATCAAGAGCGTCGCCCGTACCGGCAAGGACGGTCCAATCACGTCCGCTGAATTCGTCGTCGGTGGCCAGTCATTCAAGGGCTACAATGGGGGGCCGTACTTTTCGTTCTCCCAGGGTTTCTCGCTATTCGTTGACTGCGAGGACCAGGCCGAAGTCGACACGTATTGGGACAAGCTCATCGAAGCGGGCGCAAAGCCCGTTCAGTGTGGCTGGATTACCGATCAGTTCGGAGTCACGTGGCAGATCGTTCCGCGGCGCTTCATGGAGCTCATCAACGACAAGAATTCCGAAAAGGTAAAGGCGGTGATGGCAGCCATGATGACCATGGTGAAGCTTGATGTCGCAGCGCTGGAGCGAGCGTACAACGAGGCGTAATGGCGCTGGCGCGACTGGTACCAGCGTGTCAGTCGCGCCGACGCTGCGCATCGAGTTTTTCGCGCTCCTTCTGAGCCTTCTCGCGCTCTCTCTCGAGGCGCACACTCTGAATGGAGTCCAAACTCACACGCTGTGTAGAGTCGAGTTGCGCGCGTCCCTGGTCGCGGAACGCATCCTGGATGTATTCGATGCGTGCGAGCACACGCTGTGCAGTATCGGGGAGCATTGCCCGCATGCCACCGCCGCGTGGACCGCGGGCGCTCAGGCTATCCACAATCAGTGTTTCGAACTGTTTGAAGAGAGGCTCTTGCATGGTACGCATTTCTTTGCGCAACCGCTTCACTGAATCCTGCTGAGCCTTGGAGAGTTTGAGCGGCTTCTGATTGTCCAGTATGAGTGAGAGCTGGTCGGCCTGTTCGAGACGCTCCTTGGTCATCGCGACCGGCGATGTGCCACGTCCACGAGGCATGCCGCCCGGTGGACCACCTCGCCGCATGCCGCCGCCCATTCCACCACCCATTCCTCCCATCTGTGCATGGGCGACAAATGGCGATGCGGGGAAAAGCAGACACAACACCACTGCAATGGTGCGGAGAGAAACGCGGGTTGAAGTGCGCGACATGCTCGGTATGTGGGAGAAGTGAGGTCGATCACATTAGAGACCCTCAACTGCCGTAAGACCCCACTTCTATGTGAACCTTTCAACTCATGTGTACGCAATCAATGCACTCATCTGTTGTTGAGCGGTCGAGTTCGTTGCGCATGATTTCGCACGTCTTGTTGAGTTGCATGTCGATCTATGGGCAACTACGTTCGCAAGACGCACCGGGAATGGTCAGTCGGTGCAAGGCGCCAAACTCTTGACCTTGAGAACTGCCGATATGCGATGCCGCTTTCGTGCGTCCCTCACGCGTGTGCTCTCTGTCGCCGCGCTGGCCTGTACCATGGCCGCCCCACTCCCGGCGCAGCTCTCCACGGTATACGACAACTCTTCCTTCGACACGTTCATCACCTACGCGTTCAGCGCAGTCAATGCGACGCGGATCGGTGATGTCGCCCAGTTGGAAGGCATGAATCGTTTGCTCAGCAATCTTTCGATTCAGCTCTACAACTTCAGTGGTTCCTCAGGCTTCTTTGATGCGCAGTTGGAGTTGTACAACTATGACGGTTCGATCGGGCCACTGATCGGCAATGCCTCGGTGTCAGGTGTCGGCATCAATGGCAACGGAACTCAGACGGTAACTTTTACCGACCTGGATCTCGTTGTCCCGGATCAATTCGCCTTTGTTATCGGGATTTCCAGTATCGTTGGTGCTATCGATGTAGGGTTGAACATTTTCGGCCCACCGACGATTGGCAGTAGCGACGATGCTCATCTGCTTGTCGACTACGGCAGCGGTATACAAGACGGAACCACAGCGCAGGGTGAGGGAAATCTGTACATGGTGGCCAACGCTCTCCCGGTGTCGGAACCTTCAACGGCACTTTTGATCGTGTTCGGACTGGCAAGCTTGACGTGTGCGGCTCAACGCCGTGCAGCGTGAGGATGAGAGTTGTTCACGTATCTCCGACCTGCCCAACGAGCCATGCGACAATAGCGTCGAATCTTTCCTGATCGAGTGCGTGTGCGCGTTGGACGCGTAGTTGGGTGATGAAATCACCATCGATCTTGGCCACGACGGCATCGGCATCGCGTGAGTACTTGTCTTCGGTGCCCGATACGACGAGCGTGGGCCGAGGTCCGATGGCGGACAGGATATCGTGTGTATCGAAGTCACGAGCGAGACCTGGCACTGTTTCGAATAGCGTGATCCCCGTGTGTTCGCGGATACGTGTCGCAAAGCTGCAAACGGCGCCACTGATGCACACGAACTGGCATCGCGGGTCAACAGCCGCGTGGTAGAGTGATGTGTATCCACCATATGAGTGTCCCGCTACACCGACATGGCGCTCATCCACTTGAGCGATGTCGATCAGAACGCTCAATGCACGTTGCGAGTCGTCGAGCACCTTTCGCATCAAGGTGTCACCATTGAGCGCGCGATAGGCCATCGCATTGTAGTGCCGAACCCAGTCAAAGTAGTCTGGCTCGACACCCTGAACCGCGCCGCGTCGATCTTCGAAGGTGACAGAGTCGGGAGCTAGTACAACGAGCCCTTGTCTGGCGAGGGCAGGACCAAATGCCTGGTACGGGCTTCCCACATCGCCGGCCACTTCGCTTTTCCCAAAGTGGAACTCGCCGTTGTGTTGGTGGAAGAGCGCGACGGCGCCGCGGGCTGGATGACTAGTCGGCGTGAACAGAAACGCCGGAATTACGTCGCCTTCGAGGCCCCGATACTCAATCCGCTCTCGGCGGAATCCGTCGGCCTCTTTGGCGTCGTTCCGTGCAAAATCGACGTGAACAGGATCTGCCAGGCCCAGACGCGCTCGAAACACCGAAGCGAAATTGTTTGTCATCCGACAAGATAGTCGAAAGGTGGGTGCCAGATAGATTGTACCGCATGCAACGACTTCTCCTGAGCCTTACGCTACTCGCGTGTGTGGTAGGTGTTGACCCACTTGCCGCGCAGGCAGCGCCGGACCTGCCACTTTCAGCACGGGAGTTTGCGTCGCTTTGGAAGACGTCGCCCGCTGATTTCACAGTGGAGTGGGACCAGCGCCTTTCGCGTGCATTGGCTCGTGTGGATTCAGTCCGCGCCCCAGCCGATTCTCTTACGCGTGAGCGCGTGCGACTCAGATTTCGGCACGCCTTTGGCCGAATTGCGCATCCGTGGTTCAATTGGCGCGAAGGTGACGCCCTGCGTGTTGGACGAGATACTGCAGGTATCAGGATGGCTCGCGCGCTGCCGCTGGCCGACCGAACGTGGTGGGATCAGCGAGAACACACCGAGCTTGTGATGGCGCTCGTTCACGAGGAGGCCCGCGAACTGCTGCGCACAGCAAATGATCTCAAGCGCGGTGATGCGCGATGGCTGCGTGCCGAACTGCGCGCTGCACGCGGGCTCGGTGATTCTGCACTTACTCTGCATGTTGCATCGCGGCTGGTATCCACGTGGGTGGACGAGAACGGAAGCCGCGGCACGGAGTCTTCGCTAGTCGAATGGCGGGCACTCAAGCCAGACGAGAAAGCAGTTCGCCGCGTGGATTCTTTGGTCTCCGTTGATCGTGAACAGCGCAACGGGCATGTGATCGTACCGTATCGGCGTGTAGATGGTGTTGCGCTCGAAGCCCACATCCTCGAAGGAGAAGGACCTTCTGATAAGCGCGGACGTCCGGCCATGCTCTGGCTGCACGGTGGATCGTTCACCAGTGGGACCTGGTGGCATTCACCAGTGCTTGTGTCGTCGCTGCGGAAGGATGGTGTGACCGTGGTGGCTGTGGATCTCCGAACGGGCAACCGGTTTGATGGTGGTCCTGTCGAACAGTTCGAAGATGCGGTCGCTGCCTATGCCTGGATCAAGGCCAATGCGCGGAAGCATGGCATTGATGCCACCCGCATCGGCGTAGCCGGGTTCTCTTCCGGCGCAACACTCGCCCTGCTCACTGCAACGCGAGGTGTTGGTGTGTATCCGGGCAAGCGTACATATCCGGCGGCTGTGATGGTCATGGGTGCCTGTGCCGATCCAGCAGGTCCGGAAGAAGACGGATTCTTTCGGCGGTCAGTGGTGGGGCGTGGTGCGGTCAGTGATTGGTCACCGTCAACGCTGGTTGCGCGTGGGCAGTCGCCTGTTCTCGCAATTCATGCGACGAAAGACGAGTACTGCGCATTCGACGACATGCGTCGCTTCATAGAGCGATCCGCAGCAACCGGTAATTCGGCGAAACTGGTTTCTGTGGAAGGAGTCGGTCACTTTTTCGGTTTCTATCACCCACCCGGTCAGCGTCAGGCTCGCATGGCAGTAGCCAATGCACTTCGTGAGTGGCAGTGGACGGCGCAGCGTGACACATCAGGCCTACATCTGTGAACGACGCGAAATGCTAATCCTCAATTAACCAACGGATCGAACGCCAATCGCTATCGTGGGGGCGTGAGAATATTCCCACCGCTCCAGATCGAGCCCGCTGTGTATCGCTGGCTTCGCCGAGCTACGATCGCGATTGTATGTATCCACCTGGCTGTGTCCTGCTGGAGTACATACCGGCGAATCTGGCAGGTCCAGCGCGCCGAGGTAGTCGCCACTGAAACGGTGTTGCATCCCTCTACGGTGATCGGATACGATGTGATCACCTCAGGGGAAGTTCGCAACCTGGCCCGATTCGAGCTCATTCAGGGAACTCATCGCGAAGTTATACGTGAGTGGCGTACGGACCGGAATCGTGTCAGCGCGTACGATGTTCGCCTCTTTCGATATACGCGTATGGATTCGGTGGGCACCGATGTCATTTCCCGTCTGCGCCCCGGGCCTGCCGTACTGCGCCTGACCGTTTTCGGCGGGATGAAGCTGCTGCGCACTCCTGCTCCGAGAATTCGTGAAATCCAGGTGGAGATCGCGTCGGCGGTCGTACAGGATCCGCGTGAAGTAGTTCTTCAGATGCTCCGCGGGGAGGCGGGATTTGATCCGCGAACACAGTTTGTTCAGGACGATAGCGAGCTGTTGCCGTATGTCACTTGCCGTGGGCGTCAGTCTGCACGCCGCTGCATGCTGACCGACACGGTTCCGGTCATGCGGGTTTCCGTCCATATGCTTTCGGTCGACTCTGCTCGTGTATCAATCGGGCAGTATCGCATGTTCTCGGAACGCTGCCCTTCGCGGGTGCGTATCGATCCTCCAGTCATCGGACTCGATGGGAGTGAGACACGTATCATGACCCTTCGGGCAGGCCAGTGGACCGATACGGGGCGTAGGCAACGTATCGCTTGCTAGTACGAAAGTTCTGGTATATGCTCGCGTGTTCATTCAGACTGCCCGTCCCATAGACTGACACAATGCATGCCAGCTGCTGACAAGCCTAAAGGACCCGCGTCGTACTTCCCATCCATCGAAAAAACCTATGGGAAGCCAATTGCGCACTGGCTCGAGTTGGTGCGAAGCCGGACGGGCATGAAGCACATGGAAATTGTGGCCTGGCTCAAGACTGAACACGGTCTGGGTCATGGACACGCAAACGCCATCGTCGCGTATGTTCTCGCTGGGTCGAAATAGTTCGCTTTCCCTCGGGCAGTCTTACTGATCCCTCGCAACCCAGGAGGCGTTGCTGTGCGAAAGAGTCTTGTGCCGAACATTACGCTCATCGCACTTGCGACGAGCTACTTCATTCAGATTGGCGCGGGAGTCTTTGCGCTTGCGATGATTGGCCGAGTGGTGAGCGCGGCTCCTCCGCGCTCACTGATCATGCTCCAGGGTGAGTATGGTTACAACAGCAGCGCCTTCTGGCAGATCGTCCCGCCGATTACCGGGGCATTGTTTCTGCTCGCGATCATCGCCAACTGGCGGACGCAGCGTCGTGGACTGCTGCTCAGTGCGTTCGTCGTCTTTGCGCTTGTCGGCGCTGCTACGGTGGTTGGCATTGAGCCAATCTTCGCGAGCGTTGTTGCTGGCGGTTACAGCGACACCGTGGACCCCATCCTGCAAGGCCGTGCTGCGAACTGGTATCTCCTCGATTGGGGCGCCCGATGCGTCGATGTGATAGCCGGTGTGACTCTGCTTGCGGCGCTCACACGTCCTGCGGCCAAACGTGCCTGATGTGATGTGCCGGAGGCGGATGGCGATCGCGTGAGAAACAATGGCGCACGCTCACCGTAGATATTCTCGTAAGAGTCAAACTTTCCAAAAATGAGAGTCAATCATGGATCGAGTCCTCGGATGGTTTCTTGTCGCTTGCCTGTTTGCTGGCGTCTCAACTTGGCTGGCACTTTCGCTTTGGTTTACCCGTCGCCGTGCACAACGCGCCGAGGGAATTCTTGACCGCATACTCCTGGAGAGCAGCATTCGCACGGAAATGAGCAGCGGATCATCAGAGCGATCTCTGGATGCGATTGCCAACGAAGTGGAGCGCATCGGCGAAGGTCAGCGGTTTTTGACGAAAACACTTCTCGAGCGCTCGCAGGACGCCAATGTCTCCGCTCGGTCCTCGATGCGGGTTGTGACACCGCACTAGGGCAGAATCCGCTATCCCCATGGTTTCGTGATTTCAAAGATTCTCCGATACTCTGCGACACTACTGGTTTCAACAACCATCGCAGCGCACGCCGCATTCGCTCAAAGTCCAACGCATGGCGGGCGGGACTCTCTCCTCATGGCGATTGCGGGGATGGCGCGTGACACGATGGCACTGACGCGAAATGTCTGGCCTTCGTATTCCGTGCCATCGCAATTTCTGGTTTGTCGCGCGAGTGGGAGGACCGTAGCGGTTGGAAGGCCTGAAGTTCTTTCCCGACTCGGCACAGGTGGCGCTGGTGCTGCGAGAGATGGGATTCTTTTTCTCTCCACGCCACCGGGACATCTCGCACAAGCATGCTTCGATCTCAATTTCGGAGTAGGCGATGTTAGTCTTGTCGCGGTGCCCGTCGTTGGGAATGTCTATGGTATACGTGATTCGCTCGCTGCCACCGTCGCAATGCTGTATCACGAAGGATTCCACGAGTATCAGGCCCGTCAGTTCTCGCCCACACATGCCGGGCAGTACGCTCCACATCAGGAGATTCGTTTACCACTCGCTGTCATTCGGTCTGCGGTATTCGACAGTCTGGCACGTGTCGAGCGGATGCTCCTGACAGAAGCCCTACGAGCAGGTACGCGGGATTCCGTCCGGACAATTCTCTCAAGGTACCTCGGAGTACGCGATACTCGAACGCAGCTGCTTCCATCCGCACTTCGGATGGCCGAGGCACACAACGAGCGAAAGGAGGGAAGTGCACAGTGGGTTGGATACACCGCGGCGTTTCTTCGAATGGGCAGGTCGCGGGACGAAGTTCGATGGTTGATGGAGCGAGACCTGCGAGATACGCCGTCTTTCACTGCAGGACATGCTGAGGACTACTTCGGAAACTCATATCGGCAGTGGCACATCTATGCGACTGGAGCAGCTCTTGCTGTGCTGCTCGAACATTTTGGAGTTTCGTGGCGCGAGCAGATTGAGGCGGGTGCAACGTTTGAAGAACTCGTTCGGACCACCGTTGGTCCCTCTTGACTGACGTTGTGCCCGCAGGACAAGTAGGACGAAGAATGCTCTTTCATCTCAGCGAAGAATCCGATATCGAGCGGCTGGAACCGCGTGTCGCAGTCTCCGGCGAGGAAGCACTTGTATGGGCCATTGATGCCGAGCATGTGCGCAACTATCTCGTCCCGAGAGACTGTCCTCGGGTTACCTTCTACGAAGGACCAAACACGAGTAGCGCAGACCGTGCGCGGTTTCTGATGGCCAGCGCCGCGGTTCTCGCTATCGAGAGTTCCTGGTATGAACGGCTTCAGCACTGCCGACTCTATCGATATCACCTTCCGCCGCACTCATTCGAGTGTATCGATGCTGGCGCGGGTTACTTCATCAGCCGTGAACCCGTAGTCCCGGTACAGGTCGAGATCATTGAGAATCCCCTCGGTGAGTTGTTGGGGCAGGGCGTTGAGCTTCGCATCCTGCCGTCCCTGTGGGAGCTGCATGACGCTGTTGCTTCCTCGAGCCTACAGTTTTCCATGATTCGCATGCGAAATGCGACGCGGCGGCAGAGTGCCTGATTCATCGATAAATTCAGGTACATAACGGTCGTTCGTAACGCGCAAACAATTTCAATGAGGACACCATGGCTGCTGCTCCCCTCCGCTGGATTGTCACAACCGAAGCAGTAAGTGCGGTCACGCTGGGTGTCGTATGTGTCCTTGCTTCGGGCACCGCAAGTGAATGGTTGTCGCTTCCCCAAATCCCTGCGTCATGGGCAGCCGTGCGAGTGGCAGCGACACTGCTCGTTGGGTTCGGAATACTCATGCACGTGGCGACAGACTATATCGTGACTACACGCACGGTGATTCAGGGTCTCGCTGTCGCGCACCTGTTTGCTACTGTCGTTCTCGGGCTTCAGGCATACGCGGTATGGAACAATGGCTACGGTGCGTTCATGACGTTTGTGCCGTTCGCACTTGGCGTTCGATATGCGCAGTACGGCTATTCGTCGAGGATGCCTGTTGAGGAGATTTCCAATCCGGTGAGCGTTTGACGAATCCCGAATTTTGGGATTGGCCATAGTCGCCAGATTCCACGCGTGGGACTCCGTTGGTCACGAGACACATGCCATCGGTCACATCGCCGAAACGCTTTGCTTCGGATTCCGTGTTGTCTGTACGGCTAGTGCCGATCACACGACTCCACGTACTTCCATGCAAGCTTCCTTCTTTCGTCATACTGCAATGAGCCTGCGTCACGTTCTGGCTGCCGGTTCGGTGTGGGCCACAATTGCCATAGCGGTTACACTCGCTCCCGCGCATCGCGTCCAAGCCCAGTCGGCCCCGAGTTGTGCCAAGACGCTCGATTCGCTCGACGCGAAGATTCGCGGTAACTACGCCGGTTTTCTTCTTGAAGTGCGCGACCAGCGCCGCGTGGCCTACGACAGAATGCGCGTTGAGCTGATGCGCGAAGCGCAGGCGCGTACGCTGGATGACTGCTTCGCAACGATGCGCCGCTTTGTCGACTGGTTTGCCGACCCGCATCTCTTCGTCTTTCAAAGCGCCACTGTGGACTCGGCCGCTGCAGCAGCGGGGCGGGCATCGGTACGACAGCTACCGGTGAACGAGGACATGCTCCGCCGCGAACTGAAAGCGCGTGGTGCCCGTCGCGATCCGATCGAAGGCATTTGGTATGATGGTCAAACTCGTATGGCCGTGGTACGCGAATCGGGTAACGGACCGCAGCGCTTCGCGGCAGTCCTGCTGAACGCCGACACCACGGGGTGGCGTACCGGTCATGTGCGCGCGGAGTTTATACGCGTACGGGAAGGCGTGTATGATGTCACGCTGCGCACGCGCGCCTTCGCGGTACAACGCCTCGACGGTCGGCTGCACCGCAACACCATTCTGCGCCTCTCACCGGGGATGTGGGGCAAGGCATGGCCCGTGGCGGCGTCAGACAGCGGTTTGCTGGATACAGTGGATGTACATCGTCCGCGCGTCGTGGTGCGTTCGCAGTCCGTGGTCGTAAGTATTCCCTCCCATGACCCACGTTACACGCGTCTGCTTGACAGTCTCGTAGCGGCGGCCGACACGGCCATCCGCGCACGATCACTTCTCATTGTCGATTTGCGAGGAAATGAAGGCGGTTCGTCGCTCATGTCGCGTGCGATTCATCCCTATGTCGCGACTGCGGTGTCCCGTTCAACGCCATACGACACCGGAACACCCGTCATGCTTTCTTCGCCGGCGCAGATTGCCTATGCAAAGCGCGCGTTCGGGTCCGACACCAGTGCGTTCGTGCGTAGTCTCGTTCAGCGTCTTGAGGCCGCGCCGGGAACACTGGTACCGCTGGACACCACATCGCCGACACCACCGCGTCCGGAGCCATCGCACGCGGGAGGCTGGCGCGTGGCGGTGCTGGTGGACGGTGGTACGGTAAGCGCTGCCGAAGTGCTGGTGCTTCGCGCACTGCGAAGTGAGCGTGCCGTGGTACTTGGCCAACCCACGGCCGGCGCACTCGACTATCAGAGCACGCAGATCGTGAGCCTCGGCACGGGAGATCGCCGTTGGGCGCTGGGCTATCCTACCATCACGGCGCATGTCGATCTGCCGGCGCGCGGTATGCGTGGACGAGGCATCATGCCACAGCAACGTGTCGATTGGACAAAGGTGCGTGATGCCTATGCCGAGGTGGAGCGACGCCTGCGGTAGGACACGATGGAACGTGGCGGAGCATGGAGGCGTGACGATCAGGTAACAGTGTGCTACCCTTCCCATCGTGCCCCTGACACTCGATTCCCTCCGCCGTTATGCCGTGGCGCGCAGTCTGTTTGCCGCGCCCACGTTGACCAAGGCGCTGACTCGCTTCGGCTTCGTTCAAGCGGATCCTATTCGTGCGCCGGCACGCGCGCAGGATCTCACGCTGAGGCACCGGGTGACTGGCTATCGCGCAGGTGATCTCGAGGCCAGGTATTCGAAGCTGGCGCTCGAAGAGGATTTCTTCATCAACTACGGCTTTCTGCCTCGTGAGCTGGCAGGGCTGATGCATCCGCGCACACCCAAAGCCACCTGGCCCAAGTCGCGTTGGACGCAGGCACACGCGGTGCTCGAGTTTGTGCGTGAACGGGGCGTGGTGCATCCTCGTGAAGTAGATGAAGCCTTTGCGCACGGTCGCTCGATGAACTGGTTTGGTGGAACCAGTCGGGCCAGTACACAGCTGTTGGATGGCATGCACTACCGGGGGCTCGTGCGAACCGCATCACGCGCGGGTGGCATTCGGCAGTATGCCGTACGTGATTCGCATCATCCGGTCACCGATGTGGATGCGGCTCTGGATCGTCTTGCTGATATCGTGGTGAATCTCTACGCGCCGCTTCCGGCGAACAGTCTTTCGATGGTAGTACGCCGCATTCGCTATGGTGCGCCCCAGTGGACCGGACATATGAACGCGCTGCTCGCGCGCACCAAGGCCCGTCTGTCGAGTGCGACGCTCGACGGCCAGCGGTGGTTCTGGCCCGAAGGGGAAGATCCGTTACATCGTCGTCATGTGGCGACAGACGATGATGACACCTTGCGGTTGCTGGCCCCGTTCGATCCCATCGTATGGGACAGACGCCGCTTCGAACTGCTCTGGGGCTGGCCTTATCGCTTCGAGGCCTATACTCCGGCCCCCAAGCGGCTGCGCGGCTACTACGCGCTGCCCATGCTGTGGCGTGGTCAGATGATCGGTTGGGCCAATGCGACGGTCACCGAGGGGCGTCTACACGTGGAGCCAGGTTTCGTGACTGGAAAACCGCCACGCGGTGCTGCATTCAAATCGGCATGGAACGATGAAATCGAACGACTGGCAGTGTTTCTCAAGTTGTCATGAGCTCGCCATGAATTCGCCAGGTGCGCGCAATATCACGCGAGTATGGCGCTCACCGCATTGATCAACTCCGTGCGCAGCGTACTCGCACGAACACTCAGCTCCCGCTGACGTTGCTGATACTCATCTCTTCCTTCCGCTGTTTCTATGCGCACCGGCTCAAAGCCGAATGCGCGGAGGTCGTACGGGCCGGCTTGCATGTCGAGTACGCGAAGCTTCATGGCAAGGTCGAAGCAACCCCATAGCAGATCGCTGCCAATCCACGGCATTGATGTGTACGCCCAGCGGTAGAGATCCATATTCGCGTGAATACAGCCGGGCTGCTCTGCGGCATAACGCGTTGCCCACGCCAGCGGAATGCGGTTCATCGGTTGCGCTGCTGGTGCGAAGAAGCGAAAGGCGTCGAAGTGACTGCATGCAACAGGACGACTCTCAACAAGCGCATCGATCTCTACCTGTGGCAACCGCAGTGGAGCTGTGCCGGCATGGCGGATATCGTGTCCGCCGTAGACCATGGCCCACTCGTGCATTCCAAAACACCCGAAGTTCGGAGAACGATCACGCGTGCTGCTCAGCAGGTGCAGCGTCTGTTCCAGCGTCCCACGCTCTGATGCCGTGAGCGCACTCGCACTGCGCTGAATGACGCCGTCAGTAGCCTCGTAGGTCGGTGCGCTGAAGCGTTCGCGGGCTTCGGGGCTATCGACCAGACGCTCATGCCGGTCCGGATGCCATCGTTCCAGCCGTCCACCAGAGTAGCTGTAGTACTGGAACAGAAAATCGTAGACTGGATGTACTTCTCCGCGCGAGCGCCGTTCGCGATTGGGGCGCGTCCACTGCTGCACGCGCTCCATATGTGTCAGTGCGCGCGCCTGCCATTCGGCGGTCGTCAGCAGCTTGCGGGGATCAGCCATGGTGCAAGTTACCCAACTCAGAACGGCGCGGACTGTTCGACAACCACCTTGGCGCCGGTCACCGGGTGAACGAATGCCAGATGCTCGGCATGCAGCATCAAACGTTCGTCTTCTTCTGGTGCGGTACGACCGTACAGGCGATCACCAATGATTGGTGCATCGAGTCCCTGGGGGTGCGCGGCATGCACGCGCAACTGATGAGTGCGACCCGTGTGCGGCGTGAATCGTACCCGAGTGCGTCCATTCTCTCGCGCCAGCACACGCCACTCTGTGTCGGCGGGTTTTCCATGCACGGGGTCGTGAATGTTGCGAGGACGGTCATCCACGTCGATGCGCAGCGGTAACCGGATATGTCCGTGATCGGCTTCCACGATACCATCGAGCCACGCGACATAGTGCTTGTCGACTTCACGTAGCGAAAACAGGCGCTGCAAAGCCGATGCCGTAGCGAGGTCTTTTGCCGCCAGCACCAAGCCTGAGGTATCGAGATCGAGGCGGTGCACGACCATTTGCCCCGATGCGTCAGGATAGCGCGTGCGAAGTCGTGTCATCACGCAATCCTGCATGGTAGAGCCGCGGCCGGGGACCGTGAGCATGCCGCTGGGCTTGTTCACCACCAGCAGGTACTCGTCTTCGTAGACAACGACTGGCTCGGTCAGATCGAATGCCGCTGAACCGAAGAGTGGCGGCGGGTCGGTTGGCAGACCCTCAAGCATATGCGTGAGGATCGGTAGACACTTACCCCGACAGGCTGCATAGAACACGCCTTGACGACGATCGCCCGTCGCGGGAGAGGCACCCCACCAGAACTCCGCGAGCGCCAGTGGTTTGAGTCCCAGTTGGTACGCATACGCCAACAGCTTTGGTGCGGCGCAATCACCGGCACCTGCTGGTGGCTCGCCAAACGTGAAAATTTCGCGCAGCGGACGCACGCCACCGTTTGCGTTGCGGAAGTAGTAGCTGTCCTGGATTTCTCGCATCAAGATTCGCGAGCGCGCCGTTCGCGTTTCATCGAGTGCGCGGACGGCAGCGGTGATCCGTTCTATTCCCGTTGAGTCTGCACCGTGTGGCATGCTCGCGAGTAGTTCGCCGCGTCGGGCTGCGAAATCAAGCATCTCTGCTTCGCCTGGAATCCAGATGAGATCGCGCGCCGATCGATCAAAGGTGGGCGGCACCCAGCCATCAATATCCCATTGTCCGTTCACCATGCCGGAGAAGCCGCGAAGATAGCCAATGGTTCCGTCATCGTTGGCGACCACAAGCACGCCGAACATCTTGCCGTTGCCTGCCTCATGCAAGCGCCACGGCATGTCGTACTGCGACTGCAACGTCTCCATGAGTTCGTTCGCTGCCCGTCGCGCCAACGGATGTACGGCGCCACGATCGAATGGTGTCGGAAACCGTGTTGGCCAGTCGGCGGGCTGCGGCGCGGGAGAAAACGGGATCACTGGCGGTGTCGAACGATCTGCGGGAATATGGTGGACATTCAGAATGGCCAGGAGGCGCTGCGTTGAGCAAGCATCAGATGCGGCGCTATGCCTTTGGCCTCGAGGAACGTTCGTCTGACTACACTTCAGCCATCAAGCCAATGCGACATTTGAGGAGTTTGTTCATCGTACTCGTTGCGACAGCTGCCCCAGCCCAAGGCCAGGGACGCGATCTTGCGGTTTCAGCCCTCAGTCTGGAGTGGCGTCAGATTTCGGCGAACATACTGAAAGCCGCGGTCACCACACCTGATTCACTGTACGGATTCCGACCAGTGAGCACCGTATGGTCATTCGGTGAGTTGGTTCATCATGTTGCGCAGACACAGCTAGCGACGTGCGCAAGTGCAAATGGCACATCGCCGGCAACGACACCCTCAGTCGCGACAGACGCACCAAAGGCTGAGCTGGTGACCTTTCGCCAGCGCTCCATGGAAGTTTGTGGCCCTGCGTATCAGCAGAATCTTTCTACAAATTCGCTTGGCCAAGGAGAACTGACAAAACGCTATGGGGCGTTGGTGCACAACACGGCGCATATCAATGAGCACTATGGCAATATGGTCACCTACCTTCGTATCAAGGGACTCGTTCCGCCATCGTCTCAACGGTAGATGACTCCATCTGCGAAACATCCATCCAGCATAATAAAATGAAGAAGCTCGACCTCAGGAAAGAGTTGAAGCATCTGTATGGTCCGCCGGCCAAGGAGGTCGTACGGATTGATGTCCCTGCCATGAACTTCCTGATGATCGATGGAGCAGGGGATCCGAACACCGCGCCGGCATACGCAGAAGCGGTCGAAGCGCTCTTTTCGATTTCCTATGCGCTCAAATTCGCGGTGAAGAAGGGCGAGTTAGCCATCGACTACTCGGTGATGCCACTGGAAGGGCTCTGGTGGGCAGACGACATGTCCAGCTTCGCGACCGGCGACCGATCCGCCTGGCAGTGGACGATGATGATCATGCAACCAGACTTCATCACCCCGGCCATGGTACAAGCGATCATGAGAGAAGTGGCCAGGAAGAAGACTCTCGCAGCACTTCCCCGAATCCGGCTGGAAACTTTCGCGGAAGGACTGGCCGCCCAAGTGATGCATCTTGGTCCCTTCACCGAGGAAGGATCAACGATCGAGAGATTGCACCGCCACATAGATGGGGCCGGATGTCAGCTTTCCGGGAAGCATCACGAGATCTATCTCAGTGACATTCGGAAAGCGGATCCGGCGAAATGGAAGACTGTGCTGCGTCAGCCGATGCGATGATGCGCGGGTGATGCTGAACTGAGGGAGGCAGTGGAAACCCAATCATGGTTGCCTGGGTCGAAACGAGGTAACCATGCCTACATCCTTATGGAATGTTATTGCTCAGCGTAGTGGCCTCGTTGTATGAACGCGGAACGTCGCCTGCGTTCGTGGGCTGCTGTGGTGTCCATTGCCCTTCACGTTTGTCTGACGGTGCTTTTTATAGAGCGCATGTCACTGCCCTCCGGTTCGAAACCCATTCGGGCGAGGAACCGCTCCATCACACTTTCTGCACCTGAGCGGTTGCAGTTTGTCGTCCCGAAGGTGCCTCCAGAAGCGCGTCCAATACGACGTCGCTCCGCGCGAAGTCGCCCAAAGATCAAATCCGAACCAGCGAATGTTCAGGAGATCGTGCCACAGTCGATCGAAGGGGTTGAGTCCGTTGCGGCAACTGCGAGTGACACGAATGGTCGGCAGCCTCCGTTGACACGTGATTCAGCGGTGGCTCCTGTTACACCTCCTACGCAGAGCTATGAGCGCCCCGTGCATCCAGAGGTGAGAGGGGTTGTGCCAATGTGGAATGGGGGCAAGGTGTGGGGCGGGATCTCCCGTTTGGCAATTCGCGGCGCACCACTGGCTCCACGCCCGGCAGACTGTGTCCAGGATGCACCCGAATATTTCACGTGCATGCGGCGTCTTCGCGTTTGGCGTGAAGATTCGATATATCACGTTACGGTGAAGTGCCGGAGAGATCCAAGGAATTACGCCAAGGTTCTGCCCGCGGACTGTGATCGCTTTCAGAAAGACTCGACGCCATAGTCGCGTTGTGTATCTCTGCTCGCCAAGGAGGTTGTGTGAGAACGTGGGGAGCCGTCCTATTGAGTGTGCTCGGGTTCAGTGCTGCCGTGGCGAATCCCAAGCAGTTAGTCACCGATATCGCGCCCATTCTTCGGCCTGAAACTGTGCCCTGGGTGGCCAATCAAGGCGGTGAGTACGTGTTCTCGGTCGTAGCCGACACGATGGGACGGATAGAGGCGGATTCCGTGCTTACGTTGGTTGCAACCGACTCGCTGGTGGCTCGCGCACTACGTGAACGGCTGCACGAGGTGCGTTACCTGCCGGGTCGCGTTATCGAGTCCGATGGACAATGTGTTCGTGCAAACGGTCGCATCGCTCATTGTGGTGGATCCAATCCGAGAGGGCGTCTCGTTCGGCGACGAGTCCTGTTGCAACTCGAACTGACACCGACGTCTATTCGGTGACACGCATATCTGCACAAGCCTCGTCGAACCCAAAGTTGCAGGAGAGGAATCGTGGGCAAGGTCTTTGTAAACATCGGACTCAGTCTCGACGGCTATATGGCACCCGAGGGTATGACCCTCGAGCACTGGTCCACACCGGAGTACAAGCGTTGGGGTGCCAAGTGGGGCACGCTGATGGGCTGGGTACTCAAGCAACAGTATTTCCGCGAGAACCTCAAATTCGGTCCTGGAGGAGAAACCGGAGTCGTCAATGACATGCTCCGGCGCACGATGGAACGCAGCGGCGCCAGTATCATGGGCAAACGCATGTTTGATGCTGGCGCGATCAGTTGGCCGGAGGAAGCGCCGTTTCACACACCGGTGTATGTCCTCACGCAGGAAAAGCGCGAACCGTGGGTTCGACCAGGTGGGACAACCTTTCACTTCGTCAACGATGGGCCGGCAAGTGCTCTCGAGCGTGCGCGCGAGTCTGCGGGGAATCGCGATATCCGCATTTCCGGTGGCGCCGATGTGATCCAGCAGTACCTGACCCTCGGGGTCGTTGAAGAACTGGAGATCGCATTGGCTCCAGTGCTTTTCGGCGGCGGAAGGCGGTTGTTCGACAATGTGCACGATACGGTGCCGCAGTTCAGGATCGATAGTGTGCTCCACACTCCGGATGCCACACATCTGCGTTATCTGCGGGTGAACACGGGGTGAGGCGGAAACTGCTCTGGGCTGGTGTGGGCTTGGTGATCACCGTGGTCGGTCTGCTGTATTCGCCGGCCACGCGGGCCTGGCGGCGATTCGCTGCCATTAGTGAAATGCGGACGGCACCATCCTGCCGTCCGGTGGAATACGCGCAAACGGAATCGAATCCGCTTCGAATACTACCGACTCGCTACGTTGCCGATCGTTGGATTGCCACACCGGTGACCACTGAAGGAGATACGCTCGAATTCTTTCTCGACTCGGGCGGAGGTGGGATGCTCGCTACGAAGCGCACTCTCAGGCGTCTGGGGTACGAACCAGAATTCCTTTTAGTCGAGGGGACCGATTCGGTTTTCACTGGTGGTGCGTTTCCATCGTTTCGCGCCGATGCTCTAATTCCGCCTCCGCGCTGTTCTCGTCCGCTCTATGGATTGGACGATGATCTTCCCGCGGAGTTGGAAGATGCCGACGGAATACTCGGACATACATGGTTTGCCGGGCGCGTTTGGGTCTACGACTATCCGCAGCGGCAACTGTCCGTTTTTGAAGCCCCGCCTCCGCCGCGTACTTTCGATGCGCACACCATTCCGATGACCCTGAAGGATCCGCCAAGGAAGAACTTCCCCCGAATCCAGGTTGCTATTGCTGGTGATACGATCGGTATGCTGCTTGATACGGGAGCCACATCGGAGTTGACGCCCGAGGCCGTAGAAGTCATGGGTGACGGACCTGCAATGCGTGCATCGGCGTTCGTGTCGACACGTCTTTGGAACCGTTGGCGCCTCGATCATCCAACGTGGCGTGTGATCGAATCCGGAGAAGTTCGAACGCGCGCCGCTCTGATTGAAGTGCCGTCGTTGTCGATTGCCGGTTATGAAGTCGGCCCGGTCTGGTTTGCCAAGCGCCCCGACTCCGTGTACGACCGCATGATGAATCCGCAAATGGACCGTGCTGTCGATGCATCGCTTGGAGGTGCGGCGCTTCGTACTTTCCGGATGACGATGGACTATCCCAATCAACGCGTAACATTTGAGCGTTGATGCTCATAGTGATATTCGGTCTTCCTGGGAGCGGTAAGTCCACGCTTGGCCGTGCACTTGCTCGCGAGCTGGAATGGCCCGCAGTCGACAAAGACGACTTTCTCGAGCGTCAGTTGGATGACGAAATGTCGGTGACCGCTGAGCGTCGGCGAATCCTGAGTCGACTGAGCGATCTTACGTTTCGTGAAGTAGCACAGAGTCTTGCGCGCGGCGTGTTGGTCTCATGCTGGTCACGGTGATCACCTGCGTACGTACGGACAGGTAGTCGAAGAATTCATGATTCTGGATTCTTTAGGCGGTCCACCTGACATGCACCGGCTTGAAGTGAACACCGAGGCCGCGGTGGATTTGGCGGCGCTGGCGTCGGCCGTTCGTAGTGAATAGTGCGCGGCTACTTCATAGCCATCACGTGCGCGACAAACTGATCAACGGCGATCTCCGTGCCCTGATAGAAGCCTGATGCCTTGTTGTTCTCGAGATCTGCTGCATTCCGGTGAAGTGCCGTGAAGATGTACCGGGTGCCCGTGCCCTCGGCTTTCATGGTCATGACGGCCGTAATGGGGATGTCGTCGAATACCGCCGGGCGATAGCCCGGAAACAACATGGACGTCCACACCAATCGTTCCATGGGAATGACCTCGAGGACGCAGCCGAGGTTTGGTACTTCCTGGCCATCGCCCACGGCGATATCGATGCTGAAGACACCGCCGGGTCGCGCGTCCAAGTCTGTGCGAATGACACGCCCCCATGCCTTGGGCATGTACCACTCCTTGATGTGCTCGGGCCTGGTCAGTGCTTCCCAAGCGAGACGGACGGGCGCGTCGACAAATCGTTCGATTGAAAAGTCGAGTTTCGGGTCGAAGGCGAATTGCTTGCTCATGACTTGGACTCCTTCTCCTTGAGTTGTTTGATGACCTGATCAAACCGATCGAGTCGCGCTTCCCACTGCTTTCGGCGCTCGGACAACCAGTCTTCTACCACACGAAGCCGCTCGGGTGCGAGTTCGTATGTCCGGACCCGTCCGTGTTTGCGGGACTTCACGAGCCGGCTGCGTTCGAGGATCGACAGATGCTGAACGAATGACGGCAATTGCATGTCGAATGGCTCCGCCAACTCGCTGACGGTGGCAGGGCCGACTGACAAATGTTCCAGCACTCTGCGCCGCGTCGGGTTGGACAGGGCGTGAAAGACGGCGTCGGTGACTGCGGTCTGGACCATCGGGGACACCCCATGCATTCAGGACTCTCGAAGTGCGTACTGGATGGTAGCACGAGATAATACTTCTGTAAATACCTAAGTATTTAATTTTCAGGAAACCTCGTTCCGTATTCTGCGTATGGAAAAGCCATGACTTCCCCATTCGATCGCTTCCGACGTATGGCTCTGATCTTCGGAGCCATCCTACTTGGTGCGTGCACACGTAGCGAAACAGGTACCAATGATGTCGCGAACCCAGGAGACTGGACGACCAACGTCGAAGTGTTCGATTCAGAGCTCAGCGATCTGCAGAACGCACTGGCTATACCTGGTATCGCCTATGTCATTGTGTCTGATACAGGCCCCATCGCATCGCGGGCTTTCGGTGTAGCGCAGGCGCCAGACAGCACGCCATTTACGACCTCCTCTCCACTCCGCATCGCGTCGGTCACCAAGTCCATCTCCGCGGTGATCGCGATGCAACTGGCAGAAGAGGGACTCCTGGATCTGGAAGCACCGGCGCGGCAGTACGCGCCAAGCTTGTCGGTACCGAACGATGTACGAGTCCGGCACCTGCTTTCACACACCTCGGAAGGCAGCATCGGATCCGACTATGTCTATTCGAGTTCCCGATTCGCCATGCTGCGAAGCGTGCTCGAGGCGGTAGCCGATACGAACTTCGACGCGATCGTTCGCTCCCGAATTCTTGACCGGGCGTCGATGAAACCTCATCCCTCGCCAGATCTTGGTGCACATGCGGCGCTTGTGTCGACAGTCGACGATGTGGGGAAGTATCTCACGGCGCTGGAGCGCGGAGCACTCCTGTCGACCCAGGCACTCGCGAAACTCGCCGTTCCCTCGCGAACGGAATCCGGCGCCATGCTTCCAGTGAGCCTTGGCTGGTTCGCGCAGACCGTGCAAGGCAAGTCGATCATGTGGAGTTTTGGTCAGGATGACCCTGAACACTCCGGTGCGCTTCTCATCCGGCTTCCCGAACAACGGCTTTCCCTTTTCGTGCTCGCAAACTCCAATGTGCTCAGTGATCCGTTTCGTCTCCTGATGGGCGACGCGAGCAAGTCACCGTTTGCGATGAGCTTTCTTCGTCTCTTTGCATTCTCTCCTCCAGGAAGCCCACTGAGCCGCCCCGCGAGAGCGGACTCCGCCATCGCCGCGTCGATCGATTCCATCGAACGCCACGCCACCTATCGCTTCCGCGATGAACTATTGAGCTGGGCGCTCATCGATTTGTGGACCAACGACCGCGAAAGCGCTCTGCAAAAGTTCAAACTCGCAAGCGAGCGCTATACCAGCGCTGACTCAGCGCCAGATCCCGTAGTGCATTTTGCCAGTGTGCCGCTCGAAGATTCAACAATTCGCGAGCGCGCAATTCGCGACGGCGATCGTCTGCTGCACGATCACCCTTTGAATCGCTGGATACTGCTTTCGCAGGGCGAACTGCTTCAGCAGCACGGCCGGACGAGGGAAGCATCAGCGGCGTTTCAGCGCATCCTTGACCTGCCTAATCAGGAGCCGGACTTCCTGAGGCGACTGTTCAAGGCATGGAGCTGGATGGCTCTCGCGCAGATGAGTGCGCCACATGATCGCAACCAGGCGCGCGCCTATCTCCAGCGTATCATCGACAGCGGAGTAAGTGGCGAAATGCTCTCCGATACCAAGCGCATGCTCGATAGCCTCAGTTCCGCGAAATCTCCACGATGAGGTCCACCGTGAGAAACATTCGCGCATCGTCGACACGAACTCGTCGCTTCGCGGTCAGTGCATCACCGCGCACTTCAACGGCGATGTCGACCTCATGAGGAATGCCGCACATCACCCACTGACCACGGTCATTGGTGCGCGTTTGCAGTGTTTCCTCTCTCCAGCGAACCGACTTCGCCTTGAGCAACCGCGCATCCGTGCGCATGAACCGCGTTTCCACGACAGCATTCGCCATCAACTGGCCGTGTGAATTTCGCACGGTACCACGCAACATGGCGGTACCGGCGCTGCTCGTTGCGGATTTCTGGCACTGCGTGCGAAATAGCGATACAGCATTTGGCAGCACGAGTGAGTCAACGCTCGCCAATGCACCAACCTCAATGGTCTTGATGAGTGTGGATGACACGATCGAATCACCCAACGCCAGTATGATGTGCGCTTCGTACTGCCCACTGGGCAACGGCCCCGCACGCACTCGGCCCAGCGAATCGCTGGTGAGCCGGATGTTGGTGCCGCGCAGACTCACGCTCGCACCGGCAATAGGGACACGTGCATCGTTCGACACCAACTGCAGGTGCGCGTATGGCATGGGCCAGGAAGTCAGGACTGATTCACCGCGAGAAATGCGGAATGCTTCGCCGCCCGTGGTATGAACCGACTGCACGACCGGAATGAGCGTACCCGATCGCGTACCGGCGGTGCCGGGTGCATTCATACGCGGCGGCGCAACGAGCACCGGCAATTGGGCATACCACGATCGCACAATCCACACGCCAGACGGCAATCGCGCAAAGGTGACCTGGCCGCCACTCGCAACCGTCTCGCGGGTCGACGGCAGATTGGTGTAGGAAAAGTCGACGGAACGAAGCTCTGAGGTCCTGGCATCAATCCAGACCGTACCTGCGATATCGCGAACGTTTTGGTTCGATCTGGTGGGTTCGAACGAAACACCGATAACAGAATCACGAGAGGCAGATGCCGATGCAGACGCCTTGCTCAACCGGAAGCAGTGGCTGGCCGAGAAGGAATCGGACAGCAGTACCTCCGGGTCAGGCGCGTAGAATGTGAGACCCGAGCTGTCACTGACGACGTAGCCTTCGCGCGCGAGGGTCTCACTACTTGGACTGCGAAACACGTGCTGTGTGGTATGACGCTGCACACTCACGTCCTGCTCGGTAACCAACCGACCGGTGGCGTTCGTCGTACGGCGATACTCCAGCCATTCTCCGGTGACTGCATCCTGCGACTGCAGCGTGACAGAAAGCATGGCCTTCCGCGCCTCCTCCCAAACGCGCGCCACCAGCAGACCCGTATCCGGGCGCACGCGACACTCAGTCGATCCTTTCGCGCTGATGGCCTGCAGCATCACGGGCGCTGATTGTGCAACAAGCGTGAGGCGCTGCGTCTCCTGGCCTGTCAGATGAAGGACGATGGGAGGCGACGGAGTAAAGCCAATGCGAAGCACCGAGAGATGCCACTGCCCGTCGCGCGGAAACCTGAGCAAGAAGCGTCCACCAACCGCCGTCAACGTGCGCACGATCGATCCATCGGGTGCGGTGGCCACCACAATCGCGCCGCTGATTGGTGTCACACTATCGATGGTGACAACCGTGCCTGCCACGGCCTGCGCGCCCACAACACGAGGCGCCAGGCCGCTGCAGAGCACAACAAGTCCAAACAACCAATGCTTTACGTTCAGCAACCGCCCGCAATCGCGTGACATGCTGTGAGTTTCTGAATGGTTACGGCTTGGGCAACGTGGCGCGATAGGCGTTGATGGCGTTGACCGTGGTCGTCACGCGAAGGTCAGCGATCTTGCGTCCGAGGTCCTGCAACCAGGCGAGCGACTGGAACTTGATGCCATTGATCTCATCCTGACCGACCTTCTTGCGCTGCTCGTAACGAATGGACACCGGGTCGGCGAGTGCCAGCGTGGCGTCGATGCTGAGCTCTTCGTGCAAGCCACTCGTGCCGGTGCTCGCGCCGATCTTGATGCCCTCGGGGATCTTGAGGTCGTTCTGAATGTACGGCTGCACCACGCTCACGTGGTTGTAGTACTCGGGGATGTGCTTGAAGTACACCTTGTCCGGGCTGCCGGCGTACAGCTTGGTGAGTGAGTCTGCCGCTGACTGCATGCCGCGCGCGTTTCCGCCGCTATCGCCGAGATAGTAGATCTCCTTGAAGCCCATGCTGCGGAGATAGTTGCCCATATCGAACAGCAGTGCCGTGTACGTGGCCTGCGACAACATGGGGCCTGCACGACCCGCCTGGATGGCGCTGCCGGCATTGCCCGGCTCGAGCGTGACAAGCGGCGCCACCAGCGTCTTGCCCATCTTGCGCGCGAGCAATTCGCCATGGAGGCGATTGTTGATGTTGTGCTTGTTCATCGAGAGGTTGTCGTCGTTGTTCTCGACGCCACCCGTCATGATCAGCACCGTGGTGTAGCCATCCTTGAGCATGTCACGGAACTCGGGACGCGTGAGTTCCTCGAGCCACACGGTGTTGATGCCTTCAATGGTGCGCGGGCGATTCATCGCCGCTGCCCGCTGCGCGAGCTGCTCCGGTGTTGGCGCGCCGCCTCCACCTCCGCCTCCTCCACCTCCCTGGGCCAAGGCACTCGTGGCGAACACGGGCATCGACAGCAGCAACATCAGCTTGCTCTTCATCACATCTCCTGAGGCGGGGGCAGGGGCGGGAACTGCACCCTGAATCTGCTCCATGCGGATGCGTGCCGCCAATGCCAATCGCGAATGGAAAGGCCAGATGTTCTGCGCGGGTTTGGCGCTCTATCCGTCTCGCGTCAGCATTCAGGTAATGCTGTCGAAGCAAATGAGGATGAGCCGCATATTTGCTGCTTTGAGTCGCGAATCGTTCCCGAAGCCGCAACGGATCAGGCAGCCTCGCGGGAGCCTGGTTCACGACGCAGCTTTCCCGGATGACATCTCCCAACGTTGCAATCAACCTCGCGCAAAAACTTGCCACGTTCGACGCCCACTGGCAGCCACGTGTCGTCGGTCAGTTCAACAATCACGATCTGCTGGTGGTGAAGGTCAAAGGTGAGTTCGTGTGGCACAAACACGACGACACCGATGATTTCTTTCTCGTGCTCAAGGGTCGTATCACCATCCGTTTGCGTGACGGCGACGTGACACTGGGGCCCGGCGAATTGTTCGTGGTGCCGCGCGGCGTGGAACATTGCCCGGTGGCGGAGGAAGAGGCACACCTGCTGCTGATCGAGGCGACCGGCACGCCCAACACGGGGGATGTGGCTACGGCGCAACCTCGTCGGGAGATCTAGGACGGGCAGCGGGGGCATGGCATTATTCAGGGATACATCAAACCCATGTCGGACTTCCGTTCGTCCATTTCCTGCTTGTCGTGACTCTTCTTTCCGTTTCCAACGTCGGCGTTTCCTTCGGCGCGACTGAACTGTTCAAGAACATCACCTTCACCGTGGGCGAGGGTGAGCGGTGGGGCATCATCGGTCGGAATGGTGCGGGCAAGTCCACGATCTTCAGTCTGATCACCGGCGATCGCGCGCCTACTGTTGGTAGTGTGGCACGCCGTCCGAATCTTCGGCACGCGCTACTTGATCAGCACCGCGCGTTTGAAGGCGCCACGACGGTGTGGGAGGCGGGTGCGGCGGCCTGGCGCGAGGTCATTGCCCTCGAAAAGCACATCGCGGCGCAGGCCATCGAACTCGGCGAGCTGGGCGAGAATGTCAGCGACGCCTTCCTTGAGCGTTTTGGACGCGATCAGGAACGCTTTGCCGACATGGGCGGCTACGAGTATCACGCGCGCGTCGATGCCGTGTTGCAGGGTCTCGGGTTCGATGCGGAAGAATCCAAAACGCGTCTTGTCGCCTCACTCTCTGGTGGCGAACGCGGACGTGTCGGTCTCGCGGCGCAGCTCATTGCACCGGCCGACTTGCTGCTGCTCGACGAACCGACCAACCACCTCGATCTCGATACCACTACCTGGCTTCAGGAGTGGCTGCTCGAGGCCAACGAAACGGTCATCGTGGTGTCGCACGATCGTGCGTTCATGGACGCGGTGTGCACGCACATTCTGCACGTGGAAGCCAAGTCGAGCGAGTGGTACAAGGGCAACTACAGTCAGTTCGTGCCGCAGCGCGCCGAGCGTCGACTGTCGCGTGAGCGCGAGCTGGAGAAGCAGCGCGCGTATGTGAAGAAGGAAGAGGAGTACATCCGTCGCAACATCGCGGGCGTGAACTCCTTCCAGGCCAAGGGCAAGCGTAAGCGACTCGAACGTCTGCCGCGTCTGGCACCTCCGCCGGGTGATCCGGCCGCCATGTCACTCGAATTCGAAGTGGCGGAGCGCGGTGGTGATCAGGTGCTTTCAGCGAAGGACCTGCGCGTAGAAGTGCCGGGCCGCGTGCTGCTCGACGACTTCACTGCCGTGCTCAAGCGGAACGACTTCATCGCGTTGGTCGGACCCAATGGCGCGGGCAAGTCGTCGGTTATCTCCACGCTCATTGGTGATCGCCCGCCCGCGAGCGGTGAGGCCAGAATTGGTGGGTCCATCACCACGGCGTGGTTCCGTCAGGACCTGGGCGATTTGCCGCTCAATAAGTCGATGTACGACGCCATTCAGGATCAGAGGCCGCTGTGGAGTCGCGGCCAGGTGCAGAACTGTCTTGGTGCGTTCGGCTTCAGCGGTGACGAAGTGCAGCGCGACATCGCCTCACTGAGCGGTGGCGAGCGGGCGCGTATGGCGCTCGCGCTCATGACGCTGGAGAAAGCCAATCTGCTCATCCTCGACGAACCGACCAATCACCTCGACGTCGAAAACATCGAAGCGTTGGAAGACGCACTCGATGAATACGATGGCTCCGTGCTGCTGGTGAGTCACGATCGTGCGTTTCTGCGCGAAGTGGCCACACGCGTCTGGTGGTTCGACGGTACGCGTCTTCGGGATTTTGATGGTCCGTTTGTGGAGTGGGAGGCGGAGCGGGCGCGCAAGGCAGCAGGCAAGTAGTGGCCAATAGGTGACCAGTTCGCATTTCGTGGAGTTGTAGCGGAGTTTTTGAATCAGGCATTCCATTCAATCCCGCTGGCCGGAGGTGTCATGACACACGATCCGATCGCCGAGGACGCCACGTTGGCGGCCGTCCTCCATCGTTATTCGCAGCGGGCTGAGCGAAGTGAACTGGCGACCGAGATCGGACTTGGCGCCACGGTGGCGGTGGTTGCCCTGTGGCTCCGACCCGGGAGCTGGGTGGTCTGGCTGGCCGTCGGCGTCGGACTCACCATGCTGGGCACCTGGGCATGGGCGGATAGAGCGGTGGATCGCACGATCGCACAAACCGATTCCGAGAGTGGAGCCGCGAAGTTGTGGCGTGCGCTGCGTGGTACGGCAGCTCTGTTTGGAATCAGCGCCGCACTGGTCACGGCATTTGCCGGTGTGTCGCGTCTGCTGGGGACGTGGATCAGTTAGTTCGCGGCACTATGAGCCGCTAGGAAGCGAACAACAGATCCACATCTCCACGTAGCACACCGAAGAACGCCCGCGAGAGATCGCCCAGTATGTGAATCGCGATACCGGGTGCGATCGATCCGGTGCGCTGGGCCAGTGTGCCGAACAACATCGACGCCACGAAGAGGCCCGGCCCCAATAGCACGACCGCACCGACACCCTGTGTCACGTGTGAGAGCACAAAAACCAGACTGGTAATCCACACCGCGCTATGCGGATCAATGCGTTCGAGTCCCGTCTGCATGTAGCCACGAAACGCCACTTCCTCCACGAGACCGGCCATGATGCCGCCCATGAGGAACATGGACCACCGATAGGCCGTGGTCGGATACGCGGTGAGGTCGGGCAATGGACTCAGCCGACTCATGAGAATCCAGGCCACGTAGAGCAGCATGAGCAGCGCAATCAACGCCGCCGATGAGAGACCTTCGGGACGCTCGTGTATGTCATGCGGTGCGAGACGGAGCGACCAACGTCGCGCGGCTGCCGTTGCTGACGGTGGCCCGAATCCATGGAGCCAGCCCACTAACACGACGAGGTAGGCCACGGTCAGGACTGCGGCCCATGGCAATTCGGGGCGTACCTGGCGATTCCACTGGGCCAGGAACGTCCACGGCAATAACCCGACGGCGAGGATGGCGAGTCCCGCGAGGATGGGTCGGACGTACTTCCATCGAGTCATGGGTGGATGAATGTGCGGTGGGAACCTCTTTCATCGCCAGCGGTAGATGGATCGTCGGATTCCCGCCCCTCCCTCGCTGCGCGAACGCTGTGCGAACCCGGTCTGACCAATGAATCGCCTGAATTCCTCTGCTCCGAGCACGGCCGCCCGCCCTTGGCGCGCGCTCCTGGTGCTGGCGTCAGTTCCGATGCTGATATCGATGCGCCAACCCGTCCCTGAGCGAATCCAGACCACGGGGATACTGGAAGGCATCGCCTTCGACAGTCTCACCATGAAGCCACTACCCGGTGCGACGGTGGAATTGTTGCAGCCGGCGCGTTCCGTTGTTGCCGACAAAAATGGCCGCTTTCGCATGGACTCGGTGCCAATCGGCACACGCCGGCTGGCCTTCTCGTCGCCTGAACTCGATTCGATCGGATTGTTCGCGTTCGCACGCGACTTTGAAGTGGCCACCGGACGTCAATCGATTCGATTGACCACACCATCCATGGCGACGTTTTACGATCGCCTCTGTCCAGCCCAAGCGAATCCCATTCGCGACAGTGCCATCGTCTTTGGAACCGTGTATGACGCGCGCTCTGGCGCCGCGCTCGATAGTGCGCACGTGTCATTTGCGTGGTACACCGTGATGACCGATGGCAAAGGAGTGCGCCTGGGGGAAGCGAGCCGCGAAGCGATCACCGATAGCGCCGGTGCCTATGTGATCTGCGGTTTGCCAAGTGATATCACGGTCACCACGACGGCGACACGATCCGGTGCTTCGAGTGGACGTATCACGCAGATCGTGGGCAATGCGCGATTGCTGAGACGGGAGTTTCGGGTCAGTGACGATTTCAATGCATCGGGAAGCGCCGGGCGTAGCGGTAGCAATGGCGTGGTGCGTGGCCTTGTGGTAGACGAGAAGGGTGGAGCACTGAGCAATGCGCTCGTGATGCTCATCGCTTCCGACCGCGTGACACGCACCGACAATCAGGGTCGATTCACGTTTGCCAATGCACCGCTTGGTACGCAGGAGTTGAGCGTGCGACAGATCGGCGCGGGGGCCGTGTATCAGGTCGTTGACGTGCGCGCCGATGTGGCAGCTGAGGATTTGCGAATCACACTGCCAAGTACTGCGACCCTGACACGTGTGAATGTGCGCGCCGAGCGTACGGCAGGATCGGACCGGGCCGGCTATCTCAGACGGCGCAAGATGGGTATCGGAGAATTCATCGACGAGAAGGAGATCGCAATGCGTCCCGATGTGGCCTCCGTGTTGCAGCGTATCACCGGTCTGCTGGTTGAAAAGACAATGCTGGGTCTCAAGATCAACGTGCGCCGGCCGGGCTGTGGTGCACCGCTGATCGTGATCGACGGATTTCCCGCGTCCGGTCGTGGAACGACAAGCACGATTCCGCTCGATGCTACCGCTCCCGTACAGATGATGTCGCCGGCGGAAGCGCGACTGAATGCGCTGAATCCGCGTGATATCGTCGCTGTGGAGTATCACACCGGAGCGAACATGGTGCCCATGGAATACGGCAACGCCTCGCGTCCTGACTGCGGCATGCTGCTCGTATGGACGGTGTTCGCACGCTGGTAGCTGGTCGCCCAATGTGGAATTCCAACGGTCCACCAAATCCGTCGGTAGCGTCATGACTCCTCGCGGGAGTTGGAGCGGACATGCAGTTTGTGGAGCGCCCTGACGCCGAGGTGCTCCTTCCGCTCCAATCCCGATCCCGCGCGCATCCCGTGACTGCTGCCGCACCTGCATCCCGCCAACCATTTGGCTCGCTGCTGTTCTCCCAGCAAACGGGACTGTTGCTCATTCTCCTATTGCTCGGTGCCGCCCTCACACTCGGCGCAGGCGAACATGTTGATCCACGCACCGGGGAGAGCGTCAACAACTTCCTGAATCGCTACACCCTGATTCAGATGGCCACGGACGCCAGTGCGTTTGCCATCATGGGGGTTGGCGCCACACTGGTCATCATTGCCGGTGGCATCGATCTGTCGGTTGGCGCGATCTATGCATTGGCGGGTGTGGTGATGGCAATGGTATTGCGCGCGCTCGGGCCAATGGATCCTGTACTCACGGTGTGTGTTGGTTTCTCCACCTGTCTTGCGGTGAGCGTATTGTGCGGTCTCGCCAATGGCGTCATGGTCATCGGACTCGGCGTTCACCCATTCATCATTACGCTGGGCACCATGTGGATCCTTCGCGGTGCTGCGTTTGTCAGCAGTCATGCTGAGAGCATCCTCGTTCCCCAATCACTGACTGCGGTAGCCAAAGCGTCGCTGGGTATGGGGGCAGCACTGTATCCGGTCCCGCTGCTGAGCATGTTGGTCGTGACAGCCGTAGGCAGCGTGTATCTCACGCGCACCATTTGGGGGCGGCATATCTTCGCCATTGGAGGCAATGCGGAGGCGAGTCGGTATGCAGGTCTCCATGTCGCACGCATCACGCTCGGTGTGTTTGTGGTGTCCGGACTACTCGCCGGTGTTGCGGCGTTCCTCGGCGCGGCGTTCTACGGGTCTGCCACATCGTCTGATGCCAATGGCTACGAGCTCTATGTGATCGCTTCTGCGGTTGTTGGAGGCGCTTCGCTGTCGGGTGGTAAGGGCAGTGCCGTGAGTGCCATGTTGGGTGCACTGCTCATCGTGACCATGCGTCAGGGTATTCGCACTCTGCGGCTCGATCAGAACTACGAATGGATCATCATTGGCACGGCACTCATTGTCGCGGTGGTACTCGATCAACGCGGGTTCAAACGATTGTCGGAACACTTCTCTTCAAGGGCCTGAGCGATGTCATTAGGAAGAGTTTCAACGCGTGCCAGGCGCATGCTGGCTGCGATCGGTGTCGCTGGATTGGTGGCATGCAGCAAGAGCAACAGCGACGCCGCCGCATCAGACAGTGCGGCAGGCAAAACGTTTACCATTGCCATGATCGCGAAGTCGTCCACCAATCCGGTGTTTCTCTCGGGGCGCAAAGGTGCGGAGGACGCGGCCGCCGAACTGTCGAGGGTGCATAACATGACCGTGAGAATTGATTGGCTCACACCACCAAGCGAAGACGGTGCGGTTCAGTCCCAGCGCATCGCTGAGGCAGTGAACTCGGGAGCCAATGCCATTCTGCTGTCGGCCAGTGATGCTGGCAAAGTGCGAGGCGCCGTCAATGAAGCGGTGGATCGCGGCGTGCCCGTGATGACCTTTGACAGTGATGTGCCGGATTCGAAACGCTTTGCATTCTACGGTGGCAACGACGCCATGATTGGCGGGCAGGTCATGGACGAGCTGGCCAAACTGATGAATGGCCGGGGAAAAATTGCGATCATCGCCGGCAATCAGAACGCACCCAATCTTCAGAATCGTGTGCAGGGTGTTCGCGAGGCCGCGAAGAAGTATCCGGGCGTGACCATCGTCAATGCGTTCTATCACGCGGAGACACCGCAGGACGCGGCAGCGGAAGTCTTGCGGGTGAAGAACGCCTATCCAGAAGTGAACGGCTTCGCCATGATCGGTGGCTGGGCGCTATTCACTCGCGCACTGCTCACCGACCTCGATCCTGCCAAGATCCAAATCGTGTCCGTGGATGCACTGCCGGCAGAACTGGCGTATGTCGAAGCGGGTTTGGCTCCCGTGCTGCTGGCGCAGCCCACCTATAGCTGGGGACATGTGTCCGTGAACACCATCTTCGATCACGTGTTTCTGAAGAAGTCCGTGCCAGAAAAGGTGCAAATGGAACTGGTACATGTATCGAAAGGCAATCTCGGTGATTGGGCCCGTCAGCTGCAGAAGTGGGGTTTCACCGATGTTGACCCAAAGTATCTCGCGCTTCCTCGGTAAGTGTCTCCGCAAAGGTCATCAGCAATGCCTGCGCCAGCAGTTCGCTTCATTGGCATCGGCAAGCGATTTCCGGGTACGCATGCGCTGCGCGATGTTTCGTTTGAAATTGCGAAAGGTTCGTGTCACGCCATTTGCGGAGAGAATGGTGCGGGTAAGAGCACCTTGGGAAAGATCCTCACCGGCTTGCATCAGGCGGACAGTGGCACGATTGAGCTCGACGGCCGTTCAGTACGATTCCGCTCGCCGCGCGAAGCTCTCGCGGCAGGCGTGGCCATGGTGCATCAGGAGCTGGCTTTCTGCGGGAACCTCACGGTTGCCGACAATCTGTGTCTACGCGCTTTACCCAATCGTGCGGGGCTGATTGATCGTCGTGCACTGCACGAGAGAGCGCTGGCGGTCCTGCGTGACCTGGGCGCGACTATTGACCCGGGCCGCCTCATGTCGTCGCTCAGTGTTGCGGAGCAGCAAGTCGTGCAGATAGCCAGTGCGGTCAGTGAGGGTGCACGACTCATTGTTTTCGACGAGCCCACGAGCAGTTTGGGAGAGATTGAGGCAAAACGTCTCTATGCCATGATGGCGTCGCTCAAGGCACGCGGAGTCACGCAGATCTTTGTGTCCCATCGCATGCCGGAGATTTTCGCGCTGTGCGATACAATTTCCGTATTGCGCGATGGTCAACACGTGGCAACGCAGGCGACGGCAGATATCAACGAAGCGACTCTGATTCAGCAGATGATTGGCCGCAGTCTCGGGCAAGCGGCCCTCCCAGGCAAGGTGTCGGATCGCCGGTCTGAGACAGAGCTCCTCAGGCTTTCCGGATTTTCCTCGCCGGGGCGATTTCGAGACATCACGCTGACGGTTCATGCTGGTGAGATCATTGGTCTCGCCGGACTGGTTGGGGCGGGCCGTTCCGAGATTGCACGCGCGGTGTTCGGACTCGATCCGCATGCAGCCGGAACTGTGCACATCCGCGGCGCGCAGGTTCGAATCAGCAGTCCTCGCGACGCACTGCGTTTCGGCATTGGCTTTGTTCCGGAAGACCGGAAGCAGCAAGGACTGGTGCTTGGCATGCGCGCACGAGAAAATGCCACGTTGCCCTCACTCGAGAATTTTTCGCGTCGTGGATGGGTGAGTCGTGAGTCCGAAGCCAGGGAAGCACAGGTGGCCTTCACACGCATGGGCCTCAAATCCAGCAGCGAGGTACCAGTCGACGCATTGTCCGGCGGCAATCAACAGAAGGTGGTGCTGTCCAGATGGCTTACTAAAGAGAGTCAGCTGCTCATTCTGGACGAACCGACTCGTGGTGTGGATGTGGGAGCAAAGGCCGAGATTCATGCGTGGATTGCCGAACGCGCCGCTGCTGGCACTGGGATTCTGTTGATATCGAGCGAGCTGCCGGAACTGTTGGCATTGGCATCCCGCGTCCTCGTGATGCGTGAGGGAGAAATCTCCGGCGAACTGCCCGGTGAACAGGCTACACAAGAGGCCGTATTGAAATTGATGACTGGCTTCAACTCCGGCCTCAACACCGGCGTCAACTGACATTGGCAAGACGGCAGAAGGCGTGACAGTATTCGCTGGCGCCTTCGGACGGAGCCGGGGCAACCGTACTGTTTTCACGCGCGACGATGCGCCTCGAGGTATCAATGCCCGTCCCTGTGCAATCGCAAACCTGGCCTGCTGATCGTGCTCTGCTGCTTGTGCATGGCATCGGCAATGCCAAACCAGGAGACTACCCCGATCTCGTACAGGCGGTGCGTTCCGCGCTTGGCAGCGAAGCCGATGGTGTGGCGATCTACCAGCTCTTCTATGATCAGGTGAATGACTGGTTCGCCGGCAAGAACAACCTCGGTGCGCTCTTTGCACAGGCTCTCGATGTTGTTTCCGACAAGATCGAAGACGATGAGCTGGGTCCAACGCTTGCCGATGTGCTTGGTGACGTGCTCTGGCCAGTGCTGGTCGCCGACGCGCGAGCGGCCGTGCGAACACTGTATCTGCAACAGCTCCGGCAGATCGTGCAGGATGGTGTTGCCGCCGGTGTGCCTGCGGCCAATCAGCGCCTCAGTATCATCTGTCATTCACTCGGGTGCTTTCATACGTACGAGACGCTGCATCGCGCTGCCGTTACACCTAGCGATATGCTGCAGCCTGGTGCGCATGGTGTGAAGTTCGAGAATGTTATCTACATGGCGTCACCCGTGCAGCTCATTCGCACGGTGGCGCAAACGCTTGGTCCACTCGTTCCCAATAGCAAGACTCTGTACACTGGGCGCGACGAAGCGCTGTCAATTCCATCGCAGCGCAAGACACTCGGCGGTGTGGTGCCTTCAGTGAAACGCTGGATCAGCATTACTGGTGCACTCGATCCGGTTGGCGGGCATTTCTTTCGCAGCAAGGCGCCATGGGCATACATGGATGTCCCTGGCACTACCGAAGCAATTGTCGATCAGCAGTCGCCACTCAATATCAGTACCAAGGCGCAGCTCATCAGCACGTTGCAAGCGTCTCTGCGAGACCATGAGGCACCAGTCATTCGACCGGAGAACCCGCACAGCTGGACGGCGTACGTGGATCGCAATGCCGCAAAGCTGAAGGGTTGGCTGACATGATGCGTCGTGTGATGTATGCCGTGGCAGTCGCACTATGCGGTGCGCTTGAATCACTCCACGCACAACCCGTGGTGCGCCTCGACACCGCTGCGCTGCGAACATTCACGGTTGGCGATCTGATCGACAGCACGCGCGTTGCCAGCGGAATGTCCGGTGTAAGTGCCGAAGCGCGAGCCAAGCATCTGGAACTTGTGCAGCGTCTTACGCGCGCCGAGATACAATCCATGCCGCTCATGGCATTGGGCGCGTCGCATGTGGATTTCGTGACCCTGGCACGGCGCAAGTACACTGCGCTTTCGGTGACCGAGGCAGCTGCGCTCGACACACTGGTCGCTATTGCCGAAGAAGAATTGCGCGCGCCAATCGATGCGGCCGCTGGCCGCGCGCGTTCGGTCTCGCTGATGGCGCCGGTCGACGCCTTCAATTTCGGCCGCCGTGGTCGCGCCATGTTGGAAGGGCAGAAGCGTCTCGCGCAATTCGAGCGCAAGTATGGTCCTGATGCACCGACTCGAAATGGTGCGGAAGTGGCGCTCAATTATGTCGCGCAGGTCGTTCCGGGCTTTCGCACACGCGCCGATGAATCTCCTGCTCGCGCTGAGGTGATCGCCTCCTATGTCCCCACCTGGGTTGCGCTGCCAACCGATGGGGGAAAGATCAACGCTGCTACGGTCGGCGAAGCCGGTGTTCGTCTCTACATCTGGCGCGAGAACTGGGGTGGAGCAAAGGGTGGGGTCTTGCGACCGGGATACATCTCCTTTGGCGTACTCGCGGCGGGCGAACGTGATGGTGCTTTCGCCTCGCCGTTCAAGGGGGCGTCGCGTTTTGGCGGATTTGTTGGCTGGGGAGCAGCAAAGGTGGGCTTCATTGGCGGCAGCAACGCACGGGTGCTGATCACCCGACAGGTACAGTTGGTGCCGTGGGTGTTCTGATCAGCGCGTAGGTGACGGACGGATCTCTTGGCAATTTGCCCAATGGTCGCGCGCTCGTTTCGGCGTTTACATGCGCGACCACTCCATAGAGCATCAGTCTTCCATTCGCCTCGGGCCGTCGATCATGTCAGCAGTTGCACACTGGAGCAAGCGCAGCGGGTACCCATTCAGCCGGGCGATGTTGGTGGTTGCCGCGATGCTCTCATCACCGCTGGCAGGTGCCGATGCGCAAGGTACGGCGGTCATCAACAATCAGGCCTGCTCGCGCACGGACCCCAATGTCTCTCAAGTGCAATGGGTGGCCAATGGTAATATCTCACGTGAATGCACGTGGGTAGGAACTGCGACTACTGAAGCGTCATCAATCAACGGTGTGCTTCGGGCTTCGGCCTACTACGATCCCAGCACCATCGCGGATGGTGTATTTCATGGCGGAAGTGGCTATGGAGCGTCGGCCGATTGGTCAGATCAATTGCTGGTCACCATTGCTTCCGGATCGGCTAACGCAGCGTATGCGCGTCTGACGCTCACCTGGAATGGATTCCTCGACATGGCGTCCGGTGGCGCCAGTGCGCAGTTCTATGCCACATCCACTGGCGGCGGCGCCTATGAGTCCCGGCAATATCAGGCCGAGGTCAGCATGCCAACGATTGCGGTTGGAGAGTCTTTCTCGATGCTGATGCCGCTGTACCAGAATGGCGGCACATTCAGCAACGGCTTGTATATGGCGATGTTCGTTTCCATTCTCGGCTTCGGTTCCAATGCAGACGTCGGCGCCAGCGCCATGTTCGGAAACAGTGCGGGCATTTCCGGCGTGGAAATTCTCGATGCCAACCAGATGACTCTTGCCGATGCGTCCTATCGTTTCAGTAAGGAGCTCGAGCTGTATCAACCCACCGTCGTATCCGAACCCGAGAGTTTGGTGTTGCTACTGGTTGGCATCGTCGGACTATTCTGTTTGTCGCGACGCGTTGGGCTTCCGGCATGGAAGCGTCCGCTGGCGCGCGAGAAGTTCTAGCCCATCGGAAACTGCTCGCCAAGCCACGCCTGCCACCGCGGGGTTTCACGTGCCGTGGTGGCGGCAGCGTTGTCACCGTACATGAAGAACGTCACGGTGGCCATCACGGTATCGCCGAACTCGATGGTGCCAAGTGCCGCCACACCGGGTCCCGGTGTATCGAGTCTGAGCAGTGCGCCGAATGGACTGTCGCTCACGTACTCCACTACGCCCGCAAACTCCGGTGTGCCTGCTGGTGCAACAAAACGCTGTCCAACAGCTATGCCACCAATGCCGGTGGCTGCGGTGAGCGCCGTCCACGCATCTGCTGGTGTACCGGAAACAGGTGCCATGAGTTGCATGTTGGCTGACGGTTGTCCGCGGAAGTGCGTGAGATAGAGACGCAGAATGCGGAAGATGCCGGGCCAGCCTTCTTCAGCACCGGTGAGTTGACCGTCCCAATCATCAGTGCTCGCGAACAGGCTTTGCACCACACGCACAATGCATGTGCCACCGGCCTTCGCTTCGATGTGAAATTCGGTGCCGAGTGGCGGTGAGCCTGGCACCCAACCATCCGATTCACGAATGAAGGTGTGTGGCGGATCCCATGTCTTGACCACCGAGCGTGATGACATGCCGGGTCCGAATTCCAGCGTCACGGCGATCGGCTTGCCGTCCTGCTCTTCGACCTGGGCTGGCACGAACCACGAGGAGATACCAGGACCAGTGGCGATTGCCTGCCACACCTGCTCCGGTGTGCCGGGGACTTCGACTTCCACCTGCACGGCGCGACGTCCGTTGGCTTCCTTCTTGACGCTCATGCTAGCTCCTTGGGCTCGGCTGACTGCGGGAGGGGGTGCGCCAAGATCACGAGGCGATGTGCACGACCACCGGGCGCGGATGTATCGTGGTATTTCGAGACAAGTCGAGCGACAGCGTCCGCGAGTTCATGGCTGAATGCCGCACGATCTGAGGGCGAGCGGAAATGCACTTCGGTGTCGACAGAGAGTGTGGCCAGACGTTTACCTCTGGCTCGCGCAAGGCGGACGAGATCACCGACTTCACGAATGACACGCGCGCCAAGCGCAATGACATAGTTGGCCGACATGCGATCGACCTCGCGGTCTGGATCAACCGCAATTGCTCCCATCGCACTGGGGGATACCACATACGATGACGCGGTGGCGACGAGCACACGCTCCTTGATCCCACCCCATCTGCGCTCTTCGGACAGCCGCGCGAGTCCGTGTGCTTCGAGCGCGTTCAGGTGGTAGTTGACTTTTTGTCGCGTGAGACCGACCCGCGTGGCCAATGTCGCGGCCGACGCGGGTGTGGCGAGTTCCGCGAGCAGTCGACCGCGTATGGGTTCAAGTGCTACGGCCGCTGCCGCCGGATCCTCAATGACATGGATGTCGTGCATACTCTACGATAGTATTGACAAAAAATATTGTCAATGTCCGCATTCTTCCACTTGTAAGGATGGTGAGCCACAGTCGATCAGGAGATCCTGTTGCAACAGACTCGAGTGCGGGAACTCCGGCACTGTCTTTGCATGAGGTGTGTCTACTACCGCATGACGCAGAGCACTGAGTGGGCATTGATGAGAGCGGCAAGCCAGCCCATCACCATATCCGGAACTCCCATGGCACAGAACGCACAGGAAGCAATCGCGAGCTACATCACCGACATGCTGGCTCTGGAAGAGCACATGGAAAAGGCATTTGCTGGGCAGCTCACCAACGTCAAAGAGGGACGATTTGCAGGCGTTATCCATGAGCTCAAAGCCGTCAACGAAAGCCATCTTCGCTCTCTTCGTGATCTTGCCGATCGACGAAAGGAGGGAGGTCAGGGCATCGCCGAGGCAATCAAAGGGGCCGCCTCATCGGTATTGGGCATGGGCGCGGCTGCAATCGACCTGGTGCGCAGCGAAAAGTTGCCGAAGAATCTGCGCGACGACTATGCAGCGGTCTCTCTGGCAACCATTGGATACCTCATGCTGCACACGACGGCCGAAGCACTGAGTGATGCCGAGGTCTCACAGCTCGCACTGACGCACCTTCGCGATTATGCCAAAGCCACGATGACACTGTTCCATGCCGTGCCGGATTCGGTCGTCGCGTTTTTGTCGGAAGAAGGCTTCCGCCCAGCCGACGGAGTCGCGAACCGCGTCAATGCGACCGCTGATGGCATCTGGCGATCGGGTGCATCCTGAGATCCTTGGCTAGACAAACGAGGGCAGACGCATGACGCGCTGCCCCCGTGTAATCATGACAACAACGAGTCAATTCATCGCAAACGCCTGATGCGTCCGAACTCGCGGTGCACGAGCGACACGTCGTGAGCGAGCGGCAGGTGATACCGTCACACTTTCCGGTTCAAGCGTGAATGCCTCCACCTGCGTGCGCAGAATACCGGACTGTTCATCAAGCGACTGACTGGCAGCGGACAACTCTTCAGCAAGCGCGGCATTCTGCTGATTGGTTGTCTCCATCGTGGCGACTGACGCGTTGACCTGTTCGATGCCGGCGGACTGTTCCTGCGCGGCCGCGCTGATGCGTTCAATGAAGCCGGTCACTTCTTCCACCGCGGTGACGATGGTGTTCAAGGCGCCTGCGGTATCCCCAACCAGTCGACCACCCTCGTTCACACGCGACATCGTTTCTTCGATGAGTGCACTGATCTCCTTGGAGGCAGTGGCTGACCGAAGCGCCAGCCCGCGCACCTCTTCGGCGACCACCGCAAAGCCGCGCCCATGATCACCGGCACGCGCAGCCTCGACGGCTGCGTTGAGTGACAGCAGGTTTGTCTGAAATGCCAGATCATCAATGACCCGTGTGATGGCGTTGATGCGCTTGCCACTTTCGCTGATCGCGGTCATGGCCGCCATGGCGTCCGACATCAGGCGGCCACTTTCCTGTGCGGCGGCACGTGTGCGCTGTCCCACCACATCGGCCGCCTGCGCGTGTTCGGCGTTGCGACGCACGCTGGCGGTCATCTCTTCCATGGCGGCGGCGGTCTCTTCGAGTGCACTCACCTGCGAACTGGTGCGATCGGAGAGGTCGGTTGTTCCTTCGGCCAACTGGGCAACCGATTCCTTCATGGACTTGGCAACGGCACTCACTTCCGTCAACGTCGCGGTCAGTTCATCGGCTGCGCGGTTGAGACTCGTGGCCATGCGCGCAAGTTCGCCATCGTAGGTGTTGCGAACTCGGCCCGTAAGGTCACCATTGGCCATGCCCTCGAGCACTGAACCGGCTTCACCGACCAATGCCACGAGCGCACGCTCTGCTTCAACTTCAGTTGTAACATCCATGCACGCCTTCACCACGCCCACCACACGACCGCGGGCGTCACGCAATGGATTGTACGAGCCCTGAATCCAGATCGTCGAACCATCCTTTCGTGTACGCGGATAGCGACCCGAGAACGTTTCGCCGGCGCGCAGTCGCTTCCAGAAATCCGCATAGTCGGAAGACGCGGCATACTGCGTATCACAGAAGATGCGGTGGTGCTTGCCAATCACTTCCGATGCGTCGTATTGCATGGCGCTCAGGAAATTGCCGTTCGCGTGGCGAACGATGCCATCGAGCGTAAACTCGATGATGGCCTGGCTGTGGTTCATGGCCGCGAGGTGGGATGCGGCTGAAGCGACTTCGCGACGATCAGCTGTGACGTCCGTTGCGAACTTGATGATGCGGGTGACACGACCGAATCGCCTGACCGGATTGTATGACGCCTGCAGCCACACTTCGCTGCCATTCTTGTGTCGACGTGGATACAGACCCACATCACGATTGCCCGATCGCAATCGCGACCAGAACGCTTCGTATTCTGCGGACTCGAGCAACTCCGGATCGCACAGCACACGATGGTGTTGTCCGATCACTTCGTCGCGTGAGTAACCCAGTGTCTGGCACAGCTTGTCGCTGACCGCCAGGATATGTCCAGATGGTGCGAACTCGACCCACCCCTGCACATTGGCAATCGCCGACAACTTTGTTGCTGCTGATGACCCGCGCCAGAAACTGAAAGTGTTGAACACGAAGTGCCTCAATTCGTCATAGAGGTTCAGCGCCCCCCGTTGAGCGCCGAATACCAGACGGCCGATCCGTGTAACGGACCGGCCGTCTGGTGTACGGAGGGGTCAGCTGTCCCCATCCGAAGACTTGGTATCGGATTATCATGAAAAAATCTTCATTCGTGTTTCGGACCACATTCTTGGACCGCTGTTCCTACCAGCTGGTACATCGAAAGAATCGCACGTCAGTCTCGGTGGCGTTTACGAATGCGTGCGTGCGCAGATTCTCGAGCAAATAGCCATCGCGCTCGATATCAACGCGCGAGTCATCGTACTCGATGGTCAAGCGACCTTCGACCACGAACAGCATAACGTGCCAGCCTTCCGGGTCGGCGCTGGCCTGATAGCGCTCACCCGGTTTGAGTGTCCACACCCACGAGTCGACCTCGCGCGTTGCGCGCAAACTCCACTGGAGTGTGCCACTGCCGCCATGATCCCCAACCCATCCGAGTCGTTCAACAACATGTCCGACTGGTGTTGATGGATCGCTGACCAGATCGGATAGTGTGGCATCGAACACGATGCCGATGCGGTCGAGTGTTGCCGTGCTGACCGTACTGGATCCGGCTTCGATCGCGCCAATCATGCGCAAGCTCACGCCCGACTGGTCGGCGAGTTCCTTCTGACTCAAGCCAGCGGCGAGACGGAGGCGACGCACATTGGCGGCCACGAAGGACAGGAAGTCTGGCGCCGCCTGACTGGGAGTGCGGTTGGCGTTCATGGTCCAGGCATCATATGGTATCGGGGATACGAACAAGCAATATATTGCTTGTCACCGCGTTTACATCCCATCCCGAACCCGAGACCCGTGGATCGACGCACCTTTGTCCTAGCCGCCACCGGTGCCGCGCTCTATCCGTATTCCCTGGCTCAACTGACACTGAGCGCATTCGTGGAAAAGCAGCTGGCCGGAACCGGGTTTGGCGGGGCCATCCTCGTAGCGCGTGGCAGCAGTGTGCTGCTGCGTTCCGGGTACGGATTGGCGAGTCGGGAATTCGATGTGGCCGTACGCCCCGAAACGGTATTTCATGTCGCCTCCATTACCAAGCTGTTCACGGCAACACTGGTGATGCAGCTGGTGAGTGAGAAACGGCTCACGCTCGACGATGTGATCGCGCGACATCTGCCGGTCTACAAGGGCGAGGGGGCATCCACGGTCACGATCAGGCAGCTGCTCAATCACACATCGGGTATCGAGAACTTCGACCGTGGTCTTACGAGCTACGCCGATGCGGCGCGCACGGGTATGCCGACCTATCAATTGCCGCATACGCCGCGCGAGCTGATGGACCAATTCGCCAGCGGGAAGCTGGTGAATCGTCCCGGTGCTTCCTTCGACTACAACAATGCGGACTACATCATTCTCGGCCAGATCATCGAGGCCGTTGAAGGTGCGTCATATGTAGATGTGCTGGCGCGGCGCATTCTGACACCGACGCAACTGGCGCACACCGGCATGTCGAGCGCCACGCGTATCCACGCCAATATGGCCAGTACGTACTATAAGGACGAAGACCGCGCGCTGCTGCGTGACATGCCTGTGTATCCGGAGAACTGGCATGCCGCCGGCGGTATGTACTCCACCGTGGACGACTTACGAGTGTTTGCCTCGGCACTCTACGGAAACCGTCTCGTATCAAAGGACGTATTGACGACCATGCTCACGCCCGGGCTCGACGAGTACGGTTTGGGTCAGTGGGTTTCGTCGCTCAAGGTGGGCACCACACCGCATCGTTTTGCACAGCGACCGGGTCGGATCATGGGAGCGAATGCGCTGCTGCTCCGCATGCTCGACGATGACATCATGGTGATCATTCTGGCGAACACCAATCTCGTGGACACCGATCGGCTAGGCTTTCAGATCGCGCGCCACGTGCTGAGTACGAGTTAATTTCACTGAGTCCTCACCTCCACGGCCGGAGTCGTCCAATGGATGTTCGTGATGTCGGATGATCAGCGTGTCTACAGCGACGAAGAGTTTGCGGTCATTCTGCGCAAGGCTTCAGAACTCGCGAGTCAGGGAGAAGGGGCTCCCGCTGCTGCTGATGGACTAACGTTGGCGGAGATCAAGGCCGCGGCGTCACAGGCCGGATTTGATCCAGTGTTGGTGGAGCGCGCAGCCAGACAGTTGGTGCGCAGCTCACCGGCTTCTCCCATCGAGCGGTTGATGGGTGGATCACTACGCCATCAGCTCGATTCGCATCTCGCTGTTACACTCGACGAAGAGAGCGCCGCAAAACTGTTGGCGGTCATTCGCATCGCGGCCGGTCAGACCGGAAGCTACGAGGGACACGCTAGCGCCATGGGTATCACCTGGCACGATGGTGGTGAACTCGAGGCTCTGCATGTTTCGGCGCGAGCGGTGGAACATGGTACGAGGGTCTCACTTGTTCTCGATCGCCGAAGCACGCTGATGGTGACCACATTGTTCGGTGGTTTTGCGACGATGGCCGTCGTGCTGTTCGGAGCGACGATGTACTCCGAGATTGGCCCTACCGTTGGCATGGCGATCGCGGTTGGTGGCGTTGGCGGAGTGCTGGCGACGGCGCGCGCCTTCTGGGCTTCATCTTCGCGGAAGGCGCGGGAGCGGATGCAGTCGATTCTGGATGCCATCACCACCAGGTAGGCCACTTCCAAGTGTTTGGTGGTGATCAACACGGATGACACTGGCTGGTTTTGATATGTGATGTGTCGCAAAATGGATTGAAAATCTGCATGCTCAGCACTCTTTTTCGGGACCACAAACTGGAGTACGATGAAATCCTCCCGCATGTGCTAATGGGAGATGTAAGTCGACTTGCTCTAGAATTGACAGGGAACGCCCGGGAGGTTCTAAGTCATCTAGGGATGCGCTCGAGCGTCTATTGCATGAGCTAGAAGAAGGCCTGATGGCTGGTGGGAAGTCTGTGGAAGAGTTGATGGTGGTGTCGTTCTCGGAAAACCTGGACAAAGGCGATGTACGATTCTCCGACCTGAGCAGACTATTTGGGCCCAGGATGCGTTGGGAGTGGTCGCAACTAGACGATGCATAAGCCTGAGAAATGGTCCCGATCTAAGGAGTGTCGGGACCATTTCGACTTTCAGAGTCACGCTTGATCTCGAGCAACGCGGATCTCGAGATCACTGACACGAACTAAGCAAGCACGAACTAAGCAAGCACGAACTGACAATTCTAAACAACGCGCTCAACGAGATTTGTCATGGTCTCGACGTGTCAGAATTTGAAACGCGAGTAGGCGTCTCAAAGAGCGATGTCTTGAGGCTGTTGCATCAGGTGGCAGCGCTGTTGCAGCGCATAGAGGCATAGGTGAGAACGACGTGCCACAGGTCCGATCGGTGTAGATGCCGATCGGACCTGTTGCTTTTCCGGCAGTCGAGATTTGACGCATCAATCATCGCCTCAAATGAGGATTGCATTTTCCCAATCTGCCCAGAGATTTGAGGCCTCCTCCACTTCGAGATCCATATGACTCTCACCGCCAGCGGCCCTTTTCAGGTCAAGCTCGTTCCTCAACCCGCTGACGCCTACGCCGATGGCGCCACGCTCGGGCGCATGTCCATCGACAAGGAATTCCACGGTGACCTGGAAGCGACCAGCAAAGGCCAGATGCTCACAGGTATGTCGAGCATGAAGGGATCAGCCGGCTACGTGGCCATCGAGCGCGTCGATGGAACGCTCGCGGGACGCCGAGGAACGTTCATCCTGCAACACAGCGGCACCATGAATCGTGGTGCACCACAACTGATCATCACCGTAGTGCCGGATTCCGGCACGGACGAGCTCACTGGACTTTCAGGTACCATGACAATCGACAATGTGAACGGACAGCATTCATACACGTTCACCTATGCGATTTCCGCCGACTCGTGAATTGTCTGGTTACACAACAAGACAGGGGGCGCCATCATCGGCGCCCCCTGTTCGTTTTCGCACCAGCGAAGTATCAGCTCGCGATCTTCTTCTTCTGCTGGTTGATCTTCTCCATGTACTTCTTGAAGAACTGCTTCTGAATGTCGTTCATGTCGATCTCACGACCCTGGATGTACGACTGGATGATGTTCGACGTCATATCCAGTGGTGTACCGGTCGTAATGAGCAGCGTGGCTTCCTTGCCAACCTCCAGCGATCCGACCTTGTCGGCAACACCCATGAACTCGGCGGCGTTGATCGTCACCGCCTTGAGTGCTTCTTCTTCCGGCAGACCGAACGCCACCGCCACACCGGCATCCCACGGCAAACGGTAGCTGTACAGCGCGTTGCCTTCACCGGCAATCGCGAACCTCACACCAGCCTTGAAGAGCGCGGCCGGTGTGCTGTACGCACCATCGTATCCATCATCGCTGCGCGGCGGAGCCGACATCGTGGCCGTGAGAATCACCGGCACCTGCTCTGCCTTGAGACGGTCAGCCACATGAATGGCATCACGTCCACCACGAATCACCAGCTTCACGCCTTCCTGCTTGGCCCACGACACGGCGTCGTTGATCTGCGCCACGCCTTCCGCGGCAACCACAACAGGAATCTCGCCGTTGAGCGCGGGGATCATCGCGGCATAGCGGGTATCCGTACGCACATTCTGTCCGCTCTTGAGCGCATCACGATACGCGCGTGATTCTGCGAAGAAGTTGCGTATCTCCTCCACCTGTTCGGCATACGTCTTGGGCGGAGTCTGCGGACGACCGCCCGGGCCGCCCGGAGGACCACCGCCGCCGAAGCGACGCGGACGTGCGTTCGGGTCCGGCCAGTTCACGTTGAGTGCAGCCGCACCCTTCATCGACATCTCTTCCCATGTCCAGCCTTCGAGCGAGATCGCCGAAGACAGACCGGAGATCACACCGCCGCCGGGCGTGGCAAATGCCACCAGCACACCCGCCGAACGCGTCGTGCCGATATGACGGCTCTCGGCGTTCACTGCCACTTCCGGCCGCACGTTCGGATTGAAATCACCGGCTTCGTTGATGTCGTTGGACATATCAACTGAACCGATTTCCGAGATACCCACAGTGCTGTAGGCATCGACGAGCCCTGGGTAGATGTGCTTGCCCGTCACGTCCACGACCTTGGCGCCACGCGGCACCGCAACATCCGCGCCGCCAATGGCCGTGATCTTGCCGCGATCCATGACGATCACACCATTGGTGATCGTTCCCTTGGTCACCGTGTGAATGGTGGCACCACGCAGTACAACCGGCTGCGACTGTGCAGCCGTGGGGATCACGACCTGTGCATCAGCCACCGTTGGCACGAGCAGCGCGGTTGCGCCGAGTGCCATGGTAACGGAGGTCAGGCCAACCACGGCCCCCTGACGAATGCGCGTTGCAACGCGCGCAGTGGAGTGCATTGTTGGCGTCTCCGTTGGAGTAGTGTTTCGCATGATTACTTGCCTCCCGACGTGCGAGCGCTCGCCTTCGTTCCGCGACCACGCGCCGGTGCAGCAGGTGTCGGTGCTTCCGTGGCACCGGCGGCGATCACAGCCTGAATGAGCTGCGCGCGCTGCTTCGCGATCTGCTCACGCTGCACCTTGTCTTCATCGAGCGAGAAATACTTGCGGCCGTCGACCCAGGTCTGCTCGGCCTTGGTGAACTGAGACAGCGGGTTGCCGTTCCAGATCACGAAGTCGGCATCCTTGCCGGCTTCGAGGGAACCGATGCGCTTGTCGATGGCGATGGCCTTGGCCGCGTTGATCGTGACCGTATTCATGGCATCGATCTCGCTTACGCCGGAGCGCAGCAGTTTGCCGGCTTCCCAGTTCATGCGCGTAGAGATTTCGTTGTCGTCCGAATGCAGCGACGTCACGACTCCGGCTTCCAGCAGCAGTTTCGCATTGTATGACGTGGCGTCATACGCTTCGAGCTTGAACGCACCCCAGTCGCTCCACACGATGGCCGCCACACCCGATGCCTTGAGTTCGTCGGCAATCTTGTAGGCTTCCACACCGTGCTGCAGCGTCTGCACGCGGAATCCGAATTCTTCGGCCAGACGCACCAGCGCAAGGAATTCGTCGGCGCGATAGCCGTGCGACGCCACCAGCAGCTTCTGGTTGAGAATGTCGAGAATGGCTTCCATGCGCAGATCGCGACGCGGCGGAATGCCCGTCTTTTCCTTCTCCCAGCGCTTCCATTCCTTCTCGTAGTCGCGCGCGGCAAGGAAGTGGTCGCGAATGATTTCCTGCACGCCCATACGCGTGTTGGGGTAACGCGTGGGGCTACGCTTGGGGTTTTCGCCAAGCGCGAACTTCACGGTGCGCGGTGCGCCCACGATCTTGTATTCATCGGGCAGTGAACCCCAGCGAATCTTGACGAACACATTTTCGCCGCCGATCGGATTGGCGGAACCATGCTTGATCATGGTCGTGGTGAGACCGCCAGCAAGCTGGCGATAGAACCACACGTTGTTGTGTGTGATGACATCGCCCATCTGCACTTCGGGCACGATGGCAAAGCCGCTTTCGTTCACCGAGCTCACACCACCATGGGTGTGCGGATCGATGAGACCCGGCGTGACATGCTTGCCCGTGGCATCGATTTCCACGGCGCCTGCCGGTGCGCTGAGCTTCTGACCAACGCGCACCACCTTGCCAGCCTGCACGAGCAGGTCAGCATTTTCGAGGCGACCCTGTGCACCGGAGGTCCACACGGTCGCGTTACGTACAATCACCGTCGCTGGCTGCACCGGCGGCGCGCTGCGTCCGTACTCCATGGACGGCCGAATGAACGGCAGGTCGATCTTGGGGACCTTTACCGCCACCGTACCACGCGCCGCACCGGTGAACGGTTCGGTGCGCGTGCCGCGGTAGTTGGCATCGGTACCGTTTGGCAGCGCCAACCAGCCGAAGAACTCGTTGTCGCGCACGGAGCCGGCGAGCATCACCGAGCCTTCCAGACCGAGCGGTTCACCGTTGAAGGTGGCTTCGAGGCGACCCGTTTCGGCGATGATGCGCACACCCGTCAGATTCACCGGGCGACGGCTTCCTGCTTCGAACGTCCCGCGAATGCGATTGAGCGGACCCTCGAGACGCAACGTTGCCGTTTTGTACGTGCCGAGATCGTCCGACGTGATGGTCCATGTGCCACGCGGATCGATCTGCGGCGGACGTGTCACACCATAGCGCGCACCCTGCACCCACACGTCACGAATGGCGCCTTCTTCGGTGAAGAGATCGCCTTCGCTGACAACAAAGTTCGCCACCTTGCCGGCAGCGATGGTGCCGTGCGTGCGCTCGAGGCCGAGCCAACCGGCCGGCACGGTGGTCAGTGCGGCGAGTGCCTTGTCGGGCGTGAGGCCACGCGCGACGGCGATTCGGAGATTGGGCAGGAACTGCGTGAGCGACGAGAGACCGTCGGACGTGATGGCAAACGGTACACCGGCAGTAGCCAGCTGCGCCGGATTGGTGGGCGCGAGATACCAATGGCGCAGATCACCAAGCGAAACACCGAGCGCGGCTTCCGGGTTGGAAACATTCGGTGCATCGGGGAAGGAGAGTGGTACGATAAGCGGCTGCGTGCGTCCCTTGAGCACGTCGACCAGACGATACTCCTGACCGCTGCCACGGAACCACGGCGTGAGCTTGTAGTCGGTCGCGAGCTTGTATGCGCGCAGATACTCCTCTTCGCTGTCCGTCTGGAAGAGCACGGACTGCTTGCCGGCGATGGCCTTGCCCAGTGCAGCAAGCGCTTCGCTGGTCTCCGGCGGCAGCGTTGCACGTCCACCCGCTTCATACGTCGACCACGCACGACCGTACCACTCGGCGTCGAGGAACGTCTGCTTCATCAGCGCGACCGTGCCCATCGTCGAGTTGGGATACAGACCGCCCAACTGGAACGAGCGCTGGAAGCCGATGGTCTGCAGCAGGTCGGGGCGCAGCACACGTTCACGCGCACCACCGTCGCCCAGATGCACGACTGACGCAGTACCGCGGAAGATGCCCTGATGCGGGACCGCGAGTGCAGTGCCGAATCCGAGTGAGCGGAGTGCAATGCGACGCGTGGAATCGTCCTTGAGATTGGCGGTGGTGCTGAACCACGCGCGCACCTGCGGATTCCAGTGCGTTGGTCCCACGTCACCACCCTGCGGGACGGCATCGAGACCGAGATCCGCGTGGCTGTCGATGAAGCCAGGGTAGACGGTGAGCCCCTTGAGGTCCCACACACGAGCGCCAGCGGGAGGTGCCACTGATGCGCCGACTGCGGTCACCACACCGTTCTGTACGACGATAGTGGCGTTTTCGAGCACCTGGCCGGGGGCCGTGACGACGCGGGCGCCGACCAAAGCGTGATAACCCGAGCCATTGGCACGAAGAGCCGTTACTGGCTCGGTGCGAGACGATTGCTGTGCCCCGAGTGTGCTGGCGGCCAGCACGGTGAGGCTCAACAGAGAACGAACGACTTTCACGAGGGACTCCCATGACGACAGACACGCACGTGGTGCAGGCCTGTGGTCGGTGGCGGAGGGATGAAGGGAGAGCGTGGCACGCCCAGCGCAGAAATACGAGTTCGCCGGTCGCTCTATAGAATGCGGCCGAACGCGCGCGGAATCAAACGGACATTTGGGACAGGACGATTTGGCGCCTTTGGGGCTGGGCGGATACCGTAGTCACGCATACGCTGCTGGTAACGGACCGGTAGCCGACTATTCGAGCGGTCTCACCATCTACGGGGTGCCGTCAAATGCTGATGGTGAACGTCAGTGCGTATCGGTTTTTCGCTACAGGGATGCTGAGTAGCGCATTGATCGTTGGTTGCACGGACAGAACGAGAGACACGACGCGCGCGCCGGTTACCGGCACCTATGCATGGAAGGGCGCGGCCGAATCCGGTTGTGTGCTCAAGGTTGCGGAGCAGGCGAGCGATAGTGCGCAGGTGCGGTTCGATTGTACACGTGGTGCGCCGTCGTACAACAGCGGTATGGCGGAAGGTGTTGTGGTGTTGGTAGACAATCAGGCTGCATTGTCGATCACGGAGTACGGCAATCCCTGCACACTGAGTCTGCAGTTTTCGCGTGACACTATTGTGGTCGTTCAGACTGGGAGCGATGCAGACTGCGGATTCGGCTACGGAGTCTCGGCAGACGGTCGATACGCGCGCACGACGTCGGCGCGTCCGGATTTTGAGAGAGATCGGTAGTGTGTCACGTTTGATTTCCTAGCGCAGCCGATACCTGGAGAGGCGGACCACATCGTCTTCATCCATGGTGGCGACCACGAATTCGTCTCCGCGTGATACCACTGGTAAGGTGAGCACCGCGCGCACCGGCAAAGTTACACGAAAGAGTGCTTTGCCAGCACCATCAAAGACGTCATACGTCGTGCGCTGCTCTTTCCACGGGGCGGTGTGCGCGACCCACAGACGTCCATTGTCATCCACGTACACTTCGAAGATGCCGGATTTGGACGACGGGACATTCAATGCATTGAAATCGTTGATCTGATACTTGGTCAGATTCTTTTCGATGCTCTGAATGGCTTCATCACGTTCGGCTTTCTGAACTGGTATCAGGGGAATATCGAAGCTGGTACGTGCAATGGTGTCGGCCTTTCCATACGCGATGCGGGCGACACGAGTGCCTCTACTGGATGCGCACCAAAAGTGGCCGCGTCGATCTGCAGCGGGAAACATCCCTCGCGAGAATGGATAGGACGCGAAGTATGACGGTGCTTCGCCACGAGTCCCGGCGGTAATGGTCGTCGGGGTTGATGTGCCGTCTGACCGGCCCGGACAATTGGGAAAAGGTATGGTGCCAAGCAGCTTTCCGTTGTTGTCGAGTCGGCGATAGCGGCTCTCTTTGCCAAGGTCCACCTCCACGAGTTCTCCCGAATGATCGAACCACGCACCCCATCGATACATGTAACCCTTGAATGGCACGGTGATCGAGCGGACTGCCTTTCCGTCAGAGGCGAATACGGCGAAGCGCGAATTAGCCGGATCATTGACCCAGATACTTCCATCAGGTGCAAGCGCGAGCCCATTCGCGTTGCGCATTTCACCTGGGCCGCTTCCTTTGCGTCCGACCGATGGCAACGCCTTGCCGCGCGCGTCGTAGCGTCGAATGATCTGATCCTTGAAGTCGAGCGCCCACAGTGTGCCGTCTTTCAAGAGCAGATAGTCGCCCAGTCGACCGAATGGATCACCGGATTCTGATCCATCCACTTGCCAGAGCAGAGTGGCTTGCCGAACGGCGGGCGATTGGGCACGCAGCGGCTGCACACACGCTGCAATTACCAACGACACAAGAAGAGAAACAAGAATTCGATTCATGCGGCGATTCTAGCGGCCGAGCCGGCGATTGGCCAGAAAACAACGATGCCCGCTGCGATAACGCACCGGGCATTGTATCTAACGAATTCGCAACTGCACTGCGCGATCAGATGAGCAGCAGCTTGTCGTTCACCGCCATCCAACCACCGGGCTCCTTCACGAGACCAGCGAGATTGTGCTGGCCGAACACGCGGGTCGCACCACGGCGAATGAACAGTTCCTGCAGAATGCGTGTGGCCGGACCTGTTCCGCTGCCGATTCCGCGAATACCGGAGAGCAAAGCCGTCTCCTGATAGCAGCGCCAGTGGAGATCCATGGCTGTCATGGCGCACAAATTGGAGAACTTGAGCTTGATGCCCAGCTTCGCGCCTGCTGCCAGAACACCTGCGGTAATGGACACCGCCGTGGAGCCGCCCCAGGGAATGGGTGACGCAACGGCCGCAGCAAACTGTCCGCCGCGTACCGCCGCCTTGAGCGCCTTCATCTTCATCAGCACGTCGATCCATCCGGAGATGGTTTCGCTCTGCTTGTAGCCCTTGGCAATGGCCTTGAACTTGATGAGGTGAGCGACCGTGGATCCGGTGGCATTGCCGTGCTGCACCAGGGCGCCGACGTCGGCCACCGTGGCCGCGGCCGCAAGCGCGCCAGCGACGGATACGGCCGCGCCGCCCAGCTGCATGCGGCCACGGTGCTTGAGATACGACTTCGTCACCAGCGACTCGATTTCGTCGTGCCCGTTCCAGACCATCCACGGGTTGGGGACGATACCGCCGGTCGCTGAGGTCACAGCCGAGAAACAGCCCTGAAGCGCCGAGTTGGCAGAACCGGCGATTGATGTACCGGTGGCTCCGTCAATGATGCTGGCCATGCCATCGGCAACGGCCCACAGGATATCGGACTTTTCTGCACCGCCACCCGCCGCCTTCTTGATCTGCGCGCGAATATTCTCGTAGTACTTGTCGGGCATTGCCGGGACCGAAGGTCAGGAAGGAGTGAAGAGGATGAGACAAAAATCACAGAACGGCGGACGGGAGAGTATACGATGGGCGTGAGATGAATGCACCTGTGGCGCGGACGCTGCTAACCCGGTTGTCGTTCGGCTTGGCGGCGGGCGTGATCTCTTTCGCGCTCACCACTGTTCAAGGCGTGCTGCGGGACGGCTACGACTCCTGGCATCAGGCCATCAGTGCGCTCGCTCTGGGCCCCGGCGGCTGGTTGCAGATGCTCAATTTGACGGTGTTCGGTGCCGTACTTTTGACGACGGTGTCGCCGTGGCGCCGGATTCTTTCTGGTGGAATAGGAGCGGTGGCCTACCCCGCGCTCACCGCATTGGTTGGCGTCAGTTTCATGGTGCTCGGTCTCGTGCGTCAGGATCCTGCGCCGGGCTACGATCCTGAAGGTCTTGCTCATACGGTGCCAACCGCTGCAGGGCTGGTGCATCTCGCGATAGCTGGTGTTGCGGCGTTTTCGTCGGTGGCCTCACTGTTCGTGATGGCCTCGCGTTTTGCCGCGAATGCGAACACCGACACGGCCTGGCCGCGTTGGGCGCTTTATTCGCGTGCTACGGCGCTGGTCGTTGTTGTTTGTGTCGTGGTGTATGGTGTCTGGAGTGTCGAGTCGAGCGGGTACGCTGGCACATTCGAGCGGATGGCCATGTTGGCGCCGATGGTCTGGATGTTTGCATTGCTGCGGCGATTGTATCGCGGCGTCCCAATCATGTGATGAGAGGATCCATGCGCATTGTCACGACCAGTGTTCTGTTGGCGGTCGCGGGAGCTGTCATGCTGTTCGGTGCAACGCTGTTCGGTGCAATGCCGGCAAAGCTGGATGCCCGCATGCGATGCACCATGGCGCCTGCACCAACTCTCGCGGTGTTGCGGGTTGAGCGTGACACGATGCTGCCGTATGGGGGCGGCCAGGCCGAGATGCAATCGTACACCAGTGTCTCTGGTCGTCAGGATACGCTACTCGCTCGGCCCGATACGCCAATGCCGGCGGCCCGCGTCCGCATGCTGCAATTGGATTCAGCTACGCGTGCCGTACTGGTTGGCCATGGCATCACTGACAGTCAGCCAACGGTCTTCATTCGTGCGGCCCCGTATGGCCCCGACTGTCGTGTGCGCCGTTGGAAGGACACGATACCCTTCGCGGTGACTGGCGAAGTGGGATTTGTGCGAGCGTCTCTCGTGCAGCGCGAATACTGGATCGGCGACACACCGGTGTTCGTGATACCAGAGGCGTGGTCCTATCCCTATCCGCGGCGCGGCCGGCCGTGGGATCTTTCACCAGATGTGCCCCTGGCTTCGGCGGAAGCGATGTTCGGATTGCAACGCAGTCTCGATCGTCCCTCTCTCGTGAACGGTGCCACGCGTGAGGATTATGAGGCGGCCGAGCAGGACGCTGCCAGACGCGCCATGGCCTGGGCGCGCGTCAACGCGAGTAACGCTGAGATGGAGCCCATTCGCACGATGATCCGTCAGGCGGTGCTGAGCAGCGACTGGCATGTGGTGCAACGTGAATTGAGCCGATTCCGCGGGACGTATCGCGTGGAGTTCGACATTGATGGGACACGGCATCAATGGTATTTCCGCACCCAGCCGCAGTTGGCGTATCAATGGATTGCACCGGGCGCACATGCTACCACCGCCGCGGTACTCGCTTCACCGCACATCAGTGGGTATCGGTTGGTTGGAAACGCCGCCGACTCGGTCGGCGCCTTTCAGAGCGACACGGCCTTGCGCATGGATCCCGCCAACCGAAAACCGCTCGTATGGCTCGCGGTGAATGATCGGCCGACGACCGCAGGAAATGCTGCGCGTCGTGCCATCACCGGTATGCTCGAATTTCAGTTGAGTGCAACTCCCATGGCGACGTGGACTGCGCTCGAACGATTTGTTCCGCCGTTGTCGCGATCGGACAGTCTGATGATGACGCGTATGAACATTGCGCGCCCTCGTCGGGATCTGCAGCCACGCCTTCCGATCACACTGCACATGGACGCACGTGGGAATGTGCGCGCCGATAGCACATTCGAACGGGATGGGTATCGCGTGCGCGTCGCGGTGATGCGCGTCGACACCACGTCGGCGCGGCGACGATTCTAACATAGTGACCCTGCGATGACAGCGACTGAGGGCTTGCCCTGCTCTGACCTGAGCGAACTTCCGGACGACGTGCAGCGTTTGGTGCGCATCATGGCGTGCATGGCTGGTGTTGTTGCTGTGGCGCTCGGTGGATCGCGCGGCACAAGCGGTGCGCATGTCGGGAGTGACTGGGATCTCGCCGTGTACTATCGCGGCACCATCGATCTTGAACCGCTTGCGCCCTATGGTGTGGTGCATCCGCCGGGATCGTGGGGGCGGCTCATGAATGGCGGGGCGTGGTTTCGTGTAGGCGACATCGATGTCGACGTGATTCTTCGCGATCTCGATGTGGTACTGCATTGGACGGAGCAGGCACGGCAGGGCATGTTCGAGCTCGACGCACTGCTCGGCTACATTGCGGGTATTCCGACCTACAGTCTTGCTGCGGAGCTCGCGTCAGGTCGCGTGTTGGCTGGTGCGCTGCCAGCTATCGGTGACATGCCATCGGCATTGCGTACCAGCGCCCCAGCACGTTGGCGATTCTCGCGGGACTTCAGCCTGGAGTATGCGCGCATGCATGCTGCCCGAGGCAATGTGGCTGGTGTGGTTGGGCAGGTGGCCAAGGCGGCGATGGAAGAAGCGCACGCGCGTGTCTGTGCGCGTGGTGAGTGGACACTCAATGAGAAGCGGTTGCTCTCCATTGCGGGCCTTGACGCTGTGCAGGATGCATTCAGGGCGATCCCCGCTGATGTCGCGCAATTGGATGCGTGGATCGGTACGGTGGCCACGACACTTTCCCGCGAGTAGGCACGATGTTCTATCACGGCACCAAGGCTGATCTCGCAATCGGTGATCTGATCGCGGTGGGTCATGTTTCCAATTATGGCTCGCGGCGACAGGCAAACTTCGTGTACTTCACCGCCACGCTTGATGCGGCCACCTGGGGTGCGGAACTGGCGGTTGGCGAGGGTCGTGGCCGGATCTACATCGTGGAGCCGACAGGTCCCTATGAAGATGACCCCAACCTTACCAACAAGCGTTTCCCGGGAAATCCTACGCGGTCGTACCGTACGCGGGATGCGCTGCGTGTGATTGGCGAGGTGATCGACTGGACTGGACATACTCCGGAGCAATTGCAAACCATGCATGCACATCTCGAACGACTCAAGGAGCAGGGAGTCGAGGCAATCGAAGAATGAGCAGGGCTTCCAATCAACAGGCAGAAGCGAAGACGGCAATGCTCATTCGTCGGCCGGTCACCGACATATTTTCCGCGATCGTTGAACCTGAGCAAATCACCCGATTCTGGTTCAGTCACGCGAGTGCGCCCTTGACGCCGTCCGCCATTGTCGAGTGGACCTGGGCGCCGTACAACGCGTCCGCGACGGTCAAAGTGTTGGAGTTTGAGGTCAATCGCCGCATTCTGACGGAATGGCCGAACGCGAGTGGTCCAACAAGAGTGGAATATCTCTTCCACGCGCAGCCCGACGGAACAACGTTTGTCGAGATCACTGAGAGTGGATTTCACTCCAGTGGCATGGATCTGGTGCGAGAGGTGGCTGATTCAACGCAAGGTTTCACATTGGTGCTCGCAGGACTCAAAGCATGGTGCGAGCATGCCTTGCAGCTCAATCTCGTTTGGGATCGTTTTCCTAGTAACGTTGTGCGGAACTAACCGTTCTTGGCGTTCGCGATGACCTCTTCACCATACATCGTACGATTTCAGGCGAAACTCTGGCGCTATCCAGGCAAGGGTGGGTGGCACTTCGCACCTGTTCCAGAGGAGTATGCGCCGCAAGTCACGCATGGGTGGGGACGCACACCGGTACATGCCATCGTTGATGGTCATGCGTGGGATACGAGTGTATGGCGCGGCAAAGACGGTCGCACAATTCTCGCCGTCCCCAAAGCCGTTCGCGGAAAGAAGGGTGATGGCGATCCCGTTGAGGTGGAAATTCAGTTCACGGTGCTCTGATCAAGATGAATCGAAACTCTGTAAGGGTATCCGCTCTGCTCTTTGCTCTGTCTCTGCTTCTCGCATGCGGCACGACGGAGTCTCGGCAAGCTGGCGATGAAGCCGATGCCGCGCAGTTTGTGCGTGGCGTCTACGCGGCCTATCTGCCGCGCAGTGAGCGGAGTGGTATTGGTGCACTCGATTCATTGATTCTTGAACAGCCGGAATCGTTTTCGGATTCCTTGCGTGCTGGTCTGCTGCGTGATGCGAGTCGACGCCGAGAGAATCCTGGGGAAATTGTCGGTCTGGATTTCGATCCGCTGCTGGCGAGTCAGGATCCATGCGAGGACTATGTGCCCGGAACGGCCATACGAGTCGACTCGCTGGTGCGCGTGGCCATTCACTCCGTGTGTCAGGGTGTGCGATCGGCCGATGCGGTGGTGGTTGCCGAAATGGTACGCCGCGGTACACAGTGGCAGTTCACCAACTTTATCTACGAGCCGTCGGCTGGTGATCTGCTGCAGATTCTCCATTCGAACGAAAGACGATAGTGCGCATCGCCATTTGTGGTGCCCACGCCACCGGCAAGTCGACGCTGATCAGCGAGTTGATGCAGCAGTTGCCGGACTACACCACGCTCGAAGAACCGTATCATCTGTTGTCTGATGAAGGACACATGTTTGGCGCGTTTCCGACGGTCGACGATTTTCAGTTGCTCTGTGAGTCGGCGAACAGCATGATGCGCACAACGGACGCGCGCGATGTGATTTTCGATCGTTCCGCAGCCGACTACCTGGCGTATCTGCTGATACTCGATGCCGAAGCGGATTGGCGACAGGAAGTGTCGGACACGCTGGATGCGCTGGCGACACTCGATCTGGTGGTGCTCGTGGGTGTGGAAGACCCGGATTTCATTGACGGTGTTGAGCGTCCGAAACTCCGTCGACGGGTCGATCGCAAGCTGCGTGAGATCCTCGCCAGTGATGAATGGGGACTGTCCGTTCCAGTCATTCGTGTGCGCGGTACGCCGGCGAAACGGGCGCAGCAGGTCCTGCGCGCCATGAAGTAGCATGAAATAGTCGGTTCGGCGTTGCGCTACACCTGATGGGGCTCTCTGGGTGACCAGCAGTCCATGAGACAATCTCAGACCATCACGGAGCAATTCCGATGAAAGACGCAATCACAATGAGTGGCACAGGTTTGCCACTGGTAGAAATCGACAAGGCGTGCGAAGTCTGTTCCGCACAGGGCACCGTAGGTCGCGTTGTGCGATTCGAAGAAGACGGTTCCGTGCTTGATATGATCCGACTGTGTGAGGCCTGCTGGCCAGAACACAGCGCCAGGTATACGGCGCGGTGGGACGAAGAGCATCGCGTAGCGATGGACGCGTGGGCTCGAGCATCGGTGCGCGAGTCGTTTCGTGACGCACGGGGCGCCAACGCCATCGTTGCCGCACCACCCTCGCGAAATATCACACTGGAATCCGCCACCTGGCACGGCACACTGAAGCTCGTCAACGATACGTTGCTGGAGTATCGACGCCGTTGTAGCGCAGGGGACGATACGATGCGCGAAAAGGTGCGCGAGCTGGCAAAGGCCATTGCAGCGTATGCACCGTTTCGCGTGGGCGATATGCCTTTTGCGATCGAAAATCTGCTGCGGGAATACGCGAACTGAAGCAGGGGAGCCTGGAGCCAGTGATCTGGTGACAACACCAGCATTCACGAGGTATCCCGATGCAACCTCTTTCGAGTGACTCTATGAATACTCTACTTCGTTCCAATGGGCGCATGGTTCTTGCTGCCCTGCTCGTTTCCGCTGCCGCATGCTCCGACAAGTCTACAGAGCCCGCGCCAAACCCGAATCCGCAACTCAGTATCACCTTCTCGGACGATCAGCCGTTCGAGCGAGATACGGTGCAAGCCACCGCGCGGGTTTCCAATGGCAATGGTGGCAATGAGCCACCGCAGGCTCTTACCTGGTTGGTGAACGACACCACGCGCGCGGTCATTGATGCGCAGGGCCGGCTCATTCTTCGCGCACCGGGAGCTGTACAGATCACGGCCCGTTCGGGAGCGCTGCAGACCACTCGCACGCTCACGACGCAGCGACTCTCCGTGCAGAAGGTCACGTTCACTGTGGCTGTTGTGCAACTCGTGCAAGGTGATCTTTCGCAAATGGCTGTACGTCTTGAGGGCCGCGGCGGACGCGAACTGCCCGGACGTGAGATCGCGTATACGGTGGACAACCCGGCGGTAGCTCAGGTGGATGCCGCAGGACGTTTGCGAGCCGTGGCACCAGGTATCACCACGGTGCGCGCCAGCAGTGAGGGTGCAACGGGAACGGCACGAGTGGAGGTCATGCCTGTTGGTGCGGCACACGAGCTTTCGCGTGTGGACGGCACACGAGTGCCCATCCTCGTGCAGGCCGACTCCGTGGAGTGGGATGGTGTGCGCGAGTATCACGAGGTATGGCTTGAAGCCGGCCAGTTCAAAGTGACCAGTGGCACGCAGGCCAAGTACGAGATCGAGCTGAACTATGTGGAGTACGATATTCGTCAGGTGGACGGTCGCCGGCAGATGATTGTGCGCACCAGACAGCGCGAGTATGACCGCGGACGTGTGCAGTACGACACGCAGGGCGCTCTGCGCATGACATCGGACATCGTCTTCCCGCTGGATCACACGGCGACTTCGAACGCGGAAGGCATCACGGTCCGCTATCGCATCGCGGGAACCAACGATATTCTCACCCTGTTCTATCGTCCCAAGCTCTGACGACCCACCTGCTGCGCGACCTGCCATGCGTCGGATACTGTGTTGTATTGCTGCCGCGATTGGCAGCACTCTGATACTCGGCATGCCGATCACGGCACGCGCGCAGCAGCAGGCCGGTATGCCGACGGCGCTGCAGCAACAGCTTGATACGTATCGTGCCCAGTCAGGATTTCCCGGCGCTGTGCTTGCTGTCGCTTTCGCCGATGGGCGGGTAGTCACCGTAGCCAGCGGTCAGTCCGATACCGCTCGACGCATGCCCATGCGCACCGATCACCGGTTGCTCATGGGAAGTGTCGGCAAGACCTATGTCGCGGCTGTCGCATTGCAGCTGTTACGCGAGGGGCGTCTCGACCTCGATGCACCAGTCGCCCGCTATGTAGGTGGGCAGGGGTGGTTTGACTCCGTTGCCAATGCGCCGGTCATTACGGTGCGGCAGATCATGACACACAGCTCGGGCGTCGTTCGCTACGAGTTCCGGCCGGATTTCACTGAGGCACTCACGCGCGACCCCAGTCGTGTGTGGGATCCGCGTGATCAGGTGCGCTATCTGCATGGTGCAACACCGCCATTCGCACCCGGCGCGGGTTGGGAATATTCCGACACCAACTACCTCATTCTCGCACTGGTGCTTGAGGCCATCACCAAGCGGCCGATCGATGAAGAAATCGCTCAGCGCTTGCTCGGTCCCTATCAGCTGCAGGCCACCATACCAAGCGACTCACGCAGACTTCCCGGTGTATCGCAGGGATACGCTGGTGCGCAGAACCCCTTCGGCGGTCGCGATGCGATGTTCGATGCCGATGGTTTGATGATTGTGAACCCGCAGTTCGAAGGCGCCGGCGGTGGCTATGCGGCCACTGCCGCCGATGCTGCCCGCTGGGGAGCGACCTTCTTTTCCGGGCGTGCCTTTGGTGAATCGCTTCTTCCTGTCGCCACAACCGGGCCGGCCGCGCGTCTCGGTCCTGGGACGCGTTATGGGCTCGGCATGATCCTTCGCGATTCCACTGTGGCCGGTCCCATGCGCGGCCACAGCGGATTCTTCCCCGGATATCTCACCGAGCTGCGTCACTATCCCGCGAGCGGTGTGACCGTCGCTCTGTTGGTCAACGCGAGCAACGTGCGCGCCACACCGCCGATGGCGCGATGGGTGGACGAATTGGTGGCTGGCTTGAATCAGCGGAACGACAGCGGCAACCAGTAACTCGCCTTGAGAGCAAGCACCTGGGTGCCATCGGCACTCAGGGCATCCCACAATGCACCGGGTTTGACGGTGAGACCACGGGTGCGTTGCGCCGATCGATCCTGCTGCCATACCACAAACAGTGTGCAGCCCGGGCGCCATTCCCAGCGCATCACGGCGTTGCTGCGGAATGAACGCAGATTGAAGTCGTTGTTGCCGAGTGTGAATCGCGCGGCTCCATCCGTCACAACACGAGCACCTGTGCTGTCCGGTGCTGAAATCGTAGTGCCCTGTGTTCCATAGGTACGCAGGTCCTTGTCCATCCGGGCGCCGAGCTCGCCGTACTCATGGTACCGGCCGCTCGCTGCAAAGGGCTCGGCGTACGTTTCGAATGTGAGGTTTGGTGTCAGGGCAAAATTCAATCGAAGACGCATGCTGTACTGCATCTGATCCACATGCGCGAAGATGTATCGCGAGCCAAATGTGGCCGCCGTGCCGCCCGACCGCGTGGACACATACTGACGGGCGTTCTCGTTGTGACTGACTGACGGAGTTATCGAGAGCTCGAGACGTGTTCCGGGTCGCAGTGTGACGGCACCATCCACACCGAGGGAGTTGCCACCATCGCCGCTGGCGGATGTACCGGCAGATAGCGACCAGCTGGTGCGTGCACCACCACGACTCGAAATGCCGGCGTTGATGGACTGGCCACCATAGGTGCGCATCATGGGGCCGCCGCGTGTCAGGTCATCAGAGATGGCAGGCAACTGAATGCCGGCTTCCACCCATGTGCGAATGAAATTCTTCAGCGTTTGATTGCTGTACAGTTCGAACCCACTGTAAGTGTTCACACCACCGAAGTTCCAGCCGGCATACTGTGATACACCCACATCCCAGTTGTGGAAGTACGCGCCGCGTTGGGTTTGACGGTACCGAAGATTGGAGGACTGACCAAGATCGTCTGTGCCGCCTAGACGTCCGGCGTCATTGATCTCGTAGCCGGGTGATTCGGCCGAGAAATCAATGTCCCACAGCCATGATCCACTCATCTTGCTGTGATTGATGCCGGCGAAATAGCCGTTCATCGACGTGAGTCCGGAATCTACGCGGACATACCCGGCGTCCGGCCGCTGAAAGAAACGGCGGCTCGATCGCTGCTGGGCCAGCATGGCCAGCGAATCACCCGCGATATGACTGAAACCAACGAATGCGCTCACGTCGTACTTGCCACCTGCCCAGCGCAAGCGCGTATCGGCAAGACCGCTGTAGGCTCGCTGAGACAACACACGTTCCGCCAGGCTGCCGTCCTGCAGATTGCGCTCAACACCAGTGAACATGGCGTAGGCGGTGGAGCCGTCCTTGCCGAACTCCTGCTGAACCACGCCAATTCCGTACAGTGTGCGTGGTGCAACTTCGGCCGTGGTTTCCGTTTGCTGCGTGACATCGAACACACGCGCATTCTCTTGCGCGCTCAATGCGGTCAGACCAGCAAACGACAACTTGGACGGGAGACGTCCCGAGACCTTGGCCGCGCCGAGAATGGTGGTGTTGTGCGGCACATCGGCGTAGCTGCCACCCGGATTGAGTGGTGGTGGCGCGCCAATGCGTCGCGAATAGAAGTTGCCGCGTGCATTGAGCAACTGTGTCCCTTCTGTGAAGAAGGGGCGCCGCTCCTGAAAGAATACTTCGAATGCTGACAGATTTACGACGGCCGGATCGGCTTCCACCTGACCAAAGTCCGGATTGATCGTGGCTTCGAGCGTGGCGTTGGGTCCGAGGCCGATCTTCACATCGGCACCCGCGCGCATCTCACTGCGCTGACGATAGTCGTACGGGTTCGCCGTATTCACTGTGCTCTTGGCGCGTGTATCACTTGCCACGTAGGGTAACACTTCGAGTCGCTGACGTGCTTTCACGCCGCGAATGCCCGTGAGCTGCCCCATACGCGACGACCAGCCTGTTTCATTGCGCTTGACCAGCATCCAATAATCCGACTCGTTCTTCTCGGGAACGAGTCGCACGATGTTCACACCCCAGATCTGCTCATCCGCCGCACTGAAACGCAGCTGCGAGAACGGAATGCGCATTTCTGCTGTCCATCCCTGAGCGTCTACTGTAGTGCGTACTTCCCACACCGGATCGAAGGTGTAGTCACGCGAATTCTCGAAGTCGGAGCCGTGGTAGTAGTCCACGCGCACACCACCCGAGGTCACGGAGAAAGTGTATGCCGTGCGACGATCCCCAAAAGTGTCGAATGACAAGACCAACTGCTCCGCGCTGCCTTCCTTGTCCCGTCGCGCCACCAATGGACGGATATGCTGCGGATTGCTGCTGTGCATTCGGGCGCCGATGTACAGCGCCTGGTTGTCGTAGACGAACGTTACTCGCGTTGAATCGCTGGCAGGTGAACCTTCACTTGGTTCTCGCTGTGTCAGTCCGGTGACATAGCGCGCGGTGGTCCATGCGGCTTCATCAAGTTTTCCATCGAGCTCAATGGGCATTGATGTGCGCGAAGCTTCGGCTCGACCCGGCTCGGCGATGAACGCGACGGACGGACGTGGCAGCGCACCAGCAGGGCGGGCGGCGCTGGATGTGGTCGGTGAGATCGCCTGAGTGGACTGCGCAGCGGCAGACTGACACACGAGGGCTGTGAGCGCGGCAACGAGTGTTGCCGCGCGGCGAGAGAGGGGAGACATGTAAGGGAGTGGTCTAGTCGCGCGATGCGTTCTCGCGCAGTTCGCCGAGTGCTTCTGCTGCCGCGCGGCGCACATCGGCGTCCGCGTCCTTGAGCAAGCGCATCAGCGCGGGATTGGCTTTGATGGAACCGATTTCGCCCAGTGCTTCCGCCACCTGACGCCGCACATCGCGATCGTCCATGTCGGCAAGCGTGAGCAGTACATCGAGTGTCGCGGGGTCGTGCAGATCAGCCAGCACGAGTGCTGAAATGCGCGCCAACTTACGATCGCTGGACTTCACCGCTGCAATCAACGCCGCCGGTGGATGCTCGAGATCGTCGAGTTCTCCAATGGCGCGGGCTGCTGCGTACTGCACTTCAGCGTCACGGTCGGCCAGTGCTTCACTCAGCGGGGTGAGTGAGCGAAGCAAGGCCAGCTCACCGAGAGCGTAGGCGGAGGCACGACGTACTCGCGCATCGCTATGGCGCAGCGAACGCTCAAGTGCAGGAGCCGACTCCGGATTGTCCTCTTCGGCCAACGCCCACGCGGCCATGGCGGCCTCTGCGGGACCGCGGCGCGCCAACATGTTTTCGAGCGGTCCACGTGCCACACGCTTCTCTCCACTGCCAAGTGCAAAGGCGGCAGCTTCTCGTACCAACGGCGATTCGTGGTCCAACAGCGCCACGAGGCGTGATGTCTCGATGCGGCTACGGCCAAGCATTCGAGCGGCGGCGCGGCGCACACAGGAGTTCGGTGATGCCAGCCGTGCAATAAGCATCTGCTGCGTGCCCGCATGCGTAATGCGTCCGCTGAGCGAGTCCCTGGCCGATTGCAGCTCAGTGCGTGTATCAGCAAATCGTCCGATGCCACTGGAGCTGCTGCCCCACCAACCGTTGCCCATCTGATCGGCCACGATCTCGCATACCAGCGGATCACCAGCTTCGAGTGTGGTCAGCAACTGTGCAACACGCGCCGAGTCCGGACCGGTGCGTTGCGATTGCTCTGCGCTCGTTTCTCCGCTAGTAGCCGACGACATACCCTTCGTCGGTTCGAGCGCCCGGACGCTCGTCCACACGGCCGCAAAAACGGCAGCCGTCACGAGACCAATGCGCGCGGGGCTCATCAGCGATTCCCCAGTGCCTCAGCGGCACGACGACGCACCACCGGGTCAGTGGATGTCAGCGCACCGCGCAGCGCTGTGCGTGCTTCTGTGCTTCGCAGTTCGGCCAGTGTTTCCACGGCCTGTTCGCGCACATGCCCGTCGCTATCCTCGAGCATTTTCTGAATGAGACTCACGTCTGCGAGCGATGGCTGTTCTTTCACATACTCGAGAGCCGCGCGCCGCACGTCGGCCACCCCATCGGTCAAGAGTGCAGTCACCTCGCGTGCTGGCAACACGGCCTTGATTTCGCACAGCGACTCGAGCGCAGCCGTGCGCACTTCCGGAGACGTGTCGCCGAGCAGATTCTGAAGCGCCGATGCTGCGGAACGATCACCAATCTCCCCAAGCAATTCGGCCGCCTTGGCTCGAACGGCTGGACGACTGTCCTGTATGAACGGCGTGATCTGATTCGCGTCGAGTTCGTCGGCGAATTCGCTGAGCGCCTCAATGGCCTGGTGCCGTACTTCTGGCACGGCATCACGCAGCGCACGTGTCAGTGCAGGTACGGCACGCGCATCGCCGATGTTACCGAGCGCTTCGCAAACAGCCTGGCGCACTTCCTTGTTGGCATCGCCAATAATCGCCATCAGTGCTGGAACGGCCGTCTTGCTTTCGAGATTGCCGAGCGCGTTGGCTGCCGCGCGACGTACACTGGCGTCAGAGTCTCTGAGGCGATCGATCAACGCCGCGATGACGGCCGGATCTTCGACAAGAGATTGCTTGCCCTGGTGGTCGGCAGGTTTGCGATTCTCCTGCAGGGCAAGGTTCACCAGTGCTTTCGCCTTTGCCGCCTCGAGACGTTCACGTGAAGTATCGGTGGCGCCACTCTGCGGTGTCGGCAGGTTCTCGCCATCCGTATCGACGGGCTGCTGGAGTCGATTCTCCGATACCGGATTGCCGAGCAGCGGTGTCTCTGCGGATGATTGAATTAGCGCATTACTGGTGCGTACGGCCGGTGCCGCCGCCACCACTGTTGCCAGCATCACGGTGCCCGCGCCAATGGTCAGTGCACGGGAGAGCGGGGAACCGGTACGCTTGCCTTCGATAAGTCGCGCGATGCGTGTCACCAGTAGCGAGCGCTGTTCGGCCATACCGGCAACCGGCACACCAAGTGGCGAAGCTTCGATCCACTCGGCTACGCGCGCCAGGCAATGCGCGAGTGGAAGTCCGTTGCCAGTGCGCTCGGCAGCCCAGTCATCGCACAGGAACTCGGCGTTGCGCTGGATTTCGCGACGTGCCAGACGATTGAGCGGCTGGAAGAAAAACACACGCTCCATGATCGACGCCATGTCGAGCCACACGGGATCGCGGCGCGCGAGGTGTGCCAACTCATGCGCGAGCAATCCGCGCTGTTCGTCCGTGGTGAGTTCTGTAAGAGCGGCTTCTGGCACACAGATCTCACGAAGACCGAGGGCCACCGGACTCGAGATGGTATTCACCGATGTCAGAGCCACATGCGAGCGGAAGCCCACTGTGCGGCACAATGCATCGAGCATTGCCGGCAGTGCACCATCGGTGATGTGCTGACGGTTGGCGAGTCGCCCAACCAGCATGAGACGACGCGCTGTGTACGTGAGTGCCAGCATGAGGGCGATGAATGCCCAGCCGATCACAAGAAAGCGCTCGATCATCACGCGCGAAATGAATGGTGCAGATACATCCTCTGCATTCGCAGCAACAGAAGGCGCTACCAGATCAGACGAGGGCGTGATCGCGGATCCCGGCGTCGCGGGGCCGTCCGACACACTGGTGGCGTGATCATCAATTGCTGCTGCGGGGTGGCCGATATCGCTATTGACTGCTTCAATCGATGGATCGCTCACCACGCTGCTCACGGATTGCAGCGCAAAGGAGCCCGACGGGCGCACATCCAAGGCGAGTTGCACGGACGATGTCACCAGCCCGCCAATCAACGCGACCTTCCAGATGAAGTCGACTGTGTGAATGGACAGCCGTGTGAATCGGGAAACCAGCCACGCCGCGCTGAGCAGCACGGTGCTGTGAATGGCGTACGTCAGCAACCAGGCAAGCGCCATCTTGGTGATCGTTTCCATTACTTGGGTTCCTCAGTGGACTTGGACGCCTTGTCGAGCATGGCGCGAATGCGCTGGCGATCACCAGGACTCATGTCCTGTGCGCTCAGCAGATGACTCACGAGGGCGGGCACGTCGCCTTCAAAGAGGCGGGCCGTCAATTCACTCACCATGGAGTGGCGCGCGGCGTCTTCGGAGACGACGGCGCGATACACGAATTGCCGCGCACTGGTGCGATGCGCGACGGCGCCCCGCTTCTCGAGGCGCGACAGCATGGTCGCCAGGGTGGTCTGGGCGAGGCCCCGCTCATCATGCAGGGCCTCCCAAATCTCGACCACGGTGGCTTCCCCGCGTTCCCAAAGAACGCGGAGAATGGAAAGTTGGAGGGCAGTAAAGCTGTGCTGCTCGGACATGGAAGGCTCCAGTTGGAACTACACGTGTAGTTTTACATGTGTAGTTGAAAACTGTCAAGAGCGCATTTCCAAGTCGGATGCCGTCCGGAGGGTCTGGGTTTACACGGCCGGCATTCCTACTTCACCCGTTCGGCGGTGAAGGTGGCCGTGATCGTCCAGCGCTTCGTTTCGGGGCGAGGCAGGACTTCGAGTGAATGGTCGAAGTCGCGACTGATCACCGTGATGGTGCCGGTGGCGGTCGTTGGACCGAACGTGACGGTGATCTGCCGAGTTTCAAATGGGAACCAGAGTGTCAGTCCGTTGCCCTTGAAGGTGCTGAACTGCCAACTCCAGAATGTGGAAGACAGGGAGCCGCTCGTGACGGTGCCGGAGAAGTTGTAGCTCTCATTGAGCCCGGCGACGTCGGCGTCGCGGAAGGGCATGGCGGGGTTCGTGAACCAGTTCGCGCGAACTTGCGGCAGGCTGCTCGAATTGAGCGTGGTGCCGAATGGAGGCACGTCGAGGTATCGCAGCACGTTTGCTGCCGTGAGCGGCTGATCGGTATCGACGAAGTAGATACCGCGCCGCTTGAGTGTGGCGCTCCGTCCATTGGTGCCGAAGGTGGAGTCGCGCTCCAAGAAGAGCAGACCACCCTGTTTGATGCCGGCGGCAATCTGTGGCCACAACTCTTCAGGTCTGGTGAAGTGCTGCGTGCTCCCGATGGACGGATTGTTGAGCCACGGATTCGGTCCCGACTTGTCGATCTGCACGTTGAACGAGGTGAATCGCCACGTCGGAGGAATTTCACCAATCGTGTATTCCTGTTCGTCGACTCTTCCAATCGGTACAGCGATGCCATCCGCTTCCACCATGTTCACATAGGCGCTGACTTTGACAGTTCCCGCCTGCGTGAACGTGCGCGTGATGGTGAGCTCCGGCCCATCGGGATCTGCATTGACGCCACCACCGGAGATGCCCCATTCGATATTGCGATCCTTGATCGATGACAGATCAAACCCGACAGCCGAGAGCGTGAATGTCACCGGCACACCGCGAGTGAGAAGGCCCGCTGCAGGAGAAATCACGAGATTGAGTCGGGTGAGACGAATGGCAGATACGCGCGCTACCAGCACACCTCTCGCGTCTTTCACCGATACGGTGAAGTTGGTGACACCCGGCTTCTTGGGTGTGAATTCGAATGTCAGACCCGTTGTCGTGACGTCTTCCGCACCATCATCCGTATGCCAAGTGTAGGTCACACCCGGACCCGCCAGCGCACCGGGTTTGATGCGCCACGTCTCCTTCGTGGCCAGCATTGCGTGTTCCGTAGTCGGCTTCTCGATTTCGACGGGACTGTAGATCACCGTGAAGGGAATGGCATCGACTTGCGATGAGCGAGCAGGCACTACATCGCTGTTCGCCTCGAGCTCCGCGTAGTAGCGCGTGGTGCCTGGCTCATTCTCCGTAGCATTTCGCGCGATGTTCGACTGACCCTCGCCATCCCACAGATTGAGAAACTGCTCGTCGGCTGTGGCGCCGGTCGTCTTGCTCTTGCATCCGGGGCAGATGTGACGGAGCAACAACACCTTGCCGGTCGTGCGCACCGTATCGGTAAGACGCTCCCAGCTATCGGTCAACTCATTGAAGCGCTCCACCCGATAGCTCGCTGGATACAACTCGTTACCCGCACGCTTCTGCGTGAATTCGTTCCACCGCTTCGACACATCAGCCATTGGCAATTCGGCGGAAACGGCGAGTGCGTAGGCTTTGGTGAATGTGATCTGCGGACCCTTTACACTGGTCGACAAGGCGAGTGGCGCCAGCGTGCCACCATCAAAGCGCATAGTGCGCGCAGCCTTGGGGAAATTGGGATCGACGAACGTGACCGTTGTGACCGCGGTCGCTGGATCATACGTTGCGGCTGTGGCGATCACCGCATGACCCGCATCAGCGGCGATCAAACCAATAAGGACCGGCTGCTTGAGCAACTTGAGGGTGAGTACAATCCATTGCGGTGTGAGTTCTTCGAGTTTGGTACCGCGTTGCGCGGCCGTCGCAATGAGTTTGTCGACCTGGTCTCCATGCTTGCGGAAATAGCGCGAGTAGTCCGCCTGCACCGCGCTGGCGTATCGCTCGCCCTGCACATTGTCGAGCAGATCGGTGAGGGACTTGTCGTAGCGATGGTACAGCGACGGCGCGCCATTGCGCTTCACGAAGTACCAGTAGTGCAAGGCCGTGATACTCATGCCTTCGCAACTGCCGTTCGGTGATGCGAAGTGTCCCTTGTTCTCGAATTCCCAGTTATCGCGTCCCGCTGCAAAATCCGAAGTGTGGGTTCCCGCCAATTGCGCGCGTGGTGTTTTCACCCACACGACTTTGACCGATCCGAAATCACGGATGCTGGCGCGCGAGGAAGTGGATGCGGCGCGCATGGCACTCACTGTCGGATCCATGCCGGGAAGTGCCAGCAGATCGCGCGAAAAGTGCCGTGTGGCAAACGCCAGACGTCCCGCGCTGCGCTCGACAATCGGGATGGGTTCCAGATAGCCCGTTGCGGCATCGAAGTAGAATGGCGCAATGGCGTCATTCGATTCGGCCGTCGTAGGAATCGACATCGACAACATGCTGTCCGCGTAGGCGACGCCGTTGTCGATCGTGATGGTGGGGCCGACCTGCGAGAATCCCTGAGCCAGTGTGGGTCGCGCCACGGAATCGGCAGTGATGGTCCAGGTGGTGGCGCTGCTGTATGAGCCGGCGGGTACCGTCACGCTCATCCCGTCGAGCGGATCACCCGCTTTGCGATAGGTGATCGTGCCACCACTGCTCGACAGCACCGTGCGATCAATGAGCGTTCGCACCGCCGGACTAACGGCGATACTGCGGAATCGCACAACGGGCAATGAAGCCACTCTGGCCACGACGACGTTGTTGCCAACGGCGCCCAACGTCCACATGCCACTCGTTGCCACACCGTCCGTGTTGGTCACGGCACCGGCGCCGCTGAGGGTGCCGCCGCCCGAATCCACACTGAACTCGACCGATACGCCGCTGAGCGGGGTGCCGGCGCTATTCCGGACCAGCACCGTGAGCGCATTCGGGAGACGTGTACCGGCTTCACCGGACTGCCCGTCGCCAGCCACAATCGCCAGCGAAGCCGGAGTGGTCGATGCCGGCGGGGTTGGCGGGTTGGGCGCCGGGGGATTCGGCGTGGTCGGTGTCCCAGTGGTGGGACTATCGCCGCTGCCGCCGCAGGCGCTGACCAAACCAGTGGCCAAACCGGCGACCAGGGTCCATTTCAGGAGAGCGGCACGACACGATATGCGGCGCGGTGTACGAATCGAACGAACGGGCATGAGCGGGCGTCGGTGAGGGATATCCGACACGCGCAGGCACCGAACAGATCTTATCATTCCTGCTATCCACCCAGACTTCACGCCTGGCTGAGTCTATGTCACGACCGTTGGGACGCCCATTTCTGACCGCGCAGTGGCTTGACCTGCTCATGCTCAACTATGAGGTCGAGCCGGCATTGCTCATGCCGCATGTGCCCAGGGGTACGACGCTGGACTTCTGGGAGGGGCGTGCACTGGTGAGTCTGGTGGGGTTTCGTTTCGTCGACACACGGGTGCTGGGCATTCCCGTGCCCTGGCATCGCACATTCGAAGAAGTGAATCTCCGCTTCTATGTGCAGCGACAGGAGGGCGAGGAAACCCGCCGCGGTGTGGTGTTCATTCGTGAGCTGGTACCGCGGCGTGCCATCGCCTGGGTGGCGCGAACACTCTACAACGAGGCGTATCGTGGACTGCCCATGCGGCATACCGTTGGTGCGCCGCCGGCCAGTCGTACGGTGTCGTATGAATGGCGCGAGCGTGGGACCTGGGTGGGATTCGGTGCGCGCACCGATGGTGCGCCCAATAGCGTGATGGTGGGATCGGAAGCGGAATTCATCACCGAGCACTACTGGGGCTATACGCGTCAGCGTGATGGAAGCACAGTGGAGTATCGCGTCGACCACCCGCGCTGGCGGGTCTGGGACGCCACCGATGCGCACATTCTGGGGGATCTGTCCACGACATACGGTTCGGAGTTCGCAGCGCTGTTGCACGGCGCGCCGCGCACGGCATTTGTTGCCCAGGGTTCGGATATCATCGTGTATCCTCCGCGACATCTCGCGGATTCCTCCACCCAATCTGTGCATGCGTGACGTGCTGCTCGTAGGATGCGGCGGATTCCTCGGTGCCGTGATGCGCTACGGCATGTCGTTGATGATTGCACCCGTTGGTGCCGTGCGATTCCCGATGGCCACACTCGTGGTGAATGTGACCGGTTCACTGGTAATCGGGTTTGTAGCTGGCTGGGGTGAGCGGACCGATCTGCTCTCACCAGCCATGCGACTCCTGCTCATGACCGGTATACTGGGTGGGTACACAACATTTTCCGCCTTTGCGCTGGAGTCTCAAACACTTCTTCGCAATCAGGCGGTGGCCGGTGCCATTCTGAATGTGATGGCGCATGTGGTACTGGGGTTGCTCGCGGTAGTGGCAGGCCATCGACTCGCGAATCTGGGGGCGTAACGATGCACATGTTTGACACGCTGCACATCGACAGGCGTCGAGGAGCAACCCTTGTTGTATCCGCAACAGTACTCGCGGTGCTGGTCCTGGTTCTGTACCGCCTGGCCGCTGCGCCAATTCATGGCGTGAGCAGCATCGAGGATTGTGCGGACGCCTACGCCAAAGCGCGTACTCGCATGGACTCGGTGGCTGTGGATTTCACATCAATAGGCAACAGTAACAACCATCGTTGCGGCTATGAGCCGAGCCGCGTAGCGCAGGGCACGAGTCCACTGCGCTAGCTCAGCGGGTTACCGGAGAAACCGCCTCGCGACCTGCTCCAGGCGATCATCTCCGGCCTTCTCCGCCTCGGCGAGCATGACTTCCACGTAGGGACGAAGCTGGGGCTCGCCCCAGTAGTAGCCGGTGGCGCGTTCGGCAAGTTGTGTTTCGCCGACACGCGCAGCTTCCAGCAACGCTCGCGCTGCGGCCCGATCAAAATCCGGATCGTCCCGTTCAGGCAAGTCGTAATTGCGACGCGGCATCTCGCCTTCCGCATCGTCCCGCAGAAACGCCATCGACATCGGTACTCACCTCGTACAAACGAAACCGTGCGAACTACTTGCCGAGCGTGATGCTGACTGGGCAATGATCGCTGCCCATCACATCGGCGTGAATATCCGCCGCTTTCACTGATTTCTGGAGTGCGGAGGATACCAGAACGTAATCAATTCTCCAGCCGACGTTCCGCGCGCGTGAGTTCGCGAAGTGACTCCACCAGGTGTAGTGCCCGTTGCCTTCACGGAAAATGCGCAGCGTATCCACGAAACCCGCATCGACAAACGCCTGGAATCCTGCGCGTTCCTCGTTGGTGAAGCCCTTCTTGCCGCGATTTGGCTTGGGATTGGCAAGGTCGAGTTCGGTGTGCGCGACGTTGAGATCGCCACAGAAAACAACTGGCTTCTTCTTCTCGAGCGCCTTGCAGTGATCGAGGAATGCAGGATCCCAGCTCTCCGAACGCAGCGGCAAGCGACTTAGATCGTCCTTGGCGTTTGGCGTGTAGACCGTGACCACATAGAACTTGTCGAATTCTGCCGTGATGACGCGGCCTTCGGTTTCGCTGTCCCGTCCGGCGTCGTCGACGAGTTGATAACGCTTGGAAATTGCCTTGGGAAATCCGTATGACACCGACAGCGGCTCGGTACGACTGAAGATGGCCGTTCCCGAATAGCCCTTGGTGGTGGCTGAACTCCAATACTCGTGATAGTCCGGCAGGTCGATCTCCACCTGCTCACGCTCCGACTTGGTCTCCTGCAAGCAGAGAATGTCCGGCTTGTGCTCGGCCAGAAATGGCAGAAACAGACCTTTCTTGAGCACGGCGCGCAGGCCGTTCACGTTCCAGGAGTAAATCTTCATCGGAGGAGCAGAGTGATGTTCGGCGGATGGGGCGGCCAGGGCGTCAATCATTGCGGGTTGATCTTCGCGCTGTCAAATCTACGTCAGGACAAATTGTTGCGCGTCATTCATCACCGTTTGCACGGAGCGCCGTATGTCCGGTTCGATCCGTATCATCCTGGCACTGCTGACGGGTCTTGTGGTGGGTGGCGTGGTGAACATGGGGTTGGTGATGCTCGGTCCGTCGCTCATCCCGCCGCCGCCGGGTGTGGACATGACAACCACCGAAGGGCTGCAGGCGTCGATGTCGTTGCTCGAGCCGCGGCATTTCATCATGCCGTTTCTTGCACATGCCGTGGGAACGCTGGTAGGCGCGATGGTTGGTGCACTGATAGCCATTGAGCGGCGCGCGTTCGTGGCCTATGCCATCGGACTGGTGTTTCTGTGCGGTGGAGTGGCAGCGTGTTTCATGATCCCGGCACCGATGTGGTTCATGGTGCTGGATTTGCTCGCGGCATACATCCCGATGGCATGGATTGGGCTCAGTCTGGCGTATCGGATCAAACCCGCTTCAGCGTGAACTCTGCCACGTTCTGGCGGTTCCTTGATAGTTCATGAGCCCACGAAAACGCTTTCGCATTGACTCCGATGTGATCGGCAGTCCGTTTCTGACACGCGTAGGCATCAAGCCAGATCGTGTCGTGGAAGGCGAGCATCCGTTCACACTGCCAATTCTTTCCAACGGATTGTCACTCGAGTTCACGACGCCGGTCACCTTTCTTGTAGGAGAGAATGGGTCCGGTAAGTCGTCAGTGCTTGAAGCACTCGCATGGGCAACCGGATTTGGAGTGCAGGGCGGTAGTCGTGATCATCAGTTTGCCGATGATTCGGAGGGCAGCGCCCTTGGCCGCGCTCTGGCGCTGTCGTGGCGGCAGCGCATCAGCGACGGATTTTTTCTGCGCGCCGAGACCTTTCATCAGTTCTCCACGCACCTCGAGCAGGTCGACTCGAAGTTCTTCCGATACGGCGGCAAGTCGCTGCATCAGCGATCGCACGGAGAGGCATTTCTCGCATTGTTCGAGCATCGCTTCGATGAAGGCATCTATCTCCTGGACGAGCCCGAGGCTGCGCTCTCTCCGCAACGGCAATTGGCCTTCATGGCCATCATGCACGGATTGGCGAGGCAGCGCATTGCGCAATTCATCGTGGCAACGCACTCGCCGATTCTGTTGTGTCTTCCTGGGGCGCGTGTGCTCAGCTTTGAAGACGGTGTGATCAGCGAAACAGACTATCAGGATACCGAGCATTATCGATTGACTCGCGAGTTTCTGATGGATCCGTCGCGGTACCTGCGGCATTTGCTGGCCGAGGACGAAGAGGACGATCACAGGGACGACTGACGAGCTGCACGAAAAGGGTGTTGGAGACGGCGGCAACCATCCGTTTCGGTGTGGGGTCAAAAAGGTATACGTTTCTGACACTCTTCCGGGTTCCCCATGCTGCTGTCCCGCTGCTGGTTTCCTACGGCGTTCGTTGCCATCGCATTGGCTGCGCCAGCCGACGCCCAGTCGTGGCAGAATGTGCCGCGCGCTCCACTCGGCACGTTCTCCTACGATCAGCGCGCACCACTCGACTATCGCGAAGAGCCGGCGGCATCCGCGGATTCTTCCCTGCGTACGGCTTCCGTGAGTTTCAACAGCCCGAGCGCTGGTCGTGTGACTGGCTTGCTGATGCGACCGGCAAGTGCGGTCAATAACGGACGGACATTGGCCGGCATCGTGGTGCTACATGGATTGCCTGGTGACGCGCGTGGTGCGTTGCGTTCGCAGGGACCTGAACTCGCGAAACGTGGCGCGGTTGTGCTGGCGATTGATGCACCGTGGGTACGGCGCAATGGCATGCCGGATATGACCACGCGCGACAGTGTAGAGCAGGTGCAGCTCATGCGCGATCTGCGCCGCGCTGTCGATGTATTGATAGCGCGCACCGATGTCGATAGCACGCGCATTGGATATGTGGGCGGCAGCTACGGTGGCGCTATGGGTACACTCTTTGTAGCGCTCGAACCGCGACTGCGTGCAGCGGCGTTGTTCGTTGCGGATGGTGGACTCGTGGCCCACTCCACCGCGCCTGATGGTTCGGCGGTTGGCCCCCTGGCTTCACTCTCTGCGCGTGAGCAGGCGGCATGGCGCAATGCGATGTGGCCCATCGAGCCGCAACGTTTCGCCTCCTACATCACCCGAACACCGGTGCTGCTGCAGAATGGACGCAACGATACGATGGTTTCCAATGAAGACGCAGAGTCATTGCACAAGGCGATCACGAGTCCCAAGGCCATCGAGTGGTATGACTCGGGTCATGGGCTGCCGCGCGCGGCGTTCAATGCACGGGTGGCGTGGTTGACTGCGCAGCTTGGTTTGAGGGCGGCTCAGAACCCGTAGATCCGGTGCGGGGCCGAGTGATTTGAACAGCGCACGCAGTTGAACCAACTGTCCGATAATTCGAAGTCGGCGATTCGAGCAGATCAGCATCGTCCACCGCAAGTAGCTCCGCACTCTGCGCACGCCGCGCAATCAGCAACGACCCCGTCGCCGATGCGGTGCTGAACAACACGACCGGCGTGAAGATGATGGCCGCGTGTTTCCAGATCCCCAATCCATACTCGGCGATGCGCGCCGTATCGGTTAGCACCATGAGGGCAGGCAGTGCCGCAAGCAGTGCGCCGCCCAGAGCTCCCCAGATGGCTACACTGCGCATCGACAACTCATGGAATCGTTTGCGACGCGCGACGACGCCAACGATCGCCGCGTAGAACGCACCGGCGAAAAATCCCGGCACTCCCATGGCCGGTAGCGGTGCATCGAATACGCGAAAGAATCCATCCCACGGGAGGAACGGGAAGACGAGACTGCTGACTCCGATCAGCAGTCCGCCAAAGGCCCACGCCACCGCCCACGTGAGGGCAGTGCCAAGTATTCCGCGAATGCGGCGCAACACGGTCGTCATACAGATTCCAGGGTCGGTGTTTATCGCACTTTACACTGCAAAGCACTTGCCGAACAGTCCCCTGGTGACGATACTCAACCGTATGCCCCCCAATCCCAAGGAAACGCCCGCCCTCCATGATCGGGCGTTACAGGATTTGTCGTTTATTCGACGTACCATGGAGGGGGCAGCCTCCTTTACTGATGTTCCAGGGTGGGGGCTGGTCGGAGTTGGCAGTACCGCATTGGTAGCAGCTCCGATCGCGGCTCAGCAATCCACACCGGTCCGGTGGATCAGTGTCTGGATGATCACCGCCGTGGTGGCCGTCGGCTTTGGCAGCGCGGCCATGCTGCGCAAAATGCGACGCCGGGTGACGACGGGCGAGGCGCTGCAGTTCACGACGCCGACGCGGAAGTTTCTGTTTGGATTTTGGCCCGCCATTCTCGTGGGGGCCGTCCTGACAGCTGCGCTCACGGACCCTTTCACCCCCGGAATCGAAGCCCATGTCACGTCGCGTCTCTTGCCGGGGCTTTGGCTTCTGCTTTATGGACTCGGTGTGATGACCGCTGGCGCGTACTCCATTCGCGCCGTGCCGCTCATGGGCATGGTGTTCATGGCCCTCGGCACCATCACGCTTCTTGTACCTTTCGCGATTGGCGATGTGATGATGGCGCTCGGTTTTGGTCTGCTGCAACTGGCGTTCGGTATCCACATTGCCCGGAGACATGGTGGCTAAGCGCGATGGCAACACCGCACGAGCCAGAACCTCGGCTCACGCGCCGACACCTGTATCAGCTTCCGCGTCAGCACCCGCCAAGAAGCGTGAGGAGAGTACGCCATTGTCGGCTATCGACGGAAATCAGTCCATTCCCATGGAGCTCGATCGGGTTATCCACGAGCGCATGCGATTGGCTATCGTGAGTGCCCTGGCGGTACACGAGTCGTTGACGTTCAACGAGCTGAAGAGTCTTCTGGATGCATCCGACGGCAATGTGTCGGTGCATGCCCGCAAGCTGGAAGACGCGGGATACATCACTTGCAGCAAGGGTTTCGATGGCCGAATTCCCCGTACGGAATATCGGTTGGCACCGGAAGGCCGAGCCGCACTCGAACGCTATCTCGCGCACATGGAAGCACTGATCAAGCGGGTTGGGGGCGCATGAAGCGCACTGCAGGTATTCCCTCGCACGTGGCCATCATCATGGATGGCAACGGCCGTTGGGCGAGCAGCCGTGGACGTCCGCGCTGGATGGGTCATGCGCGCGGTGCCCGCACTGCACGCGAAGTGGTGGCGCACTGCGCACGACTGGGTGTGAAGGATCTTTCGCTGTACGCGTTCTCCAGCGACAACTGGAAGCGTCCGCGAGAGGAAGTGGGTTTCCTGCTCGATCTTTTCGCTTCACACCTCGAGTCGCAACTGGCCGAGTTGGTGCAGCATGGTATTCGACTCAGCATTTTTGGTCGACGTGATCGTCTACCCGACGCGCTGGTGAAAGCCATCGATGTCGCGGAAGCACGAACGGCACATGGACGACGCATGCATCTGCGCGTGGCCATTGACTACTCCAGCCGCGATGCCATCGAGCGTGCGTTTGCGGCAGGCGATCAGCCGGAGCCAGAAACGCAGCATCAGTTGTTGCCGCCGGTCGATCTGCTCGTGCGTACTGGTGGTGAGCGTCGGTTGTCGGACTTCCTGCTGTGGGAGTGCGCCTACGCCGAACTGGCGTTTCTGGATGTGCACTTCCCGGACCTTAGCACCAATGATCTCGATGTCGTGTTCGCGGATTTCGCGAAGCGCGATCGACGATATGGTGCAGCGCCAAAGGCGAGTGAGTCGGTTCGTCAGGTAGAGAACGATGCCGCTGACGTGCCAGCTGCGCGTCCGGTGACCCACGCCCAGAGAAAGTTGTAACCACCGATCGGGCCGAAGGCGTCGAGCACTTCGCCACAGAGAAACAATCCCGCGTGCCGCTTGCTTTGCATGGTGCGCGGGTCGATTTCGGCGAGTGGTACTCCACCGCCCATGACTTCGGCCTTCTTGTAGCCTTCGTCGCCATTCCATGGCAGCACGCCGCGCACCAGTGTGTCAATCAGGCGGCGACGCTCCTCGCGTGTGAGCTCCGCGAGAGTGCGTGTGGGATCGACCTGCGCCTGCGCGAGCAGCACGGCGCTCAGGCGATCGGGCAATTCATTGCGCACGACGGTGCTGACCTGACGTGTGCCGTGTCCGCCTTTCTCCGGTCGCAAGCGCGTGTCCCATGCCGCTTCGTCGAGATCGGTCCACTGCACACGAAGCACGGCTGGTGGATTGGCATTCTCGAGACGTGAGCGCACGAGCACATGTGAGACATTGAGCGCCGATGGGCCGCTGTAGCCGCGATGCGTAAACAGAAAGCCACCGCTTGCCTTGGCGTCGCGGCCCGCACCGCGCGCATCAAGTGTCACGCTGAATGAAATGCCCGAGAGCTCCGCAAACACCGGATCATTCGACGTGATGGGCGTGAGCGCTGCATAGGTGGGATGCAGGGTGTGGCCCAGGCGTTCGAGAATGCGAAGGCCAGTTCCATCGCTGCCGGTGTTGGGCACTGAGAGTCCACCGGTGGCGACAATCACCGCGTCGGCAATGATGGGCGCGTCGGTCGTGGTGTGCACAGCCCACCGATTGTCTTCGCGCACGATGCCCGTGACGAGCGTTTCCATGCGCAGCTCTACACCACGACGCGTGGCCAATGCGAGCAGTCCATCGCGCACATCACGCGCTTTGTGCGAAGACGGAAACATCTTGGCTGACTCCACTTCTTCTTCGAGCGAGATACCGACTTCGTTTTCGAAGAACAATTTCTGTTCCGCCAGCGGCCACGCGCGCACGATCTTGCGCAGCGTGTTGGGCGAGGAGTCGGTCACGAAGCGCGATTCATCGAGACGTGCGGGCAGCACATTGCACCGCCCACCGCCGCTGATGAGAATCTTTCGGCCACCATCGCGCGTGCGCTCGATCAGCACCGTGTCGGCGCCTCCGGTTGCTGCGAAGATGGCGGCCATGGTGCCGGCGGCCCCTGCTCCTATCACTACGACGCGCCGCTTCATGCGTTCGAGTACCCGCTTTCGTTGCCGTTGGTCTTTCGTATCCTGCGAGGAACTTGGCGAGTTCCGGCCCATTGGGGAATTGCTGCTATCGGTCATCGTCAGATGGCCGTTGGCCCCGTCAGTGCTGACATTGCGTGCGATGCCCCATTGAATGCGGATTTTCCCGAGGAGATCCCGTGTCATTTGGTCGAGTTCTGCGGTACGCGGTATGTGTCGGTGTGCTGGTCATTCAGGCACCGGCGCTTGTCGCGCAATCCGCTGCTTCCGCTTCCGCTTCAGCGCCCGCGCCGGCATCCACCCCAACCCCAGATCCTGCAGATGTCGCGTCCGTCGACGCGATCATCACCGCACTCTACGCGTCAATCTCCGGCCCCAAGGGCGCGCCGCGTGATTTCGATCGCCTGCGCACACTCATGGGTCCCAACGCACGCTTTGTTCCCACCGGTGTGACGCAGGCGGGAGCCTCATGGCTCCGCAACTGGAGTGTGGAGGAATACATCACCGCCGCAGGTCCGGGTCTCATGGCGAATGGCTTCTTCGAGAAAGAGATCGGGCGACGCAGCGACAAGTTCGGACAGGTCACGCATGTGTGGAGCGCGTACGATTCGCGCACCACGCCAACGAGCGAGCCGTTTCAGCGTGGCATCAACAGCATTCAGTTGTTCAACAATGGGAAGCGGTGGTTCATTCTGTCGGTCATGTGGGATTCCGAACGAGAGGGGAATCCGATTCCGGCTGATCGATTGGGATCGAAGGGGGAGGAGGATTAGAGGGAAAAGATGGCGCGAGGATCAGAGGATTTGAGGATAAGAGTGCGGGCCCTGGGGGCACCTGATGTTGCAAGGTGTCCCCAGGGCCCGCTCTCCTGTCCTCAGATCCTCAAATCCTCACGCCATCTGTTCCTCGGATCCTCAGCAACCTCAGATCCGATCGGACTCCATCACCTTCGTCCACGCAGAAACAAAATCACGCACGAACTTCTCCTTCGAGTCGTCCTGTGCGTACACCTCGGCCACGGCACGCAGCTCTGAGTTGGAACCGAAGATGAGATCGACGCGGGTCGCGGTCCACTTCACGTCACCCGTCACACGATCGCGGCCTTCGAATACATCGGCCGCATCAGACGTCGGCGTCCAAACCGTGCCCATGTCGAGCAGGTTGACGAAGAAGTCATTGGTCAGCGTTTCGGTGCGATCGGTGAATACGCCGTGCTTACTGTTGGCGTAGTTGGCGCCAAGCACACGCAGGCCACCAACGAGCGCCGTCATCTCGGGCGCGGTCAGCGTGAGCAGCTGTGCCTTGTCGATGAGCAGTTCTTCGGCGGCAACACTGAACGCCTTCTTCTGATAGTTGCGGAAGCCGTCGACCTGCGCCTCGAGCACACCGTAGGCATGTACATCGGTCTGTTCCTGCGACGCGTCCATGCGGCCCGGCGTGAACGGCACCGTCACCGAGTGACCGGCCTTCTGCGCGGCGGCTTCAACGGCGGCCACACCACCCAGCACGATGAGGTCGGCAATCGACACCTTCTTGCCACCCGACTGGGCCTTGTTGAACTCGGCCTGGATGGTTTCGTAGATCTCGAGTGCACGCGCCAGCTTGGCCGGCTGATTCACTTCCCACGAACGCGCGGGCTCGAGGCGAATGCGCGCGCCGTTGGCGCCGCCACGCTTGTCGGAGCCGCGGAACGTGGAGGCCGAAGCCCATGCGGTGTTCACGAGCTGACCGATGGAGAGACCCGACGCGAGGATCTTGCCCTTGAGCGATGCGATATCCGATGCATCGATCACGGCATGGTCGAGCGCGGGAATCGGATCCTGCCACAGCAACTCTTCCTTCGGCACGAACGGGCCGAGGTAGCGCGAACGCGGACCCATGTCACGATGCGTGAGCTTGAACCACGCGCGACCGAACGCGTCGGTCAGCGCCTGCGGATCGTCGCGGAAACGCTTCGAGATTTCGAGGTACGCGGGATCCGTACGCAGCGCCATGTCGGCCGTCGTCATCATGAGCGTCTGACGCTTGCCCGGCTCGTGTGCGTCGGGCGCCGTCAACGCGGCGGAGGCGTCCGTCGGCTTCCACTGATGCGCACCGGCCGGGCTCTTGGTGAGTTCCCACTCGTAGCCGAGCAGCGTTTCGAAGTAACCGTTGTCCCACTTGATGGGGTTCGGCGTCCACGCGCCTTCAATGCCGCTGGTGGTGGCGTGCACACCAACACCGGTGCCGAGCGCGTTCTTCCAGCCAAGGCCCTGCAGTTCGATGCTCGCGCCTTCGGGCTCAACACCAACGAGTGCGGCATCACCGGCACCGTGCGCCTTGCCGAACGTGTGACCACCGGCCACGAGAGCCACGGTCTCTTCGTCATTCATGGCCATGCGGCCGAACGTTTCGCGGATGTCGCGCGCCGACGCCATCGGATCGGGCTTACCGTCCGGGCCTTCGGGATTCACATAGATGAGACCCATCTGCACGGCAGCGAGCGGGTTCTCGAGGTCGCGATCACCCGAGTAACGGCTGTTGTGCTTCTCGCTGGTGGCGAGCCATTCGCCTTCGGCGCCCCAGTAGATGTCCTGCTCAGGTTCCCACACGTCTTCGCGGCCAAAGCCGAAACCAAAGAGCGTGAAGCCCATGGTTTCCATGCCCACGTCGGCGGCGAAGATCATGAGGTCGGCCCACGAGATCTTGTTGCCGTACTTCTGCTTGATCGGCCACAGGAGGCGACGGGCCTTATCGAGATTGCCGTTGTCGGGCCAGCTGTTGAGCGGCGCAAAGCGCTGCGTGCCGCTTGATGCACCACCGCGGCCGTCGGCCGTGCGATAGGTGCCGGCACTGTGCCACGCCATGCGCACGAAGAACGGACCATAATGACCGTAGTCAGCGGGCCACCACGCCTGCGAGTTGGTCTGGAGGTCCTGCAGATCCTTCTTGAGGGCCGCGATATCGAGCTTGGCGAACTCCTCGGAGTACTTGAAGCCCGTGCCCAGCGGATTGGAAAGCGAGGAATGCTGACGCAGGATGCCCACGTTCAGGGCATTGGGCCACCAATCACGATTGGAACGGCCGGCCACAGACGTGACGCGCGCTGGCGCACCATGCATGACTGGGCACTTGCCCCCGGTTCCACCCGAATGTCCTTCCATCAGTCCGTCTCTCCCGCTCGAAGCGTCGGTAGGTAGTTGTACGAATCCTTCTAGGATAGAGAATGGTCATATAGCCGGCAATGGGGTTTCATCTATATGAGACATAGGTGTTATCTATAGCTCATGGACAGCATCCTACTGCGGGCTTTTTTGGAGACAGCGGACGCGGGCTCTCTGAGTCGGGCGGCGAGCCAGCTGGGATTGTCTCAGCCCTCGCTGACGGCGCAGATCCAGCGTCTCGAGAAGCATCTGGGCACGCCACTGTTTGCGCGGCACGGTCGTGGTGTGACGCTGACGGACGCAGGACGTGCGTTGTATCCGCGGGCGAGGCGTCTGCTCGATGAATTGCGGGCTACGGAAGATGCGGTCAGGCGCGAAGGCGCCGATGGCGTGGGGACGCTGAGTGTGGGAGCCATTCCTACGATTGCGCCCTATGTGTTGCCGGCCGCGCTGCGTCGATTGCGGCTACGACACGCGACGCTGCGGGTGGATCTGCGCGAGGACTACAGCGCGGTGCTGGCGCGGTTGCTCTTGGACGGTGAACTCGATGTGGTAATTGCCGCGCAGCCCTATGCGTTCGAGCATCTCGAGACAGAGGTGTTGGGTTCGGATGCACTGGTGGTGGCGGTTCCGGCCTCGCATGCCGCGGCGCGCGCGGGGCGCATCACGTTGGCGCAGCTGCGGGATACGCCGGCGGTGACTCTCGATCCGGCGCATTGTCTTGGCGAACAAGTCGCAGGGTTTTGCTCCAGTCATCAGGTGCTGCCATCAGTGGTGTGCCGGAGTGCGCAGCTGGCGACGGTGCTCGAGCTGGTTGGGGCCGATGTGGGGTTGTCGATTGTGCCAGCCATGGCGGCGGCGCGGCACAACACGCCGCAGTGTGCGTATGTGCCGCTCGTGGATCATGTGTTGCAGCGGGAGATCGTGGCCGTCTGGCGGCGAGGCGCAGAGCAGGCGGTACACGCGCGGGCGTTTGTGGAGTGTGTGCGGGATGTGGTGAGGGGGTGGTGAGTCCGGTTGGGCGGCGAGCTGGTTTGAACTGCGCACGCAGAGGCGCAGAGAGCCGCGGAGTCGCAGAGGGGTCGACGCACTGACAGAGACTCAATTCAAAAATTCATTGCTGCAGTTGCTGTTCCTCTGCGACTCTGCGTTTCTCCGCGGCTCTGCGTGAGCGGTTAAACCAACTGGCGTATCGATCCAAACCTTCCAGACCGCACAAACATCCAAGAGACACCCTCCCTCCTGGATACTACGTGCGTCTAGTTCGCGTCCTTCGATTGACCCGCCGAGTCTGCGGCCTGCTGGTTGTCGCCTCTTCGGCTCTCCCCGCGCAGGCGCCGCAACAGCAGTGGTCCGTCCCGCAGATGCAGGAAGACCTCGACGTTCTCCGTCGCGCGATGGAGGAAGCCCACGGCGGTCTGCATCGTTGGTTGACGCCTGCGGATTTGGACAAGCGCTGGAACGCGCATCGTGCGGGCCTCACCACTCCGCTGACCACTACGGCCTTTGCGGCTCGTGTCTCGGAGTATGTCGCGGAGGTGCGTGATGGTCATCTGCGATTGGAGTACGACTCGCTGACCAATGCCGCGCTGGTGTCGGCTCGTGTGCTGCCACTCCGTGTGGCGCTCGAGGATGAACGTCTCATTGTGCGATTCAATGATTCGCCAACTGACACGACCATTCGTCCGGGCATGGAGATCGTCCGCATCAATGGGCGATCCAGCCAAGCGCTCGTGAAACAGTTGTTGCCAACAATATCGGGCGATGGATTCATCGTGACCGGTCGTCGTGCGCGTCTCGCGCAGAACTTTGCGCCGTTGCATTGGTTGTTCGTGGAGCCGACCGATCGCTATCGCGTGGTTGTGCGCCGCGATGGTGGCGCTGAGCAGGAGACTATGCTCGAAGGCATCGAGGAGTCACGTCGACGGTCGATCGTGAATCCCGCCAACGCAACATTGCAGACTGCGCTCTCGCGTCTTGAAGCACCACCAGGTCTCGTATCGCTCGACTTTCCAGGTGGGTCGGGTACGGCGAGGCTTCGTATACGGGCATTCGATGGTCAGGCGTTTCCCGCCACACTCGATAGCGCGTTCCGTGTGATTCGTGAGCGTGGTGTGACACATCTCGTGCTCGATATGCGTGGCAATGGGGGTGGCATAGACCAGTACGGTGCGCTGCTGGTGTCGTATCTGGTCTCCAAGCCATTCAACTACTTCGACTACATCCACCTCACGTCTATTGCGCCATCATTTGCGACGTGGCTGCCGCGCACATTTGAATCCACACGCAATGCCACCGTGCCACACGCGGGCGGCGGATTTCGTGTAACCAAGGCGAGCCACTCGGGTGTCGGTGAACAACAGCCTGCAGCACAGCCCTACACCGGTACACTGCATGTCCTGATTGATGGCGGCAGTTTCTCCACCACCGCTGATGTGGCCGCGCAACTACGCTCACAAGGACGAGCCGTGTTCATTGGCGAAGAAACGGCGGGCACATACGAAGGCAATACGTCCAACCTCAATGCCATGATTGTGCTGCCCAACTCGCGTCTGCGTCTCAAGATCATGATGTACGGGTACTGGAATGCGGTAAAGCCACAGCCCGGTGGCCGCGGGACCATTCCCGAGCACACGGTGCCAACACGAGTCGCCGACCAGCTGCAGGGTCGGGATCGTGCCATTGAACTCGCGCAGCAGATACGAGACAAGTAAGTCGCCAGCAGAGCGGTGGAGGCATAAGTTGCATGTCTCCCCTATCCCCTGGCACGCGATGGCAGCAAACAGCCCGCAGGACATGATGGCCGCCGTGATCAGCTCCATGAGAGAGCGCACGGGAAAGTCACTCGAACAGTGGATCACACTGGTCAAGAAGAGCGGCGTGGATCCGCTCGATCAGAACGCGGTGCGCAAGTGGCTCAAGAGCGAACACGGTGTGTTGCAGAATTCGCAGTGGGCCATTGCCGATGCGGCGGCGCGTGCGGCTGGATGGAAGGAGCCATCGGTCGAGGAATACGTCGATCAGCAATACGCCGGGCCTAAGGCGGGGCTGCGTCCGATCTTTGACAAACTGCGCGCCATTGTCGAATCACTGGGAGATGACATCAGCGTCGAAGGTCGTTCGACTTATACACCGTTCGTGCGACGCCGTCAGTTTGTCGCGATTGCCGCAGCAACCAAGACGCGGGTGGATGTCGGTTTGCGCTATACCAAGGTGCCCAAGTCCAAGTTGCTGGTAGAGTCGACGGCGCCAGGACAGGCCACACATAAGTTGTCGCTGGCGTCGGTGGGTGATGTGAATGCTGATGTCGAAAAGCTGCTGCGTGCTGCCTACGAACAAAACGGCTGACAAAATCGCGAAGATCTCGTCAGCCGTTTGATTTACACGGACACGATGTAACTCAGCGTCTCCGCGATGGGCGCGTTTGCGGTGGCGGTGTCACCCGCTTGACACCCTGGACGTCCACGGCCTTCAGCACTTCGGTCACCGCGCGCTCGAGCTGCGGATCGCGACCGGCTGCCACGCTCTTCTCGTCCATCAGCACTTCGATATCCGGCGGCACGCCTTCGTTTTCGGCGATCCACTGATTGTTGATCGGATCGAACACGCGACTCACCGGTGCCGTGACACTGAGTCCATTCACCATGGGGTAGTGCGACGCGGCACTCACAAGACCGCCCCAGGTGCGTGTGCCTACGATCACGCCCGCTTTCTGCTGACGGAACGCCCACGGGAAATAGTCGCCACCACTGCCGGCCCGCTCGTTCACCAGCAGCGCCTTGGGACCCAGCACGCCCTGCGGCAACAGCCACGGCGTGCCACCGGGTACACCATTGGTGATGGCGCCACGCAGTGTGCGCGTGAGATGATCCACCATGTAGTCGTCGAGTGATCCACCGCCGTTGTAACGCTCATCGATCACGGCGCCCTGCTTGTCCTGCTGCGCAAAGACGTAGCGATCAAAACTCGTGGTGCCCGGCGCGCTGGTGTTGGGAATCCATGCATACGCCAGACGACCTTTACTGAGTGAATCCACCGCACGACGATTGTCTTCCACCCACGCGCGCTGACGCAGCGCCGTTTCGTTGTTGCCCGGCGTCACGGTGATGCTCCACGCGCTGTCGGTCGCCGGGCGTGAGTTCACGAGCAGCGTGGTCTGACGATCAGCCGTGCCGTCGAGTAGACGATAGGGATCGTCGTTGGCGGTGATTGGCTGACCATTCACGGCAAGCAAATAGTCGCCGGCCTTCACGCGGAGGCCCGGGCGATCGAGCGGCGCACCAAGTCCAGGGTTCCAGCTTTCACTCGTCAGGATGCGCTTGATACGCCAGCGTCCGTTTTCGAGTACGAGATCCGCGCCCAGTGTGCCAACGCGTGAAGTGTCGACTGGTGGCAAGTCACCAGCGCTCACGTAGCTGTGACCGACGGACAATTCGCCATTCACCAGGTCCACGACATACGCGAGATCCGACTGATGACGAATCCACGGCACCAGCGGACGATAACGCTCACGTACGGCGTTCCAGTCGTTGCCGTGCATGTTGGGGTCGTAGAACAGATCGCGCTCGAAGTGCCACACTTCATCAAACACCTGACGCCACTCCGCCTGGCGATCGAGCTGCATGCGGAGCGCTACCGTCACGGCACCTTTGCCGGCTGCGGGCGGAGCCTCTGTGCCGGTCACGGTCCATTGCTGCCCGGACTGCATCAACACCTTCTTGCCGTCCTGCGACACTGAGAAACGCGTGACACCGCGCGTGAAGACATCGGTCTTGGCGTCGGCCATCGTGAACTTGTGTACCGTCACGCCGGGCTGATTCTCCACCCGCTCGGTCACGAATACCATGCCACGTGTTGCCGCCTGCACATCGGCGTAGCGACGCACGGGGAGTGATGTGGCAATGATACGACGCTGAATACCGTCGACATCGATGCGCACCTGCACAGCGCCAGTGTCCGGCTTGGGCGGCGGCGGTGCGGCTTCTTCGTCGCTCTTGTGCGGGAACGGCGAGCTATCGGTGTTCCGCAGCACCACCACGTACAAGCCGTACTGCGGGTCTGCCATGCCGGCGCTGGTATTGGCCCAGCCACTGCCAAGACCAAGGTTGGTGCTGGCGAGGAACCAGAGATGACGTCCGTCCTTGTCGAACGCCGGGCGAATGGCATGTGCCATCGCGTCCGTAAGTCGAATGACTGCGCCCGATTCGACCGACCACGCCGTGATGCGACGGAAATTGTTGGGATACGACTTGCTGTAGGCCAGCCACCTGGAGTCGGGTGACCAGGTGAGTCCCATGCCACCGCGATCATTGTATGCGCCGCCCACATCGGCAGTGGTGATACGACCGGTGGCAATCTCCACGACCCGCACACGCGATACGTGATCAACAAATGCGAGACGCTTGCCATCGGGTGACCACGCGGGTTCCCACGCCATCTTGGATTCGCCGAGTTCGATGGCGCGTGGTGCGGCGACAGCATCCTGATTGGCGATCAAGAGCTTGTAGCCCGACCCGTCGTCGCTGAACCACGCGACCTGCTTGCCATCGGGAGCCCAGGTGGGTGCGCGATCGGCGGCGCCACTCGAGCGCGTGAGATTGCGTGTGTCACCCTGCTCAACCGGCACGGTGAAAATCTCGCCGCGCGCTTCGAGCAGAATGCGCTTGCCGGTTGGGGACAGCGATGCGGCCGAAATCGAACGTGTCACGTCTTCCCAACGCGTGGCGGCCCACGGGAAGTCACCCTGTACCGTGATATTCACCCGTCGATGCTGACCGCTGGTCGGATCGAGCGCATGAATGTAACCGTCCTGCTCGAATACCAGTTGCCCGCCACCGGCGCCGAGTGATTTGACATCGACATCGCGGAATTTCGTGATCTGAGCGAGTGCCTTGGTCGACACATCGTACGACCAGACGTTGCTCACCCAATCGCGGTCGGAAATGAAGAAGACCTTGTTGCCCACGAACTGCGGCTGCAGGTCGGTGCTGCGATCGGTGTTGGGGATGAGCACTTCATCCTTGCTCGCCACATCGAGAATGCGCAGCGGGATGTTCTGTCCACCGCGATAGGAACGCCATTCGGGATCCCAGCGTGTCATGCGATCGACGGCCACATGCTTGCCGTCGGGTGACCAGCTGCCGTCAAAGCCCCAGCCCGCCGTGATCTGCGTGGATGGACCACCGGTGCGCGCCACCGACCAGAGTCTATGGTAAGGCGAAGGTGCCGTGCCGTAGTTCGTGGCGTACAACACGCGCTGGCCATCGGGGCTCCAGCCGCGTGCGAGCGCCGGTGCTGGATACCAGGTCAGTCGCGTCGGCTCGCCGCCCTGCGCGCTCACCACATACACGGCCGGCGTGCCGCTGCGATTGGAGGTGAAGGCAATCCACTGGCCGTCTGGCGAAAGTCGTGGATCGCTTTCCACGGCGGCGGTGCTGGTGATGCGACGTGCCACACCACCGGCGCGATCGACAATCCATACGTCAGCGCCATAGGTGAATGCGATATGTGTGGCGGACGCCGATGGCTGACGCAACAAACGGGTGGACTCGCCCGTGGATTGGGCGAGCAAGGCGGTCAAGGGAGCGGCGGCGAACAGCAGGGCCAGCGCGGGTGTGAGCGGATGCATGGCGCAGCGGTGGGGAGGAGGGAAAGGAATACGTTTCAACCTTTGCCCGCCCCGCCGTACCGGCAAGGGTCACCGTCCTCACCGGCAGGCTTCTCGTCCCACAGGCGCAATATTTCTGCATCCCGTTCATATCCCATCCATTCGGCGATTCGGGCTGTCGAAATCACCGTGGCTCGTTCGACGCATGAATGAGGCCCATGGCGTACCGGCTGGGGAAGGTCTGAAATTCGGTCGGTGCCATTGGCTGTGCCTCGTCTCATTCATTGCATAGGAGCGCAACATGCGGTTCATGATGTTCATCAAGCACCCGAAGGACTACGGCGATCTTCAGGTGCCAGAGGCGCTGTACGGCGCCATGGGTGCCTTCATCGAGGAGCACGCAAAGAAGGGGCAGTTTATCGATGGAGCGGGCTTGCTGCCGCTGGCCAAGGGGACGCGCGTGCGATTGTCCAAGGGCAAGATCACCGTGGTGGATGGCCCTTTTGCCGAGGCGAAAGAAGTGGTCGGTGGGTACGGCATCATCGAAGCGGCATCGCATGCCGAAGCGGTGGAGCTGGCAACCAAGTTCATGCAGGTGCACCTCGACCATTGGCCGGAATTCGAAGGAGAATCCGAGGTTCGTCCGTTCGAGCTGATGGAAGGGCCGCCGCCGGGTTGAGTGTTCTCTGCGAGACGCAGGAAACCCGCACCTAATCCACGCCGTAGTGCCCGGATTGCATTGCTCCCCCGGGGTCACGTCTTCATTTCCAGGGCCGCGTGATGGATCGTCAGCAACTGTGGAAGCGCATTCGTCAGGTCTGGATCACCGCTGGCCTGGTGTTCACCGTTGTGTTCACGGTGTGGTCGCTTATCGCGTATCGGGCGTCTGATGATGCAAAGGCCGCGATCGTTTCCGACCCCGATGTACTCGTGCAGTACGATGGCGGTGTGTGGTCGTTCTCGCGCGACTCTGTCTCCAATGCGGATGATCTGCCAGCGCTGGTGTTTTTCCCGGGAGCGCTGGTGGATCCCGTCGCGTATGCACCGCTGGCGCGCGCGGTGGCTGCCGCCGGCTATCCGGCATTCATCATCGAGATTCCGCGCCGCGCGGCGTTTGGCGGTGCGACGTCTCCCGAACTGCGCACACGGCTTACGCGTGTGCTGACGCAGCCCACCACGCCGCGGCGGTGGGTTGCGGCGGGGCATTCTCGTGGCGCGGTCGTGGCGTCGGATGTGGCCGCGTCGTCGCCGGCCGGACTCAGTGGTGTGGTGCTGATTGGCTCATCGCATCCACGTGATGTGGATTTGAGCGGATTGCATGTGCCGGTGGCCAAGATCGTCGGGACACGCGACGGGCTGGCAAGTCGCGAAGAAGTGGAAGCCAATCGCGGCAAGGTTCCGGTGTCGACCCGCTGGGAGTGGATTGAAGGTGGCAATCACTCGCAGTTTGGCTGGTATGGTTTTCAGCCAGGGGATCGTCCGGCGACTATCGATGCAGAAACGCAGCGTGCGACGATGATTCGTGTGATGCTCGAAGTGTTGGCGGGTATAGCCCACGCCAATGCGTCGGTGCCGTCTGCGTGAGCGTCGCAAACGAAAAGGCAACTGATTCACGCGGAGTACGCGGACAAGAACGGAAACTACAGGATTGAGCGACGGTCACTCCTGTTGTTTCGGCGCCATTCCGTGGAATCCGTGATAATCAGTCGGTACGACGCCCACGAAATGCCGCACTTGCGGGGCGTTGTCACCGCGATGAAAACGACGAACGCGTTCCTGAATGTCACGGTCGCTTCCCGTGACCCGATCATGCTGCCGCAGATGTTCATCCCATGATGGGACACTGAACCATTCCACGAAGACCGTGGATTGTTCGAGGTCGCGCTGCAATGTCCAACGATGGGCGCCACCACGCAGGCGCGCATGGCGTAGATCGTCCATGGCGACAACAAACGCCGCGACGTCGGATTCATCGACGATGTAGGTGGTCATGACCGTCACTTCGCGCGTCGTGCGCTCTGATGCCGGCACGAGATCAGCCGCATGTGTTGGCCAATGCTGCGACGGTGTGCGGTCGTGACGCGTGGTGCTATCCAGCGCGTACCAGGGAGCGAGCACAAGTCCGGCCAAGAGACCGCCGGCCGCCACGATGAATGCCAATGGGACGTTGGTGCGATCGGCGAGTATGCCCCACAAGAGAGAGCCGGCCGCTTGCCCGCCAAAAAAGATCATGAGATACGTGGCCAGCGCGCGTCCACGCACCCATGAAGGAACGCTCAGTTGGGCTGCGGTCTGGAATGTCGACAGCAGCGCCAGCCACGCCATGCCAGCCACCACCAGCACTGCGCACAGGAGGAAGTAGTTGCGCGACGTCGCGATGACGAGCAGCACGCCGGCATACACCACGGTGGCCAGACGCACGAGGCGTTCCGCACCAATTGCAGCGCGCCATCGGGACAGCAGTGCCGTGGCGATCAGCGCGCCGACACCGATGGCGCCGAGCATCATGCCGTATCCCAGCGCACTGACGCCGAGCAGTCGTCGCCCGACGATGGGAAGCAGCGCCCATAGGGCACTGCCACAACTCATGAACACCAGCGTGCGTACCAACACCGCGACCAATCCGGCGTCGTGTCTGACGTAGCGTACGCCAGTGCGGAGTGCCATGCCGATCGGTTCTGGTGGCACATCGCTTTGCGCCGATGTGCGCGACCAGGAAGCCAGCGCACCGCTCACTCCGAGAAATGTGAGTGCGTTGGCGATGAATGCGGCGGCAGGCCCAAGCGCCGCGACAATGACACCACCAATGGCGGGACCAACAGCGCGCGCCACATTGATACCGGCGCTATTGAGTGCTACCGCCCCCGCTACTTCGCGTGGTTCGACGAGTTCGGGCACGATGGCCTGCCACGCGGGTCCCGTGAGTGCGTTACCAATCCCCAGCGCGAACAGCAGGAGAAGGACAACGGGTGCGGTGGCAGCACCCGTCAGTACCGCCGTGGCCAACAGGGCGGCGGCGACGGCCATCCAGAGCTGCGCGAAGAGCAACACATGGCGTCGATCGAACACATCGGCCAGTACGCCAGCCGGCAGTGCCAGCAACAACACAGGTAATGTGGAGGCGGTCTGCACCAACGACACCATGAGCGGCGATGGTGTGAGGTCGGTCATGAGCCAGGCCGCACCAACATCATGAATCCATGTGCCGACACCGGACAGCACACTGGCTGACCACAGCAAACGAAAGGTTGGTCGTTTGAGTGGCGCCCATGGTGACACAGCTGATGACATCGGTGGCTTGCCAACCTCCGCAGTCACGGCATCATCCCGGTGCGAGGTGTGACTCCACCAGCCATAGTTGCTTGTCCAGATCGCGCGAGACTCCCGTGAAGAGATCGGCCGTATCGGCGTCGCCTGCGGTATTCGCGATCTCAATGGCTTCGCGTACCTGCGTGCCGCACGATACCAGTGCCTGGGTCAGCGCTTCGATATGCGCGCGCGAGCCGGCAGCCTCGTCCGGATAACGCGTGAGCGTCGTCGCCGAAGACACCATGTGCAACGCCCCTCGCGCCACACCGCCCAATTGCACGGCGCGCTCCGCCATCAGATCCACATGTTCTTCTACGGCGTCGTATACCGCATCGAACAGTGTATGCAGTGTGTAGAACGCGGGGCCTTTCACATTCCAGTGGGCCTGCTTCGTTTGCAGCATGAGATCGATACTATCGGCCAGTCGCGCGTTGAGCAGCGCAATCATGCGTTCGCGCGTGGCCTCAGGCAGGGTATTGCGAGTTGTCAGCATGACAGATTCCTGATCGGTTGACTATGTGAAATGATGTGAAAAGATCAGAACACGAAGCAATCGCACCCCGACCCCCATACCGGATGATGAGAAAGTGTGTGGTGATGTGCGTGGTGATGCGTAGCGTGATGCGTAGCGTGATGCGTAGCGTGATGCGCATCATTGCGATGCGAGTCTTTCCGATGTGCCACGGGAGACCACGACGGACTCACGGGCGGTAACGGCGGCGCGAGCGGCGCGAAGTCCTGTGCTCCATACACCACCTGCCCGTCAACGATGGTGAGTAGCGATTGCAGTGAGGCGATCTCGTCTGCGGGAATGGCGAAATAGTCGCCGGTGAGTACGCAGAGATCGGCATACTGTCCGACAGCCAACGTGCCTTTGAGCGATTCCTCGCCGGAGAACCACGCGCTGCCTGAGGTCATCGATCGCAGCGCCTCCTCTCGGCTGAGACGCGACTCCTCAGGATACAGCGTGAGCCCGCCAACAGTCTTTCCGGTCACCAGCCAGGATAGTGCGACCCAGGGATTGTGACTGGCGACGCGTGTGGCATCGGTGCCAGCACCAACCGGCAGTCCCATGTCCAGCATACGGCGTACCGGAGGCGATGCGGCAGCGGCATCTGCGCCATAGCGCGCCACGAAGTGCTCACCCTGATACGCCATACGATGTTGAATGGCAATGCCACCGCTGAGCGCCGCCGTGCGTTCGAGGTTGCGCGTGGAAATGGTTTCCGCGTGATCGAACCACCACCGCAGTCCACTGAATGGCGTATCCCGATTGACGCGCTCGAATACGTCGAGGAATCGTGTAATGGATTGATCGTAGGTGGCGTGCAATCGGAACGGCCACCGTTGCTCCACGAGGTGACGCACCACGGCCTCGAGGTCTTTCTCGAGTGAAGACGAAAGGTCCGGACGGGGTTCGAGGAAATCCTCAAAATCGGCCGCCGAAAAAACCAGCATTTCTCCGGCTCCATTCATGCGATAGAACGGTGTGCCGTCTCCTGGCTTTACGAGACCACTCCAACGTGTGAAGTCGTCGAGTTCGTGGCCCGGTCGCTGCGTGAACAAATTGTAGGCGATACGCACCGTGAGCTGCTTCTCGCGATGCAACGTCTCCACGACCCGATAGTCGTCCGGATAATTCTGAAATCCACCGCCGGCGTCGATCACACTGGTGACGCCGAGTCGATTGAGCTCGCGGTTGAAGTGACGCGAGGAGTTGAGTTGATCCTCGAATGCGAGCTTGGGGCCCTTGGCGAGCGTAGAGTACAGAATGTTGGCGTTGGGGCGCGCGATCAGGAGACCCGTGGGATTGCCCTGTTTGTCGCGCTGAATTTCTCCCCCTGGTGGATTCGGCGTGTCCCGCGTGTATCCCACCGCAGCAAGTGCTGCGCGATTCAGCAGGGCAAAGCCATAGAGGTAGAGAATGAAGACCGGGGTGTCCGGCGCAGCAGCATTGATCTCTTCGAGCGTCGGTAGTCGCCTTTCGGCGAACTGAAACTCACTCCATCCGCCAACGACCCGAACCCACTGCGGCGCTGGTGTGCGCTCAGCCTGCGTTCGTAGCAAGCGCATGGCGTCGGCCAGCGATGGCACACCATCCCATCGCAGTTCGAGGTTGTAATTGAGCCCCCCGCGAATGGTGTGAATATGCGAATCATTGAGGCCGGGAATGACCGTGCGTCCGCGGGCATCGATGACCCGGGTTGACGCACCCTGCCAGGCGAGGATTTCGTCAGTACTTCCCGTCGCGACAATGCGTCCGTCACGCACGGCCAGTGCATCCACGCGTGGCGCTTTGGTATCCAGTGTGTGGATTCGCCCGCGAATGAGCAGCAGGTCCGCAGTAGCGTGGGTCATGATCTACTCGCGGTCAGCTGTGCCTGGGAGCCGGCGGATGATAGGGCGCGTGGTTGGTGGCGGGCGCATCATGCACCATGGTGTAGGCATACTCCACGCCGGCGCCGTAGGCTCCACCGTGTGTGCGCACGATGTCCATCACTGCGTCATACGTTGGGCGAATCGCCCAGTCGCGCTGCCACTCGAGCATGACAGACAGTGCGGTGACAGGTTTGGCGCCGGCCTGAATGACGCGCTGCATGGCATTGGTATGGGCAAGTGGACTGACGTCGCCGCAGCAGTCCTCCACCACATACACCTCGTATCCGTCATGCATGGCCTGAATGGTGGGCAGGGCCACGCAGGTCTCTGTCCAGAGTCCGGCCAATACGATTTTGCGTTTGCTGGTGGCGGTCACGGCAGAGACGAAAGCCGGATCATCCCACGCATTCATGGTGGTGCGTTCAATGGGGTCCTGCTCGGGAAAGATCGACTGGAGTTGCGGTGACATGAGTCCACTGAAGGCGCGCGATTCCACGGTGGAGAGCACGACCGGCACGTTGAAGACACGAGCCGCCTTGGCCAGCAGCAGCGTGTTGTTGATGAGCGACTGACGGTCCATGCCATTGACGCCGAAAATCATCTGCGGCTGGAAGTCGATCAACGTCACCACACAATTGGTGGGAGTGAGCAGACCCTTCTCGCTCAATGCCGGGCGGGTGTAGACGTATTCCATGGTAGATGAGAGAGAATGTCAGTCGAGGCGGATAAAGCCGCGCCGAAGTGCTGTGGTCACAGCCTCGGTGCGATCATGAACGTCGAGTTTCTGCAGGATGTTCTTGAGATGCACTTTGACCGTGCCTTCGGTTCGCCCAATGCGCACGGCCACTTCAGCATTGCTCAATCCATCCGCCACAAATCGAAGGACTTCGAGTTCGCGCGGCGTCAGCGCAATACGCGGCATGTGTTCGGCGAGTCGCGCGGCGATTGGCGCGGGAATGCCACGCTGTCCGCGGCGCACACTGCGGACGACCTCCAGTAGATCGGTGCGTAGCATGTCTTTCAGCAGATAGCCACGGGCACCGGCTGCGAGTGCGCGATGAATGTCTTCATCGCCATCATAGGTGGTGAGCATGATGATGCGCGCATCGGGATCCTCGGCGAGGATGGCGCGCGTGGCAGCCAGTCCATCCATGACCGGCATCCGCAGATCCATGAGCACAATGTCGGGGCGCAAGCGGGCGTACGCCTCGAGTGCTTCTTCGCCATTGGATGCTTCGGCCACGACGACCATATCCGGTTCCCCACGCAGAACGGCAGCGAGCCCTTCGCGAATGAGCGGATGGTCGTCAGCGGTCAGAATATTGATGCGCGCGGATTCGGAGTTGGACACCGGATACAGTCTATCGGTCGCCATTCTACAGGGCATCCCTCCTTTGGGGTATGTCGTTCACAGACGCTGGCGTACACCATGCATCCATGCGAGCATTCCCGCTCATGAGGGTGCGAATTCTGCGGATGATCTGTTCGGTGGTGCTGTTGGCGATATGGGCGCCTGCGGCGGCGACACAAGTGCCGGCGCGAGCCGCGGCACCGTACCGCCCGCTCTCGCATTGGCATCACACGAGTTGGGGAGAAGAAGACGGGTTGTCACCCAACGCGCTCGGCAGGCTGATGCGCAGCTCCGACGGCTATCTCTGGTTGGGTGGCGACGGTCCGTTGATGCGATTCGACGGCGTACGGTTCACGCGATTCGATGGGACCACTCAACCAGAACTCAAGAGCGCGGAGGTTGGCTCGCTCAGACTGGAGATGGTGGATCGTGAGGGCACATTGTGGATCTCGCGTCCGGATGGTGCCCTCGTGCGGTATCGGAACGGCCGTTTTCAGTTGGTGCTCCCACCGAATACTGATGCCCGTCGCGTGACTGCCATGGCGCAGGACGGTCTTGGTCGCCTTTGGCTCACGGGACTCACGAAGCTCGGGCTACATCGACTGGAAGGTGATTCCTTGGTGCATGTGGCGCTGCCGGTGCACTTCCAGCATCTGCGGCTTCTCGGTGTGATTGCCGATATTCGTGATGGGATCTGGGTGGGAACGTACACGGAGGGGTTATTGCATGTCACACCTCGCGGTGTGTCGATGCACCTCAATCCGACACTCGGTGACCCTGGCGCACGGCCACTGGTACAAACGGCCGATGGTACGGTGTGGACGTTCGGTGACGGACTGCAGCTGCTGAAGGACGGGCAATGGTCTACTCTGGCGTCGCCGGAAGACGGAGCGAAGCTGATTCCTCCTACTGCATCGGTCGGACCGGATGGCGCCGTCTGGGTGGGAACACGCGGTTACGGTGTAGTGCGGTTTCAGAACGGCGCGGCCGAACTGTTCACCGAACGTCATGGACTGTCTGACGCCGTGGTCGCGTCGGTGCTCGCCGACCACGAAGGCAACGTCTGGGCAGTGACCAATGCCGGACTCGATCGCCTCCGCCTCGCGCCATTCAGTGTGCTCACTCAGGGGAGCGATGGTGTGCACTTCGATTCGCCCCATTGGATGGCGGCGGATGCGAAGGACGGCATCTGGGCGTTGTCCTATCAAGGTCAGTTGGTAAGTCACTTCACTGGCGGCTATGTGAGTGGGAAGCCCGGAATGGTGACCACGCACACGCTGCGCAACCCAGGCAACAGTCGCCTTCACCCCGACGCGTCATCGATGCGTGGTGGCGTCCTGCTTCGCGACGACCGCGGCAACGCCTATCATGCCACGTCGACCACCATGAACAATCTGGGTGCCGCTTTTGCGGACACCACAAATCGGCGGTGGCGAGAGGACAGTACTGGTCAACGATGGGTGACCTACTTCCCCCAGGGACTCGCACGCGAGGTGAACGGTCGACTCGAACGGGTGGTGTTCCCCCCTGATCTCGGTTCGCCGAATGTCGGTGACATTGTCAGCACGCGTGAAGGGCGTACTGCCATGGCCGTCAATTCAGCACCGGCGCTGCTGATTCTCGAGCAGGGGAAAATCGTACGACGCTACGGACCTGGCGACGGATTGGCACATCCCGTTGCGCGTGTCGTCTTTCAGAATCGCGACACGCTTTGGGCAGTAGATCATCTGGGTTCGCTGCTTCGCATCGTTGACAGGCAGATCCGGCAGATCCCGGCAGATCGGCTGGGTGGACTGCTGCGATCAGGTAGCATCGTGGTCATGCCCGATGGTCCGCGCATGATTCTCGCGAGTACTGCCGGCATCGTGTGCATCAACATGGCGGACCTTCACGCCGCGCTCGACGGCAAGGGGCCAGTGCCAACCCCGTGGCGATTCTCCGCGCTCGATGGCATTCGCACGGCGCGACTGACGACCCACAATACGGCAGCAGGCGCCCGAGCGGCGGATGGACGCATCTGGTTCAGTACACCCAGCGGACTCGCAGTTTTTGATCCGCGAAACATCGTGCGCAACACGGTGGCGCCGCGTGTGCATCTCGAATCGGTGATGATAGGGGACTCGGCCCTGTCGCACGAGCCAACGGCAGAGATCCCACCTGGCACGCCACGTGTCACATTGCAGTTCACGGCCACGGCACTTCGCGTACCGGAGCGTGTGCGTATCGAGTACATGCTGGACGGAGTGGATGGCGGCTGGCGTCTTGCCGATGCCACGCGATCTGCCACCTACACACAGTTGCGTCCAGGGCATTACACCTTTCGTGTCCGTGCGTGGAACGAAGATGGCGTAGCAGGAGTGAATGAAGTGTCACTGCCCGTGCGCATGTTGCCGGCATGGCACGAAACCTGGTGGTTCATGGTGTTACTCGTGGCCACCTTGGCCGGCGGGACCGCCTGGGTCGTCGTCTGGTGGCAGCGCGCCCGCAGTCGTGATGCCGCGCGACGTCTTGCGGAGCGATTTGAAGCCACGCTGACAGAACGCACGCGATTGGCAGGCGAGTTGCACGATACGCTGTTGCAAGGGTTTACCGGTATCACCTTGCAGTTGCAGGCGCTTCGTCGCCGGATCAGTGAAACACCTGCGGAAGCGGAAGTTGAATTGTCGCGGGTGCTGTCCGTGGCTGACCGAACGTTGCGCGAGGCACGTTCGATGGTGTGGGATATGCGTACGCCAGAACTCGATGGGCGCGATGTAGCGGATGCGCTCGAGGAAGCGGCACGTCAGGCCATTGCCAGTGCGCATGCCCAATCACCGTCACCATCGCCGGTTGTTCTCGAGGTTCAGGTGGGTGGTGATCGTCGTCGCGTTGCGCCGGTCATCGAAACCACCGCGCTTCGCATTGGGAGGGAAGCGGTCACCAATGCGGCGCGTCACGCCAGGCCATCACGTATCACACTGGCATTGGTGTTCGAGTCGCATCGCCTGTTCGTTCGCGTGCATGACAATGGCGATGGCTTCGATACGGTTGCGGCATCACAGGCCCGTGAAGCCGGCCATTGGGGGTTGGTGGGAATGGACGAGCGTGCTCAACGCGTGGGTGGCACGGTCTCCGTCACCAGTACCCTGGGAGAGGGCACCACGGTGGATATGATGCTTCCAATCGAACCTCGCGCTACATCGTCAGCGGAGTGGCCACACCCGGAGTGAGCCAGGTCAGCGGTGGCACCGCGTGCACAAACGTACGCTCAACCACAGCCTTCGCTTCGAGAAAGTGCGACCAGCCATCGACGTGAATGGGCACGATGGTATGCGGACGAATGTTCGCGAGAAATCGCGCCGCGTCATGGGCGGTAAAGGTGTAACGCAGTGGACCAGTCAGCGGAAATCCGACACCACCCAAATGCACAATGGCCAATCCGACATCGAGATGTTGTGGCAGTGCATTCAGGGCACGATGGGGTACCGTGTCTCCGGAAACCCAGAGCGCACCGTGTTGCTGCCCTTCCCACGTAAGACCAAAGCCAATCACATCGCCCGAGACATGATGCAGCACCGGCGGACCGTGCTGGCATGGCGTGGCCAGAATATCGAGCGGTGGCGCACCTGGCTTCTCGAGTCTGGTGCGCTGCCACGGATCGAGGCCACGTACGCTGGCGAATGCACGAAGCCGAATGGCGCCAGAACATGTGGTGACAACCACTGACGCCTGCGGCAACAGCGCACGACCCGCATCGTCGAGGTTGTCGGCGTGCTGATCGTGGGAGAGCAGCACAGCATCAATGGGCGGCAGGTCCGACGCCGAGAGAGCGGGCCCAATGAGTTTGCGTGATGACGTGCCCAGCGCAAACGCATAGCGACGACCAGGAGGATCGAATGTCGGATCAGTCAACAGACGCCATGGGCCGACCTCGATCAACATGGTCGGCCCACCAATGTGCGTGAGGCGCACCTGGCTCATGTCCCACACGCCGTTGTGAACCTCACGCCCATCGTTCATGTCTGCATCCTCAGGAACGAACCTGCTTCTCTGCCCAGGCCAGCGCGTAGTCGGCCACGTCATGCCACCCCTTTTCGGCGGGCATCAGATGTGCACGACCTTCGAATTCCTTGATCTCGGTCAGCGTTGTCTTGCCCTTGTAGTGCGCGGCATTGGAACGCTGCACTGCAGGCGGCATGAGATTGTCCGAACCGCCGGAGATGAACAGCAGAGGCGGGCGCGACTCGTTGTGATAGTCGACGTACGTTTCCTGCGGACCCGGAATGAAGTTGGCGAGAATGCTGCCGAACAGCACGTGACCTGATGCCGGCACATGGTAACGGTCATACATCGCCTTCGAATCGGCGTCCGTGAATGTGTTGGTGAAGGCGTAATGCCACTGTTCGTGTGTGAACCCTACCGCCTTGTTGCGGTTGGCCGGGTTCTTGAGCACGGGGAACGTGGACTTGAGCTGTGTGAGTGGTACGACCACCACGCCTTCAGTCGGTGCGGAATTCATGGCTACGCCGCAGGCGCCAAGTCCCTTGTCGAGCAGCAGCTGCACCATGACACCACCAGCCGAATGACCCATGAGGATGGGCGGTTGATCGAGCTCGCGGATAATGCCCTCAAGCTTGGCGATGATCTCCGGCACTTCGAGATGCTCGATAGGCGAAGGGTCCGCGCGCAGCGATTCCACTTCGGCTTCAAATCCCGGGTAAGCCGGCGCGATGACCTTGTATCCCTTCTGTTCGTAATACGGAATCCAATGCTCCCAGGAACGTGGAGTCACCCAGAAGCCGTGAATTAGCACAATGGTGGGGCGGGAATCCGTGGATGACATGAGATCTCCAAGAGGGCGGGTAGAAGAAGAGCGCCACAGGATGTCTCCGTGGCGCTCTTCATCGCATCTACTCTTTGGGGATTCTTTGTCTAACCCGTTCGGGGAAGGTGAATGCTTCGCTCTATCGCTTGATCACCTGGCTGGCACGTACGGGAACCGTGCGTGGTACGCCACCGAACTCGAAGGCGCCTATGTCACAGGTGCCAACGCGTGGTGCGCCGCGCTGATCCGTGGTGGTGCAGGTCGCCGGGTTGCCGGCATTGATGGCAGCGCTGCCAGTGAGCAACGCATGCGTTAAGGTCGGACCACCGTTGTTGGCCAACGTGGCGTTGAGACCGGATGCGGTGTTGGCCTTATCACCCGTCTGGGTCATCCATAGGCAGGTGGCATCATTGCCGAGGTTGTAACCTTCGGAGACGAACTGTCCGAGGCCTTGCGCCGTACAGTTGGACGGCGCGGCATTCACCAGATTCGATGCGAGAATGGTGTTGCTGATGCGCGCCATGCCCTGATCACTCGAATGGAGTCCGCCGCCGACGGATGTGGCGCGGTTGTTGACGATGGTGCTGTTGCTGATCGTCACGGCACGTCGCGTGGCCACTCCAGCACCGATGGACGCCGTGTTGCCGGAGACGGTGCTATTGCTCAGGGTCACCGTACCGAAGTTGGTGACAAAGATGCCACCACCGGAGCTCGCCGAGTTGCCGGAGATCGTGCTGTTGGAGATGGCCAGCGAGCCGGCTGCGGCAAATCCTGCGACTGCGATACCACCACCACCGTCTTCAGAGCCCGACGCACCCGTTGGCACCACGTTGTCGGAAACAACTGAATTGGTGAGTGTTGATGTGACCAGACTGCCAATGTAGATGCCCGCGCCTACTGTTCCCGATCCGGCGGATGGTACGGTAGAAAGGAGTCGATTGCCGATCACGCGCAGATTGCTCATGGAGATGGTGGTATTGCGCGTGACCTGAATGCCTCCACCCTGCGAAAAAGCTTCGTTGTTTTCGAGCGTCGTGCCGTTGATCGTGACGGTGGCGCGTTCAGACAACGTCGTGGTACCAGCGCCAATGAGTATGCCGCCGCCGACACTGCTGGTTCCGGTGCCGATGTTGTTACTCACCACACCACCTTCCACCTCCAATGTGCTGCGGGACCAGGCCGCGATTCCGCCGCCGCCAAACGCGGAACGATTCCCGGTGATGGTGACATTGCTGAGGCGAATCGTGCCACCTTCGGTACCGATGCCACCTGCGCCACCAATCGTCGCCACGTTGTTGGTGATGGATCCACCGCGCACAATGATCGTGGCGCCTTCGATGGCACCCATACCACCGCCGCCGATGGTCGTGGGTGTTTCAGACCGATTCTCGGTCACGATGCAGTTGGTAGCGGTGAGTGTGGCGCCACTGCGCACCGCAACGCCGCCGCCGCCGATGAACAGCGCCGTATTGTTTCGTATGACGGCGTCGTTCAGTGTCACATTCGACGTGGCGCCGCGTATCCGCATTCCCGCGCCTTCATCAGAAATGCCACCGCGCAGCGTGACTCCGGAGATGAGCACTGCGCCCGCGCTATTCACGTCGAAAACCCGTCGCTGCGCGCCATTGGTCGCACCGGCATCGATCGTGAGTTGTGCTGCGCCTGGGCCGATGATGGCCATTGGTGTGGCAATCGTGGGCAGTGTCGCCGTGAGTGTGATCGTGCCTGTCAGGGGTGCTGCGGTGATGCCGAGCCGGATGGTATCTGCATCGATGGCCTGACTGGCCACGGTGAGCGCTTCACGCAGTGTGCAATGCGTCCACGTGCAAGTGCCGTCATTCGTGTCGCCAGTGTTGTTCACGACGAGATCCGGACGTACCGACAGCGTGGTGGTCGTGCGACGGCTGGTATCACTGCGGCTCGTTGCGGTCACGGTGCAGTTGCCCGCTTCAGCCGGCGCATTTACGACAAATCGCTGATGTGTGGTGGTGCCATTGCCGCAGGTGGACGCCCATGACACGGAGTCGTACGCGGCCGCCGCGCCCGTTACCGTGGCGGTGAGTGTCACCGGCTGACCGCGGAACGGTGTGGTCGTGCTCGACGCAATTGTGAGCGCTATGGGCGTAACGGCGAGACTCACACTATCGCGGCGCGTGGCGTCGAGCGCGCTGATGGCACGCACGACGTAACTGCCGCTGCGACTCGGCGCTTGCCATGTGGTCGTGCGGCCGGAGCCAACGATCGTCCCACCGGTGGTCTGCCAGGTAACTGACGAGTCCGCACTGCCCGAGACCGTGGCCGTGAGCGCGGTCGTACCACCGGTCGGAACTGTGGCAGACTGCGCAGCGAGGCTGATCACAACCGGTGTGACCGTGACCGTCGCCGTGGCAGAGCGCGTGGGATCTGCCACGCTGGTGGCCGTAATGGTGGCCGCGCCGCCGGTCGGTTGTGCGGTCCAGGAGACGGTGGCACCACTGGTGGCGCTCAACGTGCCATTGGAAGCCATCCAGCGGAGCTCGGTATTGCTGCTGCCGCTCACCGTGGCGGTGAATGTTCTCGTCGCGCCGGACGCCACGGTGACCGTGGCGGGGTTCATCGTCACGCCAACAGCATTGACGGTGAGTGTCGCGCTGGCGGATTTGGTGGCATCGTCTGCACTGGTGGCCGTCACCGAGTAACTGCCGGCGGCTGATGGTGCGGTCCAGGTGGCGCTCAGACCGGAACTTGTGAGCGCACCACCGGTGCTGGTCCATGTGACGTTACCCGACCGTCCGTTGGTTACGGAGGCGGTCAGGGTTTGTGTGGCGCCTGCGTTGACCGAGGCGGTGGTCGGCGTGATGGACACGACGACGGGCTGCGAGGGGGGCGGTTCCGTCGAGCCATCCCCGCCGCCGCATGCGACGAGGAGGAGGACGGCGGTCAACGGGAGCAGGGAGACCTTCATGAACAGAGCCTCGACGGTGAGCTTGAGAGGAGGGCCCCGAAGGGGGACCCTAGACACGCGTAGGACTCACCCGAAATGGCTCACGGGATGCAGGTTTTCGCGAAACGTGCGTTCACACTCGGCGTAGTGCTGCCATGACGTCTTCGACCCAGGAATTCCTGTCGCTTCAGTCGGCATTGGCCGGCGAATATTCCCTCCAGCGGGAGCTGGGGCGTGGCGGCATGGGCATTGTGTATCTCGCCCGCGATGTGCAGCTCGATCGTGATGTCGCGATCAAGGTGCTGCCGCAGCCCATGGCTGAGAATACGGCATCCCGTCAGCGATTCCTGCGGGAGGCGCGAACGGCCGCCGGATTGTCACATCCGCACATCGTGCCCATTCATCGCGTGGGCGAAGCGAGCGGCTTCGTGTACTTCGTCATGAGCTACGTCGAAGGCGAAACGCTGGGTGAGCGACTGCGCACACGAGGTCCGCTGTCGTCGGTCGATGCGGCGCGCGTGATGCGCGAGGTGGCCTGGGCGCTGGCGTACGCGCACGGGCGCGGCGTGGTGCACCGCGATGTCAAACCGGACAACATTCTGCTCGAAGCCGGCACGGGGCGCGCATTGGTCACCGACTTCGGTATTGCGAGTACGACCGCCGCCGAAGCATCCGACATGTCGTCTGCCATATCGTCTGCTGGTGCGCTTGCTCCGGTGATGGGCACAGCGCACTTCATCAGCCCGGAGCAGGCGGCAGGAGAAACCATCGACGGGCGGAGTGATCTGTACGCGCTCGGCGTTGTGGGGTATCTCGCGACCAGTGGGCGTTTGCCATTCGATAGTCGTACGGTACCAGCGTTGTTATTGCGACAGGCTACGGAAGTAGCACCGGGTGTTCGTACGGTCGCGCCGGGATTGTCTTCGGCGCTGGCGTCAGTGATTGACCGCTGCCTGCTTCGCGATCCTGTCGCAAGATTTCCGGATGGTGAGACGCTGGCAGCCGCGCTTGCCCCGACATCCGATGCGCGACCATCACTTCCGCCCACACTGCGTGCATGGCTAAATGCGCGCAATCCGTTGCTGGTTCCGTATGCCGGATGGGGTACAGCATTTGGTGCGCTGACCCTCGCGAATTTCATCGCCTGGATTTCAGGGAACCGACCGGCCGGCCCAGCCGACATCGGCATTCTGGCGGCGATTACGTCGGCCCCATTGTTGCCGCTGGTTGGCTATCACGTGAATCAGGCAGTACGGCAGTTTCGTGCGGGACACACGTTGGCTGATCTACGAGCGGCTATTGAGGTGGCCCGTCGAGAACGAACGGAAGCCGCTGCGCTCACGGAGAGTACGTATCGAGAAACCGTGTGGCATCGCGCGCTACGCGTCCTCACCGTCGCATCGGCTCCCTGGTTTGCCGTAACGATCGGACTCTTGATGGCCGGTGTCATCCATGAAAATCGCACGAACCTCGTGTGGATTTTCCTGCCGTTGTTCTCGACGTTGTTCTTCGGCGCGATCAGCAATGCACTCGATGTGCCCTTTGTGCCGGCGCGGGTACGCGAGTGGTGGCAAAGCGGAATTCGTGATCGTTTGTGGAACAGTCGGGTTGGTGCATGGCTGGCAAAACGTCTCGGTGCACCGGAGCGTTCGCGTGTCGTTGAGGCGGGAGCATTCCGTGCCACGGAGGCCGCATTGAGTGTTGCTGCCTCTGATCTGTATGCGGCTTTGCCTGCTGCACACCGCACACAGTTGGCGGATTTGCCAGCCACGGTGGCGGCGCTCGAAGCCCGCGCTGCGGAAGCGCGGGCCGAACTCGATGTGCTGGATGCCATGGCCGCTGCGGCGCCGACCGATGCCGAGTTGATGACGAATCGTCGCGCAGTCGCCACGGCGCATCTCACCAAGAGTGTAGCGGCACTCGAAGGCATTCGCATCGATCTGCTGCGGTTGCACGCCGGTGCGAACGATCTGGCGCCACTGACCACGCTTATCGACGCGGCGCGTCAGCTGGGCGACGAGGTGAGTCGGCTGGCTGATGCGCAGCAGGAAGTGGAAGGGATTGTGCGGGGTCGCGACACGCCTTGACGCTTTATCGTCGTGAAAAGCGGCTGACCCGTTCGATATCGTCCTGATCGCCGTGCACGGTGTAGATGGCATTGGATGTCACGAGCAGCAGGCGGTAGCCCTTGGGGAAAGAAATCGTCGACGTACTGCCGTTCCGTACATCGGTGACATCCCAGTCGGAGCGGGAAAGACTGTCGGCCGCGGTGCGCTGCATCCATAGCTCGTGGTCCGATCCGGTCATCATCGACTGTGCGACATAGACCGGCTTGAACTTCGGCATGAGATCGCGGATCGCCTGAACTTCCTCGTTACGCTCCGCATCGCTAACGGGAATTGAAGGAGCGGCTGTGGCGCGAATGACTTTCGTGGAATCAGAGCGCCCGATCCATTCGATCGTATGCTGTTCGCTGCGTCGTGCGACGACTTCTCCGTCTGGCATGAGCACCCAGTCATCGGATGGCGAGTAAGGGACGATCTGAAACATCACACTCGGTGGTCCGTTGCCCCGTCGTATCACGCCCGCACCGAACTGGCGCGCAGCGAGACTGCCGATGGTATCCACCGCACCTTTCGCCGCAGACCAGTGAAGCAGGAACACATGCTTGGCCGGCTCAGGGAAGTTGGGGAATGTCTCCGCCAGTACATCACCATTGCTGGCGAAGGCCACACGATTCCCCACATGCCCCGCAATCCCTTCCGGAAGCGAATCGAGGCGAACGAATTGCAGCTTGCTGTCGAAGACGGAGACACGGCGCAATGTGGGGTCAACGAGTCGCGTGCTGTCATTTGGCATCGCGGAAAGAATCCGCCCGTCCATGTACTCACCCGGCCCCTGTCCCTTGCGGCCAACAGTGGAGAGGCGAGTCCCGTTCGAATCCAGCAGCACCAGTGCGTCCTCGCCGACATCGGCCACCAGGATTCGCCCATCGGACAATACGCGCATACTGGAGATGCTGGTGAATTCCTCTGTGCTGGTCCATTCCGGTGCATCAAAGGTCCGATTCGTCAGCACAGCAGGTCCGTCAGAACTGCAGCCAATAGTTGCGGCCAAACCAAGGGGCAAAAGCAGAAAGACGTTTCTCATCGATGAGCCATTGATGTGGAAAGTAGGTCGATTGTAAGGTTCGATAATCTTCCGCCGAGTTATCGATCATGCCATCTCCGAAGTCCAACGAAAAAACACACCCGAATGCAGTGGCCTTTCCAGCTATTGGCGGGCCCGCGTTGCGTGCACTCGCTACGGCAGGTATCACGTCCATGGCGTCAGTTGCCAAGTGGCGTGAGCGGGATCTGCTCGCATTGCATGGCATGGGTCCCAAGGGTGTCCGGATGCTCAAGGATGCACTGGCTGGTGAAGGGCGTTCGTTTCGCGCGGATTGATCGTAAACGTTCTCAGTACGTGACGTATATGTGGTACTGGCGAATCCATTGACCGGAATACATGACATGTCCCTCTACGATCCGTCGAATCCCGTGGTGGCGTTGTGTGCAGAAGGCATGCAACATGAGGGCGAGCCGCCAAAGGCGCGCGCGTGTTTCGAGCGCGCATGGGCTGCGCGCGTCAATGATTTTGATGCCAGTATCGCCGCGCACTATCTCGCACGTCACCAGGCCACGCCAGCGGAAACGTTGCGGTGGAACGCCATCGCCATGCATCACGCCGAGCAATTGCCGGCCGAGCAGGCGGTTCAGCTGTTGCCATCCCTGTGCCTCAATCTGGGCGACAGCTATGCCAGCGTTGGGCGACTGGCGGAAGCGGAGATCATGATTGAACGCGCATTGGAAGCGCTGTCTGCGCTCCCGCCGGATGGCTACGGCGAGTTCGTGCGTGGTGGCGTGGAGCGCCTGCGTGATCGCGTGGCGGCCGCACGCGGTTCAACACTGATGGTGTGAGCTACTTGATTCGCACGACTCGGCGAATTTCAACTGGCGGTGTGAGTGATTGAGCGTTCACTGGCCGTCGCTGAATCGCGCGCACAACGTCCATGCCGCCTGTGACCTGACCAAACGCGGCGAATCCTTGACCGTCCGGGTTGCGACGTCCACCGAAATCGAGCGCGGGTTGATCACCGACGCAGATAAAGAAGTCGGAAGTCGCAGTGTCCGGGCCACCTCGAGCCATGGACAGCGTGCCATCACGATGGCGCAGACCAGTCACGGAGGTGCGCTCGAGGGGAATTGCCGGGAATCGGGCACCAATACGATCAGGATTGGCGCCTCCCTGAATCACCTCGATGCGCACACTGTCTCGTGGCTGATTGGCCATGGTTACGGCGCGGTGAAAGCGTCCGCCAATGTAGGCCAATGAATCCACGTAGCGGAGGAAATTCGCAGCGCTCACTGGTGCGTGTGCGCTATCGATGTCGGCGGTGATTGCGCCAAGCGACGTTTCAATACGCACCGAAATGATTCCTGCGCGCTTCGGCTGCGCCGACTTGTTTTGCGCTACCGCCTTGGTCGAGATGGCAACCAGGCCAACGCCGAGTATCAGCGCAAGCAGGCCTTCGCGACTGAACCACGAATGAGCTGTCATGAACGCAAATATTGCACCTCAGGTGACAGACCGCACGCCAACCGGGTAAATTGCAGGGATAAGCGCCCGATACGCGGGCGCGGCTCTGGATGTGAGGGACATGATGGATCGGAATCAGACCGTTCAACTCTTTAGCGCGCATCAGGCCGATGCGTCGCGCCGAACGCCTGTCTGGTTTCCCTATGTCGCGTCCAGTTTCTCCGTGGCTGAGTGCCACGTCCCTTTCCTGCCGTCAACCTGACGGCAGTCCGCTTCTTTCCGATGCATCGCTCGGTATTGCCAACGAGCGTGTGGGTCTTGTTGGTCCCAACGGTTCCGGAAAGAGCACCCTACTTGCAATCCTGAGCGGCGCACGAGCGCCAGAGCATGGCCAGGTGGAGCGCGCTGGACGACTCGGTGTGCTGTCGCAACATGGCCACCTTGCAGCACATGCCACCATTGCTGATGTCCTCGGAAAATCCGCAGTGCTCGAGGCGCTCGCGCGCTGCGAGCAGGGCATAGGCACCAGCGAAGACATTCAGATCGTCGGTGATGATTGGGATATCGCCCAGCGGCTGACGGTGGCGCTTGGCGAATTCGGATTGGAATACCTGCCGCTCGATCGACCGGTGCACGCGGTCAGCGGTGGAGAGCTGACGCGATTGCGATTCGCCGCGTTGTTGCTGCACTCTCCCGATATGCTGCTGTTGGATGAACCCACGAACGACCTCGATGTCGAGCATCGTGAGGCCGTGCATTCTCTCGTGCGGACATGGCCTCGCGGATTGCTCGTGGCCACCCATGACCGTGAACTGCTCATGCAGGTAGATCGCATTATCGCCATTGAACAGCATTCACTGGTGAGTTACGGCGGCAATTGGGAACACTATCGAGCGGAACGTGAGGCCCAACAGCAGGCAGCGGCGCAGGAGCATGCGAGTGCCATTGCCGCACGTGAGCGAACCCGTCGGGCACAGCAGGAGACCAAGGAGCGACAGGATCGCCGTGATGCGGCGGGGCGCAAGGCGCGCGCACGTGGTGGTCAGGCCCGCATTCTGCTTGGCATGCAGGCCGAACGCAGCCAGGGAACTGGCGCACGACTGCTCGACACCCGCGAACGTGCGAATGCGGAAGCGGGTGCGCGCGTGCGTTCGGCGCATGCACGCCTGGATACCTTCGAGTCGTTGAATCTTCCCACGATGTCGAGCGGGCTTGCTGCGGGCACATTGGTCGTGTCATTGCGCAACGCATCCGTACATGTAGTTCCCGAAGCACCACTGCTGCAGCATGTCACGCTCGAAATTCGCGGACCGGAACGAGTGGCGCTTGTTGGCCCGAATGGTAGTGGGAAGTCCACGCTGCTTCGGGTCCTGGCTGGTGTGCCATCAGGCCCCGCGGTTTCGGCCGAGTCCTGGCATCGCGGCGTGACACCAAGGGAGATCGTGTATCTCGATCAGCACGTCACAGTGATGTCGCGTCATGGCACGGTGCTCAATGCCATGCGCGCCATGGCATCTGACAGGGGAATGGACCTGACCGACGAAACACTACGCAGTGCGCTGGCCCGTTTTGGATTTCGCACGGAAATGGCGCTCAGGCGTGCCGACGCGTTAAGTGGTGGTGAGCGCATGCGCGCAGCATTGGCATGCGTGCTTGGCACGCCAGTGCAGGCCGCACCCAAGCTGCTGGTGCTCGATGAGCCGACCAATCATCTGGATCTGGACAGTCTCACGGCCATCGAATCGGCACTACGTCGTTATGACGGAGCGTTGGTGGTGGTATCGCACGATGCCCATTTTCTCGAGCAAATCGGGGTCACACGACTACTAGATGTACGCAAATGGTACATCTAGCTGGCGTTCATCCGGGGCATGCAACGTTTCCCACATTCGTCCTGTCGCAATCAATGTCCTCGATGATCTTGCCCTCTTGCGTGCCATTCCATGCTCCGTGCTCCTGTTTCGATCGCGCTGTCGCTCGGGTTGTCGCTCGGCGCGATCGTATCTCCGTTGTCAGCTCAGCCCGAGACACTTCGCGGGCGTGTCACATCGGATAGCGGTCGCGTCGTCACCGGTGCCACGGTCTTCGTGACCCGTGGCCCGGACCGGCTGCTGCAGCAGTCCGTCACCAACGACAGCGGACGGTTCGCAATCACGTTCGAGCAAGGCACGGGCGACTATCTGGTGGCCGTGCAGGCCACCGGATTCAAACCGGCGCGTCGTCGTGTGACACGTGTGGGAACGGAGCGGGAATACACGGTGGATTTTGTGTTGTCGAGCAATGTGACGACGCTCGATGCCGTGAAGGTGAATGCGAGTCAGCCAGTGCGTGCCACGACGGGAGTCAGCCCAAACACGCAGGAGACCGGTGCATCGGAGGCCTGGCGGCAGGGCGTGGCTGCCGGATTGCCACCAAGTGCTGCCGGTGATGTGAACACCACCGTGTCCACGATACCAGGCGTTGTGATGGGTCCTGGTGGTCCATCCATGCTGGGTGCGTCCGGCAGCAGCAATCTCACCACGCTGAATGGCATGGCCATGGGTGCGGGCAGTGTGCCGCGTGCCGCGCGAGTGGAGACACGAGTCACTGGCGCGACATATGATGCCACGCGTGGTGGATTCTCAGGAGCGAACATCGACATGCGATTGTCGGCGGGCAGCCGCGACTATCAGAATCGTTCGTTCTTTGCGACTGGTGATACTCGTGCGCTGCAGTATACCGATGCCGTAGGTCGCGCACTTGGCGCCACGAATCAATTCTGGCGGGCCTCCGGTGGCATTGATGGTGAGGCCATTCGTGGCGTGCTCACCTACAATGTGGCACTCGATGTTTCGCGCAATGAACGGGCACTGGTGAATCTCACGAGTGCCAGTCCACTGGCATACGAACGTTCCGGTGTGGCGCTGGATTCGGTGCAGCGCGCGCGACAGGTAGCGGCGCAGCGTGGATTGTCGTTGGTCGCAGCGGGGACGCCAGCAGCCGTGCAGCGCGACGCGCTGGGATTGCTGGCGCGATTCGATCTCACGACAGATACCAGTCGTTCGCGTTCGTTGACGCTCTACGCCAATGCGTCGCAGGCGGACAACGAAGGCATTGCACCGCTCATGGCCTCCAGCGCTGGAACGGAGCGCCAGGATGCATCGTACGGCGGCATTCTCGCGCTTGGGCGCTGGTCGGGACCGTCGTTCAGCACATTCAACATGACCCGTTTCAATTTTGGCGTAGTGAGTGGACGGGGCACGCCCTATCTCGACGCACCGGCGGTGGATGTCCTGGTGCGAACCACCGGTGATGCCACGGCCAACGACGCAGGTATTGCATCATTGTCTCTTGGTGGTCGGGGAACTGATGCGTCGGAATCGACGCGGTGGACGGCCGAGGCCAATCACGAATTCCTGCGGAATGTTCAGGGACGTCGCCACGCTCTGCGCGCCATCGCCTGGGGTCGCGTGGATGATGTCGTGTTGTCCGGCGGTGCCAGTGAGTTCGGGCGATACAGTTTTGCCTCGCTTGATGATCTGCTGGCGAATCGTCCGGCGTCGTATACGCGCACGCTCGCCAATCCCGATCGAACGGGACGCGTGTGGAATGGCGCGATCGCGGCGTCGGACACCTGGGCTCCATCACGCTTCTTCTCGCTGCTCTACGGTGTGCGAGTGGAAGGCAATGGAGCGTTGAGTAACCCCGCACGCAACCCAGCTCTTGAGGATGCCCTGGATGTGCACACCGGTGGTGTGGGGTCGCGATTGCATGTGAGTCCGCGCGTGGGCTTTACCTATTCGTTCAGCAGGGCGCGCGACAATGGCACCGGCTCGTCATTCAGCCAGTTCGGCAATTGGTACCGCTATCCGACCGGTGTGCTGCGTGGCGGTATCGGTGAGTTCCGCGATCTGTGGCGTCCCGATGTACTGGCCGACGCTGCTGCTCGCACGGGGCTGCCTGGCAGCTCGCTGGCACTATCGTGTGTTGGTGCGGCCGCACCAACGCCCACGTGGCCGATTTCCTCCATGCCGTTGCCATCGCAATGTGCCGATGGCAGTGGTCCACTGGCCGAACGCGCTCCAGCCGTAACGGTGCTCGACAAGCAGTACGACGTGCCGCGCAGCTGGCGCGCGTCGCTCGACTACAACACGTCGCGTTGGAAGATGATCCTTCGCGCCAGTGCATTGGCATCGCTCGATCTCAATCAGCCGTCGATTGTGGATCGCAACTTTGGCGGCACTTCGCAGTTCACACTGACCGGTGAAGGTGGGCGGCAGGTGTTCGTGTCACCCTCGGCTATCGATGCCGGATCCGGTGCCTTGTCGGCCGCAGAGGCCCGTCGGACCAATTCCTTCAGTCGGGTCGATGTGTTGTCGAGCGATCTGCGCGGGCGCGGCGGGCAGATGACGCTTTCACTCGGCATGGATCGTTTCGATCGTCGGTGGCGTGGCTGGCCGTTCATGACCGCCACCTACACGCTCCAGCGAGTGGATCGTCAGCAGCGCGGCTTCGATGGTGCGGCGTGGGGTGATCCGAATGCGGTGGAATGGGCGCCTGCGGCAACCGATGCGCGCCATGTATGGCTGCTGCAGGTTGGACACAACACCCGGCTCGGCACCTTCTCCGTGTTTTCGCGATTGCAGTCCGGACTACCATTCACGCCGCTCGTACAGGGCGATGTGAACGGTGATGGACGTGGTGGTGATCGAGCGTTTGTACCCGATCCGGCTACTGCGTCGGACCCGGCACTCGGGGCCGCATTGCGTTCGCTGCAGACATCGGGAAGTTCGGTTGCACGTGAATGCCTTGATGCGACGATGGGGCGCACGGATACGCGTATGGCGTGCCGCGGTCCGTGGACTCGCACTCTGTCGGCCAGCTGGACACCGCCCTTCAGCTATCGTCGCAATAGCTGGCTCAATCGGGTAGTGATGACAGTGTTTGCCAACAACATTCTTGCCGGCGTGGACCAGTTGGTGCACGGCAGCGATGACATGCGTGGCTGGGGGGGCGTGTCCGCTCCAGATCCCACATTGCTCGTACCGCGCGGGTTTGATGCCAATGCACGAGCGTTCCGTTACGATGTGAATCCGCGGTTCGCGGAAATACGTCCATCGCGACTGTCATTCCGTGACCCGTTCCGTATCACGCTGGATGTGAATCTTCGCCTGCACACCGACTACGACCTGCAGGCGCTGCGCCGGAATCTCGAACCGGTGCGCATGCGTGGGGAGTGGGTGCGCCGCGGTGAGGATTCATTGCTCACGCGCTATCTGCGGGAAACGTCGAGCATTCATCGGGTGCTGGTGGAGGAAGGCGACACGCTGTTGCTCACACCGCCGCAGGTGGAGCAACTCCGCAAGCGCGACTCCGTATTCAGCGACAGTGTGCGCATGCTCTTCCGTCCGCTGGCACGCTATCTCGCCGCGCAGCCCAATGGTGTGGCCAGCAAGGCTGCACTCGATTCGGTGAAGGCGACGCAGACGATCTACTGGAAGCTCTTCTGGCGGCAGCCTGAGATCGCCGCAGAAGTTCTCATGCCGCAGCAGGCTGAGGTGATGCGATTGTTGCGCGACATGATGACCACATCGGCGCAAGCGCGACAGACGAGTCGCTACCACTTCGGTAGCAATGTCACGTTTGCGCACACCGTGCCGCAGGTGCGTAAATAGGAGGCATGAAACGTGTCCCGCCGCCAGCGTCTCCTGATGCCTACGTCAACGCACTCACTGGTTGGCAGGCCCAGCTGGTGCCGCCCATTCGTGCAGCGATTCGTGCCGCCATTCGCAAGAGTGGTGAACTCGAGGAAGTGATCAAGTGGGGCCATCTCGTCTACATCGGCGATGGTCCCGTGCTGTTGCTGCGTATCGAAGAAGAACGGGTGCTACTGGGCTTCTGGCGTGGGCAGCGTCTGGGCGATCTCGAGCCGCGTCTCAAGCCCGGTGGCAAGTACGAAATGGCTACGGTCATTCTGCGCGAGGGTGACAAGATTGCCGCTGCGCAGGTCCGTCGACTGGTTGAGCGGGCAGTTGCCCTCATGCGTGAATTGGGCGACGCGACAGATCTGTCGTAATAATGGCGCTATTGACATTCACCGAATAAAACCCGAAGTTCGGTCGCTCCACCGGCTCTCCCCTTTCCCGAGTGTACCGAATGTCCACGACCGCCGTTCTTTCGCCCGCCGATCTGCTCGCCCACTGGCAGGGGCATCGCAAGCTCACGCGCCGCGTTATTGAAGCATTTCCCGAGGAATCGCTGCTCACGTTCAGCATTGGCGGTATGCGCCCCTTTGCTGCGCTGGCCACTGAACTGACGGTGATCGCGGCACCCATGGTGCGCGAAATCGTGAGCGGCGAAGGCACACCGTATTCCGAGAATGTTCCCAAGTCGAAGGCGGAGGTTCTGGCGAATTGGGACGCCGCCACGGCAGAACTCGATGCGTGGTTTGCCAAGGTACCGCCCGCTAAGTTCGAAGAGACACTCACGGTGTTTGGCCAGTACACCGGTCCGGTGTGGAGTCACTTCTTCTACGCGATCGACAACGAAGTGCACCACCGGGCGCAGGGGTACGTGTACCTACGCGCTCTCGGCATCGAGCCGCCGCCATTCTGGGAGCGCTGAATCTGACTGTTTATGGACCCACGTGACCTGTTGCCGCATCGGTACCCGTTTCTGTTGCTCGATCGCATTGAGTCGGTGCAACGCGGTCGTCGTGCGGTGGGAATCAAGCAGGTTACCGGATCCGAATGGCTGATTGTGGGGACCCGGCATGGCGCAGCACCGCGCGCCATGCCGCATCTCCTGATTGTCGAGGCCTTGGCGCAACTCTCGGCGGCCGTTGTCGATGGTGTGCACGACTACGGGCCTGGTGCCATCGGCTACTTCATGGGTTTTGATCGCGTGCGTTTTCGCGGTGAAGCCGTCCCCGGAGACACGTTGGTGCTCACGGTGGAACTGCTGCAGTTCCGGCGCGGTATCTGCCGCACGCGCGGTACGGCAACGGTGGATGGTCGAGACTTGGTGCGCGCACATCTCACCACCGTGGTTCGTGCGCCTGCTCCGGCCACAGCTACCAGTCCCTGACCTGACATGACTTCTGATCTTCGTGTCGATCTGCTGACATCGACTCAGGCATCGGTGCTGCGCCAGATGCTGGGCATGTTTGCCGCAGCGTTCGAAGACGCCGAGCACTATCTGAGCAATCAGCCGGACGACACGTATCTCACCAATCTGCTGGTGAGCGATACGTTCCTGGCTGTTGCCGCCATGGATGGCGATCAGGTGATTGGTGGGCTTGCTGCGTACATACTCCCGAAATTCGAACAGGCGCGTCGCGAGTGTTACATCTATGATCTCGCGGTAGATGAAGCGTATCGGCGCCGCGGGATTGCGACAGCGCTCATCAACACGCTGCAGCGTGTCGCGAGTGAGCGCGGGATCTATGTGATTTTTGTGCAGGCGGACTATGGCGACGATCCGGCGGTCGCGCTGTATACATCGCTTGGTACGAGAGAAGACGTCATGCATTTCGACATTCTGCCCATGCCCTGAGGAATTCATGGAACGCGCCATTCCTGTGCTCCCTGTGACTGATCTCGATGTGGCGAAGGCGTTCTATGTTGATGGATTAGGCTTTGATGTCCGGTTCAATGTTCGGACAGGCGAAGACGGTGACACCACTACCGGTCTCCTTGGTGTCGAGCTTGGCGGCATTGTTGTCACGCTCGACTGCCCGATGTCGGGTCATGGACGCGATGCGTGCGTGTCGCTTGAAGTGGCCGATGCGGACGTCTACTACAATCGGTGGCGAGAGCGTGTGTCGATCGAGCGCGCGCCGCAGAATGAGCCGTGGGGCGCACGCACCTTCAGTGTGCACGATCCCTTCGGTAACACGATCTTCGTGATGGGGCCGGTGAAGGATGATACGGATGCCTGAATCAGGCCAAGCATCCGCAAGCTTTGCGCGCGGGCTCGATCGGGTGGCGAATCTAGTGCAGGCGCTCGAAGCACTGCCGACCGTATCGTGGCGCACATTGCAGCGGAGGTGTCAGTCACTCGATGGCAATATGCCTTCGCAGCTTGCCGCCAGAGCGCGACTTCAGGCGGCATCAATGGTGCCTGATGGGTGGATGTGCAAATCCGACAAGTTGTTGCTGCGTGGGATTGGAACCGGATTGCGGTTGCTGGCGCACGGCCTGGCTTTGGCGGGTGAGGTCGCCGTCGCAGTCTCACGTGATGAGCCGTTCTACTTGTCGGGGAATCGGCAGTCGAGCGGTAAGGCCTATGTCGATCGCTACATGGAGTTGCGATACGGACTGCAGCAGGCCATGGTCACGGCTATCGGCAAGGATACGATGACGCTTCTGGTGCTCCAGGCAGTGATGGAAACACTTCTGCACGCTGAAGAACAAAGTCGGTCCGACTTTTCTGTCATCTATTCTTGGATCGCCCCGGAAGTCCCGTTGTCACAAGTGGACGCGTCACTGGCGGTGTAGTGTGCACCGCGTGGTAGATTAACAATCGCTGCACCACCCGTTGTTTCCACGCCACCGCCCGGTGGCGACGCGTCGACCCAGGGCCCGGATGTCGCAGGAAACGATCGTCTATCTCGTCAATCTGATCATCGGTCTGATTCTCGCCGGTGTGATGAGTCAGTACTGGCGCCTCGAAGCGGCAGGGATGTCGTTGCGCCCCTGGATTGTTGCGGCGTGGACACTGTCCGCTGCCGATCTGTTGTTCGTTCTGCGCTCAGGGCTGCCGGCCGATGTGGTGCCCCGGATGTTGCCCACCCTGATGGTCACCGTGGGCCACATCACCCTGTTGATTGCCGCGCAGCGCAGCGCCGAGCGCGCGGTTTCCCGACGGTTGTCGATCGCCATCGTGGCTGGCCATTTCGCACTGCTGCTGGTCATTCGCATGGTGCCGGAACTCGTACCATGGCGCGCTGTGACGAACGGCATTGTCTGGGGCGTACTGTCGCTGTCGGCGGCGCTGACACTCTGGCGCGGCAGTGACCGGATGCGTCAGGTGATGGTGTTTCCGGCATTCGTGCTGGCCATTCAGGGCATCTTTCACGCTGTGCGTTCCCTGTTGGCCACGCAGGCTGTTGTGACACCGGACGCGGATCGCAGTGCGGTCGTCCAGATGCTTGGCGACGTGGAAGTAAGCCTCTTCATGGTCGCCCTGTTTGTCGGTGTGCTGGTCGCCTATCTGCGGCAGAGCAACACCGAGTTGCGGCTGGCGCTCGATAGCGTGCGACAGCTGTCGTCAATGCTGCCGCTCTGCTCCTGGTGCAATAAGGTGCGCGATGACGACGGGTACTGGCGTCGCATCGAGGAGTATCTCTCGGAGCACAAGGTCAGCGTGACACATGCGCTCTGTGAGAACTGTGCGGCCAAGCACTTCGACGGTTCTCCGGCGTCACACGATCACGGATCGATGGCGCCGCGTTGACGCGAGGTATCAGGCGTCACCGTTAGCCGAAGCTGACAGCTTCTTCCGGCGCAAAACGAAACGGGTCGTTGCGGGACTCCATATCGCGGCGGCGGTATTCCCCAGGCGAAAGCGTCGTGGCCTTTTTGAAAGCTTTGGAGAAACTGAATGCGTCGTGATATCCCACGGCCGACGCGATCTGCTCAAGGGTGAATGTGCTGGTGGTGAGCAGGTGTGTGGCACGCTGCAACCGAACCGTGCGCAAATAAGCCAGCGGAGTGGTGCCCATCTGGTCCCGAAACCGTTCGGCCAGCACGCTGCGTGACAACCCGACTTCGCGCGCCAGCGATTCGAGCGTCCAGGGTGACGCACATTCGTCGTGGAGACGCGACACCGCACAGTGCACCTGCGGATCACGAATGGCGTGGCTCCAGCTCCCTCGATCGGTCGGCTGTTCGGCGACCACGGCGCGTAGCAGCATGGTGAACGCCACATCGAGCAGACCATGCAGCACCGAGTCGCGCCCCAGATCATCGCGACGACTCTCATCGGCCAGCATCGCGACCACCAACGCCAGGGGTTCGAGAGAAGCGGAGGATCGTGCCCGCATCACGAACCACGGCGGCAGTTCAGTGAAAAACGGATGCAGCGGGGCGTTCCAGAGTTGGTATGCCCCACTGATGACCGTGCTGGTGCGCGCGGGAGTCGGGGTTGGGATCTGTCCGGTTGCAATGGTTTCCACCGGCAACCCCCGAATGCTGTCATGAGCGGCCAGGCGATGATCGCAACCACGCCCCATCACTGCGACATCACCGGCGGCCAGATGCAGCGGTGCTTCGAGACCATCCGCATGCACAAACACATCGCCAGCGAGCGCCACATGAAAGCCGATGCTGCGGTCACAGGGGAATCGCAGAGCCACGCCATTGGGCACGGCTCGCAGATCCAGCAGCCGCCGGCGCATGCCGGATTCACGGAATAGTGTTCCCAAAAGATCCATATCCCAAACATGGCACAGGCAGGACTCCAGGACAAACAATGCCGATTGCAAGCCATTCGAAGTCCTGATCTACTGGGCAATGATTGATCCACACCATTCGAACTGGAGCAAAGAGATGTCGACGATTCTTGTAGTAGGTGCCAACGGCACCGTGGGGAGCGCACTGGCGGCGCAGCTGGAAGCGGCAGGACACCAGGTGCGACGCGGCACCAGTCAGGTGGCCGGCGCCGGACAGGTGCAGCTCGATCTCGTTTCAGGGAATGGATTGGCCGAAGCCGTGGCAGGCGCGGACGCCGTATTTCTGATGGCGCCGCCGGGATACGTGCCGCAGGACACGCTGCTTGTTCCGGTCATTGATGCCGCGCGTGGTGCTGGTGTGAAGAAGGTGGTGCTCATGACCGCAATGGGTGCAGATGCCGATCCCACGTCACCGCTCCGCCGCGCCGAACTGCATCTCGAAGTATCCGGCATTGCGTGGAACGTCATCCGTCCAAACTGGTTCATGCAGAATTTCCGCACATTCTGGCTGCATGACATTCTCACGCAGGGCGCAGTGCGTCTGCCGACCGGTCAGGGCAAGGGCAGTTTCATCGATGCGCGCGATATTGCCGATGTCGCGGCCGTGCTGCTGACCTCCGATTCCTACGTGAATCAGGCGTTCAATCTGACCGGTGATGAAGCCCTCGATCACGATGAAGTCGTGGTGCTGCTGTCCAATGCGTCAGGAACGTCCATTCGCTACGAAGACATCACGCCGGATGCGATGCGCGCCGGACTCCTCGCCGCTGGATTGCCTGTCGGCTACGCTGATTTCCTGGTCATGATTCTCGGCTACTTCAAGCTTGGCTACTCCGCCGCCGTTTCACCGGCTGTTCAGCAGATCACGGGCCATGCGCCGCGTCGATTTGTCGACTTCGCCAATGAGTTTGCCACAACCTGGCAGCGGGATACCGCCGATGTCGGCTGATCGATCACATGCAGATGTGATAGCAGTTGCGTGAAAGGCGGGCGTGGTGCGAAGATGGAATCCACACCTCGCCCGCCTTCCCATGCGCACGCAGTACTTCACGGCCACGAGCCTCGACGGTTTCATTGCCACCGAAGAAGATTCGCTCGACTGGCTGTTCCCGCTCGGCGATATCAATGACACGTCTTATAGCACGTTCATCGCGGGAGTCGGCGCGCTGACGATGGGCGCATCCACGTATGAGTGGATACTGCGACATGGTGAGCAGGTCGAAGGGGAGACCGGTTCGCGGTGGCCTTACACGCAGCCCACTTGGGTGTTCACCAATCGTACGCTCGATGTGCCGACTGGCGCGGACGTGCGATTCGTACGCGGTGATGTGCGTCCTGTACATGCCGAAATGGTAAAGGCCGCCGGAGATCGCAATGTCTGGATCGTTGGTGGTGGTGATCTCGCAGGGCAATTTCACGACGCCGGTCTGCTGGATGATCTGCTGATATCCGTGGGTTCCGTCACGCTCGGCCGTGGCAAGCCACTGCTGCCGCGACGCATCGTGTCTCCGTCGCTCCGACTGACAAAGGTGCGTCAGGTGGGTGAAGGCTTCGCCGAGTTGACGTACGAAGTGCGACGCGAGGGTGGTGCGACGTGAGATGGCTCGCGCTGCTGCGTGGCATCAACGTTGGTGGCAATAACATCATTCCGATGGCCGATCTGCGCGCCTGCATCGAGGAACTCGGCTACGAAGACGTGGCGACGTACATTCAGAGCGGCAATGTACTGTTCGATGGTCCGGCAACACACGCCAAAGTTGTTGCCAAAGTCGAAAAGGCGCTGAAGAAGAACTTCGACTATGAAGCGAAGCTCGTGCTGCTGTCAGCAGATCAGCTGGCTGAAGTGATTGCCGAGGCACCGCGAGGATTTGGCAGCAAGCCGGACGAGTATCGCTACGATGTCATGTTTCTTCGGCCTACGGTGAATGCAGAAGAGTTGGTGAAAGATTTTCCAGTCAATCCTGAGGTAGATGCGTGCTGGGCCGGCTCACATGCCGTGTACTATCGGCGTCTCATCGCCAAGGCGGACCAAACCTATCTCGATCGAGCGATTCGGCTTCCGGCCGGCAGAGAGATGACTGTGCGTAACTGGAACACCACATCGCGTTTGGCTGCCATGGCAGCGACGGAAGCACCGAAGAAACGGGTGACTCGCAAGTCATGAAATTTCGCGACGCGACGGCAGACGATGCGCCCGTGCTGGCGGCGCTGCACAATGCCACCGCCGGTGCACTGGTGGCGCGATTTGGTGACGGCCCGTGGAATGGTGTTTCTACCGAGCGTGGGGTGTTGAACGAAATGCGCCATGCACGCATTCGCGTGGGAATAGAAGCGAAGAAGATTGTCTGCAGCCTGCGTTTGGCAACGAAGAAGCCATGGGCTATCGACGTTTCGTACTTCACACCGGTACCGCGGGCCATCTATCTCACCGGCATGGCAGTAGCAGTGGCGCATCAGGGACGCGGTGTTGGTCGTCTGGCGCTCGTTGATGCGCTCGAGGTTGTGCGGGAATGGCCTGCAACAGCGATTCGACTCGACGCATGGGATGCAACGGCGGGCGCCGGAGGATTCTACGGAAAGTGCGGTTATGCCAATCGTGGGCATGCGGTGTATCGCGGCACACCACTCGTATACTACGAAATGCTGGTGTGACGCTGTCGCTGTGACGGCTGCTGTGATCGCCAGCTTTGCACGGTGCCACCGGTCCATCGGCGAAATGCGCGAAAGAACGGTGCCGGTTCACTGAAGCCAAGCAGGAACGCCACTTCACTGGCCGTAAGTCGGCCTTCGTTTAGCAGGAGCTCGGCTCGCTCGCGACGCACATCGTCCACAATCATGGCGAACGTGGTGGACTCAGTCGACAACCGACGCTGCAGTGTGCGCGCAGACATGCCGAGTCGCTTGGCCACGCCGTCCTGACGCGGCTCTCCATCGGCAAGTGCCATGGCCACGTCGCGGCGCACCTGCGCGGTAACGGAGTCGTTGTCGGCGATGTTGTCGAGCAATCGCTGCGCCTGCTGTGTGAGATAGCCAGACAGACGGGCATCCTGCTTGGGCAGCGGCCAATCAAGCCACGACGCATCGAAGGCCATCTCGAAGACGGCGCCACCCCACGCCACGGGACAGGTGAACCACTGTTCGTGTTCGGCAGCATTCGCAGGGCGCGGCAAGGGGTACGTCACTGAACGCACCGTGACGGCTTCACCGGTCAATCCCCGCATGAGTGCGCGCATGCCGCTGGCAAATGCAAAGACGGGTTCACGCAGTTGAGCGAACGGCCCCGCCATAACCTTGCTGAATACCAACCGATCACCCGCTGCTGTGGAGCGGACTTCAGTAGTTGGTACGAGACCTGGATGCAGTACCGCGCGAAATCGGTGCAGCCATTCCAGTGCTTCACGGACGGTACGTCCATGCTGCATGGCATAACCCACGGCTCCAAGACTGGTAGCGCCCAGTCGTTCACCAATAGCCAGTCCCATGGGACGATCCTGCAGGGCGCGCCAGACGGCGACGTCGGCGGCGACAGGCACACGCGCGTCGGGGTCTGACAGCTGCGCCGCAGTAAGTCCGCTCGCCTCCAGCAGGGCCTGATGCGATGCGCCGAGTGCAACGGCGGCCTCGATCACATCGGCCACCACAGCCGCGAGCACCGTGCCTTCGATGGTTGCTGCGGCCGTGGCTGGAGGAGGCGTGGTCATGCTGGATGCTGGCACGGTGATCAGGACGGCGCAACCAGGGCGCGCCAGCAGTTGGCGTCGTTGGTCAGAACGATGGCGCGCGCGGTCACGGCGCAGGCGACCCGGGCTTGCGACTGTACGTCACTATGAATCTCTCAACATTTCGCATACTGGTCGTCGGCGCCGCAGCCGGTGGCGCTTCTACCGCACTGTTGCTCGCGCGCGCCGGCGCGCAGGTCACACTCATTGATCGTGTCGCGGAGTTTCGCGCTGTTGGCGCAGGTCTGTCGCTGGCGGCCAATGGGCGCGCCGTACTGGAAGCATTGGGGCTCTGGCCGGCACTTATTGGCGATGGCTCCGGTGCTCGCGCCATTCGTGGCGCGCGTTTGATCGATCAAGTCGGTCGTACGCTCATGACACCACCTGATGGTGCGGAGCTGGCTGTTGTGACACGCGCTCGACTGCAGGAAGTGCTGCTTGATGCGGTAATGGCAGAACCCCGAATCACTTGCCGATTTGGTGTGTCACTGGAGCGCGCTGGACCTGATGGTATTGTCACCTTGCACGACGATAGTGAAGAGGGGCGCAAGCATCCCATTCCCGCCCCATTGACGATGGATGCGTTCGATCTCGTCATCGGTGCGGATGGTGTGCATTCACAGGTCCGTGCGTGCGGAAACTTTGGTGCACAGGTTACGGATACGGGTATCACGTACCTGCGGGCGCTCACGACCGGAACGGGGCCTGGTATTCCCGGGGTGGGTGGACGGAGCAGCGAGTCTGCCAGTGATGCAGTGGAAGCATGGACACCGGCTGGATTATTCGGTGCACTGCCCACCTCCGAAGGGCACTACATCTACGGCAGTGCTGATGCGCCCGATGTGCGTGAAGCGATTGTGCAGCGCGATCTCGAAGGCGTGGCGCGCGCATGGGGACTGGCGTGGCGCCCTGCGGCTGCACTACTGCGCGCGGTGGATACGATTGAATCGTTGCTGGTGAATCGTGTTCTGCATGTGAACTGCACGCGCTGGCACGATGGTCGTCTCGTGTTGCTGGGAGACGCGGCGCACGCGATGGCGCCCAACTTGGGGCAGGGAGCAAACAGCGCACTCGTGGACGCGGCCGTTCTTGTAGATGCGCTGCGTCATGCCGCCACCCTCGAAGAAGGGTTGATTGCTTACACGGTCCGTCGCCGCGAGGCTGTTGGTCGTGTTGCACGTTCGTCGGCGGCGTTGGGCTGGCTCGCCGAGCGCCGACACGTCGTCGCGCGATTCCTGCGCGACCGCCTGCTGTGGCCGATCGCGGCGCGACTCACGACGTCACGTCAGCTGAATCAGCTATTGCAGGAATCACCCGAGGTGTTGCGGCGCATGGTCACGGAAGCCATGCAACAACATCCGAACCACGAAGCGGGTCAGGGCGCGCCGGTGTTGGACGCACGGGCCGATCGCGCCGCTTCAATGGTGCGTTCCCATTTGGCGGCTTCCGCTGGACGTCCCCAGGCACGATAGAGCTCGACGAGTCGTCGCCACACATCCTGCACGGGTTCTAGTTCGTGTGGCAGTTCGGCACTGAGTTGTTTTTCGGCGGGAAGCAGCAGCGACTCTGCTTCCTGATACTTTCCGCCCTGCGTGAGCACTTCACCGAGTGAGCTGCGCGTGGACGAAAGAATCCAGTGACCGGCCGGCAGCGCAGCGGTACGCACGGCGAGTGCTTCCCGAACCCAGCGCTCGCCGACGCTGGCGGAGTCCATGCGTGAGAGGGCGACACCGAGATGCATCATGGCAGCGCCAAGGGCCGTGTGTGTGGGCTCGAGTGTGCGCCCACGGAGCGCGATGACACGTCGTGTCCATTGTGTGGATTCGAGATACCGACCACGCCGACGCAGGTGATCGCCGAAGTTGAGCATCGACATGGCGAGATTGGGGTGCTCAGCGCCGAGCAATCGCTCACGCATGCCGATGACTTCACGATAGATGGCTTCCGCGGAGTCGAGCTGTCCCATGCGTTCGAGCGCACCGGCACGAACAGCAAGAATGGGGGGCAATCCACTGCCATCCGGCGCACCGGCGCGTTTCTCGAGAGCCAGTGCGGCTTTGAGCAGCGTGTCCGCTGCCGTGGGATTGGCGAGATCACTTTCGACGACGGCGGCTGAGACATACGTGGGTACGCCAGCGGTCGCGTCATCCGGATAGTGCTGACGATGCAGATCGAGTGACTGGTAGAACAGCGGCAGTGCCTCGGCGTTGCGGCCAAGACGTGCCAGGGTTTGCGCGCGCGTGTCGAGCAGGGTCGCGCGATCCGTGACGGGAACATCCTCTCGTATGCGATACAGACTGTCTACGATGCGCAGTACGGAATCGGCGGATTCGTACCGCCCTTCTTCCCAGCGGACCACACCGAGATCCAGCAGAGCGCGATCAGAGCGTGTGTTCCCTTCGGGGACAGCGCGCGCGTATGCGGTAAGGCTTCGCTGATACTGTGTATCGGCAGCGGCGTACTCGCCGAGCGCGACATAAGTGCCACCGATGATGTGGCGCAATTCCGCTTCGAGCGCTGGTGACGATCGCGAACGCTCAAGACGCACAGCCGCGGAGTCGAGTACATCGCGCACCTTGGCTTCGGGGCCGAGCACGCCCGGCTTGGCCGCACCCAACATGTCGGTAAGGAAGGTCTGTACTTCCGTGGCGCGCGCTGCTTCAGCGCTGGCGCGTGTTGCCTGCTGCATCGCGGCGGTTGCGCCAAGCACCAGCGACGCCAGTGCAACGGATGTACCCAGTGTTTCAGCGCGACGTCGACGAATGAACTTGCCGACGCGATAACCCAGACTGTCGGGACGTGCGCGCACCGGCCGTCCGGCCAGATGGCGCGACACATCTTCCATGAAAGCGTCAACAGACTGATAGCGACGATCCGGTTCCTTGCGGAGCGCCATGCCCACAATGGCATCGAGATCGCCATGCACTGCACGACGCAAGCGCTCGAGTGAACGTGCATGCATGGTCTGCACACGCGATGCGTTCACTGCACTACTCACGCGGGGAGCCGGCGTCTGCTCCACGGTGCGCTCCATGGCCGTGAGCGAGAGACCGTTGAGTGCAAATGGCCGCTTACCGGCAATCAATTCGAACAGCAGCACACCGAGCGCATACACATCGGCGGCCGTACCAACCGGTTCACCGCGAATCTGTTCTGGCGCCGCATACTCCGGCGTAAACACGCGCGCGCCAATCGCTGTCTGTGGTACTTCGCCATCCACCCCGCCGTCCGCGTCACTCAGCAGGCGGGCAATCCCGAAGTCGAGCAGCTTTACGGCACCATCCGCGGTGACGAGAATGTTGCCTGGCTTGAGATCGCGATGCACCACGAGCTGCCGATGCGCCACTCGCACCGCATCACCTACTTCGAGAAAGAGGCGCAGTCGTGCATCGATATCGAGCTGACGATCGTCGCACCATGTCGTGATGGGTGCGCCATCGATGAACTCCATCACGAAGTACGGCTGTCCGTCTGGTGTGACACCACCATCGAGCAGCGCCGCAATACGTGGATGTTGTAGTGTGGCGAGGATCTGCCGCTCGGTGCGGAATCGCCGTGCGGCCGCATCACCGTCGGCAATACGCCGGAGGAACTTGATGGCTACGCGCTGGCGATACTGGTCGTCGGCGCGCACGCCTTCATGCACCGTGCCCATACCACCGGCGCCAATGCGACGTCCCACGGCCCAGGGACCAAGTCGCAGGCCATTGTGGTCGGTGTCACGGGCTGCGTCGCGCGCCGCGGCAACAATTGGGGCCGCGCCAAGTGAGCGACCGCTGTCATGAGCGGCCAGCAACGCCGAGAGTTCTTCGCCCAGCGAACGGTCACGACGCGACGCCTGTGAGACGATGGCTTCACGCTCGTCGGCCGTGACCTGCAGAGCGTCGTGAAACAGGGCCTCAAGTTCAGCGACCCGCGCCGGAGAGAGTGTGGCGGGTCGCTGAGAATCGTCCTGCGCCGACGACTGTTCGTTGGAATCGGCCTCTCCGGATTCTGAATTGGCGCTCATGTGCCAACGCTACCGTCTCCTGTCGGCATCCGATAGACGGGAGCCCGATAGACGGCAGCCCGTCCGGGGCTCTATGTGGACATCGAGATCTCGGTCGAGAACCCCTCCGTTGGGAATCGCAGTCCCGCCGCGACCCCACCATGGGCATCGAGACGGGCGCGGGCCGGACCATCCACTTCAAGCACATCGGCGCCCTGGGCCAGCGCGGCTCGAATGAGCGCGCGAGCCTCGGCCGGGTGTTCATGCACGAACCGCTCGGTGACGATCAGATCGCTGACCTGAGCGCGCTCGAGCGCCCGCTCGGTATCTGCCGGACCCATGACCCCGCGGGCCAGACTGGCGGCCTGATTCTCGATGGCCACCACGCGATCCATTTCCCATGCAGCGCGCATGGCCAGCGCGGCATCGAGTGCCACTCGTGTGCGATCGGCGGCACTCGCGGTCATATCCAATGACGCCGCTGTGTCGGTGCGGGCGGCCAGACGCGGTGGCAGCATACTTCGCAGTCGCTGCAATAACTGCGTATTGCCGCCCAGCACGACCCACTCACCTGATTCATCAAGTCGTGTGATACGCGCCGCTACATCGCGAAGGAGATGTTCGGTGGCGTCTCGCCAAGCGCGCTGGGCGACATCCGTGCGCGCGGTGCCTCGGGTTCCGGCATGGAAACCCTGCCTGGGTGCATCACCCATGTGCGGCGTGATGTCGATGTCGACGTCGGTGGTGATCGTGTCGAGTGGTTCCAGGGCGCCGTGCCGGATGCGTGCGATTTCCGCATGACGCTGATCGGTCATCACGAGTAGCACAGGCAGGTCGCGACGCAGGACATGCAGGTATGGCACGGTATCCGGACCCTGCTGCCACGTGACGACTGTACCCGTGTCGACTGGCAGGCGGGCCGTGTGCTGTACGCCGCGTCGGGTGATCATCATGACCCACCCGGGAGCGCCCGCCGGGTCATTTCCCGCAGCGAGTTCGTCGTACAGGGTTGTGAGACACGCCGCGAAGCGGTCGTGCTCGTGCGGTGCTTCGCGCGCGACGCGTTGTGCTTCATCGCGCAGTCGGGACTCGAGGCGTCTTTGCCATACATGACGCTCAGCGGGATCGCGCGCGGCGCCCGCAACGTACACCGTGAGAACCTGTTCGCCGTGCAACGCACGTTCGAGCGCGGCGAGCGTCTGTGACGTCAACATGCCGGCCTCCAGTCCACAGCCAAGGGAAGGATATGGGGGAAGCTAGGCGATATGTGTCTCTTTGCGAGTGGGAAGAACCCTGACACGAGCACAGCCGCTACCGCCTGCTGCGCGTGACGCCGGACCTTTTGGTGATGTTGATGAGGTACACATGGCATCACCTCGAACACTCTTCGCTATGATGAAACGCTTCGTCCCTGTCGCCCTGCTGCTCGCAGCAGTTGGTGGATTCACCGGCTGCATGAACGTATCCGTCCGGGACACCAGCGGTGCGCTCTATGCACGCGTCCAAGGTACCGTGACGCGCGCGAATGGTTCGGTGGTTCCCAACGTGACGGTCGGGCTGTCCTGTGTTGGCAAGACGGCTGATGCATTCGGCCAGACGACGCAGGCAAACTCGAGCGGTGTATTCGAATTCCCTATCACGTCGCCGATCGGTTTCGAGCCGCTTCCTGGCTTCACGAGCGTTTGTCGCGTGCTCACGCCCGTAGAGGGAACGGCCCAGGCGGAAGTCAGCGTCACGGTCACGTATGGTGAGTCTTCATCGTCCCGACCCACCACACAGGTGACGCTCGTCATTCCCTAGTGCGTGAGGCCGTACACCACGTAGTTGGTGGCGAATTTGTAGGCGTCATTGGAGAGGTTTACGGGATACCATCCGTCACCTGACCACTCCATGTAGTCACCGATGTCGTTGTTGTAGTTGATGACCACCTGCAGACGCTTGTTGGGATCGTTGTCCTCATGAATGCCGAGGTATACGGCGCGTGCTTCCGGCGTGGCCGGATGATGCATCCCATCAAGCGTCTTGATGCTGAAGAATGAATTGAAGACGGGGTGCGAGACATTGAGCGGTGTGATGCGACCTTCGGGCATCACCTTGCGCATACCGGCTTCGAAGACTTGCCACTGACGTTCGAAGTAGAAGTCATCCACGATCAGGAATCCGCCTTTGAGAATCCACTTGCGAAGCGCCAATGCTTCTTCGTCGGTGGGATACCAGTAGCCCGGTTCCGTGAGATAGGCCACCGGATAGTGTGCGAGCTCCGGGTCGTCCAGCACATGCACATTGCTGGTGTTCTTGTGCAAACGCAGCGTGGACAGGTCTCCCAGAATGGCCATGAAGTTGCGCTCCATCTGGGGATAGTCGGCATTCCAAGCCAGACGATAGCCCTGCGTGTAGCGCAGTCGCACAAACGTGAAACGACCGTCGTATTTTTCGTTCGGTAGCACGTAGGCGCGTCGCTGCGACCAGGCAATGGGCGCGGCAATCAGGACGAACAACGCGGCCAGCAGAAGGGAGCGGCGCATGGAGCGGCGGCCCGGGGGAAGGGTTCGGATGCCCGGGAGCGGGAATCCGCACGGCGCACTACGTTCTAGGCTCTCGTCAAAGATACGGCGGAACCCCGACCGACGTTCCGCCAGGTTGTTTTCGTTGTTTCCGGAGCATCGCATGTACGAACTCAAGACCAAGGCTACCGCTGCAGGAGTCGAGGCCTACATCGACGCCATCGAGGATCCGACGCGCCGCGCGGACTGCCGTACCCTCGTGGACATGATGTCCAAGGCCACCGGATGTCCGCCCAAGATGTGGGGACCGACCATCGTGGGTTTCGACCAATACCACTATCGGTATGAAAGCGGTCACGAAGGCGATATGTGCATCATCGGCTTCGCCAATCGGAAGTCTGAGGTTGTGTTGTATCTGCTGGATGGCTCGGCGGACCCCAAGGCGAATGCGCTACTCGAGAAAGTGGGTAAGCATCGCCGCGGCAAATCGTGTCTGTATTTCAAGAAGTTGGCGGGACTGGATCTGGGGGCGCTGGAACAACTGATCGATCACTCTGTCGCGCAAGCGCGCGCCCGCTATCCGGGTTGAGTGCGATCATGAGCACTGAGGATTCGGTCGCAGTATTTGATCAAATGCTCGATGTCATCGAGCAGCAGGATGCCGCGCAGCTCATTGCCCTGGCCAAGGCGCATCCGGAGATCACGGTCACCAACCTGCACATTGCGGCAGCGCTGGGGCGTGCGGATATCGTGTCAGCATTGCTCGCAGGTGCACCGGATACCGTGAATAACACGGCCGGTCCGCAGTCGGTGACGCCACTCTTCGTGGTGTGCGGCTCCCCGCTGCATGGTGCATCCGATGTGCACGATGCGGCATTGCTGGAGACGGTGCGCCGTCTGTTGGAAGGTGGAGCGGACCCGAATATCCGCGAGACGAAGTTCGGCGTGTCCGCGTTGTATCTCGTGACCGGTATGCGGGAGATACTGCCGATTGCGACGCTGCTGCTCGACGCCGGTGCGTTGCCGAACGATGGTGAGTCGGTATTTCACGCAGCGGAGAAGTTCCACGAAGCGTCACTCGAGCTGCTGTTGGCGCGTGGTGCGGATCTGAACTACGTGGGAGAGTGGGGCAACACGCCGCTGTACTTTTTGCTGCGGTGGTTCGACGTCGGTGTCGACGACCGGATGTTCCGCGGCTTCACGTGGCTGCTCACACATGGTGCCAGCCCCGATGTGCGGTGCACCGAGGCTCAGGAAACGTCACTGCATGTGGCAGTGCGAACGGGCCAGGATGCTGGGGTCGTCGAGGCGCTGCTGGAGCACGGTGCGTCGGTGAATGCAAAACGCGGCGATGGTGCCACGCCCTGGCGACTTGCCGCGCGCGCCGGACAGGATGCTTTGGCGATACAACTCGAAGCGGCTGGTGCCACGCGCGAAAAACTCACGGCCTTTGAACAGTTGATGGCCGCGTGTGGTCGCGGTGATGCGTCGACTGCGGCCGCGTTGGCGGCTAACGTCGACTGGTCGACATGCTCTGCGGATGATCTGCAGTTTCTGCCGTGGTCGGCTTCACGACTTAGATGGGAGGTCGTGCGTGCCTGCATGGCTGCGGCGTGGCCGCTGAGTGCAGGGGATGGCACCGATGCGACGGCCCTGCATTGGGCGGCCTTGCACGGCGCAGCCGAAACGGTCAAGACACTGCTCGAGGCTGGTGCGCCAACGGATGGTCGCGACAATGAGCATCAGGCGACACCACTACAGTGGGCGCAGTTCGGCGCCGATCATGTGCAAAGTGATGGTGGAAACTATGGTGCGACGTTGCAGGCGTTTGCAGCTGCTGGGGTGACGGCTTAGTCGGTCGTCTCCCAGTGCTGCATGCCGCCGGTCAGTGAGTACACTTGAGAAAAACCCGCGTCGCTGAGTTGTTGCGCGGCGCGTTTGCTGCGCATGCCGCTGGCACAAACACAAACAACTGCATGATCGGGAGTCAGTGCCTGGTGTTCGTTGGCGAGCGTGCCCAGCGGAATGCAGCGCGCGCCCTCAATTACCCCAAGTGCGGTCTCGTGAGGTTCGCGCACATCGAGAATCTGCACATCGCGCCTGTTGGCTAACCAGCGGCGGAGTTCGTCCGGCGAAATCTCCTGCACTTCATCCGGTGTAATTGACTCGATGGTCGATGTCGTGCCGCAAAACGCGTCGTAATCGACCAGTGCAGTCAGCGTGCGTGTGCCGCAGGCGATGCAGGACGGATCACGCGAGATGGGCACCACGCGTGGCTGCATGTCGAGCGCATCGAGCATGAGCAGACGACCAATGAGTGGTTCGCCGATACCGAGCAACAGCTTGAGTGTTTCCGTGGCTTGAATAGTGCCGATGAGTCCTGGCAATACGCCCAGCACACCACCGGCAGCGCAGCTTGGTACAAGGTCCGCCGGTGGTGGTTCGGGATAGAGACAGCGGTAGCACGGACCGTTCGTCGTGCAGAACACCGATACCTGGCCATCAAAACGAAATACTGAGCCATGCACATTGGGTTTGTCCAGCAGCACGCACGTGTCATTCACCAGGTAACGTGTGGCGAACGTATCGGCGCCATCCACGATGAGGTCGTACGGTGCACACAGCGCGAGCGCATTGTCTGACGTGAGCCAGGCATCATGTGTCTCGATCTGCACATGCGGATTCACATCGCGCAGGCGGTCGCGCGCGGAATCCACCTTGGGGCGTCCAACGTCGGCTGTACCGTGCAAAAGCTGCCTATGCAGATTGCTTGCATCGACGCGGTCATGATCTATGAGACCGATTGTGCCAATGCCTGCCGCTGCGAGGTAGAGTGCGGCTGGTGAGCCGAGGCCACCCGCTCCTACCAGCAGTACACGGGCCTGCTTGAGCCGCTGTTGCCCTTCGAGGCCAACCTCCGGCAGTGTCAGCTGCCGCTGATAGCGAGCGCGTTCCGCTGTGCTGAGGGGCTCAGTCCGAGACATGTGACGCACCGATGAGTTTCGATCTGCGGGAAAGTCCAAGCTTGATCAACATTCGGTAGTTTCTCTGTATCCTCAAGTCCGGAGCGACGATGACCGGGGTTCGTGTTTTGGTGGGGACGCGCAAGGGTGCGTTCATTCTGACCAGTGATGCTGCACGCACGAAGTGGACGGTAGACGGACCACACTTTCCTGGGTGGGAGATGTACCACCTCAAAGGATCTCCTGTAGACCCGGATCGCATCTGGGCATCACAGTCGAGCGGATGGTTCGGCCAGCTCGTGCAGCGCAGTGACGATGGTGGGTGCACGTGGACGGCCGTCGACAATGCATTTGCGTACGATGGTGTGCCTGGCACACATCAGTGGTACGATGGCACGCCGCATCCTTGGGAATTCAAGCGTGTGTGGCACTTCGAGCCGTCGCTTACGGAGCGCGACACGGTATATGCCGGTGTCGAAGATGCCGCGCTGTTCAAGTCCACTGATGCCGGTGCTTCGTGGCAGGAATTGTCCGGTCTTCGCGGACATGGATCGGGGCCACATTGGCAGCCCGGCGCGGGAGGCATGTGTCTGCATACCATCATGATCGATCCCGCCGATGCCAATCGCCTCTATGTCGCCATCTCAGCGGCCGGTGCCTTTCGTTCACTCGATGGTGGCACGACGTGGCAGCCCATCAACAAGGGTTTGCGAAGCGGCGAAATCCCCGAGGGAGATGCCGAAGTGGGACACTGCGTGCATCGTCTGGCCATGCATCCCTCCAATCCCAAGCGTCTCTACATGCAGAAGCACTGGGATGTGATGCGCAGCGACGATGGTGGTGATTCGTGGTACGAGGTCAGTGGCAATCTGCCAACCGATTTTGGATTCCCGATCGATGTGCATGCACACGAGCCGGAAACGATATATGTCGTGCCCATCACGAGTGACGCGCATCATTTTCCTCCGGATGGCCGCTTGCGAGTGTGGCGTAGCAAATCCGGTGGAAATGACTGGGAAGAGCTGTCGCGCGGACTACCGGAAAAGAACTGCTACGTGAACGTGCTGCGTGATGCCATGGCGGTGGATCGCCTCGATACCTGTGGTGTGTACTTTGGCACCACCGGTGGCCAAGTCTATGTGTCACCCGATGGCGGTGACAACTGGCAGGCCATCGTGCACGATCTGCCGCCGGTCCTGTCCGTCGAGGTGCAGACGTTTGCCTGATGCGACCACGCAAACGCTGCGTGTTGTGTTGCCGTCACCACTCCGGGCTCTGGCGTCGTTGGAGGCCGAGGTCTCGGTCGTGGTGACGGCGCCGGCATCGATTGCGCGCGTGCTTGATGTCGTGGAGCATACATGGCCCATGCTGCGCGGTACCATTCGTGATCATGGCGGCGGCAAGCGTCGCGCATTCGTTCGCTTCTACGCATGCGGACGTGATCTGTCGCATGATCCGGTGGATTCCCCATTGCCGGCCGCCGTGCAGCAGGGTGATGAACCGCTGTTGGTGGTGGGCGCGATGGCCGGCGGGTAGTACTGCCGCGCGCTACGGCTTGATCGCGTCGAGTGCCGCCTTGATCTCGGCGTCACCTACCCGATTGGGTTTGCCGAGTGTGAAGCCGGGCTTGGTGTACTCCATGCGCTGCAGGGCGCCAGTTGGCGAGACAGAGATTACGGCTTCCACGATGCCATGTGCGCCATCGGTTCCCTGCATGGCGGTCACGATCACCACCCAGGGCGTGCCCTTGTCGAGATTGACGGGCACGAAGAACTCTTCATTCGCGCTTCGGTTCACTGGCATCGTGCGCACGACACGTTGTGCGTTGTCTGTGGTGCCGCGCCGTGATTCTGCGCGTGCCGTCACGGTCAGCTTCTCCGGTTCCACGTGGTGCTCCACATGTACCGCCAACTTGGCGAGTGTGGTGCCGTCGGTTGCGTTGACGGCTTTCACGGTCATGTGCGGCGGACCAGATGCGGCCAGGGCGATGGCGCCGACGACCGTGAGCGTTGCGGTGCGAAACATGTCGACCTCCCTTGCAGGAAACGGTTGAAGTCTCAGGCAGTGTTGAGGACTGCACTGCATGGATGCCGGTTCCGCGGGAAGCGTTTAGTGCATTCGGTTTGTGCCGTTCAGGGCGTGCGCACTACCAGTACATCACCTTTGAACGAACGCGCCACGATGTGGCCGTTCTTTGCGTCACCGCGCACACCCTGATCGCTCACGGTGCCTCCGCGCGAGGACAGTTCGAGCAGCGGGGGGCGCTTGGGTGGAACCGATATGCGTAGCGTACCGCTGTGCGATTGCAACTCGAGAGTCGAGCCCGCACGCACACCATCGATGGCGATACCGCCACCAATGGATTCAATTCGTCCTTCCGCCTGTGAACGCACAAGAGCAACACCGCCGCTGACCGTTGTGACAGACAACGTGGCGTCGAGCTGTTCGAGTGTCACCAGGCCGCGGCTGCCGCGAATTCGTACATCGCCGGTGGCGCGTGCCAGTGTGACTGGTGCGTCGATGGATTCGATGGAAATGGTGCCAGCAACATCACGAACATCCATACGTCCACGCACGGTGTAGGCCTCAAGCTCCTGCTGGATACCCGTCACGGTGAGTGTGCCGTCCACCATCTTGACCCACAGTCGCGCGCGGCGCGGTACATGCACACGCAGTTCAGCGTTTGGGAGCGTGCCGTCCTTCGTGGAGCGCGCTTCGATACCGAGTTTGATGTGCGTGCGCGCACCACCGCCAAAGAGTGAGGCATTGCTGCCAAGGGTGCCTTCCACATGCACTGAGTCGCGGTCCCACGCCTCGATACGCAGGGCGCCGGCCGGAATGTAGAGGCGCATGGTCACATCGGACGTAGCCGTAAAACCGCGCACGACGTTCTGGGCCACACTCACATGTGGCATGATCACGTGTGCGGCAAGCAACGCCGCGGCAATTCGAACGTGGCGCATCACGTTCATTCCGACACACTCTTGATGCGTTGCGCCAGTTCTTCGCGCCGCGCATCGAGGGACGAACGAAACGCGCGCAACTCTCGATCGTTCGGTGCACTGGCGATCGCTGCATCGAGTTCATCGGCTGCCGCATCGAGTGCGGCGAACTCCGGTGCGGCTTGGGCATTGGCCAGTTGCATGGCCGTCACGATGGGAGCGGGGCGGTCATCCGCGAACTCCGGACGAGATGCGATATCTGGTGGTGTGGTGGGTTCGGTAGAGGACGGATCACGATTGACCAACATGAAGGTGAGAGCCGCCGCTGCTGCCAGTCCCACGGGAGCCAGCCAGCGCAGTGCGCCGCGTCGTTCTGACCGGGTGGTCTGTTTGTTGGCCGCCGCCACGGCGTTGAGCACAGTGGCGCGCATGGCGGCGTGTTCAGCAGCTGTGGGCTTAAGCGCAGCAAGGAGCGCATCCGGTGAGGCAACGACCGGTACACTCTGGGCGAGCCTGGTCTCGCACTCAACGCAATGCGCCGCATGCCACTCGAGGCGCCACGCGTCGGCATCCGCCGTGACTCCGGCGAGATATGCTGGCAACAACGCCGCAAACTCGTCGCATGTGAGCGAGGGCGGTGTTGGTGGGCGATCGTGTGTGGAATCAGTCATCGGTCGAGCATCCCACGCAGCAGACGCCGCGCGCGAAAGAGATGGGCCTTGCAGGTGCCTTCAGCAATACCGAGATGATCGGCGATCTCACCGTGTGTGTAGCCACCCAGATCGTGCATGACAAAAACAGCGCGGGCACCGGCTGGCAGTCGCGACATGGCTTCCTCGAGGTCGAGCCGGAGCAGCGTATCCGTGCCTGATGCAGCCGCACTCTCAAGAACTGATGATTCGCTTCCGGTCTGGATATCGGCTTCAATAGCCACTCGCAACGCACGACGCTTATTCGTGCGTGCTTCGGTCAGCATCTGATTCACCGCAATACGATGGAGCCACGTGCCAAAAGCACTGTCACCACGAAACGACGACAACGCCTGCCACGCGCGCACGAACGTGTCTTGTACCAGCTCGGCGGCAGATTGCCGATCACTGGTCAGTCCCACGCAGGCGGCAAAGAGTGCACTGACATGCTGGTCGTAGAGACGCGCAAACGCCTCCGCGTCGCCGGCTTGCGCGGCGCGGACATCGGCGGCGATCGGTGTCGTCGACGAGACCAGTGTCAGTTCAGGCGTCAGATCGGGTGAAGCGGCCAGGGGCCGGTTCAGGGACAGGGAAAGGGCACACGAGCTTGGATGCCGGTCGGGTGATCTGAGTTTATCCTCTGACTGCATTAACTGCGCACGCAGAGCCGCAGAGGGTCGCAGAGACGCAGAGGTGAGCCGCAAGACCATATCCATCAACTATTTGCGGATATGCTCCGGTCTTTCCTCTGCGTCTCTGCCTTCCTCTGCGGCTCTGCGTGCGCTGTTAAACGGTCTAGCCAATAAAGCGGAACTAGCGTGAAGGCTCCCCCGCCGGCACCTCCACCTGCCACAACCGCTTCCCCGTCACATCCCAGATGCCGGCTGTAAGAGCCCGCGTCCGCGCATCCACATCCAGCGTCCCATAGAACTGGAGATCATCACTCGGCGGCCGATTCGGCTTGGGAGCCGTGCTCGCAAACCGTACTTCGGGCCCGAACGTGGCATCCAGCGCATTCGGGCCAAATGTCCCCGAATGCATGGGGCCGGCCACGAACTCCCAGAACGCATCGAACTGCGTGAACTGCGCACGCTCCGGGGCATAGTGATGGGCCGCCGCGTAGTGCACGTCGGCCGTGATCCATACCACGTTCTGCACCGAAGCCTGTTGCAGCTCCCGCAGCAACTGCGCGACTTCAAGTTCACGACCCAGCGGCGCACCACCCTCGGCGTTGGCAATGGCTTCGAAATTGCGCTCGCCATTCCGCATGCGGTCTGGCACCACGAGTCCAATGGGCATGTCGCAGGCCACGATCTTCCACACGGCCTGGCTTTCACGTAGCGATCGCGACAACCAAGTCAGTTGTTCATCACCGAACATGGCGGATGCCGGTGAACGCTCGCTCTGCTTATTGCCGGAGTTGGCACCGCGATGGCTCCGAAGATCCACTACGAACAGTTCGAGCATCGGACCGTAGGAGAACTTTCGATAGATGCGCTTGCTGTCGGTCTCGTGTCTGCGAATTGGCAGGAACTCGAAAAACGCCTGCTGCGCGCGTTCGGCCAACACACGAACACGCTTCTCCGTGTAACGCGGATCGTTTTCGAGTACGAGATCGTGGAACCAGTTGTCGACGACTTCGTGATCATCCCACTGGGAAATGATAGGCACACTGGCGCCGAACCGTTGTGCGTTGGCGTCCAGCAGGTTGTAGGCAAAGGCGCCGCGATACTCATCGAGCGTTTCGGCCACCTTGCGCTTACCGTCGGTCACGAGATTACGCCACACCGAGCCGTCGTCGAGTTTGACCTCGGGGAGCAACGGCTGATCAGCATAGATGTTGTCGCCGGAATGCACGAAGACATCGGGCTCTGCCCGACGCAGCGCTTCGTACATCCGAATACCACCGCGCGACTCGTCGATGCCCCAGCCCTGACCCACCATGTCTCCGGACCAGGCGAGACGCACCGAACGTGGCTTTCGTGGTGCCGTACGAAACGTACCAGTAATCGGTTCACTAAAGACGCCAGGTGACTGCTCGTTTTCGTATCGCGCGCGATACCAGATGTCCTGACCGTCAGGCAAATCGGTGAGATCGAGATGCGTGGTAAATGCGGATTCGGCGCTTGTCACCACACTTTGCACGCGACGCACATTGCGGAAGCGGTCCGTGGTATCCCACTCCACGTGCAATCGGGCCGGGCGATCAGCACGAGCCCACAGCAGACCGCGATCAGGGAGTGGGTCGCCCAACTGTACGCCATTGGGCAGTACCGGGCGTTGACGCTCGCTCGGTATGATGGCTGGCGCGCCCATGGCCGGTGTCCACAGCAGCTGCGAGGGGACAACGAGGGCGGCACCCGCCGCGAGCGTGCCTTGCACGAACTCGCGACGGGTGAGTGATGAATCAGGAGTACGAGGCACGTTCACGTCAGCCTTGCATCAGTTGGCGAACGGCATCACCAACGGCGACGTGCGATTGGCGACAAGGATAGTGTTGAGATCGTGACGCATCACGACAGTGCGCGCAGCTGCATTGAGCGTAAAGCCATCCATCTGCGAATCCGGCGGCAGGAAAGAGGGAATCACGGCGGTCATGTAGTCGGCACCGGCATCGAGATTGCGGTTGGACTGCGCTTCGGCGAGCGGCACCGGGTAACGCATGCCAAGATCGGACATCCGGCGGCCTTCAGCGAGGAAGACTTCCTGACGCATGAGATACAGCACGTAGTACGCATCGGCAATCGTGCTGATGGCGTCGATACGGGCAGCCGTGACTGATGTTCCCGAGATAGTTGGCACGCGTACGGTCGCGGACCGACGCCACATCACCAACCCGCTCACGAACGGCTGATCCGGGGCGAACGCAATGCGGTAGTCGTTGGTGTCGGGATAGATGACCTGACCCCCAGCGCGGCCACGCTGCTGCGTGCGCGAGTCCACCAGTTCGGTCGTGCGCGACTGCACCAGCGTGAGCAACGTCTTGAGACGATCGCGTGCACCGGCAATGTCGTTCGATGCCAGCAGCGCTTCGGCCAGAATGAAGTGCGACTCTTCGGCCTTGAATACTGCCAACGGGCTGGTCTGCTGCGCCCCGCGATTGGGATACTTGGGGTCGAGGAACTCCATGCGCGGCAACACCTGGTAGTTGTTGGTCGCGCTGGTGGTCAGCCCCTGAAAGCTGTTCGATGGACCGTTCACGGCATCGAATGCCGCGTTGCGAATGAATGTCGGAGCAGCGGCAAGCAATGCTGTCGCCTCGGTCGTGGCCTCGGTACGCTGGCCAAAACGATAGTAGGCACGAGCCAGTCCGGCGGTGCACGCGTTGCGGAACGCCGCGTCGGTGGACAGGGTGCGAGCGCGCTTCAGATCTTCGATCGCGAGCAGTAGGTGCCCACGCCAGTCCACGAATGCTCCGAGAGCCGAAGATGGCATGCCGGTGAAGTGTTCACCAACCAGCAGTGAACCAATGGCGCGGTAGTAGAGCAGATCCGCTTCGTTGCGAACTTGCGCTACCGTGTCGGCCTTGATCACCACGTCGATGCCATACGTTGCACTTTCGCGAAGACGAGCCAACGCCGTGAACATGGTGCGCACATCGAGATCCTGATTGTCGAGGCGCGGGATATCAAAAACCTTGCTCTGCGTGGTGTAGTTGTTGAAGTAGTTGTCCGACGTGATCTCCACGTTGTCCATCATCGCATTGATGGCCTGGAGATACGAACGCTCGGTGCCTCGGACCCACGTGCGCGCGGCATCGGGTGTGCGCAGGAAGGCGTTGGTCGTCACGTTCGGGTTTTCGACACCCGTCACATCGAACTGATCGCAAGCACCAACACCAGCGAGCATCGAAATCAGCGTCAACCCGCGCATGGTGCGCGTGGTCGTCTGCATGGAAGGAAGCATGGGGCGCATGATCAGAATCCGAGGCCGAAGGAAAGCAGGAAGGAGCGGGCGGCCGAATCGGTCGAGTAGTTGAAACCACCGACAGCGGCAGAGCCCTGCGACATGCCACCGGACAGGTCGACTTCCGGATCGAACGAGGATGCGGACCACGCCCACGGGTTCGTCACGGAGAATCCGATGCGAGCCGAACGGGCACCGCGCGGTACAAAGCGCTCAGGGAGACGGTAGTCGAGCGACAACGTGCGCATCTTCACGTAGTCCGTCTTCTCGACGAAGCGATCGAACACATCGAGCCAGATGTTGGCGCGGCTGCCGCGCTGGTCGATGGCGGCCTGCGGGATGATCGTTTCCGGAAGTCCGTACTGGAAACGGAAGTGACGATCGAACGAGTGTGACGAGGCACCAAACTGGTAGTCCGCGTCCGCGCTCAACGTGAGACTGCTGCCCAGTTGCAACTGCGCGGAGAACGCACCGAATGCATCCGGATGTGGCTTGCCGAGGTACTGCAGGTACTGCGTTTCGCGAATGGTGCCGTCGGAGTTGAACAGCGTGCGCGCGCCACGCAGATAGCCCACTGGCTGTCCGGCTTCGACAACAGCCTGAATGGTGCGCTCGCTGAGTCCACCGAGATTGAAGACCGGAGTACCGCCCGTCTCCACCATGCGGTTGCGCAGCGTGTTGTAAGAACCCGTCAGTGTGAGGCGAGCGGCAGTGGTGGCCACCGGAACCACCGTAGCACGCAGTTCGATACCACGATTTTCGATCACACCCACATTGCGAAGCTGCGCCGGCTGGCCCGTGGACGGCGGCGACGGTGCATTCAGCAACGCATCGTCGGTGCGTGCCTGATAGCGCGTGAAGCCGATCGTGGCGCGATCACCGGCCAAGCCGAGATCAAATCCACCTTCGTACGTGGTCGTGCGCTCGGGGCGCAGATCGGGATTGCCGGGCTGGCCGTAGGTAGCGGCGAGCTGTCCACCAAGCGAGTTGAAAGCGACTGTCTGGTCGTTGGCGAATGGACGCGGGAAGTTGCCGGCCACACCATAGTTGCCGCGCAGCCGCAGCGTGGGCACGATGGAGGCAGGCACCACCGAGCGCAACCATGATTCATCCGATAGCGCGTAGACCAAACCAACCTTCGGGTAGTACTGTGTGCCAACCGTGCTGCCAAACGCCGTGTTCTGGTCGGCACGCAGGCCCAACTCAACGAAGTAGCGATCGGACAGACCGATATTGGTCTGCGCGAAGAGACCATAGTTGGCCACGCGGAACGTGGCGTCCTGACTGGCGGTGACACCGGCGCCGGTTACGGTCCGTGCACCATCGCGCACATTGGTGGCCGTGAACGCCACCTGTTCATCATCGTTGCGAAAGATCTGTCCGCCAGCGACCGAGATGAACGACCAGGCGCCAAGCGTCTTGCGGTGTTGCGCCGTGAGCTCTGCTGTCAAACCAACGTACGAACGATCAAAATTCGATATGCTGCCGCGGTCCGCAGTGCCGGCAGGGAAACTACGAATGTGAATGAGATACTCGTTCGTGGTGATCGAGCGCTCACGCGTGATGCGCTGATCGAGGCCTACGTTGCCTTTGAGCGAAAATCCTTCTCCCAACTGCCAGGTGAGACCGTGTGCAGTGGAGAAGCGGCGCACACGCACCGAATTGTCCTGAAGCGCTTCAGCGCGCGAAACGAACTGCTGTAGGGCCGTCCAGGCCGAATCACCGAGTTCATCGATGTTCGGATTGAAGCCAAACGCGTTGGACCGGCCACCCTCGATGAACCACAACGAGTTGTAGCCGCCGGCGTTGCCGTTACGGAAGCGCGGGTACTGATCCTGATTGTAGCTCAGTGATCCGGTGTAACGACCGTTGCGTCCGACCTCTGCGGCAACGCCACTGCGGAACGACAACGCACTGTTTTCCGATTCTACGCGGTGACTTTCCGACGCGCGGGCACTGCCGGAGAGGCTGAATGTGAAACCACCATTGCCACCTTCGACGCTGCCGCTGTACTGCTGCGTCATGCCGTTTCGGTACAGCAGATCACGGGTGCGATCGAAGTGATGCCACTGTGTCTGCGGTGTCTCGACACCGGTTTGCACATTGAGCGTAGCGCGCGTCGCGCCCGACGAACCCTTGCGTGTGAAGATCTGAATCACGCCATTGGCCGCGTCCGAACCATACAGCGTGGTCGCCGCACCACCCGGTACGTACTCGATGCGATCGATATTCTCGAGCGGCAGATCGGCAATGGCGCTGGTGGCGTTACCCTGATGGGAACCGCCGCCAAGGTTCATGCTGAGTGCTGCAGCGGTATTGATGTTGTCCACGCGTACGCCATCGACATAGATGACCGGCGTGGAGTTGGTGCTGACAGAATTGAGTCCCCGCGTGCGAATAAGCGACGTTGAACCCGGCTGGCCCGACGTGAGACGAATCTGTGCACTGGGCAGTTTGGCCTGAAGCAACTGATCGAGACGGGTGACCGGCGCATTGTCGATCTGTTCGCGCGGAATCACATCAATAGTCGTGCTGAGACGCTTCTTTTCGATTTCACCACCCTGACCGGTGACAACGACATTGTTCAGCGCAAGAGCCGATCGTGTCAGTGTGACATTGACGGTATTGGTGCCTGCACGCAGGGTCTGCTCGATGCGTGTGGGTGTGAAACCAATACGACGTACTTCAATGGTCACGGTACCGGCCATGAATCCGGACAATGTGAAACGACCACGCTCATCGGTTTGCGTGGCACGAGTGCCAGTCGTGGTGCGCACCTGCGCATTGGCCACCGGTGCGCCGGTTTCATCGCGCACGATACCGGATAGCGCGATGGTGTTTGCTGTGGCGCTGGCGGATGACGCTTGTGGCGTACCCTGCGCCACCGCGAGCACCGGTGACAGACAGAGCGCTGCAAGCAACGCAGCAGTTGTGGTAGACACGTCGGGATGGGGCTAAAGGATCGGAGGCATACGCGCCATGCAGCGCGACGTTTGCACCTTAGTCCCGCGTTCATGATGCCTCGCGACAACCGCGTCACGAAGTCGGCACGCCGTTGTCAGCGTCCAGCAACGCGTCTGTGGTGTGCCGTCGATTGCGCGTGCCCGTCCGTCGATCCCATTCAATCCTCCATTCATCACAGAGAGCAACGCTCATTTGATGCTATGGGACACACAGTGAGATGTACTGCAGTTCCCGTAGTTTCACTCCCTTCCAATCCCTCCCATGTTTCCCATCATTCCCCAGTCGTTCGCTGCCGTTCGATTCACCGCATTGTTTGGTGTAGCGGTGATGACTCTCTCGCCACGCGATGCATCAGCACAAAGCACATCACGCAACGGCACGTTCAACATGGAATGGAGTCCGGAGGCGAACGATGGCAGCATTCGCCTGTCCGGGGCAGCCAAAGGCAACTTGCGTGTGGAGAGTCGCGGTGACTCGGCGCGTGTGCGACTGGAACTCACGCAGCGACCGGATGGTCAACCTGAATCGACCGTGCACGATCTCGTTGGTTCGTGGCAAGGCGACACGCTGACCTTTGTGCAGCCCCTGTCACCGCAGGTGCAAGCCGGTGGACAGTCCACTTCAATGAGTGGGCACTCTGCATGGCGCATCGTGGTGAATGGCGACGCGGTCACCGGGACCATGCAGATGCAGCTGGATCAGATGAATATCGCCATTCCGCGGATGCTGATTACGGGCAAGCGGGCCACACCGTGATGTGAGAGCACGGTGTGCGCCCGCTGCCTGTCGCTTCATTCATGAGCCGGATGCGTCATACGCAATGCGGAGCCAGGCAATCAGTTCCGCATCAACTTCGGTAGCATTCGTGAGGCGTACCTTGTACTGACACATCTGTCCTGCCGGTAACGCTTCGAGACGATCCGTTGCCGGCACGTCTTTCATGTTGAGTCCGACTTCAACACGGGTGTTGGTTGCAGGACCCACCATGCAGAACTGCTTCTTCCGGCGATAGCTCACGTACGTCTTCTTGGGTGCCGCTTCAAAGGCGCCCAAGTCGCGGAGAACCGCCAGCACCGCATCATGTATGGGACGCAGCTCACTCTTTGCGCCCGTATAGAGCCCATCCAGAACAGAAGCCTCGCTGTCCGCGACAGGCGCTGCGGGGCCCGCTGTCTGTCGAACGGTATGGACCACCGTGTTGGCATCGCCGTGACCCATGCCCAGGGTGCTCTTGAGCATGCTTACCAGTTCGCCGTGCTTACTGAGTCCACTGGCCTGCACGATCTGCGTGAGTTCCTGCAGGGTCTTTCCCGTGCGCTTCTCGATGTTGGCCAGTTGCGTGGCGATCGCCTTGTCGACGTCAGACATGATCAAGCCGCGCGAGCGCGAACGCCGTACTTCTGCGTGGCAAATCCCACGATGGCGCCGAGTGCACAACCTGGCAGCATCATCTGCCACCAGTAGCCACGGCCATCCATCCACGCCACCATCGCCGCGAAGGAACCGGCTACGAGCAAGCCGAATGCAATGCCGGCGCCAACATTGTCCACCTTGCGTGCGAACCACCCGATCAAGGCACCGGCCAGCAATCCCTTGAAAGTGGAGCCGATCACGATGCTGGTGATCTCCGGTGCCACACTGGGTTCCGATATCAGAGCGGATAGACCATCGAAGATGCCTAGAATGCCGCCAAGGATGGTGCCAAGCAGAGGTTTGTTCATGGGAGTTTCCTGTGAAGGACTTGGGAAATGCCGACGTGCTTCATAGCGGACACCATTCTGTTCACCATCCAGAAGAAATCCTTTAAATCCGATTGAAATACGCCACTGCCACCCGCATCACGAGGTAGGCGGCGATAAGCAGAATCGGGGTGCGCCATGGCTTGAGGACACGAGCCACACGAGCCAGCCAGCTTTCCTCGTGGGCCAGTACCCGCTCACCATTTCGGTGGCGGCGGAGCTCTTCAAGCAACTCACCGGCATCGCGGTACCGACGCTGCGGATCGGATTCCATACACCGCGCAATCACACTGCGAATGGCGGGTGGAGTGTCTGGTCCGCCAATCCATCGCAGGACAGCACCAAGCGCATACACATCGGCCGAAGGACCAAGCGCTTCCGCTTTGCCCTGCGCCTGCTCGGGAGCCATGTAACCGGGCGTGCCAAGAACAGTGTCTGCGTCAATGGATCCTGCATCTCCCATCACCTTCGCAACGCCCCAGTCGGTGACAAGGACTTCGCCGAAATCACCGATCATGACATTCGACGGCGAAAGATCTCGGTGCACCACACCCTGGTCATGGGCAAATGCCACCGCCTCAGCGACGCGCTCCACCATGTCCAGACGACGCGAAAGTGGTGGTCGATTGTCACCGTCCGACATCATGGCCGCAAGTGTGCGCCCATGAATGCGTTTCATGATGTAGAACACGCGACCATCAGGCAGTCTGCCCGCGTCATGCACTGGCACAATGCCCGCATGTTCGAGTCGCGCCAGCACCCGGGCTTCCGTGCGCAGTCGATCGGCAAGTTCGGCGCTGCCTGGGCCCGTTGGCGCGAGTGTGACCTTCATGGCCACCTCACGTTCCAGAACAGCATCCCAGCATCGATATACGACGCCCATGCCGCCCTGACCCAGGGCTTCGTGTATGACGTAGCGCGCGTCGGGGTCAGTCGCTGTATCACCCGTGAGCAAACGCAGTCGAGCGATCGCGGAATCGGACAATACGGAATCGGTGTGATTCACGGAACCTGCACACCCAGGAGGTCACGCGCTTCGTCACGATACTCATCATCACTTGCGCAGAGTTCTCGTAGCTCATCGAGCGTAAGCTCGCGAAACAATCGACGCGCCGCGTGCAGGTGATTGGTCACCTGTACCACCGAGATATCCAATGATTCGGCGATCTGTGCATATCGCGCCGGTGTTTCCGCTTCCAGGTCGTAGCGTCGGAACACTTCGAACACGACCGCGCGGCCGCGGGCCGCGAGTTGTTGCTCGAGACGCACTACGGCACGTGTATACAGCGCACGTACGAACTCGTCGCGAAATGCCGCATCGAGTTCCTGTTCGGATGATGGCGTAGCTACTGCATGCACTGCAGACGGATCGGCATCGAGTGAAACAGCAACGCGAGATCCTTCGCGTTTTTCTGCCTGCTCGTTCCGCTGATGATTCATGACGTGCCGATCAAGGCAGACACGCATGAACGTGCGGAATCGTGCGCGATCCGGATCAAATTGCGATAGGAACCCACGACTCCATGCGCTTGCCAGAAAACTCTGCGTCAGATCTTCGGCATCCGCCGACTGAAACGACCACCGAAGACACAGGTATCGGTGGACGGGAGTCCAATAGGCGCGGGTAAGGGCATCGAACGCCGCAGCGTCCTGCGCGCCCTGGTCGTCACCACGACGCAGGCGCTGGATGAGGGAATGCTGTGTGGCCGGAAACGCGGCCTCACGCTCGTGAGTCATGGCAGGAACGTGCGGCGTCGCCCAGGAGGTCGGCAAGACGTCCGGCGCATTCTGACTCCGTTCTGAATCCGGGGGCTCCGGGAACTCGTTGTATTTCCTATGAGACGAATCCTGGCACTCCTGATCGGGCTCACCTTGGCGGGTCCGGCCGCAGCACAATCGAAACCAAGGAACGACGTTCGGCAGACCTTGAGTACCGAACAGCTTACGGGCGAGTGGACTGGCACCGTGAAGTTTTTCGATGCGGCGCTATCGGAGCGTGTCGGTGAGCTCCCCATCTCGCTCAAGCTCACACCGCCAGCGCGTGGTATTGGACGCATTGGTTCGGCGGCAGTGCAGGTAACCGAAGTCAAACCGCATCGCGATCGGCTGGAGGTGCTGGCCACACTCGACAATCCGCCGCATATCGACGACGCACTGTCGAAGACACATGTCGTACTGCTGATCACGAGCGTCACACCCGGGCAACTCACCGGTGAAGTGCATCTCAAGTCGAACAGCCGGTTCGATCCGCGGATGCGTGAAGGTTATCTTGTGCTCAAGCGCACGGGCGATCGCTGATCGGCAGGCATCGACCGGAAACCGAAGTGCCGGGAGATGCGGAGACGGTATGTCGGAACAGCACGCTGAAGTGCGTCAGGAAATCACGTGGGATGATTTCATGAAGGTGGAGATTCGTGTGGGCCGTGTACTGGCCGTCGAAGAATTTCCCGAGGCACGACGACCTGCGTTCAAGTTGCAGGTCGACTTCGGTCCCGAAGTCGGCATTCGCAAGTCCAGCGCCCAGATCACGAAACTCTACACGCCGGAAACACTGGTCGGACGTCTCGTGGTCGCGGTGGTGAATTTTCCGCGCAAGCAGATCGGACCCTTCATGTCCGAGTGTCTCGTGACGGGCTTTCACAATGCCGATGGGCACATCGCGCTTTGCATTCCCGAACAGGACGTACCACTCGGCTCGCGTCTCCTCTGATAGAGAGACGCGAGCCGCGCTACAGCAAACGGTTACTTGTGCTTGAAGTGCAGTCGCAGCTGCTTCGCTGATAGCACAAAGCCTGTGCCATTGGTGCTGAGTGACTTGAGTGCCTTGTCGAACCAGAACTTGTCGGAGACTTCGCCCTTCTGATTCGTGCTACGGTAGTTCACACCGTCCGCGATCGAACTGGCCTTGATCTCCGTGGGATGCACACACTGGCCCCACGGCTTATACAGGATGGACACATCGTCGAATACGCGACGGTATTCCACGTACGCCGAGTCGGAGGTCGAGGATCCGATACCACCTGGCCAGTTCGGGATCGAGCTTAGGTCGAAACCACTGCAGGGGCCTTTGAAACCGATGGCATCGGCGTAGAACTTGAGCTCACGCTTCCAGGCATCCTTCCCGCCGGGGCTCCAGCCGCGCTTCTTGTGAAAGCAGGTGCTGTACATGTGCACGAACTCTTGACCCTGCGTATGGGTCCTCACGAACTCGCCGAATGCCGTAGACTCTTTCTCCATCGCTCTGCCGATGTGATTGAAGGCGTCGCACCCGTAAACGTGAATGCCGAACAGTCCGGTCTTGGTCTGCAGGCAGATGGCGTTGCACCCGTCGATACTCGGGAAGCCGAGCGCGAGCGAGTGATAGCCGAGTTGGTGTTCGTATAGGTAGTACACGGGCACTCCTGGGAGGGGAAAGGTAGAGCCGTCTCTTTGCGGGTCGGATGTACTCCGGCACAAGTTACCGCATGCGCCGCCATGTGTTGTTGTACGGACTTGCCGCTGGTGCCCTGATCGCGATCCTCCGGATGGTGGAGTATCGCTGGCTGGTGGTCACCCATTCATTTGAGATCTACGGCGCACTGTTGGCCGTGATCTTTGCCGGCGTTGGTATCTGGGTCGGATTGCGTCTGACGACACCCAAGGTTGTGGTCGAGGAGCGCGTGGTGGTGCGCGAGGTCCCGATCACTGGTGGCGACACGCCCTTCGTGAGGGATCAACAGCAGGTCGACGCGCTCGGCGTCACGCCGCGCGAGCTCGAGATACTCGGCCTGCTCGCCGATGGCCTCAGCAACCGCGAAATCGGCGAACGCCTGTTTGTCAGCGAGAACACAGTGAAGACACACACCAGCCGGCTGTTCGAGAAGCTGGACGTTCGTCGGCGAACACAGGCGGTGCAAAGGGGACAGCAGTTGGGGCTGATACCCTAGTTTGCCTCCGGATTTTGAAATCTCTGTTCTGGGTTCTGAGTTCCAAGAGCTCAGAGTGCGAGAGTAGGAGATGGAAATAGACAATGAGAGGGTCAGCAACTCAGGAGTCGAGCATTCGGAGTCTCGGCGGACAGGACTGCAGTTCGTGCGGCATGAGCTTCCGAATGCCCGGCTCGTTGCTGACCCTCTCATTGTCTATTTCCAACTGACCCTCTGGCACTCTCGGTGTCTGGACTCTCGTGCAACTCAGCGCCGAGAGCGCCAGACCAGTCACCCAAAAGGGTGAAATCTCCGAAAAAGCATCAGAATCACCCGTTCGGGTGACTGTCTTGCCTCTCATCTCCGATTACGATCGGCCGTCAACCTGAACCTGGAGATCGGATGCGCAGAATCGTTGTCACGTTTGGCCTGATTGCAGGCGCCATCATGTCGGCCATGATGGTGGTGTTGGTCCCCTTCGAGGGGGACTTCTGGATGGAGTACGGGGCGTACTTCGGTTACACCGGCATGGTCATGGCCTTTCTGCTGGTGTACGTCGGGGTGCGTCGCTACCGCGATACGGAGGCCGGTGGGCGTATCGGTTTTTGGTCCGCAGCCAAGGTGGGCGCGCTGATCGTGTTCGTCGCCACCTGCTGCTACGTCGCCACCTGGGAAGTGATCTTCTACGGCTTCAAGCCGGCCTTCGCCGAGGTCTATGGCAACTATACAGTGCGCAAGATGCGCGAAGCGGGGGCCAGTGACTCGCTGATCACGGCCAAGCAGCAGGAGATGAATGAGTTCGCGGTGATGTACAAGAATCCGCTCGTGAACATCGGCTTCACCTTCCTCGAGCCGCTGCCGGTTGGTCTCCTCGCCGTGCTGTTCTCGGCCGGCATCCTCAGTCGCACGAGACGTACGACGTAGCCGAGCAACGACGAGCCGCTATTTCGCTTTGTCCAACCGTTCCTGCACCATGCGACGCAGCGTGCCATCCTCGAGATAGCGTCGCAGGTGCACACCGGGGCATCCGGTGCTGGCATAGTGGTAGTGACCACCAATGCGATCGACTGGCAGGTTGTTGGTGCGCAGCGCCCATGTCATCAGATCGGCGATCGCGGCCAGCTGCTGCGCGCTCGGCTCCTGCTGGTCGTAGTTGCCGATCATGCTGATAAGGAAATGTCCCGACGGATCATAGGTGGTGTTGGTCTCGCCCATGAATCGCCAGTCGCGTCCCTCGTACACGTCGCCTTCCAGGTCGAGCAGGAAGTGGTAGGGCAGGTCCCACCAATTGCGATCGCGCGCGCCCCACGACTGCAGATTGCGAAGCCGCTGCGCCGGATCTTCCTCCGCCCGCAGCGGACGCGCGTCGCCGGTGTGATGCAGCGTGACATGCGTGATGGTGTGCGGGATGCGAAGCCGCATATTCGCGCCGCCTGCGGTCGTGGCGGTGGCAATGTTCGCGGGCAACGACGCAATGTCTGACACTTCGAGCGCCACCAGACCGGCGCCGAGCTCGCCCGGTCCGTAGATGGCGACGATCGCGAGATGTCGTCCATTCCAGTTGAAAGCGCTGCCCTCGCGCACCGTGCGCTCATCGCGCGACGAACCGGCGACCAACTGTAGTGTGGCGACATCGATCGGTGCAGAACCACTTGAGTCCACGGCCACCGATTTCACGGTGACAGTGAGATCGTGGAACTGCAGCGATTCCCCCGCCTTCTTGTTTCGGCGCACCGCATCGGCCGGGTAACCCACGGGCGGCGTCGCCTGCCAGGTATCGTGGGCAATCACGCCGGGCGGTACGCGCTTCTGTGCCGGTGGCTGCGAGCTAGCGGTCGGTACCGACGTGTATCCGGTGGCCAACAGCCACCATATCATCCAGGAGGACAGCATCCCCGACGTTAGCGCGCCCGTGTCTGGCGTGGGAGGGGATGGTGGACGGAGATCACCGCATTCACCACGAGGGTTGCATGAATTGGTTCGAGTTGCCGATGCCGGATCTCGAAACGGAGCGGCTGACGCTGCGGAGCTATAAGGCGACGGATGCGAAGGAGCTGCAGCGGTTGGCAGGGCAGTGGGAGGTTGCCGATACCACGCAGCGCATACCGCATCCATATCCTGATGGTGCCGCCGAAGAGTGGATTGCCAAGCTGCCGGGCAATTGGAAGGCGGGAGAACAGGCGATATGGGCCATCACGGTTACCGAGACCGGCGCGCTGCTGGGCTCCATGGGGCTGACGCTGGCGCCCGCGCACCGAAGTGCGGAGCTGGGCTACTGGATCACACCCTCCGAATGGGGGAAGGGCTATGCCACGGAAGCGGCCCAGGCCGCCCTGACCTTTGGCATGTCGACACTCGGCTTGTGGCGCGTCCATGCCCACTATCTGGTGCGCAATCCGGCCTCCGGGGCCGTGCTGCGCAAGCTGGGCATGACGCATGAGGGCACGTTGCGGGCGGGCGTCTGGAAGTGGGATCGCCCGGAAGATCTGATCGTGTGCTCCATTCTTGCTCCCGAATGGCGAGTGCAGGACAGCATTGGTTCGGCAGCGAACGAGTGATCGTTGCCCACTGGGACGGCCTTCGGCGCATATTGAACCGCGTTACGCCATCGTGACGCCGCGCACCCCATGGGTGCATGTCAGTCCGTTTGCTTTCGGCGGCCAGCGGGTGAGGTCACCTGTTGGACGAATCGAGGCTTTTTCCAACTCACGTATGACTTTCCCAACTCCTCCTGCGGGTGCTGCACGTCGGCGTCTGTGGGGTCGTGCCCTGCCTGCGGGGCTCCTGGGCGCTGCCGCCCTGGTTTTCTCCGCCTGCGATGAAGCGGTAGCGCCAGCCGGCAAGTCCGCCGCGGTGAACATCCGCGTCTATCTGGATCGCGACAACAGCGGTTCGTTCACTGCCGCCGATAGTGGTCTCACCGGTGTGGCGCTGACGCTAACGCCGACCGATGCCGCCACTGCGCCATACAGCGCAACCTCCGGTGCCAACGGTGTCGCCGCATTCGCAGACGTTACACCAGGTGCCTATACACTTGCTGTGCCGACCACGGCGCCCGCCGGTGCGGTTCTCGCCACGGCTGCGGTGCCGCGTGTCGTAGTCAGTGCACTGGGTGACGTGCGCGCGGACGATGTGCGCTACGGATGGCTGCCGGGCACGATCAGTGGTCGCATTTTCCGCGACGATGATGGCAATGGCTCATTCAGCGCCGGTGATACACCGGGTGATGGTATGTACGCCGTGTTGCGTCGTGGTACGGTGCTGGTGGACTCGGTGCTGGCCGACGCGCAGGGCGCCTTCACCTTCCGATTCCTCACGCCTGGCAGTTACTCGGTCGGTCTCGAGAATCCGGGAACGATTTCCTACGCTGACGGGGCCACGCGCACGGTCACAGTTGCTGCCGGTGCGACGGCTTCCGTGAATGGCGTGTTCACGGGCGCACTCATTGTCACCATCGCCGACGCGCGTGCGCGGGCGGTCGGTGCAACGGTGGCCGTTGTCGGCAATCTCACGGTGCGTCCGGGTCGCTTCACTTCGGGCACGAACGGTGTGAACTCCGAGATCTGGGTGCAGGATGCCACTGGTGGTATCGCAGCGTTCTCGGTGCTGACCGCAGACAGCGCCCAGTATCGTCTTGGTGATCGCATCGAAATCACTGGTGCCCGCAGCGTGTTCAGTGCGCAGTCGCAGATCACGATTTCGCGCGCGCGCAACTTGGGCGCCGGAACGGCGGTCGTGCCGGCCGCGCAGAGTGCCGCGCAGGCCAAGGCACTGACGCGCGATGGTCAGCTCGTACGCGTGCCGAATCTCACCGTGGTCAACATTCCCACAGGCACGGGTGCGGCATTCACCGTGTTGGGCGTGGACGCCGCAGGTGATACGCTCGAACTCCGCATCGCCGGCACGGGCACGGGTCTTTCGCGCGCGAGCTTTACACTTGGTGCGCGCTACAACGTGACGGGCATTCTCACGCGCTTCAACGCGGTCGCGCAGCTCAAGATTCGCGAGACCACCGATGTCGAAGTCGGTGTACCGCTCACGCCGATCGGCACCGTGCGGACGTCGGGCACGAACAACACGACGTACACGATCAGCGGCCGCGTCAGTGTGTCGCCGGGTGCGTTCACGAGTGGCACGAACAACGTGAACTCGGAAATCTGGGTGCAGGATGCGACCGGTGGCATCGCGGTGTTCAGTGTGCTGACCGCCGACAGCGCCACGTTCCCGGTCGGTGCACTGGTTGAAGCCACGGGTGTTCGTGGTCTCTTCAGTGGTCAGTTGCAGCTTGGTACACCCACCGTGGTGCGCACCGGTGCGGTTGCACCGATCACTCCCATTGTGGTGACTGGCGCGCAGGCGGCGGCACGCACGAGCGAAGGGTTGCTGGTGCAGATGGCCGGCTTCCGTGTGACATCGGTTGCCACGGGAACCGCCACTGCCTTCACCGTCACCGGCACGGTGGATGGTATCGAATTGCAGGTGCGTGTGGGCGGTCCGCTCCGTGGACTCTCGCGCACCAATTTCGTCGTCGGCTCGACCTACACGGTGACCGGCGTTTTGACCCAGTTCAACGGCACGGCGCAGATCAAGCCGCGTTCGGCCGCGGATGTGACTCCATGACGAACATGACTATCAGTCTTTCATCACTTCGTCGTCATGCCCGTGTGTTGGCAGTGACGGCGGCGGCGCTCGCCAGTGTGAGCTGCGTCGAAGATCCAGCGCCGGTGACGGCCCTCGAAGGAACGGGACAGGTTTCCGGTATCCTGTTCTTCGATCGCGATAACAACAACGTGTTCACGCCAACGGCCGGTGACTCGCTGATGCCTGGCGTCACGGTGCGTGTGCTCGATCGTGGCACGTCGACGGTGCTCGGCACCGCCACGACCGGCGCCAATGGACGCTATGAGATCACGGTGCCCATCGGCACGCATGATCTGGACGTCGTGCGCAGCTCGGCCATCGTGGCCGGCAACTTCATCTGGTGCGGTGCCACGCCGAGTGTGTATCGCAACGAAGCCACGTTCGTGCCCACGGCACTCAAGTTCGGCTGTGTGGTGCGTATCAACGCGGCCAAGCTGGTGGCACTCAACGGCAGCGTGACCATCGCGGGTATCGTGACGGCGCAGCCTGGTCGCTACCGCGCGGCCAACGACAATCTCTATCTACAGGATCCGACCGGCGGCATTCAGGTGTTCGGTGTGCCGGCGAGCCTGGGTCTTCAGGAAGGAGACAGCATCGAAGTGACCGGTACGATGGCGGCATTCAACACGCAGCTGCAGATCACGTCGCCGCGTATTGCGCCGAACATCAAGCGTGGTGCTGATGTGCCGGATCCGGTGCAGGTCACGACGGGCGCTCTCGCTGCCACCACCAACGCATTGGCGCCGAACGTTGGCCGCCTGGTGCGCGTGCGGAAGGTGACTGTGGGTGCATTCGCCAGCGGCAACGCACCGATGAATGATGGCAGTGGCGCGGCGCAGGTGCGCCTCGATGGTAACGCCGCCACGACTATCGGAACTACTCGCTTCGAAACCGGCAAATGCTATGACATCACCGGTATCGTGGGCTTCTTCAACAATGCAACGCAGCTTCAGCCGCGTGGCGCGTTTGATGTGACGGAGGTCTCGTGCTCGTAAAGTTCGCTCGTACCGCACTCCCGCTTCTGGGTGTGCTGACCGTGGTGTCACCGCTCGTGGAGACACCCTTTGCTCCCGCGTACGCTGTGGCGCAGGAAACCACCGGTTCCATTCGTGGTGTCGTCACCGGTGCGGATAACCGTCCGCTGGCTGGCGCCACGGTGACGGCCACCAACACGGAAACCGGACTCGCGCGCAACGCCATTGCCGGTGACGATGGCGCGTACGTGATTCGCCTGCTGCCTTCGGGCACATATCGCGTGAGCGTGCGTCGCCTGGGCAGTCAGCAGCAGGATCGCGCCGGCATTCGGGTCACTGTCGGCACCACCACCCCGGTCAATTTCGCGCTCACCGAGGCGGCTGCGCAGCTTGGCGCCGTACAGGTACGAGCCGCGCAGCAGCAGGTGGACGTGGCAGATGGTGGTGTGAAGCAGGCCGTGACGCAGGAAGAAATTCAGAATCTTCCCACGCTTGGCCGCGACTTCACCGACTTCATCAATCTCTCCGGTCTGGTGAGTCCGACGCCGGAAACCACCACGGGTGGTCAGTTCTCGATCGCCGGTGCACGTCCGTCGCAGACCAACGTGCAGCTCGATGGTGTGGATGCCAACAACAGCTTCTTCGGTGAGAACCGTGGCGGCAGCCGCATCCCGTTCAACTTCTCGATCGAGTCGGTGAAGGAGTTCCAGATCATCACCAACGGCTTCGACGTGGAGTACGGCAACTACGCCGGCGGTATCATCAACATCATCTCCAAGGGCGGTACCAACCGCCGCAAGGTGACGGCGTACGGCAACTATCGCGGTGATGCGCTTACGGCGCAGAACTTCAATGGCACGCCGGTCAACAACTTCAACGTGCAGCAGTACGCCTTCCAGGCAGAAGGACCGCTGGTGAAGGACAAGCTGTTCTGGATGGTGTCGGCCGACGGTCAGCGTCGTCGCGAGCCGTATGTTCCCGCCGGCCCAGGCGCGCTGCAGGCACAGGCCATTGACCTCGAGCGGCGTGCCGACGCAGCCGCGACGCCTGCAGAGGCGGCTACGCTTCGCGCATCAGCCGTGCGTGCGCGTCAGACGGCTGACTCGCTGGGTCGCTTCTTCAATATCCTTGGCGAGCGCTACGGGATTTCCAACGCGGCCGGTGCGTACGACGAGTTTGCCACGCGCAACGACGTGCTCACGCTGTTCGCACGTATCGACTGGAACATCAACGACAAGCACCGGCTGTCGGTGCGCAACAACTGGTCCAACTACGACAACGGCAACGAAACATTTGCCGGAACGGCGTTGGGTGGTTTGTCGCAGACCGAGGCGTTCAAGAATCGCACGAATTCGCTGGTGGGTGAACTCAACAGCGTACTTGGTGATCGGGCCTCGAACGTGTTCCGCTTCCAGTACTCCGGCGAAGACCGTCCGCGCGTTGGCGCCGACCTCAAGCCGCAGCTGCGCGTGAACAACATCATTCCCGGCACCGCGTATGCCTGGGGTGGTAACAGCCTCGCGTTCCGCAACAGCATGATCGAAAACAAGATCCAAATCGTGAACAACACGACCGTGGATCTTGGACGCCACACGCTCAAGTTCGGTACGAACAACATCTTCGCGCACTACGAGAACGACTTCTGGAACCAGGGATCGGGTTTCTACACGTTCGACAACCTCGCGGCGCTCGAGACGTATCGTCCGCTGCAGTACACGCGTAACGTGCGCTCCGACGGTCAGGTGCCGCGTGCGGTGTTCGACACGTACGAGTACTCGGTGTATGCGCAGGATCAGTGGCGCATTACGCCGCGCCTTCTGGCCACCATCGGTGCGCGCTACGATCTCTCGCGTTTCGGTGACGCACCGGGTCGTGTGATCGACGCCGAGCGTGCATTCGGTATCCAGACGGGTGTGGCGCCGATCGACAAGAACAATATCTCGCCGCGTCTGTCGCTGGCGTGGGATCGTCGCGGCGATGCCACCGAAGTGTGGCGCGCGGGAACTGGTCTGTTCTACGGCCGTCTGCCTGGTGTGCTTGGTTCGAACGTGGGCATCACCGATGTGCCGCTGCAGAACCTTGCGTGCACGGGTAGCGCAGCCGATGGCGATGCCAACGCGCCGCCAGCGGTGAACGGCTATCGCGATTGGGCGGCCAACGGCGACAACAATCCGTTCAACTGCGCGGGCTCGGCCGGTATCGGTGGTATTCCGGAATACTCATTCTGGACGCAGGGCTTCGAGATTCCGGAGACGTATCGCGGCAATTTCGGCTACGAGCGTCAGCTCGGCCGCAGCACCCGCTTCTCGGCTGACTACCTGTACACGTTCACGTCGAACCTGTACACGGTGCGCAACACGAATCTGCGCGCGTCGGTCTTTTCGCTGGCCAACGAAGGTGGTCGTCAGATCTTTGTGCCGACGGCAGCGTTCCGTCCGGCCGCAGCGGCGGGCAATGAGCGTCTGATCAACACCGACTTCGGCAACCTGTTCCAGAACTACTACGATGGTCGTGCGCGTTCGCAGTCGCTGACGTTCAACCTCGATCATCGCTTTGCGCAGGAATCGTCGGTACGTGCCTCGTACACGTGGACCACGGCTGACGACAACGGCTCCTTCTCCTGCTGCACGTCGTTCGCCGGCTGGAGCGAATCGCGCATCGGCGCCACGGGTCCGAACGACATCGGTGGCATTGGTGACACGGACAAGGCGTGGGGCCCGTCGGGCTTCGTGCGCAATCACACCATCATTCTGTCCGGCTTCACCAAGCTTCCCCTTGGCTTCCGCCTCAGCGGCATCTTCCGCATGCAGAGCGGCACGCCGTGGGGTCCGGAGCAGGGTGGTGACCTGAACGGCGACGGTCTCACGTTCAACGACCGTCCGTTCATCTTCGCACCGGAAGATTTCCCGGTGGCCATCCCGACGAACATCACGGGATCCGCCGAACAGGCCACGTATGTGGCGGCGCAGCGCGAGATCTATCGCGGTTACCTGAATGACAACCCGTGCGTGGGCGACTACGTCGGCCAGATCATTCCGCGTAACACCTGCCGTCAGCCGTGGTTCAACCGCCTCGACCTCTCGCTGCGGAATCGCATTCCGACGCGCGCGGGCCAGTCGGCGGAAATCTCGCTCGACTTCTTCAACGTGCTCAACGGTCTGAGCTCCAAGTGGGGCCGCTACGAGTCGATCGCGTCGAACCGTCGCAATCTGATGGTGCCGGTGTCGTACGATCCAACGGGTGAGACGATCCGCTACAACCTCACCGACTTCTTCGGCGACAAGACGCCGCTCGGAACGAATTTGCTCCTGCAATTCTCGATGCAGTTGGGAATCCGATACACCTTCTGATTTCTCAACTCTGAACTCTCGTCTCTCAAGCTTCGGTGGTGAGAGAGACGAGAGTGTCGGGGGGAGAGGGTGAGAGTACGGGCTGGAGATAGACGCTGAGTTGCTGACCCTCTCAACGTCTATTTCCAGCTCATTCTCTCACCCTCTCAACTTTCAGAGCTTCTTACTCAGCTGGAGTTCGAGTTTGAGTGTGCTGGAGTACGGCGCGGAGTACTCGAATGTGCGGGCGGCCCAAGAGCTCGATGCCGGTGGTTGCACTTCAAGTCGAAAGCGTGCGACCGGCATGTCGGGTAGCGTGAATCGTCCATCGCTGCCGGTGGTGGCGGTCGCAATGAGTGTTGGGGTACTGACTGGTGTTCCCACGGGCGGCAGTGTGTCGCCGGCGAGTGGCGGGAGTTGCACAAATCGTACGATCGCACCGGAGATGTTCGTGAGCACCCATCGGGTCGTATCCTGACCGGACTGCGGAGCCATATCCAACCCCGAAACCCGAGCCGTAAGCTCGAATCGCGTCGGCCGCGTGACAGGTCCCGGTCCGCTCGTGTCTTGCCGCGCCGGGGTGATGGTGAAGCGAGCGGTGTCGGCTTGCCCCTGGTAAGATGCAATGATCATGGCCTGACCTGGAGCGCGGCCTGCCACGGCGGCGCGCAGGACATTGTTTGACACGGTGCTCGCAAAGCTGGAGTCAGGAAATGGTGCCACCGTGGCAATGTTCGCATCCGAGGTCGTCCAGGCAGGCTTTGCTCCCGGTACGGGATTTCCGGCGGCATCGAGAATGGCCACCGAGATGATCGCGCCGTATCCCGATTCAAGCGTCGCGGTTCGCGGATCAACGCGAACAGATTCGCCGCTCACATCGCTGATGGTGAGTTGGATGTTGAGCGGCTGACTATTGCCGGCTGTTGGCGGAGAATCCGAGCACGCCGAGAGAAAGGCGACACCTGTCAGCGCGATCGCGACCGAGGTGCGCAGCGATCTGCGGCGAGATGCAAATACATGAGACATGAGACGACTCCGTTGCATGACGTGGTGCAGAATTCCGATGGAGATGTCGCGGTCGCGACATTCGCGATGGAGACGGCATGTTGGCCATCTGCGCGTGATACCTGTCGGTTCTGCTATCAGGTCACTTACCGGGTCATTGTCGACTGTGCACTACGGCACACATTACGGTGTGCGATTCATCCCGTTCAATGTCGTGCGCACTCCGGTCGATACGGCATCACGGGGTGTCTTCCCTTGCTGAAGATCGCGCTCGATTCCGCGACGGAAGGCATTGAGATCCCTATCGAGTGCACCACCTTCCAATAACGACTCCATGGACGATGTGGCGATGTCGAGAGGAACTCGCTGCATGGCAAGATCGGTCACGATAGTCATCGGCACCGTGAGTGATGTCCCACTTCCCCGTTTACGTCGGGCCTCGGCAAGTCGGACAATGGCGCGCCTGTCTACACCAACAAACAATGCGCTGGCTGTCGCCTTGAGCTCATCACTGTCGGACCCTGGGCCGAGCAGGCCACGTGCATCGCGCAGGCGTGAGGCCAATGATCGCACGGCAATCAGAATGCGTTGATCGTCGGCACCTTTCAGAACCCCCTCCGCCATCTTGTCGCGTAACGCATCACCAGGGAGTCGTTCCGACGTAAGCGAATCGACGAGCAGTTCTATCGCGGCACGTGTTGCTGGAGCAATACCTGCCGCCGGTGAATCTCGGCGCGCTTGCGCAGGCAGTTCTTCAAGTGCGGTGGCCAGAGCGAATGCCACGAGCAAATGACGCAGTTGGTGTGGAAGTACCATGGTCATCGGGCACTGCTCACGAGCACGATCGAGTTGGGGACACCAAAATCCTCTTCCGCCTCTGCAGGTGCACCGGGGTCGCGCACCACCTGACCGTCGATCACGAATGCATATGCATGTCGTCCAGCAGGAAGTGGCAGCAAGGTGCTCCAGGTTCGACCATCCGAGCCTAACTCGAGTGGTGTTGCATCTGCGTTCCATGCATTGAAGTCACCAACGAGACTCACGCGTCGCACACCGGCAGCCATGACGGAAAAACGCACACCCATCGTGGATGTGGTTGGGGACATCGGGGCGGCGGACTCGTCGACTATGGGCAAGGAAGCCGCGCGTGCACGTTGTACGAGATGCTGAAGCGAAGCACCAACGCACATGAAGGCAATGGCGGCGGCCGCTGCGACAGGCCGTGATACATGCCAACCGCGTGCGAGTGTTACGGGATCGGGGGCCGTCTGCGCCAATGCTTCATCGAGAGCGGCATGCCAGGCGTCCCGAACGGGCACATCCTGTCGCATCTCGACAATCGCACGGGCCAGTGGGCCAGTGGGCTCGTTATCGTCCTGCGGTGCCGTCATAGTCCTCGAGCTCCTGCTGCAGGCGCGTGCATGCACGTTGCACTCGCATTTTGAGCGCCGAAACGCCGACGCCCGTTATGCGCGCCATCTCCACATACTCCAGTTGTTCCACATGCTTGAGCAAGAAGGCCTCGCGTTGTTCGGCTGGCAACACTTCGAGTGCGCGCGCCAGTTCGACACGCAGCTCCGTATCCGGGCCATGCGATGGAACAGCGGCCTGGGTCAGTGCATCGGAATCTGTTCGAACCCAACGGGCCCGCCGGCTTCTGGACAGCAGCGCTGTTCGGCAGCGATTGACCAGAATGGAGAACAGCCATGTGCGAAACGCCGTGCGTGAATCGTATGCGGCGAGCGATCGGTATGCTCTGATCAATGAATCCTGCGTAGCCTCTTCGGCATCCTGAGGTGACCCCAGCATGCGCGTGGCGAATCGCAGGCACGACGACATGTGTCGATGCACCAGCTCCGTGAATGCATGGGCATTCCCGTCGAGCGCGTGGCGTACGAGATCGGCATCGGTCATGTGACATGCGTTATACCTCGCGACCGTCATGCGGGGTCACTCTGGTATCGGCAGTCGTCATCAGCGTCTGCCGTCGGCGTCTGCTACTGGCGCATCACCGTACGGTGACGAGCCCGACCTGTCCTCCGAATTCGTCTCGCGCCACAGGTACGCCGGGCGGCGGCGACCAAGCGGCTCCGTCAATGCTCACGTTTATGCGATAGGTGCCCGGAGCCACAGTCAGTGCCGTTTCCCACCATCCGTCCACTCCACGTAGCATGGAGACCGGTGCCCAATGCGTGGGTTCACCGCTCACGCGCACGGCCGACGCCTTGGGCAATCGCATACGGAAACGCACTTGCGTTGAGTCATCGCGAACGGCAACGAAGACCGGGGATACTTCCGTCGCATGCGCGTGCTCCTTCGGTCGGCTCGGCCAACGGGCAAGACTCACTCCCAGTGAGTACACACCGCGGACATTTGCATCGAGTGTCGGTTGTCTGGGTAGCGCAGCGACTCCGGCAACAACGGTGACTCCGTTGACTATCGGGACATGCGCATCGAGACGACTCCATAGCTGCGTGCGGCGCAAGGAGCCTCTGCGTTGTGCAATCTCGGATATCGTTGAATCACTTGGCGAACCGGAATCACCCAATACCTGGCGCCCCGTCGTCCCACCGCCTGATAGCGCGAAGTGCAACCGGCCCACTGCGAACTGCACATGCGTTCGGAAATCGAGTGTGTGTCGGATAGCGTGGGAGGTCACGCGCTGATAGGTCGTATCCAGACGCCAAGTGGCGGTATCAACTCCCTGCGGAGGACCCGGCACCATACGAGGAACTGCGACTTTGCGAGTGATCGCCCAATTCCGGCCACTCGAACGCATATCGAATGCCACCTGCACAGACCGAAACTGTTGCTGAACGATGACGCCGAGTCCCTGCATGTCGCGTGACGGGTCCAGGTTGGACAGGCCGCGATATCCGTAGGCCAGCGCCACTTCGCCTCGACCCACGGTCCGGCTGAGTCGAGCATACGCGCGAGTCATTTCCGAAAGCATGATGCAATCCTGCGTGGCATGCCCAACGGTTCCAGAGGCTGCCACGCGCCACGGATGACGATCAGGGGATCGTGCGCCGAGCGAAACCACCGGTGTATTGGTCCCGAATTGTGTCGCCTGGGCAATGGGAGCCGAGTGTATCGAGAACGACAGATTCGGCGTCTGCGCGGCCGTGGAGACCATTGAGTTTGCCAGACACTCCAAGCCATTGCCGTTGGTGGTCATCCCGGCCGCCCGGGTCACGAAGGCTCGGGCCCCAACCTCATGTAGTCCTTGCTGACTTGCGGCGAATCGGAATGGAAGCAAACCGATGATCGTCAGGAGGGCAGTGCGATGGACGCGCATGTGTTGTACTGGAGAAACACGAAGGCTGCTGCACGGGATCTGGCCGGTACACAGGCTGCACTACGACTGTACCCACCGATCCGGGTCCGAGGTCACATGGTCAGAACTGGGAGATGAGAGGCCAGTTGTCAGAGTTGAGAGGGGGAGATGGAAATAGACATTGAGAGGGTCAGCAACGAAGGAATCGAGTATTCAGAGGCTTGGCGGACAGGACTGCAGTCCTTGCGGCCGAGCTTCCGAGCACCAGTTCCTTCGTTGCTGAACTCCCAATGTCTATCCCCATCTCCCCCTCTCGAACTCCCATCGTCCTACAGCCCAGAACTGAGAACGTTAGTTCTGGGTCTCAAGAAGTGAGAGCTGAGAAACCAGAGGCCAGACTCCAGAGATCAGAGCGCTGGTGTCGGCAGCAGGTCCAGCAGTTCTGGCCAGTCGATGAATGGATTCCGATTGCCTTGTGCTCTGAACACCGCGTCGTTTCGCAGGCGCTCCCATGCGTCCACGGGGTCTTCGCGTGCCCACGCCAGCAGCATGTCGCGTTCAAACGCGAAGTTGAGCAGGCTGAAGCCACTCGGGCGATCGGCGTTATACCGGAGGTGGAAGTACAGCAGCGCCCGTGCGATGTCACCGCGTACACTGGCGCGTGGTTCGAACACAATGGTTCCACTGGTGCCGGTGGCGTATCCCAGTCGGCTGACTTCCGTCGTGCCGGCAATGGGTGTCCCCGTCCACAGCACGGTTCCGCGCACGAGCCCGTACGGGTAATTGCTGCGGCGTTCATTGGCGGCCGAGTCGGAGCTGAAGAGGTGGTGCAGATCGCTCAGTGCGGGATCGAGCTCTGCACCGCGACTGCGGGGCCAGGTATGCTCGGTATTGATTCGGCTTTGTGCTGCAGTGGCGCGCGTCGTCACGCCGATCGCTTCACGTCCGGTATAAAGATCGATAATCCACGGGCGCGTCCCGCGATCGACATAGGCGTACAGCGAGTCGCGCGCTGATGTGTAGCCCAGTGTGCGTTGTGTGCGCACGGTCTGCTGCAGCGCCGAAAGCAACGCCGCGTCACACCGGTTGGCAGCGCCCGAGTAATACGACGACTGTGCCGCCGGCGGTGCGGTGACGCAGGTATTGGGCGGCGGAGGCGTGGTGGTGCCATCGTCGCTTGCGCAGGCGCCAAACAGCGCCAGCGATGCGATAAGGACAACGGATCGTGCCGGCGACCGTGTGGCCGTGCGTGGCACGAAATCGTGAACGCGCGTACAGTGAGTCATCCCTCAAGATGACATCGGAACCGATGTCCCCGACACCCCGGAGAGACGTATGAATTCTTCACGTCATATGCTGCAGCACCTGCTGGCGGCACTCGCCTATCGGACGCAGAAAGCGTTACGAGACGCACCTGAAGACTTCGGCACGTTTCGCGCTGGGACGAACGTTCGGACTCCGCACGAATTGCTGTGGCATATGACTGGGCTCATGGGCTATGCGCGTACCATGTTGCGGGGCGGCGACTTTGCGCCGCCGGCCACGGAGACGTGGCGTGAGGAGGTCGAGCGCTTCCATGCCGAGCTGGCGTTGCTGCGTGACGATTTCGCCGATCCCAGTCTCCAGGCGAGCATTTCCGACGAGCAGTTCCTGCATGGACCATTGTCCGATTGCATGACGCATGTTGGGCAACTGGCCATGTTACGGCGTTTGCACGGTCAGCCGGTGCCCAGCGAAAACTTCATCTTCGCCGATATCGGGGCCGCAAATGTCAGCAGCGCTCAGGCGCTTCCGGTGAAGCCCGATCACTGGTGGCGCCCCGATCAGGCGCCGCAGGCCCCAGGGCCTAACCCGGGCCAGGACTGACCCAGTGGCGGAAACAGTTGAATCTCGCGCCCCGTAGTGTGTCGACACGCATCATGTCGTGAGATCATGCTCCAAGGCTGATGCTGCTCTCTTTGACCCACAGCGCGCGGTTCACTGCACATGGCTCTGATCGGCAATATCCTGTGGTTCATCCTCGGCGGCGGATTCTTTGCCTGGCTGGGATGGATGTTTTCCGGCCTACTGTTGGCGTTGACGGTGGTGGGCCTGCCGTGGGCATTTGCGGCCTTTCGCATTGCCGGTTTTGCGGCGTTCCCTTTCGGCAGGACACTGGTAGATGCTCGTGATCTCGGCGAGCTGCGTGTGCCGGGTACGTCGATTGCCAATCTGTTGTGGGTGATCTTCGCCGGTGTCTGGTTGTGGATTGCGCACGCGCTGGCCGGTATCGCCTACTGCATCACCATCATCGGCATTCCGTTCGGATTGGCGCATTTCAAGCTGGCCACCATTTCATTTGCTCCGCTTGGCAAGCGGTCCATGCCAACGGCGTGAACTGATCTTCAATCGATAGCAAACAAAGCGCCGCCGCTTCCGAAATGAGAAGCGGCGGCGCTTGTTGTTTGCGACAGCTATGAGCGGAGTACGTTGAGCGGGTTCAGCGTGTCCACACCACGATGCTGCCACACTCCTGCATGCCCGTCTGGAACTGGGCCGGCGTTGTGCCGACGTGATAGACCTCGATGGCGAGGATATTGCTCGGGCTGTAGAACGAATCGAGATCCTGAACCGTGAAGCCCTGAATGGGGAAGCCATTCACGAAGAACAACGGACTGCAGCGAGCAGTGAAGGCGCCGCGCATTTCCAGCCTGTTGCCGAGTCCTCCGCCAGGTTCAACGAACACACCACGTGTCATGCGTAGTGCATCGGAAACAACCATGGCCTGCTTCAGCATGGGATCGTTGAACGTAAGAAAAATGCCCATCGTGCTGCGGCTACGTGCTTTGATCTCCTCGGCAATATTGAAGCGCGAGAACATGGCGATGGTCTTGACCGTGTCGAGCACCGACTTGAGTGAATTGAGCTCCACCGACATCGGTTCCACGGTACCTGCTACGTCGATGGCCTGACGCTGCGGGAAGAAGCCGACGGCGCGTACATCGAGCAGACGCGTTCCCGCCGGGGCGTCCACAATGCGCCATTCGCCGTTGGCATTGGTGCGGGTGCGTGGACCATTCACCAAACCGACTTCGGCGTCAGCCAGTGGCTTGTTGCTATCGGCGCGACGCACCACACCACTCAAGGTGCCAGTGCCGGCGCCGAGATACAGCTCGCGGCGCATGAACCCTTCTTCGGTCATCTGCGCTTCAATCAGATCGGTGCTGTCGTTGCCCACAAACGCGCGCAGTCCGACCATGCCAGGGCTCGGGACACCGCAGATGGCGAACCAGCCATCGTCCTGCGTGGTGACGGTGCGGCGTGGTGAGCGCTTGTTGAGACCATTCTTGTCGAGCGAGTACTCCAACCACTCGCCACTCACCGTGGCACCCTTGACCGGATTGCCGGTGGCCGGATCACGCACGAGACCCATGAGTACCGAACCGCCACGCCCTTCACCGCACACCGCCGCCCGCACACGCGCTGCAGAAGGCACGGCAAGTTCGGTCGTGATGCTGTCGGGGGCGGAGATGTTCAGTGCCCGCGCCACCGGAGCCAGTCCAAGCGAGTCGAGCTTGGGATGATGAAAGCCGATGGCGTAGCGCCCGCTCGGAATGTCGCGGAAGCTGAATTGCCCGAGGGAGTCTGACCGAACGGTCTGACCGTAATTGGAGTCGTCGTTGGCGGAGCGAAGTTGCACCCACGCGTCGCGCAGTGGGCCGCCACGCAAGCTGTCGTAGACCACGCCGGTGACGCGGGCCGCCTGTCGCGCGGCGATCGGGAGGGTGCGTGCATTTGGTGCCAATGCCAGCGTGGATTGTGCTGCCAGACTTGCGGGCATGACCGCGAGCGCGACGGGGAGGGAAGCCGTCGCCAGTGCAGCGAACCACCGGCTGGGAGGGAGAGCCATGGGAGTTGCCTCAGTGGAGGATTGACACCAAGGTACCCCGCAAATGCAAAAGGAGCCATTCGTGATGCCTCGGAGGGGACGGTCCGGTTTGACGCGACGTGCTGCCCAACTGGTCGTGGGCGGAGTCCTGCTGATCGGCCCCCAGGTTGGCGGCGCTCAGGCTGCCCCGCCCGCGCAGCCTTCGCAGTCGGGAGCGCAGCCCACGCCCCAGGTCGCACCACAGCAAGCGTCACCGATGCAGGAGGGTGTGCGGCTGCACGCGCGGTTGGCCCAGCGGACTCTCACCGGCGTGACTGTTCCGATTGCGCTGCCGTCCGGTGGGCGCGGTGAGCTGTACATCCCCAAGAGTGGTGCGCGCCGGTCGTCTATCGACCTCTTGGTGCATTTCCACGGCGCTGCATGGCTGGCGCGACAGGCGGCAGAAGAAACCGGGAAGTTGATGGCGGTGGCAAGCTTCACGCTGGGCAATGGCTCCGGCGTTTACGACCGCACCTTCCGTCAGCCTGGCATGATGGACTCGCTGATGACGCGCATTCAGCAGGCGCTGGACTCCGTGAGTGGTCAACGCGTGACGGTAGGGCGTCTGGCGCTCAGCGGCTTCTCGGCAGGCCACGGCGCCATTCGTGTGATTCTTCGCGACAGTCTCTGGATGCAGCGAGTGCACGGCGTGTTGCTGCTCGATGGCATGCACACTTCGTATGTGCCCGAGGGAACGCCGGTTGCTTCGGGCGGCATTCTTGACTCGCTCAATCTGCTCACGCTGACACAGTTTGCCGCGCGCGCGGCTCATGGCGCGAAGCGCATGGTGGTGACGCACTCGGAAATCTTTCCCGGCACGTATGCGAGCACCACCGAAACAGCGATGTGGATGCTGCAGTACCTTGGCCTGCGTGCGCGACCCGTGTTGGCGTGGGGGCCGCGCGGGATGCAGCAACTCAGTGAGGCAAAACGAGGCGGACTACTCGTGCAGGGCTTTGCCGGGACCAGTGCTCCGGATCATATCGATCACTTGCACGCGATGCCGGAGATGCTCAAGCGGTTGATGCGGTGAGTGCAGTCAGCGTTTGAAGTCGCTGACCACGATGAAGTGGTCGGCCACTTTCTCGAAGGTATCCTGCGTCATACCGAGCTTATTGAGCAGTCGGTCGCTCAAGTCTTGTGTCGTGAAAACAAAGCCATTGGTATGCTGCAGTCCGGTGTAGTAGGTGAGGTCGAGACGCCCCGGAGCAAATTGTGCCGCATCCTTGCTCTCCCATGTGACCGCTGAGTAATCGGCCAATCGGAGATTGTGCGCAGGGCGTAGCTGGCGGGAAATGTCGTTCAGCAGATCGCGGCCGAGTATCGTGATCGACTGGAAACTTCCCACGGGATTGAAGTCGCCCGCCACCACAATCGGAAATGAGGTGCGGGCTTGTACCTCAGCACGAATGTATCCACGGATTGCGCGCGCCTGCAGAATGCGCAAAGCATCGTGCACACTACCGGCGTATCCACCGCTCTGGAGATCGAGCGGTACAAACATGACATCCGTTCCGTTGATATCCACCCACGCGCCAACGCTCGAGATTTGCGCCTGCTCTTCGATCTCGATCAGTCGGTGCGCCGCTGTAGGAAAGACGCGCTTGAGACTGTCCAGTGCGCCGGGCTCATACTGCATGCGCGCCATGGATTCCACCGGTCGCACATTGCGCTGTCTCGCCGCGACCACGGTGCGTTGACGTCCGCCGCTACCGGCGATGACAAATTGCCATGGACCGAGCGCCTTCAGTTCCGGAAGGTCAAAGAATCTGCGCAGGGAATCTGCAGTCACCTGCTCGTACACTTCATCGAGCATCACGACGTCAGGCGTGACTGCCGCCAGCAATCGCGCATGCATGGCCGGCCTGCTGAAGGATCCTTCAGAAACATTCCACTGCGCCACGCGAAATGAGCCGGGGAATGGCGCAAAAATCGTGTCGATGCGCGCGAGTGGCGTATAGTCGGGAGCTGTGTTCCAACGATGCGCGACCGTGGCTGACTTATGCACCACCGAATCCGTTCCCACATACACCGCGGTGAAATTGAGGAACATCGGGTGTAGTTCGCCAAACTGGTCACGCGGCATGCGCTTCAGGCGCAGCTCAAACTCGTTGGACGCCCATGTGGGGAGTGCCGCGACTTCCAAATCATACGGCGATCTGAACTCTCCAAGACCACTCTCGTGGACAGGGCGTAGCGCGAAGCCCGCGCCGCGCCCCCCGGCTTGCAGCTTATCCAGACGCGACAAGTCCAGGGAGAAGTCCACATGCCGAACACCATAGACAGTATTGGTGTCCTTTGCTCCAACACCTGAAAACAACAAGTGCAATGTGCCGGGCATCGCCTGCAGGTTCACGCTGTCGCGAAACGTCAGATTGATGTGCAGATATTTCGGCGTATCGCGAAAACGCACACTCTGGAGCGGCGATGGTGCAGCAACGGTGAGCGCCGTCGGCGTTCCATGCCAGTCGGTGAAATCTCCATCGAGAATCATGGTTTCCTTCACCACATCAACACGCGGACTAAACCAGTCTCTGGGATCTCGCGGCCCCTGCGTTGCGCAACTTGATACCGCGCCAAACACCAGTGCACCAAGCACCGCGCTGCATGCGCGTTTCACATCACGAGTTCGCGTGGCATTCGAATGCATCAGGATCTGATTCAGGAGCCGGGTTGATCGAGCGATTCTGTCGTTGTGTCTCGAGCGGGCAGGGCCGAGAGCAGGGCGCGGCGAGCCACCAGCGCCTGCACGTGCGCGCGCTGCAACACATACAACCACCCTCCGAACATCGCCGCAACCTGCGTGAGCACAAGTAAAGAAACGCTTGCGCCACTGTCGGCGCGCCAACCGCGTGCTGCCTGCAGCAGCAGAGCAACCGGCAATGACCATGCCAGCAAACGCGGCCACACCAGCGACAGTGTGCGCCAGTCTCTACCGTGATACTCGGCGCTGAGGTACCCCACCAATGTGAAGGCGGCCACCTGTTCGAGCGCACGGAATACCAACGGCTGCGACAACTCCACGACCGGCAACACCAATAGCCACGTGCCCTGCCAGTCGGGAGAGAGGTTGGCGATTGGCCAGAGCGCTGAAAGCGTGAGGTACGCGGCGAACAATGGCATCACCAGACGCAGCGTTGGCAGCTCGAATCGTCCGGATGGCTCCTGACGCGAACGTCGGATTGTGGCAATACTGCGCAATACCGCACTGCCAGTCAGTAGCACCAGAGCCGCGCTGATCACTGGCGCATCGTCACGCAGTGCCGGCGGCAATGCCACGACGGCCCAACCAATCAACGTGCCCCAAAGCCAGCGCTGTGTGCCGCGCGCCCCACGCGGATGCTGCGGCGCCACGTATGCAGCATGCACAGTGCCGACAATGGCACCGGCCATGGTGGCGATAATAAGCACCAGCCAGCGACGCACCGTGTCTTCGGCCCCAAGTCCCACCAGCCAGGTCAGTGGCACGAGCTGGTACACGAGCCCCATGAGCGGCAGTTCGAGTGCCAGCGATCGCACGGTGGTGTCGTCAGGCAGATGCCGCGCCAGTCGCGCGAACAGCCCCGCACCCACGGCGGCACCCAGCGTGTTGGTGCCAAGATCGAGCAGCGAGGTATAGCGCTGCGGCGAGAACAACTGAGCCAGCTCGATCGCGCCACTGAGTGCCGCACCAAGCACTACCACCCGAGGCCAGTCGGGCGGCGCACCGCGCGGACGTGTGAGTTGATAGGCAAAGCCGAATGGCACGAACATGACCACGTTCATGATCAAGTCCGACCAGTTCCACACCGTGGTCAGTCCGTGGGCCGGTGTCGACTGGAATTCGAATGGAGCCAGCGTGATGATGCCCGTCATCAACGCCAGATAACCAAGGATGGCCCGCCCAAGCCGGAGCGCGGTAAAGTCGGCGGCGCGACGGAATCGAAAGGGTTGGGGAGTGGCGGCCATGTGCGAGGGAATATCGGCACCGGCGCGTCGTTGCACACGGCGGCCATGTAGTTTTGAAGGGTCCCTCACTCCCCACCACATGCATACCCCTCCGATGCCTGGGCTTCGCCCCTCACGCCGGTCGCTCGCCGCCTTTGCGATGGTCACCAGTACGCTGACGATTGCCGGCATCGCGACGCCCTCATCGCTGGCAGCGCAGTCCCGCACACGTGCCGGAGCCGCGGCAACGCCGTATGTACCACCCGCCGGCAGCTGGGAACGTCGCAGCCCGTCGGCCATGGGATTGGATTCGGTGAAGCTTGCCGATGCGGTCGCGTTTGCTGTCAGCAAGGAGAGCAAGAGCCCGCGTGATCTCGAGCTCAATCACTACAGCACGTTCGGCCGTGAACCATTGGGCGATCCCATTGGACCGCTGCCGCCGCGTGGTGATGCCACCGGTGTCATTCTCAAGGGTGGCTATGTCGTGGCCACCTGGGGCAATCCCGACGCGCAGGAAACCACCAACAGTGTCACCAAGAGTTTCGTGAGCACGGTGGTGGGCCTCGCCGTGGACGCCGGCAAAATCACGAGTGTGCACGACACCGTGGCGAAGTACGTGCCGCCCATTTTGCGCGCGCGTCCCAATGGCACAGGCTATGCACGTGACTGGCCTGGCAAGGACCAGTTGCTCATGCCGTTCGACTCACCGCACAACCGGAAGCTCACGTGGGATCATCTGCTGCGGCAGGTGAGCGATTGGGAAGGCACACTCTGGGGCAAGCCCGAATGGGCCGATCGTCCCGCGCAGAATGCGGCGACATGGACCACCCGTCCGCGTGTGGAGCCGGGCAGCGCCTACGAGTACAACGATGTGCGTGTGAACGTGCTCGCACTCGCGGCGCTGCAGGTGTGGCGGAAGCCGCTGCCCGAAGTGCTGAAGGAGCGCGTGATGGATCCGATCGGCGCGTCAGACACGTGGCGTTGGTACGGCTATGACAATTCGTGGATCGTGCTCGATGGCCGCGAAGTGCAGAGCGTGAGCGGTGGTGGGCACTGGGGCGGTGGCATGATCATCAACGCCTGGGACATGGCCCGCTTTGGTCTGCTTACGCAGCGTCGTGGCAAGTGGGGTGACAAGCAGCTGCTGAGCGATGCGTGGGTAACGCAGGCATTGACCCCAACGCCGGCGCAGAAGACATACGGTTACATGAACTGGTTCGTGAACCCTGATAAGTCGTATCTCGCCGCGGCACCAGTGCAGGCCTTCGTGCATGTCGGTGCCGGCAACAACTTCATCTATGTCGATCCGGCCAATGACATCGTGGCCGTGATTCGCTGGATGGACACCACCGGTAGTCTCAATCAGTTCGTCGAGAAACTGCTCGGCGCAATCAACAAGTAGTCAGAAAGCAATCAGAACGTACTGAGCATTTCGCACTCACGCTGACCCACTCGCCCTCATGGCTTCGAGTCTGCTGGTCCTGCTGGACGACATCACCACGATGCTCGATGATGTGGCCGTACTGGCCAAGGTTGCAGCACAGAAGACATCGGGTGTCATGGGGGACGATCTCGCACTCAACGCCGAGCAGGCGTCTGGTGTGCGGGTGGAGCGTGAGTTGCCGGTGGTGTGGGCGGTGGCCAAGGGGTCATTCATCAACAAGGTCATTCTGGTACCGGTGGCCTTGTTGATCAGTGCTTTTGCACCGTGGGCGGTGATGCCGCTGATGATGATCGGCGGTCTGTTTCTCTGCTATGAGGGAGTGGAGAAACTCCTGCACAAGTTTCTGCATGCCAAGGAAGCACATGTGCCAGCGGCAGCGTTGACACACCCCGAGCTCACCGATGAACAGCTGGTGGCCATCGAGCAGGGCAAGATCAAGGGCGCCATTCGCACGGACTTTGTGCTGTCAGCAGAAATTATTGTCATTGCACTCGGCACCATGAGCGCGGCGCCGATTGCGCAGCAGGTGGTGGCGCTCAGTCTCGTGAGTATTGCCGCCACAGTGCTGGTGTACGGACTTGTTGGCGGTATCGTGAAGATCGATGACGTCGGTCTCGCGCTTCACAAGAAGGGACGCGCTCTCGGTGCGTTTCTGCTCAAGCTCGCGCCGCTGCTCATGAAGTCGCTGTCGATTCTTGGCACGGCCGCGATGTTCACCGTGGGTGGCGGCATCATTGCGCATGGATGGCATGCGGCCGATGTGCTGCTCGAATCGTGGGCGCATGTGACCGGGCCTGTTGCACCGGTCACGAAGGCGGTGCTCGACGCGCTGCTGGGTGTTGGGGGGGGTGCGGCTATCGTAGGGGTAAAAATGACTGTGTCGCGGACCCCGCAGCCCGCCCGCCGGAAAACATCCCCGTAACGGCCCATCCGGCGACCCGCCGCTGATCGGCGGGGGAATCGAGTGTGACTACTACGGTGGTGTCGACCGTGGCCACCGATAGTACGCGCTGTCCTGCCGCATCGACCAGTTCGGCGACGTATGAGCTAGCGCCCTTTGCCGGTCGCCACACCAGATAGAGCGAATCGGATACGGCGCTGCCGGGCGGGGGCAATAGCAGTACCGGGGCCACTGGTTCAACAGGCGCCGCAGTGACAACCACGGTCTCCGCAGTCGTACGTTCGCGCGTAAACGTAAAAATCAGCGCGGCGACGATGGCCAATCCCGCGCCCACCCAGCCGATGCGCGCCAGCGATTGCGCGTCGCCCTTTCTTCTGGACTCCGGGGTCGAGCGTGCTGGTGCGGTGCGGGCTGCTGGTTGTTTTGGAGTGGCCGACGCCGATGGCATGGTCGCCTGAGCGGCCGCACGCAGATGATGCAGCAATGCCAGCTCACGCGCCGCGCCGCGATACAGGGTGCGATCGAGCGCACGCAGCCGATCATCCTCCGACATCGTGCCGCCAAGCGCAGACGCAATGTCCGATGGCTCAGGCGCTGTGGTCGGTTCGTTCTCGAGCACCAGATCCACGCCGGGCCCTGTGATTTCGGGCTCACGACATATCAACCATGCGGCACGCAGCTCCTGCAAATCCTTCGACGCCAGCGCTCCGCGTGATGTGACCGGGGTATTGACGCGTTTCCCATGCAGCGATTTCAGCATCTCACGCAGCGTATCGGTCGCATCATCGAGCGCAGTGGCCACACGGGCCGGATTCCATCCCGTGATGAGCGCTGTATCGTCGGGCGAGTAACCTTCGAGCTGCAGCAGGATGGGAACGCGACGCGACGATGGTAGCGCGCCGAGTGCTGCTCGCAATTGTGTGGCGCCTTCATCCGGGGCGTGTGCCGTGGACGCCGGTGTCTGTCGTTGGCGACGCAGCAACTCCACCGTGGCCGATGTTACGAGCCGCAAGAAGTATTGCGCGGTGACCGCGCTCAGCCCTTCGCCGGTGGGGTGGGCCTTGAGCAGGCGAGCACGCACTTCCTGCACGACAGCGTCCGTGTCACTGCTATTCGGACGGCGCGGCAGATCGCGCGGCACGTCACGGCCGGCGAATGTGGCGAAAGAAGACAACAACGTGTCGAGAGATGTCCCGGGCGGCATGGGGAGAACATAGCAGCCCCTCACGCCGTCGTCAGGACACCCTCGTCACGGAATCATTACGCCTTGCTGCGGATGGGTGCGGAGAAAATCAGAACGAAAAGGTGAGGCCGCTGGAGAAGAATGTGTCCGTCTTCTTGAGCTGCACCTCTTCGCGGATGGGCGGCGTGGAGTTGTAGCGCACCAGGTACCCAAACTTGAGCCCGAGGCGCTTGGACAGCGGCGCCACTACCGATGACTCGGTGTTCACGAGGTAGACGCCGCTCTCGGTCAGCGTCGGCAAATACTCAGCCGTCTGCTGGAAGAATGCGAGTTCCGAGAAGTTGTGCTTGTAGTCGAGACCGACGCGGGCCGCCGGGAAGTTGCGCTTCATCGTGGCCGTAGAGCCCGGCGTCAGGTTGACCTGAAACGCCGATCCACCGAGTTGCATGGACAGGCGATCCCGCGGTGCAACCACAAGCTTGGCATCGATACCAAATCCCTCTTCGAAACGACTGGCGATACCCTGCAACACGTTGCGATCGAAGCGGGTGGCCACAAACAAGCCGATGCGCGACGTGAGCGTGCGCTCAGCACGCACACCACCATTCCAGAAGTTCGCGTTCACCTTGTTGTCGGCTTCGCCGTAAAAGAACGCGAGATCTTCTCCCAGCACCCATCCCTTCAGCGTGTACTTGAGTTTGTTGCCGAAGTTGGTGGTAAGTGCGTTGGCGTTGCCGTTGGTCTGCGCAAATCCGGCGTTGCCCGACACTTCGAGATTCTTCTTGGGCGGCTCTGCGGGTGCAGCTGCCTGCGCGTGTGCGGAGGCTGCAAGCAGAACCTGCGCCAGAACCAGAACTTTTGCCGTACGATGCATCATCATCAACCGATCAGAATGTGAGTGTCAGGCCCGACGAAAAGAACGTGTCGGTCGTGCGCAGCTGCACACTGTTGCGGATAGGTGGCTCGGAGTTGTAGCGAATGATGTAACCGATCTTGAGGCCGACACTCTTGGTGATCGGTGCCACCACCGCACTTTCAGCGTTCACAAAGTACGAAGACGCCGTATCGCCCACTGCGGGCAGGTATTCTGCCGTCTGCTGCACATACGCCACTTCCGTGAGGCGGCGGCGATAGTCGAACGCTGCGCGCGCTGCCGGAAATGCCCGCGACACCTTGGCTACCGAGCCCGGCGTGAGTTCCTGACTGAAGACCGAGCCGCCGAGTGCGAGATTGAGGCGATTGCTCTTGTCGTCGAGTGCGGCCACCGTGACACCAAAACCCTGCTGATAGCGGTTCTCGATGCCCTGCACGACGTTGCGATCGTAGCGTGAGGCCATGAACAACGCGACGCGTGTGGCAATCGTGCGATCGCCACGAATACCGCCGTTCCAGAAGTTCGTGTTGACCTTCTCATCGGCCTCGCCATAGAAGAACGCGAGGTCCTGCGTGAAGGCCCAACCGGCCACAGAGTACTTGAACTTGTTGCTCACGGTGGTCGTGAGCGCGCTCGCATTGCCGTTGGTCTGCGAGAAGCCAAGAGTGCCCGCAAAATCGTAGCGCTTCTTCTTGGGGACCGGCTTTGCCTGGGCGGAGGCCGGTGCCGCAGTCGGCACCGGCGCCTGTGCCTGGAAAGCATGTGCTTCGTTGCTGATCAACGTGCACGCGGCCACGATGCCAGTGAGCACCTTGCCAGTCAGCAGCGCGCCCGTTGTTCGGCGTGTCTTGCTACGAAAAGAGTGCAGAATCATGCCACCCGTAGAAAAAGTCAGTCCTTGATGAATGTCCCTTCGCGCAGTTCGCGCACGGCCTGCTCCAACTCGGCCTGGGTGTTCATCACGATTGGTCCGTACCACGCCACCGGCTCCTTGATTGGAGCGCCGCTCACGAGCAGGAAACGAATGCCTTCGTCACCTGCACGGACGACCACCTCATCACCGCTGTCGAACACGATCAGCGAGCGATTCCCTGACATGTCGCGCACGAGGTCATCATCGTTGCCTGCGGTGCGCTCCGTCAGCACGCCCATCGGATCCGAGGCGTGGCGGAAGCTTCCACTACCCTGAAAAATGTAGGCGAATGTGCTGCGATATGCGTCCACCGGCAGCGACTTTTTCACTCCGGCGGGCACGTACACATCGAGATAACACGGATCGGCCGCAATGCCGTCCACCGGGCCGCGCCTGCCCCAGAATTCACCGCAGATCACACGCACGATGGTGCCATCATCGTCCACAATTTCGGCGATATCTCTCCCTTTGACGTCCTGATAACGCGGCGCCGTCATCTTGAGGGATGAGGGCAGATTCGCCCACAGCTGAAAGCCATGCATGCGGCCGGCTGCATCACCCTGCGGCATTTCGTGGTGCACAATGCCGCGACCCGCAGTCATCCACTGCACATCACCGGCGCCAAGCATGCCGCGATTGCCGAGTGAGTCGGCGTGTTCGACCTGGCCGGCGAGCACGTAGGTGATGGTTTCGATGCCGCGATGCGGGTGCCAGGGGAATCCATTGGCGTAGCGCTGCGGGACGTCATTGCGGAAGTCGTCAAAGAGGAGGAACGGGTCCGTTTCTCCGGTATCGCCGAAGCCAAAAGCGCGGTGCAGGTGCACGCCGGCGCCCTCGATGGCGGGAGTCGCGGTGGCAATGCGTTTGACGGGGCGAATGGACATATAGGAGGCCTCAGAGGTGGTTCGATAAGGTCTATTATGGCTCAGTTCTGAGAGATTGTCAAGACGTGTAAATTGGTTTGAACGGCGCACGCAGAGCCGCAGAGAAAAAGCAGAGTCGCGGAGGAAAACACTCAGATTCTCCTCTGCGGCTCTGCTTTCTCTGCGGCTCTCCCTACGCTGTTCAAACCAACTCTGACTATGGGAAGATCCACGGCATCGCCGCTCCCTTCTGCACCTGCCCAGCCCCCAACCCCCTCTCCCCCGACACCCCAAACAAATCGAACGCCCTCATCCCCGCCT
>JACVCD010000024.1 GCA_016742275.1 Gemmatimonadaceae bacterium
TGCACGATGAGCTTGGCGATCATCGAGTCGTAGAACGGCGGCACTGTATAGCCTGCGTACGCGTGCGTGTCGACACGCACGCCAGGGCCACCGGGCTGGTGAAAGACTTCGAGCTTGCCAGGCGAGGGCTGGAAATTGCGCGACGGATCTTCAGCGTTCACGCGGCACTCGATGACATGCCCGCGGAACGGCGGCAGTTCCTTGACCGAAAGCGGCAAGCCGGCGGCCACGCGGATCTGCTCCTTCACGAGATCGACACCAGTGAGCTGCTCCGTCACCGGATGCTCCACCTGGATACGCGTGTTCATCTCCATAAAGTAGAACGAACCGTCTTCATCGAGCAGCATTTCGATGGTGCCGGCACCGACGTAGTTGATGGCCTTGGCACCACGAATGGCTGCTTCACCCATGCGCTCGCGCAGTTCCGGCGTCATCACGGGGCACGGTGCTTCTTCGATGAGCTTCTGGTGACGACGCTGCACCGAGCAATCGCGTTCACCGAGGTGAATCACATTGCCGTGCGTATCACCCATGACCTGGAACTCCACATGGCGCGGACGTTCGAGGAACTTCTCCACGTACACATCGCCATTGCCGAACGCCGACAACGCTTCTGAACGCGCGAGCTGGAAGGAGCGGAGGAAGTCATCGGGATCACGCGCCACACGCATACCCTTACCACCACCACCGGCGGCCGCCTTGATGATGACCGGGAATCCGATCTCGCGTGCAAACTCGAGCGCCTCTTCCGGATCCTCGACAGGCCCCGGCGTGCCGGGCACGATGGGCACGCCAACTTCCTGCATCGCGCGACGTGCTGATGCCTTGTCACCCATCACGCGGATCTGATCCGGCGTGGGGCCAATAAAGGCAATGCCCGACGCCCGGCAGGTCTCAGCGAATTCGGCGTTCTCCGCCAGAAAGCCGTAACCCGGGTGAATAGCGTCGGCGCCGGTGATCTCGGCAGCGGCGATCAGACGCGGAATCTTGAGATACGAGTCGCGTCCCGACGGCGGACCGATGCACACGTCATCATCGGCAAAGCGCACATGGAGCGATTCACGGTCAGCCTCGGAATACACGGCGACCGTCTGGATATCGAGTTCACGGCACGCGCGAATGACGCGCAGTGCGATTTCCCCGCGATTTGCGATCAGGACCTTTTTGAACATCCCGTATGGTGGCGAGGACGCTGCCTCACCGCCAGTCCCGCTCGCCTGCTGAAGCGCCCTAGCTGCGAACCCTCAGGCCGCGTTACTGCCGCCGCGGAAGCCGCTGAAGGCCGTATCGCTGGCACCATCCACACCCTGCACACGGAGCGCGAACTCGGCCGGGTTGGTTGCGTTGAACAGCGCACTTTCGTACGAGATCACGCCACGCGAATAGTAGTTCATGAGCGACTGGTCGAAGCTCTGCATGCCATACGCCACACTGCCTTCCTTGATGAGGTCGGGAATGTTGAGCGTGGCCGAGAGATCGCGGATCTGATCGCGGACGGCTTCGGTGTTCACGAGGATTTCGCACGCCGGCACGCGGCCCGGCTGATCCGCGCGCGCCACGAGGCGCAGCGACACGACGGCCGAGAGCGCGTTGGCCAAGGCGAAACGCACTTCGTTCTGCTGGTGCGGCGGATAGAACGACAGCACGCGATTGATGGTCAACGTGGCGTCGGTGGTGTGCAGTGTGGAGAACACCAGGTGACCGGTACCCGCAGCCTTGAGCGCCACGTCGAGCGTCTCGAGGTCTCGGATTTCACCGATCATGATGACATCGGGATCCTGACGCAGGACACGGCGCAGGGCCTGTCCGAAGTTGGCCGTATCCGTGCCGACTTCACGCTGATTGATGTGACACTTGAGATCACGATGCACGAACTCGATCGGGTCTTCGATCGTGATGATGTTCGCGCTGCGACGCTCATTGATGTGCTGAATCATTGCAGCGAGCGCAGTGCTCTTGCCCGAGCCCGTTACGCCGGTCACGAGAATCAGACCACGCGGCTTGAGCGCGATCTGCTCGAGAACCGACGGCAGGTTGAGATCACGAATGTTCGACGCCGCATGGGCGATGGAACGCATGGCAAAGGCCACCGTGCCCTTCTGCTGGTACACGTTGACACGGAAGCGGCCGATGCCCGGGACGTTGATGGCAAAGTCCGCTTCGCGTGCTTCAACGAATTCGCGCAACTGCGCCGGCGGCAACAGGTGCTCAGCCAGCGCACGCAATTCCTCGGGCCGCATGGGCGGCATCTCGAGGGGAACGAGGTCTCCGTGCAATCGCAGCGTGGGCGGACGGCCCACCTTGAGGTGCAAGTCCGACGCACCTTCCCGGACCATCCGCTGCAGGGCTGCCTTGAGGTCGAGCCCTTGTGCTGGCGCCGTGCCGTTGGCTGATGAAGCAGCCGGATGCGGGGCGACGCCGGAGACCATCGTCATGTCGTCATGTCTCAGCCGGTCGGATCGATGCGGAAGAGCACCTGGCCGTATTCGACGGCGTGAGCGTCGGCCACATTGACCTCGCGCACGACACCATCGAACTCGGACTCGAGCTCGTTCATGATCTTCATCGCTTCAATGATGCAGACGATCTGCCCCTTGCTGATCCGATCACCAACCGCGATGTACGGCTTGGCGCCCGGCTCTGGTGCAGCATAATACGTTCCGACCATCGGCGACTTGATCTCGAGGGCCGCAGACTTTGGCGCCTCGGCCTTCGGCGCGCTTGCCCCCCCCTCCTCTGCAGGACGCGCCGTCGGCGCAGCAGGCAACACTGGTGCCGCCACTGAAACAGGCGCAGCCGGGAGTGCGGGAGCCATCGTGACGGCGGCCGCCCGCTGCTGCGGGCTCTTCGAGATCCGGAGCTTCATCCCCTTGTCGGAGGAGATCTCGATGGAATCCACCGTGGAGCCGTCGAGCATCTCGATCAGCTTCTTCACGTAGCGCAGGTCGATCATGGAGAGGCAGGCTGGAAGAGGGAACACCGCACCCGGACGATCCCGAAAGACCGTCCAGGGCAGCAAACGTGCAGACATGTTGTACAGACGGGTAACGCACGAGGCCGAGGCTATGACAGCTCGATCAGGTCTCGCGGATAGCGCGTGAGTACGCGCGGGCCCGTGGTCGTGATGAGCACATCGTCCTCGATTCTCACCCCACCCCAATCCGGGCGATAGATGCCCGGCTCGATGGTGACCACCATACCGGCGGCGAGAGGAGCCTCGATACTCCGGGCCAGACGAGGACCCTCGTGCACTTCCAGGCCGATGCCATGACCCAGCGAATGTCCGAATGCCTCACCAAACCCGCGGGCGTCAATGTACTCTCTTGCCACCGCATCTGCAGCCATCCCCTTCATTCCGACCCGAACCGCGCCCGAAGCGCGCAAATTCGCCTGCAAAACGATGTCGTAGACGTCCTCCTGCTCGGCCGAAGCTGGTCCCAGAACCACCGTTCGGGTGATGTCGGAGCAGTAACCGCCGGCTATTGCACCGAAATCCAGTAGCACCAGATCTCCGCGCTGCAGGACTCGATCCGAGGCCCTGGCATGGGGAAGCGCCGATCGTGGCCCTGACGCCACAATAGAGTCAAAGGGGAAGCCTTCGCTGCCAGCTTCGCGAAGATTGCGTTCAAGCATGCCGGCCACAGCTGTTTCGGTCATCCCGGGCCCCAACATGCCCAGCGTCCGCTCCAATGCGGACTCGGCCATTTCAATCGCTCGCTCAATCCACGCGACTTCGCCGTCATCCTTGATCTCGCGTAGCCCTTCGACCAGATCAACCGACGGTCGCCATTGCCAACGCGCGCCCTGCTCAAGGATGCGCGAAAAATCGCGGTGCAGCAGGTGAGCGGATTCGAAACCGATACGCTCAACGCCGACGGTAGCGCCCAGAAGGGACCAGAGACCGGTCCAGAGACTCGAGGGCTCGATGCGCACGGTGGCTGAACTCCCGACTTCGCTTTCCACCTGCGTGGCGTAGCGAAAGTCGGTGAGCAGCGTGCATTCCCGCGCCGTGACCATCAACAGCGCATTGCTTCCCGAAAAGCCCGTGAGATATCGAACACTCGGGAGCGATGAGACCAGCAGTCCATCCAGATCAGCGCGACCCATGAGGTCGCGCAATGCCGCCAATCGCGCCGGCCGTTGATCGGACGGCGGCGTACTCACGAACGTCGCGACGCGAGCGCTCGCACCAGTCCGCGCAGGGCGTATTCGTAGCCGTCTGCACCTAGTCCGCACACCATGCCAATGGAGGCACTGGCCAGCACGGAGTGTCGGCGTTCGGGTTCGCGCGCATGGATGTTGGACAGATGCACTTCCACGAATGGCAGTGCTGTGGCCGTAAAGGCATCACGCAGAGCCAGACTGGTATGCGTATAGGCGCCAGCATTCACCACGACACCGCGCACCTCAGTGCGCCAGCCATGCAGAATGTCGATCAGCTGCCCTTCCCCGTTCGCCTGCGCCGTGCGGAGTTCCACGCCCAGTGACGCCGCCACACCGGACAGGTGCGTCAGAATGTCATCGAGCGTGGCGGTGCCATAGATCGCCGGCTCGCGCGTTCCCAGCAGATTGAGATTCGGACCGTTCAGGATCCCGACGATCACGAGTTCCCCAACCCCTTGAGCCACGCCGAGAATTGCGCGAGGTCGTCAGCGGCGGGAGCGCCGGAAGCAGGTGCGTCACCCGACTGGCCGCCGCCCGCAGTATTCCCACTGGCATTGGCCTGGCGCGCCGGATCAGGGAAGAACCGATCGAATGAGAACTCTCCGGTGTTCACCGGCGCGGCTGGTGCCGAGGCCGGTGTCGGAGACACCGCCGGCGATGCAATCGGGGTCGCGCTGCGAACTGGGGTGGGCTGCCGCGAAATCCCAAACGCGGGCGTGGGCTCACGATGACCCGCTGCACCGGCGAAGAAGCTGTCGCTCAGGGTGCCCACATCGACGGCATCCGGATTGAATGCCTCTGCGAGCTGCTGGGCGGCCAGATCATCGTCACTGTGACTCTCGCTACCAAACAGCGCGGCCAATGAGTCTTCGGCCGGAGGCGTGACGGCCGCATTGATCACGGGCGTCGAAACCGGAGTCAGCGTGGCCGTCGTCGCTGTGGGGAACACGATCGCGTCCGAAATAGCCGGAGTGGATCGCGGTGGCGTACGACGTGCGACTCGACGGGCAGCCAATGCGGCAAATCGTTCACGCGCCGTGAACGCGGCGACCGCCGGGACCGGAGCAATCGGCGTGCGCGATGCAACAGGCGTATACGTCGATACGGGTGTGAACGCCGCGACGGGTGTCGGCACAGACGTCACTACGGGCGTTTGAACAACCGCAGCCGCAGCACGGCTCTCTTCCTGCATGTCGCGCAACTCGCTCAACCGCGACGACAATACGGGATCGTACGGACGGCGGCGCACCAACTCTTCGTACACGGTAATGGCGCGATCGATGAATCCCTGCGCCACGAGCAACTCGCCCATCGTTTCGGTGACAAAGGCCGGCGAAGCCTCATGCGCTTCTTCAGCCGCAGGTTCTTCGGAGGAATCGTCGAACGCAGGCTCCTCAGCCACCCTCTCGGCTACAACACTCGCGTCGGTCGCGACTTCATCCGACACACTCGACTCAACGGCATCGAGTACATCGGCAAAACTGGCTTCAGCCGACACACTCTGCTCGGTCGCCTGCTCCACCGTCTCGAACGGATCGAGTTCGGACACCTCTGACTGAGAGGCCAACTCACCGACCAATTCATCCACGTCAAACCCGCCGGACGTGGTGCCCATGTCGAATGCATATGCTGGGACGTGGGGAGGCGTCACCAGCGAAGTGGTGGCGACCTGTGACTCCACCTCAGACGTATCAGCAGCAGTGACGATGTCGGCTTCGTCTTCAACCGACTCATTTACGTGCTCATGCACATGCTCAGGCACATACTCATCGACCAGTTCATGCGCTGGAGCTTCGACGACGCTCTCCGTGCTATCCACACTCTCAACGACATGGTCATGAACCGCCGCCGCGTAGACCGAGGCCTCTTCGATGTCCGGCTCTGGCTCCGGAAGCGGAACGTTGACAGGATCATCGGCTTCACGACCAAATGCTTCAACGGCTTCCGTGGTAACCGGAACCGAGATCGGGGTGGCGTACCGCGGCATATCACGACGCGCGACCAATTCCGACGTATCCGGCCACTCGGGAGCGACCAGACCTTCCTCGAACGCCATTGCCGCCTCATCGCCAGCGGCCGCGAGCTCGTCCGCGACCAACGCGTCGGTCGACGCATCATGCGCAACAGCACCAAACGCAAAAGGATCGGCGTCCGTGGCTTCCGAAACGGAATGAGCAATAGAATCTGCCGCAGCAGAATCCGTCGGCACACCAATACCGCCCAGCGCATCGATATCGAGCAATCCTTCTGACGGGATATCAGCGAAGGACGTGTCCGGTACGGCAGTCGAGGCTTCCCCCTGCAAATAACTGGGCGGTTCGATGGCGCGCATCGCCGCATCGGGGGTCGGCATCGCCGGATGAACTGAGGCAAAGCCGAGCGCCGGCGTGGGGCTCGCCGGTGTGATGTGGGTTGGATTGAACCCGTCGAGCGGCGCCACCACCGGCGTGGACACCGGTGTCAGCGTGAGCATGCCGTCGAAATCGATGGGCATCGCTGACGGGAGCGCCGCATTGTCGATCGGCGTCGGGACAGCGGAAATGCCGGCGATGGGCGTCGGAATAGCCGGTGCAGCCGAAATCGGCGTAGGAATGGCCGGTGCGGGCGCCACCGGCGTCGGCACCGCCACCTGGGCAGCGATTGGCGTCGGTGAAGCCGTATTCGGAATGGCCGCGCTGGGAACCGGAGGAGTCGCGTACGCCGGCGCACCGTATGACGGCGCTCCGTACGCTGGTGTGGGCGCCGGGGCCGATTGCGCAGGCGTCCAGGCGGGTGTCCCCTGCACTGGCGCGCCATAGGCCGGTGTCCCGTAGGCTGGCGTGGCAAGTGACGCCAACTGCGCCGCGATATCGTCGTTTCGCGGATCGGCTTCGAGCACCCGCTCATACCAGCGACGAGCAACCTGTGGCTGTCCCTGACGACGCGCGATATCGCCCAGATGGCGGAGCGCAATGAGGTTTTCGGGGTCGAGCGACAGGGCCTGCTCGAATACACCGCGCGCTTCTTCAAGCTCGGCCGTTTCGTAGAGGGCCTGGCCGAACACGATGTAGCCGCTCATATGCCCGGGCTGCTTGGGCAGATGCTCGCGGCACAGGGCAATAGCCTGCGACAGGTCGCCGGCCTTCCGGAGTTCGTTGGCCAGCGGCGCGAAGTAGCGGCGCGGGTTCTCCTCGAACTTTTTCCGGAGCTCCTCGATCCGGGCAGCGGTGCTCATGCGTGCAAAGCCCTCATGTGATATCCCGGAACGTCAGGACGCGCCGTCACGCGGCTGGCACCGGAGACGATTCGCGGCTGGGGATCGGGTGTATTGATTGCCATGGGCGAGCGGGATGTCAATTGCGAGTGGACGACAGGAAGTGACGAGCTGTCTTGCCTTTAGGAGAACGCGATCGCTAGGTTTCGAGGCTCTGTTGCATTTGTCTCACTCGCGAGTGAGGCAGACGCCTTTCCGTTTCGCCGTCCTACCCGACCGAAGGAGTCACGCCCCGTGCTGCAATCGATGCGGAGCGCCGCGAAGTACATCTGGATTTTCATCATCGTGGCGTTCGTCGGCAGCTTCCTGCTGTACGAGACCTCGGGTCTGGCCGGCCGCGCGCCCGTAACCACCACCACGTCCATCGCCACGGTCAATGGAGAGGAATTGCTCCTCACCACCTGGCAGAACGCGGTCAACTCGCTTGAACAGCAGCAGTCACAGCAGTCGGGTGGCGCACTGACGCTGGACCAGCGCCAGCAGCTGGAAGACCGGGCGTTTGATGAACTCGTCACGGACCTGCTGCTGCAGCAGGAAATCAAGAAGCGTGGCATCACGGTAACTGACGACGAAATCCTTCAGGCGGCACGCATGGCGCCGCCGCCGCAGGCCATGCAGTCGCCGGACCTGCAGACCGATGGTCAATTCGATATGCAGAAGTATCTGCGACTGCTCGCCAGCCCGATGGCGCGCCAGTCGGGAATGCTTGCTGGTCTCGAAGCGTACTATCGCAGTGAGATCCCGAAGCAGAAGCTGTTCGACCAGATCGCGAGTGGTGCGTACCTCTCCGACGAACGTCTCTGGCAGCTCTACGAAGACCGTCACGACAGTGCCACGGTGAGTTACGTGGTGCTGCGTCCGGAGAGCCTTTCAGACACGGCAGTGACTGTCACGGACAGCGAGATCCAGCAGTTCTACGAACGGAACAAGAAGCGTTTCGAGAAGCCAGGTCGTGCCGTGGTGTCGTTGCTCACGGTCACGCGCGCCATTACAGCCGCTGACTCGGCCGCCGCCAAGACGCGTATCGATGCACTGCGTGCTGAAGTGGTTGGTGGCGCCAAGTTCGAAGATGTCGCAAAGCGTGAGTCGACCGACAGCATCTCCGGTGCCGATGGTGGTGCGCTCGGCAAGGGTGGTCGCAATCGCTTCACGCCCAAGTTCGAAGAAGCGGCCTACGCGCTCAAGGTCGGCGAAGTCTCGCAGCCCGTACTGACGCCGTTCGGCTGGCACATCATCCGCGTGGACTCGCGTCAGGGTGATACGCTCGACCTCCGCCACATCCTTGTCTCGGTGACGCAGAGCGATTCCAGTGCTTCGCGCACCGACCGCAAGGCGGACTCGCTGGCCACCAAGGCCGGCAATCAGGAAGACGGCAAGGTGTTTGACGAGGCTGCCCGTCAGCTCGGTCTGACGCCGGCCACGGTGGTCGTGGTCGAGAAGGAGCCGCTTTCGTTCGCGGGTCGCTATGTGCCGTCGGTAAGCGCATGGGCTTTCACGGGTGTGCGCCCCGGCGAAACGAGCGATCTGTTCGATTCGCAGGAGGCCTACTACGTGGCGCGTCTCGACTCGATCACGAAGGGTGGTCCGCAGGCGCTCAGCGAAGTGAAGGAAGACATCCGTCGTCGCCTGGCGCGCGACAAGCGCGTCGAGAAGCTGCGTCCGATGGGCGAGCAGCTGGCAACGGCGGCCAAGCAGGGTGGTCTTGAGGCCGCTGCGGCTCAGGCGAACCTGCAGGTCGAAAAGGCGCCTGCGTTCTCGCGTGGCCAGCTGGTTCCGGGTCTTGGCCAGTTCACGCCGGCCATTGGCGCTGCGTTCGCGGTGCCCGTGGGTCGGGTTGGCGGTCCCTTCCGCGCCAATGACGCCATGGTCGTGCTGCGTGTGGATTCGCGCGTTGAAGCCAGCCGTGAGACCTTCGAAGCCGAGAAGTCGATTCAGCGTACGCAGTACTCGCAGACGATGCGTCAGCAGAAGGTCGAGGAGTTCCTTCTCAACCTCCGCGACAAGGTCAAGATCGACGATCGTCGTACGGAAGTGCTGAGCCAGCTGCGCCGTCAGTCACCGACCTGATCCAGGCGAGTGACTGAACGCACAAAGGCCCGTGAGTCGATGACTCACGGGCCTTTTGTTTGGCGATGATCTGCAGTGACCGAGCAACGACGACGGCTAAATCCGCCGCGCGCCGTGTTACTGCATCAGGCGCTTGGGCTCGGGGCGATCTTCCTGGGCGGCGGGCTCAGCAGCGCGCGATTCAACACGCGGTGCTGGCGGCGGCTCGGTGATCTGACGCTGCGCATCGCTGATGTTACGCTTGAACTCGTTGATGCCCTTGCCCAGCGATCCGGCGATCTCCGGAATGCGCTTGGCCCCGAAGAGGAGAAGCACGATCACCAGAATGATCATGATCTCCATAAAGCCGAAGTTCTGTAGACCCATGGAAAACTCCTAGAAGAGGGACCGCGCGATCAGGTAAGCGATCAATACCCCAAGGAGGCTCAAAAGGGAGACATCCAGGGCAACTGGTCCTACGCCAAATTTTAATATAATCAGGTCGATGGTAAGAGGACCGACGGACGGGGTAACTCCCGTCGTCAGAAACTCTTTCACCGCCCCAGCGGGCAGGAAATGGCGTGCCACCTGGGTGAGCAGTCCTCCGGACACGAATCCGGCGGCCAGCACGAGCACATGGAACAACGGTCGGTGCTTGGAAGGTCCGCGTGCCATTACCAGCGTCGCTCCACGACATACGCAATAGAGTCCAAAAGGGATGCGCGTGCCGCACCCTCCGGTAGCTCCAACAGGGCTTCTTCCGCCTCACGCGAGAACTGATCGGCCCGTCGCCGCGCGTAGTCGAGCCCACCATGCGTGCGCACGATGCTCACCACTTCGGCGATGGCTTCGTCTTCAGGTTCGAGCGACGCAAACAGCGCTTCGACCCGGGCTCGTGAGGAGCCGTCCATCTCACGGAGCGCGGCGATGAGCGGCAGCGTGACCTTGTGCTCCTTGAGGTCGAGGCCACTGGGCTTGCCGGTCATCTCCTGCTGCTCGGTGTAATCGAGCAGATCGTCAGCAACCTGAAACGCCATACCAAGTCGCTCGCCAAAGCGCGTGAGTGCCTGGCGATACTGCGGTGCGCCACACAACGCGCCGACATCACAGGCCGCCATGAAGAGCGACGCCGTCTTGGCGCGAATGAGCGTTTCGTAGTCCGACTCCGAGAACGCGAGCGCGTCGAACGCTCCGAGCTGACGAATCTCACCAAGCGTCATTTCGTTCGACGCAAAGGTGATGCTGCGCATCGCTTCGAGATCACCGATGGTGACCAGTTCACGCAGTGCGCGCAGATACAGGTAGTCGCCCATGATCACCGAGACCTGGTGACTGAACAGGGCATTCACCGTGGGCATACCGCGCCGCAATGCCGAATGATCGACGGCATCATCGTGCACGAGCGTGGCCAGGTGAATGAGCTCGATGATGGCCGCGAAGGTCACAGCCTTCGGCGGTGAGCGATCTTCGATGCTACTGGAAAGCAGGAGCAACGTCGGGCGGAAGAGTTTCCCCTTCATGCCCATGAGATGCTCCTGCACCTCCTGCACCAATGGCACGTCGGCCGATACAATGCGCCAGAGCTCCTCGGACACCGCCGAGAGGTCGGTGCGCACGGGAGCCTGGATATCGCGCAATGCCGCAGCCAACGCGGACGGTGTCCGCGTGGTGAGCGTCATCGGGATGCCTGTTCGACAGCCGCCAGTCGGGCTGCCACGTCTCGGAATTGAATGTCTGTCGCGTACACGCGCTGATAATAGCTACGAGCCTCGTCCCAGCGCTGTAGGGCTTCGCACGAATATGCGAGCAAATACAGCACTCCGACGCGCTGGTCATCGTTGAGCCCCGGCTCGTGCAGAGCGCGGGACAGAATGGTGGCGGCAACCTGGTGCCGCCCCTGCTCAACGAAACATTGCCCCAAGGCCTCGTATGCCGGAAGTCGGTGGGAGCGACTCCGTAGCGCTTTTTGAAATTCCGCGATGGCATCCTCGAGAAGACCCATCTCCTTATAGGCGACCCCGAGGTCGTAATGGCTCTCGAAATCGTCCTCGCCGAGCGAGCGCGCGACGCCATCCTTGAAGTGCCGGAGGAGCGCGTCGAAGTCCGCCTGCTCGTCGCCACTGATGGTCGGTTCCCGCATACGCATGCGGGTGGACGCCGGCGCATCGTCGTCGCGGAGCCAATCGGCCAGGTCCACAAAGTCGTCGTCGGGACGAGCCGGTGGCGGAGCTGGCGGCGGCGGCGCGGCAGCGCCCAGTGCCGCGCGGGCGCGATCGTCGTACGGGTCGATCTCCAGCACGCGCGCATAGACCGCGCGGGCGCGGGCTTCCTCGCCAAGCCGCACGAGTGCATCGGCCAGATCGAGATAGGCAAAGCGGAGACGCTGCTGATCGTTCGTGCGAACCGCCAGCTCGACACGCTTCTGGTGATACGGCACGCGATCCGGGCTGACCTGCACCAGTTCGTCCGCAATCTCATAGGCCGCGGCAAACTCGTTGGCGGCGTACAGACCCGATTGCGCGGTTTCGAGTTCCGCGAGTGCAGCATCGCGTTCTCCGGCCTCGAACAGCGCTTCAGCAAGACGACGGCGCAGCAACCAGTTCTGCGGCATGCGTGCGACGGCACTGCGCAGCGAATCACGACGCGCCGCAGCCACGTGCTGCGCCTCGGCGGCAACAGCTGCGATGGGCAGCGATGGCGTGACCGAAACGGGCCGCGCATCGGAATCACGGAGCGAAACCGGGCTGGCTACTTGGAGGTCGTCATCCGCTTCATCATCGTCGCTGTCACTCTCGTCCTCATTGTCAGCCTCAACGTCATCGGCATCGACGATAAATTCGAGTTCGGATGTGACGTCAGTTTCGGCTTCCGTCTCGATCTCGAGTTCCGCATCGACCGGCACAGCGGTATCTGCGGCAGACACCACAGCAGTCGACTCTTCACTTGCGTCAGCAAACGCCGTGTCGATGTCGAGCAGCTCGATGGCATCCGCGGACTCGTCGCCAGATCCGTCATCAGTCGACTGATCGGCCAGGTTGTCTGCGAGATCATCGGCCAGATCGAGCAGACCATCGTCTGCGCTTGTGCCATCGATCGTCGCCTCAGGCACAAGCGGCATCGCGGTCGACTCGACAATCGGCTCGACCACCGGCTCCACCTCACGAACCGCCTCTTCGAGTCCGTGCGTGACCAGTCCATCCTCGAGAATGAGCGGAGGAAGCTCACCGGGGAGGATGAAGTCATGCGGATCGAGGCGATACGGCGGACGATACGGCGGTGCCACCTCTTCGACGGCGTCGAGTGCAATGGCTGGCGTACCGCGCGGTGTGGGCCGCACAGCACGCATGGCGCCAGAAATACGCGCGGCTTCTTCGGCGCGGGCCACGAGCTCGGCACCAGCGGCGATGGCCGCATCAAGCTCCGGCACGGGTTCGATATCGAGCAGCTCGATCTCGTCCAGTGGCTGCGCCGCGAGAGAGGTATCCGGTGTCTCGAGATAGACCAGCGGCGCCTCAGCCTGCAGTTCGGCTTCGGCCGGTGTGAGCGGCGCATTCGACTCGGCGGGCTCGATCGGCTCGATGATCGCATTGACCATCAACGGCGTCGGATCGAACACGATCGGGGGCACCCCGCCCTCTGCATCGGCTCCCACCGGAGTGCCAATGCCGAATGTGGCCGAGACGGCTTCATTGGTCGGGCCGCCCTGGAAATCCTCGACCACGATCTCATCGAGGATTGGCACCTCGGACGCACTCGGATTGCTTGTGTGCGACGTGAGATCGAGCGGCGCAGTGACGATCAGCCCGCGTTCGGCATCGGGGTGCGGCAGATCGTCCGATGTGAACCCATCCAGCACGGGGACATCCTGCCCGTCGAACTCACCGGTGGCTTCCAAGCCATCGAGCGGCGATACCGGCGGCGCGTCTGCCGTCGATTGTGCCACCGTCTGGGTGGGCACTTGGGGCGTCGGGATGACGACTGGCGGGATAACGACTGGCGGGACAACAACCGCAGGGATGATCGGTGTCGCCACGACCGGCGTGGGGACGACAGGAGCCGGAATTACTGGCGTTGGGATTGCCAGCGTCGGGACCGTCGGCGTCGGGACTGCCGTCGTCGGGACTGCCGTCGTCGGGACTGCCGTCGTCGGGACTGCCGGAGCGACCGGCTCGACGACAGCACGCGATACGGGCGGTTCATCGGTGATGAACGGCAGGATTACCGGCACATCGGGCGGTGTCGCTACGGCCGGCGCGGCAACTGGCGTTGGGACACGAATGGAGGCCAGCGGCGTACGGCGCGCTGACCCGTAGTCGATATCGAGAAACACCAGGTCGGCCGACTTGGGCTCGCGGCCTGGCAGTGCTTCGTCTCCGACGGCTGCGGCCGCTCGGGCAGGCGTCTTGCGGCGCGGCAATGTGATGCCAGCGCGTGCGGCGTGCTCCTCGACCAGGCTCTGGATTTCCGTGAGCTCCGGCATGAGGTCAGCGACTTCCGCCAAGGCTCGCATGCCTTCGTCGACACGCCCTTCCTGCTGCATCCGCGTGGCGTACTCGAGAAAATTGCGTGTGGCATCGCCGCGCAGCCCTTTCCGCGCACAGATACGGCCCAGCGTGAAGTACACATTCGCGCGACCCGGCGCGTTGCGCAGGATCTTGTTGCAGAGCGCGATGGCGTTGTTGAAGAGCCCCGAGGTGGCGTAGTGCTCGACCGCGCGCTCGTAGTACGTGATGGCGTCGGGAACCCGTCCCTGCCGCAGGGCCAGGTCGCCCACCTTGTTGAACAGGGCGACATCGATGTCTTCGCCGGCGGATTCGCTTTCTTCGATCGCCTTCACGTACGAGGCGATCGCGCGATCGATCTGCTTCAGCTGCTCGAACTCAGCCGCCTTCTTCCGGTGCTTCGCGGCGTTGGACATGCGTTCGAGACTGACTCCACGTGACAGTTGAACCGCTCGGGACCGTCACAAAAGCGGACGGTTGCTTGGCTTACGATCGTACCCCGTGGGGCGCTGACGTACAAGGGACACCGGTGCTCCGGCCCCCGGGATGCTGACGCCCATCACGAGGGGCACGCAACGCCTTCTGCCAAGCGAAAATGCGCTGATCCCACACGGACTACGATGATGCAGCCGAAATGGTCTCACCGGACACTGCCGGCGTTGCAGCGGCGGCCTCGGGTGTCACCGTGGCCATCACATCACGGATTCGTGACATGAGACGCAGCGGCGCCTGTGCCTCACCGCGGCACGCATAGTAGCAATCGTTGCAGTTGATGGGGGCGTACCCTGCATACGACTGCCAGGGACCGTCGGGCTTGAAGTCGGGACACCGGCGGACCATCCCCTGTGGATCGATGTGGATGGTGGTATTGCCGCTCTCGCAGGGCTCGGACATCTCGCCGCGCACATATCGCGGGATCTGCTCGAGATAGTAGTCGGAGTTGGTGATCACCCCGGCGCGGCGGCGCTTGTATGCCAGCAGCGCGTCCACCACCGTCTGTACTGCGACCGGGTCCACATCCTGCAACAGATGGTCCTTGTTGCCGTTTTTGAGCGCGGTGTACACCGAAAAATTGACACCAGCACCCATCGACGCCGCCTTTTCGACGATCGGCAGGATCTGATCGAGATTGTCGTTCTTGATCACGGTGTTGAAACGCACGCCGCCAATGCCCGCGGCCCGCATACGCGGCACCAGATCGAGAATCTTTCGCGTCAATCCGGGAATACCGCGGGCGGTGTCATGACGCCCGTCGAGATAGTCGAGTGAGATGTTGAATTGATCCACACCCGCATCCCAAAGCGATTGCGCGCGCTCGAGCGAGAGCATGCCGGCGTGCGTGATGAGCTGCACGTAGGTGTAACGCACCGATTGCCGCACGGCGCGCACGAGATCTTCGAGATCGCGTCGCAGCGTGGGCTCACCGCCGGTGAATGTGACCAGCATGGGTGAGAAGTGCCGAGCGATCGCGGAAAAGTCCGCGATCTCGCGCTGTTTCTCACTGGCCGGTGTCTGCCAGTAGTCGCAGAAGCCACAGCGCGCATTGCAACGCATGGTGACTTCGAAGTTGAGCAACACCGGACGCCGCCTGAGACGCAACCAGGCGTACTTGGCAAGAAAAATGGGAACGTGATACGGACGATACCGACTCGAGAGCATGCCCCGCCCTCAGAACTGGTTCGAGCGGTACGTCTGCCGATCGTAGTTGAACTTGAGTTCCGGCTGCGCCTTCAGGGCAATGAAGAAGTTGAAGGCGAAATTGCCGCTGGGCGTCTGCGAGAACGAGAACACCGCGTTCCAGTCATGGAGAGAGCGCTGGAGACCGATTTGTTGACTCGAAAACCGTGCCCGCTCCACGTCGTACATCGTGGACCACTGCGCCGACCAATTGCGCGTGATACCAAATGACAGATTGGCCGTCACGTTCTGCGTTGGCGGCTGAATGAACACGGGCGCGCCGATCGCACTCTGCCCTGTGGTCAAACCCGTGGCCGGCGAAGATTGCGCGTTGAGCACGCACTGATCGTACGCGAACTGCCCTTGCACTTTGTACGGCTCACAGAGCTCTGTCGGGTCGTTCTCGATCTGCGTTCCACCCACCGGTGGACGCTGACGCGCCGCGTTGTACTGCACATTGAGATTCCACCCTTCGCCCGCCTGCGGCAGCGCCATCTGCATGCCACGCATGGAACCACCACCCGCCGCATTCATGTTACGCGACTGCTGATTGATGGTCTGGTCCGATGCCTGCAAGGCGGTGGAATCGACCGACAAATCGGTTTTCACCCCGAAGAGTCGACCCAGAAGACCGAAGATGCCCGACTTGCTGTTGAGCGAGAACGTGACGCCGAATTCGGTACGATACGGACTGAACACCGCCGTATCGGACATCGGATCGCCCTGGAACAGTTCGTACGATGTGCGGAAGTCGAGACCCGGCAACAGGTCGGTACGCCCATTGATCGAGAATGTCCGATCCGTGAAGCCATTGCCCGTGGTGTCGGCGCGTACGAAGTCGTAGGTCAAAGCGGAAAAGCCCAGCGAGAGCAGCTTGATCTTCTGTCCTGCTTCGGGATTTGAATCGTTGGGCGAACGAAGCTTGGCCTCAAGATTCGTCGCCATGTTGAGCGAAACACGGTTCTGCGCCAACGCACCGATGTATCCCACACGGCTCCGACCAATGGCCTGCAAATAGTCGTCACTCACCGATGCCGCCGGTGAATAGCTGTAGGACAGGCTCGGGGTGATCGAGTGTCGCAGCTTGGCCACCGGCCCCAGTCCGGGCAACATGGCATACAAGGTCGGCGAAGAACTCAGCGCATAACTCAAGCGCTTATTCTGCGCGACCCAGCGGCCTCCACTACGTTCCGTTCGAACCAACAGACCACCCTGGTCCACATTGGCGACGTTGATCGATGGCGAAAGATTCCAGGTACCCTGGAAGAATCGCGGCAGATTGAACGAGGTTGCCCAATCGACACTCGTCTCGAATGTCTGCGCAAAGACCCGCGTGAACTTCTGCGACGAGTCGCGCACGCCAACGATTTCACGCTGCTCAGGGAAGTCGCGGAACTGCTCGTTGATCGTGAACGAGTTTTGCCACTGGAAGTCCCAGATCTTGATCGGCGTATCGAAGCCAAACTGCATATTGCGCCGACCCGCATTGAATCGCGTACTGTCCACCGTGCCGTCGGGGCGGCTGTTGTAGACGAACGGGAACTGGAGACCCTGGTCAATGCGGCTCTGCCCCGAGACCGCAAGTCGCAGACTGGGCGTCCACGACACCGGTCCAGCCTCCAGCGTTCCCGTGGTCACGTTGAGTGACGGGAAGTCCATGTCCACCTGCGTACGACCGGGATACTGCACCCGCGAGCCGCCCACATTGATCTGCGCCGGACCAATCTTGGTCTGATAGTTGAGCTGCGACCGGATGGTCGCATTGGCGGCCACGGGATTAATGGTCGTGTTACGCTGGATCTGGGTGTTCTGCGCCCAGTTCAGTCGCGCTGTCAGCTTGGTGTTGCGCGAAAAATCCTGGTTGTGGTTCCAGGTGAACAACGTGTTGGCAGTGCCGTCATTTTGGCTCACGTACGACGACGCGAGCTCGCCGGTTATGAAACGGTCAATCCAACGATATCGCCACTCGGCGTTGCCACGAATGAAGCCTGGGTCGCCAGGGGACTGCCGCGCACCCGATCGCCAGTCGAACGACACTTCCGCGTTCATGTAGTCGCTGATGGCGAAGAAGTAGCCAAGGTTGTCCAGCCTTCGGCGATACGTTGGACTGTTGCGAAGCAACTCCGCCACACCAAAGCCTGGGGTCAGAATTCCACTGCGACGACCCGAGCGCACGTCCTGGAAGAAGAACGGGATCCAGAACACCGGCACTTCACCGATGTAGAGAATGCCGGGACGCGCCACCATGATGTTCTGCGACACGAACTTCATGTCGCGCGTCTCGAAGTGGAAATGCGGCTCGGTGTGATCGCAATAGGTGAACGATCCGTTGCGCGCGAATACGAGGTGCCGCCCCTGCACCAGCGTATCGGACACGATGGCGCTGCGCTTCGCACTCATGAACAGGCGCTGCCCCGACTCGAAACTCGTGGCGAACTCATTCGTGAAACCAGACCGAGTCACAAGATCGTATTCGATGCGATTGGAGATCACATCATCGGCACCGGTCTGCGACGGGTCGCGGAGCAACACCGTATCGCCCATCGCCAGGACTTTCTTGGTCGAGTCGTTGTAGACGATGGAGTCGCCCACCATCATGGTCTCATCCCGCTGCACCGCCGACGGCTTGCCCTTGAGAATCAGTACGCGCGAGTTCGCGTTGAAGCGCACCGTATCACCCTGGTACTGCACGGCCCGATACCCATCGCGCTCGAGCAACCGGCGCATGATGGAATCCGGAGCAATCCAATCGAATACCGTGCGATCCTTGCTGAGTGTGCGCGTGGTGTCGCCGGACGGCTTCTGGCCACTCCGCGGCGGCTGATTGCCACGTCCGCCTTGGCCACTCCCCTGTGCTTGCGCCGCAGCCGGCAGCGCAGTGACCGCCATCACGACGACCGCGCCAGCCCACACTGCTCCCGTTGTCATGGCGCGCCGCACGCGGCGCACGATGCTCACCGCAGCACTCACGCGACCTCGGCCGCCAGGCTCCGTTCGCGCCGGCGCACAATCAATTTGGAAAGCAGGATCGAGAATTCGTACAGTGCGTACAACGGCGCCGTGAGCAGCAGCAACGAGGTCGGATCACTGCCCGGCGTAATGATGGCCGCCGCAATGAGACAACCCACCGCCGCATGACGGCGGAACTTGGACAGAAACTGCGGCTGAATAATGCCCAGCGCCGACAGCAGTGCGATGACCACGGGCAGTTCGAACACGGCTCCGAACGCCAGACACATGGCGATGACGAAGCCCATGTAGTCCTTCACCGTGGGCATGATTTCCACGACGTCACTCTGGAATGACGCAAAGAATGCCAGGGTCACTGGCACCACGTACTCGAATGCCAACGCCGCACCGGCGAGGAACAGCAACGCAGCGCCCACCAGAGCGGGAATCACCACCTTCTTTTCGTGGCGATAGAGTGCTGGAGACAGAAAGCCCCAGATCTGCCACACGATGACGGGCGACGCGGCGATAAGCCCGAGCGTGATGGCCGCATTCATCGCGATATCAAACAGATCCGCGGGGTGCGTGACGATCAGCTTCCCCTTGATGAATGGGCGAATCGGCTCCGACAGAATCGCCACGACATCGATCTGCTTCGAAAAGATCAGGAAGAACGATGTACCAATCCCGATGGCCAGTGCCAACGCGACCTTGAACAGGCGCCAGCGCAACTCCTCGAGATGCTCGAGGAATGGCATCTCCCCCGGACTATGCGATGACATGGCGAACGAAAGCGGGAACGCGCATACAGCAGGTCAGCGCAGGGTCTTGAGGGTATCAGCTGCGAGCTCGGCTTCATCGCTGCGCGGATAGCGCGCAATCACCTGCTCCAGTAACTGCTTGCCTTGCGTGTTGTTGCCCTGTTTGATGAGCAGCAACCCGCGCTTGTACAATGCCTTCGGTGCGAAGGCGTTGTTCGGATACGTACTCACTACGGCCGCAAACGCGGCATCGGCAGCCGGGAGATTGTTCTCCTTCGCCAGCGACTCACCAATCCAGTACTGCGATTCCGCGGAGTACTCGGAGTCGGGGAATCGGGTGAGCAGTTCCTGGAAGAGTGTGCGCGCAGTCGAACTGCTCCCGCGCCGCAACTGATCCATCCCGTTCACATAGAGCTGATTGGGTCCGGGCGCCGCACTCGCGGGTCCGGCCGCCGTGCCAGCCGCCGAGTCCGTTCTCGTTGAAGCAGGCGGCGTCGGCGGAGGATTGTTTCGTCCACCACTCGGTGTACCGCTGGGCGGCACCGTTGTCGGCGACGACACCGGCGGCACAGCAGCCGCGGCCTGGGCACGCTGTTCTTCGAGCTCGCTGCGCAGTCTCGAAATCGTAGCCTGACTTTGCCCGAGTAACGTCTGTACCTGCAGCAACTGCTCACGCACGGCGCGCATTTCACCCTTCACATCGCCCTGAATGCCCACGGTCCGAGCACTCACCTTGGCGAGTGAATCACTCGCGACCTGCAGTATGCGCTGCGTCTGTAGCAACGCTTCCTGATGCTCCACCTGCTTGCGCAGCAGTTCCGCACGCAGGGAGAGAATATCGTTTTGGATGATGCGAACATCACCACGTGTGGCGAAGCAGCCCCCCGTGGCGACCAGCGCCACGAGGGGAATGAGCCGCCACACACGGCGGAAGGCATGGGGAAACCGCACCACGCGGTCACCGGGTGTGGCGAGCATCATCAGTTGCCTGGCTTGAGGTTTTCACCACCGGCCGCGATCTCGAACTCATCGCGACGGTTCTTCGACCACGCATCCTCGCCGCCGCCCTGGGCCGCGGGACGCTCACGACCGAACGACGCCGTTTCGATGCGCGAGGCATCGACACCACGATCGGTCAGGTAACGCTTGGCCGCTTCGGCACGACGACGACCAAGCGCGATGTTGTACTCGTCACTGCCACGTTCGTCGCAGTGGCCATTGACCTTGATACGAAGACCAGGGTTGGCGTTGAGGATGGCCAGCTTGGCATCGAGGGACGCCCGCGCGTCGTCGCGAAGCTCGTCGGCGTCATACTCGAAGTAGATCGTTTCGAGGAGACGCAAACGGGCAGCGGCCACCTTCTCGTTGTATGCGGCCATCGTGTCGACAGGAGCCGGCGCCGGCGTATTGCGTACCGGAGCAGATTCCGTTGGCGTCGGAGTAGGTGCAGGAGCCGGAGCCGGCGCCGGTTTCTTTTTGCATGCACCCAGCACGAGCGACGAAGACACAAGGACGAACATCAGACGAGAAGTACGGATCATCTCGAAAACTCCGGTAAAAAGGTGGAGGGGCTACTGCGTGAGCAAACGCGGCGACCAAGCCGACAGACGCGCTTCCTGCGCACCGAAGGTCAGTTGCCGTGCCCGCCCGGTTTCTGCGTCGACCACCCACAGTTGGCGCATGCCACTGCGGTTGGACGTGAGAACCAGATGCCGTGAATCAGGTGCCCACGAGGGATCGTCATTACGTCCGTCGTTGGTCACACTGCGCACCGCCTGGTCCCGCAGGTTGATGGTCATGATCTGAAAGGTGCCGCCGTTGCGCGACTGAAACGCCACCAGCCGTCCATCAGGCGACCAGTCGGGACCGGCCCGGTAATCGCGATCACCAAACGCGGCCGCCGTGAGCAACTCGGCGTTCGTTCCATCCAGATCAGAAATATACACCTCTGGATGCCCCGAACGGTCACTCATGAATGCCACACGCTGCCCATCAGGGCTGAATGTGGGCTGCGTGCTGGCCCGTCCGCGGCCAACCGTGATGCGCCGCGACGCACCACCATCGATGGGCTGCGCGTAAAGATCGGTGCCGACATCGGTCCCGCGGGCGTACACGATGGTGCGACCATCCGGCGAAACCACCGGCGTGGTGTGTTCAACACGCGCTTCGCTCACCAGCGTGCGCTGCGCCCCACTCACCAGATCCTTGAACATGATGGGGTTGCGGCTGCCGTCGAGCACGGCATACACGATACCGCGCCCACTGGGCAGCCACTGCGGGGACATGCCGCTCGGCGTGGCCGCCGTGAGATTGGCGCCGTCGCTGTCCACGGTCCAGATGCGTCCACCACGAGTAAACGCGATGCGTGACTGGGCAATGCCGCGCTGTCCCGTCACCCACTCCTCGATGCCATCAGACACACCGTGCACGGCCATGCGCCACGCTGGCGACTGCGCTGGAGCGGGAAGCGGGAAGTCCTTGGTATTACGAACCTTCTTGAGTCCCACATCATGCAGCGCCACGCGCAGCCATCCCGTCGGCAACACGGAGGCCTGCACGATCCCATCCACCCCAAGCTTGGTGAAGAGGGCGTAGTTGGGCGCACCGGGCGTATCCGGCGCGCTCGTGGAACTCACCACATTGAAGCGATCACTGAAATCGAGATCGCGCGACAGCATGCGCGTGAGCGTATCGCCGGTTGCGCCGGCAATCGGCAGCACGATCACGGACGTCTTGGCTCCTTCGCGATACTGAATGCCGAGGCTGACACCACGGTCCTGCGCTGCCAACGGGCGTGCCACACCCAGCGCGACCAGCGCCCCCACCATCAGACCGACCGAAGAAACCCGCACACGCACGAGAGCTGAAGTCACGAAAAAAACGTCAAAGGTTAATGGCCGATGAATGATCGGTGAATGATCAACGCGAACGCCGACCAAACGCACAAATACGCCACCGAACCACCCTACTGTGGACGGAGCGCGTAGTCGAATGTGAAGTACACCACCAGCACATCGTCGGACCAACCACTCGGCAGTGGACCAAAGCTGCGGGAGAGTCCCACCGCCTCAATGGCGCCCATGCCATCGAGATCGTACAGCCGATCACCGGAAGCCTTTACGACTTCGATACCCGCCACGGACCCGTCACGGCGAATCATGAACTTGATCTCCGTGATCAGAGCGGCCGAAACCCTACGGGGATTCCAGTTGAGCGAGAGCTGTCGAATGATGTTGTTCAGGTACCCAGGAAACGGGAACTCGATCCCGTCGGTGCGGAGGTTCACAACATCCGCGCCCTTGGTACCCGTGGCACCGGCACCAGCCTTTGGTGCACTGGTGGTCTTGCTGGTTTCGGTGGCGCTCTTGGCACCACCCTTTCGTGTACGATCCGTCGAAGGCGTGGCCTTTGGCGACGGCACGACCTTCTTGGTCGTGGTCGTCTTGGGCGCCACTTTCTCCTCAGGCACACGCTCGGCGCCTGCCACATCACGCCCGGTCGTGGCCGGCGTAGCCGTAGGTGTTTCGACACCCGCCTGACGCAGCCCCGCGCGTCCCATGAGCTCAACGCGATAGATCGGCGGACGCGGCGGTTCCGTCTTACCGGCCATCCACCACGCGACACCTGCGAGCGCAACATGCACGGCCAACGACCCCATGAAGCCGCTACGCAGCCAGGTGGGGTGTGAACCTGTAAGTGTTGCGCCGCGAGCCATCAGCGCGCGTCCTCAGGCTCGGCGACCAGACCGATATCGCTGATCCCACGGGCACGCATGGCAGCCAGTACACGAACGACCTGACCATAGTCCACGCGCTGGTCTGCACTGACAAACACACCGCCGCCGCCCTTGCGATCAGACAGCGCCTTGATGCTGCCTTCGAACTCGGCAAAGGTCAGCGGTGTCTTGTCGACGAAGATCCGGCCGTTGCGATCCACGGTAACAACAAGCCCGTTCTTGGGCTCGAGCGGCTGCACCTGTGCGGTAGGCAACGAAATGTCGACACCGCCCTGCATCATGGGGGCCGTGATCATGAAGATGATCATGAGCAGCATCATGACGTCGATCAGCGAGACCACATTGATCTCGGCATTGACGCCCATGCGCTCCCCGCGACGACCGCGCCGCACGTTAGATCCGCCCCTCGCGCACCATCAGCGCGATGAGTTCGGAGCCAAATCCTTCGAGCTGATTGTCGAAGCGATTGAGACGCGCGGCATACACGTTGTAGGCAAACGCCGCGGGAATGGCGACCGCCAGTGCTGCGGCGGTCGCAATGAGCGCCGTGGCAATACCCGGTGCCACCGCGCCAATGTTGCCCGAGCCCTTGGTGGCGATGCCTTCGAATGCTTCGATGACACCGAGCACGGTGCCGAACAGTCCGATGAGCGGGCTCACACTGCCCACCGTGGCCAGCCACGGAATGAAGCGACCGAGTTCTTCGCGTTCCTTACCTGACTGTGAGTCAAGCACGAGGCGAAGCGCTTCCACCTGCGACCCACTCAGTCGCGCCGTGCGATCAGAGGTGGCGCCCATGGCGGGCTTCGTGTCATGCAGGAACTGCACGGCACGTGAGAACACCGAGGTGAAAGCACTGGGCTTGGTGCGCTGCGCGAGCAGCATGGCTTCATCGATGCTGCGTGCGCGTTCGAACTCACGCACAAAGCTCGCACCATTCTTTTCAGCCGTACTAAACGCCCGCCACTTGGCGAACATGATGCTCCACGACAACAGCGACAGCACCGCCAGCAGAATCAGAACGGCCTTGGTGACGGGATCACTCGTGAGAATGAGCCCGAAGATGGACCGCGACGCGACCGCATCTCCGCCCTGCGTGGACAGCTGCAGCAGCCAGAGTGGTCCAAACGCAATCACACTCACGCGTTCACCCGGGCGCGGCGCACCGCGAAGAACTCGTAGGTACGCTTGAGACCATCCGCGAGCGACACCGTCGGCTGCCACGCAAGAACTTCGCGCGCCTTGGCCGTGTTGAGCGCCGAACGCGCCAGCTCACCAGCGCGTGCCGGTGCATAGTCGATCGGCGCTGTCGCGCCTGAAACGTCTCGCAGAGTTTCTGCCAATGTGTTCACCGACGTTTCGATTCCTGTTCCGATGTTGAATGCGCGGGCATCGAGACGTCCACGCGGTGGCAGGTCACGCGTGGCTGCCGCAAAGTTGGCACCGGCCACGTCACCCGCATACACGTAATCACGTGTCTGCCTGCCGTCGCCGAACACCGTGAGTGCCCGACCATCGAGCACGCGATTGCAGAAGATGGCCACGACACCGGCCTCACCGTGCGGGTCCTGACGCGGACCGTACACGTTGCCGTAGCGCAGAGCCACCGTATCGAGGCCATGCACACGACCGTAGTACGCGAGGTAGTACTCCACCGACAACTTGGCGATCCCATACGGTGCTTCAGGGTCCTTCGACAACGTCTCCGCACTCGGCGGCGGATCGAAATCCCCGTAGAGCGCTCCACCTGTGGACGAGAAAATAGTGCGCGTGACGTGTCCGCTCGCCTTCACCGCTTCCATCAGGTTGAGCGTGCCGAGGATGTTGCGCGTGGCGTCGTATACGGGATCGAGCACACTGCGGCGCACATCGATCTGCGCGGCAAGATGGCACATCACATCGAACTTGCCATCGCGTACGAGAGCAGCAGCTTCGGGCGTGGTGATGTCGCCGCGAACAAAGCGCGCAGCGGCGGGAATGTTTTCTTCACGACCACTCGAGAGATCATCGAGGATGGTGACGTCCCAGCCTTCTGCCACGAATCTGTCCGCCACATGCGAGCCGATGAAGCCGGCGCCGCCCGTCACCAGTACCCTGTTCGCCATGCCGTTGCGCCCCTCGAAGTCAATGGTGGATGGAATGCCACAATGTAAACGCGCGCCGGGCCCCACGGGGCACCCGGCGCGCACAAGATTTGTGACAGGGCTCCCCGGAGCCCAGAGGGAACCTAGGGGGCCTTCGCGAAACGGCGGGCGGTCATGCCGATGGCGATGTCCCGGCTGTTCTGGGACACGATAACGGCAGCGCTGGTCCCCGGCTCCACTCGCACCACACGGGCCGTGGCGGCCACGATTTCGGTACCGCCCTTGGGGGCCGGTGCGTAAAGCGCGATTTCATCCCCAGCCTTGAGTCCCTGCGTGGAACCAGCACTCAGGATGAGATAGCTCGACAGCGTCGGCAGCAGTTCATGCGAATCGAGCCACTGAACGGTGGTCGACACATCGGGCGCTGACAGTCGTTCGGTGCGCGTGCGAGGAGCGGCGTTGCCGCTTGCCGCCACCAGACGCTGCCCCTGCTCGACCCGACCCGACTGACGGATCACTTCGGCCACAACCACATTGCCGCCTTCGGCGCGCACCACCTGCAGTACAGCCGTTGGTACGGCGATGGCCTCGGTCTTAGAGCCGCGCGCCGGCGGCTGCGTGACATAGGAGATGAGGCGGTCACCCACCTGATACGTAGTGCCTGCCGGACCACGAACCTCCACTTCGTCCGTCTTGATGGCCCGCTGCGGATAGGTCGCATCACGCACGACCGACGCACCATGCCGACGCACGATCTCACCCGAGGCGCGCTGATTGGCATCGGTGATGACAAACGGCGCGGCATCGAATTCAGCCTGCCGCAGTGTCGGCACATTCGGACGAAGCGCGGCCTGTGTCCGACGCTCGGCCTCGGCCGCATCCGGCAGATCGCGATGGAAGATGGTCTGGACTTCGCTGCCCTTGCGCGAAGCGGCCTGCACGGACTGATCGACCAGCCCGATACGCGTGGCACCGCGCTCGCCCAGCATGGTGCCAACCTGCGGCGTCAGATTCGCGCGCCCGGTATCGGCGGCGCGAGCTGAGGCGGTGGCCGATGTGGATGCGGAAGCCGACGTCGAGGCCGATGCGGCCGCACGGTTGGCCGGCGCCGCTGCCTGTGCGCCAGTGGCGTTGCCCTTGCCAGCCGTCTGCGAAGCAAGCGAACCGCCAGTGGGCTTGGTGGTGCGGGCCGACTTTGCCGCCGGCGCAGGCGTGGGAAGTGTCCCCTCACCGGCCTTAGCCAGTGCCGCGCGCGGCACCGTGCTATCGGCCGGAGCAGCGGCCGTTGCCGCAGCCTTGGCGCCAGAAGCCACTCGGCGGGTCGGCACCGTGAGCTTCATGCCCACACGAAGCGGCGACCCATCAGTACCGATGCCATTGCGCTTGGCCAGATCCTGCCACTTGTGGCCATCACCGTAGTACCGCGAAGCCAGGCCCCACAGAGTCTCGCCGGCCTTCACCACATGCGTGGTAGTGCCAGCGGCCTGCGCGGAAGCCTGAACAGCGGCCTGCGCTGCAGGGGCGGCCTCCTGCTTGGGAGCCTCCTTGGCAGCCTCCTGACCGTGCACGACACGCGGACGCCAGACCATGAGCAAAGCCATGGTCGCAACCAGCGCCATCAACAGGCGATAGAGCAGCGACGCGGCCTGACCGGCCGGCAAAACGGACGTCGACTGCGCTCGGCGTTCAGCGCGCATCGCAAAGCCTCTACGAAGTAAGGAAGTCATGCTGCACCCCCCTCGTCGATCGGGTGATCGTCCGGGTGCAGGCCCCCGCGCACTTGGGCGCGAGGGCTCACACCGGAGACGCCTGCCTCGAAGTCACGTAACGTGCATTCCCATTACATCGGCGGCGAAAACCGTCACGCCAAGCCGAAGGTGCTACGAGTCTGCGAAAATCAGAACGGCAGATCGTCGTCGTCGTCCGCGAGCGCGCCCGGGAAATCATTGAAATCGTCACCACCAGCCGCTGGAGCGGCGGCCTTGGAGCGAGCCGGCGGCGCGGCGGAACGGCGTGGTGCAGCGTCCATATCATCGCTCGAACCGGCGCCACCTGCCCGACCACCGAGCAGCATCAGTTCCTTCACCTTGATCTCGGTGGTGTAGCGCGTCTGCCCATCCTTGTCCTGCCACTGGCGATACTCGATCTCGCCTTCGACATAGACCTTCTCGCCCTTGCGCACGTACTTCTCCACGACGTCAGCGAGACCACTACCGCGCGAGCTGTTCCACACCACGCAGCGGTGCCACTCCGTCTTCTCCTGCTTGTTGCCCTGGGCATCGGTCCAGTTGCGGCCCGTGGCCAACGAGAAGGTCGCCACACGACCTCCCGTTCCCACTGTACGCACTTCGGGTTCGCCACCCACGTTTCCGATCAGAATGGCTTTGTTCAGGCTGCGGCTCACAGTGCCTCCTCGCGATAGTCCAGCGTGTGGTTGTTCAAAGCGTACAAGAATGCGGTACTGCGTTCGGCCGACGAGCCTACCCTAATGCGAACGCAGCGTATGTGTCTCACCAATTCCGTGCGCACCGGATCCTGAGAACGCATGAGTGCAAACGCCATGCATCAGGACCTCCGGTGAGTACCGGTACAGCAGACGCTCAGTGCGCATCGCGTGTGCGGCGCATCACGAGCGCGTCCTCAGTAGGGTGCTGATAGTACCGGCGACGTCTGCCCACCTGCAAAAATCCCCGTCCCGTGTACAGCGCCAGCGCGGCAACATTGGAGTCACGTACCTCCAGAAATATAGCCGCCGCCCCTGCAGAATCAGCCTCAGCCAGGGCGTCGTCGAGCAGCTGTCCCCCCAGTCCCTGCCCACGCCGCGCCGGATGCGTGGCGATATTCGCGATTTCCCCTTCATCGGCCGCGCGCAGCAACACGCAGTAGCCACACACCGCCCCCGTGTGATCGATGGCTACCCGGAGACGGGCATAGGGACGTGTAAGCAGATCGGCGAATGCGCTGAGCGGCCACGCATCACCAAACGATGCCGCTTCGATCGCGGCCACGGCCGTGAGATCGCCGGTCTGCATGTCCCGAACAGCGGCGACAGTACTCATCGCAATCCTTCAGGCCATTGTTGGTCGAAGTACCGACGCCGGCAATGTCGTGCCATGCGCCGCTTCCCATTTGACCTGGGCTTCCGCGAGACGACCGTAGTCCGGTTCCCAGTCCGCCAGTGACACGGAGGCCTCTCGCCACGCCCCACCAACCAATCGCAGCGCACCGGCACTGGGGTCGACATGCCAGTCCGACACCAGATCAGCAATCGGCGGCCCAACAGCGATACGCTCGGCAGACGTGGACGTTGTCGCCAAAGCATCAACGGATACACGAGCTAATTCGCCCGCCGGCGCAATCATGCCATCATCGCTCCTGATGACGGGCAAGGCATAACGCTCACCGCGCAGCGCATCGGCATGCACCACATAGCGACCCGCGGGTGCATCAGCAGGAAGCGCTCCCGCAGCCAAAGCCAGAGAGGGCACCGCATAGAGTGGCACATTTCCACCGTGCGCCAAACCCTTGGCCAACGCGGCCGCAATACGCAGCGAAGTAAAACTGCCTGGCCCTGCCCCGCACACCACCGCACCAAGCGCGGACGGCGATACGCCACGTTCGGCGAGCACCGACTGAATGGCCGGAAACAAATGATCTTCACGGCCCACACCCATCGTCACCAGTCGCACGACATCCGGCGCACCGTCCTGCAACAACGCTACTGAGCCGGCCGACGTGGCCGCTTCAAGAATCAGAACAGGGTCAGCAAACGAGAGAGATTGCACCCCGACATTTTACTCCAAATCGGGCAGCGCTGTCAGGCGTTGACATCGCGAACCGGACCTGCATGTGATGCGACATTGACCGCAGCGTTTGCCGCCGACTGTGCGATCAGGCGACAGCGCGGAGCGGCGTAGCTGGCACGATGGTCTGCAGGGCTTCAAATCCAGCTTCCGTGACCTGCGACAGCTCGAGGAATGTCCCAGACTCGGCAAGCGCCACGGCAGCATCAAAGATCGACGCATCGAAAGCGGTGCCGCGGTCGCGGGCCATGATGTCCACCACCGTGTTCACGGCGAGCCCCGCCCGGTACGGGCGATCAGCCGTAAGCGCCTCGTACACATCTGCTACGGCCAACACCCGTGCTGTGTACGAGAGATGCTCCGCCGAAATCTTCCACGGGTAGCCGCGCCCATCGAGACGCTCGTGATGACGCGCGGCATCAGGAGCAAAGTGCCGGAACGCTCCCACGTGATCAAGAATATTCTGCGTCCACTGAGGGTGTTTGCGAATCTGCGCAAACTCTTCGTCGGTCAGCTTGCCGGGCTTGTCGAGAATGCGATTGGACACGCCGAGTTTGCCGATATCGTGCAACAACCCTGCGCGAAGGATTTCACGCGCGTCCACCTGGGATTGTCCCATCGCCGACACAATGCCCACGGCATAGCGGGCCACATTGGTCGAATGACGCGCAGTGAATGGCGTCTTCGCGTCGATCACGGCCGCGAAAGCGAAGCTGATGCGATCAAGACGTTCGTCAGTGGCAACCAGTGGCGTAGTACTTGGCTCAAGCGCGACAACAGCCTCGTCGAGATGATCGCCGTCGGCAATCGACGCCCACCAGGCATCGTCGTGCCGCCACTGCTGCAGAAGATCCACGAGACTCGGATCGAACCAGGTACCGCGCCGCGCCTGGGCCATCTCAAGCGCACCGCGCGTGCCGTGCTCACTCCAATAGGCTTCGACCGTTTGCGCCAACAGCAGGATACGAGAAAGCAGCGGGATCTGGTCACCCGACAAACCGAATGGGTGTCCCACTCCGCACCAGTGCTCATCGACGTACATGATGGCGTCGCTGGTGACCTGGGGAAATCCGAGCACCTGCGCGATCTGTGCTCCACGTTCACACCGTGTGTGAATGATTTCCCGTGTGAGCTGGGGGGTGCGCGCTACGGCAAGAAAGTGCCGAACGCGTGCAACGGGATTGAGTCCCACACCGCAGCTGCGTGCCGTTCGCATGGCCAGGCGAAACGAGTCGTGCCAGTCCACGAGGCGCATATTGCGCTTGAGATCCTGATCGTCGCTTCCGAACAGGGCCGCCATACGTGCGGCGTTGCTCGAACAACCGGAATCCTTGAGTAGCGCAGCGAAATACAGCGCTTCCCGCGTGTCCTCATCGAGTCCAACGGCGTCCGCCAGACGCATGGCGATCACTGTGGTGCGCAGTGTGTGACCCGGCCGCTGTCCTTCCGTCAGATCGAGCGCGTACGTCAACGCACCGATCACCTCAGCGAGGCGAATGTTGTCGCGCTGGGGTGCAGATGAATGAAGGGATTGTGGCGGACCGGGATGCGACACAGGGACGGGACAAGGAACTGACGCGCGACTGGGGCACCCACGAGGCCCCGCGATGAGGCACAGCCCCATCCAGTGCAAGACGATTTGCCGGCTGTTCCGTCAATTGACCCCGCTCAGGTCGAGACCGGGCCGCCGGTCACCTTGAGGACCCGGCGACGCGGATTTCCCTCATCGTGCAGGAGGGTGAGCGCAATGACCCCAGAAGGCAGCGTGCCCGCGGCGCGATCAGGCCACTCAATGATCAGCACCGAACTCGTGGCCACCAGCTCATCCCATCCCAGCTGCTCCAACTCTGCACCGCTTCGCACACGATAGAGATCCACGTGCACAATGGGGCCGCCCGGTGCGTCGTATTGTTGAACGAGAGAAAACGTGGGGCTGGTAACAGACTGCAAATCGCGAACGCCGAGCCCCGCACACAGCGCTCGTGCCAGCGTGGTTTTGCCAGCGCCGAGGTCCCCTTCGAGTGTGATGATGCATGGGCGTGGTAGCGAAGCACCGACGGCACGTCCCCATGCTTCAAGCGTCTCGAGATCCGGTGCGCGTGGAGCACTGCGTCCGAGCAGTGACGCGATCGAATGCTTTTCAGCCGGCGATGTCATCGTTGGCACATCATCGCCCGCCACGTTTGCCTCCTGCCCCACCGGCACGGCGCTGTGGCGCACTGCCCGGTGGACGTTTCGGCGCGGCAGCGTTGCCCCGGGCTTGCGCCGGAGCCTGCCCAAGAGCCGTACGCACTTCGAACAATTGGTCTCTGAGACGCGCCGCCGCTTCGAAATCGAGGGCTGTGGCAGCTTCACGCATGGCGATCTCGAGTTCGCCCACGAGCTGCTCAAGCTCTTCGCGGCTGCGCGGCGCGCTCTCGCCACTGATGCGCTTGGGCGCTGGTCCGCCGCCCTCACGTTCCTCACGTGCGTCGGCAACGCGCGTAATGAACCGCACCTCGTCGACGCTCTTGGTCACGCCCTTTGGCACGATGCCATGGGCATCGTTGAACTCACTCTGGATGGTGCGACGTCTGTCGGTCTCGTCGATGGCGCGCTGCATGGACCCGGTGATGCGATCGGCATATAGCACGGCCGTACCATTCAGATTGCGCGCTGCGCGACCGATGGTCTGAATGAGCGAGCGATCACTGCGGAGAAACCCTTCCTGGTCCGCGTCGAGAATGGCGACCAGCGACACCTCAGGCATGTCGAGTCCTTCGCGCAGCAGATTAATGCCCACCAGCACATCGAATTCACCAAGTCTGAGACCGCGGATGATTTCCATGCGCTCGATGGCATCGATATCGCTGTGCATGTAGCGCACACGCACACCCATCTGCTGCAGATAGTCGGTGAGATCCTCGGACATCCGCTTGGTAAGCGTAGTGACCAGCACCCGCTCACCCTTACGTTCGCGAAGACGGATCTCGTGCAGTAGATCGTCCACCTGCCCCTTCACCGGGCGAATCTCGATGGTGGGATCGATCAGTCCCGTGGGGCGGATGACCTGCTCTACCACCACACCTTCACTCAGCTGCAGCTCGAGTTCACCAGGTGTTGCCGACACATTGATAAGTCGCGGCACCAACGACATGAACTCCTCGAACACCAGCGGACGATTGTCGAGCGCACTCGGCAGACGGAATCCGTAGTCCACCAGCGTGAGCTTTCGTGCACGGTCGCCATTGTACATGGCGCGCACCTGCGGCAGTGTCACGTGTGACTCGTCAACCACTACGAGATAGTCGTCGGGTGGGAAGTAGTCGAGCAAACACGCCGGCCGTTCACCCGACTCGCGACCACTGATGTGCCGCGAGTAGTTCTCGATACCAGCGCAGGTGCCGATTTCGAGCAGCATTTCCAGATCGAAATTGGTGCGCTGTTCGAGTCGCTGCGCTTCGAGCAACTTGCCCTGCATGCGCAATTCAGCGAGTCGTGTGGCCAGCTCGTCGCGAATGGCGCGCGAGGCACGCTCGATAGTGGGGCGATTGGTGATGAAGTGCTTGGCCGGATAGATGGCCATGCGGTCGAGCGTCGCAATCGTATCGCCCGTGACCGGATCGATCTTGGAGATGCGCTCGAGTTCGTCGCCCCAGAGTTCGAGGCGCACCGCCTGTTCCTCGTACGCCGGGAAAATTTCCACCGTATCACCGCGCACGCGAAATGTGCCGCGATCGAATGCCACATCATTGCGCAGATACTGAATGCCGACCAACGCGCGCAGAATGTCGTCGCGCGCGATGGTCTGCCCGCGCGTGAGGCTCACCATACGCTCACGATACTGCACCGGATCGCCAAGGCCGTAGATGGCGGACACGGTCGCGACGATGATGACGTCCTCGCGCTCCATCAATGACGATGTGGCACGCAGGCGCAGTCGATCGATGTCTTCATTGATGCTGGCGTCCTTCTCGATGTAGGTGTCGCTCGAGGGGACGTACGCTTCCGGCTGATAGTAGTCGTAGTACGAGATGAAGTACTCGACGGCATTCGTGGGAAAGAACGACTTGAGCTCACCGTACAACTGCGCGGCCAGCGTCTTGTTGTGCGACAACACCAAAGTGGGCTTGCCGTAGTTGGCAATCACATTGGCGATGGTCATCGTCTTTCCCGATCCGGTTACCCCGAGCAGCGTCTGACTGTGGTCCTGGCGCGCGAGACCGGAGGTGAGTTCGGCGATGGCGCGGGGCTGGTCACCAGCCGGCGCGAAAGGCGCCTGCAATCGGAAGAGATCGGACATACTCCCAATATAACACCGAATTGCGGCTTTTGTTCGGGTTCATTATCTGGAATTGTTAAGAATCTGACAGGTCGCCCGATACCACATCACGGTATCTCAAAAAAACCGATTGGCGGCGACGAAGCCGCTCCTTTGGCAGTATTTCCGGAGCGTCTTCCATGATTCATAAAACCGTTCGCCCCACAACCGTCGGTATCCTTGCGCTGGTGCTTTTCGCGACATCCGCTTGCACCCACGCGGGATTCTCACCCGTCCCGACTCCGGCTCCAGCGGCGTCCTTGGCCGCCGAACCGATCGTGACCGATCGACCGGACTTCACGGAAAGCGCTGTGACCGTGCCTCAGGGCATGATCCAGATCGAAGCTGGACAGACGCTCACGCAGGAAGACCGCCAGCAGAGTGTCACCTTTGGTGAGACGCTGGTGCGTGTGGGTTTGTCGAAGCGTTTCGAACTGCGGCTCACGCCGGCATCGATTGCGCTGGCACAGGATGGCAATGCACTCCGCCTTGGCCGCGAAGACGCCGGCGTCGGCATGAAGGTGGCGTTTCTTGACGCTGGTGTGGGATCGCGTCGCTGGATTCCTGCGGTCGCGTTGATCGTCGATGCATCAGTGCCAACGGGCGCCACGATGTTTCGCAGCGAACACGTGTTGCCTGGTGCCAAGGGTCTGCTGGCCTGGGATCTCACCGACCGCGTGGCGTTTTCGTCCAATCTCAATTGGGCGCTCTCTGAAGACCCCGCCATCGGTACGCACAACGAATGGTCGGTCTCCGGATCCGTTGGTGTTGGTCTCAGCGATCGCTGGGGAGCCTACACGGAGTACTATGGCTTTGGTGAGAATGCGCAGGGATGGCAGCGCCGCGACTACGTGAATGGCGGCGTGACGTTCCAACCAATTCCTTCTCTGCAGTTCGATGCCCGTGTCGGCGTTGGTCCGTCCATCTCGCGACGTGACTATTTCGTCGGACTCGGTCTCTCCCGTCGCTGGTAAGAACACATGCTGACATTTGGTCGTTCATGGAGCTTGCGTCGCAAGCTCCTCACTACCGGTGCCATCGGCGTGGTAGGCGCCGTCATTGTGGCGCTAGTCGGTGGCGCTGGCCTGTCGCGCGCCAAGGGTGCCGCTGACTCACTCGAAATCAGCGCGCGTGCGCAGCGCTTGCAGATGGACGTCGACATGATGCACGACGCCATCCGCGCCGATGTATTGGCCGTCGTGCTTGGTACAGCAACGGGTGACGATAGTCGTGTTGCGGAAGGCCGCGATGGACTGACGGAGCATCGTGATCGCATGCGGGGCAGTCTCGCGTCCCTCGATTCACTGGCGACTGGCGCATCGCATGAGCAGACCCGCGCCGCACAGGCACCGCTCGATGCGTACATCGCGAGTGGTGAAGCCGTGGTGACGGCCGCCGTTGCCGCCGACACCGCCACCGTGCGAACGGCCCTCGCCGAATTCACATCGCAATTCAGTGTACTCGAAGGCGAACTCGAATCACTCGGCGATCTCATTGCCGCCGACGCAGCACGCGTAAGCACCGAAACTGCACGGTTGTTCCGTTCCATCACACTCACCCTGCTTGGCGTGAGTGTTGTGACCGTATTGCTCGTGGTGCTGGTTGGCCGCACCATGACGAATCAGGTCCTGAGCGCCACTGCGCGCATTCGTGACTTCGTAGGCCACGTGCAACGCACATACGTCGGCGCGCTCGGCCATGCCATGCAGCGCCTGGCCGCTGGCGATCTCGAAGCGGCGCAGACCGATGAGCCTTCATTGTTGCTCGTGGAAGGTCGCGATGAACTGGCGACGCTGACCGCGTCGGCTAATGCCATCGCCACCGAAAGTGCAGCGGCATGTGTCGCGCAGCGTCAGGCCATCGTCGCGCTGCAGGACATGCTGACAGAAGTACAGCGTCTGGTCGATGCGGCCCGCAATGGCCGTCTCGATGTACAGGCCGAGACCGCGCAGTTTGCCGGCGCGTATCAGGAGTTGCTGGTTGGATTCAATGCGTCACAGGATGCGACTTTGCGTCCCGTGCTCGACACACTGCGTGTACTGGAGAGCATGGCGGCACGTGACCTCACCGCTCGCGTGACGACGGAGTATCCGGCGGATCATGGTCGTCTGACGCAGTCTGCCAACAGCGCGGCAACTGCTATGGCGGATGCCGTAGCCGAAGTGCGCGAAGCAGCGGCCAATGTGGCGAGTGCAGCCGAGCAGTTGGCGGCCGGCGGGCAGACACTGGCGGAAGCGAGTTCGGTGCAAGCGGCCACCATCGAAGAGATCACGGCCGCGGTTCAGGAGCAGGCCAGTCTCACGACCCGTACCGCGGGCAATGCCGGCGATGCGCGCATTTCGAGCACGGACGCACACGAACGTGTGCAGCACGGTGTGGATGCCATGCGCGCCATGCAGTCGGCAACCGATGTCATGACGACCACCGCGCAGAAGACGGCGAGCATCGTCAAGTCGATCGACGAGATTGCATTCCAGACCAACCTGCTGGCACTCAATGCGGCGGTGGAAGCCGCACGCGCGGGTGACGCCGGACGCGGCTTCGCGGTCGTAGCCGATGAAGTGCGTCAGCTCGCGATTCGTGCGGCCGACGCGGCGCGTGAGACGACCACGCTCATCGATCAATCCCGTGCATCAACGGCCACCTGCGCGTCTATCGGCCAGCAGGTCGCCGGACATCTGTCCGCCATCGACACGGCCATTTCACGCACGACCGCGGTGATGGGTGACATTGCCAGCGCCTGCGAAATGCAACGCGATGCGATGCATGAAGTGGATAAAGCCGTAGAGCAGGTCAGTCATCGCACGCAGGAAGCCGCAGCGACCGCCGAAGAATCGGCCAGCACCGCCGAAGAACTCACGGCACAAGCGCAACGCCTCCACGAGTTGGTGGGGCGGTTTGTGCTCCCTGATTCAGGACAATCGCGAAACACCCTGTTCGGCGCGCGCGGGTTCGCCCGCGCAGCCTGAGGCAACCAGCGGTGCGTCAGTCGTCGGCCGTGATTTTCTCCCGGCGACTGACCACCGCAATGCCCTTCACACGACGCGCGGCCTTCATGATGCGCTCGAGGTGGGCCAGGTTCTCGACTTCGACCATTGCTGACCCCGTGACTTTGCCGTCAGTGGTCTTGAGTTCGAGGCTCTTGATATCAGTGCCGGTGGCGCTCACCGCAGCCGCCACATCGGCGTAGAGTCCGCGGCGATCCACACCTTCCATGGCGAGTCGCACCACGAATCGCTCGCCCGCCATTTCCTGCCAGTCAATTTCGAGCCGACGCTCCGGCTCATGCGCCAATAGCAGCAAATTGGGACAGTCTCCGCGGTGAATGCTCACACCACGACCGCGCGTGACATATCCAACCACCTGGTCACCAGGCACCGGCTGACAACACTGCGAATAACGCACCAGCAGGCCGTCGGCGCCCTGAATGCGAATGCCCTTCCCTGTGCCCCGCACACGATCGACAATTCGCTCGAGAGTGCTCGGCTTTTCCTGCGCTTCCGGGGCCGTATCCAGATCGGGATGCAGCGTGCGCAATACCTGCAACACGTGCACGTCACCGGCGCCCACCGACGCGATGAGATGCGTGGCGTCCTTGAGTTTGAGTGCCTTTGCAACTGGCTGCAGCTTGTCATCATCAGCCTTTGGCAAACGACGACGACGCAGTTCACGCTCGAGAATCTCGCGTCCCAAGCGCATGGCCGACGAGCGCTCCTCGAGACGCAGCAGCTGACGGATCTTGTGCCGTGCCTTGCCCGTGCGCACATGGGCCAACCAGTCGCGACTCGGCTTGGCGTTCGGGTTGGTGAGAATTTCGACTGTCTCGGAGTTCTTGAGCTCACGTGACAGCGGCGCGATGCGACCATTGACCTTGGCGCCAGCACAATGCGCGCCGACCTGCGAGTGAACGGCGAACGCGAAGTCGAGTGGCGTGGCACCCTTGGGCAACTGAATCACATCGCCCGTTGGTGTGAACACGAAGATCTCGTCCTGATACAGGTCGAGCTTCAGGAATTCGAGAAACTCACCCGGTGTTTCCGCATCGAGCTGCAGTTCAAGAACCTGACGGAACCACGCCAGCTGCCGGTCGAGTTCATCGGCGTTGCGGGAGTTCTCCTTGTACAGCCAGTGCGCGGCGATACCATAGTCGGCCGTGCGATGCATGTCGCGCGTGCGGATCTGGATCTCGAACAGTTGACGGCCCGGACCAAACACCGTCGTGTGCAGCGACTGATAGCCGTTGCTCTTGGGCTGCGCGATGTAGTCCTTGATACGCTCCTGCACCGGTGTCCAGCCATCGTGAATGACACCGAGCGCGTGATAACACTCGAGCACATTGGGCACGATCACACGGATCGCCAGCAGATCGTAGATGTCCTCATAGGGACGATCACGCTGCTGCATCTTCTTGTAGATCGACCACAGGTGCTTGGGACGACCGGTGACTTCCACATCGGCAATGCCGGCATCGGTCAACCGCTTTTCGAGCGGCTCGCGCATCTGTGCAATGAGCGCCTCACGCTCCCCGCGCTTGGCGGCCACCAGTTTGGCTAATGTCTTGTATGCGTCGGGCTCAAGATGCTTGAACGCCAGATCTTCGAGCTCCCATCGCACCTTCGCCATACCAAACCGGTGCGCGAGCGGCGCGTACAGATCGCGCGTTTCCTGCGCAATGCGCCGACGCTTTTCCGGCGCGAGCCAGTCGAGCGTGCGCATGTTGTGCAGCCGGTCGGCCAGCTTGATCAGGATGACGCGCGCATCCTTGGCAATCGACAGCAACAGCTTGCGGTAGTTCTCGACCTGCCGCTCTTCCCGCGACGACATGGGCAGATTGGCGATCTTGGTGAGACCGTCCACAATCTGTGCCACTTCACCACCGAACTCGCGGGCTACATCCTCGACGGTGATGTCGGTGTCTTCGACGATGTCGTGCAATAGCCCGCAGGCCACTGTCGTGGTATCGAGCTGCAGATCGGCCAGAATGCGGGCCACCTCGACGCAGTGCGACACATACGGTTCGCCCGAATGCCGCACCTGCCCGGCATGCGCCACGTCGGAATAGCGATAGGCACGCACGAGCAGATCATGGTCGAGCCGATCATAGGCGCCATCAGCGCTCGGCCCGAACCCAGGAATCATCTCATGCAGCGCGATCGTCGTCACAACAGGCCTGCCTCCGCAAAGCTCACGTAGCGACCACGTCCCACGATGACGTGATCGTGCACGGGGATATCCAACAAGCGCCCGGCCGCCACCAACTGCTCCGTCACCGCGCGATCTTCCGCGCTCGGCGTCGGGTCCCCACTCGGATGATTGTGCACCAGAATCACCGCTGCAGCACGTTCAGCGATGGCCTCCCGAAAGACTTCGCGTGGATGCACCAACGAAGAGTTGAGCAAACCACGCGTGACCAACACATCACGTTCCAGCCGATGCTGCGCATCCAGAATGGCCACGTGGAATTCCTCCACCGGCGCATCCTGCAATCGTGGCGCGTAGGCCGCCGCCACGTCGCGCGGTCCGCGCAACGGCACGCCGGCTTCCCGCGCCTCACCTGCCATGCGTCGACCCAGCTCGAGTGCCGCCTGCACCGCCGCCGCTCGCGCCTCACCCACTCCATGCGAATGGGTCAGTGATGCAAACGGCATGGCTGCCAGACGTCCCAACGATCCACCGCATTGATCGAACAGCTGCTGTGCACACACCAACGCCGACGCACCACGCGGCCCCGATCCGAACAGCACGGCCAACAACTCCATGGTACTAAGGGCTTGTGGCCCCAGGGCCCGCAGTCGCTCACGGGGACGTTCCGTCGACGGAAGCTCCTTGATCTTAAGACGGGGCGCAGGAGACTGGCTAGTGAGGTCGAGCATCACGTAAGGTCCATGTGAGGGTGACTCACCGCCGTGTGACGGGAGTGACATGTGTGTCACCCACTATGGCACCGCGCGCGACGATCACCGGTACCGCCGCATTGCACGTTGGTTCATTCCAACGAAAGCAGTGGTACGACGGCGGTCACAACCGCGCGGCACGGCGAGTACCTTCACGCATGACCGCCTCACACGACACGCGCGCATACGCCGAACGCATCACGCTCGACCCGGGCAGCGACGAAAACTGGCAGTCGCTCCGCGCACTGGGCCATCGGATGCTGGACGATCTGTTCGACGCCCACCAGGCCCTCCCGTACGTTCCGGCGTGGCGCCCGCTCCCCGCGACCAAGGCCGAACTGTTCTCTGAATCGGGCCCCGAAGTGGGACTTGGTCCCGACATGGTATACGACCAGTTCCGGTCGCATGTGTTCCCCTATGGCAATGGCAACTGGCACCCGCGCTTCTTTGGGTGGGTCCAGGGTACGGGCACCCCGCTCGCCATGCTCGCCGACATGCTGGCCTCAGGCATGAACCCGCACCTGGCGGGGTTCAATCAGGCTCCAGCGAAAGTCGAGCAGCAGGTCATCGGTTGGTTCGCCGAGTGGATGGGAATGCCTGGCGCGAGCGGATTGTTCGTAACCGGCGGCACCATGGCCAACGTGCATGGTCTAGCCTGCGCACGAATGGCGATGGCTGCACGTCTTGGGCGCGATGCGCGAAAGAACGGTGTACAGACCTGGCCCGACGAATCGGCTCCGGCACCACTCGTGTTCTATGGATCCACCGAGACGCATTCGTGGGCGAAGAAAGCGGCCGAATGGCTGGGACTTGGCGATCGAGCATTTCGCCGTGTTGCGGTTGGCCCCGATCGCCGGATCGACATGGACGCGCTCGCGCGCCGCATTGCAGAAGATCGCGCCCAAGGACTCGTACCATTCTGTGTGATCGGCACGGCAGGGACGGTGAATACCGGCACCACCGACCCGCTTGAAGCAATCGCGGATTTCTGCGCGCGCGAGTCGCTGTGGTTTCATGTGGATGGCGCCTTCGGTGCGCTGCTGGCGCTCTCGCCGCGTCATCGTCACGTCGTGCGTGGCGTCGAGCGCGCCGATTCGCTGGCGTTCGATCTGCACAAATGGGGATCGATGCCATTTGAATGCGCGGTCGCCCTGGTGCGCGATGCCGACACGCACGCGGCCGCATTCAAGAGTGAGGCGGCATACCTAGGCGCGTTACCGCGCGGTGTGAGTGCCGGTGGTCAACGCTTCAACGACATTGGCCTCGACCTCACGCGCGGCTTCAAGGCGCTCAAGATCTGGATGCAACTCAAGGCTGATGGCGTGGCCAAACTTGGTGCCGTGATCGACCAGAATATCGAGCAGGTGCAATATCTGGCGCGCATGGTCGACGCACACGCCGAGTGCGAACGGGTCGCAGAAGCACCACTGAATGTGTTGTGTTTCCGCTATGTACCGTCCGACACGTCACGTGAATTCACGGACAACTCGGCACGCGAAACATTTCTCAATGACGTGAACCGGGAAATTCTCATGCGTGTGCAGGAGCAAGGGATTGCCGTCCCATCCAGCACGGTACTCGACGGTCGTTTCGTGCTGCGCGTAGCGCACGTGAATCATCGCACCACCGATCAGGACATAGAGACGCTGTTCGACGCGATCGTGGAGATCGGGCGGGAAGTGGTGAGCGGACGCGACTGAGCGCGACTGAGCGCGGCCGAACTCGACTGAACCGACAGCAATCGCACACTACGAAACAACAAACGGCGAGCCAATCAGGGCTCGCCGTTTGTTCTCGCTAGATCTCGTATGACGCGGATTACAAGCCACCGCGTGGTTTTGCGGTACGACCACCACCGCCACCGCCGCCGGACGAGCCAGCCGAACTGCCGCCTCCAGTACTGCCACCACCAGCAGGAGAACCAGAGGCTCCGGACCCGCCAGGCGGATAGTAGGCCGGCCGCGGCTCACCGCTGCCACCCGAAGGAACACTGCCGCGAGTATAACCCAACCCATTCACCGCACGTCCGCGCGGAGCAACACCCACGCCGCCACCGCCCTGGCCAGGATTCACGGGCGGCTGATTGACGATGATGATGGGTCCCTGTCCATAGAGCGGCCATCCCCACGGATTCCATGCACCCATGCCGCCCATACCATAGCGCAACGACGAACCATACGGGCTATAGCGCCATCCCCACGGATCGAACGGATCCCACATGCCGTATGCCGCGCGACTAAAACCATAGCCGAAGCCCCAGGCACCCATACCGCCCGGCCCGTAGCAGAACTCATTGAACGCACCGCAGCGAGACTGCTGAATATCACGCGGCACTTCCGCGATCGCCGTTCCGGCCTGCTGGCCGGCGGCCGTCATCGCGCTGTTTGGACGCAACGTGAATGCTTCGGGATTTGCCAACGCCACGAGAAGATCGATCACGTTGCTCGGCATGCCACCATCCGCCAGGGCCACCAGGCGCTTGGCATCGAGGTCGAAGCGAAGGCCCATTTCGGCGATCCATGCCTCCGTCAGTGCCGGGGGAGCCTGAACGGACACATCGAGCACCTGGCCCAGCGTGAGCGGCGCACCAGCAGCCAGTCGCTGGGTACGTGACGAGCGCAACGCGCCGAGATCACCGGGTGCCCCACTGTCACCGGCAAACCGGAAACGCGCGACCGTGGTGGCCGTGCTCTTGTCCACTTGAATGGTCTGCAATTGCAGCCATTCACCGGTGGATGCGATCGACATCAAACCTGTTTCGACGCGTCGAATACCACGGTCACAGGTCAGTTCCGCGCGCAGCAGCAAGCGCGTGTCGTTGGCCAACCACTCGGCGCGTTCGCTGCCCTTGCATTCGTCCACCGATTTCTCGGTGGCCTGACCAGGCAGCGGCAAGGCCGTGCGAGACAATTCGCGACTGCCCGACAGCATGACGAGATCCACACTGCCCGGCACACGCGAGGACGGCAGGATGCACGCGCGCGAGGGCGCGGACTGTTCGCTAGAAGTCGACGAGTTCTGCGGAACCCCAAGCGTCTCCCAACAGCCAATCCATGGCTGGAAGCGATCATCGATTCGCGTAGCGCCCTGCGCCTGTGCTGAGCTGGAAGCCACCAGACTCACCGATGCCAGCACGATGGCCGCGCCCAGCGAACGAGCGGTACTGCGGCGGAGGAGAGAGTTCATCGAGGCCATGGCAGGGTCCTCAGAAGCGGAAAAGGAAGCCAGCTGTCACTCCTACCCCGGACAGCGCGATTCGATCGAAGCCCTCGAAGTCCTGGCCGACGGCTCCACGCGCGTGATCATAGCGCACTTCCGTGCTCAGGCCCACCGAACGGGTGAGACTCCAGGAAGCGCCCAATGCACCGTACGCCATTCCGGTCCACCCCGACGACTGCAGCTTGTCACCGAAGACATCCATCGTCTGATAGTCGATAAAGTCGCCGCTCTGACGGAACTGGTAGTACATGGTTCCCCCGCCCGCTGCCACATAGGGGACGAATCGCGCAGGCACCCACGCAAACCGGCTGATCGAACGCCCGGTGGGCACAAGATTGTACTTGAAGCCTAGGGCGAGTGGCACACGGCGGAAGGACGTCGACTGCTCGATGGGCTGATCGTTGTTGTCGACAAACCCTCGATACTCGGAACCGACGCGACGGTTGGTGACTCCAGCCGTGAACTGCAGCTCGGTTCGGTCGCTGAGGCCGAACGAAATGTCAGCCACACCGTTCAGCGAAAGAAAATCGCCCCGATCCACCGTGAGCTCGTTCGACACAAAGTCAAACAATTCACTGTTGGCGTCGGGGCGAACAAAGCCGCCTCGCAAGGCGACCGATACCGGGGGGCGCCGGAAAAAGTATCCGTCGCCTCCGCGCGGTTGGGCATTGACACTGAACATCGGAAGCGCCGTCAGCACGAGTACGGCCACCGAGGCCAATCGCCTGGTCATGGAAGTCTCCAAAGGGGTTGGTGACGTGCAACACGGCGTGGTACCAAGGTGCCCTTCCTGAGGTTCCAACGGTGTGCGAGGCGACCCGGCGCGGCGTTCGTCCCTACTGGTACACCCAACCCGCTTCGCTTGACCGCGCCGGTATCTGGCCCCGCTCGTGTGAACGGAACCAGCGTACCGACGTGCGTCAGCGAGGCGTCACCCGACTACTGATTGGCTCCTACAGGTTGGCGCCGTGGCACTTCTTGAACTTCTTGCCCGACCCGCAGGGGCAGTCGTTGTTGCGCGGCGTCCGCTCCCAACCAGGCGGCAAGGCACCACCGTCGGCGGCCAGCGAACGCACGGCACCGGCCCCAACAACGGCCGGAGCTCCACGCGCCACGATTCGTGCTTCGTCGGGCGCTCCCGCTGGTGCCTCATCGTCCGCATCGACCTCCGCCACCATGTCTTCGGCGGGGATGTCCTCGAGAATACCCAGCGCGTTGAAGCGACGCGTGGGCCGCGCGCCTTCTTCACGCGCGAATTCCTCGGGGATGGGCGCCTGGAAGGATTCCACCGGTGCCGGCTCGAATACGAGCTGCGCCTTGAGGAAACGCTCCGTGAACGTATTGGCCAGATCGTGCATCAGATCCACGAACATCGTGTACGCATCCTGCTTGTACTCGACGAGCGGATCCTTCTGACCCCACGAGCGATAGTGAATGGAAGCGCGCAACTGATCGAGATCGTAGAGGTGATCCTTCCACTTCTCGTCGATCACGTTGAGCATGACCAATGCCAGCAGACGATCGGCAAAGCCATTGCCGTTTTCGTCGGTGACCTGATTCAGCGTTTCGATCTTGTGTGCAAACGCCAGACGCACCGCGTCAACGGCCTGCGCCTGCGCCGCTTCCACCGTGTTGCCCGGTTCCGTTTCGAACGCCGGCACCTGCAGCATGTAATGCAGCAAGAGATCCTGCTGCACAAAGGCAAAATCCCACTCGTCTTCCTTGTCGAAGGTCGACAGTGCCTGCTCCACACGACGCTGCGCGCCGCGCTCAAGCATCTTGATCGCCTCGCCCTTGAGCTCTTCGCCGCCTTCCAGTGCAAATGCGCGCAGCGAGTAGATCACTTCACGCTGCTGATTCATCACGTCATCGTACTCCAGCAGGCGCTTGCGCGACTGGAAGTTCTGAAGCTCGACACGCTTTTGCGCCTGCTCGATGGAACGCGTGATCAGCGGATGCGTAAGCACCTCGCCCTCCTGCGCGCCCATGCGGTCCATCAGCTTCGCGATGCGCTCAGAGCCGAACAGGCGCATGAGATCATCCTCGAGCGACAGGAAGAACTGCGACGCACCCGGGTCACCCTGACGACCGGAACGACCACGCAACTGGCGATCGATACGACGTGACTCGTGGCGCTCGGAGCCTACGATGTGCAATCCACCGATTTCGCTGATATCGATGGTCTTGCCATCGGGATCGCTGACCTGCGACGGCTTGGCCTCGGTGACACCGCTGCCGAGTTTGATGTCGGTACCACGACCGGCCATGTTGGTGGCGATGGTGATGGCGCCTGCCCGACCGGCATCCGCCACAATCTCCGCTTCGCGCTGGTGATACTTGGCGTTCAGCACGTTGTGCTTGAGCCCACCGCGCGTGAACATGCGCGACAGCGTTTCCGAAGCTTCCACGCTCGCGGTACCCACAAGCACCGGGAAACCGAGTTCGTGCAAACGCTTCGTTTCATCGACGATGGCGTTGTACTTCTCACGCCGCGTCTTGAACACGAGGTCCTGACGGTCGTCGCGCTGAATGTCGCGGTTGGTCGGAATCACCGACACTTCGAGACCGTAGATCGTGTGGAACTCGCCTTCTTCCGTTTCGGCTGTACCGGTCATTCCGGCCAGCTTCTCGTACATGCGGAAGTAGTTCTGAATGGTGATTGTGGCAAGCGTCTGCGTCTCACCCTTCACCTGCACACGTTCCTTGGCTTCCACGGCCTGATGCAGACCCTCGCTCCAGCGACGTCCCGGCATGGTACGGCCGGTGAATTCGTCGACGATAAGCACCTGTCCTTCCTGCACCACGTAGTTCACGTCACGCTCATAAAGTGCGTGCGCGCGCAGCAACTGATGAATGATGTTCAGTCGCTCGCTCTTCGTGGCGTATTCCCGCTCGACGGCGTTGCGGCGCTCGAGGCGCTCGGTTGCCGTGATGTCGTGATCGCGATCGATCTGCCCGATCAGCACCGAGATATCGGGCAGCACGAACGTGTCCGGATGATCGGGTGACAACCAGTCGAGGCCCTTTTCCGTGAGGTGCACGGTGTGCCCCTTCTCGTCGAGCACAAACAACAGATCGTCCTCGATATCGCGGAAGGCACGCTTGGCCATTGGCAGCTTGCGATCGGCAATCACATCGAGTTCAACACGCTGCACCAGCTGCTTGACGCCCGACTCCTGCAGCACCTTGAGCAGACGCTTGTTCTTCGGGCCACCCAGCTGTGCCTTGTACAGCTGCTGCGATCCGGTTGCCTGATCACCACTCTCCAGGGCGCGCTCACCATCGGCCACGAGCTGATTCACCAGCTCGTTCTGACGGCGCGTCAAACGCTCGACAGCCGTATTGAATTCCGCGTACTGTCCATCGCTCTCGTTGCCCACCGGACCCGAGATGATGAGCGGGGTACGCGCTTCGTCGATGAGGATGGAGTCGACTTCGTCGATGAGCGCGAAGATGTGCGGACGCTGCACCCGCTGTTCGAGCGACACCACCATGTTGTCACGCAGGTAGTCGAAGCCGAACTCATTGTTGGTGCCGTACGTGATGTCCGATGCGTACACCGCCTTGCGTTCCCACGAGCCCGGCTCGGTGTCGTCGAGACAGCCCACAGTGAGACCAAGCCAGCCGTACAGATATCCCATCCACTGCGAGTCGCGGCGGGCGAGATAATTGTTGACCGTAACGAGGTGCGCACCGCGCGCGGGCAGTGCGTTGAGATAGAGCGGCAGCGTAGCCACCAGCGTCTTGCCTTCACCCGTCGCCATTTCGGCGATGCGGCCGAGGTGCAGCTGAATGCCACCGATCAACTGCACATCGTACGGCACCATGTCCCACGTAAGCTCGTGGCCCATGACCGACACGACACTGCCCTTGAGACGACGGCACGCTTCGCGTACGGTGGCAAAGGCTTCCGGCAGAATTTCGTCGAGTGTTTCGGCGATTGCCGTGCGCAATTCACCTTCCACACCCGTGCGTCCATCGGCGCCCTGCAACTCATTGTCGAGGCGCTCACGCTCTCCGGCATCGGCTGTGTCATGCTTGGCGGCCTTGAGTTCGGCAATGCGAGCCTCAATGGGTCCCGTGCGCTCGGCCAGCATGGCGCGGAACTTGGCGGTCTGCGCCTGGATCTCCTCATTGGAGAGACCGGCCAGCCGCGCTTCGATTTCGTGAATTTCCTCGAGGATTGGCTGCACGCGCTTGCGTTCGCGCTCGTGGCGCGTGCCAAACACCTTACTGATCAAACTCTTCAACATACGGACCTCTTCGACCTTTTTTGACAAGGGCGCCGCAGCGAACCCTGTGCCCGAAAGCGTCAGTGGTCCGTTGGTGCGACTACCCGTGATTGCTCGAGATACAACCCGGTGGATGCGATGTACGTCGCCACGGCATCGGTGACAAAGCCACGAATGGATCGGCCCTGTCTGATGCGTGTCCTGATCTCGGTTGACGACACGTCCACCCGTCGCGTGGCCAATCGCTCAGCCACCACGCCGCCGTGCACCACCTCGCGATCGCTCGCCGTTGCTGCCGCGCCTTCACCGTCCCGATCCATCACGACCAGTGTAACCTGGCCGAGCAATCGGTCGATGTCCTTCCAGCGCGGCAACGTGGGAACCACGTCACGACCTACGAGGAGGTGGAGGTGTGCATCCGGCCAGCGCCGGCGCACGTCCGCCACGGTGTCAACCATGAAAGATAACCCGCCCCGCTGGATTTCCGCGGGGTCCACCATGACATCCGGAAGGTCGGCGAAACACGCGCGGGCCATGGCGAGGCGGTGCGCGGGGTTGGTCTGCTCGTGGCCCTTGAGCGGCTGCTGTGCCGCGGGAATGACCAGCACCTGATCGAGTCCAAGTCGATCACGTGCGTCCTGCACCATAAGCAGATGGCCGACGTGCGGCGGATCGAAGCTGCCTCCGAAGAGTCCGAGCCGCACCGGTGACGTCCGGATCAGGGAACCGGGTTCGGCGCCGGTCGCGCAAAGGCGACGGGCGACAGGATGGCCGGCTGCGGCGCAGCGGCGGTGGCGGTATCCGCCTTGACGGCCGTGGTATCGCGGACGACCGGCGGTGCCGTGTCCTTGGGGGCCGCACCACAGGCAAGGGCAACCTCGGGATCCCCGGGGTAGGCCTTCCACATGGCCGTACACGTTTCCGCCGCATCGTCCTTCCAGCGGATCTTCGTATACAGCTCGTGCAGACGCAGCCACGACATCCGAGCCGCCTTGGTGGCCGGATAGGTGGTGACGACGTCCTTGAAGTAGATGATCGCCGGATCGATGGCGCGCCGCACCTTGATGTAGTGCACGCCCGTTTCGAAATCCTTCTGGGCGAACCACTCCTCGAGCTGCGTGATGCGCCGCTTGGCGTCTTCCGTTTCCTTGGCGTCCGGATAGGACGAAAGCATCGCGCGCAGAATCGACGCCGCCTTCTGCCCATTCTCGGGGTCGAGCGACGGACGGCGCCAGAGGTTCTGATACGAGCGTCCGGTGCCCAGCATGGCCATGGGAGCCAGCGTGTCATCCGGGAAGCCATCGGTGACGCGCTCAAACGCCTGCGCCGCCAGCAGGAACTCCTTCTTCCGCTCGTGCGTCAGCGCGAGGTAGAAGTAGGCCGGGGCCAATAGCGGATCACGCGAGGACAGATCGCTCGTGAGTCGCTCAAAGCCCAGCTGCGCGTTGTCCCACTTCTTCTTCTGGAACTCGATCAGCGTGGCCTGAAACAGCGCCTCAGGATTGGCATAGTCGCGCGGTTGGAAGCCACGCGAACAGGCCGCCAGGGCGGTCGCCATGCTCAACAGCATCAACAAACGGAATTCCATCCGGAATTCCGTGCGGGTGTGACGTGCACTCATAAACGACAAGATACCCGAATCGTGCTGCCGGTGTTCAAGGAGTCCCAAAGTGGAAAGAAGGCCGGCAGGTTCACGAAGTAGCCCCAACCGCACGGGAACCGGAGGCCAGCGGAATCACACGGGCACGTCCGGGCACCAGCTTCGCCGTGACATTGCGGGTATCTACCAGCAGCGTGGCATGATCGACAACCCGCTGGTAGTCCACCGTCTTGTGGTCGGTGATAACAACCACGGCGTCGGCCCAGCGCAGCATCTCGTCGCTAAGCTCCACCCCCTTCCGGGTATGCCCTTCCTCGCGGAATTCGGTCACAAAGGGATCGTGATACTCGACATGGGCGCCGCGCTCTTCGAGCAGGCGAATGACATCGAGTGCGGGGCTTTCGCGCACATCATCGATGTCGCGCTTGTACGCCACACCCAGCACCAGCAGACGGCTGCCGCGCACGGCCTTGCGCGCCTCGTTGAGGGCATCGGCCACCTTCTGCACCACCCACTCGGGCATGTGCGAATTGATTTCGCTCGCCAGATCGATAAATCGCGTCTTGTAGTTCAGCGTGCGCATCTTCCAGGCGAGATAGTGCGGATCGAGCGGGATACAGTGCCCCCCAATCCCGGGCCCCGGCGTGAACTTCATGAACCCGAACGGCTTGGTCGCCGCGGCGTCGATGACCTCCCAGACGTTCACGCCCAGTTTGTCACACACGATCGCGATTTCGTTCACTAGTCCGATATTCACCGCCCGGAACGTGTTCTCGAGCAGCTTGACCAGCTCCGCCGCCTCCGGCGAACTCACCGGCACCACGGTATCGATGCAGCTCTGATAGAGCGCCGTGGCCACTTCCACACAGGCCGGCGTGATGCCGCCCACCACCTTGGGCGTGTTCTTCGTGTGGTAGGTCGGGTTGCCCGGATCGACGCGCTCGGGGCTGAAGGCCACGAACACATCCTGCCCCACCGTCAGCCCCTTGGCCTCAAGTCGCGGCTGCAGCAGTTCGCGGGTCGTGCCCGGGTACGTCGTGCTTTCGAGCACCACGCAGAGGCCCGGGTGCGCCTGACGGGCAATGGCGTCGGCGGCACTCAGCACATACTCCATATCCGGGTCGCGCGTCTTGGACAGCGGCGTGGGCACGGCAATGGAGATGGCGTCGCACTCGCCCAGGCGATTCTCGAGCGTGGTCGCGACGAAGGCGCCATTGGCCACCGCCGTCTGCACGGCCGCACTCGGAATGTCCTGGATGTGGGATTGCCCACTCATGAGCAGATCCACCACCCGCTGACTCACGTCGTAGCCGATGACCCGAAAACCGGCGTGCACGAATTCCATGGCCAGGGGCAGGCCCACATAGCCCAGACCGATGACGCCAATGACGGCGGAACGATCCGTGATGCGGGAAAGGAGCTGGTCCTTCGCGAGAATCGTCTGACTCATTGCGTGCCTCAGCGGCCGAAGAAGCCGCGCACGGCGGCAATGACTTCATCGAGCTGCTGTGTGGTCAGCTCGGGATACACGGGGAGGGACAACACTTCCTTGCTGGCGCGCTCCGCTTCCGGGCACTGGCCTTCGGTGTAACCCAGATACGCGAAACAGGGCTGCAGATGAAGTGACAGCGGATAGTACACATTCGAGCCAATGCCCTGCGCCTTGAGATGTGCCTGCAGCGCATCACGTGAGGCCGTGCGAATGGTGTACTGGTTGTAGATCGAGGTATTGGCCGGCTCGATGTACGGCGTGGTCACATCGGAAAGATCGGCGAAGGCGGCATCGTAGTACGCGGCATTGCGCCGACGTGCCGCGCTCCAGCCTTCGAGATGCGGCAGCTTGGCGCGCAATACTGCCGCCTGCAGCGCGTCGAGGCGGCTGTTGTAGCCGACGATCTCGTGGTAGTACGTCCGGCGGCTGCCATGCGTGCGCAGCTTCATGAGCGCTTCGAACAGCGCATCGTCGCCAGTGACCATCATGCCACCGTCGCCGTATCCGCCAAGATTCTTGGACGGGAAGAAGCTGAATGTGCCGATGGACGCCCCTTCGCCGGCCATGACCTTGCGACCATTTACCACGCGGCTAGCGCCGATGGACTGCGCGGCATCTTCGATGACCGGCACGCCCTTGGCTGCAGCGGTCACCTCTTCAATAGCAGCCATCTGGCCGAACAAGTCGACGGCAATCACGGCCTTGGTACGCGCCGTGATGGCCGGGGTGACCAGCGATGGCGCGATATTGAAGGTGCGCGGATCGATGTCCACGAACACGGGACGCGCACCCACATTGTGAATGGCGCCGCCCGTAGCAAAAAACGTGAACGGAGTCGTGATGACTTCATCGCCCTGCCCCACTCCCAACGCACGCAGCGCCAGCAGAATGGCGTCGGTGCCATTGGCGCAGCCGACCGCGTGCGGCACCTGCGACAATGCCGCGACTTCCGTCTCCAACTGGGTGACGGGATCGCCGAGAATGAACGCCTGCTGATCGACCACCTGCATGAGCGCGGCGACAACGTCGTCGCGAATGGTGGCGTGCTGCGCCTTGAGATCGAGAAGTGGGACGGCCATGAGCGGAGTATGGAAGACCAAGAAGGACGACGAAGGAGTCGCGCGCGTCAGATATCGATCAACGATGGTTCATCGATGGATCAGATATTCACACGCAGCGGCAACGGCACATCGCGTCCCGTCTTGGCGGATTCGTAGATACCGAGAATGAGTTCCAGCGACTTGCGACCAGCCCGACCATCGGTGTCGGGCGTAGCTTCCCCGCGCAACACCGAGACCACATTGCGATAGTAGCCTTCGTGGCCGAATCCATATACGCTGGGCGGATTGGTGTTGGACTGCTCAACGAGCTTGTCATCGTCGTCGTAGTCGGCAAACTGCCAATGTTCGACCTTGTTCACCGCCGTGCCGCCGATCTTGACCGACCCCTTCTCACCAAGAATGGTGATGGAGCCTTCGAGATTCTTGGGGAAGGTGAGCATGGTGACTTCGATCGTGCCGATCGCACCCGAGCGGAACTTGAGCACGGCCACACCGCTGTCCTCAGCTTCGATCCGGCGTGCCAGCGTCGCCGTCTTGGCCATGACACTTTCCACCGGGCCCACCAACCACTGCACCAGATCGACATAGTGCGACGCCTGATTCATGAACGCGCCGCCGTCGAACTCCCACGTACCGCGCCACGGCGCCTGATCGTAGTAGTCCTGCGGACGTGTCCATCGCACCGTGCAATTGGCCATGTAGATACGACCAAAACGCCCACGCTCAATCGCGCGCTTGAGCAGCACGATGGGCGGATTGAGCCGGTTCTGCTTGACCACAAAGAGATGCACGTGGTTGTCGTCGCAGGCCTGCACGAGCGCGTCAGCCGCCGCCAGCGAAATGGCCATTGGCTTTTCGCTGATGACATGACGTCCCGCGCGCGCGGCGAGAATACCATGCTGCGGATGCAAACCACTCGGCGTGGCCACGATGACCGCATCACTCGGCACATCACTCAGCATCTGCTCGAGATTGGTGAAGTACGGCACACCGTATTGCTCACCCGCCTGACGCGCGCGTTCCACGACAACGTCGCACACCGCCACGAGTTCGAGATCGGGAATCCGCGCCATCGCATCGAAGTGATTCTTGCTGATGCGGCCGCAGCCCACGAGCGCAACACGAATGCGACGATCTGCCGGAATGGATTGCTGGGTCACGCTTGCTCCTCTCGCGGTGTCACCACATCACCGCGCCGCACATAGCGTCGATCGGTTCCGGTGCACCGCAGTTCTTCACTCTGGGATTCTCCTGCCTCAGGTCCGACCGCTTCCATGCGATGGCCGGCTTCCGACATCCATCCGATGCGCCGGGCTGGCACGCCAGCCATGAGCGCGTAGTCGGGCACGTCGCGCGTGATGACCGCCCCCGCCCCGATGAATGCATACCGCCCGAGCGTCACACCACACACGATCGTGGCGTTGGCACCGATGCTTGCTCCGTGTCGTACCAGCGTGCGTCGGTACTCATGCTTGCGCGAAACCGCACTGCGCGGATTGTGCACGTTGGTGAAGACCATGGATGGACCACAGAACACGTCGTCTTCCAACTCCACGCCTTCGTACAACGACACATTGTTCTGAATCTTGGCGTTGTCACCAATGGTGACACTGTTCATGACCACAACATTCTGTCCAAGCGAACAGCGGGCACCGATCACGGCGCCACCGTTCACATGACAGAAATGCCAAATGCGCGTGCCCGCTCCGATCATCGCGCCGTCATCGACGTACGCGGATTCATGGACCAGCGCTCCTTCCCCAAGCACAACCGCCGCGCCGACATGCCCTTCGCCGGCGCGCGCAATCATGCCCGGAATTGATGCGCCTGCGCCGGCGCGCGAATCGCTCACGCGACCCCGGCCGGCTGTGACGATGCCTGGCGAGACGCATTGAGCACCTCGTGCCACTCCTGCAACGAACGCACACCCGGTTCGCGCGTGCGGCGCGCCGCGATGGCTTCGACCGCCGCGTTGGCCGCGGTAAGCGTGGTGGTGTACGGCACGCGATTGGCGATGGCCGCCTGACGCAGCTTCTCGTCATCGACCTGTGCATGCTTGCCCAGCGGCGTGTTCACCAGCAACTGGATTTCGCCGTTGAGGATCATGTCCACGCCGTGCGGACGACCCTCGTGCACCTTGAGTACCGACGTGACCGGAATGTTCTGCGACCGGAAGTAGGCCGCCGTTCCGCTCGTCGCCAGCACACTGAAACCGAGCTCGTGGAAGCGCGCCGCGAGACGCGCCGCCGTCGGCTTGTCGGTGTCGTTCACCGTGAAGAACACCGCGCCTTCACGCGGCAGTGCGTTGTCGGCCGCGATCTGCGACTTGAGGAAGCTGGTGCCGAAATCATCATCGATACCCATCACTTCACCCGTCGAACGCATCTCGGGGCTCAGCACGGGATCGAATTCCCGGAACTTGTTGAACGGGAACACCGCTTCCTTGACGCTCACATACGGCGGAATGATTTCCTGTGTGAAGCCCACGTCGGCCAGCGTCTCACCCAACATCAGACGCGCCGCCACCGAAGGAAGCGACACACCAATGGCCTTCGACACGAACGGCGCCGTGCGTGAAGCACGCGGGTTCACTTCGATGACGTAGACCTGACCGTTCTTGTAGGCGTACTGCACGTTGATGAGACCGACCACACCGAGCTTCTTGGCAAAAGCCACCGTGTGCGCCTTCATCTGCGCCACGGCCTCAGGCGGAATCAGATACGGCGGCAGAATGCAAGCCGAGTCGCCGGAGTGAATACCGGCGCTTTCGATGTGCTCCATCACAGCGCCAATCACCACGTCCGTGCCATCGGACAACGCATCCACGTCGGCTTCAAATGCGTCTTCGAGGAAACGATCCACCAGTACGGGACGCTCTTCGCTGACACGCGCCGCGCGCTCGAAGTAGTCACGCAGCGACGGTTCGTCGTGCACGATCTCCATGGCGCGGCCACCCAGCACGTACGACGGGCGCACGAGTACCGGGAAGCCAATGCCACGCGCAATCTCCACCGCTTCATCCACGCTGGTGGCCGTGCCGTTGGCCGGCTGCTCGATGCCAAGCTCGCGAGCGATGGCTTCGAAGCGACGACGATCTTCGGCCGCGTCGATAGCGTCAGGCGACGTGCCGAGAATACGCACACCAGCCGCTTCCAGCGGACGCGTGAGCTTAAGCGGCGTCTGACCACCCAACTGCACGATCACGCCGACCGGATTCTCACGCTGCACGATCTCGAGCACGTCTTCGAGCGAGAGCGGTTCGAAGTACAGCTTGTCGGAGATGTCGAAGTCCGTCGAAACCGTTTCCGGATTGGAGTTGACCATGATGGTCTCGTACCCCTGCTCGCGCAGCGCCAGTACGGCGCGCACACAGCAGTAGTCGAACTCCACACCCTGACCGATGCGATTGGGGCCCGATCCAAGGATCACCACCTTCTTGCGTCCTTCGGTGGCGGCTTCGCTCTCTTCGTCGTAGTTGCCGTAGAGATACGGCGTGCTCGACGGGAACTCACCAGCGCAGGTGTCGATCATCTTGTACGACGGACGCACACCGAGCGACCAGCGCAAATCACGCGCCGCCTGTTCGTTCTGCGAACGCAGCGCACCAAGCTGACGATCGGAGAAACCGAGGCGCTTCATATGGCGCATCGTATCGGCTTCAACATTCGTCTGCTGCTGATACCACTGCTCGGCGTCGAGCAGTTCCTGCATCTGCGCCAGGAACCAGCGATCGATACCGGTGATGTCGTACAACTCGTCAACGCTCATGCCCAACTGCATGGCGCGCTTGACCTGGAAGATGCGCTCGGGTGTGGGGCGACGCAGGGCGCCGCGCAGTTCTTCCTTCGAGCCTTCGGTCAGACGATCGTCAACAAGGCGCTCACCAATCACCCAACCCGCACGGCCAGTCTCGAGCGCACGCAGGGCCTTCTGGAAGGCCTCCTTGAACGTACGCCCAATGGCCATCGACTCACCAACAGACTTCATCTGCGTGGTGAGACCAGGATCTGCAGCGGCAAACTTCTCGAATGCAAAGCGCGGGCACTTCACGATCACGTAGTCGAGCACCGGTTCAAAGCTGGCCGGCGTGGTCTTCGTGATGTCGTTCGGTACTTCATCGAGCGTGTATCCCACGGCGAGCTTGGCACCGATGCGCGCGATCGGGAAACCGGTGGCCTTGGACGCCAGCGCCGATGAACGCGATACACGTGGGTTCATCTCGATGACGATCAACTCGCCGTTATCGGGATTGACCGCGAACTGCACGTTGCAACCGCCCGCATCGACACCGATCTCGCGGATGATCGCCACCGCCGCATCACGCATGACCTGATACTCGCGGTCGGTGAGCGTCATGGCCGGTGCCACGGTAATCGAGTCACCGGTGTGCACGCCCATCGGATCAAGATTCTCGATGGAGCACACGATGACCACGTTGTCCGCGCAGTCGCGCATGACTTCGAGTTCGTACTCCTTCCAGCCGAGGAGCGAGCGCTCGATCAGTACCGAATGCACGGGCGACAGATCGAGACCGCGGCGCACCATCGTTTCGAATTCTTCGCGGTTGTACGCCACACCACCGCCCGTACCACCGAGCGTGAATGACGGACGGATGATGGCCGGGAAGCCCGTGTTCTCCACAGCAACCAAGGCTTCATCGAGCGTGGTGACCGTGGTGCCCGTCGGGCAGCGCAGACCGATCTTCTCCATCGCATCAGCGAAGAGCTTGCGATCTTCGGCCACGCGAATGGCGCGCGCGTTGGCGCCAATCAGCTCGCAACCGTACTTCTCGAGCACACCATCGTCGAACAACTTGAGCGCCACATTGAGCGCCGTCTGTCCACCCATGGTGGGCAGCACGGCATCGGGACGTTCCTTGGCGATGATCTTTTCGACGTACTCCGGCGTGACCGGCTCGACGTAAGTGCGATCCGCAAATTCCGGATCGGTCATGATGGTGGCCGGGTTCGAGTTCACGAGAATGACCTCGTATCCCTCTTCCCGCAGCGCCTTCGTGGCCTGCGTCCCGGAGTAGTCGAATTCGGCGGCCTGCCCGATAATGATCGGCCCGGAGCCGATCACGAGAATCCGGTGCAGGTCAGTACGCTTCGGCATGGATTAAATCGTCGATGATGTCGTCGAGTAAACGCGTGGCACGCCAACCCGTGGCGTGCTGCAACTTGTGCGAGTCCCCCACCAACACGGGGACATCAACCGGCCGTACCAATGCCGGATCCTCCACCGGAGTCGCGCGTGACCCCACGCGCGTCATCACCCGATCGAGTACCTGCTGCACCGACCATCCGGTGCCACTGGCCACGTTGTACGCCTCTCCGGGCGTGCCCTGCTGACAGAGGGAAATATACGCAGCCACCACGTCAGCTACATGCAGGAAATCCCGAACCGGCGTGCGATTTCCGACCGGCATCGGTGTTCCCGGCGCGGCGTCGCGCAATGTCTTCGCGCGGTGCACCAGTGCCGGTAACAGGAAACGCGAGGCCTGACCGGCACCGCTGTGGTTGAAACTGCGCGCCACCACCACACGCAGCGCGTCGGCTCGCCAGCACTGCAGCGCCAGCACCTCCTGCGCGGCCTTGGTGGCGGCATACACCGTACGCGGCGCCTGCACCGCATCCTCGGTGAGCAGCGCGCCATGCGACGGGTGACGGCCGTACTGTTCGGCGCTTCCCACGATGAGCACGGTGGGATCGATGCCGGAGGTCGCCCGCTCGAGGACGAGCTGGTGCAGTAGCCGCGCCGTGGCCGTGACATTGACGTCCCACGCCAGCGCCGGATTGGCCGCCGCCGTCGGCAGATGGGAAATGGCCGCCAGGTGGATGATCGTGTCTGCACGTGCCGTTCGCACCGCGTGAGCCACGTAGTCCGCGTCCCGAAGATCACCGGTCAGCCATTCAACCTGATCGGTCATACGCAGACCACGCTCTGCATCCTGTTCGGTGGCCAACGCAAACAGCTCACCGCCCGCATCGCGCAGCGCCGGCAACAGCCAGGCCCCGACGAAGCCGGCAGCCCCGGTCACCAGAACCCGGCCAAGCGGCCGCGGCGCAGACGTACTCACGACCTTGGGCGCTTGTACCGGGCCAGATCGGCCTCCACCATCATCGTGACCAGCTGCGCGAATGACACCTGCGGTGTCCATCCCAGTTGCTCACGGGCCTTGGACGGATCGGCCACCAGCAGATCGACTTCAGCCGGACGGAAGAAACGCTCGTCCTGCACGACGTACTTGCGGTAGTCGAGGCCGACCGCGCTGAACGCCGCATCGCAGAACTCGCGCACGGAGAATGTTTCGCCAGTGCCGATCACGTAATCGTCCGGCGTGTCCTGCTGCAGCATGCGCCACATGGCGTCGACGTAGTCGCCGGCAAAGCCCCAGTCGCGACGCGCATCGAGATTGCCCAGACGCAGATCCTGCTGCAAACCCAGTTTGATGCGGGCCACGCCGTCGGAAATCTTGCGCGTCACGAACTCCAGTCCACGACGCGGCGATTCATGATTGAAGAGAATGCCGCTTACCGCGTAGAGTCCAAAGCTCTCGCGATAGTTCACCGTAATCCAATGGCCATACACCTTGGCCACACCATACGGCGAGCGTGGATAGAACGGCGTGCTTTCGCTCTGCGGAGTTTCCACCACCTTGCCGAACTGTTCGCTCGAGCTGGCCTGATAGAACCGCGCCTTGGGCGCCGCCTTGCGCAGCGCCTCAAGCATGCGCGTTACGCCAAGCGCCGTAAACTCACCCGTGAGCACGGGCTGATTCCATGACGTCTGCACGAAGCTCTGCGCGGCGAGATTGTAGATCTCGTCAGGTGCGGCCGCCTGCACGACGTCAGTGAGCGAGGTCTGATCGAGCAGGTCCGCCGATACGAGCTCAATGCGATCGACGAGATGCGCGATGCGTTCGTACGGCGTAGTGGACGAACGTCGCACTACGCCAATGACGCGATAGCCTTTGGCGAGCAGCAGTTCGGCGAGGTACGAGCCGTCCTGGCCGGTGATGCCGGTGATGAGCGCGGTTTTGGTCACGACGGATAGTTAATGGGTCGTGGATACGTCTTGCGGTTGATGTGGCCCCGTGGGGTTGGCCCCATGGGGTGCACATCAACTCGCCAAACTCGCCATTGGATACACGACGCGGGGAGACCCGCTGATGCGAGCTCCCCGCGCAACCTGCGAAAGCAGGAACCTTACGCGACGGCGACCTGACCGCGCGGCGCGCGCTGGACCTTGCCGGCGGCGAGGCAACGCGTGCAGACCTTCACCTTGATGATCTTGCCCGCTTCGAGCGTACGCACGACCTGGAGGTTCGGCTTCCAGGTACGACGCGTCTTGTTGTTGGCGTGCGAAACGTTGTTGCCGAAGGCAACACCCTTGTCGCAGCTGTAGCAGCGATTGCGATTGATAGCCATGGGTGTACGCCTCAGCTGAGGATCAGTTCGATGCGCGCCATCTCAGCACCGTCACCCTTGCGGTGACCGGTCTTGAGAATGCGCGTGTAGCCGCCCGGACGCGTGACAAACTTCGGGCCGATTTCCTGGAACAGCTTGTCGGCCGCTTCACGCTTCTGGACATGCTTACCGGCCAGACGACGCGCATGGAGCGTGCCGGTACGGGCCTTGGTGATGAGCTTTTCGACGAACGGGCGGAGCTCCTTGGCCTTGGCCTCGGTCGTCTCGATCGCGCCCTGCTCGATGAGCGAGGTCGCGAGATTGCGGAGCAGCGCAAGACGCTGCTCACTGGTCCGCCGGAGCTGGCGGTTGGCCTTACGATGGCGCATGGGAGATCAATCCTCGTCTTCGTCGTCGTCGGGCGCATTTTCAGCAGCGCGGCTGGGCGGGGTGCCCATGTCGAGGATACGGACACCGTCCGTGGATTCCTCGTAGCGCATACCAAAGTTGAGCCCTTCCTTCTCGAGCAGCGCGGCGATTTCCTGCAGGGACTTCTTGCCGAAGTTCTTGACCTGGAGGATCTGCGCCTCGGTCTGGCGAACCAGATCGCCGAGCGAGCGGATGTTGGAGTTCTTCAGGGAATTGACCGAACGAACCGAGAGTTCGAGATCGTCGATCGGTGTGCGGAACAGCTCGGCGAGGCGGATGGCGTCGGAGTTGGCTCCGTCACCCATCATGCCCGGCTGCGCGGACGCAGACGACCCGAAGCCCACGAAGTACTGGAAGTGGGTCTGGGCCAGTGCGGCCGCGTAGCTCACCGCTTCCTCGGGCGACATCGTGCCGTTGGTTTCCACGGTGAGCGTGAGGCGGTCGTAGTCGGTGCGCTGACCGACGCGGGTTTCCGCGACGGTGAAGTTGGCACGACGGACCGGATTGTAGATGGCATCGATGCGCACCACGTCGACCGGAAGATTCTTGTCGGACGGATGCGAGTCGCTCTCCACGTAGCCGCGTCCCTTGTTCACGTAGAGTTCGACCGTGAAGTCGCGCTCGTCGGTGACAGTGAACAGATGATGCGACGGCTCGACGACCTTGACGCCACCGGTTGCCACGATATCCGCGGCAGTCACCGTGCCCGGGCCCGACTTGTTGATGCGGAGCACGGTCTGCTCGACATCTTCCGGAAGGGACAGGGTCAGCGTCTTGAGATTGCCGATGATCTGATGCACGTCTTCCACGACGCCCGAGATGGTCTGGTGCTCATGCACCACGCCATCAATGCGGAACGCCCACACGGCCGAGCCACGCAGCGACGACAGGAGCAGTCGGCGCATCGCGTTGCCCAACGTGTGTCCGAAGCCGCGCTCGAGCGGCTGCAGACGGAATTCGGCCAGATTGGGATTGTCCTCGCGCTTGGTGGCTTCCACCAGCTGCGGACGGACCAGCCCGGAGAGATCGATCGTTGCCATGTGTGTTTGAATCTGAAAGTGGTCTCACCAATCCGGAGATTGGCGACGCTCTACCCCGCCCCGAACGCGCGGTAGACTCGTGAGGGAGTTCGGGTCCCGACCAAACAACAGTTTTGAGTTTCGAGTGATCAGTGTTGAGTACTAGTACTCAACACTGAAGACTCAACACTCATCACTGTAGTTGACTTACTTCGAGTACAACTCGACGACGAGCTGTTCCTGGGCCGCGAGCGGGATCGACTGGCGCTGCGGCTTCTCGAGCACGCGACCGCTGAACGATTCCTTGTCGACGGCAATCCAGGCCAGCGACGCACCACGCGCCGCCTGCTCCATCGCGCCCTGCACAAGCACGAGCTCACGCGAGGCCTGCTTCACGCGCACTTCTTCACCCGGACGCACCTGGTACGACGGGATGTCGAGGAGGCGACCCTTCACTTCGATGTGACGGTGACGGATGAGCTGACGCGCGGCCTTGCGGCTCGGAGCGAAGCCCATGCGGTACACGACATTGTCGAGACGGGTCTCGAGAGCGGCCAGCAGATTGTGACCGGTGATGCCGGCCTGCGTGGACACGCGCTCGAACGTGTTGCGGAACTGCTTCTCGGAGATGCCGTAGATGCGCTTGATCTTCTGCTTCTCGCGCAGCTGCTTGGCGAATTCCGACATCTTCTTGCGACGCGCCGTGGCCTGACCGTGCTGACCCGGAGCGTACGGACGACGCTCAACGGGGCACTTCTCGGTGAAGCACTTGGTGCCCTTCAGAAAGAGCTTGGCGCCCTCACGACGGCACTGACGGCAGCTGGGACCAGTGTAACGGGCCATGGATCAAACCCTCCGGCGCTTGGGGGGACGGCAGCCGTTGTGCGGAATCGGGGTGACGTCGCGAATGGACTTCACCTGGAGACCGGCAGCGGCGAGCGCCTGAATGGCCGACTCGCGACCCGAGCCAGGACCCTGCACGCGCACATGCACGCGGCGCACACCGGCCGTGAGCGCTTCGCGCGCGCACTGCTCGCTGGCCACCGTGGCGGCAAATGGCGTGGACTTCTTCGACCCCTTGAAGCCCGCCTTGCCGGCGGAGCCCCACGACACCGCATTGCCATGCAAATCGGTGATCGTGATGGTCGTGTTGTTGAACGTGGCGCTGACGTGGGCGATGCCTTCCGCCTCGACGACGCGCTTGGTCTTCTTCGCGGTAGCCATGGCTTACTTGGTCACCTTCTTCTTGCCCGCGATAGCGCGGCGCGGCCCCTTCTTGGTGCGCGCGTTCGTGTGCGTGCGCTGCCCGCGCACGGGGAGGCCGCGACGGTGGCGCGTGCCACGGTACGAGCCAATGTCCATCAGGCGCTTGATGTTCATCGCGACTTCAGTGCGCAGGGCACCTTCGACGCGGAAATTGCGCTCGATTTCTTGACGGAGCTTGTTGAGGTCGGTGTCGCTGAGGTCACGAACGCGCTGCGCGTTCGACACCCCGGTCGCCTCAAGGATCTTCGCGGCGGTCTTGCGACCAATGCCGAAGATATAGGTCAGGCCGATCTCGATTTTCTTCTCACGCGGGAGATCGACGCCAGCGATACGTGCCATATGTTACGCTTCCCCTCAGCCCTGACGCTGCTTGTGCTTGGGGTTGCGCTTGCAGATGATGCGAGTCACGCCCTGTCGCTTCACGACTTTGCAGTGCTCACAGATCGGCTTCACGCTGCTGCGAACTTTCACGGGTCACCTCGGCGCTCACGCGCCGACGGAGTCTCCCGCACCACCATTCAGTGGCCGGCTGGACTCCCCATGCTGTTCATCGCTCATGAAGCATCGCCACCCTGCAAGAGGGCGACCGATTCCGCGCACGAGCGAAGCGAAAGTGGCCAGCGGATTGGCCGGTGAACTGCCCCAAAAAGGGCAAGACTTTAAGCCTAGCGGGCTTAGACCGCGCCCGCAAGTGCGTCAGCAAGTGCGCCCTAGAGGGCGGCCAGCTGGGATCGCACCTGCCCCATGGCCTCGGCCGGATCGGCCGCGGCGGTTACCGCCCGACCCAGGATCAACCACCGCGCACCAGCTTGGGCGGCGTCCGCCGGAGTCATGACCCGACGCTGATCGTGTGCCTCGCCCCCGGGGAGCCGGATTCCCGGAATGAGCAGCCCCAACCGGTCACCATGACGGTCGCGTACGGCCGCCGCTTCATGACCCGAGCAGACAATACCGGCCCCGCCGGCCTCGACCACCAGCCCCGCCAGGCGGCCCACCTCATCCAGGACGGTCACACTCTGCCGCCCCCAGGCCTGCTCCACCCCCGACGCGTCCATGCTGGTCAAAATCGTGACGCCAAGGATGCCACAATCCGTGTCCGTCTCAGCCGAGCCTTCTGCGGCACCGGCCACCGCCGCGGCGATCATCTCGCGCCCGCCGCTGGCGTGCACCGTGAGCAGCGAGGCACCCAGGCGGGCCACGCTCCGGGCGGCGCCGCGCACGGTATTTGGGATGTCATGCAGCTTGAGGTCGACAAAGACCCGCTTCCCTTCCCCGCGCAGCCAGGCCACCACGGCCGGCCCTTCGGCCGAAAAGAGTTCGAGACCGACCTTGTAGAAATCGCAGGCATCACCGAGCCGGCGCACCATGGCCTCGGCGTCCGCGCGGGCGGAGACGTCGAGCGCCACAATGGGCTCGACCTGTGCGGTCTTCATGACGGCCACTGCAGCGTTCCGGTCAAAGTGGAGAGATCACGTACACCTTCACGATCGGCCCATTCAAGCAGCTGACGCGCGATGCGCGCCGGTGCGCGAGGATCGCGAAGCGCAGCCGTTCCCACGCCAACCAGCGAGGCACCGGCCAGCAGATACTGCACCGCGTCCTCTCCGGTGCTGACACCACCCAGTCCGATGAGCGGCACGCCAGGCAAGGCGCGGCTTACACGCCAGGTGGCCAGCACACCAATGGGCAACAAGGCCGGACCACTGATACCGCCGCTGCCGAAACTGATGCGCGGTTTCCGGCGATGCGTATCGACGACAAGTCCGGGCATGGTGTTCACGAGCGTCAGGCCGGTTGCACCATTGTCGACCGCGACGCGCGCGGTGTCAGCAATGCCTGCGCCCAGCGTAGGCGAGAGCTTGACGAAGATCGGGCGCTTGGTGACACGACGCGCAGCAGACACCAGTGCCGCGAGTGCAACCGGATCGGCACCGAACTCGAGACCACCCGCTTTCACATTGGGGCAGCTCACGTTGAGTTCGAACGCATCGACTCCCGCTTCATCGGTCAATGCGCCAACAATCGTGGCAAAATCGTCGACGCTGTTGCCTACGACATTCACGAACACCCGCGTACCGGGATGATGCGCGGGAAGCCATGGCAGATAGCGCCGGCGAACCTCATCCAACCCGGGATTGGCGAGACCGATGGCGTTGATCATGCCCCCGGCAAATTCGCTCACCCGAAGCGGCGGATTTCCCGGACGCGGCGCGACACTCACCGCCTTGGTGGAGATACCGCCGACTGCGTCGAGATCCACCACATCGGCGATCTCCTGACCAAAGCCGGCCGTTCCCGATGCCAGTACCACAGGGTTCCGGAACTCGAGTCCCGCCACGTGTACGGCATCTGGAGAACCTGGCACAGCGGCCGGTGTGGCACTCTTTGTCGGTGTAGCAGTCGCGGTCGCAGTCGCCGTCACGAAATCCTGTTGGCCAGAGTCTTCACCGAGGTCATGGAGTGCGCGGCGCTCGCGTTGCATCCTGGCGCAGCTTGCGCACACTGTCCGCCCAGATCCGGGTGGTTTCGGTCCAGTTGAATTTGAGCAATTCTGGCGTGGTGACAAAGTCCGGACGCATGGCCGGATCTTCGCCCTGAAGCCACGCCGCCACCGCGCTTGCACTGTATTCCGTGGTGATACGGCGACGCCACCGTTCCAGGCTATCCGCCGTCAGTGGCGACGGCAGCAGTGTCGCGGCGTACCACGCCGACGGAGCCAGCGGTGAGCCCGTCTGCGCTCGCGCGAACTGCACAAACATGCCCTGCGCCAGTGCCGGTGCACGAAGCGAATCCCGCGCGACCTCGGCCGCGAGGTAAGCACCGGCTCCCGTAGCATCACTACGCGAAGACAACAGACGCACCAACAGCATCTGCTCGGTCAAGCGCCGAGTATACGCGACCCGCATCACGCCGGAATCCAAGCGGGAAAGGATGGAATCCGCCTCGTCGAGTGAGCGCGCCCGGCGCAATGCGATAAAGGCCGCGCGCGCGACCGCTTCACGGCTGATGATCGTATCGCGCGTGGCGAGTTCCCGCGCCGACTGCAAATGAATGGCGGCGAGCGAATCGCGCTCTGCGCGAAGGAGCTGATCCCCCAACGCATAGTGCATGGCGGCACGCGCCGGCTCACGAACGCGCGCCAGATCATACGACTTGACCACACGTTCAGCCGACGTGAAGCGCCCATCGTTACTCATGTCGCGCACGGCACGTACCACTTCATCCCGATAGTCACCACGTTGCGCGCGCAAGACGAGCAGCGATTCGGTGCGAGTGAAGTCGCGAGCCGTCATCGATGCGTTGATCAGCTCCCACGGCAGCACATCGGTACTCGACGATCCGAGATATGTCCCTACGGCGTCGAGATCACCCACGGTGAGCGCTGCACGTGCGGCCCAGCGGCGCGCTTCCCTAGCGACGTCGCCGTTCGGCACATCAATCAAGGAATCAAGACGCACCCGGGCCGGAGTCATCGCGTTCTCACGGACATCACAGGCCGCCAATGCTACGCGTGCCCGATCCCGATCATCGCGAGGGGCGTCAGCGCGTCCAAGGAACTCCGTAATGCGCAGGCGTCCTTTCTCACAATCACCAGACAGCGCATGGCCGCGGCCGGCGAGGTATAGCGCCCGCGTTTGCCACTTGGAGTTCGGATGACGCACCAGCACCGTTTCCGCACGCTCTGCCGATTCCAGGAAGCGGCTTTGCGCATCCGCATCCTGATTGCGTTTGAGTCGCGCATTGCCCTGCTTCGCAGCGGCCTGCGCGTTGTACACGCCGTTGTAGTACACACAACCCGCACTGAGCGCCCACGTGCAGGTCATGAGCACCAGACGCTGCATGGCACGACCAGCATCGGCGCGCATCACCCGCCCACCTTCTTCTCGTATTCGGCCAGATAGCGAACGACAGCATCGGCAATCTGCGAGGTGAGCTCCCGCTGCTTCGCCGGATCATTCATCCAGGCGGATTCCGCCGGATTGGAGCCAAACCCGATTTCCACGAGCACCGCAGGCATGAATGCCGTGACCAATACACGGAAGCCGGCCTGCTTCACTCCACGATTGGGACCGGGATGCACCGTCTTCATGCCACCCTGAATCAATTCGGCCAACCGCGAGGACTCGCGCAGATGTTCATTCTGCGCCATGTCGCGGATGATGAATCCGAGGGGATCATCGCGGGATGCGTCAGCGGTCGTCTCGAAACGAATGGATTCGTTTTCCATCGCTTCGACGCGCTTGGCATCTTCGGTCTTGGCTTCAGCGAGGAAGTACGTTTCGAATCCGCGCGCGGCACCTGGGCTCTTCCAGCGCGGATTGGCGGCGTTCACGTGAATGGAGACGAACAGATCGCCCTTGGCCTGATTGGCAATCTTGCCGCGATCGGACAGTGCAATGAGTGTGTCCGTCGTGCGTGTCATCACCACGGAGACTCCGCGTTCCTCGAGCGCCGTCCGCAGCGCCTTGGACACATTCAGCGTGATGTTCTTTTCGTAGACTTTACGCGCACTGCCAATGGGGCCGGCCATGCCATTGTCCGGACCACCGTGCCCAGCATCCACCACCACGATGTGGCGACGATTGCCAGGCAGACGCGCTTCACTCACGCGGCTGTTGTCACGCGACGCGGCACTGGCCGGTGTTGGCGGTGGCTCGGTGGGCGTATCCGTGCGGCGCGTGGTTGGAGCCGTGCGACGTGTCGCCACTACGGGTGCAAATCGCCGAAGCTCCGATTTGGCCGCGTCATACAACACTCCTGCGCCCATGCGCGGCAGCAGATCTGTCGCAAAGGTCCACGGCACGTAGATGAACGCTTCGCGGCGCAGCACATCCGCTCCAAGCGGCAGCGTATCACCGGCCACTATGGCCCACGCTGCCCCCGCTTCGATATCGACACCTGACGTGCCCACCTCGAAGCGATAGCGCCATGGCGCCTGTCGGTCGAGCACCAGCTGGCCACCAAGCGCCTCAGCCAACAAGTCTGCGCGGAGCGCCCGTCCACCCAAGGGATGCAGTAGCGTGGGTACCGTCTTGGCACGATCGCCGAGGCGCACGGTCAATGCCGGCGGCTGCTCCTGCACCGCAGGCTGCACAGCAGATGGCGCCGCAGACACCGCCATCACAGGCGCGACTGATACCGTCTGCCAACCAAGCAGCAGCGCGAAGAACCAGGTCATGTGCGCGCCGTCCACATCATGTCACCGCTTACGCAGGACACGCGCGATTTCACGATCGGCATCCCGCTTCTTGATGTCTTCGCGCTTGTCATGCTGCTGCTTGCCTCGCGCCAATCCAAGCCGGGTTTTCACACGACCGCCCTTGAAGTAGAGATCGAGCGGAACGAGCGTCAGCCCCTGCCGCTCAACCGATCCGATAAGGCGGCGAATTTCACGCTTGTGCAGCAACAGCTTGCGCGTTCTGGTCGGCTCGTGATTGAACACGTTGCCATGGCCATACGCGCCGATGTGCAGATTGAGCAGGAACACTTCGCCCTCGTTCACAATGCCGTACGCATCGGTCAGATTGGCCCGACCATCACGCAACGCCTTGACCTCGGTCCCCGTGAGCACAATCCCGGCTTCCCAGGTGTCGAGGATCTCGTAGTCGTGGCGCGCGCGCTTGTTGCGCACGATCAGTTCGGTGGCGTCTGCGGTGTCCTTAGTGGCCATACGTTGTCATAACGTAATCGAAGACGCGGCAAGCGTTGACTTCCGGGGGTGCTCTGGTCTATTCTTACCGCCCTGCCGCGACCAGGTTCACCCTAGGGTTTCCGGATCTGGCAGGGCGCGCCGGAGTGGTGGAATTGGTAGACGCGCTGCGTTCAGGGCGCAGTGTCCGCAAGGACGTGCCGGTTCGAGTCCGGCCTTCGGCACCTGATGATCAGGTACTTGTGATCTACATCTGCAAAAGGACAACGGGCAGTGGCCATTCGGTCACTGCCCGTTTCTGTTGTGGACACAACCGTTTCGTGATCAGCGAGGATCGGCCAAGTATCAGCTGCCGAGCGTGGACGGACGCACGTCTTCGGGGAGTGAGGCCACACCAAATGCGGCACGCAGACTCTCGTTGAGCGCAGTACGGGTTTCCACCACGAACTGCGTGCCCCGCCCCAGTATTTCGGCGGAAGGCTCCGTGACACCGGCCCCATGCAGCATCACCCGCGCAATGCGGGCGGCTGGGGATTCCGTGCTGCCTCGTACCGCGAGCGCCGCGGTGTAGGCTCGCCAGCGATCCGCCCATTCACGCCCGTGATCGGCATTACGGCGGGTCTCACCGGCAACGACGGGCGCCAGCAAATGCGCCACTTCGGCGGCGGTACGATCATCAAGCGCATCGCGTTCCGCCACGATCAGTCCGATGGCGCGCCGCGAAAATGCCAGTTCACGATTGGCCCTGGCATCGTCTCCCGCCAGGCCTTTGAGCCACTGCACATCGGCAGCATCAGGTTCCCGCAGCAACACACTCAGGTAGCGTTCGGCGCGCTGCCGGCGCGCGCGCGATGCGCGCCACTCTTCCCACAGCCCCATGCGCCGATGTCAGGGTTGCAGGATGGGAAGTCCGCGTCCGCCAACAGGCGTCGCGTCAATTGCGGGCAAACCGACACGCCCACGCACGACCGATTCGTCGGCGAGCAAGTCACTGAGTTTGACACCGTCGAGCACTTCATCGATACGCTGCTGCAGCAACATCCACACGGGCCGGATACTGCAGTTCTCCGATTCGCCGCAGCGCCCGGCATCGACCGGATGCGACACGCAATGCAAATCGAATGTCGTGAGTTCCGACGCCTTGATCACATCACGCACGGTGATGGCGTCTGGCGTGCGGGCGAGCGAGTATCCACCGCGTGCGCCGCGCGTGCTGTTGACGATGCCGGCCCGACGCATACGCAGCAGGATCTGCTCGACGTAGTCGCCCGGAAGCCGTTCGCGCGCCGCCACATCACGACCGGTGACAGGGCCGTCGCCGACCCGTCGAGCCAGGTGCAAGGCGCAAATCAAGCCGTATTCGGCCCAGGTGGTTATCCGCATGTGTCCAGTGTAGGTCGGATTCGGGCCTCAGACAAGGCAGCGGGGCCTGAGGGTGTCCTCATCCAGGAGCCCGCCTGCCTTACCCTGCCGCACTGCTGCCATGCTGTCCCTGTGGTACAC
>JACVCD010000025.1 GCA_016742275.1 Gemmatimonadaceae bacterium
TCACGACCTACAATACGGAGCGCCCCCATGACAGCCTCGGCGGGGTCCCTCCTCTCACCTTTCTGCCGAGGCCAACGACGCCGTCGGAGTCCAGTTTTCAACTGTCTGCTTGACGGGGAAGCTTACGTCACCATCGCATTGGCCCATTTTAGCTTTGTATACGCATGGCAGAAAGATGCCGACATGGCTAGGTATCAAGCTCAACTTGATCGTGGAGTTACCAGACTTTCGTGGAGGGTGACAGAGTCAAGCGCCTCAACGAGAGGAGTCGCCCGTGCCCGCGAAGCCCGGAACAGATCGCGTTCGTCGGAAGTACGAGTTCATCAAGGCGCATCGAAAGCAGTTCCCCACGGAGGTCATGTGCCGCGAGCTCGGCGTCGCGCCCAGTGGGTACTATCAGTGGTTGAAGTGCGCGCAGTCGGCGTGAGCGGTGGAGGACGCGCGGTTGCTCCGATTGATCCGCGCGTCGTTTAAGGCGAGTCAGGACATCTACGGGGCGCCGCGCGTATTCCTCGATCTGCGGGAGGCGGGTGAGACGTGCAGCAAGCATCGGGTCGCCCGCTTGATGCGGGAGAATGGGCTCCGCGCGCTGCATGGCTATCGCATGCGCCGCTGGGAGGTCGGCAAACCGGCGGTGGTGACACCGAACCTACTCAAGCGCCAATTCTCGCCGACGAAGCGCAACGCGGCCTGGGCGGCGGACATCACGCACATCCGGACGTGGCAAGGGTGGCTCTACCTCGCGGTCGTCATCGATCTGTTCTCCCGCAAGGTGGTCGGGTGGGCCGCTGGCCCGACCATCCATCGCGAGCTGGTCTTGAACGCGTTGGCATCAGCCGTGAAGCAGGAGCCGCCGCGCGGCACCATCATACACTCCCATTAGGGCGTGCAATTCGGCAGTGATGCCTGGCGGCGCGTCTGTCGCTCCAATCACCTCGAGCCGAGTATGAGCCGAAAGGGCAACTCCTGGACAACACCGCGGTCGAGTCGTTCTTCGGTAGTTTGCAGAAGGAGCGCACCAAGAAGCGCATCTATCCGAGCCGCGACGTCGCGCTAGCAGACATCACCGAATACATCGATACTTTCTACAATTGTACCCGAAGGCACAGCCACCTAGCCCCGGACAGTTCGAGGCGGCTCACAAGCGGGGTCGACGTCGTGCGAGTGCATGAGTGGGTCTCCTGCCTCTCCACGAAAGTCTGGTAACTCCAGGTCCTCACTGTCGATCGTAGGAAACGAACTCCAATCTAGGGGCTGCATTCTGATTCTCCCGAAACGCCGACCTTATCCATCACTGTGTTGCGGAGCAAACACGACTGGAGTGCTCGCAAAGAGGTCCCAAACGAACTGGGGTTCAGTGGTCGGTCCTAATCCAACCCAAATTTTTTGCATCCATCGTGTCGAGTCACCTGATCCCTCCGCGACTATTGCAGGCAAGTAACCGTGGCGGTTGGCCAGAAACATCGAGAGAGCGGTCATGGCACGCCGAGGTACTTGCGATCGTCGTACGATGTCGTCTGCTAAGCTCTGCCAGACCGCTCGGCCATACTCTACGTTACGACCATCGGCCTCGGCAGTGATTGCCATGGAGTGCACTGCAACACGCTCAATGAACAATGGCTTTCTGTTGAGCAACAGTACTACAACCCCGATCAAGGCGAGACCTCCCGGATCTTTGAACCATTCTGGCTTCAACCTGCCGGCGGTCTTCTTCCTGTCTCGAAGCAGATTGTCTCCAATTTCGAACGGTATCCGCACGACAGAGTCGTTACTTCGTACTGCATAGTGCCACGTCGTAGCGGTGAGTTCGTCGGGTTGAGTAATTGTCGGACATTTTGGTGCTGCTTGGTCGATTTGGGTCACAAAATGGCGGAGTTCAAGGATCGCCTGGTGCAAATCTTGCGTCTCTATATCCAGTTCCTTTGCAAGCCGCGTATATGGCTGCTCCCATCCCTCCTCTGGAACAAGAAGTGGAGGCCAAGTGTGCGTCGCTCTTGTAGTGAAGACCTCTTTGCACGGTTGGGCAAGCACAGAATGGTCATCTATCCAGTCTTTCATAATGAGCAAATCAACGAGATCGCGAAATCGATCATTCTTCCTATCCGGTGTACTTGGTCTGGTCACCGAATGAAGTTTCTGGGCAATCTGATAGGGTAGTGGCAGGCACGGGAGCTGAGTAGGACCTTCGAGACCAAAGTCTGATAGGTCAATAGCGTCGACGAGTTCTACTTCAGCGCCTTCAGATTCAGGCTTTGCGACATCTACTTGGATTGTGCCCCATCGACGTCCCTTGTAGTCGAGACTGACGTCGATGCGGTGAGTATCATTTGGCATCATGTGAACCTTTCGGCTCACGGAAAATGTGAATCCTTGGTACGACTCAGTAAGTGCTTCAGATAGTGCGTCAATCGGTTGAAGCGGTCCGCTCAATGCCAAATCCAAGTCCTTGGTGGCTCGCGCCTTGGTTCGAAGGCGCATCTCAAGAGCCACCCCTCCCTTGATTGTAAAGTTGTTCCCTTCTCCGACGAATCCCGAACGCTGGAGAGCACCCCCAATGATCATGAACGACACCCAGTTCCTGACACGGCCGGGAGGTAGGCCGTCGCGCCGAGCATATTGATCGACCCATGTCGTGAGTAGGCGAACCGATGGAGGTGTTTTTCTCATATGCACAGCTTTCGCAAATTATTGGCAGATGTCGGTGTGATGAGTCCCTGCTGTTCTGCATCCAATATTGCTTGTGCGACCACCGCCGGCCCCGAATCCGTTGCATGGCAGTCACGAATGGTCCGCTCTACTGTTGTGATACGAAGTCCTTCACGGACGGTGAGATCCGTCTCCTTGAGATCGGCCCTGTGCAATTCGAGATGTTTGGGCAAAGCTCTCCTGACTCTGTACTTCAATGGCACTGTTACGTGCACCTTGCTGGGATTCACGTCAGAAATCCCAAACATTTCTAAGGCCGATTCGTGAGACAATGTGGCCAGAGCGGGAGTTGGCCACAAAATGGCCTCCATGTAGACGGACAGATTCGTGTGCGGGAATTGCGATATACGGTAGACGCCCCTGCTCACCTGAACTAGGGCGCCCCGTTGAGCCATCATTACCAGCGTTTGGGGTTGAATCCCATGCTCTCGCGCTTGGACTGTTGTCACTAGTCCATGCTGGTCGGCGGCAAGCTCGAATATTTCATTGTAGGCTCTACCAGGCATGGCAAATGTATAACAAAATGTTATATATATGTCAATATGCTCCAGTTTCTATTGATATTGGGCTCCCGCCAAACACCTCAGCCAACCATACATGACGTCGCTCAGTGTGGAGACATACATCTCACTATTGGTCCCCTTCGACAAGGAATGGCGATCCTACGTTGTCGGCATTGAAGCTGAACTACTCGGTCTTCAATTCGACGTGGGAAGCAAGCTCTCCGACCTCATGGATTTGTCGACGCACACGGTCGAGGCACACTTCTTCCATGTCAACGGGATGGAACCTGATTCATATGCACCACTCGGTCTTTCGCCCGAAGACGTTGAGCAAAGGCTACGAGCTGTTCGTGCTGGTGCGGTGCTTCACCTGTCGGGACGTGCCGAAGTCGAAATTCCTGAGGAGCGCTCGTTCGAGTTTTCAGATGGCGCTGTACGCGTGATGGATCGGCGCAAGCTGGAGGCATGGTATAGTCAAGAATTCGTACGTGCGATGAACGGCACATGCGCAACACTAGCGCTTGCGCTAAACCTTGCACGTCCCGGAGTATTCGACGTTGGTCCATCGTTCTCAACAGACGGAGCGTTCGTCGAATCAGAAGCTTCAATCATTTCGAACATTCCTTTGACTGCGAAGGCCGCTCAAGAAAGCGTATGGCCGAAGTTCACGTCAATACCGATCGAGAAAGTTTGGAATTGGATCACCGAAAAGGACTATGTAGACTCTATGGGTGAAACGGGCATCGGCAGAGCGTTCAACGCCTACTCCCGCTTGTTCAGTAGAGCCTCAAGTAGCGCAGAAAACGAAAATCTTTTCTGGGCCCTCATGGGACTCGAAGCTCTGTTCTGCGATGGAACAGCAGGTAGTATGAGCCAAGTGGTTTCTCGATCACAGCTCCTTCTGGGGGCACATGCGCCACTGAAGAAGGCCTTTGCTCGTGCATACGGTGTTCGATCTGCATTCATTCACGGTGGACGACCGTTTCCTGGACAGTTTTTCCAATCTGACGGCTTGGAGACATTCGAGCATTTCAGTCAGACGACAGTCGACGCATTGGCAACCACTGCCCAAATGCTGGTTGGCTCTCTGCGTGAACTGATCGTGCGTGATTGGCACAGTCTCGAATTCACGACACAGCTCGAGGGATCTTGATCCGCGTACGTGGCGCACCTGTCGCGTCACGCTCAAGACCGATGGCGCGAGCACGGTGCATCGACCCACTAGTGAGGTGCCACTCACCGGCGAGATCCGCCGCGACGGTGTGTTCTTCACGTACTCTATCGTCTATAACGACAGCCCGCTCGCGATGAATGTGGCGGCCAAGGTGACGGAGTCGAAGATGACGGTATCGATCGCATTCGCCGGACAGATGCAGGAAGCGTTGACGGCAACGCGGGTGCCCGCAAAGCCCTGAGCATGTCCGCCGCCTATGGCGTACTTCACGTCCGCACCTTGAGCAGTGGCGGATACGAGCTTGCCACCTCGCTGGCCGGACCAAGGGCACCTCGCGAGGCTTGTCGTAGCGCGCGTGCCGCGATTGTCACGACAGATGCACCCATTCTATGGGGAGCCCTGTCAACCCTCGCCATTCCTACGTTTGCCGAATGTGTGTTGCATGCGCGAGACGGCGCGGCAGGTTCCTTGCGCTGAACAGCCGAGATGATGGGTAACAGAAAAACCCAGCAACATGGGTAACACTTTTCAGTCATCCAGTGAAGCGAAAGTCGCGTTCATCGGCGCCGTTCTCCCGCGGCCAGTCTCCGCCCAAGACATCACCGACCTCGCATCACCCCACCCAGCCCGTCACTTTCGCAATCCAGTAGATCATCGCGGTCACCGCAGGCACGCCTGCGAGACAAATGAGTGCTACCACGATGAGCGCGCGGCGACCAAAGCCTGAACCCGGACCAATCGCACGCGCGTAGGCTTGCTGAACTTCAGCGGCCAGGTGTTCCTTGTGCGGTTCCAGTGGCACACGAAGCACCAGATGCATCGGCGAACCCTGAGGTTTGTGGATGATGTTGTGGAACTCCATCCAGTCGGACCGCGTGGTGATTCGCACCGTTTTCTCCAACGCGTAGAAGCGCTCGCCGATCAGGATGGCGTCGCCCGACACGACGATCTTGACCGCCGACTGCGACCCCAGGCTCTGCGCAAAATCGACGTCATTGGGCCGGACGCCGTCAGTCCTGTCCCATTCGCTGCTGCGACCTCTAAACCGCTCCCAGTGCTGCGCATCGATAGTCCATTGTGCGAGAACTCCCTGGCCGGCACGCAGACGTATCAGTCGCCGCGACTCGTCTCGTCGCACCAGATACCACACGGTACTGATGAGCATCACGCCCATGCTGCCGAAGAGGACCAGCTTACGAACAGTCAGGTCGCCGTCTGCTCGTGGCAGGACAAGCGCCGGTACGAACACCGCCAGCGAGATCAGTGCGAACGCGGCGGCGCGGTTGCTGGACCGGATCGGGTCGAAGTGCATGCGTAAAGAGTATCCACGGTAGCGTCACCCTCAAGGCCGATGGCGCGAAGGTCATCGGCACGGCGACTAGCGAAGCCCCGCCCACCCCCCAGATTCAGCATCGGGATTGCAGTAACACCCGCCCCAATTTCACGGAGCGTTCCATGGGCAAATACACACTCAACGTGAATGGCGCGCCTCGGAGCGTCGAGGTTGAAGCCGACACGCCCTTGTTGTGGGTGTTGCGCGATTCGCTGGAGCTGACCGGCACCAAGTTTGGCTGCGGCATCGCGCAGTGTGGTGCCTGTACCGTGCACGTGAACGGCGTCCCCACACGATCCTGTCGTACGGCCATCTCCACCGTGGGCTCGGCCGCCGTGACCACCATCGAAGGCATTGACACGCCACAGGCGCGCGCACTGCAGGATGCGTGGTGCGAACTGGATGTGCCGCAGTGCGGATACTGTCAGGGAGGACAGATCCTGGCGGCGGCCGCGCTGCTCAAGGCCAAGCCGCAACCCACTGACGCCGATATCGACGCGGCGATGGCGCGAAATGTGTGTCGCTGTGCGTCGTATACGCGCATTCGCGCGGGCATCAAGCGCGCGGCGGAGTTGGCGGCCACGGCCACGCCGGCATCGGCCAAGCCGGCAACAGCCACGCCGGCCAGCGGGAGGCGCGAATGACGTACGACCCCAATTCCGACTCGCCAAAGACGGACCGGCTGATCGATCGCGCAATCGATCGTCGCCAGTTCATCAAGATCAGTGGTCTCGCCGGCGGTGGTCTGCTGGTCGCCAGTGCGCTGGACACAGCCGAGCTGTTTGCCGCGGGCAAGGCTGCACCAGCCGTTGGGCTCGCGTCGACCGAGCACTTTGCCGCGAACGTGTTTGTGAGCATTGCGCCGGACGGAGTCGTCACGCTCGTCGCACCAAATTCGGAGATGGGGCAGGGCATCAAGACATCGTTGCCCATGATCATCGCCGAAGAGCTGGATGTGCCGTGGGAGCAGGTGACCGTCGTACAGGGTGACCATGACCCCATGTACGGTCGGCAGTTCAGCGTTGGCAGCGGTTCGACAGTGGCCAACTACGCGGCCATGCGACGCGCCGGTGCCGCCGCGCGCGCCGTGCTCATTGAGGCAGCGGCGCAGGAGTGGGGTGTCAACGCGAGTGAATGCACCACGGCCGACGGCGTTGTCCTGCACTCGGCGTCCAACCGAAAGGCGTCGTATGGCGCGCTCGCGACCAAGGCCGCGAAGCTGCTGCCTCCAACCAATCTGACGCTCAAGGACCCGCGCACATTCAAACTGGTGGGCAGCCGCATTGCCGGCGTGGACAATCGTCGCATCGTGAAGGGCGAACCGCTGTTTGGTATCGATGTCAAACTGCCCGGCATGCTGTACGCGACCTATACCAAGTGTCCGGTGTTTGGTGGTGAAGCGGTGAGCGCCAACCTCGAGGAGGTGAAAGCCAAACCCGGAGTGCGCGACGCCTTTTTACTCAGTGGTATTGAAGGCCTGCCTTCAGGTGTTGCCGTGGTCGCGGACTCCACATGGAACGCGTTCAGTGCCACGAAGGCGCTCAAGGTGCAATGGAACGAAGGCGCACAGGTCTCGCAAAGCAGCGTCGATATGGCCGCGCAGGCTGAGACTCTGGCCAAGGCCAATGGAGCGGCACCGTTGACGGCGGGCGTGCGACCGGTCGAAGCGGTGTATCACTACCCGTTTCTCGCGCATGCCACCCTTGAACCGCAGAACTGCACCGCGTGGTTCAAGGATGGTGTGATGGAGATGTGGACGCCGACGCAGATTCCCTCGGTGGGGCAGGGTCTTGTTGTGAAGGGGCTGGGGCTCGCCGCCAAAAACGTGAAGGTGCACATCACGCGACTGGGTGGCGGATTTGGGCGACGTGGCAGCAACGAGTTTTCGCTCGAAGCAGCGGCGATTGCCCATCGGCTTCCGGGTACTCCCATCAAGCTGACGTGGACGCGCGAACAGGATTTTGCGCACGACAACTATCGCTCGAACGGCTGGCACTACTTCTCGGCCGGCATCGATACCAGTGGCAAGGTGGTCGCGCTGCATGATGCGTTTGTCAAAATGCAGGGCGGACCGGGCGACATGTCCGGCGGCGGCTTTCCCTTCAATGCCGTTCAGGGGTCGCAGGTGCGGTCCAGCAAACTGCGTGGCGGTATTCCCACCGGCTTCTGGCGTGCGCCGGGTGACAACGGCAATGTGTGGGCCACGCAGTGTTTTCTGGACGAACTGGCCCATGCTGCGGGGAAGGAACCCCTCGCGTTTACGCTCGACATGCTTGGCGGCGTGGCGTCTTCGCGGTTCGATGCGAGCAAGATGATTGCCGTGCTCAAGCTCGCTGCCGAGAAGGCGAACTGGGGGCAGAAGCGTCCGCGCGGTGAGGGACAGGGCTTTGCCATCTGCTTCGCGAACAGCGCGTACGTGGCGGTTGTCGCCGATGTAAGCGTCAGCCGCGCGGGCGAACTCAAGATCAAGAAGCTCACCGCCGCTGTGGATGCGGGCACCATTGTGAACGCGAGCGGCGCCGAGGCGCAGGTGCAGGGCTCCATGTTGGACGGCATCAGCGCCGCGTGGTTCCAGAAGGTCACGATCGAGCGCGGGGCAGCGGCGCAAACGAACTTCAATCGGTATCCGATGATGCGCATGCAGCATGCGCCGCCAGTCATCGACGTGCACTTCATCAAGTCGATGGCCCCGCCCACGGGTCTGGGTGAACCCGCCCTTCCGCCGGCCGCACCGGCAGTGTGCAACGCCATCTTCGCCGCGACCGGGAAGCGCATTCGCACGCTGCCATTTGCGGACGAGTCGCTCAAGTGGGGGTAGGTGGACACGCGTGGCAAATTCGCAAGGCTTGGGGTATCTTCTGGTATGCGCCTGTCCTTCGAGCTCTCTGAGGCCCAGCAGGGCCAGCTCAACGCCATCGCCCAGCGGCTGAACGTGCCCGCGGACGCGCTGGCGGCTGCGGCCTTGCGCGACCTACTTGATCGCCGCGAAGCCGCCTACGAGGCCGCCGCCGCGCATGTAATCGAGAAGAACGCCGAGTTGTATCGTCGGCTCGCGTGACCGGGTCGCCCGTGGCGACTCGGTTCCTTTCTCTCGCTGAAGTCCTCGACCTCTACGGCCGCGTGTTGGTCGCAGGTGGCGGCTCGTCCGCCATCCGCGACCTCGGCGCCTTGGAGTCGGCGCTCGCGCAGCCGCGTGCGACGTTCGATGATGTCGAGCTGTACCCGACGCTGATCGGGAAGGCTGCCGCGCTCGGGTTCTCACTCATCCGGAACCATCCCTTTGTCGATGGCAACAAGCGCATCGGCCACGCGGCGCTCGAAGTCTTCCTGGTGCTCAACGGGCACCAGCTTCACGCGAGCGTTGACGACGCGGAGCGTGTTATCCTCGACGTCGCTGCGGGGACCATGGGCCGCGACGCGTTTGCGGAGTGGATCGGCCAGCACCTCGTGACGTTCCGGCTCGGCTGAGCGTTCCGACGGCCCCTCGATGGAAAGCGTGGGCTGCAACTGCATTGTGCATTGAGGGAGCCCGTCGGGCCAACCGCAAAGTGAATCACCCTCGTACTTGTCCCGATTGTCCCACCGAGCGTGTGGTCGCAAGAATCAATGCATGCTCAAGCCCATTCTGATCCTCGCCTTCACAGTCGCCGCTGCCGCGCAAACATCAGTCGCCGGCGACTGGGACATGACCTATAGCACGCCCGGCGGGCCGCGCACTTACCGCATCAAGCTCAAGACTGATGGCGACAAGGTCACCGGCACGGTGCAACGACCCACCGGTGAAGTGCCACTCACCGGCGAAATTCGCCGCGACAGCGTGTTCTTCACGTACTCCATCGTCTACAACGACAGCCCACTCGCGATGAATGTGGCGGCCAAGGTGGCGGAGTCGAAGATGACGGGATCGATCGCATTCGCCGGGCAGATGCAGGAAGCGTTGACGGCAACGCGGGTGCCTGCAAAGCCCTGAGCAGGTCTGAGCATGTCCATCCGATTACGGCAGCGGGTTCTTCTCCCAGCTGCCGTACATCGGATTGGGTAGCAGTACAAATCGTTTGCCAAAGTCGGCGAACGCGCTATCCGGCGCAGCGCGCATGGTGTCCTGCGTCATGCCGGGGAAATCCTGAATGTTGTCGCCAACCCACAGAATGACTTCGAGCGGCGGCAAACCGCCAACCCCTGCCGCGACTTGTGCGAAGCGAGGGTTCTTGTCATCTGACACGTCCTTGCACAGCACGACATCGACCTTCACTTCAAGCTTGTCCAGGTTAGCGCGTGTGTCTTCACACTCGCCCTGCTTGCGGTTGGTCACGATAGCTACGCGCCCTCCGAGTGACCGCACATCGCCAATGAACTTCTTGGCCCCCGGCAAGTCGGTCGCCTCGGTGCGCTTGATCCATTGGCCCCAGCTGGTAGGCGTGTACCCCGAGTCCATGACGGCGCGTTCCTGCTGATAGCGCGAGTTGTCGAGCACCGTTTCATCGGCGTCGAGAATAACTGCCCACGTTCCCGCTGAACGCCCTGCGGAAAGCGCTGCGACACGCTCACCCGCCAGTCGGTATCCCTGTACATACGCCGCCCGCTTCTCCGCAGCGGTGCGATACCAGCGAATGTCGTTGCCGATCTTACCGGTTGCGGGCGCGCCTTGAACTGCGGCCGCTGCACCCGCGCCGGTGGACGTGGATGACGTGCTGCGTGTGTATGTGCACGCGGAGAACGTACACAGCGCGGCGATCGAGAGCAGAGAACGTTGCATATGTCAGCTACCTCAGTGCGTCAGCCCGTAAATCAGAAAATTCGTCGCGTACTTGTAAGCGTTGTTCGAGAAATTCACGGGGTACCACCCGTCGCCGGACCACTCCATGTAGTCGCCGATGTCATTGTTGAAGCTGATGACGGCAAGCATCCGGCGGTTCGGGTCATTGTCCTCATACACCGCATAGTACTCGGCTACCGCAGCCGGCGTCGCGGGATGATGCATCTCCTCGAGATTGGTGATGGTGAAGAATGTATTGAAGATCGGATGCGACTTGGTGAGTCGGAAAAACCGCACACCCGGCAACACCTGCTGCATCGAACTTTCAAACACGCTCCACTGCTGTGCAAAGAAGAAATCATCGATGATGAGAAAGCCACCGCGCTGCAGCCATTCACGGAGACCCTGCGCCTCAGCACGCGTGGGCATCCAGTAGCCAGGCTCGGTCAGCCAGGCGACGGTGTGTTTCTTGAGTCCCGGATCGTCGAGTGTGTAGACGTTGCTCACGTCCTTGTTGAGGCGCAGTTTGGACAAATCATTGAGGACAACGAGGAAATTGCGCTCCATGCGCGGGTAGTCCACGCCCCACGCGAGCCGATATCCCTGGGTGTAGCGAATGCGCGCAAATGTGAAACGCCCGTTGTACGGCGTATTGGGCTCGATGTATCCGCCACCATAGCCGCGGCCATAACCGCGCTGCGAGTGCACGACGGACCCAGCGCCGAGTATCAGCAGCAGCGCCGCCAGTACGGTACGCACGAGTCCCCGAGACATCAATTCGCCCTCAACGCCTCACTCGGATCCACCCGACTGGCCTTTGCCGCCGGCAACCAGCACGCCACCAACCCGATCACCGTCATCATCAGCGCGACGGCCACCAGCGTGAGCGGATCACGGGCCTGCACACCGAACAGCAGCCCTTCGATGAATCGAGACAGTGCAAGTGAACCGGCCACGCCCACGGCGAGTCCGATTCCTACCAAGAGGCCGCCTTCCTTGAGGATCATCGTCGTCACGCGCCCCGGTGTTGCGCCGAGTGCCATGCGGATGCCGATCTCGTTGGTGCGTGCGCTCACGTTGAATGCGAGCACGGCGGCAATGCCGATGGACGCAATGACCAGGGCGAGAATGCCGAATCCGCCGAGCAACAGCGCGTTGAGTCGGCGTGGTCCGACACTTTCGTCGCGCACAGCTTCCAGCGACAGGACATTCTCGATCGGTTGATCGGGCGCGATGGATCGCACGATTGCACGCGCGGCAGTGGACAATCCGTTGGGATCGACCTTGGTGCGAACGACCAACCCACCCGGCGGAAATTCAGCCTGCGCCACGGGAAGAAATGCCACAGGCTTTACGGTGGCATCGAGCCCGCCGTCCTTCGTATCACGTGTCACGCCCACGACTGTGCGCCAGTCTCCCGAGACACCGATGAATCGCAACACATCACCGGTCCACGCCACCCGACGACCGAGTGGATCGACGTCGGCAAAGAGTCGCTTGGCCAGGGTCTCGTTGATGATGACGACCTTCTCAGTTGACGCGCGGTCGGTCGTGGCGAACTCGCGTCCCTTGACCAACCCAATACCGGAGGCGCGGAAGTATCCGGGATCGGCCGTGCGATACTCCGCTGATGGCGTGACTCCATCGATAGTCGGGCGTGCCTCGGCCTTGAGTTCGAGCATGACCTGACCTGCTCGCAGCGGAATCGTGGAGCCGAGCCCCACGATCTCCACACCCGGCAGTTCGGTCAGTGCGCGCTGCATCTCTTCGTAGCGCTGACCCGCTCTGGCCATGTCGGTGACCGCGGTGAAGTCGAACGGCACTTCCATGGTCAACACATTCTTGGGATCAAGTCCGGGATCGACGGCGGCAAGGCGCTGCATGGAGCGAACAAGCAATCCGGCGCCCGCGAGCAACACCACCGTGACCGCCACCTGCGTCACCACCAGCACCTGCTGCAATCGCCGGCGACGTGCGCTGCCACTGGTCTTGAGACTGCCCGCGGCCAACCCCGCACCGAGTGAATTCTCCTTGCCCACACTCGGGGCAAACGACAACAGCACGGCGATGATCACTGCCAGCAGTGCGGTGAACGCGAGCACCACCCAGTCCACATTGATCTCATCGGCACGCGGAGAGAATCGCGCGATGAATCGCGACAACGTGCCCACACCGGCCAATGCAACGAGCAGACCGAGTAGCGCGCCGCCGCCGGCCAACACGAGATTCTCCACGATCAGCAGTTTGCGCAGTCGTGTCGTGCCGGCACCAAGTGCGGCGCGTACGGTCATCTCGTGTTCACGGCGGATGCCACGCATCAACGTGAGGTTGGCCACATTTGCGCACGCGATCACAAGCACCAGCGCCGCGACGCCCATCAGCAGCCACAACATCACCTTGGCATCGCGTCCAAGAATTTCCTTGAACGGCGTGATCTCGACCGTGTATCCCGCGGCCTTTTCGTACGACTCCGGATACTGGGCGTTTCTTCGCTGCGTGATCAGGTCGACTTCCTGGCGGGCCTGATCTACCGTGGTGCCGGGAGTCAGTCGTGCGATCATTTCGGTCATGCGATGTGTGCGTCCCTGCACCATCATCGCACTCACGTGATGCTCGCTGATCGACATGTTCATCAGCGCGTCGATGCGGCCAGGGAAAAACGGCGCGGGCTCAAGCACACCAATGACTTCGACCGCGCGCTTGCCGATGCGCATGGTCTTGCCAACGATGTCCGGGTTTCCACCGAAGTGTGTGAGCCAATAGCCGTGGCCGAGCAGAATCACTGGCGCTGCGCCGGCTCCGTCATCACCGGAGGTAAACGCGCGTCCCAGGATGGGCTTGAGACCCATCACGCTCAGATAGTTGCCGGTCACAAGTCCGACATCGATCTGCGATGCATCAGTGTCTTCGATCAACGACAGCGTGATCGGCGAATACTCGGCGATCTGCTGCATCGTGCGCGACTGCGTGCGGAAGTCTTCGATCTCCGGCACCGAGAACGCCACGTTGGTCTGACCCTGTGTCGCCGAGTGATGGCGCAGGTACATGAGCCGATCGCCGTCGGCGTGCGGCAGTGGGCGCAGGAAGACGCCGCGGACGGCCGAGAAGATGGCGGTGTTGGCGCCGATCCCGAGGCCAAGAGTGAGCACGACCGCGAAGGCGAACACCTTGGCGCGCGCCAGCGAGCGGAGGACGTAACGGAGGTCGAGCGACATTGGGGCACTCGCGGGGCAGGGGCGAGAAACGCGGATATGTGCCCATTCAAATTGCAGCCGTGGTGGCGCGCCCAACAGGCTGACGCGCCTCCACCATGTTCATTTTCAGAGTCTTAACGACTCTCTCACATGCCGTCGGGCTTGCCGGTGCCCTTCATCGACTTGAGACCGCGCAGGTAGATCTTGCCGGGCGGGACTTTCTCGTGGATCTGTGAGTAGAAATGCCAGCTGCCGGTCTTCGGGTTCCGCGCGCCGAACGAGGTGGCATTGAGCTGATAGGTCACCAGATGGGAAAGTCCCGGCACGTCGAACATGTACGCGCTCTTTTCCCAGACCTTTTCGATGGTGTGCCCAGCGGCCTGGAAGCCCGACTTCAGCTGGTCGCGCTGTCCCTGCACGTTGTCCTTTACATTGCGCTTGTTGGCGTGGAATACGAGACGTGAACCGTCTGGACCCGCCGAGCCAATACCGAGTGAGCAGCCGTTCTGGAGCGGCGTGAACATGAAGTTGGCGTGCGGTCCAACCACGACACCGAGGGACGTGTCGTCCTCGTACGGGCAGTAGTAGGCGTCGAACGAAGGCTCGGTGCCTGTAGCCGGAACGATCTTGTAGAACTTCATGGTCTTCTTGATGACCTGGCCCAGCTCATCAAGCTGATTCGTGGACTGATACACGGTCCAACCCGGATCCTGCTTCAAGGTCATCTTCATGTTCTTGCCGCAGACCTTGATGTCACCTCCGCTGACGCCGGGAGCGCTCTGGAAGCCAAGTTCGGCGACGCAGTTGCGCATGAACGTGCGCGGGTGAGCGATGAACGAATCGATATCAGCCTTTACAGGGGCAAGCAGTGGCATGAAAGTCTCCGTTGTCAGAAGCGAGCAGGTGGGAGTCGAACGCCAGTCTCAGGTTCGACAGCTCAACTTCCAGAAAATATGATCCGTGCTGTATCCCGACAACCAAACGCCACTGCCAGCGGCAACCTGGGCTCAGACCAGAGTGCCGGCCATGACGGGGGATCTGCATCGCTGGCCGCCGCCGTTGCCTGCATCTGCTTCGGTGCTTCCGTCGTGGCCACGCGTTACGTGGTACCGCAAACCACACCGATCGTACTGGCATTTATGCGGTACGTCATCGCCAGCGTCTGCATGTTTGCCCTGCTGCGTGGTCGTGCGCTCGAGCCCATGCCATGGCGTGACCGTCGGCAGGTGGCGGCGCTGGGCGCGCTGTTCTTCGGGCTCTTTCCGTGGAGCTTCAGTGCGTCGCTGACGCATCTGCCGGCGGCCACCGTGGCGCTCATTGTGGCCACGAATCCGCTGGTGACGCTGGCCATGTCGGTGCTTCGGGGCACGGAGCGTTTGTCGACGCGCATGGTGATCGGTCAGCTGCTTGCGCTGGCAGGCATCGTACTCGCCATTGATCCGGCGCGTGCGGCAGCGGTTCAGACCACACCGGGCACCAACCCGTGGTTGGGTTACGCGTTGGCGTTTACCACGGTGCTCTGCGGCTCGTTCTACAATGTGTGGTCGCGGCCACTGCTGCTGCGCTATCCGTCGGCGCTGGTCACATCATGGGCCATGGTGGCCGGTGTGTTGTCGCTTGCACCACTCACGTTGATGCAGGGCATCATGACCAGCACCAGTACAATCACACCCAGCGGTTGGCTGGCGGTGCTGTTCCTGGGCACGCTGGGTGGTGCGGTGGGATTTGGTCTCTGGAGCTACGCGCTCCGTCGCTCCACGCCATCGCGCGTGGCGGTGTTCCTTGCGCTCAATCCGATTTCGGCTATCGCACTGGGTGTGGTTTTGCTCGGTGAACCCATCACGGCGCGATTGCTTTTGGCGCTGGTGGCGGTGCTGGCCGGCATTCAGCTGGCGACGCGAATGCCGGCGCAAGTAGCTGCTAGGCAATCAGAATAGTCTCGATCTGCTAACTGAAAAGCTTGTGCTCGCGCGGATAGCCAACTTGCGCGATACCTCTATGTCTGACTGTCGTAGGCGCTCCAGGTCTGTCTACATTGGTGTGCCAGGAGAGGCACAGTCTGCTCAAAGCGCCAGACATGTAAGTGCGGTGCATGGTCTAGAGGTATTTCCACATAGCTTGAGCGGCCTGTGCAACGGCCGATAGCATCAAAAGTAAGAACCCTGTCCAGAGCATTCTTTGACGCCGCTTCAATTGGCCCTCAGCCACACTGCTATTCCACCACTCGAGATGCTTAGCCACGCGCCTTTCGTAGAAATCCTGATATTGCAGGATCTCCTTGTTAAGGGTTTCATCGTCGATAGAATCGGCGATTGCTGAAACTTTGCTCCTGTCGCTTCTGAAACTGACGATCGCTGACTGAATCCAGAACTCCCGGGGGTCTGTTCGATAGAGGCGCAGTTGTTCTTCGAGTGCCTTCATCTCTCTTGAATGCGCTTCAAACTGGTGAGCATAGTGGACCTCCCTAACCAAAAGCCATGTGCCGAAAGCACCGACGGCGATGGGCCCTGTCGAAAGCGCAATGCCGAGTATGTCCAAGGTGACCTCCGAGTACAATGTGAATGGAGTGAAATGGAACCATGGTACAAATTGCTTCGAATTTTTTAAAGAGAAAGCAGAATTCCGACTTCAGCCGATCCGATAACATTCGGTATGCTATGCTTGCCTTTTTCAGGTTCGTCGAGATGCGAGCAGTCTATCTGGTCGCAAACGGGTACGGAGTTTCGCTCTCAAAGCATGCACCCTGGCTCAGTCTAGACGCTAGAAGGAAGCTTTGCGCGTACTTGAGTTTGCTCGAAGAATCTTCTACCAGCGCGCTTGCCGGGTAGCGCGCAGCACCCGCCCGCCACCTGTGCCCGCATGTTCATTCGCTCGCACTGACCAGCGACCGTTGACCACCACATCGCGAATGCCAACGGGATACTGGAACGGATTGGCAAAAGTGGCGGTGTCAGCAACCGTAGCCGGATCAAACACGACCAGATCGGCGGCCATGTTCAAGGCAATACGTCCACGATCCGCGAGAAGCACACGCCCCGCCGGACGCGCGGTCATCTTGTGGACGGCCTGCTCGAGCGACAGTGCACGACGTTCACGTACATAGCGCCCAAGCACGCGCGGAAATGTGCCGGCACCGCGTGGATGTGGACTGCCACGACGCGTTGGTCCATCAACGGCAAAGCCGCCGCCATCGGAGCACACCATGGCCAGGTCGTGTGCCAGCAATCGGTCGAGATTGTCTTCGCTCATGGCAAAGCCCAGCATGCCGACATCGGTGTTGTTGCGCTGCAGCAGGCCAATGGCGGCTTCGTATGGGTCTTGTCCACGCGACGCAGCCCACGCACCAAGGCGCTTGCCTTCGGCGTCGCGGTCCTCGGCGCGCGCCACACGTGATATCTGCACGTTATCCCAGCCTCCAATGAGCTCCACTTTGCCAATGGCTTCGCTGCGAATCCTGGCTGCCGTGGCGCTATCGGTAAGACGCGCCAGGAATGCGGCGTTGCCGCCATCCTTGGCCCAGGTGGGAAAGAGATTCGTGAGCCCGGTGGAATAGGCGACGTACGGATACACATCGAACCACGCATCGATGCCTGCCTTGCGCGCGTCGGTCAGTCGCGAAAAGCAGGCGTCGATCTTGTTCCAGTTGCGCGTGCCCTGCTGCTTGAGGTGTGATACCTGCAAGCCGCACTTGGCGCCACGTGCCACGGCAATGGACTCATCGATCGACTCGAGCAGCTGATCGTCTTCGTTCCGCATGTGAGTGGAGTAGCTCAATCGGCGGCTACTCAGCGGACGGCATAGCGCCACGAGTTCATCGGTCAGTGCAAAAGCGCCTGGTGTGTATTCGAGCCCCGTACTCGCACCGCACGCGCCTTCGGACACCGCGCGCTCCACCATGGCGGTCATGTGTGTGAGTTCTGCGGCAGTCGGCTTTCTGTCCACGTCACCAATCACGGCGCCGCGCACGGTGCCGAGTCCGATCATGCTGGCCACGTTCACGGCGGGTGCGAGCGCGTTCGTGCGCGACTCCCAGGTGGCAAACGAATTGTCCGCATCACCGCTGAAGCGGGAACTGCCGTCGGCACCTACCACGATGGTGGTGATGCCCTGACGGATCACACTCTCGGCGCGCGGATCTTCGCGGAGATTTCCATCGCCATGCGAGTGAATGTCGATGAACCCCGGCGCAACGGTCATGCCCTTGGCATTGATCTCTTCCTTGCCGGTGTCCGTGAGCGACGCACCTACGGCCACGATGCGTCCGTTGGTCACGGCGACATCGACGAGGCGGGCACTGGCACCGGTACCATCGAGCACCTGTCCGCCGCGCACGACCAGATCATACGCACGGCGCTTGGGCACATAGGGGGCCGCCATCGACGCAGCGCCAATGGTGGCAGCGCTGGTCGCGAGGAACTCGCGGCGCGTCGTCATTTCTTGGCTCCTGGGCCAAGCACTACGCGCCCGGGTGTTGCGCCCGTGTGTTCGCCGCCCAGCAGAACAGCCGTGCCATTCACGAACACATCGCGCATGCCTGTCGCGAGTTGATGTGGTGCTTCGAAGGTGGCGTTGTCACGAATCGTGTTCGGATCGAACACGACGACGTCGGCCATGAAGCCCGACTTGAGTTGTCCGCGCCTCGCGATGCGGAGGTTGCTCGCTGGGAGACTGGTCATGCGTCGCACAGCTTCTTCAAGCGACAGCACTTTCTGGTCGCGCACGTACATGCCGAGCACGCGCGCAAATGTGCCGTAGGCGCGCGGGTGGGGGCTGCTCTCCAGAAATACGCCTTTGGGTGCCAGAGATCCTGCATCTGATCCGAAGCTCACCCACGGGCGCTGCATGGCCTTTACGAGATTGTCTTCGTTGATGATGAAGTAGATGGTGCCAACGCGACTGCCATCCTGCACCACGAGATCCATTGCTGTTTCTTCGATCGAGGTTCCGCGCAGCTTGGCCACGGCAGCGAGTGTCTTGCCGGTGTAGTGCTTGAGTGTGTCGTTCTTGAAACCGCTCAAGATCACGCGATCGGGCGAACCTGCGGCCAGCAATAGACTTTCCCACTTGTCAGTTGGAGTGCGCATCTCGAGCGCCACGCGTGCACGAATGGCCGGATCCTGTAGTCGCTTGGCCCACGCGGCGTATCCGCCTTCCTGCACCCAGGGTGGCATGGCCGCATCGAGACCCGTGGCACCAGCCGTATACGGATACATGTCAGCCGTGATTTCAATTCCTGCTGCGCGCGCCGAATCGATCTTGGCGAGCACCTTGTCCATCTTTGGCCAGTTGTCTTCGCCGGCAGCCTTGATGTGATAGATCTCGGCGCGTGCACCACTGGCTTTCGCGATCGTGATCAGTTCATCGACGGCTTGCTCAAAGCGCGCGCCTTCGCTCCGCATATGCGAGATGTACATGCCGCCGTATGGAGCGGCGGCTTGCATGAGTGCAATCAGTTCCGGTGTCTTGGCGTAGAACGCTGGCGCGTAAATGAGTGACGAGCCAACGCCGAGCGCGCCATCTTCCATGGCCTGACGCACTTCGGCTTGCATGGCTTGCAGCTCTGTGGGCGTCGGCTCACGGTCGTTCCATCCGACATGATTGATGCGCACGGTGGTAGCGCCAACAAATGATGCGATGTTGGTGCTGATCCCCTTCGCGACCAGCGAATCCTGATAGCCGCGCAATGTGCGCCACGTGATCGGATAGCGAATGGCGCCCTGTCGTGCGAGCATGTCCGCCTTGAGCGTATCGGACAGCGGCCCCATGGAACTGCCTTCGCCCATCACTTCGAGCGTGACACCCTGACGGATGTCACTCAGGCTGCGACCGTCTTCGATGAGTGATTCCGTGGCCCAACTCAGCATGTTGATGAAGCCGGGCGCGACGGCCATGCCGGTGGCGTCCACTTCCGTGCGACCGCGGCCGCTTACGGTGCCAACTGCGACGATGGAGTCGCCGACCACAGCCACATCACCCGTTGTTGGCGCCTGTCCCGAGCCGTCGTAGATGGTGCCGTTGCGGATTACGACGTCGTAGGCGGGAGCATCCTGGCATGCGGTGATCACACCGGCCAGCAGTGCGACGGCGATCAGGCGGGCTGGCATCATGTGCGGGGTATCGGGAGTGCGGTGGGGGAACTGCTTGAGGTCCGACAAACATCGCTTCAGGGCGCGACAGCGCCAGACTGGTGATTCCCGGCACAGCTTGCCGCTCACGTTGTTTCACGAGAGATTCCAGTATGTCCAAGCCGACTGATATTCGCCCCGATGCGAAGCGCCTTGTCGAGCAGCTGCCGGCTGATGCCAGCTGGGACGATCTCGCATATGAGGTCTATGTGCGTCAGGCGATCGAGCAGGGTGTCGCCGATGCGGACGGTGGCCGGTTGGTCGAGCATGATACGGCTCTTGCCAGAGTTCGCGCGAGAATCCGCCGCGCGTCGTGATGCTGCCGCTCTTCTGGACAGAGCGGGCCGTTGCACATTTGGAAGCGATCGTCGACTACTACAGTATCACGTCTCCCGTTTATGCGGAGAGCATAGTCGCGCGTATTGACCACCGATTGCAGTTGCTTCGGCGTCATCCTGAACTCGGCAAGATGGCGATCGAGATTGGTGATCCGATGATTCGCGAGGTGGTAGTGTCGCCGTATCGGGTCTTCTACCGACCGTCTGCTGATGCGATTGAGATTCTGGCCATTGTGCACGAACGGCGGCATTTACCTGCGGCGATGGAGTAGGCGGGCCCGCAGTGTCTCCTGGTCCATGAGGAGCGACACTACATGTGGGAAGTAGCCACACCGTTGGTCGAGAATGGCAAACCCGTGTGTAAGGTTGGCGCACCGCACCCCCAAGCCATCAATCTCATCCACAGGGTGCTCCGCTGCATCAAGCTCTCTGTTGTTCACAAAACGCCGGACGGAGCTATCGTGGGGTGTGCATCGTTCCCTTTGAAAGGCAGAGCATGACACCGACTCCCCCAAAATCCGCTGAGCCGACCACTGATGCTCGTTCCGGGCGTCGTGTGGCCAATGTGCTATGGAATATCATCGGGGGCCTGTTCGTCTGGCTCCTGATCATGGCTGCCTATCAGGGCGGCTGGAGCACGACCTCGAGTGCATTCATCGGCGTCATGCTACTCGTGAGCTTTGGCGGGATGCTGGTGGGTATGGGATCGCGATTTTTGCATCGACCGATGGAGGTTGTGGCTGGTGTCATGATGTTGGCGGCGCCGGCGTGGACGTATTTCGCGGGAACGTATCGGTCATGGCCGCAGGCGCTCTGGGATGTGCTGGGCATCGCCGTTGGTGCGCTCGCTGCGTTACTCGTAGAGCGGGGATGGCAAGCCCATCGCGCGCGACGTGTGCCGTCGCCTGTTGTTACTGAAGGAAGATTACGCGACGAACTGCGGCCGATCGGCTATCTGATCGCGGCGTGGGTCGGCATCACTGTGGTGACGTTGCTCCGGCCGTCACTGCTGCCAAGTGATCCACAGCGTTTTGCTGTGATCGATGTTTCGCGTTCGATTGCTGCTGGTGAGGCTCAAGCGTTTACAGGCTTGCGTGTGGGCATGGCGCTCTCTGGTGGTGGATATCGCGCGGCCGTGTTTCATAGCGGCACGTTGCACGCGCTCGAGCGGCTCGGTGTTCGCGTCAATCACCTGAGCACCGTTTCAGGTGGATCGATCATTGGCAGCTACTACGCCATTGGTGGCGATCCCGTCGCCTTCAAGGACGCGGTGGCGGAAGGACGGTTCAATCTCAAGCGTGAGCTGCTGCTGGCGCACAATGCCGTGCGACTGCCATTCCCGATACGAGTGCCAGGTATTGGCGTGCGTTTGTTTCCGTGGTACGAGTACTCGCGTCGCGATGTGCAGGCGGGCATGCTCGACCGCCTGTTGTTGGACGGGCGGGCGCATAGCGCAGCTCCAGTACCGCAGGCACCCAATCTCATTGTGAATGCCACGGATCTCACGTTCGGGCTCATTGTCGGCTTTCTGCCTGACGGCATTCTCGTGCAGGGGCCGGATGGTGATGTCGGTGTATACCGCGGTGCGCGCTATCAGCCGGACGCGTCGTTTTCACTTGCGGAGCGTGTGTCCATTTCCGGCGCGTTCCCGCTCGCGTTTCCTTCAACCGGCCTGGGGGCGCGTGTCGAACCATTTGGTGCGAGTGGTCGAGGAAAGCGTCCGCTGCAATTGGTTGATGGTGGTGTTGCGGACAACTCTGGTCGCGAAACGCTTCTCAATGCAAATGCCGTGGCGTGCGACAGTGCGCCGTGCAGCGATTCGACGCATACCGACACACGTTTTGTGAGCGACGTGATGCTGGTCTCCGATGGTGGCGCAATCTTCGGTGTGAACGGCGAATACGTCGGCATTGCCCAGCTGTCGCGCGCCGTTGATGTGGGTGGTGCGCGCAATGGATTGAGCGTCGGTCGATCAAAGAGCACGCCGACCGTGCAGTTCTCGGCGCAGGAAGCCTATCTCAATCCGGGGATGCAGTTCCGGTTGTACCAGGATCCCGATTCGGTGAATCCATCCGATGCCAGTAAGCAGTGGTTTGTGCGTTTCGATCCACGCGATGGGTATCCCGATGCGGTGCTCACGGCGATCACGGATCTGCTCCCGGATTCGACCTACCCCAAGGTGCGCACGGCTCTGACGGCGTATCGAAGCGCGCGGAGTAGCGTCGGTGTGCAGGACGAGCGGCGTTGGGGCTACTGGTTGCCTCGGATGGCGACCGACGGGAATTGTGATGCAGAGCGTGCGAGTGGGCCCAATGCTACCGAGCTGCAGGGGCTGGCGGGCATCTGTGAGGCTGCCGAACTGCGGCGTGCATTTACCGCCGAGCTGCGGGTGTTGCTGGAAGCGTTTCGGGCTACGTCGACACTGGAAGACCAGCTGGGGCGCGTGCGGACGGAGCAGTTGTTTCGGCTCGGCCAATTGCTCGTGTATCGGGACTGGCCGCGCATGCGAGATGCATCGCAGCAGGCACAGTGCATTCGAACGTCACGCGCGGAGTGCCCGAAAATTCGGTGAGCCTCGCCGCGGGATTCCTGCGCGTGTCCGGGTACGGACTCACCCGGCTTGTGGTCGGGCATGAGTAATTACTCCCACCCCGGCTCGGGCTCGACGATGAAATCCCTGGCAACCCCTCGAATTCTGCTCATGGCGGCGCTGGTGACCGCCTCTCCAGTGGCCGCACAAACCCTGACCTACCAGGGCAACCACACCGCTGGAACGACGTGCTCGTCCAAGAGCTCCAGTGTCGCTCCCGGAGTCAATCTCGGCTGCGTGATGTACGACAACATCACCGTGGGTGGTGATGGTTGGAACGTGACCGGACTGTTCGGAAACTTCTATCAGGCGGATGTCGAAGGCATGGCGCCGTGGACGTCGGCCTTCTGGGAAATCCGAACCGGCATGGGGGAAGGAAATGCGGGCACGCTCGTGTACGGAGGTGCTTCGGCCATTGCGTCCGCCACTCATGTCGCGACGGGGCGGTCGTTCACAACATCCAGCGCAACATTCGACGAGTATCTCGCCACGATCGCGCTTCCAGAATTTTTCCTGGCGCCCGGTACGTACTGGCTCGGTATTGCCCCCGTCGTGATCGAAACCGCCGCGGTTCACCTTGGTGCCTATGCGTCCTGGACGGGAACGTCGGCATCGGGCGGTATCAACAGTCAGGCGGACAACGTCGGCATTTCGTGGATCAACGGCTCCAATAACTACGTTGTGCAGAGCCACGATTTCTCGTATGGAGTACTCGGCACGCTGGCGCAGAGTGGCGGTCCTGGTAACGGTAATCCGGGAGAGAATCCGGGCGTTCCCGTTTCCGAACCGCCAGCAATGACTCTACTCGCCGCTGGTTTGATGGCGATCGTGGGCATGCGGCGTCGCAAGCGCTGAGAAAGACATAACAGGCAATGGAATATTTGGCTCCCGTCGAGAGACGGGAGCCATCGGGCGTCTTGAAATTCCATCGATTGTTTCGCATGCTAGCGCATGCCTACCCCTGCCTTTTGGCGCCAGTGGCACCGCTGGATCGGCGCTCCAGCTGCTCTCTTTCTCGCATTCGCGGCATTCACCGGTGTCATAGTGGCCGGTGTCGAATTCTTCGGTGAAGACGAAGCCACGCGCGAAGCCAATCGCAAACTGGTCAGCGCCGTCACGACGAGTTCGGCGTCCAGTGCATGGAGTGGCTCACTCGATCAGGCGCTTGTGGTTGCCGCGAAGGAGGCACCCAATGCGCCAATCGACAAAGTCGCTATTGAGCTCAAGGGTACGGCACCCGTCATCACACTCTATCTCGGCGCGCCAACCGGCGGTGAGGATCGGCGACTGGTGTTTGACGCGCGCACCGGTGCCTTCCTCAAGTCCGCCGAATACGCAGACAAACCGTTCATCAATCGCGTGCACTCTGGCGAAGCCTTTGGCGACGGTGGGCTCGTCTTCGCGATGGTGTGGGGACTCGCTCTGCTCGCTCTCACTGTTTCAGGTTTCTTGTTGTACTGGCGACTGGCAGCCGCGAACAAGCAGGGGCGGACGGGTCTCAAGCGGTGGTTCTTTTGATACGCTAGCGCCCATTCCCCACCGCGAAGCTCATCTCAATCTGCTGCAGCTGCGGTGAGACCTGATTGAATTCGTCCATGGGCGCGCTCATCACGAAGAGCCACGCCTGGCCGCCGCCTGACACTGCGGCGATGCGCAGCAGTGATTCCACGCCGCGCGGATTCTGTCCACGCAACAACATGTACGATCCGGGGGCGCCGCTCAGCATCAACTGACCCTGCGTGACCACACGCATACCACGCCACTGACGACTGTACTGGTCGCCCATCATGGCCACGATGCGATCACCAGTCATGCGCGGATCGAACGGAGCCAGCAATGCATATGCATTGCCGTTTCGCACTTCGAGATTGCCTTCCTGTGCCGATGCCTGCCATCCGGCGGGAACAGTGAGTTCGTAACGCCCCTGCGGATCGCGATACCACTGCCCGTTGTTCGGACCGTTCTGCTGGTACGCGTCCTGGCGACTCGGCGCGATGGGCATGGACGGCTGCGGACCATACGACTGTGGTTGCTGATACTGCGGTTGTTGGTACTGGGGCTGCTGATTTTGCAATGGTTGATACTGCGACGGCTGGTATTGCTGCGGCGGACCGTAGCCGGGCACCGCGTTCTGAGCGATGGCCGAATTGTCCTGCTGCTGGGGCACCGCGGTTCCACGAATATCCTGAATGCCGTCGTACAGAGCATATACGCCGAGGAGACCGGCCACGGCCCTGAACCAGACGGAACGGAAGATCGGTGGGACGTTCATGAGGCCTCTCTCGAGCGGCGCGATGCGCGTGACAGTCTGATGGCGGATGTGTGTCGCGGACGGGCTGCGACATCTCATAGGGCGCAGGAAGCCCACCCTGGGGATCACGGGCAACGATGATCCCGACCGTATGGGATCCACGCTCTCTCAGGTATCGCGTGTGTTCGCGCTCTCTCTGGTCCGTGGAGTTCCGTCATGTACAGTCTGCTGCGTCGTCCAGCTGTCCTATTTGTCGTGCTCATTGGTGTTGCCATTGCCGGAGGCTTCGTCATGCGTGCGCGCGAACGAGCGGTAATGGCGCAGATGTTTCCCTACAGCACGCCGGAAGCGCAGCAGGCACTGCAGGCGGCGATTGATCCGACGCAATCGTACCAGACGCCAGTGGCGTATCAGCAGTCTCCTCAGTCCGATGTGCCGCCGGTTGCTCCGCCCAGCGTTGCACCAAACGCTTTCCCGAACACAGCGGGAATGCAGATCATTGGCATCCCGAGTGAAGCACTGGATTTCACGTATTCATCGCAACGCAATTCGATGTGGTGCTGGGCGGCATCCATTCAGATGGTGCTGCAGTACCACGGCATTCGCGCAGAACAGCAGGACATTGTGGCGCGCACCTTTGGACCCGACGCGCAGGGCAATTTGCCCAATCAGCCGGGTAGTCTGCGCGCCATCACGGCCAATCTCAACAACTTCAATGTGGATCGGGCGGGCACCACCTATCAGGTGGAATCGATCTTCGGCGAAGGGGCGCCGCCGGTGGACTTGCTGCTGGACGAAATGGACCGTCGCGAGCCGATCATCATCGGCTACAAGGCGAGCCCCGATATGGGGCACGCGGTGGTCATCACGGGTGTGGTGTACAGTCAGACACCGCAGGGCAATGTGATTCACAAGATCATCGTGCGCGATCCGTGGCCGAGTTCAGAGAATCGCGCCACGAATGGTCGCGTCGAGTACGAGGCGGGCGAGTTCGCACCGAAAATTCAGGGCTATTGGCGGATCCGCGTACGGCAGTAGGCGCCGTACACGGCGATCCCAATGCCGGCTGATCCCGGCTTCAACGATTTCGCGCTCTAAAGTCAGCCCACTACGCGCACTTCAGCAGCGTTCACCCGTTTCGGTTCTGACATCATGAGCGCCACCGACACTGCTACTCCCGCACTCGCCTGCACCGCATGCAACACCGTCAATGCAGTGGCCGCGCGATTCTGTTCAGGATGTGGCACGACGTTGTCCGGGAGCGCGTCCAGTGGACTACCAAACAGCGGTTTGCCAAACTCGGCACCGCCGGTTGGTGTACCACTCCCGCCTCGCCCGCCACTCGTGCCGCAGCTCAATGGGGCTGTCAGTGGCATGATGAATAGCGCGCTGGGTAGCGGAGGCGGTGAAGGCGTGGTGCAGGCGGCCTTTCCTCTGGATGCCAGTACGGCGCTCAGCGCAGTGGGTCATGCGGTGACGTCAAACAATGGCCAGGTGAAGTTCGTTCAGCCGCCGACGTCGATGACATTCGAAACCACCAAGCGTGCGATCGGACTGACCATCCGCTACGAAGGGCTGGTTCAGGTGGCGTCCATGAATGCGCAGCAATCGGCCATTCGTGTGCAGTTGCAGCCGGTGAAAGGCACGCTCACTCCCGTGTTCTTCGTTGGCGCAATTGCGAGTCTGTTCATGATGTTCACATGGTATCTCACGCTCGGACTGGGACTGCTTGGGCTGCTCTTTGGCATCGTGGCCACCGCTGCGCAGTATCACTCGCTGGCAACAGCAACACCGCGCAGCATGGCGGAGAAGATCTTGGCGGCCATGTCCAACGGCGCTCAGGCTATGCCGACATCGGAGGAATCGAAGTCCGGTGCCGGTTCATGGATGGGTAAGCTCACGCAGCCACCAGCGTTCGTAGCGAATCTGGTGAATACTGCGGCGGCAAAGCCTGCGGTGCCGGTTGTACATCCCGCTACAGCGCCTGGTACAACACCCGTAGCAGCGACTGAGGCCACCATCTTTGAGCAACTGACACAACTCGGCAAACTGCGTGATTCCGGCATCCTGACACCACAGGAGTTCGATCACAAGAAAGCCGAGTTGCTGAGCCGGTTGTGAACGGAATTCCGGTCTTCTCGGTGCCAGATTTCGGTGTGCAGTTCGCCGAGGTGCCATCGCCGTTTGATGCGGCGTTTGGTGCTTCGGTCAACACGCCGGCTAGTACGTTTGCCGCGGCGCCATGCACAACCTGCGGTGGAAACGGAGCCACATTGCCGCCGGATCGCGTGTTCTGCGGCACGTGTCGATGGCTGCGTCCGCTGAATGAAGGCTACGTACTTCCGGTTGAGAGTTTTCTGTGGCGGCTCGATGCGGACGCCATGAACGTGCTGCGTTCACTCGGTCCGCTCACCATGGCCGCCCGCGCCGTCTCCGAACGGGTTGGGCGTCCATGGTTTGAAGCATCGGTGAATGGACTCCGGCTCGGTGAACAGCAGCTGCCTGACATCTTTGCGCTGGCCATTCGTGCGGCCCGCACACTGGCGCTGCCATACATGCCGGAGATCTACATCTCCGGTGAGCAGATGTGGGATGCCAATACACTTGGCACCGACACCAATGCGTTCATCGTGCTTGGCAGTGTGCTCATCAACTTCAAGGAAGATGAGCTGCTATTCGTGTTGGGGCGTGAGATGGGGCGCGTGCGCGCTGGACATGCACTCTGGCGCACGGTGACGCAGTTGCTCACAGGTCGTACGCGGCATCGCTCCATTCTTGGCGATGGTGTGCTGCGACTCATCAATCCGGCCAAGCTCGCTGAAAGCGCACTCGATGCGCCACTCATGGCATGGTCGCGTCATTCGGAAATCACAGCCGACCACGCCGGCATGCTCTGTGTGCCCAACGTCGATATCGCACGCCGGGTGCTGACCACATGGACGCTCAAATCGTTCCCGCTGCAGTCGCGCATCAATGCTGCTGCTTGGCGCGAACAGGAAGCGTCGGTGGGATCGTTGACACAGGTGGCCGAATGGACGTTGTCGAATGCACCGTATCTTGCCGGACGACTCAGACTGCTCGATGAATTCGCCAATGGCGAGCAGTGGGGTGGTTGGCGGCGGGTCATCGAACATTGGATGCCGCCTGCGGTACCGGCGCCTGCAGCTACGGGAAACGCAGCGCGTGCTCCTGCTAGCGCACCACCGCCGGATCCCAACACCATCCGACTCGTGTGCCCCAAGTGCAACGACGGAATGCGCATTCCGCGCTCAGCACTCGCTGGCGATCAGCCGGTGAATGTGCGATGCCCGAACGCGACATGTCGGACGATCGTCACCGTTACACCACGGCCGGCGTCAAACGCGGCGCCAGTCTCTGCGCCAGTCCCTGTGCCAGCGGCCAAGACACCTGACCCCGCGCAACATGCGGAGGGTTAACAGAAATGGATACGTCTTCTGACTATTCGCTGCACATCGCACCTGGCAGGGCGACACAGGCGATTGATGTGTCGATGACCACAGACCCTCGTGCGTCGCGCGACTCGGTCACGTCCGCGCAGGACGATACGCATCCCGTTGGCGACGCCAGTACCTCCACGCGCGATGACCCAGACGACAATGCCGTGGAAGCGACGGCAGATACCGATGAAACCGCCGAAGAAGCCGAAGTCGTGAATGCCGTACCGGATACTGCAACTGACGATAGTGCAGCATCGGATACGGCCGAGAGCACCTGACACCGGAGTGAAGTATGAGTGACGTCGATACGAAACTCGCAGAAACGGCTGATGCGGAAGACATCGCCGCAGTCGAGGCGCAGCTGGCCGGTATGTCGAAGCATGCGGCCGAGCAAGTGGAGCGTCATCTCGACGAGATGCCGGCGAGTGTCACGATTGAAGAGGTCCAGCACGAAATTGATCGTGCCAACGCAGCGGCTGAAGCGGTGCGGGAAGCGCAGGAGCTGCGCCATGAGCAGGTCCAGGAAATCCTGCAGGGTGATCTGAGTCGTGCTCACGATCTCGCTGGCGAACGCGAGTATCAGGTTCAGATCGCCGAGGATCAGGGCGATTCCGTTGATCATCCGCTGATAGAGGCACGCGCCGATGTGGCGGCGCTGAGTTGGGCCGCACACGAGCAGTCCATTGCGGACGATCACGCCGCGTCGGCTGCGGCCTACGACGCGGTCGGTGATCATGAACATGCGGAACAATACGGTGACATGGCGGATGACCATGCCGAGAGCGCATCGGATCATGCGGACACGGCGACGCACGACGACGCCAGTGATAGCGGCAGTGATGTCGATACGACGCAAACCGACGGTTGATTTCTACTTCACTCGGAGGACGGAACGATGGCTGACGGCATGATGGGTGATATCGGCAAGGTGGTGGGTGAAGTGAACGGGATCGTCGTACCAGGACTGGGGGAAGCGATCGGTCCGGCCCTTCGCGCCGTTCAGGAGGCATCGAAAGAGCTCGGTGAAGGCATGCAGGGTCCCATGCATACGCTCATCGAGGGCGTGTTGGACATCGAAACGCATGTGGAGATGATTGACGAGACCACAGAAATGCCCGATGGCACCATTGTGGCCATGGCCGATCATCCAACGCACGATGATTCGAGCTCAGACGCCGCGTCAGACGATACTCACACGGCGACCGAGGCCTGAGGCGTCGCACGACGGTTTACACACCAGGCATTGATGGTGGCGGAGGCTTCGGTCCACGGAGCCTCCATAGCCACGATGTCCCTACGCAACGGCAGTGTGCTGCCGTCATCGAAACAGGCATACAGACTCCACGTGGGATAACGGTAGCCGTAGAGCCGGTGACGGATTTCGCCTGATTGCACAAGGTCGACACTCACCAGGCTCTGCAACGCGCGCGTGACACGCTTGGGGCGTCGCAAGAGTCGTGGCATGGAAAACTGCACCACGCCGTCATCGTCATTCAGCTGTACCGTGATGGGTCGTAGCACGCGACGGCCAGCTGTAAAGGCGAGCAGTGCCACCGCACCGAACGATGGCAAAACGGCCGGCTCCGTTCTGAGAACTTCGGGTCGGAAGATCACAACCACGAGTACCAGCACGAAGGGCAGCATGATGAGCCCAACGATGATCCAGATCAGCCAGTATGCGCTGCTCGGTGGACGGATCTGAACGGTCATCTGTGCCACAGAGACTCCCCGTGTCGGTGTGATGGTCTGCCTTTGCCCCATACAGAGAAGGCGAGCCTGGGACGGACTTGGGATCACCGCCGTGATCTGGCGCGGCTCGTGAGTGCGCTCTATAGGCAAGCCACCAACATCGAGGATTTTGTGTCGCTCACTCGTTCCACATTTGTGCTCGTCTCCATGTGCATGCTCTCCGCATGCACGCCCGCTGATCGCTCTGATTCGAGTCAGCTCGTCAGCGCTACTGCCGGACGGGTGGTTGTCGGGATCGGGGTGCGCGATGTTCGTCCGATTGACTTGCAGCGCACCGGCGGCAACGACATTCGTGGTGCGTATATCGGCACCATCATGCCGGGGAGTCCGGCCGAACGCGTGGGTCTTCGTGTTGGTGACGTCGTGCTCGAGGCCAATCGCACGCCAATCATGCGTTCCCAGGATCTGCAGCAGCTCATTGCGGCGCAGCAGGCCGGTGCGGTGCTGGAGTTGATCGTGCAGCGCTCAGGGCAGGTCGTGCGCGTTTCCGTCCAGGCGCGTCAGGAGAGTGGTCGTATCGGCTGAGCAATTGGTTGATCACCAATAGCTGCCAGAGAAGCTTCCACTTCGAGTTGCACCTCAAAGACCGGGCCGCCCCGTCCAAGTTGCACCTGATCACCGCTGCGCAGCTGGGCCGGTCCTTCCATACGCTGACCATTGATCCAGGTGCCATTGCGGCTCTGCAAATCCGCGAGCTGCATGGCCATCGGCTGGCCTGGGTCCCAGTCGAGCCGCGCGTGATGCCGGCCTACAATGCCATCGCGTCGCGCATCGAAACGCACTGCCGCCGAAGGCGCGCGGCCAAAGATAATCTCGCGATGTGCGCCGAGTTCGACGACATCGATTTCGGTTTCCCGACTTCCGCTCACATGGCGAATGATAAGCCGCACCATGGGTACACTCTGCTCCGCGTTTACGTCATGACCGCGTCATGATCACTACACAAACAAGCGGATTCGGTGACCCGATCGGATCACATCATTCAGCGCGGTGTGCGCTTCCACTTCCCGTAGAGCACGGCGAGACGTGCCTGATTCATCTTCACACGCGGGTTCTCCGCACCGAGGATTGCCTTGAGTGCGCTGTCCGCGTGCAACAGCAGAGCTTCTGCTCGGGGATAGTCGCCGGTCATGGCATAGTGCTCGCCGAGCACAGACTGTGAGCTGGCCACGAGCCAACTGTTCTCCCCGGCGTATTTGCGCCGCAGTGCAAGACTCTCTTCGAGCGCTGCGCGACCCTCGGCGTGTCGGCCCAGCTGCGTCAGACTGCGTCCCACTGTCTGCAGCGAAGCGGCGATAGCCGGATGACTTTCGGGAAGCGAACGTCCCCTGAGTGTCACAATCTCCGTCGCAAGATTGCGTGCTTCGTCGTAGCGCTTCTGGTCGAAGAGGAATGCTGCATAGTTCATGGCTGTAAACGCATAGTCCGGGTGTTCAGCGCCCAGCAGCTTGCGCCGTGCGGCCACGACACTCGCGTACAGAGAATCCGCTTCGACCGTCTTGCCCTCGAAGTCCAGCACACTCGCCAATGAGTTTTCCGCGTCGGCCACGATGGGATGCAGACCCGGATGATTGGAACGAACGATGCGCAGTACCTCGCGGTGCAATGATTCCGCTTCGGCCAGGCGACCTTGCTCACCCACGCCGACAGCCACGTTGCCGAGCGAATAAGCGTATGAGTCACTGGTGGGGCCAAAGATCCGACGCTTTTCCTCCAGGGCGCTTCTGTGGAATCGCACAGCGGTTGACTCATCACCGCGTGCATGCGCCACGCTGCCGAGATTGCTCATGATCACAGCGGTCATGGAGTCTGTTGATGATGCTGATGCCCGCTCCCTGAGACGCAGCGCGTGCGTGAACAACGATTCCGCACGAGGCAATGCACCTCGCGTCAGTTCGACGCCACCGAGAGAGTTGAGCACCATCGCCATTGACGGCCCTGTGTTGCCCTCGCGTTGCTGCACCAGGGTCCGGGCGTGCTGGAAATGTTTCTCGGCGTCATCAAGTCGGCCAAGCGACTGGAAACTGTTGGCGATCACCATCTCGAGTTCTTCGCGAACGTCGATGTTGCCGACATCTTCGTCGTCCACCCTTCGGGCGGCTGCTTCCAGTACTTCGGAGACCGGAACATCACGACCGCCGGTGGCTGGTTTCACACTCTCCAGTAGTGCTCGCAAGAAACCAGCGACTTCCGCGCTCTTCACTTGCTCGGCGCGTGCGAGTCTCGCCTGACGTGTTGTGGTGATCACACCGCCGAGCAGGGCAAGCAGAATGGCTGCCGCCGCGACTACGGTTCCACGATAGCGCCGAGCAAACCGGCGCGCGCGATACCAGCGTTCCGGGCGGGCCGTGATTGGTAGCCCCGTCAGGTGCCGACGAATGTCTTCGTCAAGCGCGTCCACGGTGGAGTAGCGCCGCTCTGGCTCGCGTTGCAATGCCTTGCGGACAATGACATCTATGTCGCCGCGAAGACGACGGCGCAATCTTTCGGCGTTGCGCTCACTACGCAGTGCGGCCGCTTGATCGGTCGCTACGCTACTCGACGACGGAGCATCGTCTTGTAGAATGCGCTGCTCCACCGGCAGTTCGGAGTCTGCGCGCACGAACGGACGGCGTCCTGCAACCAATTCATAGAGCACCACTCCGAGCGCGTACACATCGGACGCGGTAGTCGGTGCATCGCCGCGAATCTGTTCGGGGCTTGCGTATTCCGGCGTAAACGCACGGGTGCTCCCTTCGGTTGCTGGTAAACCATCGTCGTCGGCACCGGCCAGCAGTCGTGCAATACCGAAGTCGAGCAGCTTCACTGACCCGTCGCCCGTGACCAGAATATTTCCGGGCTTGAGGTCGCGATGCACGATCAACCGTCCGTGCGCATGGCGCACGGCGGCACACACCTGGCGGAACAACTGCAATCGATCGCTTACCGACAGTGCACGGGCATCGCACCAGGTCGTGAAGGGTTCGCCTTCTACGAACTCCATGACGAGGAACGGTTGTCCGGCTGGTGTGACACCGCCATCGAGCAAGGTGGCGATGTTGCGATGTTCGAGCGAAGCCAGGATCTGCCGTTCGCGGCGGAAGCGTGCGAGCGTCAGGTCGGTGGCAATTGCGCCACGCACCACCTTGATCGCGACGCGTTTGCGATACTGATCGTCTGCGCGGATGGCTTCGTACACCGCGCCCATGCCGCCGCGGCCCACCAGGCGTTGTGTCTCGTACGGGCCAATGCGTCCGCGCGATTCGTCCAACGCATCACCGACTGCATCATCTGGTGTCGTGCCCGCTACGAGATGATCTATCTGCAGACGCGCGTCTGTGCGATCGTCATGGGCGAGCAGGGCGCGCAATTCACGAGCCAGCGCTGGGTCGTCGGCATCGTGCGCCGCGAGCCAGGCCTCGCGTTTCGCCGGTGGCAACTCGCTCACTTCGTCAAACAGCTGCCGCAAACGGCGAAGCGAGTCGGCGTCACTCATGGCGAACCTGTGGCGCTCAGGCGCTCGGCCAGCCAGGCACGAGCAAAGGCCCAGTCACGCTTAACAGTGGGCGTGGAGACTCCCAGAATCCGCGCGATTTCTTCCACGCCAAGCCCGGCAAAGACACGCAGGTCCACCACCTGAGCACAGCGTGCATCCGCAGCGGCCAGTTCAACCAGTGCATCTTCGAGCGCTAGAATATCGAGTGCGCGATCATCGTGGTGATGTCGCTCGTCGGCCGCATTGGCGCCAAGGGCATCGTCGAAAGTGACAAGCAATGCTCCGCCGCGTTTGGCGGCGGCCCGGGATCTGGCATGGTCGACGAGCACGTGTCGCATAGCGCGCGAAGCCGTGCGAAGGAGGTGGGCACGGTCTTCGAAGTCCGCATCGTCCACCAGAATCCGGAGCAGTGCTTCGTGCAAGAGCGCAGTCGGCTGCAACGTGTGCGATTCGCGCTCGTGCCGCATGTGGCGAGCGGCAATGTCACGCAGCTCGTCGTAGAGCAGCGGAAGAATGCGATCATATGCCGCCCGGTCCCCGTTCCGTGCGTCGCGCAGTAGGACAGTGATTTCGTGCTCGCGCGAAGCGCTGGCGTCCATGGTCGTCGTCCGTTGTCGGATTCGAGGATTTTGCCCAGCAACAGTGCAGCATGATGGCCGGTTCACGCAACCCGTTCATGGTGGCGGGGGCGTGCAACCTTTCTGGCTTGCGCCACGGTGATCCCCCCAGGGCGGGTTTCACGCCTTCTTCGAAAAGGGCCGTCACTATTCGTTTTCTACTGGAGCGCTGCCATGAGCAACACCAATCCGGCCGATGCACCAATCCCCACGGAAGTCGTCATCACGCCGGTGATGGAACTCGACGCCATCGTGCATCAGATGGCGTTGGAAGCACAGCGCACCAACACCGCGCCGGTGATCGAGGCCGAGGTTGAGGTCGTGGTTCCCGCCGAGATTCCGACCGCGGGCCCGTTCACGGTTATGGAACCTGATGGTATGGGGGGATTCCGTGGGCACACGTACGATACGGATTCCTTGCGGTATCATGAGCCACACGTGGAGGTGCGGTCCGATCCACTCGATGTCGGCGATGAGTTCTTGTACCGGGGCGAAGTGGACAGCCATGCGGAATTCATCTACAACGCGGATGCAGATGCGCCCACACGCCCATTCTGATGCACCGGTGCACGAGGAATCCAACGAAGCCTCAGAGGCGGAATAGCCCGGTTGCGAAGTAGGTGAAGTACGCAGCAGCTTGGAGGCAGGTCGTACTACCTGACTGACACTCTCCAAGAGTCTGCGATGACCGCCAAACGCACTGCGATCGTCCTCGGAGGCTCCGGGTCGGTTGGAGCCGCACTTGTTCGTGAGCTGCTGCACGATGACGGTTTTGACACCGTTGTCACGCTTTCACGTCGCTCGATTCCCGAGTTCGTGACGATGGCACGCTCCACCGGGCGAAACCTGGTGGAGAAGCTCGTTCCGGATATGAAGCCGGAATCTCTTGCCGTGGCAACAATGGAAGCGGTGGGAGAGGCTGTCGGTGATGTGGAAGGATTCAGTGTACTGGGGATTGGTGCTGATACGGCGAAGCTCACTATCGACGAGCACCGCGCTGTAGATGTTGGGCTCAATGAAGCATTCGCCCGCGCCTTGCGCGATTCAGGCAAGGTCCGGCATCTCGCGTTCATGAGCGCGGTTGGTGCCGACGCGACCGCGTCGGCCAGCGGGAATGGTGCTGCCGGTATGCCGCGGTACAACCGCGTGAAAGGAGAATCTGAACAAGCTGCGCGTGCGAATGGTCCGGCAGTGGTGAGTGTCTTCCGTCCCGCGATGATTCTGGGCTCCCAGCACACACCGTGGATTCTCGGAGCGCTATTGCCACTGTTCTCGTTCATCACGCCAGGGAAGTTCAAGTCGATCCGGGTGGACCAGATCGCGAAGGCCATGATTGCGAGCGCGAAGCGGCATCCGGCGAGCAGCGAGACGTACCACTATCCAGAGATGATGTCGCTGATAGCCAGCGGACGAGCGTAGCGTCCAGGATGTCCGGTTCGCACAGCGATATTGAATCCCTGCTGAGTGAGGTTCACGATCATCTCGATGACCGTGTCACGCTCGCGACATTGGCGCAGCGATCAGGGTATTCACCCTTTCACTTCCATCGCAGCTTTGTGGAAACGGTTGGGGAGACACCCAAGCAGCATATCCTGCGCATGCGTCTTGAGCGTGCCGCGTATCTGTTGGCCGTCACCGATGACGGCGTTTTGCGCCTGGCGCTCAGCGTCGGATTCTCCTCGCATGAAACATTCACGAGAGCGTTTCGTCGACACTTCGATATGTCGCCGACTGCGTATCGGATTGCCGCGCGAAAGGCCCAGGCCGAGCGGCTCGAGCAGAACGAACATTTCACGGGGGACGGTTGTCATCTTTCCGCCGTCACGCTCTGCTCGCTGCCGTCCACGATGCTGCTCTGCTCTCGGCATACCGGCGCATACGCGGAAATGCGTCTACCGCCATATGGCCCTGCGGATCATCTCTGGGCTCAGCTTTCCGAGTGGGCGGATTCGGTAGGGGCTGCCCACGAGCGTACAGCATGGGTGATCTGCCTTGATGACCCCACTCTTACACCAGGTCCTCAGCAGCGGCTGGATGCCTGCGTGCAGCTGCTGACCACATCGGTGCCGCATGGACCCTTCACCGTTCGGGAGTTCGCCGGCGGGTGGTATGCCGCGACCGAGCATGTCGGGCCGCATGAGACAATCATTCAGGCATATCGACACGTTGCCGATGGTATTCGTCGGTCAGCGAAGCTGGCATTCGGCAGCGGGCCTCCAGTGCAGATTTTTCGCTACCTGGATCGAGATCCCGCATATCACCGCACGGAAGTGTACTTCCCAGTAGTTCGTCGCTGACGGTTGACGCAGTCCGGTTTTCTCGGCCACATAGCAAGAATCGTCAAGCAGGTTTCAACGGGTGCATGCAGAATTGGTGCATGCAACCCATCGACTTCCTTCGCGCGCTGGCGCTTGGTCTCGTTGTGCTCGTCGGCACGCTGCTGGCCTCCGTGCTGATGGTCGCCTTCTATGCGTATGTCATCAATCCCGGCCACTCGCAGGATGTATACAATGCGGCGGCGCTGTGGATCGCCCCGTGGGCGTCGCATGTATTCGGGCCGCTGTTGTTCTTCTGGGGGAACTACCGCGGAGCGGTGCGAAAGCCACAGCGCAATGCCATAGCCTTCGCCTGCGCGAGTATCGTCGGCTATGTCATTCTCGACATGGCGAGCGTCCCGCTCTTTGGAACCACCTTCGCGACTGTTCTTACGCTGACGTTTTTCCTGTCATTGGGTGGCAAGACCGTGGGGGCGCTGCTTGGAGCGTGGCTTGGGGGCAGAGCGCGATCTCGGCCCTGAACTTCCGGCCGTCCAGATCGCCTGTTGGCGATCTTCGCACTGCTTGACGTATTCCGTTATGGGAATATGTTTGGTCTATGCCTCGCGCCCCAACAACTGCTGACCCGTTCAACGCCATCGCCGAGCCACGACGACGGGACATCCTCACACTCCTCGCCGACGAGGAATGGCCGGTGACGGACATTGCCGAACGACTACGCATAGGGCAGCCGTCGGTGTCCAAGCATCTGCGTGTGCTGCTCGATGTCGGGCTGGTGGATGTGCGCCGCGAAGGACGCCAGGCGTACTACCGCACGAACGCGACACAGATCAAGGCGATTCACGACTGGACACGCCGCTTCGAGCGGTACTGGACCCATCAGCTGTTGCGCATCAAGGCTCGTGCCGAAGGTAGAACATCCACGACACCGTAGCACGCATTCTCTTCCGGAGATACACATGGTCAGCATCGCCACACCGCTCGACAACTACACGCTCGATCTCACGTTGGAGACACGAGTCCACGCATCCATCGAAGACACGTTCGCCGCGCTGCTGGAAGAACTCGGGCCGCAGATGCTCGGTATGGCGGATGCTCCAATGCCAATGGTGCTTGAAGCACGGCCCGGTGGTCGGTGGTATCGCGACCTCGGCAACGAAAACGGTCACTGCTGGGGTACGGTGCAGGCCATCCGCGTTCCGAATTTGCTGGAGATCAGTGGGCCGCTCATGATGTCCTTCGCCGTCGCGTCGAATCTCCAGTATCGTCTCCGAGTCGACGGCAATGACACCGTCATGGTACTCCGCCATTCGGCGCTTGGGCTCTTTCCTGAAGGCTTTCGTGATCCGCTGACGCAGGGATGGGGCGAGATCGCCACGCGTGTGCAGCGCCGTTTCCCCGCCAACTGAGAATCACCATGTCACTCGCTGCCGGCATCATTCAGGAACTCGAGCAGGAAGCCGCTGCCACGCGTCGGGTACTCGAGCGCATACCCGCCGAGCATTTCGACTGGAAGCCGCATCCCAAGTCGCGCACCCTCGGTCAACTCGCCATGCACCTGGCCACCAATCCAGGTGGTGTGACGTCCGTGGCCATGCAGAATCCTGTAGACCTGCCAAATATCGTCGATACAACGCCGGCATCCACAGCGGAGCTGATGGCCGCACTCGATGCGAGCATGGCCGAAGCCACTACGTTGCTCGGTGGTCTGTCCGATGCTGAAATCACCGCGCACTGGATTGCGCGCGCCGGTGGTGTCGAAGTGTTGGCCATGCCGCGTCATGTGTTCTTGCGGGCGGTGCTGCTCAATCACTGGTATCACCATCGCGGACAATTGACGGTATACCTGCGACTGCTCGATGTGCCCGTGCCTTCGATTTATGGACCGAGCGCGGACGAGAATCCGTTCATATGAGGACGCGGACTATTGCGGTATAGGCCGCACATTGTCTCCCGACTGCCGATCAATGTAGAAGTTGTAGGGATCCACGCCAGCGAATGTCGGCCGTGTAGTGGTCACGAACTTCAGTTCCTGACGACCACTCCGGATCATCCGTCGTTCCATCAATACCACGTGCGATTTGTCGAACGAATCGCGCCCTGGTTCTGCGGTGAATAGCCCGACCTCGATTCCCTCGGCCAGTGGCGCGTCCGACTCGTTGCCGGCCGAGTCGACGTATAGTTTCTTGGCGATCACGGGTACGGTTACATCCCACAGACCGTCTGCGCGTTTGATGGCAGTTGGTGCGCTGACGGCGAGGTCGTACAGTGTGACTCGCTCGAACAGATCCGTGATGAGATCTTGCTGTTCCCCCGTCGTGGCCTGAGCACGCAGCTCTGCAATCAGATCCTGGGTTGTAGCGTACGGCGCTCCTTGAAATTTGAATCGGGTTACAAGTGCGCGTAGCGCGCGATTCACGGCGTCCTCGCCAAGTCTCTGCTGCAAGAGGTACATCACAAGCGCTCCCTTGCGATACAGCAGATGATGCTGGCCGTGTGCTCGTGCCAGCGGCTGATCGGTGTCCTGGCGACTGTCGAGATACCGATCGAGCTCGAACTTGAGATATCGCCGAATCTGATCCTCGCCGCGCACATGTTTTACCACCATGTGCGAGGCATACTGGGCCAGTGTCTCGGACAGGACACCCTCTCCTTCCATATCGGCCGCGGCTACCTGATACGCCCACCATTGATGCGCGAGTTCATGTGCGGTCATGCCGGTCACCTGATCGATTGTTTCCGGTTTCTTGTAGTCAGCGATGAATCCTACCGTCTCCGAATACGGGATCGTGCCAGCAAAGGCCTGGGCGAAGCTGTGGTACCCTGGGAACTCGACGATGCGGAAGTGATCGAACTGATAAGGCCCGAAGTTGGTTTGGTAGTAGTCGAGTGACTGCTCCATAGCGTCAAGCATGCGATCCACATTCCACGCATGAGCGGGATGGTAGTACACTGCCAACTCAATGCCCTTGTATATCCGATGCTGTTCGGCATAGCGTGCCGATATCACGACGAATCGTGCGCGGAGTGGCACGGTGGAAACAAAGCGTGCCGTACGACGGCCACCCTGCGTATGGTCCGATACTCTGTTGCCAGCGGCAAGCGGTGTTTGGTCGGCGCTCGTGGATACCGTCACATCGGATGTCGCCCAACCACGGCCGGACGACACATGCTTGGTGGCGGCACTGTCGTCTGGCGTGGGCATGGGCGGCACTTCGGGGAGACCATGCTTGCGACGGAGCTCCTCATCATCGAGCATGCCCATGCGGTTTACGCCCACCACGGGCGCGAGCTGCGTTTCATTCAGGAATGTGCCGTTCTCGACGAGTTGAGTTTCCGGCGTTCCGTTGCGGAACCCGCGTATCACACGCCGTGATCGAAACGTGAACTCGCGTTCTTCACCTGGTGCCATGACCTGGTCCAAACGATAGATGCGATGTCGATGTACGGTGTCGTCGCGTATCAGGCGGGCACCGGTGACGTTGGCTTCGACCAAGGTCACTTCGCGGTCCAGTACACGGACATGCACGTCGTGAATTGGCTCCCCTGTATTGTTTCGTACGCGATAGTTGCCGGTCACCTCGGCGCGCCGCTCCTCCGGATAGAGCGCGACGTTCATTGCGAGATGCGAAATCTCAGGCTGCGGTGATGACAGATAGCGGCTGTACTGTTTTTCATAGTCCACCATCTGTGCGACGGCATCGTCCTCCGTGTAGTAGCCGGCTAGCAGATTGGTGTTGCGATAGGCGACGGCGCCGGTGGTGCCAAATACGAGCAGCGCCCCAATGGCCACCCGCCCGGGAATACCGCGCAGCGATTGACGCGCGCACGCAAGTCGAGGTGCCAGCCGTACATCAACACCGCGGCGCCACAGGACATGTGCAGCCACCAAAAGCAGGAGCGCGAAGGCGCCCCAATACACCCGATAGGTCCACGCGCCTATCCAGAACGACCCCGGGCCGGAGAAATCGCTGAGTGGCACTCCGGGATGACCACCGTAGAGCAGGAGGTTGTGCTTCAGCAACGGGTAGAACTGCTGCACGACTACACCGAGCAGGATGATGCCCCATCCAACGACCTTGTGTGGGCTCAGCGCATGCACAAACACCGCAAGTGCAGCCAACAACAGCATGTCCCAGGTCGTGGGAACGACGAACCAGAGCAGGTACTTCTCGATCTCAATGGTGGTGTAGCTGAGTGATAGTTGCACGATGATCGCAGCCAACACGGCGACGAGGGTCATGCCAACCAATACCAGCGCCATCGCCAGTGTCTTTGGAACGACATACGCCCAGTTCGGCATCGGCGAGGCATCCACGAGCTCGTGCATGCGCCGATCGCGTTCCCGCCAAACGAGTTCTCCGGCGAAGTAGACGGCAACGAGCAAGGGAATCACCTGCATCCCTTCTTCGATTTCCGGGATGAGCGAGAGCGTCGTGGGATAGGTAGGCCGGCCGTCGGGATCGCGCTGCGTTGTGAGCGAGATGAGCGTGGTGAACATTCCCCATGCCATCAATACGGGAAACGCGGGGCTCGAAACGATCTGCCACGATTCGAAACGTGTACGCAGCCAGAGCAAGGCACGTAGGCCGGTGCTGTCGTGTGTCGGGGAAGGCAGTGTGAGTTCCGTGGGCACCAGCGTTGGCTGCGAGCTTACAGCGAGACGCTGTTGTTTCCGCTCGCGTGCGCTCAACCCGCGGTCAGCGTATCGATACTTCACGCAGGCAATTGCAAGGAGGCCAGCAGCCACCGTAAGCCAGATCAGGCGATTGGCGAGCAACAGCCCGGAAAACTCGGGGAGCAGAACATTGCGCTGTGCCACGGTCCAGTAGCGCGAGGCGTCGCTCACGGCACGAAGACCAAATGGGTCGCCGAGTGTCAAGGCTGTTTGAAATCCTGGTACCTCGCTCAACGCGCCACTGACAAAGAAGAACGCAGACGCAAAGGCAATGACACCGAGGTAAGTCCCGAGCATCGAGCGAGTGAGCGCAGCGACGGTGAAAAGCACCGCGCCGCCGATAAGCAGATTGGGCAGGGCAATCAGGAAATATCCGAATAGATAGGGCGCGATTCGCTGCGGGCCGACAGCAACCGAACCGGCCCACGGCATGAGCGTGCCAAACCACAGGCCCACGGCGCCGAGCAGCAAACAACAGCCAACCACGGTAATGGCGCCGAAGAATCGGCCGAGGAGATAGTCCACGCGACTGATGCGCGTGGCGCGGATGATCGGTCCATATCCCGTCTCATCGTCGCGTATCACGGCATTGGAGACAAACGCAGTGAGAACCGTCATGTATAGCACCGAAAGCAACATCAGATTGCGCACCACGGCATAACTGGCATTGCGCACGAGGCCACCCTCCGATCCGAGTTCGAAGCCCGGAACACTGGTGGCGGCCGCGAATGCCACAAAGGTGAGTGCGGCCGTGACCCACACCAGTGGGTTGCGCAACAGGTAGCGAATTTCGAAACGTGCGATGGCGAACAGCATGTCAGCGTCTCGCGTCGGCAAGCGTTGCGAAGTACACCGATTCGAGATCGGCGTTGGCCAGAGCGAAACCGCTACCTGGGTCACTGTCGGCCAGGATATGCACCTCAGTGCGCCCCGCCACGAGACGGCTGGATAGCAGTTCGTGTGCATTGCGCACGTCAGTCAGTTCCGCGCGACAAACGACCTTGTGCCAGATACGTCCGCGAGTGGCATTCACTAGTTCCGGTGGCGCACCCTCGCGCTGCACACGGCCGCTGACCATGACGGCCATGCGGGGACAGAGATCGGCCACATCGGCTACGATGTGCGTGGAGAGAATTACCACGACCTGCTCACCAATTTCGGCGAGCAGGTTGAGAAAACGATTGCGTTCTTCGGGGTCGAGTCCGGCTGTTGGCTCGTCCACGATGATCAGCGCGGGATTGCCGATGAGGGCCTGTGCGATGCCGAATCGCTGCCGCATGCCCCCGGAGAAGCCGGCCAGCGCTTTCTTCCGCACGTCCCAGAGATTCACCTGATGCAGCAGTGTCTCCACCGTCGTTTTGCGATCGGCTGGTGCGGCAATGCCTTTGAGGACCGCCATGTGATCGAGCATGTCGTAGGCCGACACACGCGGGTACACTCCGAAGTCCTGGGGCAGATAGCCAAGCGTGCGTCGGAGTCGCTCCGGCTCCCGCATCACGTCGATCTCTGCGAAGCGAATGTCGCCTGCTGTTGGCGTCTGCAGCGTGGCGATGGTGCGCATCAGTGTTGACTTGCCGGCACCATTCGGGCCGAGCAGCCCGAACATCCCGCAGGGGATCGTGAGCGAAACGCCATCAAGGGCGCGCGTGCCGTTCGGGTACACGTGACTGACGTCGCGCAGCGTGAGCGCCGGAGTCTGCTTGGATGACTGTGTCATGGCCCGAACGTCGGGGAATCGAGTCGGTCGCAACAGCCCCATTTCGCCCAATGGCAGATTGGAGCGGCTGAGTGGCGAGCGCACCCGGGCGTGGATGGCGTATCATCCATGCGTGGATATCAACTTCTTTCAGTTGGCAGAGACCCTCGTACGGGAGGGTGAGCGCTGGAGCCTCGTCGAACGGGTTTCGGCCACCGTGAGGCCACTGGTCGGGCTTGGGCTCGTGCTCGTCATTTATGGCGTGGTGCGGCGCAATCCGTGGCCGCGCCCGTTTCCTTTGCGTTTCGCATTGCTGCATGTCGTCGTCTCGATTGCGATTTCGAGCAGCTGGATCGTAATCTCGCGACTCATCGAGGCCATGGTGCTGGGTTGGGGGCAAACTGTTCCGTATGAGCGAGAGTTTTTCCTCATCGGGAGTGTTGCCTACCTGATCGTTGCCGGTATCTCGTATGCGGTGGAGTCGACAGCACGTGCGGCGCGAGCCGAAGCGGTCGCCGCCAGCACACAGCTCGCGGCGTTGCGATCTCAGTTGCATCCGCACTTTCTCTTCAATGCACTGCACACCGTGGTACAGCTCATTCCGGTGAATCCCGCGTTGGCCATGGAAGCGGCGGAGCTGGTGGCGGATCTGCTGCGTTCCTCGCTCGAGGAACAGCGCGATGAGGTACCGCTGGCCGATGAGTGGCGGTTTGTATCTCGCTACCTCGCGGTAGAGCGGATTCGTTTTGGTGAGCGACTGGTGGTACACGAAGGACTACCGTCCGATTTGTTCGGGGCTCATGTACCGGCATTCGCACTGCAAACACTGGTGGAGAATGCGGTGCGACACGGTGCAGCGCCGAGGGTTGCGGCGACGGAAATCACAATCACCGCAAGCCGTAACGGTTCTTCGCTCGTTCTTGTGGTGCAAAATAGCATTGACGCTGATCTGCAAAACGCTGCAGCTGGCATCGGCACGGGGCTTTCGCGTCTCCGGGAACGGCTGGCGGTGCTCTATGGCAACTCGGCAACACTTTCTACCGGACCGACGGCAGGAAGCTACGAAGCCGTGCTTACTATCCCGACAGCGCGATGAAAATCACCGCCTTTGTCGCGGACGATGAGCCGATCGCACGTGCCGGTCTTCGCGCGATGCTTGGGGCATTCGAGTGGATTGCGGTTGTCGGAGAGGCTGCCGACGGTGAAAGTGCCATACAACTGATTGAGGCTCAGCATCCCGAGCTGGTCTTTCTCGATGTGCAGATGCCAGGGTTGTTCGGCACCGAGGTTTTGCGGCGACTCACATGGAGACCGTACGTGATATTCACCACGGCATTTTCCGAGCATGCAGTGAGTGCATTCGAGCTTGGTGCCGTCGACTATCTACTCAAGCCGTTCGGTCCAGCACGACTCGCGGCAGCCATGCAGCGCGTACAGTCCGCCATCGGCGAACCCGCTCCAGTGGATGCCGTGGAGCGGCTGAGCGGAGCCCTGGGTGGCGGGCCGATCAATCGTCTGTTTGTGCGAGTCGGCGGAGCGCTGGTTCCGCTGCCGGTCGAGCGTGTGAGCCGGTTTGAAGCCGACGGGGATTACGTGATTGCTCATGCCGATCAGGCGAAGCACCTGCTGCATCTCTCGCTGGCACGACTCGAGGAGCGACTCGATCCCGCGCGCTATGTTCGTGTACACCGCACGCACCTGGTGAACCTGGAGCATGTGCGTGCCTTCAAACCTGATGTACGTGGCAACCTCGAGGCCGTGATGCTTGATGGCGCGCGAGTGCCCGTGAGTCGATCACGGGCGCAAGAGATCCGGAGCCTGGGACGCTGATGATTGCCATGCTGGCGGCATTGTCGATGGCGCTCCCTGCATCCTGTGGGACCCCCGATCGCAACCGGGACATTACGCCACACAACTATGTGTTCTTTCGACGGGATCACGACCGGATTGCGGACACCGCCTTCCTTTACCATCCCAATGTTGTTGGAGCGCAGCTCACCTTCACATGGCGGGAGCTCGAGCCAAGATCCGGTGAGTATGACTTTGAAGGAGTGCGCAAGCGCCTCGCATTCCTCAAGTCACAGGGCAAGCGTCTCTTCCTTCAGATACAGGATGTTTCGTTCAGCGAGGCCTCGGTCACTCCGGACTACCTCCGCTCGGACACCGCCTATCATGGCGGGATCGCGCGAAAGTACGAGGGATCGGCCAAGGATGGGTTTCAGTTCGGGGGCTGGGTTGCCCGACGTTGGGATCCTGCGGTGCGTGAGCGATTCTCTCTGCTGCTTGCGGCTCTCGCACGGGAATTCGATGGTGCCATCGAGGGCGTGGTAATCCCCGAAACGTCAATAGACTTTGAACATCCGGAACATCGGCCGTCCGGTTACTCTCCGCAGGTATATGCCGAGGGAATTCAGTCGATGATCACGTCCGCACGGAATGCATTTCAGCGTTCGTGTGTTGTGATCTATGCCAATTTCATGCCGGGCGAATGGCTCCCGGGCGATGATCGAGGCTACCTGCGTGGTGTGCACACCCATGCGGCAGCGATTGGAGCAGGCGTAGGTGGTCCTGATGTGATGCCCTATCGTCCGTTTCAGCGAAGCCACAGTCTATCGCTTATCGAGAAACGCGCTCCTGGTGTGATTGCGGCCATGGCTGTGCAGGACGGGAATCTTGCAGATGTCAACAAAAGCAATGGGCAGCGCATCTCCGTCGCCGAGCTCTACGCATTTTCCGTAGATCGGCTCCGGCTCAACTACCTTTTCTGGGGTACCGAGGAGCCATACTATACGGCGGACGTTCTACCGTATCTTCGCACGCTCACCAAATAGTTCCTAAATAGTTCTTTGATGCGAACACTTGTTCTCCTGGCAATCGCCAGTGTCACGATTGCTTGTGCGCAATCTGGCTCTGCACGTGATTCAGAATGCCCGCGGGTTGCCGGCGACTCCGTGAACGTCACCGCCATCGATAGTCTGTTTGCCGACCTGGCGGGCGATACGACTCGCAACATCAAGGGTGTGGTGGTTCAGCGTCATGGTTGCAGAATCGCTGAACGGTACTTCAATGGCGACGACAGCACTTCGTTGCACGACATTCGCTCCGCCACCAAGAGTATCACGTCGGCGCTGGTGTTGATCGCCCTGAAGCAGGGGCTGATCAGGAGCGTCGATCAGCCAATCAGTGAGCTGCTGCCGGACAGCATGATTGCAGCGGACAAACGCATCACCCTGCGCGATGTGCTCACCATGCGCACCGGCCTCGACGTGGATGACGAGGATTCATTGTCCGTTGGCAACGAAGACCGCCTGGATGAGAGTCAGGATTGGATTGCGTTTTCCCGTACGGTGCCGCTCAAGTCGGCGCCAAACACGAAGTACGTGTACTCGTCATTCAATGCCTTCCTGGCTGGAACGGCGGTGCAGCACATATCAATGCTCCCCCTCCAGACATTCGCCGCCAACCATCTGTTTGGCCCACTCGGCATCACGCGATTCGAGTGGCGTCGTGGACCAAAGGGCGAGGGCGTGGGGCAGGGCAACCTGTCCATCACGACCCGCGACATGGCCGCAATTGGCGAGCTGTTCCTGCGAAGTGGGCGACACGGTGATCAGCAACTCATCGACAGTGCGCTGGTAAAGGAATCGCTAGCGTCTCATGTGGCGATAGGTGACGTCGACCCCTTCGCCGACGCGTACGGCTACATGTGGTACACCAAGCGCTACGACATCGCGGGTAAGGAAACCGTCGTGCACTTTGCGTCGGGGAATGGCGGGAATAAGATCTACATCGTCCCTGCTCGCGATCTGGTTGTCACGATCACATCCAGTGCATACGGCCGAGGCTATGGGCAGCGACGTTCCGAACAGATACTTCTGCGGATTCTCGCTGCCATAGCCTCGCCTGCACCGTAGCACTTACGCTGCGACCGTCTCCTGCGCTTCCTGCTGCATCATCTGCTGAGACACGAGTCGCTCGAGTTCCTTGGGGTTCGCGAGATACTGCGCCCCCTGCGCCACGGCGACCGGGTCCGGCAGAATTTCCTGCACACCGGCTTCAATGCCGTCGAGAATCGCATGCGCGACGTCGGTGACCGGTGTCTTGTCGATTGGTAGCGCGCGGGCCATGTCAGTGTCGACCGGACCTGGATACACGCCGAGCACGTTCACGCCGTGTGGCGCGAGCGTGTGTCGCCAGCTCTGGGTGATGGAATGCGTTGTGGCCTTGCTCGCGCTGTAGGTGGGAACCACCGGGTAACTCACGAGACTGACCACCGACGCGACATTCACCACGGTTCCATGTTTGGCGGCAATCATGGATGGGGCGAACGCCTGCGTGATGGCATGTGGCGCGATGGCGTTCACTTCGAGTTCGAGACGGAGATCGTCGATGGTGGAGATATCGCTGATCGGACGGAAGGCTGATGCGACGACCCCCGCATTGTTGATCAGCAATGTCGTATCCGATGCCAGCGCTGCAGCGGCTCGAATGGCATCGAGGTCAGTCACCTCGAGCGAAACAGGAATCACGCGACCTTCACCACGCGCCACGATGGCATCGAGTGTGCTGATGTTGCGGGCCGCTGCATACACCTTGCTGGCGCCTCGTGCGAGAAGGGCTTCCACGAGTGCGGCACCAATTCCACGATTGGCACCGGTGACAAAGGCGACGCTGTTGGCGATGGGCTGAGACACGACTTGCTCCTTTGTTGAACGAACGGTCAAAAACATGGCCAAAGAATCGCGAGGGATTGCCTCGCGTGATTGACCGATAAGAACTGCTTGTCTTGTACTGCCTGATGCTGATGTCGCAGCTACGATGAGGTGTTGTGTGTGATCTGTTGCATCAGCAAATCCACGCTCGAACGGAGTTGATCGCCGGGCACACCTGCACGCGCCATGACAGGGATGGCGTAATACTGTGCCATCACCAGTGTCGTGACCGCCAACGGATTGAGGCTAGGTGCCAAGGTCTTGTTGGCAGTGGCCTCGGCGATCAACCGACCCACCCACGTTTCCACGCGCGAGTTGTTGGCCTTGCAGCACGACTGTACCGCCGGGTCATTCTCGCCGAACTCCAGCATGGCCTGAACCATCAGACATGCACCAGGTGCGTCCGGTGATGTGGCAAAGTCGATCGTCGAACGCAGCATGCACTTGAGCTGCACGAGTGGCGCGTGGCTGTTGTACGCAGCGGCCGGTGTCTGCAGATCACCGTACGTGGCGTACCGCTCAAGAGCTTTGAGAAACAGCGCATGTTTGTCGCCAAATGCGCTGTACAGACTTTGCCGCCCAAGGCCCGTTGCTGCTTCAAGATCGGTGATCGACGTGTTGGCGTACCCGCGCTCCCAGAAGGTGCGGGTCACACGATCGATCACCTGATCCTCATCGAAAGAGCGTGGGCGAGCCATGGATCAACAATGCACGTTATTGACTGATCTGTCAAGAACAGAATTTCAGGCTTGGCGTGGCGGCTGCCGTGTGCGACTGTGTGACCATGGAATCGCTGACTGACGTTGTCATTCACGCCAAGTACCGCATCGGTCGTTCGCTTGGCGAGGGCGGCATGGGCGCCGTCTACCTGGCCGAACACATTGGCATCGGGCGACGCGTTGCGGTAAAGGTGGTGCGCCCCGAGCTGTTGACCGACGCCACGGCCGCTGAACGATTCACGCGCGAAGCACGCGCGGCTGGTGGGTTGCAGCACCGGCATGTGGTGAACGTGACCGACTTTGGTGTCGATACGATTGACGGTCATGACATCGCATATCTCGTCATGGAAGCGCTTCAGGGCGAGACATTGGAAGAGGTGCTCGAGGCTCGGGGGCCGCTGCGACTCCCACAGGTCGTCGACATCGTGACGCAGGTAGTGTCGGCACTATCTGCTGCACATGCGCGTGGAGTGGTGCATCGCGATCTCAAGCCGGCCAACATCTTTCTCACGCCCGATGCGCGTGGTGGCTTTCACGTCACGCTGCTCGACTTCGGTATCGCCAAACTGCGCGATGATACGTTCAGCAAGTCAGGTAGCAGCTCGCGAAATGTCGGCGAACGCACGAACTCACTGATAGACAATCCGATGGCCACACAGGCCGGTGAGTCGATCGGTACTCCGGCCTACATGTCACCAGAGCAATGTGTCGGCGACGAGGTCGATGCTCGCAGCGATCTCTACAGCCTCGGCGTCGTGGTCTATCAGATGCTTTCGGGCACACTGCCGTTTCGCGGCGATACACTCGCCTTGCTCCGGCAGCACTTTGTCGCTGAAGTACCCGCGCTACCTGCGACGGCGAACGTGCCCGCGGCAGTGGAAGCCGTGTTGCGCCGTGCGCTCAGCAAGGACCCTGACGCACGTTTTCAGTCAGCGGTCTCATTTGGTGCGGCGTTGCGTGCGCATTCCATGGGGTTTGGCGACAGTATGCGTCGCGCGCTCGCCATCTTTGCTGAGCGCATGCCGGAGTTGAGTGCTTTGGGGCTATGCTTTGCGCTGCCGGCGGTGGGTGCAGCGCTCGTTGGCTTGTCGCTCGTGTGGCTGCCGTTCCCGTTCAACGCCATGCCATGGATGTTTTTGCTCAGTCTCGCATTGCTCATGAGCACACCGCTGGCCATGGCCAGCATTGCCACAGTGTTCGGTGATATCCGCGAGCGGCCATTCCATGACGTCACCTGGCGCGATGTGGCGCGGCGGGTATCCGGGTCCACCAAGAGTGGGTTCCCGTTGTATCTCGCGTGGCTCAAGACGGCAGCGGGAAACTATTTGCGCGCGTCACGAAAGGCTGGTGGCGGTGGTATCAAGGTCATGCTGCACTTCGTTGACCAGTATCGGCATCAGGGGACACAGAGTAGCCCGGAGCGACTAGCGCAGATGGCCGCGGTGATGCCGGGTAGTGCGTTTGCCACGATGGTGGTCGCGCAGTTTGCGGCCATTCTGCTGTTGCCGGTGCTCGCGGTGTTTGCCGCGTTGGGCGTTGCGGATATTGCTGGCCTTGCCGGTAGTGCTCGCATCGCACTGGTGGCACTTGCTGGTGGGGCGGCGTTCACGGCGGCGCTATTTCTGCAAGTGTTCATCGCGCTGGTCGATGTCATGCTATACGATCTCACGCACGATATGACAGGAGCCTGACCAGCAGTGAATCACTGCAGGCGAAAAAGCCTCGCATTGGGATCCCGTTCTCCGCGCACAGCCCGTCGAATAATTCCTGCGGCAATCATGCTGTAGGTAATGCCGTTGCCACCAAGCGCCGCCACAAACCACCCGCGCGGGATGCCGGGGACACGGTCAATGATAGGAAGCGCCGTTGGCGAATTCCCGAATGCCCCGGCCCATACGTGCGTGGTCTTGAAATCCAATGTAGGAAGCAGCGTATGCACATCGTCTGCGATGCGTGCGCGTTTTGGCGCCAATGTATCACGGGCGCTGTATCGCGTAGGGTGCCGTTCATCACGACCACCGGCAATCAGTTGATTGCCGTGCAATCGCAGGTAGAGATAGGGATCGGCTGCCTCCCATACCACGGTGTTGCGTAGCCATCGTGGAGGCGCACCCAACAAGTCGCCCGCAACCGCCCAGGTGCTGATGATCTCATGACTTGGTTTTGGGATATCGTGCAGCAGCTCGTAGCCGGTACAGAACACGACATGATTTGCCAGCACGGCACGATCGTTCTCCACTTCGAGCCACACACCGCCGCGTGACGCGGACACATGCTGCACATTGGCCGAAGCGTAAATCCGAGCGCCGCATTGCTGGACACGTCGTAGCAATCCGGCCGTGAGCTGAACCGGGTTTGCCGACGCAGATCCGCGGCTCAGGATGGCGCCGTCCCGATCGATGCCGAAATGTCGCTGCAATCGATCGCGGTCCACCAATTCACCATGAAGGCCCGCACGTTGGCGTGCGCGAAACTCGCGTGCGAGTTCACGGGCATCCATGGCGTCGCCGGCGAGATACAGACTGCGACGTGGTTTCATGCCACACCGCACATGCTCACGGGCTACGAGGTGCTGCAGGGATTGTACGGCATTCCACGAGCACTGCCAGGCACGTGCTGCTCGCGCCCATCCGATCTGGTCAGCCAATCGGGTGATGGGCTGATCAATTTCGAATTGTATGATGGCGGTCGACGCCAGTGTGCTGCCGGTCGTTGGAGTCCGGCGGTCGAGCACGATGACCTGATGGCCATCACGCGCGAGTTCCAGCGCGCACAGCGCTCCACTGATCCCGGCGCCGACTACAACGACGTCAGCGACCTGGACACGCGGCAACTCCTCCGTCCGAACGTCGGACGCGACGGTGCCATACCAGATCGACCGGCCACGCCGAAGACGACGATGTGGCGTGAGTGCTCGACTCAATGACTACCGAGTGGCATCGGGTGCTGCCGAGCCAGCCATCGGTCGATGAAGGCATCGACGGTGCGGCGATCCACGGCAGAGCTCTGTTGCAAGGCACCTATCACACGCTGCCGATGACCACGAACGAGCAGCGTTCGGCTATGCACCATGGCGCCCAAGAGAATGGTGAGCGAGCCCAGAAGGCTGGACCACAGGCCGGCGATACGGTGCTTGACGAGGGCGAGGCGCATGGGAGAGTCCGGTGGAGGTGTGATGCGCGTGTCGGACACCGGGAACAATGCGCGTCCCGGGAGCACACCTCCATTTGGCGCGCGATGGATCTTCCGCTATCCCGTGGGGAGGTGCTCCCGCCTCTCTCTAAAGGGGTAGACGGTGGGGAGCCGAGGACAATTGATCAGTCCAACGTGCTGATATCAGATTGATGGGGTCGTTGTGGTTGCTGAGCCTTCAACGTGGTTGCCATGTACATCCCGAATTCGTTCGCCGAACGCGACACTGCAACACTGTTCGATTTCATAGAGGCACACCCGCTCGGCGCGCTGGTGACCAGTGAACCGGGCAGCGGACTCTTTGCCACACATCTCCCTCTTGTGCTCGATCGCGCCACTGGGCCCTGGGGCACGCTACTTGGGCATATCGCGCGCGCGAACCCGCATTCACGTCTAGGCAATTCTCCGGTCAGTGCGCTCGTGATCTTTACGGGTCCCAACGCATACATCACGCCGACCTGGTATGCCACGAAGCGGGAGTCTGGTCGGGTTGTGCCAACGTGGAACTATGCCGTGGTGCACGCCTACGGCACCTTGCGATTGCGCGATGATGCGGAGTTTCTGCGTGCACATCTTGAAGCCCTCACGAATCAGCATGAGTCCCAGCGTTCGAGTCCGTGGCAATTGGACGACGCGCCCGCCGACTACATCGCGCAGCAGATGAAGGCCATCGTGGGGGTGGAGTTCACAATTGAACGTCTCGAAGGCAAGTGGAAGATGAGTCAGAATCGCTCGCCCGCGGACATTGATGGTGTCGTTCACGGGTTGAGCGAGTCACAGGTGCCACAGGAGCAGACTGTGGCGAGCATCGTACGAGACCGTCGACCGCAGGAGAATGCATGACGATCAAGCGCATGGATAACGTCGGCCTCGTAGTGGAAGATCTCGATGCCGCCATTGAATTTTTCACCGTGCTTGGGCTCGAACTCGAAGGCCGCGCGCCAATTGAAGGCGAGTGGGCCGAAGGTGTTACCGGCTTGCCAGGCATGCGCGTGGAGATCGCCATGATGCGCACGCCGGATGGTCACAGTCGGCTCGAGATATCCCGGTTTCTGGCACCGTCTGTTGTTGCCGATCACCGTACAGCGCCGGTGAATTCACTGGGCTATCTGCGCGTGATGTTCACGGTGGAGAATCTGGACGATACGCTTGTGCGACTCGGCAAATGTGGTGCGACACTGGTCGCCAAAGTCGTTCAATACGAAAACGTCTATCGATTGTGTTATATCCGTGGCCCGGAAGGCATTCTCATTGGGCTTGCAGAAGAACTCAGATAGGCCGATTGGCACGAAGCCTAGGTGCCACTGCCCAGCGCCGTCTGTTCTTCCTGGGCAGGCAATTCCCACATCTGATCCAGGCGGCGACGATGTTCTGTCAGCACGAGGACCGCAGAGAAGGTGATACCGGCAATGAACCCCAGCATGCCGAAGAGAAGAGGCAATGGGGCATCGGTGTTGACGCCAAACACCCATCGCAAGGTCGTGCCTGCGAAGGACCATGCAAAGGCCCATGTAGCGCCCATCCCAATGACGCCTCGGATACGTCGCAGCCAACTGCTCATGGGTTCTCCGAGTATCTCTTTGTTTGACAAGAACTTTGCAGTGTAAAGTGTAGTATTGGATCACGCGATTCAAGGGCTACATCCTCCATTCTCAGGTGCCTGGCGTGACGCACTCGCTCAGTCATCCCGTGTTGCTGCAGCAGACTACGCCACGTCTGTTCGCGGCGGTTCATGCCCGTGTCGTCGTGGACACGATCCCACGAGTCTTTACGCAGTACCTCGATCAGGTCTACGCCGAAGCGCGCGCAGGCACAGTGCAACTCGATGGGCAGAACATCTTTCTCTATACCGGTGTGCCGGAGCGACCGAATGAGGCCGATGCTGCATTCGGTGTCGGGGTGACGGCACCGTTCAGCGCGATCGGGGATGTGGTGCCCACGTGGCTACCGGTTGGCGAGGTGGTGATGACGACGCTTCTTGGCAGCTACGCAGGGATTCGGTCTGCGCATCAAGCCGTCATTGGTTGGTGCAATGCACATGGTCGCCAACGCACCGGCATTCGCTGGGAAGTCTACGGACACTGGACGGAAGACGAGTCGCAACTACAGACCGATGTATTTCACTTGCTGGCTCCTGGTTGACGCCGTTCGCGTTTTCCTCGCGCCACCTCTGTTGCCAGCGCATCGAGCCTCGGCAACCAAGTCGATCGGAATTGCGCCAGCCACGCATCGACTTCCTGTAGTGGCGCGCTCTCCATGAGGTAGATGCGACGTGTGCCTTCCTGGCGCACGGACGCAAAGCCGCCGTCGCGCAGCACCTTGAGGTGCTGCGAAACGGCGGACTGTGAGATGCCAAACTCCTGCTGAATGACTTCGACGACATCGCCGGACGTGCATTCGCGTTCCCGCAGGAGTTCGAGAATGCGTCGGCGAATGGGATCGCCGAGGACGTCAAATGCGTGACTCACGTGATGATGAATTGCTGGTGAGTGGTCACTCGGGTTCCGGCTGTCCCGTGTAGAATGCAAACGTGTGCGCTGCGGCCTTGAGTGCGGCCTGCTCGCCTGTGCCGGCGGCCATCGATGCAGCACCCCATCCATCACTGCACTGTTTCACGAACGCCTGTCCTTCAGGCGAGAGTGTCCATGCCTCTGCGGCCTTGGGGTCGTTGTCGGCGCGTGTGGTGATGTGTCGTTCGAGTCCCAACAGGCCAAGGTCCCAGCCTACACCAACAGCGCCGGGGCCGTAGCGTGTCCAGAAAGCTTCACCTTCGTCGGTGATTGGCGCGATGTGCTCGAGTTCGAGTCGTGTGCTGCTGTCGTTCTCGGCGTGCAGTGTGACACGTACCCAGGTCACCTGGGCACCATACTCCCACGTCACAGCGAGCGAGGAAGGCGCATCGCATGTTTCGATCAAACCGCCAGCGTTGCCCTTGAACTGATATCGACCACCGACCTTGAGGTCACCGCTGATGGGAAGGAACCAACGTGGGATGCGTTCACCATTGGTGAGCGCGTCCCAGAGATCGTCGCGCGTGGTGGCGTAGCTGCGAACGGCCACAACGGCGCGTGCGGATTGCCCTCGGTATTCGAGGTGGCGAACCTCGCGCACGGTGGCGCCGAGGTGATGGGTGGGATCGGAGAACATGGTTTCCGTCGAGGGGGCGGGCGAGGAGACTGATTGGCATTCTAAATATTAGATATTACTAATATTAGTCAAGTGTGAGATGTCACTGCCGCGTCTGGTGCCGCATGGGGTGTTGCTACTACGATGTTACACGTGATGTCATTCGATGAACTTCCGGTGGACTTCTTTAGGCTCATTCATGAAACGCCGCACTATTGCTCTCGGTCTTGCTCTATTCGCGAGTCCAGCGCTTGCACTGTCTCAGGATATCGGCGCCGGTGCGATAGTCCTCGCAGCCAACCATGACGTTTTTAACCGTCCGCTGTCCGGTGGAGCGCTGCACGTGTTCTTTCCGCGAAAAGGGCAGGGCTATGCGCTCGGCATCGTAATGGAGCGTGTTGGTAGAACCGATCATCGTATCGGTTCTACCTGCGTAGGGTTGGTCATGCCTGGGACCTGCCCATCCGAGCCCCTGACGGAAGACAAACGACTCACCGACGTGCGTGGGATGGCAATTGTCGATCTTTTTCGCGGCACTCGTGCGAGTGTTGCGCTATCTGCCGGCGGAACGATCGCGAAGGTGGCAGTGAATGCCCGTGGGCAGACCAGTGGTGGTACGAGGCAGGTGGCACGCACGCTATTTGGGGCCGACGTTGGCATTGTCGCCAACTGGAGACCTCTGAAGCGGGTGCCGGTATTGGTGGAAGCGGCAGGAGAGGGAGGTCGTCTCAGGCCGCTCAGATCCAACGAGCACATTGATGGTTATACACCGTTCGAGCGGGCATTTAATCTCAATCGATATCGCATCGGCATCGTGTGGCGATTGTAGAGCGCCACACGATGCATGAAACCGATATCAGTGCGGTGTTATCCGCGTCCCGTCATTCGGAGTAGTGATGCGATTCGGTGTGACCGGCAGTGTCTCGCGCTCATTGCGCTTGGAAGACAGCAGCGTGTTGGTGAATCGCTGACCTTCAGAGAGTCGCTCGACTTCGATGGCGATGGCGTCAATGGCCTGCTGCATGCGCTCGTCGTGCGCCGTGTCGGCGGGAGCGATCTGCCGAGCAGCGGCGCGCTTGCCACGGGAAAAGCCGAAACGCCAGAGCAGGGCACCGAGCAGAAGAAAGCCGGCTGCTTCGGCGGCCATCATGCGCTGGAACTCGATGCGCTGGGAGATCAGTTCGTCGACGGGTACCGACAATGACGTCGTTAACGGTGCGTCTGCAATCGCGATGGGTTCACCTGGACTGCCGGGCACTGCGATTTCGGCGACTGGCGACTTCATAGCTTCGTCGATACGCTGATCCGCCTGCTGCAGTGTTCGCTCAAGCTCCTGAATGCGCTTTCCGTGTCGTTCGATGGTTCCATCGAACTCGCGAACCATGGCGGCGTCACCTCGCGCCTGTGCATTCATACGCTCCTGGCTAACGCGTCCGCGGTCTGCGATGGCGCGCTGGTACTGCCCGGAGATCATGTCCCGTTGAGATTGCAGTTCGCGCAACATCTCGGATTGAATCTGAACGCGATTGAAGTCAAGGACTCCAGGTGCACGGGACGGCTGAGACATGAACAGAACCTCGTCGACTCGGGGCGGGAACAATGAGGCGGGCTTCCAAACCTACGCCAAATCGCGCCGTCCGGGTTTCAGGGCTTGGGCCCCAGGCGGACCAGGTGCGCGACAATGTCGCGGGGCCGCTCCTCGTGCAGCATGGCCCCGGCGCCTACCAGGGTGTCGATGCGGAACTGCCGGAGTCCGCCGGCAAGCGCCAAGCGCTGCGCCGACATGGGCGAACTCACTTTGGGCTTGTCTCCGACCAGCAAAACAACCGGCGCTTCGATAGTCGGCAAGCGCGGGCCAATGGGCTGTGGTTCCTGGCTGTCGGCCATGCGCTGCAGGGTGGACAGCGTTCCGCGCACATCCCGCTCGGCGTCGCCGAGGTAGCCGGCTACGGATGCCGACGTGACCCATGAGGCATCGGCGCTTTGCGCACGAGCGGTCGACGCAAAACGGCGACGCGCAAATGCCCGACCCATGGGCGTGTCGAGCAGCGGACTCAATGCAAGTGCGAGGCGAAGTCCCGTGGTGCCCTGTGTGTCGTTCCCACCACCAGCAATCGATACGACGCCCTGTACACGATCCGGCATGTTGGCCGCGAGATGCAGTGCAATCGTGGCGCTGGTGCCAGCACCTGCGACAACAAATGATGCGTTGGTTGGCAGGACGGTGTCGATAGCACGGTGCACGCGTCGCGCTTGCGCGCTCAGTGCGTAGTCGGCGTGCTTGGACCTCGACGAAGCGCCCATGCCCAGCGGATCAATGATCACGACATGGCGTCCACTGTCGGACAACGCTCGCGCGATATGCCGCATGGCGAACGCCGAGCCGATTGGACCGGGCAGCAGCACTACGATGCCGGTGGATAGAGTAGGCGATTCGCTGGCAGGTCTGCGTTCGCGATCTGAGAAACAACGACGCAGCCTGCTAACAGCAATCCGCAACAGGCTGTTCGTGTACCAGGCAATTGAAGCGAGAAGATGCGCATAGCCCATGAAATGACGGACCTGTCGCTGATGCGTAGTGGTGGTGTGTCGCAGCGGTCACGGCAATGTCGCAGCTCGGAAACCGCCGTAGGCAACCCTTCGAGGTAAGCGCGGGTCGAACGCCACGTATCCCACCCAGGGTTACTCCGGCCCGATGCCGCCATCCTGACCACACAACATGCTGGCTTCGCTCGCAGTGCTACTGCAAATCAGTGTCACAACTGGCCCGAAGCCATGTGATCCGAGAAAGCTCCCCGCTGGAGCACCGCCCGATACCATCTGTTCCGGTATCACTTCGGTGAACGTTGGTGGTGTGGGCGGTGGGGGGAAACGCACCGGCGCTGCGCGTCATTCCAGTCACCGAAGCACATCGTGCGACGGCATTTCGTGATCCTGCAGCGCGTACCATGGAGCGCGTGCCGCACGACTGCGTCAGGATTCGGCGCTTGTTGGATACGATGTGCGTTCGTTGCAACGATTCTCAATCGGTGTCGCCTTCGGTGAGACGGCACGCATGCGCAATATCGTCACCTATGAAAACGCTTCACGTGTTCGTTGGCAGCGTGAGCGCGGTATCGTGGTGGATGTACAAGGCGCCCGAATGTCGAGCGGCATGATACCCCGCAGCAACATTGACGACAATGAAGCGTCCATCTCCGCATCGGTGCCGTACTACCCCGGTCGTGATGAACTCTGGGTGGGAACGGGCGTGGTAAACGGCGAGGTCGATGATCGCGAGATGGTGCATCCCATGGCCGAGGGCGCTGAAGCGTACTACGTCTACGAAAGTGGTGATACCGCGAGCATTCGGGCAGGCTCATCGCTGATTCGTCTTCGTGAACTGCGGGTGCGACCGCGTAAGGTTGCATGGAATGTGGTCGTTGGATCACTCTGGTTCGATGAGGACAGAGGCACTTTGGTGCGCGCGGCATTTCGATTCGCGGCGCCATTCGACTTCTGGCTCAATCTGCGCGATATCGATTCCTCGGCGGCGAAAGAATTGGCGGACAACATCCCGCGCGTCATGCGTCCGCTGCTTCTTGACGTGCGCGGGCAGATGCAGGCCGTCACACTTGAGTATGCACTATATGCCGGGCGGTTCTGGCTACCACGTGCGCGATATGCCGAAGGCATGATTCAGATCAGCTTCGCTCGTCTGCCGTATCGATTGGAAGAGAGCTTTCGCTACGATGCGGTCAATGGCACGGACTCCTTGGCTGGTATGCCACCGATTGTGGTTCCGCCGGTGGTCCCGCTGACGATGGAGGGTCAGCAGAAGCGGGACTCGATTCGAGCCGTCCAACGAGCGCGGCGAGACTCTGTGAGCAAGGGGTTGATTCCAGATTCGCGTGCTGCGGATCCTGCTTGTGATACGAGCGCGTTCTACACCGACATACGCTACGCCAGCGATGGTCTCACACCGGTGCTCACGCGCGTTCCTTGCGACCGCCGCAGGCTGGCGACTTCGGCGGCTCTTCCTCCAGATCAGGCGCCCGATACTGCCGATCTCTTTGGTTCGAAGGCCCGTGAGGAACTAGTGGCACAAGTCATGGCCATGAATGTGCAGCCGCTCTTCGCGCCGCAGCGCCCCACAGTGCATGTCGGCACGGGTTTGTTTCGGTACAACCGTGTGGAGGGTTTGAGTCTTGGGGCCGCTGTGCGACAGCAGTTGGGAGCAGGCTATGCTACCGGTGTAACTGGTCGACTCGGCGTTGCCGATCTGATCCCCAACTTCGCGCTCGAGTTCACGCGCACGGACTTGCGGCACACCTGGGCGTTGACGAGCTATCGTGAGTTGGCCGGTGCCAGCGATGACAATCCGCTTTCCGTCGGAAGCTCGGTCGGTGCGCTGCTCTTCGGGCGCGACGAGGGCTACTACTACCGACGCGCAGGAGTATCGCTCTCGTACACCTCCTCGCCGCTCTCTTCGGGTGCACAAACGGGCTGGCGTCTCTTTGCGGAACGGCAACAGTTGGCCAGCACCAACGCAACCTGGTCACTCGGTCGACCGATGCGCGACAGCAATATCACGGTCCTTCGTGCAGGCTATGCCGGACTCAGTTTCGATGGCTCGCGAACGATTGGTAGCGCAGTTGGTCGGGGCTTGCTGACCAGCGCCGTGCAATTGGAAGGAGCTGTGACCGATGCTGATGCGCGTTCCGGGTACGGCCGTGCGACCATGCAGCTCGCACTCACGCGATCGGTCGGTGCATTCTCAGCGGCCCTGAATCTGTCGGGTGGCGGTTCGCTGGGACAGCTTCCCGCGCAACGGATGTGGTACCTGGGCGGTACGCATACACTGCCGGGGTTGTCGTTTGGCACAGCCGGTGGCGACGCATTCTGGCTTGCGCGCGCCGAGTTGAGTCGTGGGGTACCGCTATTCCGTCCGGTCGTCTTTGCTGATCTCGGTTGGGCAGGATCGCGTGATTCGTGGCAACGCGGCTATCGACCGCTCGGTGATGTCGGCATTGGACTGCGTGCGCTCGACGGTTTGGTTCGTTTCAACGTTGCGCGGGCGCTATATCCCGTATCGCGTACCAGGCTGTCCGTGTCGCTGGAGCGTAAGTTTTAACATCACTTAGCTCAGGAGCTCGAATGTCTCGTGTACGCGTCCACAACTTCTCCATATCAATCGATGGCTATGGGGCCGGGCCGCGGCAGACCCGCGAAGAGCCGTTGGGCGTTGGCGGAGAGGAGCTACATAGCTGGTTCTTCCCGACTGACATGTTCCAACGGATGATCGGCAATGTCGGCGGTACCACGGGTGCAGATAACGACATTGCAGCGCGTTCGGGTACCGGCGTCGGCGCGTATATCATGGGTCGCAATATGTTCGGTCCCATTCGCGGCCCGTGGACCGATGAAGACTGGCGCGGCTGGTGGGGAAAGAATCCGCCGTATCATAGCCCAGTCTTTGTGCTGACCCAACACGCTCGTTCTTCAATCGAGATGCAGGGCGGAACGACTTTCCATTTCGTTACCGGTGGCATTCACGAAGCGATGGATCGCGCGAAGGCCGCAGCTGGTGAGATGGATGTGCAGATAGGTGGTGGCGTCTCCACCGTCCGACAATATCTGGAAGCGCGACTCATTGACGAGCTGCATCTGGCAATCGCACCGAAGCTACTGGGCTCAGGTGAGCATCTCCTGCACGGACTCGATCTCACGGCGCTGGGATACACATGTGCCAGTCATGTGCCAACGGCAGTAGCTACGCACGTGACACTCACAAAGACGGAAAGCTGAAAGAGTCGAAGAATGTCTCGTGGGACAGCAAGTGCCTGCGGACAACTCGAATATCGACGGGATGTTTTAGGCACTACGGTCCAGAGATCCGCCGAACGGCACTCACCACCGCCAGCCGTCTCCGCCGAGATACCGGTACGCGCGTGCCAGACAATAGTACGAGCACCAGATCGTCATCGGATGTTCGCACGGTCTTGCGAATGGCTCCAATGCGTACGATGGCTTGACGGTGTGCTCGTATGAACCCGTGCGCCGATACCCGTTCGTCCATGGCCGTGAGGGACTCACGCAGCAAATGACTGCGGCCACCGCTCCAGATGCGTGAGTAGTTGTCGGCCGCCTCAATCCATTCGATTTCGGCGAGTTTCAATACCAGTGTGCCACGCGCAGTCGGTACGGATAACGAGGGCTCACGTGTTGTTGCCGTTGGTGCGCCGAGTGCGCGCAGGAGGCGTTTGATTGTGGCGTCGAATCGTGCCTCGGTCACCGGTTTCACGAGGTAATCGAGGGCCTGAGCCTCGAATGCCTTGAGTGCAAAGTCTTCGTATGCCGTCAGGAAGACGATGATCGGCATCCGCTCCGGCGTTCGTTGGCGAATGACCTCGAATCCGTCCAGCCCCGGCATCTGCACATCGAGGAAGATCACATCGGCGGACGTTTCATCGAGGCGCGTCAGCACTTCGGTGCCATTCCGGCACTCGGCCACCACCTGAAAGGCCGGATAACGCGCCAGCAGTTGACGGACTCCGCGGCGTGCCGCCGGTTCGTCATCGGCAATCATCACGTGCCAATCCGCCTTTGCGTCCGGCATGACCTCACTGCTCGTCATCGGACATCTCCACGGCGACTTCACGATAGGGTAGACGCAGCGTCGCGATTACTCCACCTGCGGCTCCATTGTGTAACTCCAGCGAGGCCGCAGCTCCGTACAGCGCTTTCAGGCGTTCACGCGTGTTCTCGAGACCATGGCCAGCAGGCATCTCTCCTTTGCTCAATCCTGGGCCGTCATCGACGACCGTGATGACGAGTGTGTCGTGATCGCGACGTGCGACTATGGCGAGCTGTCCGGCCTCTTCGCGTCTTGCAATACCATGTTTGATGGCATTCTCCACGAGATGCTGAACCGCGAACCCGGGTACCGCCGCCGCGCTCAGCGGATCTGCAGCTTCAATGGTGAAACCCAATCGATCCGGGAATCTGGCGTGTTCGATGGCCAGATACTGGCGAATCAATTCCAGTTCTTCGCTCAGTGCCACTTCGTGGCTTTGATGGCGGCGCAGTGTGCGACGGAGGACATCGCTCAGTTGCTCCACGATTTGCACGGCTCCCGTACGATCTCCATCGCGCACGAAGACGGCGATGGTATTGAGCGTATTGAACAGAAAATGCGGATTGAGCTGCGCCTGCAGCGCCGAAAATCGAGCGCTTGCCAATTGCTCCGAGAGCCGTGCCATCTGCAGTTCCCGTTCACGTGCCTCGGTGAAATAGTTTATGGCGTGGGCCATGCCGGCCACGGTCGCGTACACCACAACTCCGAATGGCAGCGTGATCAGAATCCACCCAGCTACGTTCATGGAGACAGTCTTGAAAAGACCACTTCCCGCGGCAGCGATGGCGTCTCGCAGTTGGCCAGGTGAGAGCACAAGGGTCAACAGCAATTCCAACACCTTTCCACCAACTGCCCACACGACGCAGAACAGAAGCGCCCATGCAACGTGAATCAGGACACGCTCACGCAGTCGCGATTTGACAACGGGCCAGCGCCCTGATATCCAGAAAATGATTGGCGTGACGAGCGCATACAGCAACCAATCACCTGCAACAAACAGCAGGTCGCGGGCGGTTGGCGCATCCCACCCTTGAATGCGTACCTGCAAGACGCGATTCACGACGTTCAACACGGCTGGCCAAAGCCATACCGCGGACACGAACATCCATGGTCGGATTCGCGATTGAGATGAGCGCGACATGCTGGCGGTGTGATGGGACGGCATGCTCAATCTTGAGTCCCATTTGGAAGGCCAGCAACAGGGAAGAAGACCGCTTACGGCATCGTGCCTGCCGCTTACCACAAAATGCTTGAGGTCGAGACGAAACCCTCCTAGCCTCGCGCCATGACCTCATCTGCAGACAATCCCGCCCACCTGCGGTCACGACTGGTTTCACTCGACATCATTCGTGGTGTCGTGATGGTTCTCATGGCACTGGATCATGTGCGGGTGTTTGCCGGCGTACCGGCCGGAGGGCCAGATCCGGCGGTGTTCTTCACCCGGTGGGTCACGAATTTCTGTGCGCCGGCCTTCGTGTTTCTCGCGGGTACGGGTGCATTTCTGCATGCTGTAGCCGTCAACGATCGCCGCGCGATGTCCCGCTATCTGCTGGTGCGTGGCGTGCTGTTGATCGTTCTTGAGATGACGATCAGTCGGCTCAGCTGGACCTTCAATTTCGACTTCTACAACTACACGGAGGCCAATGTTCTTTGGGTGATTGGATGGTCGATGATCGGCATGGCCGCACTGATTCACCTTCCGCTGCGTTGGATCACGGTATTCGGTCTTGCCATGATGGCCGGGCACAACCTGCTGGACGGGATGCCGCAGTCCGCTTTCGATGCTATTCAACACTCATCGTTCAGCGGCTTTTGGCAGGTGTTGTATGCCCCGTTCAGTGAGTTCCGATTCTTCGGCAATGGACCAATGCTTGTGGTGCTGTACACCATTGTGCCGTGGGTGGGCGTCATGGCCGCCGGGTACGGCTTCGGCGTAGTTCTGCAGTTCGACGAGGTGCGTCGCCGTGCGTGGTGCCTTTGTCTCGGACTGGGCGCGACCGTGCTCTTTGTCGTCCTGCGAGCGCTGAACACCTATGGCAACCCATGGCCGTGGGGCAGCAGTGACAACGGGCTATCGCCGTTGCTGTCATTTCTGGCAGTCAACAAATATCCGGCGTCATTGCAGTTCCTGCTCATGACGCTTGGGCCAACCATTGCCGCAATTCCACTGCTCGAGCGGGTACACAGCTATTGGGCTGATTGGCTCACGGTGTTCGGGCGAACGCCAATGTATTACTACCTGCTGCACTTGCCGCTTATCCACTTCGTTGCCGTACTCATTTCACTGGTGCGATCACCCGCGGCGACACCGTGGCTATTCCTCAATCATCCGCTGCGCATTCCGCCGCCGCCGGATGGCTACATGTGGAGCCTCCCGCTGCTCTATGCCGTCACGGCGCTCGTTGTGGTCATGCTCTACTTCCCGTGCCGATGGTATGCGGCGCGAAAAGCGCGCGGGCCACGGAACTGGTTCACCACCTATATCTGACATGTCACGGTCCTCACTTCGCGCTCGGCTGGTGCTGCTCGTCGCGACAATTCCTATGGCGGCATGTAAGCCAGATGCGCGGCAAGATACGGCGATCAATTCGCAGGTCGACCACGATGCGCTCATCGCTGCCCGTGCGGACGTCTGGCGTGCCTATTTCGAAGCCGACTCCATCAAGCTTGTTCAATTGCTGCCCGAGCAGATGGTGGCAATGGGCAAAGATAGGTCAGCCATCATCAGGGATGCGCAGGGGTTTGTAGCCAGCGGTGGTCGGTTTGTCGGCATCACGTTCTCCGACGACGAATTCTATGTGCGCGGTGATGTTGCTTTGGTCTTCTCGAAATATGCGGTTGCCCTCACCCAGCAGGGAAAGCCGACAACGATGCGTGGTCGGGCGATAGAACTGTTCGAGAAGCGGGATGGGCGATGGATCAATCCATCGTGGCATCTCGATGATGATGAGCGCCAACCCTGAACTGCAGGAGAAACTTTCAATCGAATTTATCGTATCGGACTTCACGTTCGTTGATCTGAATTCGGTTGGTGGCGATCTCTCAGTTCTCAAGGGTCTCATGACGCAGGCTTCAAACACCCGTGTACATCGGTGGCTATCCGCCGCAGGTCGTCGCCTCGCGCAGTTTGGCGTTTCGTTGATCGTACTGGCAGCAATCTTGGTGACATTCGGAATGATCATTGGCGCCGACGCGCATCTCTTTGAGAATCCCAAGGCATATCAGCTGGCGGGAGAAGTTCATGTATTCCGCGACAGTGCGAGAGTCACCGCACATACCATTCGCGGGGACAATGATCACGGATTCTCGGTTGACACGGCCGAGTTCAGTGCTGAGACGTCGGGTCAGATCCGGGTGGCTTTCCCCGCTGACAGCAGTGCCTTTGATGTTTCAATCGCTCCTCACGCCAACACGCCGGTCCCCGTGGCCAATGACGGACAGCCGATCATTGCCATCTCGGACATTGAAAGTGGCTTTGGGGCATTCAAGCAGTTTCTCCTGGCAAATGGTGTCGCGGATGCGGCCTTGAACTGGAAGTTCGGCAAGGGGCATCTCGTGCTGGTCGGCGACTTTGTCGATCGTGGCGCTTCCACCACACAGGTGCTGTGGGCCGCCTACAAGCTCGAACAGTCGGCCAGGCAATCCGGCGGCACCGTGCACTTCATCATTGGCAACCACGAGATCAAGAATCTGCAGGCCAACTTCCAGACGGCCAATGAGAAGTACTTTCACATCGCCGGCATACTTGGTAAGCAACAAGTCCAGCTGTTTGACGACCGTTCGGTACTGGGGCAGTGGTTGTCTTCGAAGAATGTCGTTGAAGTGATCAACGGTGTGGCATTTGTACACGGAGGGCTTCATCCGGACATCGCCAAGTACGGATCGAGCGTGGAGGAAATCAATCGTATTGTGCGCGAAGGATACCGCATCCCTTACTACAGTCCGGTCACCGTGACCAAAGAGTCCTTTCTGCGCTCCGGTACCACCGGGCCGGCTTGGTACAGGGGCTACTTCAAGGACGATCTTTCGCAGCAGCAGGTGGAGCAGGGACTCAAGGCTGTTGGCGCACGTGCCGTAGTTGTGGGGCATACACTGCAAGGCAAAGTGAACAGCAGGTATGACAACAAGGTGTTTGCAATCGATGTCAAGCATCCCAAGGACTACCTGACTAGCTTTCCCTTCCGTAGCAGCGAGGGCTTGCTGATCAAGGATGGCAAGTTCTTTCGGTTGACGGAGGATGGAGGCACTCGCCCCCTGTAGTCGCCATCGACTGAAGTTCCGAGGACTTGTCAGGCATGAGCGAATATTCCGCACTGTTGGGCACCGAGTATCCGATCATTCAGGCTCCCATGGCCGGCGTGCAGGATAGCGCGCTGGCGATTGCGGTCAGCAACGCCGGTGGCTTGGGTTCCGTCCCCTGTGCCATGCTTACGATCGACGCCATGCGGGTCGAGTTCACCGCGATGCGCAGCGGAACGCAGCGACCATGGAATGCGAACTTTTTTTGCCACGAGCAACCCGCGCCCGATGTTGCGCGTGAAGCGAGTTGGCGCGCCGCGCTGGCACCGTACTACGACGAATTCGGCATTCCACGTGACTCCGCGCCAGCGGGTCAGGGGCGTGCGCCATTCAATGATGCCATGGCAGATCTGGTCGAGGAGTTTCGGCCAACCGTTGTGAGTTTTCACTTCGGTCTGCCACCTGCGCTGTTGCTCGAGCGGGTGCGTGCCACCGGAGCGAAGATTCTATCGTCTGCCACCACGGTCGACGAAGCGCGTTGGCTCGATGCGCAAGGCATTGACGGTATCATCGCCCAGGGTGTGGAGGCAGGAGGACACCGCGGCATGTTTCTCACGGACGATGTGAGCACGCAGGTGTCGACATTGGCGCTGGTGCCGCAGATCGTACAGTCGGTGCGCGCTCCCGTGATTGCCGCAGGTGGTATTGCAGACGCACGCGGCATTCAGGCTGCGCTCGTGCTGGGAGCGGTTGCAGTGCAGATTGGTACGGCCTACCTGCTGTGCCCCGAAGCGACCACCAGTCGCGTACATCGCACCGCACTCCAGCAACCGTCGGCCGGGCACACCGCACTGACCAATCTCTTCACGGGTCGACCAGCGCGAAGCATCGTCAACCGCCTCATGCGCGAGGTGGGACCATTGAGTAGCGCGCCGCCGGCATTCCCCTACGCTGGAGGCGCCATCACACCGCTCCGTGCGCGGGCAGAGAGCGAAGGCCGTGGTGATTTCTCGCCGCTCTGGGCCGGGCAGAATGTGAGTGGATGCCGCGCGATCCCGGCGGCGGAGTTGACGCGGTTGTTATTCACGATGTGAACGTGCGCTGGAGCCCACTACCGGGAGCTGCTGCACATTGTCGTCGCGATTGCGCTCAAGGAGTTTGAAAAATGGGTCGAGGACAACACGTGATGGACGTCGGTCACGCACGAATTCGAGTGTCATTGGTGACACCGTGATGCGTCGCCGCTCGATGGTCGGTGCTGTGGCCGTGTCGTCGTAAATGGCGAGATCGACCCAGGCATCTGTCGGCAGCACCATCTCGACCCCGGAACTGTCCGTACGGGTCTTCCGCAGGGTCACATCCAAACGAACGTGGTGCTTCCGCGAACCTTGAGTTGTGACAACTGGTTCAGTCAGGCCTGCGTCAAACATCACCACCTGCTCGAAGGACTCCGCGAAGTCATTCACCGATGCGGCAGGAACAATTGCTTGGAAGGCGCTGAGCAAATCGTATGTGGTGGCGTAGGGTGGCCCGCCGGCAAACTGCTTGAGAAGCCGCGAAAGCGTGAGGTTGAGCGGCGCTTCGCCAACCATGTCACGCAGCGCATACATGGCGAGCGCGCCCTTGTGGTAATACACGTATTCCCGGCGCTCGACCCGTACCAGCGAAGGTTCTGCGCCACGTTCACCAGCACGTCCGCGCAGATACCACTCCCGCTCATGGTTCAGCACCTGGGGCATGGCGTTCCGTCCCAGTTCGCGCTCCATCACCATCAACGCCGAATACTGGGCCAGTGATTCGTGCAGCGTGCCAGTACCCTGCGAGTTGGCGCCCAACAGTTGCTGTCCCCACCACTGGTGC
>JACVCD010000003.1 GCA_016742275.1 Gemmatimonadaceae bacterium
GGTAAGTGGGACCAGCTCAACGCCCAGGGTCAGCCCAAGATCGTGTGGCCGCCCAGCTTCCCGTTGGCCAAGGCGTACACGGATCAGCTGGAGCGGAAGGGCTGCGCGAGTGGTGCCGTGAACACGTTGCGCACGCAGATTGCTGCTGCCGAGAAGGCGAATGGCGCGGCGCGCAACACGGCGCTGCAGGCGGCCGTCACGGCGGCGGAAGGCGCGCGTGGCTGCGACAGCAAGAAGGTGGATCTGCTCAAGAAGGCGCTGCAGGATCTGCAGGGCGCCATGATGTAATTGTGATGTAGTTGAAGCACAGACTGCAGAGTCTGCGTGATCAACTGTGGGATGCGGGCGATATCTCATTTTGAGATGTCGCCCGCCTGTTTTTGGGACAAAATGCTTGTGACATGATCCAAGGCGCGCGGGTACAGCATTGTGAGCTTTTACATTGCATCCCACCTGCCATCTCACCCGCCATGACATCCGAACACGCTATGCGGAGACAGGGTCCAGGCATCACCGCACTTGTTGCCGCGCTGTCTTCTCTTCTGTTGCTTGGCGCCTGCACGGAAAGCGGATCGCCCACCGAGCAATCGCCCGCGGGCGCTGATTCCCTGACCGCATTGCCGCGCGCGCTGACGGCAGCAGAGCAGGAAGGTGTGCAAGCCAATACCCATTTTGCGCTGCACCTTCTGCGCACGACATCGGCCAACGAGAGCGACAATGTGCTGTTGTCTCCCTTGAGTGTGTCGTTTGCGTTGGGTATGACGATGAACGGTGCCACCGGCGAAACGTTCAGCGAAATGCAACGCACGCTGGGTTGGGGATCGCGCAGTCGTGGCGATATCATCGCAGCATATCGTGATCTTGGAGCCATGCTGCCAGCGCTCGACACGAGTGTCGCAGTGCATCTGGCCAACGGGATCTGGATGCGCCAGGGCTTCACGCCCGACACGGCGTTCGTGCGGCAGTCTCGCGAATTCTTCAAGGCACCGGTATTGACGGTCGCCACACCGCCGCTGATGTACGACTCGGTGAACGCGTGGGCCAAACGCGAAACACGCAACATGATTGAGGAGGCGGTGAGTGGACCGCCACCAAGTGATCTCGTCATGTTGCTGGCGAACGCCGTCTACTTCGCGGGCTCGTGGCGCAACGCGTTCGATGTGGCGCAGACGACAACTGCTCCATTCACGCTTGCATCGGGTGCCACCGCACCAATGCCGATGATGCGACGTTCTGCCGGATTCAATGCGTATGAGGACCAGCAGGTGCGCGCCGCTGAGCTGCTCTACGGGAATGGTGCGTACAGCATGGTGCTGGTGCAGCCCAAGAGCGGAACGGCGGGCACGCTGGCACGCACGCTCGATGTGAATCAGTACGGGCGCATCGTACAGGGACTGCGCCCAGCCGAGGCGGGATCAATCCTGACCATGCCGAAGTTCTCTGTGCGCGGAACTCTCAAGCTCTCTGAGCCGCTGGCCGCCATGGGCATGCCACGCGCTTTCTCCGGAGGCGCCGAATTCCCGTTCTTGGTGGTGGGATCGCGTACGCAGATCTCGGAGGTGACTCATGTGGTGGCGCTCGATGTATTTGAGCGCGGTACGCGTGCCGCTGCTGTCACGGTGGTGGAGGTCGTTCGCACGACTTCGGCACAGCCGGTGTACAACTTTGACAAGCCATTCGTGTTCTTCATTCGTGATCGTCTGAGTGGGACGGTCCTGTTTACTGGCCTGATCAACGATCCGAGGAACTAGTCAATCATGATTATTCAGCACAACTCACGGAGAAGTGGCTTGAATGCCACGACATTCGCCGCTGCGCTGACTTCGGCGCTGCTGTTGACCGCGTGTAAGGAAAGCGGATCACCAACCTCGCCGCGCGGCACCGATTCGTTGGCGGCTTTGCCAAGGGCGCTGAGTGCAGCCGAGCAGGAAGGTGTTGGAGCGAACAACCAATTCGCGTTGCAATTGCTACGTACGTCAGCTGCTGGCAAGACGGATAACGTATTGCTCTCGCCACTCAGCGTATCGTTTGCGCTGGGTATGACCATGAATGGTGCGGGCGGCGAAACGCTAGAGCAGATGCAACGCACGCTGGGCTGGGGGAGCCGGACACGTCAGGACATCAACACTGCCTATCGGGATCTGGGCACCTTGCTCCCGACTCTCGACAGCAAAGTCGCAATTCATCTGGCGAACGGTGTGTGGCTACGATCGGGTTTGACACCGGATACCAGCTTTGTCCGAAACGCGCGCGAGTTCTTCCGTGCTCCGGTGCAGACGGTGGCGACCCCGCAACTCATGTTCGATTCTGTGAACGCTTGGGGTAGCCGGGAAACGCGCGGTATGATACCCAGGGTGATGGATGGAGCGCCGCCGCCGGATCTGGTCATGATGCTGGCGAATGCCGTGACATTCTCTGGCACTTGGCGGGACGAGTTCAAAGTGGCTGACACCAGGAACCAGCCATTCACCCTGACGAGCGGGCAGCAGGTCAGTGTGCCGTTGATGACACGCGTCGGCAAGTTCCGCTCGTTCGATAGCCCGGAATTGCAAGCCGCTGAACTGCTTTACGGCAATGGTGCGTATGGCATGCTGCTCATGCAGCCGCGCAGTGGATCAATCTCGACATTCGTATCCGCACTCGACTCGGCGCGCTATGCGACCATTGTGCAGGGATTGCGGGAACCGGATTCGCGTTCGCCGGTGTATCTGCCGCGATTCAAGGTCAGTGCATCGCTCGAACTGTCGCCGGCCCTCAAGACCATGGGCATGACACGCGCATTCACCGACGCCGCCCAGTTTCCACAGCTGTTGCCCGGTGTGCCAACACTCATCCGGTTCGTAAAACACGGCGTTGCGCTTGAAGTGGATGAGCGTGGAACCAAGGCCGCTGCAGTGACGTCGGTTGGCATTGGCGTAGTCTCCATGCCACCGACGTATCGATTCGATCGCCCTTTCGTGTTCTTCATCCGCGATCGCCTGAGTGGTACGATCCTGTTTTCCGGCGTGATCAACGATCCGCGGCAGTAAGGCATCCTGCCAATGGCTGCCTATCGGTCCATGACGGAAAGAAACTCCCGCCATGGACCGACGGCGTCGCGGTATTGCTTGGCCATGGTGCGACTGATCTGCGTGAGGTGTGACAGATCATGCGCGACCCAGGTAGCCAACAACTGACCCAAGGTCACATCGCCGAATCGGGGATGCACGCCGGTCAATGAGAAATGGGAGGGCCGAATGCCGTACGCACTGAGTAGCGCCAGATTGTCAGCACGCGCTTCGCGAAAGGCACGCAGCAATTCATTGGTTGGTGTGTCGGCGTGATCGCGCAGCATGGCTTCACGATCGAATGGCGCAAAGTGCCGATCGCCAGCTTGCTCGACAATGATGCGAATGCGCGTCATCCAGTCGGTGCGCTCACCGTGCAGCAGATGGCCCACGACCTGATGCGGTGACCAGGTATCCAGTCCTTCAGTGCCATGCACCCATGGTTCAGGCAGATCGCGCAGCCACATATCAAGAACGGCAGGTGTGCGCTCGAGCACTGCTACGCCCTGCGCGAGATCAAATGCCATCGCCGTCATATCGGGAGCTCCGTGTGTATTGAGGCAGGCTCCCAAGCACACCGTCAACGAGCGACGGCTTCCATGGTGAGCCAGGCGCGATAACTGGACGCGGGAACGGGCTGCGTCGGTTCCTGAGGATACGGCGTGAGTGAGTCCAGCGTCACCCGTGTCGTACCGATGATGGTATCACGCGGCGCGGTGTTCAGCTTGAGCGTGAATGGCACCGATGGACCACTGCGCCCCAGTCGATACGCCAATTGCACGTGGGCATCGCCAGCCCAAACACACACCACACTAGCCGGGCAGCGCGAGTCCTGCGTGACGCCAATCAGGGAAACAAACAGCGAGGTATCACCTGGTTTGCTCATCTCCTCACCCGGGGCCAACGCACGACTGGCGCCCGCGAGCCGTGCCTCGGCTGCCGCGGGAGATGTGCCCTCGTTTCGGCAGGCAGTCAGCAGAACACCAAGGACGCAGAGTCCGAGTGCGCGACGCGCGCTCCAAGGTGGGGACAGCAGGATGTGAGTCATGTTGGCCAGTACCTGGTGTGGGACGAAGCTGTCACTGGCGGTGCGCATGCTCCGGCCACTGATTTGACATCATGTCCGATTCCTCTCCGCTGCGAATTCATACCCTGCAAACGGTTCGTACGGCACGGTATGCCGTACGTGGTGCTGAACTTTCCAGCGCACGACGCATCTGGTTTGCTCTCCACGGCTATGGGCAGGTTGCGCCGAGCTTTCTCAAGCCGTTCACGGATGTTGTACCGGCAGATACCAGCGTCGTAGCGGCCGAAGGGCTGAACCGATTCTATCGCGAGATGCCGCGTCCCGATGGGTCGCATATGCAGCAGGTCGGTGCGACCTGGATGACACGCGAGAATCGCGAAGACGATATTGCCGATACGCTGACGTGGCTTGGACGTTTGCAGGCGCACGTGCTGAGTGAAGCGCCGCTTGGCGCGCAGACACCGGTGGGGGTGCTCGCATTCTCGCAGGGCGTCGCCGCGGCCATTCGGTGGATTGCCACGGGCACGGTACCGGTTTCCTGTCTTGTTCTTTGGGCTGGTGGAATGCCACACGATGTGGATTTTGGAGTGCTGCGCCAAGCGCTCCGCAATACACGCATCGTGCTGGTTCTGGGAATACGAGACCCATTTATCACCGAGTCCCGTCGTGCAGAAATGGAGAAGGCGATTGCTGCGATCGACCGACCCGTCGAACTCATGACATTCGACGGAGAACATCACCTCGACCCGCACGTGCTTGGCACGCTGCTGGAGGCATTGCCACATCATGCGTCGTGAAACTCTGCGGTCCCTGCTGGTGTTGTCGCTGTCCAGCGTTGCGGCCTGTGCGCCGAAAGCGGATGGCACTGATGCACTGGCCTCGAAGTTTTCGGCAGCCACCATGGACTCGGTCCACTATGACAGTGTGCAGGTTGGCAACGCGACCGTATTGACTCGCGAAGGGATGGTGCAGGTTCCTGGTGGACGTGTGTTTGTGCGGCAGATCGGCACCGGCAGTGGCGTTCCGTTGCTGGCGCTGCACGGCGGACCCGGTGGCGTATCCTGCCGGTTCGAAGTGCTGGCGCCGCTGGCAGCTGACCGCCCCATTGTGTTCTACGACCAGTTGGGATCGGGACGTTCGGATCGTCCGACGGATACGACCCTGTGGCAGGTGCCGCGGTTTGTTGAGGAAGTCGGTGCGGTGCGTCGAGCGCTCGGTCTCGAGCGCATTCACCTGCTCGGGCATTCGTGGGGCGGTGCGCTCGCGGCAGAGTATCTCGCAGCCGCCAAGCCCGATGGTATCGCGTCGGTAGTGTTGAGCAGTCCACTCATCGACACTCCGATGTGGATTGCTGATGCGAATCTGCTTCGCACGCAGCTGCCGGACTCCATTCGCAAGGTGCTCGACGAAAACGAAGCCAAGGGCACGCTCGACACGCCAGCGTACAAGGTGGCCACGGATACGTTCTACGGCCGTCATGTCCGTCGCTTGCCGGTGGCGGCCGAACCACGCTGCGAAGGCGTGGCTGGCAACGACACCATCTATCAGCAGATGTGGGGGCCGACGGAATTTCTGAGCACGGGTTCGCTCAAGCTGTGGACACGCGCAGCCGATCTGCCAGCCATCACAGCGCCGACGTTGTTCATTGCCGGCGAATTCGATGAAGCACGTCCGGCAACACTCGAGACCTTCCGTGCCACGATGCCCAATGCCCGCCTGGTTGTCGTGCCCGGTGCGGCGCACGCGGCCATGCGTGAGAAGCCGACAGAGTATCTCGATGCGCTGCGAGCGTTCTTACGAGAGGTGGAAGCGCCGAAGTAGTAGGCTGCTGCTGCGTACTTACGCGACACCACCCGCAGCAATGATCTGATTGAGCGCGTCGTTGTTCACGAAGACACGTGCGTGGAAACGCTCTCCGTAGGACCGTGCCGTGACGTCACGATAGTCGTGTCGTGCCGAGTCACCGTGTCCGGGATGCAGGCGTTTCCACACGGAGGCGCGGATGTTGGGATCCGCGCCATGCTTGAGAAGTAAAGCGGCCATGTCGCCTGCGTATGGACTCTGCCCATGATAGTTGAGCCAGAACCCGGGCATCGAGACTACGCAGTTGAATAGCGGTGTGTAGCCGCCAAAACCGCTCGCACCGACATGCGCACGCGCATTCACATCCGCACCGCGCGCAAGGCACCATTCGGCGATATCGCCTTCGTCGAACTCGATGGCCATGTGTAGCAATGTCGTGCCATCGAGAGGTGTGCCTTCCGTGGCATCGAGTGGATCACGACAACCCATTTCGCTGGGATAGATCTCGCGATGACGGAATCGGCGATGCAACAATTCCGGATCACGCGCGAGATGGGCCTCCAGCAGATCGATGCGACCGCGGTGCAATGCCATGGTCGGTGTATCCGGCAACGACAGGCCGTGCTCGGCCCATGAGTCTAGAATGGTGTGCTTGGCTTCCGGTCGACGTGAGTCAGTTTCCAGGACCACACAGACCGGCGCCAGACGTTCGCCGTCGGTCGACACGACGGGAACACCCAAAGCAAGAAGTGCGGCGTTACCACTGGCATTCAGAGTGTATGCCGGTCCGCCCAGCATGTCATGATTCACGGGCGGCGCACCGGCAAGTTCATGCAGCAATCGCACCGAACTGATCTTGCCCTGCAAGGCGGCTCGTCCAAGGGCGTGCACATGATCCGTCGCTCCCGCGTCATGCAGCCACTGAATGATGGCATCGCGCCCGACATTGGCCGCATACGACATGGGCGGCCCCCAGTTGCTGTCGCGACGAATCAATACCTGTTCGAAAAGCAGTGTGCGGTTGCGTGTCACGAGCCCCTGAATGGTAGCCAGATCATCGTTCCAGATGGCATCGCATAACTGACACGCCTGCACGAGTCTGTGCCATGAACTGGCCTGGTATCGTTTCGCCACCACCTGCTGCGCGTCTGCCAGGACCACATCATCAGGATGAACCGGACGATCATGATGGGTCGCGAGCAGCTGCAGCGCATGAGGATCATGCGCGAGGATGGCTGTCTGCAATTCCCGCGCTTCGTCGAGCAGACGATCCAGTACAGGCCGTACAGGAAGTCTCGCAATGGTGGAAACGGGGCTCATGATTCTCGTCTCGGTGACTGGCGAGCGGCGGTACGACTTGGGATCTTCGGGTATGCACTCTGCCAGCCCACGCGTCAACACCTCGGGCAGACAGACCCATTCACGCCACCCTTCAAACTACTCCAGGAAATCCCGCCTGATGACGATGTCCGATGCGGAACTTGAACGTGCGACACTACCGGTCCTGCTGGCTTCCTGGGCGCGGATCGTGGACGTCGTCGCGCGAGGCGATATGTCGCCTGACGAGTTCCAGCGGGATGTGCGCGTCCGGCATGAGATTGCCAAACGCATTCGGTCACGCCCGGCTACGGCAGAAACGCGTGAGCTGCTCGCGGAATTGGATGGATGGATGCGCGAGGCGACGGAACCTACTAGCGCGTGTGCGTTGGGGGCAGAGCAGGCGGAGAGGGAAGGGTGGACGCCCTCTCTCCAATGGTACTACTGGATTGGACTGCGAAATGCGTAAAGGGAAAAGCGTAAGGTTTGGGGGCGTAAAGGAACGGTACGCGAGACGGCGTTAAGAGCGAGACTGAGTCAGCTCGGCACGTCGTTCACATTGATGCGATCGTAACACGTCGGGCAGACGCCGTGACTGAACTGCGAACCGGTATGAGTCACGATGTAGGCTTCCACGTGCTGCCAGAAGTCGTCATCGTCGCGGACCTTTCGGCAATACGAGCAAATGGGAATGATCTCGCGAAGTGTCTTCACTTCGGCGAGTGCGCGTTGCAGGTCCGCGATCAACTCCTCGCGCTCGGACTCGGCGACTTTGGCGTCGGTGATGTCGCGCGCGACAGAGTAGATCACGCCCTGATCGACATCGGCGGCGGCATTCCACCGAAACCAGCGGTAGCTGCCGTCCTTGCAGCGATAGCGGTTTTCGAAGCCGAGTGCCTGGCCTCCTCCACGTACCGCACGATTCTGATTGAGCGTGCGCTCGCGGTCGTCAGGGTGCACGAAGTCGATAAAGGGCCGCGCCAATAGTTCGCCGAGTGACCAGCCAAGGGTGCGCTCCCAGGCGGGGCTCAGGCGACGGAAGTAGCCGGAAAAATCGAGGAAGCAGAGCAGGTCGAGTGTGACCGCGAAGAACCGCGCATCAGGGTCGCTGGCCAGCTGGAGTGCGTGGGCGTGACGACGTGCCAGGTCCAGGGTGGCCAGCAAGGTGGCGTCGGTAACGGTGGCCGGCAGCAAGGCCGCCGGTAGCGCATCGACCAGCGTGTTTGGTGCCGGGTAATCGTCATCGACCAGAAACACCGTGGCCACGCCGCCAAGGCGCCGAAGCTGACGGGCGAGGTGCTCGGTGCTCATGGAGCCGGGCAGGTCTGGCTGCACGAGCGCCAGATCGGGGTGCACATGGGCGCACAGGTCGAGCGCTTCTTCGGCCGATGGACAGGGCCCGAGCACGTGATAGCCGCCCTCGCGCAGGACGTTCACCAGTGCCGCACGACGTTCGTCGGCGGTGTGGACCAGAAGGACGCTGATCGGATGACTCATGCCGCAACCTAGACGGTAGCTGGCTCAGCTGTGACGGGGGGACTGGCGAATTTAGCAACGCTTGTGAAACTTTTCACAAGCAACGGGACTAGTAAGGGAACAGCCCTGAACTCCGGTGGAGAAGCCATGACCGCGCCTCGCGAGACCGAAACCCTCGAACGCCCACTGGGCGAGTTCGTAAGTACCGCTCCCAAGCTCACCGTGACCGGCAGTCACACGGCCGATCCGCGTCCCCATGTGGTAATTATTGGTGGCGGATTTGGCGGTATGTCGGCGGCCAGGGCGCTGGCCAAGTCGCCGGTGCGGATCACCCTCGTCGATCGCACCAATCATCATCTGTTTCAGCCGCTGTTGTATCAGGTGGCTACGGCCGTGCTCAATCCGGCCGACATCAGCGTGCCAATCCGGTGGCTGCTGCGAAAGCAGAGCAACGTCACCGTGATCATGGCTGATGTGGATGCCATAGATCCGAATGCCCGTACGGTGACGCTTGATGCCGGTACGGTATCACTCACGTTCGATTATCTCGTTCTGGCCACGGGTGCGCGGCACGCGTATTTCGGTCATCCCGAATGGGAAACCAATGCGCCGGGGCTCAAGAGTCTCGAGGACGCACTTGAAATGCGTCGCCGTTTTCTGCTGACTTTCGAAGCGGCCGAACGATCGAGCGCGGCGGACGAACGCGAGGCGTTGTTGACATTCGTGATTGTCGGTGGTGGGCCGACGGGTGTCGAACTTGCCGGCATGATTCCCGAAGTCACAAGACATGCATTGTGCGGCGAATTCCGTCGCATTGATCCATCCAAGGCACGTGTGCTGTTGCTCGAGGGTGGTCCACGCATTCTCCCGGCGTTTCCTGAGTCGTTATCGGCGCGCGCGCAGCGCGATCTCGAGTCGCTTGGTGTGACGGTGCGGACCAACTGCATTGTGACGGAAGTCGATGCCGATGGTGTGGTGGCAAACGGTGAGCGCATTGCGGCACACACGGTGTTCTGGGGCGCGGGCAATCAGGCGTCGCCGCTCGGCCGGCAGTTGGGGGCGGAGGTTGACCGCGCCGGTCGAGTGCAGGTCAAGGCGGACCTTAGCGTGCCCGGACATCAGAACGTCTTTGTAGTCGGTGACGTGGCAGCGGTGAAGACCGCCAACGGTGCACCGGTACCGGCGGTTGCGCCGGCCGCGAATCAGATGGGTGTGCACGCCGGTCGCATGATTGCTGGCGATTTACGCGGGCGCGAGCGCACATCGTTTCGCTATGTGAACAAGGGTGACTTGGCGACGATCGGTCGTCATCGCGCGGTTGCTGTGCTGGCCGGCCAGAAGCTGACCGGGACGTTCGCGTGGCTCACCTGGTTGTTCGTGCACATTCTCTATTTGGTCGGATTGCGCAATCGTCTCACGGTGCTCGTGCAGTGGGCCTTTCAGTATTTCACCTTCCAGCGTGGCGTGCGTCTCATCACCGGAGACACGGTGCATCGTCTGCTCAAGGCCAGTCGACTCGCACACGAGAAGCGTCGCGTATCGGTGTAAGTCGTTTGTAAGGTTGGACGCTGATGAAACTTTGTGTAGGTCAATTGTAAGTGTCTAAAAAATGGATTGCTTCGTCAAAGAATGAAGCCTACGACGACACTGGCGAATGAACAGCCGGTAGTCGATGTCGACACCGCGCAGCTTGTTGGCTGCAGTAGCCCATGTCGAAACCTCCTGTAGGGAGTGGATCATGTCATTGTCTTTTCTTCGTCGTTCACCGGAGCTGGTTGTCGGTGCCAGTGTGATCGCCCTGTTGTTGTCAGGCCGTCCAGCACAGGCCCAGACGGCCGCCAACGCGTCCGTCACGGCTACCGTGGCACAGCCGTTGGCGGTGCACGCCACGGCGCCTCTGGCCTTCGGTACCGTGGTGCCTGGCACCAACAAGACCGTGGCGGTCAGTGATGCCGCGGCGGCTGCCTTCACGATCACGGGCAACGCACTCGGTGTCGTGAGCATCTCGTTCACGCTGCCCAGCACGATCGCGAGCGGTGGCAACACCATGCCGTTGGCCAACTGGACCGGTCGCCGCAACACCACGAACAACGCGGGTGCCGGTACCGACTTCACGCCCAGTGCGAGTGCGGTGCAGGGTTCGCTGAGTGCCTCTGGTGAACTCTATGTGTTCGTCGGCGCGACCGCGCAGCCTGGTGCCTCACAGGCGGCCGGTAGCTACAGCGGTACGATCACCATGACCGTGGTGTACTTCTGATATGCGCGCCTACCTGAAGACGCGTTCCGCGCCGTTCAGTGTTCGGCGCTGGCAGATGTGGACGATGCGTTTGCTGACCGTTGTCATGATGGCGTTGCCGTTGGCACTGCCGGTGGCGTCCGTTGGTGCACAGGGTGTGCTGGTCGCGCCGACGGCGCTCGTGCTGACCGAATCGCGGCGTTCCGCCACGGTAACACTGGTGAACACCAGCAGCACGGCGAGCGATGTATCGATCGCATTGGCCTTTGGCTATCCCGAAACGGACAGCCTTGGCCAGATGCGCCTCGTGCTTCAGGATGCGCCGGCTGACAGCATGCCGTCCGCGGTGCCGTTGCTCTCAGTGTATCCGTCACGTGTACTGCTGCCCCCTGGTGCTACGCGTGTGGTGCGTCTGGTTGCAACGGCACCGCTTCCTACCGCGCATGAACACTGGGCGCGTTTGGTCGTGACCAGTCGGGCTGCTGCGGGTACTGCGGCGTCGACCGCTGGCGCCAATGGCACCGATTCGACGCAGGCTTCGCTCGATCCGTCGCCCGAAGTGGCGCTGTCGCTCGAAGTGCGCTCCATCCTCGGTGTGTTCTACCGTCCGTCGCAAGCCACGACGTCCCTGGTGGCGTCGGCACCGGAAACGAAGTTGCACGAAGGCAAGTTGAATGCGCGTCTCACGCTCAAGCGCGAAGGAAGTGCGGCGTACGTGGGAACACTGCGTGCCGTGCTGCGTGACAGTCTCGGTGTTGCCCGTGGCGAAGCGCAGGTACCGCTTGGTGTGTATTACGAACTGTCGCCCTCCGTGTCGTTCGATATGGCACGGTTGCCGCAGGGCAAGTATGCCGTAGAGTGGCGTGCCACAACGGATCGTGCCGATGTGCCCAGTACGTTGCTCACCCCGGGTGCCGTGGTTCAGGCATCAACGGATGTGCGCGTGCCGTGATGAAGACGCGCCGAGTCGTGGTGATGCCAGTGCACGAGATCGTGCGTGGTTTTGCGCGTGATTTCGTCCGTGCGTGCAAGCGGACGGTGCTCCTCATCGGAGTACTGTTCGCTGGCACGCATGGCACTGCGCACACGGCAGCCGCACAGACCACCGTGACAACATTGCGCGGACTGGCGTTCGGCAGTGTCACGAGTGGTGTGTCAAAAGCCATTGCTGCCAACTCGGCCAACTCGCTGTCCTTTCGTATCTCCGGCGTGCTCGGCGTAGGTGGAGGGTTCAGTTTTACATTGCCGACGTCGCTGCCACGTGTTGGTGGCGGCGCATCATTGCCAGTCACATTCTGTACGACTTGCGGCATCTACCGGCTTGGTACCAACTCACCAACCGGCGGGATCGTGTTCAACCCCAATAATGGCGTGCTGGGGCTTACTGTGCTTGTGAACAGTGACATTTACGTATGGCTCGGTGCCACCGCCAATCCGCCGCTCAATCAGGCGGGCGGAACGTATTCCGGCACCGTCACCATCAACGTTTTCGCCATTCTGTAGTCATGCGCATGCATGCACGATGGCTTCTGCTGTTGGTGGTGTTGGTGATGCCATGGCAGCTCAGTGCGCAACCGCTTATGGGTCTTGGCGGAGCTACAGCTGTTATGGCGAAGGGTGGAGCGGTGCCGCCAATTGGCGACCCCATGCAGTTGCGTTTTGAAGTACAGATCCTCGAAGCCAGCTATGGACTCGTGCCGGCACTGCACATCACGGGCAAGACTGGTGAAGCCGTGCTGCTGGATGTGGCTGCGTTGGCGTCCCGGCTGGGGTTTGACCCCAATCGTATTCGCACCTGGTGTGCAACCCTTACGTACACCGCCATTGCACCGGAGCAGCCGGTGGAGTGGCCGTGTCACGCAACGCTCGAACGAGCGATGGTACAGCTCGGGCTCAAGTTGGAAGTGGACCTGGCGAATGCTGCATTGATTGTGCGTACGGCAGAGACGGTTCCGATCATTCGTCGGCAGCGCATGCGCCGCGCAGCTGTTGCCACGCTCGCATCGCGCGATGGTATGTCCGAAGCGGCCGACACGGGTACCCGCGAACGACTGGCTCCGGTGCGTAGCGCGCCGAACCGCACGCCATCTGCAGCAGTCGATCTGCGTCCTTCCACGCAGTTCGACTATCTCCTGAGTGCTCAGCGCCAGGAGGGTGGTTTCGTCAACGAGCAGACTGGTGATGTTTCCGCAGCGTGGAGTCAGTTCGGAACTGCGCACGTGAGTCGCGGGATCCTGGGTGGCGCACTCGAAGTCGATTTGTCTGGCGGCAGCGGAACAGGTATCGCAAGCCGCTGGCAGTGGACGCGCCGAGATGCGACACCTACCGGTCGTCGACTGATTCAGCTGGGTGCGTTGCCGACGAGTGGCCCCAATATGGGTGAAGTATGGGGTGTAGGATTTGGCAATCCGGTCGGTGAGCTTTTTCATACGCGTGATGTGGTGGTGACGCACCGTGCGCGTCCGGATTGGGAGTACTTCGCACTGGTTGGGGATGGCGTGCTTTCTTCCGCACGTGGAGCAGACGGTCGTGTCTCGTTCCGTGTGCCGCTCACTGGTGACGTCTCGCCGTATGAGTTGATCGCCATTGGCAAGGACGGGCGTGAAGTGCGTCAGCCGCGGCTGGTGCAGGGCATGGCCGAGTCCATGGGCCCAGGGGCTGTGCGCCACTCCACGACACTCGGACGTTGCCGCAATCCTGGTCGCGCGCTGTTGATGCTGTCGACTTCTTCGTCGACCGACTGCATGTGGCGTGGTACGACCGACTGGTTGTTCGGCGTATCGCACTCGGCGCAATTACGTACAGGTGTCGACATTGTCGACGGACGATGGATGCCGTTTGCCGGTGTACGCAGTGCGCCTGCGCCGTCGTGGCGCATGGAGGCCATGGTGTTTCGTCCGGCGCCATCGGCCGCGCTCAACATGGAGGCCGGCGGAAGTGTCGGATCGGTTGGGAGCATGATGCGTCAGACCACAGCCGTGCACACGGACGCGATCGGATCAAGCGCCAGTCTGACGTGGAATCCGTCGCCGACCCAATTGGCGAGCGCCTCATGGCAGCGCGCCTTGCCGATGCAGACGCGCACACTGCAGCTGGTGCAGGCGCTGCCCGGGCTTGCTCGCCCCATCCAGTTGGGCGCGTGGTGGAACGAGTCCGTACAGCCAACGCTGGTGCTCAAGACCGGGCGACTCAGCGCGTCCATTCAGCGTGGAACGTCACGCTTTGAAGGCTTCTGGCAGCAGCTGTCGGCATCGTCGACGATTGGCGCGACGGGACCTGGTGATCGCACCATTGGTGTAACCGGACACGTAGTTCCTGCATGGATGCAATCCACACGCAATCCCTGGTGGGTTCGTGCCTCGGTGGCGCGCACGTTGGCGACATCGGCCTGGCAGCACGATGTGCGCCTCAACATGGTGGCGGCACGCGCGGACATCGAGCTGGCGCAAACGAGTGGTCCTGCAGGAATGCGATGGAGTGTGCTGGTGGCGCCACGTCTCTCGCAGTTGCGATTGACGAGCAGCGCGAATGGTGGTTTGCCGGGAGGCGCTGGCCGTTCAGGGCAGTCCTCACCCCTCGGCAGCGTACAGGCATGGACTGCTACTGGGAGCGTCGGGTTCGATGATCGCGCGGGTCGCGTGCGCATGAGTGCGGATCGGCAGGCCGACCGTGCCACGCTCGAGGCGGTGGTCTTCCTGGATCGGAACGCCAATGGAGTTCATGACCACGATGAGTCCATGATTCCCGATGTCATGGTGCTGGCCGGCAACAGTCGGGCGGCCACGGATGCCCGTGGTCGTGCAATCCTCAATGGACTGACAAGCCGCGAACCTGTGGCCATTGCAGTGGATCCGATCACGTTGGAGCAACCATGCTGGCTACCAGCAGCAGCGCGTCAGCGTGCACAGCTGACCGCCGCACATGTGGCTGTTGTGCCGATCCCTTTGAGAGAAGGCGTGCTTGTGGAGGGACGAGTCGTGAAATCGAATGCGGACTCGTCTGTTCGTGCATTGCCGTCGGTGCTTACGCTGACAGATGCGATGGGCACACGCACATCCGTTGATCTCTTCGCTGATGGATGGTTCAGCACGCCACCGTTACTCCCTGGGCGGTGGAGTGTGAGTCTTCAGGATGGGGACAACACGTTACGCGGCGTGATCATTGTCACTGAGAATCGCGATAACACTGATCGTACCGCTCGCGATGCCGGATGCCGAACACAGCATGAGACACTGATCGTGCACTGATTTAATTCTGCCTCTTCCGTTCCAAGGAAACATTGCAAATACTGTAGTTATGTCGTGAGCAACTGTTCGACCTTGGTGCCACGTGGAGTGAGGAGAAATGCAATCGGATGTCGGCAACATGACAGAAGCACAGTTGCTGAATCGTCAGCAGGTTCGGCGATTGTACCGTGCCGCGTTATTTGCGGTGCTTTTCATCGCGTTCATTGCCGCGGCAGGTGGTATAGGGCTCGAGGCGTCTGCACGATGGGTGCAGCACACCCGTGAGGTCCTGCGCACCGTGCGCGAATTGCAAGCAGCGCTCCTGTCATCGGAGTCGCAGGCACTGCTCGCTGTGTCTTCGGCACGGCCACTGGCCGCGCCTCGCGACGTAACAGCACCGCCCCCGTCTCTCGACACGGGAGCGACCACACCACTGCTGGATCGTCTTACCACGCTCACGCGCGACAACTCCTTGCAGCAGGCCCGTGCCCAGCGACTGACCGAAGCCGTTGCCGCGTGGGAAGACGAGCTGATTGCCGTGACCACTGGCCGTGTGACCACGCCGTCCATCACCGTCAACGTGGGTTTGCGGGCTGCGCTCGACGAATTCCAGGCCGAAGAGTCCGAGCTGTACTCGTCGCGCATTGCGCGTCAGCAGCAGTGGCGTGCGGCACTGATCATCGCCCTGCTGTTCTCGCTTACGCTGGTCGCGTTCGCGCTGCGCTACGTGATGCGTGGAGCGCTGGGTGAGGCGCGGCGTCGTATTGCGTCCGAGGCGGAGCGTGATCGAGCGAGCCGACTGTTGGAGTTTGCTCTTGAAAGTTCCCCGCTTGCCGTCGGCGTCGTGAATACTGACGGGGCGCTCGTGCTTGAAAACGATACCTGGCGTCGCTTGAGTGAGCAGGCGGAGGCACCAATCCTGCCGCTTCTGCAGCCGCAGATTGATGCCGTGCGCGCGTCGGGCAATCCGCAGGTTGCTGAACTGACCGTGCATGCGTTAGTCGACGGCAAGCGGGCGCCGGATGGCCCCATTGCAGATGAGGGGAAATCTGTCCGCACGCTTGCCGTCAGCGCATATGCGGTAGGTAAGGCGCAGCCATTACAGGTCGGTCTGGTGCTCTTTGATCTCACCGATCAGCGATGGCTCGAAACACAGTTGCGTCATGCGCAGCGCATGGAGGCGCTCGGTCGACTGGCTGGTGGTGTTGCCCACGATATCAACAATGTGCTGACTGCCATCATCGGGTTCACCGAAATGGCGATCATGGGAGCCCAGCGCGGCGCGACCAGCGGCAACACGCAGTTGCAGATGGATTTGCAGCAGGTACGTCGTGCTGCGGACCGCGCGGCCATGATGGCCAGGCAGTTGCTCACATTCAGCCGACAGAATGTTCTGCGCGTTCGCGCGATCAATCCGGCCGATGTGTTGCTGGATCTGGAGCCGATGCTGCGGCGGATCATGGGGTCGCATGTACAGTTCGCCGTACGCGCATCATCCGACACCTGGTCGATCCTGGCCGATCCTGGGCAGATCGAGCAGGTGGTGCTGAATCTTGCCATCAATGCGCGCGACGCGATGGACACCGGTGGCGAGCTCACGGTGGAGCTCAGCAATATCCCTGCGCGCGATGTGCTGCGTCAGTCGGGATCACCGGCCTGGCCCGGAGATCGGCCACCCGTGGATTGCGTGCGCATTACTGTGGTTGATACCGGTGGCGGTATCCCGGAGTCGGTGCGCGCGCGCATCTTCGATCCGTTCTTTACCACCAAGGCGGCTGGAAAGGGTACAGGTCTCGGGCTCGCGACCGTTCGTCAGATCGTTTCTGATCTCAACGGCCACATCGCCTTGCTCAGTGAGATCGGACAGGGAACCACGTTCTCGGTCATGTTGCCTCGTGTCGCCGCAGCGCCGGAACCGGTTCGGCCTGTTGCCGCGGATCCGGTTCAACAGATCCGGCGCGGTTCAGTACTCGTGGCCGAGGATGACCGTGATGTCCGGTTCCTCACGGAGTACGTGCTTGGCGAGGCCGGCTTCACCGTGCACACGGTGCGCAACGGCCGCGACGCCATCAATGCCATCGAACGCAGTCCTGTACCGTTCGATATACTGATCACCGATCTCGTCATGCCGGACATTGGCGGCATTGCGCTTGGAGAACATCCGACCGTCAAGTCACGCGGGATCGTCGTGATGTACATGTCCGGATATCCGGCGGACACGTACGGTCAGCAAACCACTGTTCCCGCGGACGCGCATTTTCTGGCGAAGCCGTTCACGCCTTCCGCGCTGCTTGAGGCGATGGCCGAAGTGCTTTCGAAGAACGGTTCCGATCACTCGGTTTGAGTACTGACCCTCAACTGGATTCCGACGTCGCGCAGGCTGTGTACTGACACCAGTAGACTTGCCTGAACGAGCTTTTGTCTGAGACGGGTAAGTGTCACATCGAGCACGCTGGTGTGTGGATCAAAATCGTATCCCCACACCAGCGAAAGCAGCTCGGCTCGCGGGACCAGCTTGTCTGGATGTCCGGCGAGCGTGGTGAGCACCTGCCACTCCTTCGGAGTCAGCGCAACACTGCCAACAGGGCCAGTAATGTTTCGGGCGATTGGATCGCAGGTCAGATCGCCAATGGTGGTGGGCGTGCTGGCGCGTGATGCAGGAGTGAGGCGCCTTCGCAGTGCGGTGAGTCGCGCCTTGAGTACGGCAGGCGATACCGGCTTTACCACATAGTCATCTGCTCCAGCTTCCAGTGCCTGTACGATGCGATCGTCGCTCTCATGTGCAGAGAAGACGAGAATGCCCGCATCAGGATGGCGCGCACGAAGATCCGGCAGGATGTCGACTCCAGAGCCATCAGGAAGTGTGAGGTCCACGATGATCGTGGCAAACGGCTCGCTGCCAAGCACCGCACGCGCATCGCGAATTGAACTAGCGACGCAAATTTCCTCGTCCGATGGATCCAGGAGTCGGCGAAACCAGGCGATCACATCCTGGTTGTCTTCAATGAGCAACAGAGGCAGAACGGGCATCAGCGAATCTCAATCGTGTGTCAACACCATGCGAACATAGAAGGAAGATCTCTGCTGGTGCCGTATGATCGCAAGTGTATGATGAAAAAGTCTCAGCAGAGTTTTGTCTATGCGGAGAATCAGTGAAGATCGAATACGTAGCGTTGCAGTTCGGTGATTTGTGTTTCCTGAAGCACGACCTCGTATGCAAGGATATCGCCGCTGGTGATCAGCCCAACGATCTCGGCTCCATCCGCAACAGGCACATGACGAATGCGGCGTGTGGACATGAGTGCACGACACTCCGCGACTGAAATATCAGCATTGGTGGTGACGACATCGCGTGTCATGACATCGGCCACGCGCGTGGTGGCTGGATCGAGGCCCGTGGCGACGACACGTCGCATGACATCACGCTCGGTAAAGATCCCTGCGAGCATGCCATTGGACATGGCGAGCACGCCGCCGATGCCATGTGTGTTCATCAGCATGGCGGCTTCCCGAACTGATGCGTCCGGGTCGACTGATACGACCAAGGTGCCTTTGCGCGCCAACAGATCACGTACGGTGGACATTCTGTCCTCCTTGTGGAACGTGTCAGACCTGCTTCATTCCCTGAGACCTTACCGCGTCGGGTGTCACGGCGCCAGTATTGGATATGACCCGACGCAATCAACTGGCACTCGCTCTTTCCGTGGTTTCGCTGGCTCTGCTGTGGCCTGGCCTCACGGAACCGGTACTCACCATCCGCGCCACCATCGACATGTTCGGTGTGGAGCGCGAGCTCACCAATGAAACACGCAGTGTGGTTGGGGCCATTCGCAGCCTGCATCAGTCCGGCAATGACTTTGTGGCCGGTCTCATTCTGCTCTTCAGTATACTCGTACCGCTGACCAAGGCATTGCTGGCGGTGCCGGTGCTGTTCGGTGCGCCTGAGCGCCGAGCCTCACTTATGCGATTCGTGCAGGCTATCAGCAAATGGTCGATGGCGGATGTCTTCGCCGTTGGTATGCTGATTGCGCTCCTGGTCGCGAAGGGCACGGCGAATCTCTCCGCCATTGCCGGCCCTGGTTTCTATTTCTTCACCGCGTACTGCCTAGTGTCGAACGCGGCGTTCCAGTTGTTGCGCGCGGAGTCGAATTCGCAGGCGTGATCTGTGCCGCGATCTACGGCGTATTCTTTGGCGCCGTCTTGGCAGGGGTGATACGGAACTTGGCCAATGGCTTCTGGTCCATGTAGACCATTCCCTCGATGACCTGCTCGGACGCGACCTGCCCATCGTGTTCGAGCAATCGGTTTTCGGGAGCCGTGACGCGGAAACGCAACCGCGCACCTTCACGCACGACATTGGAGATTTGTCCCGACCCCTGACCCGGGACAACGGCAGTACCCGTGGTCGTGCCGTTGTTGGTGACGAATGTGTACATCACCGGCACGGTGATCGCACTGTCCCCGAGTTGCACCGTTGCGGTGCCGCTCCACGCGCCTTGCACCGGCGCTGCCGCACTCTTTGCCGTCTTTGATGCAGCAGCACCGGTCTTTGCGCTCTGCGCGCTCACCCGTGTGCCGGCGACCAACAAGAGGCCGGTCAGCGCAACGGCTGCCGGCGAAGAAACACGAAACATCGGCTATACTCCACGAGCAATTGAACGCGATAGCAAGGCACTCTGCCTGGTGCCTCTGCTGGCGACTCTTCTGGTACCGTGTGATGCCGGGAAAAGTGTCATTCCCACCACGACTTGCACAACTTTTCGGTCATGGCTGAACCCTTCAAGGAATTTCTGAACGCCACGCTGGTACGGGAGGCCGCTGCGACCCTGCGCCGTATCGATGCCGATTTCCCGGCCAAGGCGTTCGAACGTGCAATCATCCCTCAGTTGAGTGGGCTCGAACTCAAGGCTCGTGCACTCTGTATCGCCGACGCATTGGAGCAGCACCTGCCTGCGGATTTCTCCAAGGCTGTTACTCTGCTGACCCGCGCACTGGCCCCGGTGACCGGAAGTGCCGACACACCCATGACCGATGCGGCGAAGGCGGCAAAGGCAGAGGGCATGTCCGGTTGGATTCTGTGGCCGGTGGGGGAGTACATCGCGCGCCGCGGTGTGGACCACCCAAAGCTGGCGCTCACCTATCTCCATGCCATGACCCAGCGATTCACGGCGGAATTTGCCATCCGTCCGATCCTTGTGGCACACGAAGCGCTGGTGTTGGAGACACTGAAAGACTGGCTCAATGATCCGAGCGCGCATGTGCGCCGTCTCGTGAGCGAGGGCACTCGCCCGCGTCTGCCTTGGGGCTTGCAGCTCAAGCAATTCATTGCCGATCCCGCGCCATGTCTGCCGTTGCTGGCGGCGCTCATGGACGATGAAAGCGAGTACGTGCGGCGCAGTGTCGCCAATCACCTGAACGACATCGCCAAGGATCATCCGGCGCTCGTAACGAATTGGGTTGTCGAACATCTGCGGGATGCATCGGCGGCGCGTCGCGCATTGCTCAAGCATGCAAGTCGCACGCTCATCAAGAAGGGCCATGCCGACATGCTCGCCGCCTGGGGCACCGGCACCGCATTCAAGGGCTCTGTTGACTTGTCGCTCACCCCACGTCGTCTCGCACTTGGCGGTGCGCTCACGATGCAAGTCACGCTCACCTCGTCTTCGAAGAAGGCGCAGGATCTGGTGATCGACTATGTCGTACACCATGTCAAAGCCAATGGTGAGACGTCACCCAAGGTGTTCAAGGGGTGGCAGGTGACACTTGCTCCGGGGGAGTCGCGGACGCTGATCAAGCGCCACGCCGTGAGACCGATTACGACGCGTCGTTACTACTCGGGGAAACACGGTCTGGCGATACAGGTCAATGGAACCGTCCACGCCGATGCGTCGTTCATGTTGTCGGTGCCGGAGTAGATCGTGGCGTGGGTGTACGCGGAGCCCGATAACGAAGTCGATCGTGGTGTATGGCGAGTGAGCGGCTATGCCGATGGCTTCGCTGCACTGACTCATCGTGACTTGCTGATTCCGGGCTCGGTACAGACATCAGAAACTGCAGGAGCACGTCGTGAACAGGTGGTGGCCGGTGATGAGCGCGGTCGCGTGCGTGAACAGCTGGATGGATCTGCCAGGCTGCTACTCGAATCAGCGTGCGCGGATTCCAGGGCCGAGTGCACGGTGGAACTGATGGCGCTTGTGTGCAAGCCCTTTGGTGCGCAGGCGGCTGCCATCATGCTGGATATGCCCGCTGCAGATGTGCAACGGCTCGAAGATGATGCGCGTGTCGTGTGGCGAGATGCTGCGATGGCCCGTCGACCTGGAGCATCTGCTGAAGCGTTGCGCGCCACGGCGGCCCTGGCGAACGCCTTTGGCGCCGATGCTGTGCACAAGGTGCAGGCTTTTGTTGCGCTGACCTACAGCTTGCCGGCATTGCTCGGAAATGTCTTCGCGCAACTACTGGAGTATCCCGTATCAAGCCGTCAGTGGCGTGATCACCCGCGCCAGATTGTGGAGGAGCTGCTTCGTGTTGCTGGACCAGCAAAGGTGGTGTATCGCGTCGTCGACGACGTGGCGCGCCTTGATCAGACAGGCATCGAGCGCGGCGATGTGGTGGCAATCGATCTCGAATCGGCCAATCACGATTCGCACGTCTTTCCCGAACCGCTGCAACTCAATCTCGCGCGGGAGACAACGCCTCATGTGGCCTTCGGCTGGACGCCACATGCCTGTCTTGGCGCCGGCGCGATACGCCTCGCTCTCGGCAGTGTTGTTGGTGCGTGGATGACAACCTTTGGCCGCGAGATGGTCCGCTGGACATGGCGCACGGAGGCAGACGATACGCTCGTGACGATGCGGCGTATGCAGCGCGTGGATGTGACGTGCGTTTAAGCGCAGTGGCTTCGCGTTCGTTTGGCGTCTGCCTCCGAATGTGTGTGCTGCTTCTCGGCGTGATGGTGGGGGCCGTACCGGCCAAGGCACAGTCTACTGGTCGTATTGCTGGCCTCCTGGTCGCGCGATTGACCGAGGCTCCCATTGCCGATGCCACGGTCGTTGTGGTTGGACAGGGAATATCTGCTTCGAGCGATAGTCTCGGCCGATTCGTGCTCCGCGATCTCCGCCCAGGTATCGTGACACTTGAAGTTCGACGATTGGGCTTCCGGCCGGTACGCCGCGGTGATGTCGTCGTGTCGCTTGCCAAACCGACCGAGGTGACCATCACCATGGAACCGGTCGATCAGCGGCTCGAGCAGGTGACGGTGCGACCCGAAAGCTTTCCGGCGTTGCGTCCTCCAGCCACTCCGGTCTCCACGCAGGTCTATGACGCGGAGGAGGTGCGCCGGCAGCCTGGGGCGCAGGAGGATGTCCTTCGTGCCGTGAGTGTGGCGCCCGGTGTTGGTGTGACCAGCCCCTCGCGCAATGACCTTGTCGTGCGCGGTGGTGCACCCTTCGAGAATCTGTTTGTGGTCGACAACCTCGAGGTGCCGAATATCAATCACTTCGGCTCCCAGGGTTCGACGGGTGGCCCGATATCACTCATCAATATTCGATTTGTCGAATCGGCGGCCATCTCGACTGGCGGATATGGCGCACGCTATGGAGATCGTGCGGCTTCGGTCACCGATATCACACTGCGTGAGGGCAATCGTGAGCGTATCGCCGGTGAGCTGAATGTCGCGGCGACGCAGGTTGGTGCCTTGCTGGAAGGGCCCATTGGTTCGCAGGTGTCGTTCTTCGCCAATGTGCGCCAGAGCTATCTCGATCTGCTGTTCAAGGCCATTGGACTGTCGTTCATTCCCTCGTACACGGATGCAACGGTCAAGACGGTGTGGCGGCCGAATCGGCGCAACATCGTGAGTGCGCTGGCGATCGGTGCACGGGGTACGGTGTCATTCGACAACGACACGGATTCGGCGCGCGTGGACAACTCGCAGATTCTGGCGCCGGTGCAGGATCAGTATTTCAGTGCGCTGACGTGGAAGCGTTTGATGTCGCAAGGTGTGGTGACGACGACCTTGGGGCGTACCTGGACCCGTTACACCACTGCGCAGCGCGACAGTCTGCTGCAACCGGTATTCGAGAATCGATCGACCGAGGGTGAGACGTCGCTGCGCAGCGATCTTTCATGGAAGAGCGCGCGTGGGTTCGAAGTTGATGCCGGCACCCAGGTGAAGTACGCATCGGCCCTCCGCTACGACGCCACTCTTGCCGGCATGATGCGGCGCGATGACAACGGCGTTGAGCGCCCGCTCACCGTTGATACGATGTTTTCGGCCTGGCGCCAATCCGCTTATGCGCAGGGCAGTGCGCAGCTCCTGCCGTCATTGCGGGTCTCACTTGGCGTTCGTCAGGATTGGTATGCCTGGCTTGGTGACACATTCAACGATGCCGTGCGCGTGGCTCCCCGTGCGAGTGTTGCATGGCAGACCGGAGCGTCGACAACGCTATCACTGGCCGCTGGACGCTATTGGCAACCACCGAGTTTCATCTGGCTGGTCGGCGATGTTGGCAATGCCCAACGGCTGCGCCCGTTTCGTGCCGATCACGCCGTGTTGGGCGTGTCGCGCGTCATTGGCAGCGATCTCAAGCTGCAGGTGGAAGCCTATGGCAAGATCTATGGCGACTACCCATCACGTATGTATCGACCCAATGCGGTGTTGTCGCCGAGTGGGTTTGACGATGTGACCACCGATATTCCTTTTGGTCTCGAGCCGTTGGAGTCAAACGGTCGAGGTCGTGTCGTCGGGCTGGAGTTTTCCGCGCAGAAAAAGCTGGGCGTTTCACGATGGTACGGGCAGAGCAGTGTGAGCCTGAGTCGCACACGTTTTGCCGGTCTCAGCAGGATGTACACGGTTGGCGCGTTCGACACACCATTCACGGCCAATACGGTGCTTGGCTGGCGTCCCAATGCGCGATGGGAACTGGCTACCCGCATTCGCGCAGCCTCCGGGCTGCCGTATACGCCATTCTACACATCAGTTCCGATGATCGGAACATTAAATTTTTCCGAGTATAACAGTCGTCGATTGCCGATGTTCTTCTCGGCCGATCTGCGCATTGATCGGCGATTCAATACCGGGCGCAGGCAGTGGGTTGCATTTCTTGACTTGCAGAATGTGACCAATAGAGAGAATGTGGGAGCACCACAATGGAATCCGCGACTTCAACGCGCGGAACTCAACACCGGCGTGGGATTGTTGCCGTCCATCGGACTGAACTTTGAATTCTGATCCTGCACGGTACTGTCATTATGCTTGATCGACTATTTACGCCACGCTCTCAGCCTGCCATGTCGGCTCACTTCCACGATTTCACACTGCCTTCCATCAATGGAGATACGCTGCAGATGTCGGCGTATCATGGTCAGGTCATGCTGTTTGTGAATACAGCCAGTCAATGTGGTTTTACGCCGCAGTACACGGCGCTTGAGGAATTGTGGAAGACCTATCGCGACCGCGGATTGGTTGTAGTCGGATGTCCGTGTGATCAGTTCGGGAATCAGGAGCCCGGTGATGAAGCGGAGATCGCGCAATTCTGTTCGCTGCGTTATGACGTGACGTTTCCCATGAGCGCCAAGCTCGATGTAAACGGGGACCAGGCGCATCCGCTGTGGCGTTGGCTGCGTGTGTCGGCTCCTGGTCTCCTCGGAACGGAGTCCATCAAGTGGAACTTCACCAAGTTCCTGGTGGGGCGAGATGGCAAGGTGATTGATCGATTTGCGCCCACGGTCACCCCGGAATCGCTCGTGCCCGACATCGAACGGGCGTTAGGCGCTTCAAGCGTGACCTGACGCGCCATCGCTTGCCCTGCTGTAAGCCGGGCGCGAAACTGAGGGGTTCCCCATCCCGGTCGCCATCCGTCTTCGTTGGCGACGCCCCTCACCGTTGGAGCCCCGGTGTCGACTGCTCACGCACACCGATTCTTTGGACGGTCATCATTGCACATGGTGGCCTTCTGCATTGCGGCGGCTTTGCCGTCGATCGCAGATCAGTCCCTGCATGCCCAGGCTGCGGCGCCTGCACGCGCCACGCCGCCTCGTCCACTGCCACTCGAAGCCACGCGGCGCTTCTCGCTCGATACGCGCGAAGGTACATGGCTGTCCGTCGATGTCAGTCCCGATGGCAAGTCGATCGTGTTCGACATGCTCGGCGATCTCTACCTCATGCCATTCGCCGGCGGTGATGCGACGCAGCTGACGAGCGGATTGGCGTTTGATACGCAGCCCCGATTCAGCCCCGACGGCAAGTCGATTGTGTTCATCTCCGATCGACAGGGCGCGGACAATGTGCACGTGATGGACGTGGCCACGAAGGAGATCAAGGAAGTGACACGTGGACGTACCAACGTCTACCTGTCACCCGAGTATTCGCCGGATGGCCAGTACATCGTGGCTAGCAAGGGCGGTTTCCGCGGCAGCTTGCCCACGCTCTGGATGTACCATGTGAAGGGCGGTAACGGTGTGTCGTTGTACACGGCACCGGCCAACGCCGCGCCGGGAACGGCGGTGCAGCAGGCTGGCGCGGCGTTCAGCGCCGATGGGCGTTTCATGTATTACACGCAGCGCGCGAGTGCGTGGAACTACAATGCGCAGTTCCCGCAGTATCAGATCTGGTCGTATGATCGCGAAACCGGTGAGCGTGAGCCGATGTCGTCGCGTTACGGCTCCGCCGTGCGTCCCACGGTGAGCCCCGATGGCAAGTGGCTGGTGTACGGGTCACGTCATGAAGACAAGACCGGTCTTCGCATTCGTGAAATCGCGACGGGTGATGAACGCTGGCTGGCGTACCCGACGCAGCGCGATGAGATGGAATCGCGTGCACCCATGGATGCGCTGCCCGGCATGAGTTTCACGCCGGACAGCAAGGAGCTCGTTGCCAGCTATGGCAATCGTCTGTGGCGTGTGCCGGTGGATGGCAGCGGCCAGACGGAAATTCCGTTCCGTGTGCGCGCGGAAGTCGATGTGGCACCGGAGTTGTCGTTCCAGTATCCCATTTCGGATAGCGCGCAATTCATCGCGCGTCAGATTCGCGACGCGGTGCCGAGTCCCGATGGACGTCAGTTGGCGTTCGTGAGTATGGACAAGTTGTATCTGATGGACTGGCCGAGTGGCACACCGCGTCGTGTGTCGACGTCGACGGCCATTGAGGCGGAGCCCACGTGGTCGGCAGATGGACGTTCGTTGGCGTGGGCGTCGTGGACGGACAATGGTGGCGGGTTGCACAAGGCCACCGTGGCAGCGGGTCGTGTCACACGCGTGACGACGCTGAGCCGCGGTACGGCCATGGTGCGTCAGCCGGTGTTTTCGCCGAACGGTTCACGTGTGGTTGCGGTACGTACGCCTGCGCAGGGACGCCGCGATCAGACCGGCGTGACGGGCACGTCGCAGCTCGTGTGGTATGACGCCAACGCCGCCACGCCGGGTGACCCTACGGTGATTGCGCGCAGTGCGGGGCGTAGCCGTCCGCACTTCTCGCGCGACAGCACACGCATCTATTTCTCATCGAACGCCGGTTTGGTGTCGCTGCGTTGGGATGGTACCGACGAGCAGCGGCATTTGCGTGTAGTGGGCGGCGGCGGAGCTGGTGCCATCGATGATGATCACGGGCACAACGATCTCACGCTGTCCGAGCTCGAACTGCATCGCACGCCGGAAGAGCCGGATTCACCGGGTGCACCAGCGCAGCTCACGATGATTTCGCCCAATGGTGATCTCGCACTCGCGCAGATCAACAGCGATTTCTACACGGTGATGATTCCGCCGCGCGGCACGCAGGCGGCGGTCAACGTGACGGACCCGAATACCGCATCGTTTCCGGTGCGCCGTCTCACCGATATCGGTGGACAGTTCCCGGCGTGGTCGCAGGATGGCAAGCGTGTGCACTGGTCGATTGGCAATGCGCACGTGGTGTATGATCTCGACAGCGCCGTAGCGCACGAAGCGGCGGCTGCGCGTCGTGATACGACCACGCCGCCAGCTGGCGGTGCAGCAGGTGCAGCAGGTGCGGCGGGTGCCGCTGCAGGTGGTACGGCCGCGAATCGCCCGCAGCCGTACACGCCGGTCGAGCGCCGGATTCTCGTGTCGGTGGCGCGTGATATTCCGAATTCCACCGTCGTGCTGCGCAACGCCAAGCTCGTCACCATGAAGGGCGATGAGGTGATCGCCCGTGGTGATGTGGTGGTGCGCAACAATCGCATCACGGCGGTTGGGGCGGCGGGGTCGGTGCAGGTGCCGGCTGGTGCGCGCGAGATGGACCTGGCTGGTGCAACAGTCATTCCGGGCTTTGTGGATACGCACGCGCACTTGCGTGCCGAGCGTGGCACGATTCACGAAACGCAACCGTGGGCGTATCTGGCCAACTTGGCCTACGGTGTGACGACCACACGCGACCCGCAGACGGCTACCACCGACGTGCTCACGTATCAGGACATGGTGGAGGCGGGTCAGATCATCGGTCCGCGCATCTACTCCACGGGCCCTGGCATCTTCAACACCGATGTCATTCGTGATCAGGCGCATGCCCGCAACATGCTGAAGCGCTACAGCACGTATTACGACACGAAAACAGTGAAGATGTACGTGGCCGGTGTGCGTCAGACGCGCCAGTGGATCATCACGGCGGCGCGCGAACAGCAGTTGATGCCGACCACCGAAGGCTCACTCGATGTGAAGCTCAATCTCACGGAAACGCTCGACGGATATCCCGGTCTCGAGCACTCCATGGGCATCACACCACTCGGCGCTGACGTGACAGGCTTCATGGCGTGGAGCAAGCGCGCCTACACGCCGACTCTGCTGGTGAACTACGGTGGGCCGTGGGCGGAGAACTGGTTCTACACGCGCGAGAATCCGTACGCGGATCCCAAGCTCCAGCGCTTCACGGCGTACGAAGAACTCGCCACCAAAACCCGTCGCCGTATGGCGTCGATGCCGGGCGGTGGTACGGCCGGTGGTTGGTTCCGCGATGAAGAGTATGTGTTCCCGCAGCTGGCGACCGATGCAACGAAAATTCTGCGCGCCGGTGGACGGCTGGGCATTGGCAGCCACGGCCAGCTGCAAGGCCTCGGCTATCACTGGGAGTTGTGGGCGATGGCCAGTGGTGGCATGACGCCACATGAAGCGTTGCGTGTGGCCACGATCATGGGCGCCAACGACATTGGTCTGTCGGGCGACCTGGGTTCCATTGAAGTCGGCAAGCTGGCCGACCTGGTCATTCTCGACAAGGATCCGCTGGCCGATGTGCGCAATACGAACAGCATTCGCTACGTGATGAAGAACGGGCGGATGTACGACGGCAACACGCTGGCGGAGTTGCATCCGACGCGACGTGATGGGCCGGTGGTGCCGAACAGACCGCAAGCGCCGGTGACGAAGGCGGGAACGGGGAAGTGAGATGATGGGCCGGTGACCATTTGGTCACCGGCCCGTTTTTGCTGCGCCAACTGCGCTAGCGGGGTGGCGCTAGCGTAGTTCGCTAGCGATTGGCGCCATCAGGTGTTTCGAGGTGGAGAAATGAGTGCGGAAGCGAAACTGCGGATGCTGAAAGGCGGAAGCGAGACTGCGGAAGCGAGACTGCGGAAGCGAGACTGCGGAAGCGAGACTGCGGAAGCAATGATGCGAATTGACATGCCTAACGAAGCGGTGCGATGCGTTCGGGGACAGCACGTATTGCGGCTTGGAGACCGTTCCCGAGACCGCCAAGCACATTGGATCCCCAGCACCAAGTTTCGCCACCGGTATCGATCGCGCAGGCGTGGCGCGCGCCCGCGGTCATGGTACGGAATGTGCGATTAACAACGATCGCAGCCGGTGTGGTGCTAAATCCAGTTGGGGTTCCTTCACCACGCCCAAGCTGCCCTCGCTGATTCAGTCCCCAGCAGCTTATGACACCAGTCGTAGAGACTGCGCAGGTGAAGTGCAGACCTGTCACTACCTGTTGATAGCCCGCACCAACCAGCACCGGGATGGACGAACTGCTGACAGTAGTCACTCCGAGTTGTCCGAACGTATTTGAACCCCAGCAGTAAAGTTGACCAGCCTCGGCTACCGCGCATGTGTGAGTGCTGTCTGCGTCAATCTGGCGAAACCGTACTTCAGAGTTCACTCGTCTGGGGCGTTGAATGAGCGCGGTAGCGCCATCGCCGCGCTGACCTGCCTCGCCGTTGCCCCAACACCATGCGAGCCCGGTTGTTTGCTCAATCCCGCAGGTGTGGTTGAAGCCAGCTGCAATGGCCGAGAACCGTAGGCGCGTAGCCATCAACCCGTCAGGTCCGACGACGGGAATTGGTGTCGTGCTATTGATCTGCAGCGTGTCGCCAAGCTGCCCGAAATCATCGCGGCCCCAACAAAACACGAACCGCTGGGTGCTCAAGGCGCAGAAGTGATCACCGCCTCCCGCGAGTTCGACGAATCGCTCGTTCAAAACCGTGGCCAGTGTTGGAGACTGGCTTCCTGAACCTGTTCCGTTGCCGATGGTGCCATGTATGCCGCTACCCCAGCAGTACAACATTCCGCTGTCGTCGATTGCACATCCAGACGAACGCGACGTGGCAAGGCGAGCGTAAGACTGGAAGGGAGCACCGGCTCGTTTTGCTTGTATTGCGCACGCGCCGCCGGAGTCATATTGGTCGCCAAAGCAGGTCGAGTCTGGCGGGCTCGCGGTTTGACCAACATCGCCGCCGCCCCAGCAAAACAAACGACCAAGGTTTGCGAGACCACATGAAAAGGCGCGACCTCCTGCGATCGTCACCAATTCTCTAGCAAGCGACGTGACACTTGCTGACGCAGAGCGATACGCCGTACTCGCCGTAAACGTCACCGCACCCGGCGCGATGAAGATAGCCTGACCGTTCTGGTCGATCGTGGCAATGGACGTATTCGACGATGACCACCGAAAAACTCGCGTAATTGTCTCGTTGGCATAGCCTGATGCAACGGCAGACAGTCGCACTGTGTCGCCAGAAAGCACTTGGGCCGACGTGGCAGACAGTGCAACGCTGCGAACCACGGGAACCACTTGAATGGTCCGCTGTCCCTGAATACTAGCAGTGGACGATCGGGCCACTACGACCACTGATCCCGGTGCGATAGCTCGCAGGCTGCCAGTTGAGTCGATGGTCGCAACACTATTCGGCGTCGCGCTCCAAGTGATGCGAGTTCCCGACGATGGCTGTCCCGAATTGTCGACGACCCGCGCACTCATCTGCAATGGAGCGTTCGCCGCGACGACGGGTTCATCGATGAAGACGGAGTCTCGACTTGCCAACACGTCAATGCGCTGCACGGCCGGCAGAATTACCACGGTAGCCTTACCGATACGTGTTGCACTGGCACTGATCTCTACAACGCCGGTTCGCTTAGGAAGAACCAGGCCAGAGCTGTCGACTCGCGCAATGCTGGTGTCCGACGATGTCCACACATAGCGCGAGACAGGCAATCGCTCAGAGCCGACACCAAATGCAGTCGCCTGAAGCTGCAGTCGATCCGTTACCCGAATCGTGTCCGGAACGAAGAGCGTGTCGACGGATGGCGAGATCTCGACCCAACGAATGTCGAATCCCGGCACGCCACTGATGTTCGGTCCGTGCTCATCTTCACATGCAGCAAGCAACAGCATCATGAGCATCGTCGTCGATGCTCTCGCGATCGAACGCATCGACGCCACGACGGCGTGAACACGCAATGGCATACTGACTCCCTTGGCAACGCACGGTTTTCACTGCCACGCGAGCATTTACCTTGAGGCGCGGCAAAGATTGTCCCATACACTCCGGGTTTTTCTCATTTCCGTCAAGATCAGCCTCGACTCAATCGCCGTCGATCATGCGTGCGAGCGCAAGAAGACGCGCGTCACTGGAGCGGCCACCAACAAGGGAAATCCCAAGAGGAAAACCGTCACGCGATGTCACTGGCATGGACAGTTGCGGTAGCCCGCCGAGTCCGGCTGGCGATAGCAACATGAGGGACTGTTCACGTACCGCCACGGTCTCCGCCGGCGGCAACTGCAATTGTGGCGCGATGTCGGGGACGGTGGGAATCACGAGAATGGTGTCGTCTGCGAGAATGGAATCGAGACGCGCGACGATCTCTGCTTGCTGCATGGTGGCATTGGCCACTTCGTCGGCATTGACCTTGGACGCCGCTTCGAAACGCGGCGCTATCTGCGGGCCGAAACTCGGTCGTACTGCTTCCACCCAGGGGCCGTGGGTGCGCCAGATGTCCGCCCACTGCAACACACGAAACACATCGTACCACGCGCGCAGTCCATCAGGTGCGAGGACTTCGTATGCCACTTCGGTTTCCGTGGCGGCGAGCCGCTGCACAACCTGCGCGACGGCTGCTTCGGCGGCGAGCCGTGCTTCGGGCACCACCAGCGCGAGCGCATCAGTTGCCACGACAATGCGGCGCGGTGATGAGCGGTCGTGACTTGGGGCGCCAAACAATACTTCGCCCACGCGCGCGAGCATGGCAGCGTCGCGCGCAAACCATCCGACGGTATCAAATATCGGTGCCAGTGGGCAGGCGCCAGCCAGTGAGAGGCGGCCGTGTGTCGGGCGCATACCAAAAATGCCGCAGAAGCTCGCTGGTGCACGCACACTGCCACCGGTGTCGCTGCCAATGGCAAAGTCCACGAGACCACCGGCCACGGCGGATGCGGAACCACTTGATGAACCGCCCGGCACGCGGCCAGGTGCCGCCGGATTGATCGGAGTGCCGTAGTGCGCGTTTTCACCAGTCAGACTAAATGCCATTTCCTCCGTATGTGTCTTGCCCACCATCGTGGCACCAGCCGCGAGCATGGTTGACAGCACCCAGCTGTCGGCCACTGCGGGTTCATGCGTGCGCAACCAATCGGGACTGCCAAACCCCGTGCGATGTCCTGCGACATCGAACAAGTCCTTGAGGCCGAAGGTTAGTCCGCTCAACACTCCATCACCCGTGGGAGCGCGCTTCACATGTGTGTGACGGCAGAAAGCGCTCAACTGATCGCGATCAAGGATGGATGACATGGAGAACTGGTCGGTTTGATGGAGTGCCACTGTCTATCGTGCGGGGGCGCTGGCCACGAACGAACGACGATAGGCCGACGGGCTGATACGAAAACGGCGCCGGAAATGCTGACGCAGCGACACCTCGCTCCCCAATCCACAGCGCGACGCAATGCGTGACAAGGGCAGGGTAGTGGTTTCAATCAACTCTCTTGCCAGCAGCAACCGCTCGCCCAACAGCCACTGCAGCGGAGAGGTGCCAATCTCGGCCCGGAATCGCCGTGAAAAGGTGCGTTCCGCAATACCGGCATGACGTGCCATCTGCGCCACCGTCAGTGCCTGCGCCAGTCGGGCCCGCGCCCAGATACAGGTGCCCTCAAGGCCACCGTTGTCTTCTGCGTCGACGGTACGCGCCACGAATTGCGCCTGCGAACCCTCACGGTGCGGTGCCACCACCATCCGACGAGCTACGGTAGCGGCAACGGCCGCACCGTGATCGAGTCGCACAACATGCAGACAGAGATCAATACCGCAGGCTATGCCGGCCGACGTGAGCACCTGCCCATCGTCCACATACAACACATCGGAGTCGACCGTGACATCGGGGTATCGCGCCTTAAGCAGGGGAGCATCCATCCAGTGCGTTGTGGCTCGGCGTCCCGCCAGCAATCCGGCGTCGGCGAGAACGAAGGCACCGGTGCAGATGGAAACAAACCGCGCACCACGTGCGGCGGAGGCCTGCAAGGCTCGCACGGTCGCAGGCGGAGGATGCACATCGAGATCATCGATCCCGGGCAACACGATGGTGTGCGCGTCCTTCAGCGCAGAAAGCCCTCGCGTAACTCGCACGGAAAATCCGGAGGATGAACGAATGAGCCCCGGGCGCGGTGTGCACAGCGTCACGCGATAGCGCTGCGCGCCATCATCAGGGCGGGGGTACCCGAACACCTGCATGGGTACGGCCAGATCGAATGGCACAACGGACGGCAGGATCAGGACCGCGACCGGGATGGGTGGCAGGACGGCGGGACGAGGCATGGCTGAAAGCTATCGATTGTTGGCATTTCGGCCACTCGCGTACTCATGCAAGTGCGCAGCAAGCTTCAGAGGCCGCTGAACCGTTCTCCCACTACGCACTCCCTCATGCACGCCACACATACGTCTCGTATTCGCCGCAGGTCGGGTGGCCTTCTGCTTGCCATGCTGATGCCGGTGTTTGTCGCCTGGCGCACCAATCGCGCTCCGGGCATTGAATCGAACAATCAGCCACCGGCATCGGCACCCATACGTGTCGTGGACCCGGCCTGGCTATCGTCACATCTCAACGATCCTGATCTCGTCGTACTGCAGATCGAAATGGATGCGGCGCCGTCCGCGCGTATTCCCGGCGCACGCGTGGTGCCATACCGCGCGCTGATCGTGAATCGCGATGGCCTATCCACTGAGCTGCCGTCCCCCGATAGTCTGGCCGCGCTGATTGGTCGACTTGGTATCGGCCCCAACACACTCGTGGTGGCGACCACCACGCACGAACCGCCCATGGCCGCTCGTGCCCTCATGACACTCGATGTGCTGGGACATCCGCGACTGGCCTTCCTGTCTGGCGGTGTGTCCCGCTGGAAGCGCGAAGGGCACGCGCTGGCAACATCGGCACCCCAGGTTACGCCAGTCACATATCCTGCAAGGACCGCGCATCCCGTCGTTGTTACCGCTGAGTGGATTCGTGCGCGTCAGGCGGGTCGTGGACTCGCGCTCATCGATACACGCACTGATGGCGAATTCGATGGCACCGGCAATCGCAGTGGAATGCCGAGTGATGGGCATCCGGTCGGTGCACGCCAGCTCGAGTGGCAGCAGCTGTTTTCCGACAGCGAATTCACGGTACTTCACGACAGCACGATACTACGAAAACTCTACAGCGAGCGCATGTCGCCGGGCGACACGGCCGTCACCTACTGCTGGATCGGCTATCGCGCATCAATGACCTATGTCGCGGCACGCACACTTGGTCTACCAGTGCGCTTCTACGACGGGTCGTATCAGGATTGGCAGATTCGCAAACTTCCGGTGCAGAAGGGGCGCTGACGCTCCTGGAGGGAATCAGGGCGACGGATCCGTGGGTGGGCCGACTTCTTCCTTGCCACGTCGCTTGAAGAAGTTGAGCATCACCACCGAACCAATCATGAACGACGTACGCAGCACCAGAAGCACGAGCAGCAGCAAAAACAGCGCAATCGCGCCTTGTGCGACCCAATTGCCCAGCGAGCCTTCATTCTCCACGTCAGCCAGCCGCGAGCGGGCGACGCCAACGATCGTACACGGCGATGGCAGGCACGGTCATCGCCGTTGTCACGAGCGCCATGATCACCATCATGGCAAACAGTCGCGGTGACAGCACACCAAGGTCGAGGCCGATATTGAGCACGACCAGTTCCATTAGGCCGCGCGTGTTCATGAGCAGACCAAGTACGGTAGCTTCGCGCCACGGCTGACCACCGGCACGCGCCGCGATGGCAGTGCCAAACACCTTGCCGCCAATCGCCACGGCGAGAATGGCACCGAGGAAAATCAGGTCTTCGAATCCGCCCAGCAGATCGAAGTGTGTACGCAGTCCGGTGTAGGCGAAGAACAGCGGGAGCAGCAACACCACCAGCAGATCACTCAACTGATCCGCCACTTGATCATTGAAGCCATTGTCGCGCGGCATCACCGCACCAGCTACGAAGGCGCCAAACAGCGCATGAATGCCGAGGAGCTCCGTGGCGAACGCGGCCAGCAACACCACGATCATGATGACAGCCATCGTCGCTGAAGACACACGCTGACCGATCACGCGTGTGCGTGTCAGACGCTGCAGCATCGGTCGCATCACGTAGAACATGGCGAGCACGAATGCTGCCGTACCGAACAACGTGACCGCGAGCGTGAAGTCCACACCGCCGGCCTGCACCAGCGCGACCACCACGGCCAGCAGAATCCACGCCGTCACGTCATCCACGGCGGCACAGGCAATTGCCAGTGCGCCGAGCGGTGTTGACAGCATCCCGCGCTCTTCAAGAATGCGGGCGAGCACCGGAAAGGCGGTGATGCTCATCGCCACACCAACGAACAGTGCAAAGGCCGCGAACGGCACGCCTGCCGGCGAGAAACGCGGGAACAGCCAGAACGCCAGCAACACACCAAGCGTGAATGGTGCGGCTATGCTGGCATGACTCGCAATTACGGCGGTGCCACTCTGTCCACGCAGCGAGCGCAGGTCGACATGCAAACCGACGACAAACAGAAAGAGCAACACGCCCAGCTGACTCAGAGCGTTGAGGAATCCGAGGCTACCGGCAGGGAAGAGTGCGGCGGTCCACTGCGGTTGCAGCGCTCCAATCACCGACGGGCCGAGCACGATACCGGCCACCATTTCGCCAACCACAGTTGGCTGTCCCAATCGTCTCGCAATCCATCCAAATGCCTGCGCTGCCAACAAGACCACGACCAACTGACCAACAAGCAACCCCAGCGTGAATCCACGTTGCGTCGTGGCCGGTGCGCTGCGCGCGACCTCCGGAAATACATCAGCAAGCGCAGGAATCACCGGAAGCGTGAAAGTGCCGACCTTGATCATGGCCAGCACCAGCACGACAGGGAGTCCAACCAGTAGCGCGTAGTGAGAGAACGAAACTCTGGATTCCGACATTCCAGAAACCTAACGGTGCCGGAATCCAGCTCCTACATGAGCACGACTGCGGAATACTACTGAGCAGTCGTGCGTCCGAGTCCGCTACGCGCCGCCACCAGATAGAAACCAGTCGCCACACCGAGCGTGATCACCAACACCATCCACTCGGCTTGTGTGATGCTGGTCAGCAGCCATGCGATCAGTCCAATCGTGATGAATGGAATGACCGGTCCACCTGGCACTGCAAATGGAACCGCACCTTCCTGACGCACACCACGCTTGCGCAGCATGAAGGTGGCAGCAGCACACGCCGCGTACAGCAACAGCGCGGCGAGATTGGAAATCACGGCGAGCTGCTCAAACGAATTGAACACGGCCAGCGCGCACACCAATGACGTCTGGATGATGATGGCCACGTGTGGCGTGCGATACGACGGATGAACGGAGCCCACCACCTTGGGCAGCAGACCGTCTTCAGCGAAACGAAACAACGCGCGCGGGACAGCCAGCGTCATGCCGCTCACGTAGCCGAACATCGAGATGCTCGCACCAACCAGCAGCAGCAAACGGCCTGGCGTACCGAGGAACGATTCGGCTGCAAACGCCAGCGGTGCCGCAGTGCTGGTTGCCAATGCATCACCGAGCAGTCCAGCGGCCACGAGATGCACCGCGAGATAGAGCAGAGTGACACCGATCATGGCGATGGCTAGTGCGCGCGGCACCGTGCGTGCCGGATCACGGACTTCACCACTTGGCACCAGCGCCGTCTCCACACCGCTGAACGCAAACACCAGCACGATGGCCGCGCGGGCGAGCGATGATGGGCTCGGGATTTCGCGAATGGCGATGTGATCGGGCTGAATGAAAAACACACCGATGGCCACAAATGCGAGCAGCGGCAACAGTTTGGCGATGCTCGCCACGACAATCAGCTTCGTGCCCTGTTCAACACCACGCATGTTGATGATGGCGAGCAGCACGAACATCGTCACGATCACCGGGACGCGGATCCCCTCGACACCAATCAGCGCACCCACGCCTTCTGCGAATGCCGACGACACACCGGCAACGGCCGTGGTGCCAAGCATCCACAGCAGCACGCCAGCGAGGAAACCGACGTAGCGACCGAAGACGGCTTCCACGTAGGCATAGGGTCCGCCCGTGAGTGTGATGCGACTGCCTGCTTCCGCGAAACAGAGCACTACAAAGCCCATCACCGCGGCGCAGATCAGATACACGAGCGGCGCGGCAGCGCCGGCTGCAGCCGCTGCACTGGCGGGCAAACGGAAGATGCCGCCGCCAACAGTGACGTTGAAAATGCTGGCCGCGAGGGCCCAAACGCCAACCGCGCGGACCAGTGCTGGTCCGCGCGGCGAGCTTGTCGCTGAAGAGGTCACGATCAGGCCTTGGAGAGCAACGGAATGAGCAACAGGGCCACGATGTTGATGATCTTGATCAGCGGGTTGATGGCCGGACCCGCCGTATCCTTGTACGGATCGCCCACCGTGTCACCCGTGACCGCTGCCTTGTGGGCATCGCTGCCCTTGCCACCATGGTGGCCTTCTTCGATGTACTTCTTGGCGTTGTCCCATGCACCACCACCGGTGCACATGGAGATCGCGACGAAGAGACCCGTCACGATGGTGCCCATGAGGAGACCACCAAGCGCCGCACCTCCAAGGAACACACCAACGAGCACCGGAATCACGAGCGGCAGCAGCGACGGCAGAATCATTTCACGAATGGCTGCCTTCGTGAGCAGGTCCACGGCCTTGTCGTACTGCGGCTTCTGCGTGCCCTGCATGATGCCCGGCAGTTCCTTGAACTGACGACGCACTTCCTGCACCACCGAGCCGGCGGCACGACCCACTGCCTGCATGGCCGACGCACCAAACAGGTACGGGATCATGCCGCCGATGAGGAGACCGATCACGACCTTCGGGTCGTCGATCGAGAAATTCACCGGTGTGCCAAGATGCTCGCCCAGCTTGCTCGAGTAGTCAGCAAACAACACGAGCGCCGCGAGACCGGCCGAGCCGATCGCATAGCCCTTGGTGACGGCCTTGGTGGTATTGCCCACCGCGTCGAGCGCGTCGGTCGTCTTGCGAATCTCGGGACCCAGGTGGCTCATCTCGGCAATGCCGCCGGCATTGTCGGTGATGGGGCCGTAAGCGTCGAGTGCGACGATCATGCCAGCCATGGACAGCATGGACGTGGCGGCGATGGCCACACCATAGAGCCCGGCCATTTCAAAGCAGGCGTAGATGGCCGCAGCCACCACGAGCACCGGCGCAGCGGTGGAACGCATCGACACCGCGAGACCCGAGATCACGTTCGTGCCGTGGCCCGTTTCCGACGCCTTGGCAATCTCACGCACAGGGCCGTACTCGGTGGCCGTGTAGTACTCGGTGATCACCACCAGCGCCGCTGTCAGCGCGAGACCGATCATGGCGCAGATGAACAGCGACATGCCGTTGCCCGGGAACATCGAGTTGGTGACGAAATAGAACGCGATCGCCGCCAGTACACCCGACACGAGCAGACCGCGATAGAGCGCGGCCATGATCTTGCCACCCGGCTTCACGCTCACGAAGAACGTGCCGACGATGGAGGCCGGGATGGACACGGCGCCAAGCACGAGCGGATAAATCACGCCGGTGTTGCCATACGTGGCGTAACCGAGGCCCGCCACGAGCATCGCGGCAATCACGGTCACGGCGTACGTCTCGAACAAGTCGGCGGCCATACCGGCGCAGTCGCCGACATTGTCACCCACGTTGTCGGCAATCACGGCCGGGTTACGCGGATCGTCTTCGGGAATGCCGGCTTCGACCTTGCCTACCAGGTCAGCGCCAACGTCCGCACCCTTGGTGAAGATGCCGCCGCCAAGTCGCGCGAAGATGGAGATGAGCGACGAACCAAAGGCCAGACCAACCATGGGTTCGAGCGCGTGCTTGACCGCTTCTTCACCGGTCGTGTCGCCGATGACCAGCATATAGAAGCCGGCTACGCCGAGCAGACCGAGACCGGCGACCAGCATACCGGTGATGGCGCCGCCCTTGAACGAGATGTTGAGTGCGGCGTTGAGGCCTGTCGATGCGGCCTGCGCGGTGCGCGAGTTGGCTCGCACGGACACGAACATGCCGATGAAGCCCGCCAGTCCGGAGAGCACGGCGCCGATGGCGAAGCCAATCGCGGTCATCCAGCTGCCCAGGCCGAAGCCGACAGCGAGGAAGAGGATCACGCCCACGATGGCGATCGTTGTGTACTGGCGCTTCAGGTAGGCGTCGGCGCCTTCCTGGATGGCACCGGCGATCTCCTGCATCCGCTCATTGCCCGCAGGCTGAGCGATGATCCAGCGCGCGGAGACGATGCCATAGACGATGGCGATGGCCGCGCAGACGAGAGCCAGTGGAAGTGCGTACTGCTCAAGCACGGGATCTGGGGTTCGGGAATGGAGGGGAGCCGAAAGGCGTTCCGGAATATCCCCACAAAATCACGCCAGAAGGGCACAATGACCAGTCCCGGCGGCGAAAAAGCGGTTTCAGGTCGCGTCGAAGCCGGGGATCTGGAACGCTGGTCGCACCGCCTCGCAGTCTGCCTGGCTCCCGCCATGTGTGAGAATGGCCCCCTCCCACATCGCTGCGACCTTTGTACGCATATGATCGACAATCGCGTTGGCTTCTTCGACGCTCAGACCGAAGCGCGCGCTGCCTGACAAGAGGTTGGGTTTCGTGGCACGTCGCCCGGCCGCCGCACCGCAAACCATGGCGAGATCCCGCTCGAATGCGTGCACGGGTGACGGCGTGATGTCGTAGGCAGGGGAGAGACGCCAGTCGCTGGTATGGGCAATCAGGGCGTGGTTGCGTGGATGGTCGTCGTTGTTGGTTACGAGTGCATTGAAGACCATCCGACGAAACAACTCCGCGCGGTCGAGTTGCGGGCGGGCAGACCATCGCTGCAATTCGTCGCTGAGCAGCAGGTACGACCATCGCTGCTTGTCGATCATCTCCTCTCCCCCGAGGACAGTGAGTGCACTCACCATCCGTGCCTTGCCGTAGCCCGGCTGACCATCGGTGAACTTTTCTCGGTCGAAACGGCGGACAAGGAGCACTGGCGCCGTACCGACATTCTCGATGCGGTAGGGTGGAACACGTATGTCGCATTCCTTGGCAACCGACAGCAAGGCGCCTTCGACGGCCGCATTGTTCCAGCGATCTCCACGTGCGGGAAACTTTGCGAGCCAGATACCGTCATCGTCGGCGACCACGTTCTTGGGACGTGCGCCACCCATCGAGGTGCCGGCCTCGATCAATTCCTGAAGACGTTGCAAGCTTTCCGGGATCGGTTCACCAACATTCAGCGACTCGAGCTGCCTGGCCGCGTCAAGCAGCGCTTCGAGCTGCAGTGTGCTGTTGAATGGGCGCACTGGCGGCGGAGGTGTTTTGCCGAGGCCGAAGGACAGTGCCCCCGCGCGATCTTCCGGGGAGTTGAGCAGATACTCGATCTCCCCGACATCGACTTTGCCCAAGGCGTGTTCAATGACACGCCGCCCCCAGGCATCCGGCCCGGCGTCCCGAATGGCGCCGAACACCCCTCCGAGCCTGGTGGTTTCGTACGTGTTGCTTGAAAGGGGCAGATTGATCGGGTCAATTGGCACCGCCATGGGGTGCTCGCGATAGCGCCGACCATATACGAACCGTCCGACAACGTCACCAAAGGCGTTCTGTTCGCGCACGAATCGCCCACAGGTCAGGACCTCGGCCGACCGTGGGAGTTGGATGTACACGAAGCACTCTTCAGTGCGTGCCATGGGCGATCAGATCAGAAGTCGTCGTCGAGAGGAGTGCGACTGATGCGTGGCTGAGCCAGCCCCCGACGCAACGCGGCGCGCTCCCGAATCTGGCCTTCGGGATCGAACTCGAGGGCCGCGACCGGGATCAGGCCGTCTTCCAGGCCAAGTGCCCAGAGGGCGCCGATGTAGGCCGCAATGCTCGTCCCGACATTGCCTGCCTCGACTGCACGTAGTGTGGGGATGGTGATGCCGGCCTTCTCCGCCACATCAGCCAGCCGCAGCCGTCGCCGCTTGCGGGCGAGCGCGATGTTCCGGCCGAGTGTGGCGGCCACCTCCACCGTGCGCGCAGGTGTGCGATCGGGGTTTCGAATCGTCGTCTTTGGCATGCAATTACTCCACCTACTGGATATATAATAATTACAAAATATTAGATAAAAAGCAAGAATAGTTTCTTTGTAGATCGTAATATCTCAAAACTGGCTGCCGAGCCCTATAGGGGGTCATACGGTTGCAGAGTGAAATCCAGCCCCGAGAGGACCTGGCCAGTGGGTGGGAGCGAATAGTCTCGCGTCACTCTTGCTGTTCGTCCCTGACGGTCCACCACTGTCACTTCCACGCATTTGCTGATGTCCGCTCCCAGCGAAATCCTGAATTGCCCGCCTGCATTCGTTGTTCCTGAAGTGGATTGAATGAACGAACCTAAGCCGCAAGTGAGGGCATACGTTCGGACGCCCACTACCACATCGCGAACGGGAGTGCCAGCGGCGGAGCGGACGGTGCCCGCAACTTCAAAGTATGCCCCGGCTTCCGGCTCGGTCGCAGAGCAGGCGGTGAAACCAACAAGGAAGCTCAGTATGACGAGCGATCGAGCAGCAGCATTGGTTTGGAGAAATCGATTACTACAGTTTGCCATGGGTGATGTCCCCGACAATGGGAGGGCAGACAGCTTCTTCCTACGCAATATCTACACATGCATGGTGGTCGAAGGTGCCACACCCGCACTGGCGGCCCGGGTACCGTGCCACGACTTTTGACGGATGCACGGTACCCCCCACCTCCGCCGGGCGATCATCATCGCTCTGGCACCGCTGGCCCTCTCGGCCTGTCAGTCCGCCGCTCGCAGCAGCAGTGCCGCCGCTGGCGCCACTGCTGCTCCGCCCGCGTCCCAGGGCGCTTCGCTCCCCGCGCCCTACGTCATCCAGAATGGCGAGTCGCAGATTGTGCCGGCCTTCGCCGACACCACGCAATGGATTCGGGAACGCCTCTGGGTGGAAACCGAATTCGATTCCGACTATGACGGCAAGAAGGATCGTGTCCATGTGGACGTGACCCGGCCCGGCCCCACGGCAACGGGACTCAAGGTGCCGGTGGTCTATGAAACGAGCCCCTACTACGCGGGCACGTTGGGCAACGCCGATGTGTTCTGGCCCGTGAAGCAGGAACTGGGCGCTGAGCCACCCGCGCGCGCGCTGGGCACGGGCGTGACGTTCAATCCGAATCGCACACGCATTGGCACATCGCATGTGCGCAATTGGGTGCCGCGCGGATTTGCCGTGGTGCACTCGGAGTCGCCGGGTACGGGACTCAGTCAGGGTTGCATCACGATTGGTGGTTCCAACGAATCACTCGCGCCCAAGGCCGTGGTGGATTGGCTCAATGGTCGCGCGCGTGGGTTCACGACCATCGATGGCAACGAAGAAGTGAAAGCCACCTGGGCGACGGGCAAGGTCGGCATGACCGGTACGTCGTTCAATGGCACGCTGCCCATTGCCGCGGCGACCACCGGCGTGAAGGGACTCGAAGCCATCATTCCCGTTGCGCCAAACAATTCGTACTACCGCTACTATCGCAGCAACGGTCTCGTACGCAGCCCCGGTGGCTACCTGGGTGAAGACGTGGACGTGCTCTACGACTTCGTGCAGAGTGGCAATCCAGCCACGCGCGCGCTGTGCAATCAGCGGGTGCGCGATGAGATCATCGGCAAGGGCATCGATCGTCGCACGGGCGACTTCAATGATTTCTGGGCTTCACGCGACTACATCCTGCAGGCCCGTGGCATCAAGGCCGCCACACTCATGGCACACGCGTTCAACGACTGGAACGTGATGCCTGAACACAGTGTGCTGATGGTGCAGGAACTCAAGAAGAACGGCGTGCCGGTGCAGCAGTACTACCATCAGGGTGGACATGGCGGTGAGCCGCCGATGACCATGATGAATCGCTGGTTCACGCGCTACTTGCTGGGTGTGCAGAATGGCGTGGAGCAGGATCCCAAGGCGTTTGTCGTGCGTGAAGGCGCGGCGCGTCTCGAGCCCACGGCCTATGCGGACTATCCGAATCCGTCGGCTTCACCGGTGACGCTCTATCCGAACAAGGGTGGCAATGCGGTCGGTGCGCTCACACTCGAGCAGCCGCGCAATCAGGGCAGCGAAACCATCACCGACAACGTGGCACTTGGCGGTGTGGAGTTGGCGCGCGCCGAGAATTCGCCGACACGCTTGTTGTTCGCGACGGGTGTGCTCGCCAGGCCCGTGCATCTCTCGGGTATTGGTCGTGTGTCCATCACACTGTCGTCGAGCAAGGCGGCGGCCAATCTGTCGGTGTGGTTGGTGGAGCTTCCGTGGCCGGCCACGGGTAACAACAACGCAGGTATCATCACACGCGGCTGGGCCGATCCGCAGAACGCCAAGTCGAATCGTCAGAGCACGCCATTGGTTGCCGGACAGCCGGTGACGGTGACGTTCGATCTCCAGCCCGATGATCAGATCATTGCCGCGGGCAAGCGCATTGGTCTCATGATCATGTCGAGCGACAAGGATTTCACGTTGCATCCGGCAGCGGGTACGGTGCTTACGGTGGATCTCGATCGCACATCAGTCACGCTTCCGCTGGTGGGCGGCGCCGGAGCGCTCAAGTAATGCCTTCGTTGCATCGCAAGTCGCAAGTCAAGTTGCACATCAATTCGTTCAGGAGATTCGCCGCTATGCGGAGCAGGTTTGCGTCAGCTGTTGTTCCGATGATCGCTATTGCTGCGGGCTGTGCGTCGGCGGGTGCATCTACTGGTGCGTCTGCTGCGTCCTCTGGCGGTACGTCAGGCACGGCGTCGACGCCGACTGCTTCGCGGCCGTCCACTCCGCCGCGTCGCAGCACCACGGCCGAACAGGCGCGCTGGGCTGACTCCGTGTTGGCCACACTCAGCGTAAAGCAGAAAGCGGCGCAGATGGTGTGGGTGTGGACACTTGGTGACTACGCCCCAATCGATGCCGGTTCGTACACGGCCATTGAATCACTGGTGCGTGATCAGGAACTCGGTGGTGTGATCGTGTCGGTGGGTGGACCGGCCGATATCGCGATCAAGCTCAATGCGCTGCAGCGTGTGGCCAAGCTGCCGCTCTTGGTTGGTGCGGACCTCGAGACCGGCGCGGCCTTCCGCGCGCGTGGTGGATGGTTCCTGCCCAACGCGATCGAGTTGGGTGGTGCCACGTCGTTCCCGTATCAGATGGGTGTCGGCGCCACGCGCGACACCATGATGGCCTACGAGATGGGTCGGGTGACGGCGGTAGAGGGACGGGCCATGGGTATTCACATGGCATTCGCGCCCGTGCTCGACGTGAACAACAACCCCAAGAATCCGGTCATCAGCGCGCGCTCGTTTGGTGAAGATCCAAAGCTGGTGGCGCAGATGGGACGCGCGCTCGTTCGCGGCATCCAGGAGAATGGCATGCTGGCCACGGGCAAGCATTTCCCGGGGCACGGCGACACCGAACAGAACTCGCACCTGGAGCTCTCGCGTGTGGATGTCTCGCGCGCGCGTCTCGACAGCGTGGAACTGGTGCCATTTCAGGCGGCCATCGACGCCGGTCTGCGTGGCATGATGACCTTCCATGGTGACCTGCCCGCGCTCGACAACACCAAGACGGCGGCCACGCTCAGCAAGGCGGTTATGACGGACTTGCTGCGCAAGCAGATGAAGTTCGATGGTTTGCTCGTGACCGATGCGCTCGATATGAATGGTGTGCTGGGTGGTATTACCATGGCCGAAGCCACGCTGCGCGCGGTGGAAGCGGGTAACGACATTCTGCTCATGCCCACCGACGCCAAGGTGTCCATTCAGGCGGTGGTGGATGCGGTGGCGAGTGGACGCATCACGGAGGCGCGCATCAATGAGTCGGTGCGCAAGCTGCTGATGGCCAAGCATGAATTCGGTCTCCACGTCAATCGCTATGTCGACGTGGAAGGACTGCGTGCGCATGTCGGTACGGCCACCAATCTCAATCCGGCGCGGGCCGCGTCGGAAAAGGCCATCACGCTGGTGCGTGATTCGCTGTCGCTCGTGCCGTTCAAGATGGCGCGCGAAGCGCGAGTGGTGAGCATCACCATCTCGTCGCGTGTGGACCTGAGTGCCGGTCGCACATTCGACGCCGAACTGCGCTCGCAGTATCCGCGTCTCCTGTCACTCACGTTGACACCGGAAATCGTGGCTGAAGCTACGGCCGGTGCCGCGGCAGGGCAGGCTGGTGGCTATCGCGTCACACCTGACCCGACGATTCTTCCGGCGTCGGTGGAGAATGCGCTGCGCATTGCGCAGGGCGCTGACCTGGTGATCGTGTCCAGCTACATCGGCGCCGCGACCAACACGGCCAACATGAAGCCCACGGCCGGTCTACCAGAGTTGCTGAACGGTTTGCGCGCGGCCAATACCAAGGTGCTGCTCGCCAGCTTCAATAATCCGTATCTGCAACTCGGTCTGCCCATGACCGAGGCGCATATTCTCGCGTGGAGCCCGTGGACGCTTTCGCAGCGTGCGGCCGCGCGTGCGCTGCTGGGCCGTACGCCGATCACTGGCAAGCTGCCTATCACCATACCCGGTGTGGCCAAGTACGGCGACGGTCTCACGCGCTGATTGCGCTCTGCTATCACACACTCGAGCATACGTATGCGTGCACTTTTAACAATCGCAGCGCTCGGCGCTGCTGTTTCCACGGCAGCGGCGCTCACCGCGCCCAAATCCGCAGTCAATCTCACCGGCACTTGGAAGTACGCCGTGGTGACCGAGAACGGCACCGGTACACCCACGGTCATCATGAAGCAGACCGGTGATTCGCTGAGTGGTACCTACGAATCCGGCCGCATGGGTGTGCTGCCATTTAAAGGCAGCGTAAAGGACGCCGCGTTCACCTTTGCCATCGCCACGCAGGGTGGTGCCACACTCACGTTCAAGGGAACGATCGTGAGTGAGAATGTGGTGAAGGGCGATGTCGATTTTGGCGGGCAGGGTGGCGCAACGTTCTCTGGCGAACGTCAGGTCACCAAGTAAAACGAGCAAAACGCGTGCGCAGGGTCGTCCTCACTGTGGACGACCCTGCAGCACCTGCGCATAGCGTTGCTTCCAACTGGTCAGTGACTCCTCGCTCAGCGAGTCGAGCAAATTGGTCACATCACGCACGGCGGATTGCACGCCGTCCATGGTTTCGCGAGATGCGGCAACGTCCTGCATCTCCACATGCATGCTGATCACGTTGAGTTTGTTGTTGACGCGATCCATCAGCATGCTCTTGATCTCGCGAAGCGCCTCATCGCGCACACGACGCTGACGACGCCGTACGAGCCAGAAGATGACGCCGTGCAGCACGCCGACGATGAGCGCTGTCACAGCCATCACGGACCAGTAGCTATGCTGCTCACTCAGGCCGAGTCGCGGAACAAGCAGGATGACGGCCACGCCGGCGCCGCTGAGCCAGAGCTCGATATTGTCGAAGAAGGATTTCATTGGATAAGGGAAAGGATGTCTTACTGTGCATTCGATTGCCGGAAAGCACCAGCCCCCAATCGCGAGGCGACCAGGGGCTGGAGAATTTCTCAGCACTACGTGTTGTGAACTATGGCTGCAGCAACGCCATCACGTTGAATGTCTGCGAGGGACCAACAGCGGTGAGCGCATCACCCTTGAGCGTGTGGATGGTTGCCTTGTAGCTGCCGTTCGGCACACGTGGTGCCTGTCCACGCAGCAGCGCGGCCGCAACACCGCCGAATCCTCCACCACCTCCGCCACCAAAGCCGGAGCACGACTGTAGTGCGTTCTGCGCGGGACGCGGTGCACGTGCCGCACTGTCCGCCTGGGCGGCCATGGCAGCCGGCATCTGTCCGCCAAACTGACGACGCATGCGAGCCAACTGCGCGCTGTCTGGCGGCACCGGATCACCATTCAGATTCCACGTAAAACGACGGAGTCCGGGTGATTTGTCGAGCTCGCATTTGCGCCAGACCTTGCCGTCGGTATCGGCAATGGTGAGCACGAGCTTGGTATCAGCGGCCAGGCCAGCCTTCACATGATACGTGATCCACGCGCCGACCGGCGGGTTGGGTGTACTGAAATTGCCACTGATGGCCAGTGAACCGGCGGCGCCTGCTGGCGCGACACCACCCGGTGTGAAGCTGTACGCATGACGCAGCGGCAACAGGCGCGCGTCCTCGGCCAGTGTCGTGTTGCTGAGTTCGCGCAGCGCCGAGTAGTCATCGAGCACGTAGAAGCCGCGGCCGAATGTCCCCATCACGAGATCGCTCTCACGCTTCTGAATGGCGATGTCACGCACCTGCGTGACGGGCATGCCGCCCTTGAGCGCCGTATACGAGGCACCACCATCGACCGTCACGAAAAGACCGAACTCCGTGCCGACAAACAGCAGATCACCATTCACGTGATCCTGCGCAACACTCCACACATTGTGCTTGGCTGGCAGGTTGGCACTCACGTTGGTCCAGGTGCGGCCACGATCCGTGGATTTCACGATGTACGGCGCGTAGTCGCCGCGATGCCAGTTGTTGAGCGCCACGAACACGGTGTTGGCGTCGCGGGGTGACGCCAGCACATCGCTGACGTACGTGAACTTCGGCACGCCGGGGAAGGTGTCGATGCGGCGCCAGGTTTTGCCGCCATCTTCGGTCACTTGCACCAGACCATCGTCGGTGCCGACCCAGATGAGTCCTTCGAGCAGCGGGGACTCATCGATGCTCACGATATTCGAGAGATCCGTGGTCGACACATTGAGCGCCACCGAACCACGCGGCCACACCTTGCCCATGATGGGCAGGGTATCACGATTGAGGTTGCGTGAAAGGTCCGGGCTGATGCGCGTCCAATTGTCACCGCGATCATCCGAGCGATACACGAACTGACTGGCGAAGTAGAGACGGTCGGCGTTGTGCGGGCTCAGGATGTAAGGTGCGTCCCAGTTGGTGCGATCTCGTACCCGCGCGGCCGTTGCTGCGGTGTCGCGACGTGCGGTGGAATCCGGCGTCGCCGCTGCGCCACTTTCGTCACCGCCAGCTGATGCCGTGGTGGGTCGGATACTCTGACCGCGACCGGTGCGCATGTCGAAACGACTCAGGCCACCATTCTGCGATTCGCCGAAGAAGATATTCTGATCTTCCATGTGGCCACGCGCCTGGAAACCGTCTCCACCCACGATGTTGAACCAGTCGCTATTGCGAATGCCCCACGAATTGGTGGTCCGCGATGGTCCGCACTGCGAGAAGTTGTCCTGCGTGCCGCCGCATACGTAGTAGAACGGCTTGGCGTTGTTCAGGCCGACACGGTAGTACTGCGTGACGGGCAGCGTGGCGTGAAACTTCCACGTCTCGCCCGCATCATAGGTCTCATAGAGGCCGCCGTCATTACCGAGCAGAATGTGATTCTTGTCGATCGGATCGAACGTGAGGGCATGATGGTCGACGTGCACACCCTTGCTTTCCCAATTGGTATTGGACCAGGTGGCGCCGCCATCCGTACTGCGTGACAGGTTGGTCCCCACTTCGTACATGTGGCCAACCCGATGTGGGTCGAGGAACAACTCGCTGTAGTACTGGCCAAGTCCATTGGTGAACCACTGCGCCATGGCGGCGCGTGCACTGTCCTGCGCGGGATTGCCTGGGCGGCCACCAGCACCGCCGCCGGCGCCAGCACCAGGTGCACGTGCTACGGTAGCGTTCTTTCCATAGCGCACCCATGTCGCGCCATCATCGACGCTACGGTAGAGACCAGACTGATTGTTGGACGCTTCGATGAATGCAAAAATCTGCGTGGGACTCGTGCGTCCTTCGATGGCCAGGCCGGCTCGACCCACATCGCCCGTGGGCAGACCATTCGCGAGCTTGGTCCATGTCTTGCCGCCGTCCGTGGTCTTGTGCAAGCCACCTTCGGGACTGCCACCAATGGCTTGACCCACATGACGGCGACGCGGGTATGCCGCCGCGTACAGCACGTCCGGATTCTTGGGGTCGATCACCACGTCGGTGATGCCGGTGTTGTCACTGATGAACAGACTGCGTGTCCACGTCTTGCCACCATCGGTGGTCTTGTAGAGACCACGCTCACCGCCAGCCGAAAACAGCGGACCCTGCGCAGCCACATACACCACATCGGTGTTGCGCGGGTCGATGACGATCTGACCGATATGCTCTGAGGCGGCGAGACCTACCCGCGCCCAGCTCTTGCCGGCGTCTGTGCTCTTGTACAATCCGTCGCCGAAGTGCGCGCTGCGCTGACTGTGATTCTCACCGGTACCCAGCCAGAGCACGCTGCTGTTTTTCGGGTCGATCTCGATGCAGCACATGTTGTGTGCACCGTAGTTCTCAAAGATCGGTGTGAACGAGGCACCACGATTGGTGGTCTTCCACACACCACCGAATGCGGTGGCGATGTACCAGGTGCTCGGGCTCGTAGGATCGATCTTGATGTCAGCGATACGCCCGGTCACAAGACCGGGGCCGAGCGAGCGAATCTGAATGCTGTTCAGGAGCTCGGCAGGAATGGGCGTGGCCGGCGGCGCCTTGGCGGGAGCCGCCTTGGCCGTACTGCCGCGCTGTGCCAGGACGGCAGAGGGGAGGGCGGCAAGCAGGAAGAGAAGTGAGCGCATGGGAGGGGGGATGAACAGCGAAAAGCGGAAGCGCGGGGGCGGATGCGAACGAGCGGAAGCGAAAAGGGCGGAAGCGAGAAGGGCGGAAGCGAGAAGGCGGAAGCGTTAGAGCGGGGCAGCCTCTTCGTGTGGGCTGGAGCGATCACTCGCGGGCGTACCGCAGGTCGGGCAGTACGGATAAAACGCATTCTTCCGCGTGGCGCAGGTGCCGCACTCGTTGAACAGCTTGAGACCACAGTGGACGCAAAAGTTGCTCGGGCCATTGGGCCCCTTGGCCACCGAACGCTCGCAGCCGGGGCATACACCGGCATCGATGCGGCGTAGCGCTTCCTCGTACGGCAGACTGCGCCGGCGCTCTTCCTCGCTCTGTTGTTCGACCTTCTGACGCTGCGCGAGATAGCGACGCATGGCGCGGATGATGTACACGCCGGCCACACCTGACACGACAATGCCCACGCCATAGCGCACGTAGCCGCCGTAGCTCGGCAGATAGGGCACGAGCTCCACAAAGAACGCAAACACGGCGAACAGCACGAAGCCGCGCAGCAACGGCCAGTATTCGCTCTTGCGCTTGCGCGCTACCAGCCAGCCGGCGAGAACGAGCAGCGGCAGTGTGATCGCGAGACGGAGCAGGAAGGTCATGGCCTCCTGCCGGAAGCGCGCCTTTTCATACGGACCGCGCGCGGCCATCTCGAGTTCAATCTGTGCTTCGCGATTGCCTTCCTGCGCCTGCGAAATGGCGAGCAGCTGTTCATCGAGCCGCTCAACGGCCGACTCGGCGTCACGCTCGATGATCTTGAGCGAGTCCAGCGTACGCGTGCGCGACAACACCTGCGGATCCTGCTGTGGATCAGTCGTAGCCGTGCGCGTGGCAATCCAGGCGTCGAAGGATTCTTTCTGCGCCGAATAGGTGTTGCGCGCCACCGTGTGCGCCTGCAGCGCAATGTCGCGCGCATCCTGTGTGCGACGCTGCATGCCCATCAGTGAGTCCCGCGCACTGCGCAGTGGCGCCGCTCTCGCCGGGTCCACGAATTCCTGCAGCGACATCGGCTGCGGAACACCTGGCAATTCCCCGACAATCTTGCCACCCAGACCAATCAGAAATCCGGCGAACACCATCGACACCACCCACATTGCGATGGCGAAGATGCGTTCGGGGACGCGCAGGGCTCGAAACATCGGGCTTACTCCCGTGTGAGACTGGACACGAATCCGGTGAGGCGGGACACCAGCACATCGAGTGGCACCTTCTCGATGGGATGCGGCACATCGTCGAGGCCAACGGCCTCCGCACGGCCCAGCTGCTGCGCAACGGTTTCGGCTTCAGCAAGCGTGACCGAGTCATCACGGCTGCCAACCATCAGCAACACCGGTGTGCGAACGCGCGCATACACATCGGGTGTGAGTGGCGGTGCAGCACCGAGTGAGCGGAGCAGTGTTGCTGTGCGCTCGAGCGTGAGTTCCCAACCGCCGCCATTGGCATGTCGCAACGACAACGCTTCGGCAAATGCCGGCACCTTGGTGCGAATGCCTTCGACATTCAACCGGCGCGCACCGCCCTCCGCTACTTCCGGTGTCCACGTCACCATGGTGCCAAGTGTCACGATTCCCGCGCACAACCCGGGATGCGTGGCTTCGGCCAGCAGTGCGGCGTACCCCCCCATGGAATATCCGAACACGACAACCAGATGCGCACCATGAGATGCAACGCGCGTGCGAATGACTTCAGCAAACGCGGACATCGTAAATGCGCCCGATGCGTCGAGTGGCGTGGAACCGTGTCCGGGAAGTTCGAGCACATCCACCGAGGCAAACGCCGCGCTGGCGCGACAGGCCGCAGCAACCGGCTCCATCTGCGCTCCACTACCCAGCGCCCCGTGCACGATCAGCAGCACAGGGCGCGCATTCAATTCGGTCATGAGAGAGAGTGAATGGGAACGAGTCAGCGTGATTTGAAAGCGCCGATGGCCTGACGCGTGAAATCCGACAACACCAGCGTGCCGCTCATCGACGCACGTTCCGCGAGCAGCGAGTCCCATGATTCGGTGCCGGCCCAGAACACCTTCTTGAGCTGCGCCATGGCTTCGGGGTTCGACGCAGCCAGTGTGGTTGCCAGTTGATCGACGGCGGCATCGAGTGCTGCGGTATCGGGCACCACCTTGGCATACAGACCGCGGCGTTCACACCAGGCGGCGTCACGCCAGTCGGCATCCACGGCCATCTGACTGAATGAGGCGAGACCGATCTTCTTCTCAATCACCGGTCCCACCACAAAGGGACCAATGCCAACGGCCAGTTCACTCAGCTTGGCGGCGGCCTTGTCCACGGCGAAGCTGAAATCGGACGCGGCAATCAGTCCCACCGCTCCACCGGCTGCCTTCCCATGCACGCGGCTGATCACGAACTGCGGCGCGCGCACCATGGCGAGAATCACACCGGCAAAGCCGGAAAAGAATCGCTGGCCTTCGGCGATGTCGTTGATGGACACCAGTTCGTCGAATGACGCGCCGGCGCAGAAGGGACCGGTGCCACCGCTTTGCAGGATGATCACACGCACATCCGGTTGACGACTGACGTCCGTCACCGTCTGGGCCAGTTCACGCAGCAGGGCGCCCGGGAGCGAATTGCTCTTGGGATGGTAGAACTCTATGCGGCCGATTCCAGCGGCCACGTGGGTCCGTACGTAACCGTTCGGACTCGCTTCCGAAGAGGAGTTATCGGGTGTCATGCGGGGGAAGATAGCGCCCGACTCCGATTGTCGAATCCCGATCCGTTCCCCTATCTTTCCCTGATGGACCAGACCATGCCCGTCCCCCCCGACGAGTCGGCCCTTCTGGCCGATTTCGAAGCCCGCATCGCCGCCGGCGAGAGCATCGAGCCGAAAGACTGGATGCCGGAGCGCTACCGCAAGCAGCTCACGCGGATGATGTCACAGCATGCGCACTCGGAAATCGTGGGCATGCTTCCCGAAGGTAACTGGATCACGCGGGCGCCCAGTCTGCGTCGCAAGCTGTCCCTGTTGGCCAAGGTGCAGGACGAAGCCGGTCACGGGTTGTACATCTACTGCGGCACGGAAACGCTGGGTGTCGACCGTCACGAGCTGAACGCGCAGTTGCTCGATGGTCGTGCCAAGTACTCCAGCATTTTCAATTATCCGACGCTCACGTGGGCGGATGTTGGTGTGGTCGGCTGGCTTGTCGATGGCGCCGCCATCGTGAATCAGACGGTGTTGGCCAAGGCGTCGTATGGCCCGTACGCGCGTGCCATGGTGCGGATCTGCAAGGAAGAAAACTTCCACAAGCGCCAGGGCTACGAAGTGTGCATGGTGCTGGCCAAGGGCACGCCCGAGCAGAAGGCCATGGTGCAGGATGCGGTGAACCGTCTCTGGTGGCCGTCACTCATGATGTTCGGTCCGAGCGATACGAATTCGCCCAACAGCGCCGAACTCCTCAAGTGGCGCGTCAAGCGCAAGACGAACGACGAACTCCGTCAGCGCTTCATCAATCTCACCGTGCCGCAGGCCATCGCACTCGGCATCACACTGCCCGATCCTGATCTCAAGCTCAACGAAGAGACGGGCAACTGGGAATTCGGCGAGATCGACTGGAGCGAATTCCACGCCGTGCTCAAGGGCGAAGGTCCGTGCAACCACGAGCGCATCGCCGCGCGCCAGAAGGCGCATGACGACGGCGCCTGGGTGCGTGCCGCAGCAACGGCGTACGCCGAAAAGCAGCAGGCCCGCAAGTCAACGGTGGCCGCCTGATGAGCACTCCCGCAACAACCGAAACACGTACGGAAACACCTATGGACAGCCAGTGGCCGCTCTGGGAAGTGTTCACCCAGGGCAATCATGGTGAAGCCTTCGAGCATGCGGGTAGTGTGCATGCGGCTGACGCCGAGCACGCGCTGCAGAATGCGCGCGATGTGTACACGCGTCGCGGTGAAGCCGTGAATCTGTGGGTGGTGCCAACCACGGCCATCGTGGCTTCAGCACCGTCGGACGCCGGACCGTTTTTTGATCCGGGTAACGACAAGGCCTATCGTCATCCGCAGTTCTACATCGCGCCGCGCGGCGTGCGCATCTTCTGATGGCGGAAGTCATCAACAAGGCGCCCGACTTTCAGGTCGCGGCGCCGCGCAAGGTTCCGGTCGCGAATCTGCTGGCAGACTATCTCCAGCGGCTCGGCGATGATCGTCTGATTCTTGGTCACCGTGTGTCCGAGTGGTGCGGTCACGGCCCCATCCTCGAAGAAGACATTGCGATGGCCAACATCGCGCTCGACCTCATCGGACATGCCACCTCATTGCTGGCGTTGTCGGGTGAAGTCGAAGGCGCTGGCCGGAACGAAGACGCACTCGCGTATTTCCGTGAGGCCGTGCAGTTCCGCAACGCGCTGCTCGTGGAACAGCCCAATGGCGATTTCGCCATGACGATGGTGCGGCAGTTCCTGTTCGATGTGTACAGCGTGCTGCTCTGGGATCAGCTCTCCAAGTGTGGTCATGAAGGCCTGGCGGCCATCGCCACCAAGTCGCTCAAGGAAGACAAGTATCACCTGCGCCACAGCAGCGAGTGGGTGGTGCGCATGGGTGATGGCACCGAGGAAAGCCACGCGCGTACGCAGCATGCGGTGAACGAACTGTGGCGCTTCACGGGTGAGCTGTTTGATCGCGACGACGTGGATGCGGCTGTTGAGGCGCAGGGTATCGTGGTGGATCACGAGGCGCTCAAGTCGCTTTGGAATACCATGGTGTCGGATGTACTGACACGTGCCACGCTGACCATGCCGAGCAATCCGGCGGTGCGTCGTGGTGGTCGTACCGGCTTCCACACCGAGCACCTCGGCCATCTGCTGGCCACCATGCAGAGTGTGGCCCGCGCGCATCCCGGCGCGAGCTGGTGAGTACGGATACCGGCGCCATGCTCACGCGTGATGAGGTCTTCGCGCTGCTGCAATCGGTGCCTGATCCCGAGGTACCGGTTGTCAGCGTGGTGGAGCTGGGCGTCGTGCGCGACGTCGAAATCACCGCTGAGCGCATCGTCGTGACCATGACACCCACCTATTCCGGGTGCCCGGCGATGCGCGAAATGGAGGCCGATGTGAAGGCCACATTGCTCGCGCGTGGCGTACCGTCGGTGGAAGTGCGCACAGTGCTATCGCCAGCGTGGACCACCGACTGGATTGGCCCCGAGGCGCGCGAGAAGCTGCGCCGCTATGGCATCGCGCCGCCGGGCAAAGCCGAATCGCAGGGACTGGTCACTCTGACGCGTGCACGCGCTGCGGTGACATGCCCATTCTGCGGCTCAAACGACACCACGCTGCAGTCGGAGTTTGGCAGCACGGCATGCAAGGCTATTCACACGTGCCGGAGCTGCGGGTCGCCATTTGACGAGTTCAAGGCGCTCTAGCTGTAACTGATTAACACTGATGACACGGACAACTAAGAAACCACAGGATGCATTCGGTTTGATCCTGTGGTTTCCTTGTTGTCCGCGAACTCCGTGATAGTCAGTTGAAAAAACTACTGGCGACACATGCCGAGAAAAACAAAGGGCCCCGGAGCATCGCTCCGGGGCCCTTCGTCTTCAGGCTCGGCTTACTTGTTCAGATCGCCGAAGCTGGTGCGACCGGCACGCTCGTTATCCGAGCGGCAGCTGGTCGGAGCACCCTGACCGTCGAGGAGCTGCCAGATCTCCACGCGGCGGTTTGCAGCCTGTGCCTGGCGGTTGGCCGCCGACACACGCGGGCGATTGGCTGGCGGCGGTTCCTGCTCGCTGTCACCGCTGCGCACCAGGATGCACTGCTCGCCGAAGCTCGACCACACGATGCGGTCCTTGATCGAGTTGGCATCAGCACCGGCCACGTTCAGCAGCTGCTTGTGCACGGCTTCCGCACGCGACTTGGCCAGCTTGTTGTTGTACGCTTCCGAGCCGTACCAGTCGGTGTGGCCTTCGATCGAGATGCGGAGCGACGGGTTCCTCTTCATCGCTTCCACGATGACCTTGAGCGTGTCGTTACCAGCCTTCAGCACAACCGCGCGGTCGAAGCTGAAGAGCGTGGTGTCGAACGCCACGCGGGCGGCCGGACGCGCCTTGCACTCAACCGAAGCCGACTCGGTCTTGGAGCTGCCGTAGGCGGTCTTGCTGACCGTGATCGTGGCGGTGCCCGGCGCGTTACAGGTCACGGTGCCGTTGTTCACCGAGGCGATCGACGCGTTGGACGAGCTCCAGGTGACGGCGCCGAGGTCCACATTGTCGGCGTCAACAGCCTTCGACGTGAACGACAGCGTGCGACCAACCTGCTCCGAACCGCTGCGCGGGTCGAGCGAGAGGGTCCACGACGGCGGCGGCACGGTGACCGTGGACGACGCCATGCGCTCGATCTTCTTCACGATGCCCTTGCACGTGATCGTGGCCGTACCGGCCTTGACCGCCGTGACCTTGCCCGTGTTGTCGACCGTGGCAACCGAGGCATCGCTCGACGTGCAGGCGAGGCTCTGGATGGTGCGGAGCTCGATCGGACGGGCCTTGAGGTCAGCGGCGCTGAGCGCGAACTGACGATCACTGCCACGATTCACGGTCGCGCTGGCCGGGTCGAGCTTGAGCGCCCAGTCAAACTGCTCCGTCTTGGCGCAGGCGCCACGCAGCGCGTAGCTCACACCAGCACGGACACCCATCTGCACCGACGTGCCGTCGAGTGCCTGTTCGTTCGGCGACGGGTTGTAGTCGGCGAGACCATCGAGGCGAAGACCCCACTTGCCGCTGCCGCAGAACTTGAGTCCCACGAGACCGGTGAACGAGTCTTCGTATTCGTTCGGCGTGCTGCGGCCATCAAACACCTGCAGCGCGTAACCCGAGCCGAGGATGAGCGACGTCTTCTTGCTCGACGTCATCGGGATGGTCAGCGTGGCGAGACCACGGAGCGGACGGTACGTGATGCTTTCGAACGGATCACGCGTGGCCTTCGTCTTGCCGATCTGGATATCGCCTTCGACGCCGAGCCACTTGTAGACAGACATGCCCAGACGTCCACCGACGCCGAACACATTGTCCATGTTGAGTTCTTTGTCGAGCTTCGTGAACTGACCGAACGCACCGATCTCGATACGCTCACCCAGGGTCTGGGCTTGTAGTGTCGGCGCCACCATGACGGCGGCAAGCAACGACATTCCGACCAGGTTTTTCTTCATGTGATACCTCCGGGAGGGAGCAAGGAAAGCGAGCTGAACTATGCCCGCGCCTCCACCGGAGCCAGCAGCTTCGCTGGAGGCACTGCAATACTAAAGCATTCACGCGTCGTGCGATACATCACGAGCCACAGGCGCTCGGTCCCGTGGCTCGTGTTTTGGGCACCCGTGAATGCTTTTGACGCATGTCGCGTGACATGCGTCACGAACCGGGCTGTTCGGTCACGAAGCACCGAATGGGCATACTTCCTGGATCAGCCCGGTTCATGCAGATGCAATTGCGTCTGCATTCGCACCTGCATTTGCAGCTACACCGCAAGCAGGCGTTCGAGTTCCTTCTGAATCACTTCGACCGTGGGTACCACGGCATCGAGCAGCACCGGATGGTAGGGCACGGGGATGTCGTTGGGCGCGAGACGCACGATCGGCGCATCGAGGAACCAGAAGGCCTCCTGCGCGAGCGTGCCGGCGATTTCCGCACCAAAGCCTGCGGTGAGGCTGTCCTCGTGCACGATGAGGCAACGACCGGTCTTCTCGACGGAAGCCAGCACCGTGTCGCGATCCCACGGGGCGACGGTTCGAAGATCGATGAGCTCGATCTGATCGCCAAATGCTTCCACGGCCTCGCGGCAGCGATGCACCATGGCGCCCCAGCTCACCAGCGTGAGCGCGTCACCCTTCTGCAGGATGTGGGCCTTGCCGAAGGGCAGGACGTAGTCATCGCCCGGATATCGCGCGCTGCCGTCACCCGTCATGAGCAGCGAACGGTGCTCGAAGAAGATGGTCGGGTTGGGACTCCGCATGGCCGCCCGCAACAGACCCACGGCATCGGCGGCATTGGACGGCATGGCCACCTGCCAGCCGTACGCGTGCGCAAAGCGAACCTCATCGCTGAGCGAATGCCATGGGTCGCCCACGTCCTTGCCGTAGCCGCCCGGCATACGCACCACGATGGGCGCCGCAAACCGGTTGGCCGTGCGCCAGCGCATGGTGCCCGTGTTGTTGAGCTGCTCCGTGGCCGGATCGGCGTATTTGCGGAACTGAATTTCCGCGACGGGCATGAGACCGCTGATGGCCATGGCCACCGCGCGACCAATGATGCCTTCTTCGCTGAGGCTGGTGTCGAACACACGCGTCGGACCGAACTGCTTCTGCAGTCCTTCGGTCACGAGGTGCACACCACCCTTCTTGCCTACGTCCTCGCCAAACACCACGACCTTGTTGTTGACCTCGAGCTCGCGGCGCAGCGTACGGCGCACGGCTTCAGCGAAACGCAGCAGGTCACCACCTTCCTGCACCACGTCGGTGCCACCCAGCGCGCTGCGCTCGGCGTGCGACAAACCGCCCATGGCATCGGGCGCGGTCTCGTCGCAGAACACGTGCTGCGCCACCGTGGACGGGTCGGGCATGGGACGCGCACGCGCCGCTTCGAGGGCCACGTTCACATCGCGTTCGACTTCCTGCTCGAGCGCCTGCCAATCGCCTTCGCTCATGAAGGCCGGCACGAGATACTCACGCAGCTTGGGCAGCGGATCGCGCGTCTGATCATCCGCGATCTCGGCTTCCGTGCGATAGCCCTTCTGATTGTCGGGACCCGAGTGACTCGACAAGCGCGGCACCGTGAGACGCACAAGGGCGGGGCCGTGTCCGGCGCGCACATGCTTCACGGCTTCCTCGAGCAATCCGGATGCATCATGCGGATCGGTGCCGCTGCCATTCCGGATGAACAGATTCGTGAACGACGCAAGATTCTTGGCGATGTCGCCGCCAGGTGTCTGCATGTCGCCGCGCACGCTGATGCCGAGGTCGTTGTCTTCGATGTAGAAGAGCATCGGCAGCTTGAGCGTCGTGGCCATGGTGAGCGCCGCCCAGAAGCCGTTGGTGGCCACCGAGGCATCGCCACCCAGTGCCACCGCCATGCTGTTCTTGTATGACGCATCGCCCAGCACATCGCGGTGATACACGATGCTCTGCGCCCAGCCGGCGGCCGGCGTGTACTGACCACCTACGTCACCAGCCATCGGCAGCACGGTGCAGCCATCGCGATTGGGGAGATTGCACACCACGCCGATATCGCGGCCATCGCTGAAACCACCGGCGCGGCCGAGCGGACTGCCCAGCGCGTCCTCGATGGTAAGGCCAACTGACAGCAGCATCGGACGTGAGCGATAGTACGCACCGGCGCCATCGCGCGAACCGGTCATCAGCGATCCGAGAATCGTCTGCGCCATATCGTGACCGCGCGCCGAGAACTGATAGAGCACGACATGCTCTTTCGGCACGGAATTGCGATTGCGATTCGTGCTCTCCTCGATGTCATCGAGCGAGCGCGAAACCAGCGTATCGTAGGCGATCTTCCGCCAGTTGAATCCGGCGCGCGGAGTGCGGGCCGAAGAAACGGCCGGTCGCGCCGAAGGGCGAGCTTGAGTCTTGGCAGGCATAGACTCGTAATTTGCCCAAGTGCGGGGGCAATAGGGAGTTTGCTCGACCCTCGAATTGCTCCGCTAGTTGCTCGTGTCGGACGTCGCCCAGGTCGCGTTTGGTGTCACGGCACGCGCTCCGGCAATGCCGAGTCGTGCTGCGGTTGTGAGCGTCGGTACACCTAGCCCGATGGTCACGAGCAGGAGGTTTGCTGCAAGCCATGCAGAGGTCCATTTCTGGACCGTCTCGCGACTGCCCTGCATGACCCAGAGAATGGCTGCGGCGCCATTGACGATCAGCAACCCAGCGAACGCCCACGCGAATGCGGTCCAACCCACACTGGCCAGCCACTGCGTCACGGTATCCATGGCGACATGACTCCGGGAAAATGGGACGACCGGGCTACAATACGGCGTGAGTCGAGGATTCGCGAGACCAGCTGGCGGGTTTTCCAGACGTGTGCTCGGATGTGTGCGCGGTGCCTGTGTTCCGGGCCCGTCTGGCATCCTGCCAGAGGGGTGCGGTATGCTACTTTTCCGGGATGTCTGCTCCTACCTCCCTCCTTATCGAGCAGGTCGATGGCGTGCTGTTGCTGACGCTGAATCGGCCCGACGTTCTCAACAGCTTCAATCGCGAGATGTCTGCGGCGCTCAAAGCGGCGCTCGATCACGCGGCGAGCGATCCCACCGTGCGCGCCGTGGTACTGACCGGTGCCGGTCGCGGTTTCTGCGCGGGTCAGGATCTGGCCGAAGCGCTGCCCAAGGATGGCGGACCGATGCCGAACATCGGCGACATCGTGGTGGAGTGTTACAACCCCATCATCCGCGCCATTCGCACACTGGAGAAGCCGGTGCTCTGCGCAGTGAATGGCATCGCGGCTGGTGCCGGTGCCAATCTCGCGTTTGCCTGCGATCTCACCTGGGCCGCCGAAGAATCGAGCTTCGTGGAAAGCTTTGCCAAGCTCGGTCTTATTCCCGATACCAGCGGCACCTTCTTCGTGCCGCGTCTCGTGGGACATCAGCGGGCGACGGGTATGTTCTTCCTCGCCGAAAAGATGGCAGCGGCGAAGGCCAAGGAGTGGGGTCTCATTTGGGACGTCGTGCCCAAGGTGGATTTGCTGGACACCGTGATGACCGTGGCGAAGCAGCTGGCCACACAGGCCACACGCGGATTTGGTCTCACCAAGCGTGCCTTGAACGCCAGTGCCGCCAATGGTCTCGATGCGCAGCTTGATGTGGAAGCGGCGTGCATGACCGAAGCCGGCAAGACGGCGGACTACGTGGAAGGTGTGACGGCGTTTCTCGAGAAGCGCGCGCCCGTGTACCGCGGCGCCTGAGCTGATGAATATCGGAACGGTTGGTGTGATTGGTGCTGGCGCGATGGGCGCCGGCATCGCGCAGGTGGCGGCCATGCATCGGCACGATGTGGTGATTGCCGATGCGCATCCCATGGCGCTGGTGAAGGCACGCACCGGGCATGAAAAGGCCATGCTGCGTGAAGTGGAGAAGGGGCGGCTCACGCGCGAAGCGGCTGATGCCGTGCTGGCGCGCTTCACCTATGTGTCTGGGGTGTCGGTCGCCGAACTCGCGCCATTTGCCGCGTGCGACTTCGTGATCGAAGCCATCATCGAACAACTCGATGCGAAGAAAGAATTGTTTCGCACGCTCGAACAGGTGATTCGAGACGACGCCATTCTCGCGTCCAACACATCGTCCCTGTCCATTGCCGCGCTGGCCGGTGCCTGTCGCCACAAGGACCGTGTGGTGGGTGTGCACTTCTTCAATCCGGCGCCGGTGATGCCGCTGGTGGAGATCATTCCCGCCATCACCACCGACGTGTCGGTGGCCGAACGTTCGCGTGCGCTGGCTGATTCGTGGCGTAAGACGACCGTGATGGCGGCCGATACTCCGGGCTTCATCGTGAATCGGGTGGCGCGTCCGTTTTACGGCGAAGCCATGCGCATCCGCGAAGAGGGCATTGCCGACTGCGCGACGATTGACTGGGCCATGAAGACCATCGGTGGATTCCGCATGGGGCCATTCGAACTCACCGACTTCATTGGTCACGATGTGAACTTTGCGGTCACACGTTCGGTGTTTGATGCCATGTACGGTGATCCGCGCTATCGCCCGAGTTTGCAGCAGCAGCGACTGCTCGAAGCGGGCTGGCTGGGTCGCAAGACAGGACGTGGTTTTTACGACTACGCCGAAGGTGCCGTGATGCCGGCGCCGGTTGAGGATCCGTCGTTGGGCCAGGGCATCGTGGATCGCATTCTTGCCATGCTGGTGAACGAAGCGGTGGATGCGGTGCACTTTGGCGTGTGCTCGGTGGCCGATGTGGAGCTGGCCATGACCACCGGCGTCAACTACCCCAAGGGCCTGCTGGCGTGGGGCGACGAGATCGGCGCTGCCAATGTGCAGGCACGTTTGCAGGCGCTGCACTTCGAAACGGGCGATGATCGCTATCGCCCCAGCGTGCGTTTGCGTCGGGCGGTGCAGGCGGGTGTATCGCTCACTGATCCGCGTCGGCTCTGAGGCGCGCGCGTATGGCGGAACCTTCCGAAACCCCGGTGTCTTCTCCTCAAGGGACTTCTCCTGAAGAAGTCGTTGCGCGCCTGATGGCGCGCGACGCGTTTTCACAGCTGATGGGCATGGAAGTGATCGACGCCGGCCCCGGTCGTGCGGTGGTTCGCATGCCCGTGCGTTCCGACATGGTGAACGGATTTGGCACACTGCACGGCGGTGCTCTGTTCTCGCTGGCCGACAGTGCTTTCGCCTTTGCCACGAACGGCGCCGGTACGCTGAGCGTAGCCATCGATATGCACCTCGGCATTCCCACGGCGTCGTTCCCCGGTGATGTGCTTACGGCAACCGCGGTGGAACAGAGCACGACCAATCGGCTCTCGTTCGTGGATGTCACGGTGCTCAACCAGAAGGATGTTGTGGTCGGACATTTTCGCGGCACGGTGTATCGCACACACAAACCGCACGTGTTCGACTAAACGCTTTTCGCACTTATCAGTTTTCTCTTCCGGAGACGGATGATGGCTTCAGTTCCTTCGCAGGCATGGATCGTTGACGGTGTACGCACACCCATCGGCAATCTCGGTGGATCGCTGAGTGGTGTGCGCGCCGATGATCTGGGCGCCCATGTCATTCAGACGCTGATTGCGCGTGTGCAGTCCGCTGCGCCCAACTTCGATGCCAAGGCCATCGCCGATGTCATACTCGGCTGCGCCAATCAGGCCGGTGAAGACAATCGCAATGTGGCACGCATGTCGGCGCTGCTGGCTGGTCTGCCGGTTGAAGTACCGGGTGAAACGGTGAATCGTCTCTGCGCATCCGGTCTTTCCGCCGTTGCTGCCGCTGCGCGCGGCATCAAGGTGGGCGAAGGCGCGCTGTACGTAGCCGGTGGTGTGGAGAGCATGACCCGCGCGCCATTTGCGCTGTCCAAGGGCAGCACGCCATTCGCGCGTGATGTGCAACTCTTCGACACCAGCCTCGGCTGGCGTTTTGTGAATCCGCGCATGAAGGCCATGCACGGCACCGACAGCATGGGCGAAACGGCGGAGAATGTGGCGTCGGATTACGGTGTCACGCGTGCCGATCAGGATGCCTTTGCCGTGCGTTCGCAGCAGAAGGCCGCCGCCGCCCGTTCGGCTGGTCGTTTTGAGCGCGAGATCACTTCGGTTCCTGTGCCACAGCGCAAGGGAGATCCGGTGCTCGTGTCGCAGGATGAATTCCTGCGCCCCGACACCTCGGTGGAAACCCTGGCCAAACTCAAGCCGGCATTCCGGCATGATGGACAGGGCAGTGTCACGGCCGGCAACGCCAGCGGACTCAATGACGGTGCGGCCGCGCTGCTGCTCGCATCCGACTCGGCCCTCACGCAGTACGGTCTCAAGCCGTTGGCGCGTGTGGTGGCCAGCGCCGCTGCCGGTGTGCCGCCGCGCATCATGGGCATGGGTCCGGTGCCTGCTACACGTCTCGTGCTTGAGCGCGCCGGTCTTACGCTCGATCAGATGGACGTGATCGAACTCAACGAAGCCTTTGCCGCGCAGTCGCTGGCCTGCATGCGCGAACTTGGCATGGCCGATGACGACGCCCGCGTGAACCCCAACGGTGGTGCCATTGCCCTCGGTCACCCGCTCGGCATGAGTGGTGCCCGTCTCGCACTCACGGCCGCGCGTGAACTCGAGGCGCGCGGTGGCCGCTATGCGCTCTGCACCATGTGCATTGGTGTGGGGCAGGGTTACGCGATGATTCTTGAGCGCGCCGGGGTCTAACTAGTCAGCATGATTTACGAATTCGACGGTTTCATCCCGGTTGTTCACGAATCGGCGTTCATTCACCCGCAGGCGGCGGTCACGGGCAATGTGATCATCGGCCGCGATGTGTATGTGGGTCCGGGCGCAGCCATTCGTGGTGACTGGGGTGGCATCATCATCGAAGACGGCTGCAATGTGCAGGAGAATTGCACGTTGCACATGTTCCCCGGTGTGACCATGACGCTCGAAGTGGGCGCGCACATTGGCCATGGTGCCATCGTGCATGGCGCGCGGATCGGTGCCAATACACTGGTGGGCATGAATGCGGTGATCATGGACAATGCCGTGATCGGTGCCGGCTGCATTGTCGGCGCGCTCTGTTTTGTGCCAGCCGATATGCAGATCCCCGATCGCAAGGTCGTGGTGGGCAATCCGGCCAAGATCGTGAAGGACGTGAGCGACGAAATGCTCGCGTGGAAGACCGATGGAACGGCGCTCTATCAGCAATTGCCGGCCGCGATGCGGGCCGGCTGGCGTCCGGTGGAACCCCTGCGCGAGATCCCGAGTGATCGGCCTGCGCAGGCGAATATCCTGAAGACGTGGAACGACACCCAGAAGGGTCTCCGCAACGATACCCAGCGCAAGCGCGAGGAGAACGGCTGATGTTGCAGTTGCAGAACTATGCTCTCGGCGAGTGGGTCGAGGGCACCGGTGCCAAGACCTCGCTCATCGACGCGGTCACGGGCGAAGTGATCGGCGAAACCTCCAGTGGTGGTCTCGATTTCAACGCCATGCTGGATCATGCGCGTCGTGTGGGTGGACCCGCGCTGCGTGCGTTCACCTTCCATGAGCGCGCGCTCAAGCTCAAGCGCATTGCCCAGGCGCTGATGGCGCGCAAGGAAGAGTTCTATCCGCTGTCGTTCATGACCGGCGCTACGCGCACGGATTCATGGGTGGATATCGAAGGTGGTATCGGCACGTTCTTCGCGTACGCGAGCCGAGGACGTCGCGAATTCACGAATGAGCGCTTCCATGTTGAAGGTCCCACCGAGCCGCTGTCCAAGGGCGGCACCTTTGTGGGACGGCACATTCTGGTGCCCATGGAAGGCGCGGCGGTGCACATCAACGCCTTCAACTTCCCCGTGTGGGGCATGCTCGAGAAGATGGCACCCGCCTTGTTGGCTGGTGTGCCCTGTGTGGTGAAGCCCAGCACCACGGGCAGTCATCTCACGCAGGCCGTGTTCAAGGCCATTCTCGAAACCGGTGAACTGCCGGCTGGTGCGCTGCAGCTCATTTGCGGTGAAGCGCGCACGCTGCTCGATCATGTGCAGGAGCAGGACATCGTGGCGTTCACCGGTTCGGCCGCCACGGGTCAGAAGCTCAAGAGTCATCAGTCGGTGGTGAAGCATTCGGTGCGCTTCAACATGGAAGCCGACTCGCTCAACTGCTGTATCCTTGGCCCCGATGCTACGCCGGGCACCGAAGAGTTTGATCTCTTCATCAAGGAAGTGGTGCGTGAGATGACCACGAAGGCTGGTCAGAAGTGCACGGCCATTCGTCGTACCATCGTGCCGGCCGGTCTTGAAGAAGCCGTCATTCAGGCTGTGTCGAAGCGCCTTGGCACCACGACCATCGGCAATCCAACCACCGAAGGTGTGCGCATGGGGCCTCTGGCTTCGCGCGGTCAGGTGGTGTCGGTGACCGAGAGTGCGGCGGCCATTCGTGCGGCCGCCGAGCGTGTGTATGGTGGTGGTGACTTTGCGGTGGTGGGTGCGGACCGGGAGAAGGGCGCGTTCTTTGCGCCGGAGCTTTTGTACTGCGCCGATCCGCTGCGTCGTCTCGAGCCGCATGACATCGAAGCGTTTGGTCCGGTGAATACCATCATGCCGTACCGCGATCTCGATGAAGCCGTGCAACTGGCGCGCATGGGTCGTGGATCGTTGGTGGGTTCACTGGTCACGCATGATCCGGCCGTGGCGCAGCAGGTGGTGCTTGGTGCCGGTTGCTGGCATGGTCGCATGCTGGTGCTCGATCGCACGAGCGCCAAGGAAAGCACCGGTCACGGCTCACCGCTGCCCAACCTCGTACACGGTGGCCCGGGTCGCGCTGGTGGTGGTGAAGAAATGGGTGGTGCGCGCGGCGTTACGCACTATCTGCAGCGTGTCGCCATTCAGGGCAGCCCCAGCATGCTCACGGCTATCACGCGTGAGTGGACGCGTGGCGCCGAAGAGAAGAAGGACGAGGTGCATCCGTTCCGGAAGACATTCGATCAGTTGCAGGTTGGTGATACCATCATCACCAAGTCGCGCGAGATCACGCTGGCCGATGTCGAAGCCTTTGCCAATCTTTCCGGCGACAAGTTCTACGCGCACATGAACGACGAACACGCGCGCAGCAATGGCGTGTTTGAAGGGCGTGTGGCGCACGGATACTTCATCGTGTCGGCGGCGGCTGGTTTGTTTGTCGAGCCCAATCTGGGGCCGGTGCTGGCCAACTACGGACTCGAGAAACTCCGTTTCACCAAGCCCGTATACCCGGGAGACACGATCCATGTGCGTCTCACGGTGAAGCAGAAGACCGCGAAGGACACACCCGAAGGCACCATCCCGCAGGGCGTGGTGGAGTGGGATGTGGAAGTGTTCAACCAACTCAATGAGCCAGTTGCGGTGTACTCCATCCTCACGCTTGTAGCGCGGGGCGATACACCAAAACCCGTGCTCAATTAATCGCTCGATTCTCTTTTTGATTCTCTGCCACCATGGCCACGACCACATCCACCCGCAAGATCGATCGCTCCATTGTTGAGGGGCCAATCGGCCCGGCGGTGTGGAAGGTGGCGTGGCCTACGGTGCTGCAGAATGTCATTGGCGGTTTGCAGGGCATGATCGACCACGCGCTGGTGGGGCACTTTGTCGGCTACGCCGCGAATGCCGGCATCGGCGTGGGCTTCCAGATCTTTCTGGTGGTCATGGTGTTCATCTCGTCGCTGTTCAGCGGCATGGGCGTGCTGGTGTCACGCTTTGCCGGTGCCGGAGATGAAGCCGGTGTGAATCGCGCCGCGTCGCAGGCGTTTCTGTTGGCGTTGGCACTCTCTGTTGGTGTGCTGGCGCCGGTGGGTTACTTCTCGGCGCCCTGGCTGCTGAGCCTCGTGAATGCCGCGCCGAATGTGGAAGCCGAGGCGCTGCCGTTTTTGCGCATCATGTTCGTGTTTGGCTTTGGCATGATGATGTTCTTCATGCTGGGTGGTGCGCTGCGTTCGGCCGGTGATGCCAAGACGCCCATGCGATTGGGTATCGCGCTCACGATTGGCAATATCACGTTCAACGTGTTGCTCATTCGTGGTTATGGTCCGTTCCCCGAGATGGGCACCGCTGGCGCGGCCGCGGGCATCGCGATCTCGAGTGGGCTGGTGGCGTTGTACGCCATTCGCAAATTGTTCAGCGGCGCGTGGGTGATTGATTTCCGCGGCATGTCGTGGAAGCCGGACTGGGAAATCATTCGTGCGTTGTTCCGTTTTGGACTGCCCACTGGTCTTCAGGGCATTGCCATGAACGTGGCGGGTGTGTTGTTGCTGCGTTTCATTGGATCGACCGCGCAGAGCGCCGAGGCCCAGGCTGCGTATGCTGTGGGGTATACCGAACTGTTTTCACTGGTCACGTGGACTAGCGTGGGCCTGATGGGTGCCGCCGCGTCAGTGGCCGGGCAGAATCTTGGTGCCGGATTCCCTGATCGTAGTCACCAGGCCGTGCGCCATGCCGCGCGCATTGGGCTGGGCATTGCCGTGTTTGTGGGCGTGTTGTTCTGGGTTATTCCCGTGCAGTTGCTGGCGTTGTTCGGCATGACTGATCCCGAAGTCGTGCGCATTGGCCGTCAGTTGCTGATGTATCTCAGCGTATCGGGTGTGTTCATCACCCTGGCGCTTACGTTCACCGGTGGACTACAGGGCACCGGCGATACACGGAGTCCGTTGTATATCACCCTGGCGTCGCAATTTGCGTTGCCGGTGGGCTATCTCACTTTGGTGCAGTCCATGCGACCGTTGCAGCCTGCCGATGTGTGGCTGGCGATCGTGATGGGGCATGCTGCTCGTTGCCTACTAAGCGTTTGGCGGTTTGAGCAGGGGAAGTGGAAGGGGATTGAGTTGGGGGTGAGGGGGGCATAGGGCGCTGGCGAAAACTACGAGTGGCCCGGGCTGGCGCTCGCCATTGAACGCGGCATAAGTTCTGGCCGTGCAACTGGATGGCATGCTTTGGAATGGCATGTCACCGACAATCATATGCCGCAAGCGATGGCCCATCCGGGGCGCGTCGAGCGATTTCATTCGCATGCCCCTGACTCTCCTGCATGTCTGACCACAACACCTTTGCGAATCTGATCTGGCAGATCGCTGACTTGCTGCGCGGCCCCTATCGCCCGCCGCAGTACGAGCGCGTGATGCTGCCAATGACCGTATTGCGTCGCTTCGACTGTGTACTCGAGGCTTCCAAAGCCAAGGTCGTCGCAGCCCATCAGAAGCACAAAGGCGGAAAGCTCACGGGAGATGCTCTCGACACGACGCTGAACAAGGTCGCGGGCCAGCGGTTCCACAACCACTCGCCGCTTGACTTCGCGAAGCTCAAAGGCGACCCGGATAACATCAACAAGCACCTGGTCAGCTACATCAAGGGCTTCTCGGCCAACGTGCAGCGCATCTTCGAGTATTTCGAATTCGAAGCCGAGATCGAGAAGATGCACGAGGCGAACATCCTGTACCTCGTGGTGTCGAAGTTCGCCGATGTGGATTTGCATCCGACGAACGTGGCGAACGAGCAGATGGGGCTCATCTTCGAAAACCTTATTCGGCGCTTCAACGAACTCGCGAATGAAACGGCCGGTGATCACTTCACACCACGTGAAGTGATCCGTCTCATGGTGGACCTGCTTTTCATTCACGACGACAAATTGCTCGCCACACCGGGCACTGTGCGCAAGCTGCTGGACCCGGCCTGTGGCACCGGCGGCATGCTGGCCGAAGCCCAGCGCTATCTGCGGGAACATCATTCCGCCGCGCAGTTGTACGCCTATGGGCAGGACTACAACAAGCGCGCGTACGCGACGGCTGCTTCCGACATGCTCATGAAGGAAGTGAGTCACAATGGCGGCGGGGATAACGTGCGCTATGGCGACACCCTGTTGCCCGACGCCGCAACCGGTGACCGATTTCCGAACGACACCTTTGATTACTTCCTGAGTAACCCACCGTTTGGTGTCGACTGGAAGAAGCAGCAGAAAGAGGTGGTACGCGAGCACGAGAAGCGCGCCTTTGATGGTCGCTTTGGTGCAGGCCTGCCACGGGTGAACGATGGCGCGCTGTTGTTCCTGCAGCACATGTGGAGCAAGCGGGAGGACGTGAAGCCCAAGGAGCACAAACAGGGCTCGCGGCTCGCAATCGTGTTTTCCGGTTCCCCCATGTTTACCGGAGGCGCGGGCTCTGGTGAGAGCGAGATTCGCCGCTGGGTCATCGAAAATGATTGGCTCGAGGCCATTGTCGCATTACCGGAGTCGATGTACTACAACACCGGTATTGGCACGTACATCTGGATCGTGACCAACCGCAAGGAAAAGCGGCGAAAGGGCAAGGTGCAATTGTTCGACGCACGTGATGTGTGGACTGCCGGAGGCAGTGAAGACAGCAAGCGCAGTCTGGGCGACAAGCGGCGGCACATGACCATTGCGCAGATCGACGAGGTCGTGAGCCTCTATGGCAAGTTTGAGGAGGGCCCGCGCTCCAAGATCTTTGACAACGCCGACTTCGGCTACACACGGGTGACCGTTGAGCGACCGCTGCGTCTGCGCTACCAGATGACGGTGGATGAGAAAGCGCGTTTTCTCGAGGCGGTGCCGCACCTGCTGGATGATGTGGAGGCCATTGACAAGGCGTTTGGCCGCAAGCCGCTGCTGGACTGGTCGGCAACGTGGGGAAAGATCGAGAAGCTGCTCGAGAAGCGAGAAAGTCGTTGGAAGACGGCTGAGCAGAAGCTGTTTCGATCCGTGTTCACCCAGCGCGACCCGAAGGCTGAGTCCGTGCCGGTGAGTGGTCGTGGTGCGGGCTTTGAATCCGACGCCGACCTTCGTGACTACGAGAACGTGCCGCTCACAGAGGACGTGGACACGTACTTCGCGCGTGAGGTGCTGCCGCACGTGCCGGATGCGTGGACGGATCGGAGCAAGGACAAGGTCGGTTACGAGATCAATTTTAACCGTTACTTCTATGTGTTCACGCCGCCGCGCGCTTTGGCGGAAATCGATCGAGATCTGAAGGCCGCCGAGGACGAGATCGTGCGGCTGCTGCGCGAGGTGACCACATGACGGACTTCCGTGCGGCACCAAACTTCTGGTTGCGCAAGCAACTCAAGTGGGCCGTGACGTTTCAGCGTGGTCACGACCTACCCGATGATGCGCGGGAAGAGGGGCCAGTGCCCATATATGCGGGCGGTGGAATTACAGGTTGGCACACGGAGTCCTGCGCCTCTCCCCCGGGGATCGTGACTGGTCGCTACGGCACGATCGGGGAATTTCACCTGGTGTCGACGCCGTACTGGCCGCTGAATACTGCTCTGTACAGCACCGACCTTCACGGCAATGACGCGGAGTATTTGCGCTACTTGCTCGACTTTCTGGCGCCACTCTTTCAAGTCCATGCGGGCAAGTCGGCAGTCCCAGGCGTTGATCGAAACGATATTCATACGCTCCCTGTGGCGCTCCCCGGTTGGGATCAACAGCGGAGAATCGCGGCGTTCCTTGGAGGAGAGACGCGACGGATCGACGGACTGCTGGCGGCAAAGCGGTGCGTCCTCGACCTTCTCGCCGAGAAGCGCAAGGCCATCATCGCCACCGCAGTCACACGCGGACTCGACCCGAAGGTGAAGCTGCGCGACTCCGGCGTGCCGTGGCTGGGCGAGATCCCGGCGCATTGGGGCGTCGTTCAGAGTAGACGGCTGTTTCGTGTGCGAAACGAGCCGGCGCGACCATCGGATCGACAACTCACGGCTTCTCAGAAGTATGGGATGCTTCCTCAGTCCGACTTCGTGGAACTGGAAGGCCGTCGCGTCGTCGAGTTGGAAAAAGGCGTCGACAGCTTGAGGCACGTCGAGCCGAACGATTTCGTGATTAGTCTTCGCAGTTTTCAAGGCGGATTGGAGTGGAGCAAGATCTCGGGTTCCGTCACGTTTCACTACGTGGTCCTCGTCCCGATTAAGTGGGTTCACCCGCCGTTCTTCGCTCATCTCTTCAAGAGCCTGCCATTCATCGAGGCTTTGAGGTCGACGGCTACGCTGATAAGGGACGGCCAGGACCTGCGCTTCTCGCACTTCACGCTTGTCGACCTCCCCATCGTCCCCATTGACGAACAACGCAAGATTGCCGCCCATGTGGACCGCGAAACCGCAAAGCTCGACGCCGTGCGGGCGGCAACCGAGCGCACCATCGCGCTGCTCAAGGAACGGCGCTCTGCGCTGATCGCCGCCGCCGTAACCGGCCAGCTCGATATCACGGTGGCGGCGTGACGGACACGGCCCCCCACGAAGGCGAGCTGATTCTTTACCGCACCGCCGACAACACGATGCACGTCGAGGTGCTCCAAGAGTTCGAGACCAGTCGTCGCGACTACCCCGCCGCGTCGGAATCCACATGACCCGCAAGAAGACCTCGCCCACGTCCCTCGTCCGCTCCTCCGCCGCCGAGTACCTGGTTTTTGTCGCGGCCAGCGGCGCGGGTGGCGTCGAGGCGGTCTATGCCGACGAAAATGTCTGGCTCAGCCAGAAGATGATGGCGCAGCTCTACGACGTGGAGGTCCCCACCATCAACTACCACCTGAAAAAGGTGTTCGAGGACAGCGAACTACAGGAGGTGTCAGTTATTCGAAATTTTCGAATAACTGCCGCCGACGGAAAAACCTACGACACCAAGCACTACAACCTGTCGGCGATCATCGCGGTCGGCTACAAGGTCAACTCCGAGCGTGCGGTGCAGTTCCGCAAATGGGCCACGGGCGTGGTAGAGGAGTTCACCATCAAGGGCTTCGCGATGGACGACGAGCGCCTCAAGCGCGGCGGGTCCGTGCTGAGCGATCGCTATTTCGAAGAGCAGCTGCAGCGCGTTCGCGAGATCCGCCTGTCGGAGCGAAAGTTCTATCAGAAAATCACCGACATCTATGCGACCTCCGTCGACTACGATCTCACCGCGCAGGCCACCAAACGCTTCTTCGCCACCGTGCAGAACAAGCTGCACTGGGCGATTCACGGGCAAACGGCGGCCGAGGTCATCGTTGATCGCGCGGACGCGACCAAGGAACACATGGGTCTGCGCACCTGGGCCGACGCGCCGCTCGGCAAAATCCAGAAGTTCGATGTGGCGGTCGCGAAGAACTACCTCACCGAACTGGAGCTGGCCCAACTTTCGCGGCTGGTGAACGCCTACCTCGACGTGGCCGAGGACATGGCGCTGCGGAAGATCCCGATGACGATGCAGGATTGGGAGACGCGTCTGAATCGTTTCCTCGCGGCCACCGACCGCGAGGTATTGCAGGACGCCGGCAGAGTGAGCGCCGAGATCGCGCGTGCCCACGCCGAGACGGAGTTCGAGAAATACCGCATCGTGCAGGATCGATTGTTCGAGAGCGACTTTGATCGCGTCGTGGCACAAGCCAGACGAATCGAAGCAAAGAGCGGTGAGTCGGAGGAGCAGCCGTGACGATCACACCCCGACACTCCGAGACTGCGTTCGAAACCGTCATCGAGCACCACCTGCTCAGTCACGGCTACGTTGCCGTTTCGTGCGATGACTTCGTCCACGATCGTGCCGTGTTTGCGCCCGTAGTGCTTGAGTTCATCAAGGACACGCAGCCCAGAGAGTGGGCCAAACTCGAGGCGCTGCACGGAGCAAAGACCGGTGAGCAGATTCTCACTGACCTCTGCAAATGGATGGATACCCATGGTTCGCTGGCGACGCTCAGACACGGATTCAAATGTTACGGGCGTACACTCTACGCGGCCTTCTTCAAGGCTGCGCATGAGCTCAACCCGGAACTTGAAGAGCGCTACGCGAAGAACCGCGTGGGCATCACACGTCAGCTGCATCACTCGAAGGCCCGGCCCGGTGATTCGCTCGACGTGACCCTCAGCATCAACGGCATCCCCATCGCGACACTCGAACTCAAGAATGCGATGACGGGTCAGACCGTCGAGCACGCGCGGCGGCAATACAAACAGGACCGTGATCCCCGAGATCTCATCTTCGAGTTCAAGCGACGCACGCTCGTGCACTTTGCCGTCGATACCGACACAGTGCTCATGACGACGCGCCTCGCCGGCAGTGCCACGCACTTCCTGCCGTTCAACAAGGGTGAGGCTGGTGGCGCTGGAAATCCTGCCGATCCACAGGGCCGGAGCTACCGTACGGCATACCTGTGGGAAGAGGTGCTTGCGCGGGATAGCCTGCTCGATCTGCTGGCGCGGTTCGTCCATCTGCAGATCGACGAAAAGCGCGACGACCAGGGCCGCAAGGTCAAGACCGAACAAATGGTGTTCCCACGCTATCACCAGCTCCAGGCGGTGCGCCAACTGGTGGACGCGGCCCGTAATGAAGGACCGGGATACAACTACCTTGTTGAGCACTCGGCCGGCAGCGGCAAGAGCAACACGATTGCCTGGCTTACGCACCGGTTGGCCTCGTTGCACAACGAAGGCAATCAGCGTGTTTTCGACAGCGTCATTGTTGTGACTGATCGCGTAGTGCTCGATCAGCAGCTCCAGGACAATATCTACCAGTTCGAGCACAAGCGCGGTGTGGTGCAGAAGATCGACGAGAGTTCGAGGCAGCTCGCCGAGGCGCTGGAGAACGCCGTACCGATCATCATCACCACGTTGCAGAAGTTCCCCTTTGTCTCGCGGCAGTTGCTCAAGATGGCCGAAGAGCGCGGCGAGACCGGTACAGGTACGCTACAGACCAGGCGCTGCGCGGTGGTCATTGATGAGGCGCACAGCTCGCAGGGCGGTGAGACCGCAACAGACCTGAAGGAAGTGCTTGGAGGTGAAGCGCTTCGCACGGAGTCTCAGAGGCAGGCGGCCGAAGAGGGACGGGAAGACCTCGAAGAGATGTTCCGCAGCATGGCCAAACGTGGACGGCAGGCAAACCTGAGCTTCTTTGCGTTCACCGCCACACCCAAGCACAAGACACTCGCGGTGTTCGGACGTGGTGGCCAACCTGCGCACCGCTACACCATGCGACAGGCCATCGAGGAGGGTTTCATCCTCGATGTGCTGAAGAGCTACACCACCTACGCCACGTACTATCGGCTGCTCAAGGCGTGCGAGGATGATCCGAACGTCGAGCGCAAGAAAGCTGCGCGCGCACTGGCCCGCTTCCTCAAGCTGCATCCGCACAACATCGCGCAAAAAACGGAAGTGATGGTTGAGCACTTCTACTCGGTTACCCGACATAAGATCGGGGGGCGTGCCAAGGCCATGGTGGTCACCGGCTCGCGCCTGGAGGCGGTGCGCTACAAGCAGGGCTTCGACCGCTACATCAAGGAAAAGGGCTACCCCATCAAGTCATTGGTGGCATTCTCCGGTGTGGTGTCCGACGACAAGCTGTCCGATGTGTCGTATTCGGAAGTGGACATGAACGGGGGGCTTCGCGAGAAGCAGCTCCCCGAGACATTTGCATCACCAGAGTATCAGGTGTTGCTGGTAGCGGAGAAGTATCAGACCGGCTTCGATCAACCGTTGCTGCATTCGATGTACGTCGACAAGCGGCTCGCGGGCATTCAGGCGGTACAGACCCTTTCGCGACTCAATCGCATTCACCCGGTCAAGGAAGACACGTTCGTTCTCGACTTTGTGAACGATCGCGAAGAGATCCGTGAAGCATTCAAGACGTACTACGAGGGAGCGGAGATTGGCGAAGAGGTCGATCCCTCGCGTTTGTATGCCATTCAGGGTGAACTTGATGCGGCGGGTGTGTATCTGACGGAGGAAGTGTCCCGCTTCTGTGATGTGTATTTCAAACCCAAGCAGAAGCAGAGCGCACTCGACCACCAGGCGATGAATGCGGCTCTTGATCCGGCGGTTTCCCGATTCAAGGTGCGGCTTGGCGAAAGCCCGGAGGAGGCAGAACTCTGGCGCGGGAAGCTGCAGGCCTTTCAGAATCTCTACGGCTTTCTGAGTCAGGTCATTCCCTATCAGGACTCTGACCTTGAGCGCCTATACGTGTTCGTGCGGCATCTTCTGACGAAACTGCCGCGTCGTTCGGCTGGAGCCGCCTATCAGTTCGACGATGAAGTGAAGCTCGAGTACTATCGACTGCAGAAGATCAGCGAAGGGTCGATTGCACTCACGGATGGAGCGGCACCGAAGCTCGATGGCCCGTCGGAGGTCGGGAGTGGCGCCCTGCATGAGCAGCCCGTTCCACTTTCGCAGCTCATTGATGTAGTGAACGAGCGCTTTGGTACGGACTTCAATCAGGCTGATCAGCTTTTCTTTGATCAGATCGTCGAGGCCGCGATGGGAGATGACGGCCTGCGTCGTGCCGCCGCGGTGAATCCCGGCGACAAGTTTGAGCTGCTCTTCAAGAGTGTGCTTGAACGGCTGTTCGTCGATCGCATGGATCAGAACGAGGACATTTTTGTTCGATTCATGAACGACGGAAATTTTCAGAAGATCGTTACCAGTTGGATGGCCGAAGAAGCCTATCGGCGCCTTCGTCATTCAGGCGGTGCCGAAGAGCGGGCGCCGAATGGGAAGCTGCCTGCGTCGCTCCGTCTCGTTGAGGGACGGCCAGCGGAGCGCTACAAGAGCTGCATCCCACTCGTACCGCTGAAGGCTGCTGCCGGGACATTCGGCGATCCGCAGCACGTCGCTGATGGCGAGTTTGAATGGGTGGAGCTGGAGATGCGCCGCCCCCTCAAGCGGGGAATGTTTGTTGCGGCTGTCGTCGGAAAATCGATGGAGCCCACGATCCCCGATGGCGCGTATTGCTTGTTTCAAGCTCCGGTGAAAGGAACTCGTCAGGGGAAGATCGTGCTTGTGCAGATGCGAGATGTTACTGACCCGGAAACAGGTCAGCGGTACACTGTCAAGCGCTATGAAAGTGCGAAAGCAACCAAGGGTGACTCGTGGCAGCACGAACGAATCACGCTCAAGCCGCTGAATCCTGATTTCGAACCGATCGCACTTACCGGCGACGACGAAGGCTCAGTGACCTTGATCGCTGAATTTGTCCAAGTAGTTGGCACGTCAGTCTCCTAGTCTGCACATTCCGCTACTCTCCCGTCACGGGCACCGCAGCTCGTGACGTTGAGTAAAATTGCTCAATGCATTGAGTAAACCGGCCGAGACATAGGATTGCTTCGAATTCCTACGCTTCCTAAGGTAGTGCCTCATTTGCAGCATCCAGCCGACCTATCGTATGGGTCATTCCGGCCCTACGCTCCTCGTCCTCACCAACAGCTCTGTACGTTTCTTCGGCAGATGACTTGATATTGAAGTCAAGAAGCGTCAGCATTGATAGATGCCTAAGTCCGCAACGTTCGGCAGCCGACTGCATGAGTTTAGAAAGCGGGCGCGGCTCACGCAGAAGGAACTCGCTGAAGCCATCGATGTCGATTTCACCTACATCTCGAAAATAGAGAGCGGTGGTGCACCACCGCCGGCGCGTGCTCGGATCGAGGAAGCTGCAAAGATCTTGAAACTCTCCATAACCGAGACGGATGAGCTGTTTCACTTGGCGGAGAAGATTCCCGCAAATGTCGAGGACTTCGTCGCTAAACAGCCAGCGACCCAGCGGTTGCTTCGCAGCATTCGCGCCGTGCCCGTATCTGAGCAGGCAAAGCTGCTCGAAGATCTCATTAAAGAGGCGGAGAAGCGACACAGGAAGTGAATCCAACGCCGGAGCATTTTATGGTACGAGCATCGAGATGGTTGGATCAAATCGAAGAACGGGCCTACTCGAGGCTCCGCCAGCTCCGGCAGCGTGGCCTCTGGGATGGTAAGCCACCAGTTCCCATTGAGCATCTGATCGAGCACATTCTCGAACTGAACCTTCGATGGGAGGTGATTCAGGAAGAGTCAGGTGAATCCGTTTTTGCGTGTCTTCGCCCGGCGACACGCGAGATCGTCCTGAATGAAATCCATCGCGAGCGGTTCCAGAATCAGCCGGGCCTCGAGCGGTTTTCGATTGCGCACGAAGCCGGCCACGCAGACGTTTTCGCAGTCGTCCGAGAAGCCGATCAGATCGGGCTTCTGGTTGGACTCGGCTACCGGCCACAGCGTCGATCAGCGACCAATGGGGAAGTCTTTTCGCTGCACACCCGACTACGAGAGCTACCACGGGCTATCCGTACCGAGGTAATGCAAGGTCTCGCTGCGCGCGAGCGGGAACGACGTGCGGCAGGAGAGGACTCCCCGCTCGAACGACGCGCGGTTGACCACTATGCGGCCGTGCTCTTGATGCCCGCCGAACAGGTGCGCGCTGCAGCAGCGGCCATCACTCTCAGATCACAGCGAGACATTCGTAGGCTCGCAGACTCCTTCTTGGTGTCCACAGACGCCATGCGCATCAGACTTCAGGAACTCGGCCTGATCCATAGCGTCGCAAAGGATGGCACGGTCCAGATCACAGATCCCGCGACCCGGCTGCAAGGTTCGCTGTTCTGACCACATTCGCGTAAAAATGAAACTTGACTTTTAGTTCAACTTGACATTGAATTCATGTACAAGTCTGTCGCGCGCCGTTGCGCGCTGCAGAGTACGACATCACTCAGCGTAGCGGAGGTCCGCGAGATGACCAGCAACATGGAAGGCGGAACTGAGGGAGCGAAGGATCCGGGTGCAGATGGCACACCCCCAGGTCGGGGCGTATACCACGTGAACGAGCGAAACGGGCGAGTAGATGCTCACGGCGAAGAGCTTCTCGGGCGTGAGATTCTCAGTCGGGTTGGCCTGAGCACCGACAAGTACGAGTTATGGACCGAGGTCGCCGGCAAAACCGGCGAATCCATTGAGCCCAACGAACGCCACTTCACCAAGCCCGGCGACCACTTTCGGGCCACAATTCGAGGCACGGACTACTCGAACGGAATGCTTCAGGTGGTGGTGCGCACATGAGCCGCGAGATCATCCGACAGCAAGCTGCCGCGCTCAAGCGTGCGGGCTCGAACGTACGGACTGTCGACGAGGGAGAGAACGTCATCGTCATCCTCGAAGCCTACACGCCGCCGGGGGATAACTACGAGCCTCGACAGCTCGATGCGCTCGCCTTCATCGTGCCGGCGCCATACCCCGACGCGTCTCCCGATCCTTCTGGCTTCTTCGTCCGTCCCGCGTCGATCATTGTCGCCAGTACCAGGAGCAGTCCTCAGAGCACGAGCGACGCCATGCTGCTCGGTATACCGCATCGAAAGTTCTCCTGGAAGCCAAAGACATTTCAGTTCGACGGAACGGTCGACACGCTGGAGACACATCTCGCTACGATCGAACGGCGTTTCCTCCTCGGAACGTGAACGCTCTCTCCTTCCTCCGACGCGCGGCTGGCGCAGTTTCAACCGCCCTGTTTCGTTTACTCGGGCGTCATCCAGAGGGAAGGCGCCTTGAAATCGCGTGGTCGGTGACCACGCGTGAGACCATGGTCGGCGTCGCGCTCGCCGCGAGCCCGCGCGAAGGTGCTGTTGTTGCCTACTGTCGGTCGAGTACTGCGTGTGATCGGGACACCCTCATTGTTCAGGACGTGGTCCCTCCGATCGCTCGCGACCTGAGCTATCACCGCGGGCCGGTTGTCACGGTCACCTCCCACTATTGGAATCGGGTGATCGACGGTCTTGCCGGCCAAGGTCCTGATACCGGTCTGGCCGTTCTTCACACGCATCCGGGTTTCGGCGTACCGATGTGGAGTTCGGACGACGATCGAGCGGACGACGATCTTGCCCGTTTCCTCTTCGGCGAAGGTTTTCTGCAACCTGAAGCTCCGCTGATCTCGATCGTTGCCAGTATGACGGATATCCGCGCTCGTGTTCTCAGGTTTGATCGCACATCCGCAATAAAGGTCTCAATGACGCCGGTCGAGCGTATACGAACGCTCGGTCCGAGTCGCATTCAGTTCGAATCAACGACTGATCGTCTGGACGAAGGTCGTATTCACGACGTTCCGGCCCACGCGGATCGCTCAGTTAGAGTTTTTGGCCGTGAAGGCCAACGACTTCTCGCCGATCTCCACATCGCCGTCGTCGGTAACGGCGGCGTCGGATCAATCTGCACCGAGCACGTCGCCCGGTGGGGAATCGGTCGCATCAGCTGCTGGGACCTGGACATCGTCAAGGACGTGAACGTCAATCGATCGGCTATCATCACTTTCGCTGACGCCAAGCGAAAGAGGTCCAAGGCGGAGCGCCTCGCGCGCGCACTCCCGGCCTTCTCCCTCGTCAGGGACATCCGGGTCCGCTGGAGTGTTTCCGACGTACGTGACCGCGCCGAGATCGCACATCTTCTCAGCGCTGACATCATCCTGATGCTCGTGGACGATCCACGCCCAAGGCATTTCATCAATCGGCTCGCGTACGCGCATTATATCCCTGTCCTCGACGGTGGCAATGCCATCCGATCCACTGCCGAGGATGACCCGTCAGCCGAAGATTCCATGGTCGAAGCCGGAGGCATCCGCATCAACTACCTCACACCCGACGGCCCATGTCTGTGGTGCGCTGGACATCTGACTTCGGAGCGTCTCGCCTTGGCGTTCCGTCCGGACTACGATATGGCCGCCGATCGTGCGCGTGGCTATGTCGAGGGGCTCGGCCCTGCACACGCGCCTAGCGTCATGCCGGTGAACTCCCTCACGGCCGCGCTCCTTGAGATCCGACTTCAGGATCTCCTATTCGGGCTTTCAAACCGCAATGTCCCAGAGGTGTACTACGACCTGCTCGGCGGGACGCTTGATGAACTTCCCCGGTTGATCCGGTCACACTGTCCTCAGTGCATGCGGTGGCTGGGGCTAGGAGATGGGGCGGACCTACCGTTTCGCGAATAGATCTTCGGATCCTGCCGTGTACCTTATGGCCGACCTCCGGAAGGCGACGTGTCGACGCATTCTATGCGCTCGTCTTCAGCAAAAATGATGTTTGACCACGTGCCAGAAATTCATGCCATACGATCTTTCGCAGTACCTCGTCATCGGTGTATCCTCGCGGGCCTTATTCGATCTTTCGATTGAAGACGAGATTTTCCGCGCGCAGGGCCTGAGTGAGTACTCACGGTATCAGATTGAGCACGAGTACGATCTGCTGCGCCCGGGCGCAGCATTTCCTCTTGTGAGCGCCATTCTTGCCCTCAATGCGCTGGCGCCAGGAAAGCGTAAGGCGGAGGTCGTCGTGATGTCTCGAAATAGCGGCGACACAAGCCTTCGCATCTTCAATTCCATCAAACACTACGAACTTGATATTACGCGGGCCGCGTTGACCGGTGGGGCCTCATTGGCGCCTTACCTTCACGCATATAAGGTCGACCTCTTCCTGTCGGCGGATGAAGCAGATGTGCAATCTGCCGTTGATGCCGGTATCGCAGCCGGAGTCATCTACGCCCCGCCAGCGAAACTGAGCGGAAAATCGGACCAGATCCGAATTGCATTTGACGGTGATGCGGTGCTCTTCTCAGATGAGTCGGAGCGTATATACCAAAGTGAAGGACTTGAGGCCTTTCTTGCACATGAGACCGTCAATGCTCAGAAGCCATTGCCAGAAGGCCCATTCGCAAAACTCCTGAAGACGCTATCCGCTCTTCAGAATGACTCGGCGCAAGATACTCCGCCCATTCGCGTCGCCCTTGTCACGGCACGCAATGCTCCTGCACATGAGCGAGTCATTCGAACGCTGCGCCGGTGGAACGTTCGCGTTGATGAGGCCCATTTTCTGGGTGGTGTCTCGAAGGCAGAGGTGCTGCAAGCCTTTGGTGCGCACATCTTTTTTGATGATCAGGACGGCCACGTTGGGCCGGCTTCTAAGTTTGTACCAGCCGCACGTGTTCCGTATCTCTCCCGTCCGAGCGTGAAAAAGGCGGCTGAACCGCTACCCCCTGCGTATGATGCTGCGGATGCCGGTTGGCGCTCATCTTCTGCGATGTGACAAACGCATCGTATTTGATGGCACACGTGGATTGCGACTGTCCTTGTATGCCATTTTGTCGGTGACGGTCGCTCCGATACACCGGCAAGTCTTACGTCGACAGGCGTAGGGCTGAGGTAGTGGAGGTACGTGCGGGCTTTGGTGGTGTGAGAGATCCGCGAATGCGTATGGACGATCCGTGTGGCAGGCCAGCTAGCTGCATCACATATTCGGGCCGCCTGGGCACGCGCGGTTCGATGTTGGTCATACCGAGAGCCTTTCGGTGGAGAATGTTGTTGCTGCGAAGAGGGACTCTACTCGGCTCCTCGACGAGACACACTCGCTCAGCGCTTCATCCGCCTCTCCACCGCCTCCAACTGCTCCCTCGCCTTCGCATTGCTCGGATCGAGCATCACCGCGTATCGGTACCAGATAGCCGCGCGCTCGGGTTCGTTCGGCGCGAAACTGGTCATGGCGCTGCCCCAGGAGAGCATCGCGTTCATGATGTTGCTGAACCGCGGCGCGAGCGCGAGGTATCGCTGGTGGATGGCGCGGGCGCCGAGTGAGTCGCCGGCGGCGAGCCGCTCGCGGATGATCGCGAGTCCCACGTTCTGGTGAAAAAGCGGCACCGTGGAGTCAGCACGCCAGGCGTCACCGAGAATGCGGAAGGCGGTGTCGTGATCGCCCGTGAGCAGGAGGCGACGCCATTGGGCCGGAGTCGGCGCGCCGTGACTCGGCTGCCACGACGGCGGTCCCGATTCACCGATGTTACGATGCTCCACGCGCGACTGATTGCCGCCCAAGGGCTGCGGGAGCGGAGCGCGCAGTGTTGCACGCGCGGCGGTGTCACTGCGTAGAGTCGCTGCAAGTGTCGCCACGACATAGCCGTTGAGAAACGCGTTGACGGCGATGACAGCAGCAGTCTCAATGCTATCGGTCACCGGCTTTCCAGCGCGGCGTTCCGCATCGGCGCGCACTCGGCGACCGTCGATTCCTTGAGCGATGAAGTCGTTGTGGTCGAGATGAGGAAGGGTGAGGTACCAGCGCTCGCTGTTGGTCAGTGTGTCGCCGACCTGGAACTGGGCCTCCGGAACGGTGGCGAAGAGGAAGGTGCCGCTGGCGCGATGGTAGCGGTTGCGAATCACATCAAGGAAGCCACCGTCGCCCCAGCGTTCGTCAGTGAGTGACCAGGTGTCTTGCGTGGTGTCGAGTATGAGCGCGGCGCGGGCAGGCGAACTCCCTTCGGTCTGCAGACGGATGGCAGACTGTGCGCCGGCGCTGTGACCGATGAGCGCGACCCGAGTCCAGTCGGCACCATCGTGACGCGCGGCCTCCACGATCAGTGCGCGCACGTCTCCCTCCACCGTGCGGAATCGATCGTGCGTGCCAAGGTTCGTGCCATCTCCTCGCTGCCAGGCGCTCGATACCACCACATAACCAAGACTCGCCAACCGCTCGCAGAGGGCGGCGTTGTCGTCCCAGGAGGCGCCAGCGCCGGAAATGTAGATCACCAGCGGGAAGCGGCCGATGGCGCGACGAGCATCGCGTCGCGCAGCGACAGGGGCCTCTAAGAAGGCGTCGACTGCAGCTCGATGCGCGGCGTCAAGCGAATCGACGTTCTGAACGCGAGTCAGTTCGATGGTCGCGGTGCGTCGATGATGAACCGCGAGGGCGCGCGTTATCGCGCCGAAAACGGACGGCAGTTTCGCTCCTGCCGGAATTGCACCGTCGAAGTAGTCGCCGTGCCTAAGCGGCGTGCCGCCGCCCGTCGCTGGATACCAAACGTTCATCGCAATCGGACGCGGCCCGTCGCTCAATACTCGGCCCGATGCATCGGCATAGCGATAGGTGCGGGTCGAGTCGACGATCCACCGCTGGGTGAAGCCGACCTGGTAAGGGCCACGGGCAGAATGGGTCTGCGCGGCGGCCGGCAGGGCGAGGCAGAAGAGCAGCGGTAAGACGCGGAGGTGCACGGGAGATCCCGGAAGAGAATGGGAAATCTCCACCAGAATCCGCAGCCGCGAGAACCGTTGTGTGACGACAGGCGGGGCTCACATGTCGATCGGGCTTTGCATCGGGCTGAACTGGTGACCTACCGACCAATGCGACTTCCACTCACGGGCGTTGCAAAGAGGTTGACTAGGAAACTGTCGACTGGTATGCTTCCCGCATCGACACGGCGGCGCCACACGACCCCGCCGCGCAACGGGAACCGGACCGGAACGCCATGGATGATCAACTGACCGCCACCGCTCGGAAGTGCCTGGATGCGGCGTACGCCGGCACCATGGACTTCCCGTCCATCGTGCGCCAATTGATGGACGCGGGATTTGAGGGGTATGACGTCGACTACCGGCGAGGTACGTCCACGTACTTCCGCGCCAACGGCGACCATGTGGAGCTCGCACTGCCGGCGTCTCATACAAATATTGCGGCCGCATTCGATGCCCATGCCGTCGAACAGGCGGTGCGCGATGCGCAGAATCAAGTGCCCGGCTATACCTATCTCGGCTTCAGCGCGAGGGTCAGGTCTGCGGGATGTGCCGGGTACATGGTCTCATTCTCCGGAAGACGCGTTGTCTATTTCGGACGTACGGCGGAGACACATGTCGAGCATTTCCCGCGGTAGAGCGCGGCGCGGACACGGCCACGAGCTCAGTACACTCGACGCGCATCTCGGCTACTGGCTCCGCGCGGTGTCGAATCACGTGTCCCATGCGTTCAAAATGCGGCTGGAAACACACGGCGTGACGGTCGCGGAGTGGGTGGTGCTGCGTGCGCTATTCGATCGCGACGGGGTGAATCCGAGTGAACTTGCGGCGACGCTTGGTCTGACACGCGGCGCGATCTCGAAGCTGGTAGACCGCCTGGTGGTGAAGGAGCTCGTTTCGGTCCGCAGCGATCCGCGGGACGGCCGCGCTCAACTCATCGCACTCAGAGCCCCCGCGCGGCGTCTCGTTCCGAAACTCGCCGCGCTTGCCGATGAAAACGACGAAGAGGCGTTTGGCCACCTCGATCATGAGCAACGCGTGGCGATGCTCGCACTGCTCAAGGAAATCGTTGAGCGCCTTGGAATTGGCGAGGCGCCGGTCACCTGAACGGGTGCAGGTGAGCAGCCGCCACACCCGGCAGGTCCGTCAGCTGTGCGATGCCGCGCGTCGCGTGTTTCCACCACGATGAGAACGACTGGCAGAGGTGCGCGACCTCCGGAAACAGGCGCGGTGCGGCGATTCGCTGAATGCTTTGCGGCAGCAGTGACCGCACGTGGGGATTGTCGTACGTGTGGACGGCACGTGCGCCAGCGAGTGCGTGTTGTAGCAACGCCGTGTCACCCACACACTGTTGCGAGGTGAGTTGCGACATGGCGGCATCAACAAAACGCCAGCGCGCCGGGTTCCATGGCCAGCGCGCGTGAAACTCGGCGGGCCACCAGCCAATCAACACACACTCAGATGCGATCGAGGCGGGAGGTTTGTTGAGGTTCCACGGGTGTACCAGCCAGACCTCGCGTCTGTGCACGGAGTGAAGAGGCGCTGCCGCACGTTGCGGAGGGTCCGGCAGGAGCGGTGGTTCGAATACGTGTGTGCGCCTAATGACTTCGCTGGCTGCATCGTCACCGGTTTGCTCGTTCATGGCCGCACCCGGGGTTCGAGCGATCGCATCCAGCGCCTCGTAGGTAGTGTCGAGCACCGATCCCGCACTGTGCCACTCGGGTGGTGCAAAACGTGCCACATTCTCCGCATTGAACAGGTACGGCTTGGAGCTTGCCGTGCCGGCGATCCATTGCCAACTCAGGTGATTGCTGGCGAGGTCACCGTCGAGCAGATGGGCAAACATCCAGTCAGCTCCCGCTCGCCAATGGATCTTTCGCATATGCACGACGTAGCTCGCCAACCACATGCGGGCGTGATTGTGGAGATAGCCCGTGTCGTAAAGCACTTCAACCGCGCGATCGATCACCGGAACACCGGTGCGCGCCTCGCGAATGTCTGCGGGCATATCCGGATGGTACACCGATTCGGGTAGCGGGCCGGCGTGGAAGGAATCCAAGATGCCGTCACCCCGGTGTTGCCACACATGGTGGAAATACTCCCGCCATCCCAATTCCTGCACCAGCTTGTGCTGGACGGGCAGTGGGTGCCGCGACGCGACGCCAACTAGCACTTGCGGCAGGCTGATCATGCCGTGCGTGATGTAGGGCGACAGTTGGGACACCGCCCCGTCCAGGTGATTGCGGGTTCTGGCGTAGTCAGCGGGGCGTATTGACCGAACACGCGCCTGCGCTGCTTCAAGTGTTGGCGGGAACAACACGCGGCAATTGTCCGTTGAAGCGACGAGGATGATGGATCGCGGGTCCTGATGTAGAACCTGTGCCACCCCAAACAATAACGCAGCGCATGGACCACGCATCAAAGGATCGTGTGATCATCGTCGGGGCAGGGGTGGCCGGCCTGACCTGTGCCATTGCGCTGCATCGCGCGGGGCGGGATGTGCTCATGCTCGAAGCACAGGATGATGTCGGTGGTCGGGTGCGTTCGTCACGCATCGATGGTGCAACTATCGATCACGGATTCCAGGTGATGTTCACCGCGTATCCCACGCTGCGTCAGTATCTGGACCTGCCGGCTCTTGCGCTGCGCCGCTTCGATCCCGCTGCGCGCATCGTGCGCAACGGAAAGGCATCGCTGGTCGGTGATGGGCTGCGTGACTCAGGGTTGCTCGTCGACACCCTCATGTCGGGGGCATTTCCATTCGCAGACAAGGTGCGTCTTCTCGCTCTGCGTACATTTGTGAATACTCTGTCGATCGACGACTGCTTCAGTGCGCGCTTTGCAAACCAGAGCACACGCAACTTCCTGGTGAGTCGCGGATTTCAGGCGGAAACACTCGACGGATTCTTCGCGCCGTTCTACGGCGGCATTCTGCTGGACCGCACGCTGTCGACCAGTGCATCAGTGCTGCTGTTCACATTCAAGATGCTTGCCGAGGGCGATACGGTGATCCCAGCAGGTGGCATGGGCGCCATCACCGCCGCGCTCGCCGCGAATCTCCCGCGGGAGAGGGTTCGGGTTGGCGTACGAGTTGCCGCAGTCCGCACGAATCCTGATGGTGTGCACAGCGTCTCGCTTGCCGACGGAAGTGTGCTCGACGCACGACATGTCGTCATCGCGACCGATGCACCAATGGCGGTACAGCTTGCACGGACGGCGGGTGTGACACTCAGCGAGCCCTCCCAGGCGCTTGATTGTACGACGCTTTGGTATCGTGCCGAACGAGCGTTGCTTCCCGGAAAGGCGCTGTGGCTCAACGCCGCGGCGGATGCGGTGATCAGCCATGCGGTCACGATCACCGACGTTGCACCCGAGTATAGTGAGGCAGGGCCCGTGATTTCCGCGACAGCCGTTGGCGCGAGTGCCACGCTGCCGGATGAGGATCTCGATGCCGCAGCGCGAACCGAGATCGCGTCAATGTCGCAGGCGGGTGGCATGTCTGTGGGCACCGATGATGTTGCCCGCGAGGTGCAGCGGATGACCCGACTGGCCGTGTCTCGTGTGCCTTTTGCGCAGTTTGCGCAGCCACCGGGAGCGCGTGCACAACAGCCCAGCACGGCGTGCGGTGTACCCGGATTGTGGCGGGCCAGTGAGACATTCCACAGCAGCTCCCTCGAAGGCGCGGCGCGAGGCGGTACGGCGGCGGCGCACGCCACCTCGCTGCGCAATAGTCCTTCACATACTGGGCATACATGCACCTCGCCGTTTTCGGAGCCACCGGTCGTGTGGGTGGACGCTTTGTCGAGTACGCGCTCGCCGATGGGCATACCATTCGTGCGCTGGTGCGCGATCCGTCTGCGATACGGACGCGCCCCGGCCTCGAGCTCGTACAGGGCGACGTGCTCACGCTCGGCGATGTCACGCACACCGTGACCGGTGCCGATGCCGTCGTGTCCGCCCTCGGCGGTGCCGGCGTCGAGGCGCCGGGTGACGCCCAGTCCCAAGGCATGCGCAATATTGTCGCGGCCATGCACACGTGTGGTGTCACGCGTGTGCTCGGCGTCGCTGGGGGCGGCATTCTCAATGCGGCGAGCGGCGGCCTTCGTCAGGACCAGCCAACCTTTCCCGAGGTGTTCAGAAAGGTGAGTGCCAGGCACAAGGAGGCATGGCAGGCCATGCACGATGGCAATGTGGACTACACGATGGTGGCCACGGGTGACATCGTGCCAGGCGATCGGACCGGCGTGTATCGAACTTTAGAGGACTTTCTACCGGAGGGCGGCCGCAGAATCAGCGTGGAGGATGTCGCGGATTTTCTGCTCAGGGCGCTCACGCAGGGATTGCATGTGCGCAAGCGTGTGGGAGCCGGGTACTAGGCTCTACCGCCCTTACAATTCCAGCGGCTTCTCCGTCTCGGTACCAACACTCTGGACGATGCGGTCCGTATACCGCACCTGTCGCTTACCCTCCTTCATCGAGAAGTCGAACGTCGCCAGTCGGTCTGCAATCCGGAATCGTGTGGCCGACAACGGCTCAAGTTTGAGCGGCCGTCCGCCCTCACGCGCGCTGTACAACGCTCCGTCCTCAAACGTCACGATCCGAACAACGTCATCGAATCGATACGCACCTACCCAACGTTTGAGTTGCCCTTCGGTAAGCAGCACGGGTGCGGCTTCCGCGATCGGCTTTCCCAATACAATGGACACCGCCCGGATATTGTACGATTCGGGTCCTCTGCCATCATCACGATTGGTCAGGACAATCGCGTACACATCACCGTCGGTGACATGGATGCCCGAGGTTGCGTAGCCATTGATGCCTCCGGTGTGCTCCACTGTGGGCAGGTCGGCCAGTTCATTGATTGACCATCCGTATCCGTAGTTGCTGGGGCGGCCGTTCGCGAGCTTGTGATTGGCAAATGCCAGGCGTTTGCTCTCCTCGGAGATAAGTGTGTTCTGCCGAAGGGCGCGATTCCAGAGCAGCATGTCATCGACCGTCGACATCAATGATCCTGCCGCGTATGCGATCGACGGGCTCAGGTACTCGGGATTCTCGACAACGCCTTCGTACACCTGATAACCGCTCGCCCGATTTGCAACTAGGGCATAGTTGCTCGCGTAGTGCGAGTGTGTCATGCCGAGCTTGGCGAAGATGTTTTTCTGCACGAACTCGGCATACGGCATCCCCGAGATCTGTTCGATGATCATGCCGAGCAGCAGATAGCCAGAATTGCTGTACGCGTATTGTGCGCCGGGCGTGAACTCGAGCGGCAAGTCCTTGACGTGTGCGAGGATTTCCGCGGGCGACAAATCCTGCCGCGTAAGCGTGCGAAATGACGGCACATTGGTATAGCTGGTGATGCCCGACGAATGATTGAGCAGATGGTGCATGGTGATCTCACCGCCACTCGGGAAATCTGGTAGGAATTTCGAGAGGCGGTCCTGCAGACTGAGTTTGCCCTGTTCCACCAGCATGAGCGTCGCCACGCTGGTGAACTGCTTCGTGATGGAAGCCAACTGCATCACATGCTCGGGCCGCATGGGCACGCGCAGTTCGACGTTGGCCATTCCGAAGGCCTTTCGGTAAAGAACGCTGTCGCCACGCGCGAGCAACACGGTCGCGCCCGGAGATTCCGCGGGATACGCCTGACGGAAGATGGAGTCGATTGCCGCTTCGTCCTTCGGCGTCAGCGCCACAGTGGCTCCTTGGCCGAACATGACTGACGGAACCAGCAGCAAGGCTATGGCGAGCGTGAGGTGTCTCATCTGCTTCTCAAGCGGGGAAGGCATGCGCCGGACCTGCGAGAAAGACGGCGCGACCGAAAAGGTATACGTTTTGAGTGTACCTATCCCGCACCTATCCCACCACGCGGCAGGGAGAGGCCGCTGAGCGACTGTGATGGATGGTGGGCATCGACCGCTCCGACTGGCCGGTTGACCGAATTGCTCGCCGAATGATGGCGCGTGCTGTGGCGCTGCGGTGTGCCAGACGCAAAGATGTGAGATGACTCCTCGCGCTCCGTCACATACGCCGCGACCGCCGCTTCGCTTTGTGCTGGTGGTCGCGGCCCTCTTGTGCGCAGCGTACATCTCGGTGTTCCTCGCCGGTGGTCTCCCCATGTCGCTGTATGTGGGAGTGGACGCTCTGGCCAATACCGCGGCGCTGGCTCTTATGGCACTGGGCGTTCGATGGGTCACCGATCAGGTGCCGTGGTCATACGCTCCGAAGTGGTGGTTCTTGCCGCTGCACGTGCTGGCAGGACTGGTTGCGGCGCAGATGTCGCTCGCGTTTACTGCGATCGCACTCGGCGTCGCGTCGCTGACGCGAAACGGCGGACTGACGGTCACGTGGCTAGTTGGGCCGGCTCGTCACTGGCAACTCTTCACGTTCGTGTTTGCCTACGCGGCGGTTGCCGGTAGTTGCTACGCTCTGCAGGTCATGGCCGAGGCGCGCGACGCACGCGTGTTGCGGCAAGATGCCGAGCTGGCGCGACTGCGCGAGCGGCTCGATCCACACGTGCTGCTCAACACGCTGCATTCTCTGTTGGAGATGGTGCGCGGCAATGATCCAGGCGCGGAGGAGGCGATCGAACGCTACGGACGGGTGGTGCGATACGTGACGGCTCCTCGTGAGGGTGTCGACGATCTGGTGCCGCTCCGCGACGAGTGGGCGCATCTGGAAGACTATCTCCATCTCGAGCAGCTTCGGCTCGGTGACCGTCTCCGCGTGGTGCTGGACGTGGCCCCCACCGCATTGGCCGTGCGAGTCCCGGCGCTCTCTCTGCAGCCGTTGGTCGAGAATGCCATTGTGCACGGCATCGCCCCGCGACCCGGTGCGGGATCCGTCACCGTGCAGGCAACGCGCGAGGCGCGTGCCGTGTCCATCATGATTGAGGATGACGGTGTTGGGACGCAGGCTCCTGCGACGCCGGGCTCTGGAAGAGCGCTGCAACTGATTCGCTCGCGTCTACGCCTGCACTTTGGTGCGCAGGCTGACATGCAGTGGGGCGCTGGACCCGGTGGCTGTGGATGGCGCGTGACGCTACGTGTGCCAGCGTGAGCGACGCGGCCGATCATTTGCGCGTGGCCATTGCCGAGGACGAACCGCTGGCTCGTCGCGCGCTCCGGCGCATGCTTCAGGAAGACCCGGCCGTTACCCTGATATCGGAGGTGGTCGATGTGCCCGCACTCACGGCCTTGTTGCGCAGCGCTCCGGCGCTGGACGTGCTCTTCCTCGATATCAGGATGCCGGGTGGATCCGTCTTCGACTGCCTGACGCTTCTCTCGCCCGATACGTTGGTGGTGTTCACCACCGCGCATGCCGAGCACGCCGCGACGGCGTTCGACCTCGATGCGGCAGACTATCTCCGAAAGCCTTTCGGTGCGCGCCGCGTGCACCAGGCGCTCGAGCGCGTGCGACGCCGGCGGCGCGTGCGTCCGTCGCGTGCGGATAACGAATACCATCTGCTCGTGCGTGTAGGGGTCCGTGATGTCCCCATCCGGCTGGCGAGCGTGTGGCGATTCGAGGGGGCCGACGACTGCGTACGCGTGGTCACCGCCGATCGCGCGCTCCTGCACACGACCACGCTGCAGGCGTTGGACGACGCGTTATCGCCCCGGGGCTTTCTGCGTATTCACCGCCGCCATCTCGTGAACAGCGGCGCAATTCGCGCCCTGATCCCACACGATGCGCATCGGCTCGCCGTGGAGATGCCGAACGGCGAGCGGCTGGTGGCGAGTCGACGCGGTACGGCGGCACTCCGGGCTTGGGCGCAGCGCACGCCCGACGTCGCGGCGCCACCTCACTCTCCGGGCGGCACGCGCAGCTGAACTCCTTGCTTTACCCGATCGCGGATGTCGAGCAGGCATTCGCGGCGCACAAGCGGGTCGCAGCCGAGGGTGAGGAAGCTGGCTTCGTAACCCGCGCGAAGCAGCCCGATGCGACGACCCGGGAAAATGCTTTGCGGCGTAGTTACCGCGCGCATCCGGATCAGGCTCGCTGCATCACCTCCCATGACATCGACGAGCGCCGTGGCGTCGCGAACGATGATCTCGGTATCGGAGTAGGTATCGGAGCCGGTGATGAGTCGAGCGCCGTAACGCTGCAGCAAGCGGATGTTGGCCTCGAACACCGTGCGAACGCGCCGCTGGCTGGCGGTGTCTCGCGCAGCCCCACGCGCGAGACCAATGGTGGTCACGACGGGAATGCCCGAGGCGCCGATGCGGCGGGCGAGTGGCTCCGGCAGACGGTAGCGATCGAGAGTGCTGTCGGCTGCGTCGGCAACGCCGTACCCCGGTACGTGCGCAAAACCATCGATTCCGGCGTCCATGGCGAGCTGCGCATCGAAGGCGGTCTCCACGTGCGCCCACGCCTTCCGACCCATGGCGTGTGCCGAGTCCACGAGGGGGCGCACCACGTCGGCGCTCAGCCCGTAGCCGCCGGCCCGTGAGGAGTCGGTGAGGATTGTACGCCGATGCTCCGTGTCGAGCAGCATCACCTTGAGAATCGGCACCGTGTCGCGACGGAGACGCCTGACCACTTCCGGAAGCTGTGGCAGGCTGTCGAGCGTGAGGTAGACATCTCCCTCGCGCGCGCGACTGCGAGCTGCCGTCAATCGCTGCGCCGGATCGGGAGGGAAGGGCATGCGATAGAGCCCAAGCGCTTCGTAGAGCAGTTGCGGGTGACCACCATATGCAGTGACGGGTGTGTTGGCGTAGACCACGTCGATGCTGGTGGGCGTGTTGAGCTGTGACAGGAGCTCGCGGCGTCCGGATCGACTGTTGCCGAGCACCTGTACGTAGAACACACCGCTGCGCAGATACAAATCGCGTATGCTCGCGAAATTGAATGCTCCGTCCGGGCTGTGCGTGTGGGCATCACCGTATGGCGGCACTACGAACTGGCCGCGCATGGGTACAACACTGTCGGGCCGGCTGGTCGGAGGGGCAACGAACCGTCCGTTTCGCACGAAACGCGAACCAGCGACGAAGCGCGTTCCGTCGAACCACTGCGCGTTGCGAAACTCAATCACGCGGCCCGTATCGGGCGCGATCGCGCGGGTTGGTTGCGCCGCCGCGTGCACGGTCGGCACCAGCAGGAGCGCCACGAGTGGCATGGGCCAGCAGCTAGTCAGAAGAGTAGGCATGCGAATAAGCTGCGCGTGCCAGGCCGGAGGTGGCCGGCCTGGCATCGTCGTACCGGCGAGTGCGCCACTCCCGACGGCGAATCGTCCACGAGACGTTTGCGCCGATTGCTCGCGGACGCGGAGAAGTATGATTGCTTATGCCCGGTCTGGTGCGTACGTCAGCCGTTCGTCTTCATCCGGCTCCAGGCAATAGATGTCCCAGCCGGCTTTCAGCTTCTCTTTGCGGTAGGCCATCACCACGTTCGTTCCGTCGGTTCGCAGGTTGATGGCGCCGTACACCTCGACCCCACGCGCAAGCACCGTACGTTCCATCTTCTCCAAGGCAGCCAGGGTCTTCTCACGCGCCTCATCGGTCGTGGCGTTCGCGTGTCGCTCTCGTGCTTTCTCGAGCTTTGCGAGATCTTCCCTGGTCACACCGCGCTCTCGTGCTGAGCGTGCCAGTTCCGTGCTGAAGATCAACGGGCGCTTGCCGCGACCATACAACCCGATGGCGCCAAGCGTATCGCATCGTGGGTGCGCATGACTTTCGTTGTCGCCACTGGAGATGACCGTGGCCGCGGCATTGAATGCACGCATCAGATCATCGGGCACATCATGGCTGCCGTGGTGGCAACTCTTGGCGACATCGCTCTGAAATACCTCGCGGGCGCGCATAACGGCTTCTTCGCGCGCGTCATCCGATTTGGGTAGCGACTCGCCATTGTTGCCGTACTGCTCCAGCAGAAACACGCCCGCTGATGTGTTGAGATCTCCACCGAGCAGAATGCGTACACCGCCATACTGCAGTTGGAGAATGACGGAGTGCCCATTCTTTGTTTTTCCCGCGTTGTAACTTCGGCTCGTAGGTGATGCCGCGAACCAGCGCAGTCGATCCTTGCCGTCGCTGTTGCGCTCCAGCACCGGACCGAGCACCTGAATTGCCAGTGTGCCGTCGGCGGGCTCATATCCGGGCAAGTAGCTATTCGCGTCCGGCTTGGTATTCAATGCGCTGAACGTCTCCACGCGATCGGATTGCGCGAGCGTGTTGAGCATGTTGCCATACACCTTCGGTGATTCCCTGCTTGAGTCCAATATTCTTACCCAGCGCGTCCGGTCGTCCAGGAAGGCCCGCATGGCGTCGTCATCCTGGATGACCTCATCTACATAGCGGCGCCCGTCAATGTCGATGTGTCCGCCCAAGCCATCTTCGCTCGTGTCCTCGATGATGCCATTGTGGTAGATGGTGTCGAACTGAACATTCGCGTCCTCGAAGAGCGGCTCGAAGCCCTTGTAGTGATCGAGATCGGAATGACTGATGATGCCGGTGAACTTGAATGGCAGACGTTGCTTTCTGAAGTTGTACTTCCACTTCAGGAACCGATACATGTTGTCCGACTGTCCGGCATCAAGGATGATGTGCCGGTCGTCCGGTGTGCGAATAAGCGCACCGTCGCCCTGACCAATGTCAACAAATGTCACTTCCAGCAAGCGCTCCGACTGTACTTCCGATTCCTTCACTCGACAGGGCATCTCCGCTTCAAGGCCCCGAGGGCGAACTGGTAGCCAGCCGTCTTGCGCATCTCCGGTGACTTCCATCCAATCGCCCCATAACAATTCGCGTGTTGTCGTCTTGCCATCCTCCTCAATCTCGAGCGTCGCTTTCGGATAGCCAGCGTAGCAGACGTCTCCCGTGCGATTCGGCATAACAATTGTGGTGTGAGGTTTTCAGTTCGCGGATGCACATGATTCTTTACAGACATTGTGCGGAATCCGCACGCGACGCGTTTGTGCACCGGCCACAACGGCCTGGAAAACGCGCGCTGGCTTATGAGTGGTATTTGCGGGCTGCGCCGTCAAGCTGATGGCGTGGAAAACCGCAGTGCGCCTCCGAACGAAAGCCATGATGATCGTTCGTAGCGCCAATGATCGCAGGCGTGGAGGCGAGCTGATCATTTCCCTTGGTAGGTAGTTGTGTCGATCAGACTTCTCGTCGGGTTGAGTCACTACACCAATTGCCCGCGACTCAAGACAAACAATCATGCTGCGATATGCATGCCGTTCGACGTTGCGTGTGCCTGTGTGCAGGCTCGTTGGTTTTGCGTTGGCCGCGTTGCTGTTCTTCGGCGTACGAACCGAGTGCCGCGCGCAGACCACTGTAGTCAGCGGCGCGCCGCCCATTCGCCTCGCGATTGGTTTTGGGGTAGACACAAACGCGAATCCTGCGCGCGAGATTCTTGCGCTATGGCGCAACTACCTGCAGGAAACAGACGGACCACGGGCGAATGCGTTTTGGGCCCGCGCCGAGCAGGCGATGTATCCCGATGTCGATCTGCTGCGGACGTTTGTCTACCAGGGATTCACGAACTTCACCCTCATCCACCTTGGGCCGAGTCCGGGTGAGCCTGGCGTGTACGAGTTGCGCACGTTTGTTGGTCGTGCGGACTCCGCGACACGTGATGTTTATCCGCTCGCTGTTTATGCGGTGTACGCCGTGCGTGAGGGTGGCCGATGGGTGCTCAGCAACGCGTTGGTGCACCGCACGCGTGCGTGGTATCGGTACCGAGTTAGACACATTGCGTACGCGGTGTCGTCGCCAGCATTGATGGATACTCTTCGTGCAACGCGGACGGCGACGTATATGGATTCCGTCGGAACTGCGTTCGGTGTCACGGTTCCAGAGATTTCGTACTACGCGGCTGAAAGTCTGAGTGGTATCTACGCCGCACTGGGACTCGACTTCTTTCCCCTCGCAACGGATACCGCCGGCGGCAGAGCATTGGTATCGCAGCGTATGGTGCTTGTTGGCGGAACGACCAATACCGAATCCAATCGGCACGAACTCGCGCATGTCGTGCTCGCATCGCTGTCCACGCCACGAACGCACCGGCTTCTTGCAGAGGGACTGGCGACATGGATTGGTGGCTCAGCGGGATTGCCGTACACGGCCTTGCTGCCCGGTCTTGCCGCGTGGTTGTCCGCACACCCGGACGCGACGCTGCTCGGCATCCTCACCAATCCGCCGCGTCGTGAGGGAACACTGGATGTGGGCTACAACGTGCTCGCGGTGATTTGCGCATTGGCCCATGAGCGCGGGGGCGTGGCGGCTGTACGGGCGATCATGGACGGGGGACCGGCTCCGGAGGACGTGGTGCGGACCATTGCACGTGTCTTCGGTCTTACTCCGGCGCAGGTCGACGAACTGTGGCGTGGGCGCGTGCGTGAGGGTCGATGAACCCCCAGTCTTGCGAAAAAGGGACATTGAATTCAGATTGATTGCCTGAGGCAAGTAATTATCTGCTGAGGGCACTTATATGGTCCAACCGTCGACGCAGTCGCCCGCCATACCCGCCGACCAGATCCAGGCAGTCCGTGCATTCAGCCGCTTCTATACGCGGTTCGTTGGCGCGCTCAACGAGGGGCTGCTCAGCAGTCCGTTTTCGCTGACGGAGGCGCGCCTCATCTACGAACTGGCCAGCCGTGGGCGCGCCGATGCGGTCACGCTCAGCGCGGATCTGGGGCTCGATTCAGGTTACTTGAGTCGCGTCATCGGGCGACTCACAGAGCAGGGCATCGTATCGCGCAGCGCCTCCCCGGAAGACGGGCGCGTGAAGTCACTGGCTCTCTCGTCCGCTGGCGAGGCCACATATGCGCAGCTGAACGCCGCGTCCAATGCCCAGATCGAACGAGCTCTTGCTGCGCTCTCTTCTGATGATCGCGCGCGACTCCAGGCGGCGATGCACACCATCCGCACGGTACTTGGCGAGTCGCCGTCACCGACGCCCTATGTGTTGCGTCCACCGAACCCCGGCGATCTGGGTTGGGTGGTGCAACGTCACGGTGCCATCTACGCCGCCGAGTACCACTGGGATATGCGCTTCGAAGGACTCGTGGCTGAGATCGTGGCGGCCTTTGCCCGAAACTTTGATGCACAGCGTGAGCGATGCTGGATCGCTGAAATCGATGGCGAGAATGTTGGTAGTGTCTTTCTTGTGAAGAAATCGGAGACCACCGCGCAGCTGCGCATGCTGCTCGTGGAACCGCGTGCGCGAGGGCACGGGATCGCGCGTCGTCTGGTTCGCGAATGTGCGCGGTTCGCGCGACAGGTCGGCTACGACGAGATCGTATTGTGGACCAACAGCATTCTCACCAGCGCGCGCCGCATCTACGAGACGGAAGGATATGTCCTCGTCGAGGAAGAGCCGCACGAAAGCTTCGGGCATTCACTGGTCGGTCAATACTGGCGACTCACGCTGTGACGAGGCTGACCTCCATACACCAGCTGTTCGAGCTGATTGACGATGCGCCGACGACGCTGCATTGGCGCACGGTGCGACTGCATCTCTCGGCGGAGGCCGAGTTGGAGCTCACTGCCCAATGCGCCACGCGAAATATCGCGCTGATTGATGCATTGAACAGTCAGATTGTCGAGCTGGCACGTGTGCGGTTTCCGGCAGCAGATGCGCTCGCCCAGCGCACGGCATTCGAGGCGAACTATCGTGAACGGCTTCATGCACAGGGTTCCGACTGGATGTACTTCCATTGGAATCGTCGACTTGTCCGCGTACTGCCACGTGACGACTACTTCGATGTGGTCACCAATCGCAATCAGGACAAGATCACACGCACCGAACAGGAAGTTCTGCGTAATCGCGTGATCGGCGTTGTCGGTCTTTCGGTTGGCGGCGAAATCGCGGTGACGGTGGCGCAGGAACACCTGTGCGGGCGCATCAAACTGGCGGACTTCGACACGCTCGATCTTTCGAACCTGAATCGACTTGGCGCGTCCGTGGAAGATCTCGGCGTCAACAAGGGCTGGTTGGTTGCCCGTCGCATTGCGGCGCTCAATCCCTGGCTCGAGGTGGAGGTGTTTGCCGAGGGGTTAACAGAGCAAAATGCTGACCCATTCCTTGATGGCCTGGATCTCGTGATCGATGAATGCGATGGGCTGGCCATGAAATTCCGGTTGCGCGAGATGGCGCGGGAACGGCGACTCAATTTGGTCTTCGCTGCCGATGAGCGCGGCATGCTCAGTGTCGAGCCGTATGCGCACACGGACCTCGCGTTGTTTCATGGCTTGGTGACCGCACCACATGGAGCACGCAGCGACTACCCGGATGATCAGGCGTACTTCCGTGCGCTGTCGGAATGGCTGGGGGGCTGGGATCGTTTGTCCGAGCGGTCGCGCGCTTCACTCGTGCGCATCGGACATGACCTGGCGGGCTATCCACAGCTCGCGGGTGAGCCGCGTCTCGCAGCGGGACAGGTAGCGCATGTGGCAAGGCGGCTATTGCTCGGCGAACGATTGGCGCCGTTCTTCGGTTATTTCGATTTGGAAGAGTTTCCTGTCGTCACGTCACATTGAAGCAAGCGTTCGCCAGTGCGGCGATCCACGTAGTGGTACCCCGCAAGGGTACCAGGATGAAACCCGATAGTATTCGGATCGACTTGCAGTTGCCATGACGCAAGGCCGGCCTACTTTGACACCGGCCTGTCTGCTGGCGAAAGGGCAGCATCACATTGTCTAGACGTTGCCCACAGGTGAACTGGCCAGGACGAGCCGAACGTGCAGCCCGGTAGCTGCCCGTTGGTCGACACTCGAGAGTTGCGAATGGCTGTGCACGGCCGGATACTAGGCTACCGGCAATATCCCCTACCCAAGGACGTCCTTCCACATGGCCAATCATAGTTTCAAGAATTTTGCAACAGTCAGCGAGCGCGTACAGTGGGAAAGCGCCCTGCTTGAAGCCGCCAAGTACATGCCGCGCATCGTGAAGGATGCCAAGACGAACACGTCCGATATTGCGACGCGTGCGTATGCTCTGTACTTCGGGCAGTATGACAAGGCGCGATGGACGCGTGTCGTTGCCACCCTGTCTGCAATCGATTTCGCACTCAGTTCGGCCGGTGTGACCTTTGTGCGCGTCTACACTGGCAGAGGCGCGCAAAATTGCGCGGCCACGCAGGCGCCGTATGGTCGTTGGAAGGATCAGACGCCGGGCATGATGTCGGACAGTGCGCACCGCCGTCAGCACGGCTATGTCATGACCGTGGGTGACGACTTCTACACTGCGGACAACAGCATCGACCGCACGATCAAGATGGCGCAGTTCAACACGCTGTGTCATGAGTTCTCGCACCTGGTCTCGAACACCGATGACCCGGTGTATGGCAACATTCAGTCGCGCGCGTTGGCCATCAGCAATCCCGGCACGGCGGTGGCCTGCGCCGAAAACTACGGATTCTACTGCGAGATGTTGTACGCAGAGTACAGCCGCAACGGGTAGTGCGAACGGTGGTATCTCCAGCGCGTCGTTGTGGTGAAGCGACTGCGCTGGAGATGCATGCACTATGAGATAGATGGTACGACTGTCTCGCCGCTACTTGGCTACTTCAGCTGCACAATGGCCACTCGCCAATCGGACACAAATGCACCTCTGGCATCGTCGCCTGGAGTGACACGCGACCAGTAGCCGAGTTGAAGGACTTGATTCATCGCCACGAGATCACCAACCAGTTTCTCTCGTTCGATGTCGATGTTGTCTTCGACTCGATGTGTGAATCCGCGATGTTCGCGGGACACCAATACGCCAATGTCGTGAGTGGCGGCAGCCAACCAGACAGAACCACCGGCCACCGTACTGTCGGTGCGCCAGATGCGTACGTGATGCCGTTTCGCGAATGTGTCGGTGACGCGCTGGAACACGAGATCAGGATCGCGACCGAACATCGTTTGCGCTGACACCGGCTGATGCGTGTATCCTTCCGCCGCCGCCGCGCGCACGAATGTTTCGAAATCGGATCGGGTGGACATGTGATCGGGCGTGTCCCAACCCGCTGCGGCAAACGCGGCACGCAATTGTGCTTCGCTGCCGAGTAGCATGATGTTGACGAAATCACCCGGTCCACGACCGCCCGCTGCGAGACCGCGTGCAGGCAGTGAAGTCAGCACGGCCACATTTGTGGCATCGAGCGGCAATGCAGCGGGCGGGGCATAGACAGGCCACGCCGGCAGCGTCGCCGGCTGCCGCAAACTGAGCGTCATATCCGTACCTGGTGGAAACGCCACGCGCCGATGCCGCTCTTCGGCTTCGCCGCGTACCGCCGTGAAGAGCAGTGCACCCGCTACCGGATCGACCGACCCCAGTATCAGTGTCGACCACGCCGCGCGGGATCGTATCAGGCTGGCCAACGGCGGCCCGAGAATGCGCCCGTCGTCATCCACCGTTTCGCGGGCATTGTCGACGGAGGACACGATTGCATCGATAGGGACGCTGGAACTATCGGGAATCAGCGACGTGAATCGCACATGCACCGTGTGACGGGCACCTGAAAGACGTTCAATGCCCACATCGTCCACCACACCGACCATTTGCGCACGGGGCGCAATCGCGACACGACCATTCACCATGACAGGCGCCAGTACAGTGGCACGTATGGTTCGACCGCGAAACGAATCGTGTGAGCCGAGGGAGTCGAGCAGGCGCACATTGACTGTTGCACCCGCAGGCACCTGCTGCGCCCGTGCGTGAGTCGGAGCACTCAGCATCAAACTCGGCAACAGCGCTGCATGTGAAATGAATCGCACGAGTCGTTGCACTCCCACCTCCCCTCCTATCGCATGCGTGTCACCAACTGCCGATAGCTCGTCACCTTATCCACCGCCGGATCTGTCGCAAATGTCTCCATGCGCTCCACCAACTGCGTGGTGGAGTAGCCATTCACATTCTGTGGATGCGTACCGGGGCCACCAAACCAGCTGCGAATGATCACTGCATTCGGCATGCGCGGCAGGGCTCGCGTGGACTTCACGAAGTCACGGAAGGTACCGTAGCGCAGCAGATAGTCTTCCACGTTGGACGTGTACATCACCGACATGGCGAGCTGCTGTTCCTTGAGCCACGGTGCGAGCTTGGGCAGTACAGTGGGACCCGCCAGGTCACCGACCAATGGGATGATGACATTGCGGCGCTGCATGGACTGTACGATGCCGAACAGCGAGTCGGACGACATGTAGCTGCGCTGCTTTCCTGCGCGATCTCGCTCGCGCAGCAATTGACCCAATGTGGGATACGATCGCTGCGGCGGACGACCGATGGTCGTGAAGCGCAAGTTCGTACCTTGCTGCATGAACTCGCGGTGGAACTTGGCGATGGTTTCGAGATCCTTGGCTGAAACCGGAATGCCAAACGTGCCCACGAGTGTAAGCAACCGCCGATTGGCCTGCGTGCGACTGGCATTCGTCGTGGGCGTTCGCTCAGCCCACGCGATCAGCGAATCAATCGGCAAGTCACGGCGATGCGGGGCCGCGGGAATGGGCTTGCCCAACCAGAGCGCGAGAAATTCCTGACGATCAGCGGCGGCATGAAACAGTGCCTTGAACAGCAACAACAACAGCATGTTGTCGCGCCGGATGTCGGCAATGAACGCCACGCGCGGCACGGTCTGCGCGATGTAGTTGAAGTTCTGATCAGGTCCGACACCGAGATACACGCCACCACGAAGCTTCAGGCTATCGAGTGTGGTGAGGGGATGCAGCAGGCTCGGCTCGTTGGAGATCAGGTTGTCGGTGTCGAAGTAGCCGCCGGCGTCGGAGAATCGGGCGGCTAGAGCGGCGAATTCCTTGGTTGAATAGGACGGCTGTTGGGCGTGTGTTTCAACTGCGCCTAATAGCGTTAGCGGTACAATCGCTAGCGCACGAGCCGCTAGCGCTTTCAGCGCGAATGCGCGTGCTGGCGCTGTTCGCGCAGTTTTCACTTTTGTACAGCTCCTGCCGTACCGGCACGTCTCGGATCGGCGCCCGCTGTCACGCGTGCCCCATCAATGCGTACTGCGGCGCCGTAGCCTTCGCGCAACTCGCCGTGCGCGGATACGAAGGTGAGTCCGTAACCCAGTGCGCGGAGACGTGCGACGACATCGGGTGCAAAGCCGTCTTCGAGCTGCAGGTTGTAGCCAGTCTGCGGTCCACCACCAAATCCGCCGCCGGGGAGAAACCGCGGGAGTTCGAGTGCGGCCTGCGGTCCGAGTCCGTAGTCGAGTGCGCCCAACAAGGTCTGATACACGGCAGATGTGATCCACGCGTTGCCGGCCGCGCCCACGGCGAAGACGGGGCGATCACCAGCAAACGCAATGGTTGGTGCCAACGTGCTGCCATGTCGGGCGAAGGGGAGGCGGGAGCCGTACTGGGTGGGATCGGTGCCGTACGAGGTGAGCTTGTCATTGCTCAGGAACCCCAACCCCGGAGAGACATAAAAGTTGCCTCCCCAGGTGCCGAGTGTTTGGGTGACGGCCACGGCGTTGCCGTCGGCGTCGGCCACGGTGTAGGCGGTGGTGCCGGAGCTGTGGCAGAACGTCATTTCGGCGGCGTGGTCGTCGCCACAAGGAGACTCGATGCCGTCGTCTCTGCTAGCGCTTTCCGCGCTGTTCAACCGCCCTCTGAGGCACGCGAGTGTATCCCCACGCACCGAAGCCGGTGTGAGAGCACTATCCGGCCTATAGCACTGCCACCTCACTCGCGCCGTATCGCGATTGACGATCGACGCCACATCCACCGGCCAGAGTGCAGGATCGGCAATGCGATTGCGCGACGACGGGGTCAGGAACCACGCGGTAAGTGCTGCATGCAGCGTTGGCGCGTGATCGACATACGAACGTGGGGCAGGGAAGTGCTCCAACAGATTGAGACGCGCCACGAGATCGGCACCACCACTCACCGGCGGCGCACTCGAACACACACGGTACATGCGATACCGCCCGCACACGGGTTCGCGCTCGTTGGCGAAATAGCGTGCGAGATCACTCTCCTTCATGGCGTTGCCATTGCGGCTCAGGTCGCCGGCATACTTGGACGCGACTTCACCCTTGTAGAACCCGTCGGCACCCTTCGCGGCAATCTGCTCGAGCGTCCATGCAAGATCGGGATTGCGTACGGTGTCACCGGCTACCAGCGGCGCATCACCCTTGAAGAAGAGTGCGCGGCTGCTGGCATACTTGGCAAAGTGTTCGCGCTCGGTAGCCAACGTGGTGGCCAAGCCATCACTCACGGCATAGCCTTCGCGCGCCGCACGAATGGCGGGTGCCAGTAGCGCAGCCCACAGCAACTTGCCGCTGCCGTGACGCTGCCACGCGAGGTACATGCCGGCCACGGTGCCAGGCACATTCACCAGTACCGGACCATCGACAGGATAACGTCCGTTCACCAGCAACGAGGTGTTGTTCAAACCGCCCGCCTCGGGTACGCGGCTCATGAACTCGATCATTGTGGGTGCTTTGCCCTTGAGGGCAATCACCATCTCGCCATAGCCACCAATGCCGCTGGCGTCGGGTTCCACCACACCCAATGCAAAGCTGGTGGCCACGGCAGCATCCACCACATTGCCCCCGCGCCGGAACATCTCGAGTCCGGCTTCGGTGGCCACCGGATGCGCACTCGACACGGCAGCCTGACCACTGGCTTCACGCCGAAGCGGCGGACGTGCCTTGAGCGTGGCGTGCAGCACGGTGTTCAGTGCACTGTCGCTCGTGGCAGCCAGCGCCTGCGGGCGCATACGGGTGCGAACGGCCTCCCACGTAGCCAGACGATCGGCAGCATCACTGCCGGAGAAGTACAACTGCCTGGAACGCTGCCACACACGATCGAATGCGGCGGCGTTGCTGGTCGCGCGGTCCACTGCGGCACTCTGCGCGACGGTGACCAATCCGGCATCTGGTGCACGCGGTGCGGCAACGCGCACCATCGCAGACGGCGCTGCGTTGGCGGTCGTGCCACGCTCATGCGACGAACGATCGACACCACGATCAGGGTCACCGTTGTACGACACCGTGACATCACGCACCTCTGCGATGGTGAGCCACTCACCATTGGCCGACCAGTCCAGTTCGCCGTGCGCACGTGATACCAGATTCGTATAGCTCGCCCCGCGCACGGGAATCACGTACGTGCCTGTGCGAATGGAAACGGCCAGACGGTTGTCCGGTGACCACGACAGGTCTTCCAGTGTGGGCTCGCTGTACACCACAGTATCGCGGCGAGTGGCCAACGTGTGCACCACCACCGATCGCGTGGTTTCGCCAATCACGAGAAACGCGATACGTGTGCCATCACGGGACACACGCGGTCGACGCTCGGTGCGTTCGGCAGTGCTCAGTCTTCGCTCGGCACCATCGGCGCCGTGAAACCAGATGCGCGATTCGCCGCCCAGTCCGCGTTGGAAGTAGAACGAACCATCAGACAATGGCGCAGGTGCTACATCGTGCGAACTGCTGGTGGTGAGACGTCGTGCACTGCCTTGCGGAACGACCTGGTCATTCACGTCACGTACGAAGATGTCGTACTGACCGGCCGAGTCGTGTGCGAAGTAGAGGCGGTTGGCGGCGAAGGCCGGATCACGGTGGTAGGCACTGCCGCCCGAGATCATGGACGGTTCGGCCGTTCCCTGCTGCGCGAACAAATAGCCGTTGCGGGCAAACACCAACACACCAGACGTGTTGGTCGTTGGCTGGCGCGCATCGGTGGATTGCGCGTGCAATGGCGCGTGCGCCGCAAAGCCGGCGAGGCACATGGCGGCAATCGCGGTACTCCAGCTGCGGCCAGTCACCTGTTTCACCGTGAACCCTGACGCTTGATCACCAGGCGGGTCATCACGTCGCCTTCCTGAATACGATCCACCACATCGAGCCCACGCACCGTTTCGGCGAACACGGTGTAGTCGTGATCGAGACGCATGTTGTCGATGAGGTTGATGTAGAGCTGCCCGTCGCCTGTATCACGTCCGCGTGTGGAAATGCCGAATGTACCGCGCGCATTGCGGGCAAATCCCACTTCATCGCGCATGAAGTACGAAGTGGCCGGGTCGTATTCATCGGCGCCCGGGCTGCCGCCCTGGACCACGAAGTTGGGCACGATGCGATGCAGCGTGCGTCCAGCAAATGCACCAGTCTCCGCCAAGGTTACGAAGGCGTGCACGGCCATCACGGCCTCATCGCTCAACAAACGCATGGCAATGATGCCCTTGCCGGCAATGTGAATCTCAGCTGTCGCGCCCTTGAGGCCATTCAACACCGATGCCGACGGAAATGGCGTGGGCTCATAGCGTGTCGTGTGCGCCAGAAGCTTCGTGGTGTCAGGAGACAGACGCATCGCCACACGTCGCGCGATAGCCGGATCGGGGTGCTTGAGCAGTGGCTCAAGCCAGGTGCGGGTGGCGTCATCGAGCAACACTGCCTGCACAATGGCTTCACGCGGATCGCGCCAGGTTACGCCGCGACGCGCAATACGGTCAAACGCCGCACGGAGCGCAGGCCCGTTGGCGCGGCGTGTGGCGGAATCGGCACGTCCAATGACCTGCGCTCCATGCAACATGGCGCCGGCGTGTTCGCGCTTGAGCAGCGCCAGTGCCGTGGGCACCGTGTGGGAGGCGGCCAGCGCCACGTTGGGTTCGGCGTCGGTGGCAAGCTTGGCGAGTGTGGCGTCGTCCTTGATGAGCACAGCCGCCTGAGCCGCCCATGCGCGGGCCTGCCACACGGACGCACCGGCGAGTGCTTTCACTGCGGGCGCGGCTTCTGCTGGTGCAACACGGGCGAGCGCCACCACGGCATGTGCACGACGTCTCCAGTCCGCGTGCGATGTCAACGCACGCAGCGGCGCCGTGTCGCATTTCTTTTCGCCGAGCAGATCGATAGCGACGAGACGCACATGTTCGCTGGTGTCGGCGACATGCGCGGCAGCACGAGCACAGTCACCGGCAACACGCAGCGCCTGCCAGCGCACCATCGGGTGCGGATCATCGAGCCAGGTGCGGCTCAGTGCCACCGCTGCACGGCGTACCTGCGGATCGGCATCAGCGCGGGCACGTGACAACGTGACGGAATCACGATCCGCCGCGGCGGTGAGCGCGAGCATGGATGCCAATCGCACTTCACTGTCCGAGTCTTGCTGTACACGCGCGCGCAATGCCGCCAACGTGGCGGGCTGCGCCTTCAGCGTGCGGGCATTGCGACGGAGATACGACTCGAGTCCACGCGCCATGCCACGCCGCGTGTCCACGCTCGCGTCACCCAACTGTGAAACCAACGCGCCCTCAATGGCGGCATCCGGTGTCGCAATACGTCCGAGTGATTCGCCCCACGCGCCGCGCGCCCTGGGATCGGCATCGGGCGTGGCTCGCGGCCAAAGCAGCGACAGCACACGCATCTGCGCTGCGGCATCATATGCCTGCCGACGCACCCCCGGCGATGTTGATGCAATCAGCGGAGCGAGGCGATTTGCATGTGCGGCCTGCTCCCAGCGTCCCAGTGCGCGTGCCGCGAGTCGCTGCAATGCAGTGTCACCCGAGGCGATGGCCCGATCGATGGTTGCCACCTGAGCGGCCGGCGCGCCGCGGCTGTACTCGGCCGCCAAAACATCGTGGACAGAAGGCTGCGCGGATGCGCCGGACGCCGACGCGCCAACCTGCAGGAGAGGGACGAGAAGATGCCACATGCGGGAATGCACACTGGTGAGAGAGATACGAGGGCACGCGGCCCCACTCGCACGAATATGCGTGAAGGGAATCGACCTCGTAACTTGTAGTTCGGTGTCACGCACACGGTGTCGCACACGGTGTCGCACATGGTGCCGTGCGCCGATGATTTTCCTTTCCGTTCCCACCTGCATTCCATCCGGAGTTTCCATGCGGCCAGCCCGCTTACTGACGTCGGCATTTGGCGTCGGCCTTTTCGTCCCGCAGCTGCTGTCGGCACAGAGGCCGGCGGTGAATCAGTATGGCAATCCTGAAAAGATGCGGCCGGCACCTACGACGGGTGCCATTACCGTGCGCGATCTGCAGACGCGTCTTTATCAGTTTGCCGACGACAGCATGCAGGGCCGCCAGGTTGGCCGCGCCGGAAATGAGAAGGGCACCAACTTCATCGCGGCGGAGCTCAAGCGTTTGGGCGTGCAGCCGGCCGGTGTGAATGGCACCTACTTTCAGAATCTGCCGTTTCATACCCGGCGTTTCACTGATCACTCACGGGTGACGGTGAATGGCAATCCGCTGCAGTGGAATACGGAAGTTGTTGCGGTTCCGGGTCAGCGAGCGCCGCGTCCGGTGGTGGATGCGGATGTCGTGTTTGGTGGCGTGCAGGGTGATACCAGCGGGCAAATCACTTCGGCTCAGGCGGCGGGGAAGGTGGTCGTGCTCTTGGCCAATCCTGCTGGTACGCGTGGTGGACAGGGGCAGGCTTTCGCTGTTCGACCGGGCTTTGCGCCGCCAGTTGGGCGTTTTGACAATGCGGCCGCTGTGGTGACGGTGGATCTCGATGCGCTTACACCAGCACAGCGCAAGGCGATCAATGTGCCGACGGCAGCCTCGCAAACGGTAGCGCCGGTAATGCCGGCTCGGCAGGACACGACGGTACCTGAAACACTCGAAGAATTCCGTGGTCGTGCCGCGAGATATCAGAATCAGATGTATCCGCAGGCCGCCTTGCGCATGACACGCGATGCCGCCGCCAAACTGTTTGGTGTTGCATCACTCGATGCCCTTTCGCCTGGTAGTGCAGGCGGCAAGGTGTCTCTGGCGCTGGACTTCGCTGAAGAGCCGACCAACTGGGGCCGCAATGTCATCGGTGTCATTCCCGGCAGCGATCCCAAGCTCAAGCATCAGTATCTTGCCGTCGGCGCGCACAACGATCACGTGGGCTTTGCTCCCGTTGTCGACAAGGACTCGGTGCGTGCGTTCAACGTGGCGCGCAACAAGGTGCTGATTGCCAACGGGATGAAGAATCTTGGCCCCGACCTGATGGCCACGATTCGCGTGAATATGGACAGCATTCGCCGCATTCATCCTAAGCCGCGTCTCGACTCCATCCGCAATGGTGCGGACGACGACGGATCAGGCTCCATGGCCGTGCTCGAAATCGCCGAAGCCATCATGGCCATGCCGGTCAAGCCCAAGCGTTCAGTGCTGTTCGTGTGGCACACGGGTGAAGAGGCCGGTCTGCTTGGTGCCGCACATTTCACGCAGAACCCCACGGTTCCCATCGACTCCATTGTGGCGCAGCTCAACATCGACATGATCGGTCGTGGCCGCGCGGAAGATCTGCCGATCGGTGGTGAAGACTATGTGTCGGTGATCGGCTCGTTGTTTGACTCGAAGGACCTTGGTGAACAGGTGAAGGCCGTGAACGCCAAGCAGTCCAAGCCGCTCAAGCTGGACTACTCACTCGATGAACCGTCGCAGTGGTCGGGTTACAACAACATCTACGGTCGCAGCGATCACTTCCGCTATGCGCAGCAGGGCGTGCCGATCGCGTTCTTCTTCACGGGTCTGCATGGTGACTATCACCAGTACAGCGACGAGCCCGAGTTCATTGACTATCCGCACTACGCGCGCATCGCGAATTACATCAAGGATATCGCGATAGAAGTAGCGAATGGGCCGCGGCCAAGGCTGAATGGCACGAAGCCGGTGAAGCCCAAGACGATTGTGCCGTAAACCAAAAGAGGCGTAAGGTTGATGGGCGTAAGGTGAAAAAGCGTAAAGGTGAGGCACGCGAGACTGCGGTAGCGTGTGCCTCACCTTTACGCTTTTTCACCTTACGCCTTTCACCTTACGCTTCTAACTACATCGCCTTCGGCTTAGTCTGATTCGCGTTCTTAACGTATTTGTCTAACCAAGCCACCCACCGCCCCCACTGATCCAGCACCGTTTCCTTCGCGATCGGGCCGTGATCTTCGTACGGGTACATGTACAGCGATGCGGTCTTGCCGAGTCCCATCAGCGCGTGGTAGAGCTTCTCTGAGTTGATTGGGTCGGTACCAACGTTCTGATCTTCCGTGCTGTGATACATCAGCAGCGCGCCGTTCAACTGATCGGCATAAAGGAACGGTGACATCTCGAGATACGTCTGCCGGCCCTGCCAGAGATCACGACGTTCGGTCTGGAAGCCGTTGGGCGTGAGCGTGCGATTGTACGCACCGTCACCCGCGATGCCGGCCTTGAAGAACGGTGTGTGCACCATGGCATTCACCGTGCTGAAGGCACCGTAACTGTGGCCGCCAAGACCCAGACGATGACGATCGATGATGGCCAGCGTGTCGAGCGCATCGATGATGGCCGACAGATTGTTACGGAGATCGACAACGTAGTTGTCGTTCGGCAACTGACCTTCGCTGGCAAAGATCGGCGCATCGGGTTCGACCACGGCGTAGCCCTGCGTCACCAGGAACTGCAGTGAGCGCGGACCAAAGGTCGGGAAGCGATTGGTCTGGGCCGGTGACTGCTGCGCCGAACGCGTGTACGCCTGCTGATTGTCGTACTCACGCGGATAGAACCAGAACATCGCCGGCAGGCGCGTGCCGTCCTTGTAATCCGCAGGCAGCGTGACACGCACATTGAACGAGTAGCCATCGGCGCGGCGTGCGACCACCGTCTTCTTGATCGCACTCGACATCTCCGGCATGAGGTCACGGTTGTTCGTGAGCTGCTTGGCGTCCTTGCTGGCCAGCGTGAGCACAAACGACTGCGGCACCATGGTCGACGATTCCCGCTGAATCACCGCCTTCGAGAAATCATCGTCGAGCGGCGCCGAAATCGTTTCGATTACATCACCCGCGCTTTCGTAGAGGCGCGAACGCGTGCCGGTGCGGATTTCGATGCGCTCCACGAATGCCTTCGGAATGCGAAGGCTGTCGGGTGTGGTGCCCTGCGTGAACACGAACTTGCCATCGGCCGACACCACTACCACCGGTGCTCCGGCCTTGCCCATGCGTGTCACGAGGCTGCCGGCCGCTGCGCCAAAACGTCCGCCCGGGCCGCCGCCGCCCGGCGGGCCACCAGCAGGTGCCGCCGGCGCTGCCGTGCTGTCACCACGTCCGCGAGCACGCGGTGCGATGACCGTGAACTTGGCGTTGTTCTCGGTCAGGAAGATGGCCTGTTCGAATGTGCCACCCGTTCCCGTTTCGCTCACGAAGAGAATGGTGCCCGCGTCATTGAAGCGCGCAGCCGTGATGCGATTGGGTGTTTCGTACAATGCTGAAGCACTGGACGAGTCGAACGGCGCCTTCCAATGCATCACACGATCCGGACGACGGGCGAGCGAGGCGCTGTCGTTTCGCGTACCGACTCCACCGGTTGCCCGCGCAATCTGCGTGTACACCAGTCCACCGGCCGTCGGATGCCAGGCGAGATTGCGCTTGCCCGTATCCGTCGCGGCCGCACGACCAAATCCACCAGGACCCGCCTGCGGACGCGGCTGCGGATCGTTCGGATCGGCGGGCTCTTCACCTTCACGCAGCGGACGCTTGTTGAGCTCCGCCAGCACCTTGCCGGTGCCATCGATGATCACTTCACGCGTGCCGAATGACGACACCGGCAGCACGTAGCTGAACGGCTGCTCGACATAGACCACGCGCACATGCTGTCCATCGGGCGACGCATCCACACTGCGCACGAGACCCGGTGCGCCAACCTTGCGCACCGCGCGCGACTTGGCGTTGATGACCGCAACCTGACCCGTCATGTGATAGACCGCGAGATCCTTCTCGTACGGCGTCATGAGCAGGTCGGCGTACGTGCGCGTCTTGAGCTTGTTGTTCTCATTGAGACGCACCATCGGACCGCTCGCCAACACCGGTTCACGCGGTTCGGCGGCACGACCATCGGGCACGAGCACCGTCACCAGCGCCGATCCATCGGCAATCCACTGCGGCTGCGTGACAGAGGTAGCCAACACGGTACGCGGCGACACCGCGCGCGCCGCACCCGTCGCCGCATCGGCAACGAAGATCTGCGTGGCATCTTCGAACAGCGCGAAGAACGCAACCTGCGATCCATCAGGTGACCACACCGCGCTGCCAACACGCGCGCCGGCCGGTACCTGGACCGCAACCTTGCGGCCCGTGGCCCAATCCGTGATCTCGATGCCAGCGCTGCTGCGCATCGTCAGCGTGCGCTCACGATTGGCGCGCTGATCGATCTGCCATCCGCCGAGATTGTGGTGCGTTTTGCCCACCTGCTTGAGCGACGGCAAGCCATCACTCACCATGCGCATGAAGTACTTCCGATTGCCGGGGCTCGGCGACGCAAACGTGGAGTTGAGTTCGCGTGGTGCCGTCACCAGACGAGCGATCGCTTCAGGCGGTGTGACGTAGCCTTCGTCCGCCAGCGGATCGGACTTGGCGCTGCTGTTGCTGGCGCTTGCACTGGCACCAGCGGAGCCAGAGTTGGACGCCTGTGCCGCAACGGTGTGCGGCAGCGTGAGTGTGGCCAGCAGTGCAGGCACGAGCGCGGCGTGCACAGTGGCGAGGGAGGGAGAGCGGGGCATGGGAGGGACTCGGTTATCGGGGCAGCCCGGTGTGGTTCAAGACCACCCACAAGGTACGATTGTTTTCGTTGGCGCGCGCGCGTGGAACGGCCACCCACTGCTGCATCCAGAGCACGTCCAGACGCTTTGTACGATTCCACTGAATGGCAGGACCAAACGCCAGACGATTCTGGTCCACCGATACGCCGCGTTCGTTCCCTCCCAGCCCCACGAACAGATCGTTCTGGATCAGCCCGAGTACGGGAAGTCCCCGGAACTCGAGTGCGGGAATCGGGCGCATCATGCGGACGAGGTATCGGGCCCGTCGTCCGAAACGTTCGTTGACCAGTTCCTTGTCGCCATTCTCGTCCGTGCTCACGTCGGCCAGCCAGCGGTTCTCGAACCGGAAGCGGTGCATGAAGTCGGTGCTGCCCTGACGGTGATTCAATTGGGCCAGATAGAACACCTGGCGGTCGCGTGTCGGACGTGCGGCCGGCAGTTCGCCGTAAGGCGCACTCGCGACATAGTTGAGACCCACGCCGACACGAAATCCCGGCGCCACCCGGTACAGTGCGGTGGTACGCACCATGAACTGCTGTGGGTCGGACAGACCACTCGTGCGACGCCACTGAACGTCTCCGAGCGTTGACCACTTACTAGAGAGAGGCTGATCGTAGGCGAAGGCCAACCACGTCTGTTCCTGACGCACCGTGCGCCAGTCGGTGTCCTGTGCGGGAAGGATCTGAGGGATAGACAGGCTGGCAGAAACCAGACCGATCGCGAGGCAGAGGCGCCCGTGGCGCGCAGGGGGGTTGGCGTGCGTCATGGGAGCAACCTGCTAACTTTTACACAACTGACACAAGCCATGGCACGATGTTGTCTTGGCCGTCAGGAGACTTTGAGAGGCGCCCTCGGGCGGAACGTGTATGACCGAACCTCGTGATCTTGCTGAAAACACCACTGAGAACCCAACCGGTGCGCCGGGTGCTGCTGCGGAGTTGCCGCTGGCCAGCGCCGGCGAGCTGGAGCTGCTGGACCGCGCGCGCACCCATCTGCTGATGATTCATCGCGGGCTGCTGCAGGCCGAACGTACCCGCTATGAGAAGGTGCGGGGGCGTATCGAGAACAACAGCGCCTTTCTGCAGCTGGTGATCAACGATCCGTGGTTTGATTGGCTTCGTCCCATGGCGCAGCTGGTGCTGCTCATCGATGAGCGGACGACGGACAAGAAGTCGCTGCTCGGCAGTGCTGAAGCTCGGGCGTTGTTTGATCGGGCGCGTATGCTGCTCAAGGCAGACGCCGAGGGGGATGCGTTCCAGCGTCTCTTCTTCCAGGCGATTCAGCAGTCGCCGGATCTGGCGGTGCTGGCCCGTCAGGTCGCCACGGCACAGGGAGCCGTGGCTCGGGGGCGCTAAACCGCTTCGTTGGCCCGGATCCGCCACCGCGGATTGTCCCAAAGGACTAGACCGGTGGCGGTCCGGGCCGCAAGCTTTCAGGATGCGACGCGCAGGGGTTGTCCTTGCCGCTGCCGCGCGATCGGTCCTCCTCCTGACCGCCACCGCGCTGGCCATGTCATGTGGGCGTGTCTCCACGCCTGCACGGTCTGCTGCGCCATTGGCGTATCCGTCGACCGTTTATCTCGACCAGTTCGACTCGCTCTGGACGCGTTTCCAGGAAGTTTATCCGTCCTTTGAGTACAAGGGCGTGGACTGGCGCGAGCAGCGGGCACGATTCCGTCCTCGCGCCGCCCAGGCACGATCTCAGGATGAACTGGTGTCCGTATTGCTGGCCATGTTGGCACCCCTTCGTGATCTCCACGTCTGGCTGGTCGACCCCCGCGGACAGGCCGTCCCTTCGTATCGTCCGCCGACGCTGGTGAACTTCGATCGCCGGCGCTGGGAGTCGGCCATGCGCGATGTGAACTACATCGCTCGGGCGTCGCAGGCTGGTGATGCGGTCATCGGTGGCTATGGCTACCTGTGGATTGGTACCTGGAAGTCGCCGGTCGACAGCGATCTGCTCGATCTCATGCTGCAACGCGCCAAGGATGCGCCGGGGCTCATCATCGATGTGCGCACCAATGCCGGTGGCAGTGACGCTGCAGCCCTCGCGTTTGCGAGCCGATTCACGCAACGCTCGTTCACCGCATCGTACGTGCAGCTCAACATCGATCCGCGTGTGCGTGATCTCGAAATGCCACTGGCGCGCACGATCGGGCCCAGAGGGACATGGCAGTTCACGCGCCCGGTGGTGATCATCGCCGGACGCGGTGGCTTCAGTGCCACCGAAAGTTTTGTGGCGGCCATGCGTACCATGCCGCAGGTGACGGTGATTGGCGATACAACCGGCGGCGCCAGCGGCAATCCCGCGACGTATGCACTGGGCAAGGGATGGCAATTCACCGTCCCGCGCTGGCTCGAGTTTGCGCCCGACAAGCAGCCCATCGAATGGCGCGGTGTGGCGCCACAGATTGCCATGGCATGGCGACCGCGCGACTACGATGCGCGGCGTGATCCCCTCATTGATGCCGCGGTCGGCCTGCTCGGCGAACGCACGGGGGTGTATCGCATTGGCCCACTCATTGGCGACCCGTCGCGTGATGGGCTGCGGGAGCCGCCACCGGAATCGGCGCCGCGTGAATCCATTGTCCGCGATACGCTAGTCCGCGATCCGCTGTCGCTGAGCAGCCGCTCCGTTCGTCGGTGAAGTGCCCATGAACGACAACCATGAGCCGCATGCTGTCGATCGCCGTGCGCCTGAGCCCGCTCCGCCTGTTTGGGACGACGGATCGTGGACATCGTTGCCGACACTTCGTGGCGACTCCAGCGCTCACAGCTGTGTCATCGGGCTCGGCGGAACGGGGCTGACACTCATCGCCGAACTGCTGGCGCGCGCCGAGAATGTGATTGGACTCGATGCACGCGATGTTGGAGGTGGCGCAGCGGGGCGGAATGGCGGATTTCTGCTCGCCGGCTGCTACGATTTCTATCACGACGCGATTGAGCGGCACGGTGCGCGCCGAGCGACTCGTATCTACGAAGCAACGATCGGTGAGATCGAGCGCATTCGTATGGCGTCGCCGACAGCAGTGCAACGCGTAGGATCCAAGCGATTGGCGGCGTCTGCCGAAGAACTGGCGGATTGCCGCAAACACTACGACGCGCTGCGCGCCGACGGCTTCCCGGCGCAGTGGTATGCCGGTGATGATGGCGAAGGTTTGTTTCTCCCCACCGATGGCGCTTTCAATCCGCTCGCACGGTGTCGTCAACTGGCGCAGGAGGCTCGTGACGAGGGTGCGCGGTTGTTCGCCAATTCACCGGTGCTGCGATTCGACGGGACACGTGTCATCACGCCGCATGGCATCGTGCACGCCGAGCGTGTGTTCGTCACGGTGGACGGCGCGCTCGATGTGCTGCTGCCGGAATTGGCGGGTCGTGTGCGTACGGCGCGGTTGCAAATGTTGGCCACTGAACCGTTGGCGCCCGGTCGTATTGCCTGTCCCGTGTACCACCGTGAGGGGTTTGAGTACTGGCAGCAGCTTCCCGATGGACGCGTGGCACTCGGTGGTTATCGCGATCAGGGCGGCGATGCCGAGTGGACGACGGATATGACACCGTCTCCTGTCGTTCAGGGTCTGCTTGAGCGGCATTTGCGTGAGCAACTCCACATCGATGCCCCCATCACACATCGGTGGGCTGCTTCGGCGGGTTATACGGATACTGGCTTACCGGTACTCGAGCAGGTTCGTCCCGGGCTATGGGCCGCTGGGGGTTACTCGGGCACCGGCAATGTGATTGGTGCGCTCGCCGCTCGGGCCCTGGCTTCCGCAGCCATCGATGGGGATTCGGTACCCGCGCAGATGCTGCTCGGCGACAATTGGGAGCCGCGCGTCACCCATGGGCGGGTGACATCGCAGTAGATTGTGGGGCGAGTAGTTGATCCCCCAAGCCTGACGCCATGCCTCGCCTGTCCCGCCGTGCCCGGATGCTGTCCGTCATGATGCCCTGTGCTCTGACGTTGCTGATTGCTCCGGCTCGCACGTTGTTGTCGCAGCCTCCCGGATCGCCGGGCGCCGCGCGTCCCAATCCGCCGCAAGGACCGCCGGTTCCGACGACGTTTGAGGGGCTGTTTGCCGAACGTGATCTTCGTGCGCGCGGTGCACTGCAATACATGCAGTGCTTGCAGGAGACCACGCAGGCTGCGCGCAATGGCGCACTCGGTGATATGTCGCCCTCCTGGTCTATTGCCTGCGTTCCGCAGGGCAATGAGTGGCGCGGCGCGGTCGTGGAGTTGATCACGAAGGACCCCGGTGTGCGTGTGCACCGTCAGTGGGCTTTGCGTGGCAGTGGCATGGCCGTGCGCGATCGAGTGGATACGACGCTTGTCAGTTCCGTCGCGTATGCCATGGAGCGTGGCATGTCTGTCGTACGGCCGGGGCGCGGCGTCGCAGATTTCATGCCGATCGCGCTCGTGCATTCCGGCTACAGCGAGGTGTGGTTTCTGCCAGCGCTCGGCAATTCGGCGCGACCGGTTGTTGGAGGTGACTCCGTCATTCAGATGAAGCAGGACGGGACCGGTGAGCTGGGGCACGCCAAGAACACGCCACCCATTCGCACGCTGACCGCACCAACGGCGAATGTGCCGTGGACCATTGTGAGCAGTGAGGAGCGGGTGCCGCTGATCAGCGAACTGATTGCTGCGCGCCGTGGGGTTGCCGTGGCCGGAGAAGTGCGCCTGCGCACCAAGGACTATGACTCGGTATTGCGCCGTAACGGTGCGTGGACACATACGCTGCGTGCGGGTGCCAAGCCGTGACGCTGGTCCTGCGCGCGGCCGTTCGTGACGATGTACCGGTCATTCGCGAACTGATCGAAGGGCTCGCCGAATACGAACGTCTGCGGCATGAGTGTGTTGCCACGGACGAGGCGTTGCTGACGTCGCTGTTTGGCGAACGTCCGTTTGCTGAGGTCGTGCTGGCTCTCTGGAACGATGAAGTGGCCGGCTTCGCGCTGTTCTTTCACAACTTCTCCACGTTTCTTGCTCGCCCCGGGATCTATCTCGAAGATCTCTTTGTGCGTCCGGAGCAGCGTGGACGCGGTATTGGCAAGGCGCTTCTCAAACATCTGGCGGCGCTTGCCGTGGCACGTGGTTGTGGCCGACTCGAGTGGTCGGTGCTCGATTGGAACGTGGATGCGATCGGCTTCTATCAGTCTCTTGGTGCGCGCCCGCAGGACGAGTGGACGGTCTATCGTGTGACGGGTGAAGCGCTCGAACAACTGGCTCAAGCGAAGGAGTGAACATGTTGAACGATTCGCAAAAAGCGTGGACACGCCGTGATGTCATGCGGATGCTTGCGGCCGGTGTCACCGGCAGCGCCTTGTTGCCAACGCTGACACGGGCGGCTTCGTTTGCTGGCAGCGACGAATCGTCGCGCATCGAACGTGTCGGCCTTCAGCTTTACACGGTGCGTTCGGCGTTGTCCAAGGACATCGAAGGCACGATGGCGGCCGTGGCCAAAGCGGGTATCACCGAAGTCGAGTTCTTCAATCTGTTTGGCAAGGACGCCGCGTTCTGGCGCGAGCAGCTTTCGCGCAATGGACTCACGGCGCCGGCCGCACATGAAGGACTTCCCAATACTGACGATGGCTGGGATCCGATTTTTGAACGCGCGAATGTGATCGGGCATAAGGTCGTGTTTGTGCCGTTTGTCGGGAACGAGTATCGCGGTACTCGTGCCAACTGGCAGCGACTCGCTGAGCGCCTCAACATCGCCGCGTCGCGCGCGAAGGCCGCCGGTCTCGAGTTCGGCTATCACAATCACGATTTCGAGTTTGCCGCTGTAGAGGGCACCACCGGCTACGATATCCTGACCACGGAGACCGATCGCTCACTGGTCAAGCTCGAACTTGATCTCTATTGGGCCGTGAAGGCAGGGCAGGATCCCATGGCGCTGCTCAAGAAGTGGCCCGGGCGTGTCGTGGCCTTCCACGTCAAGGATGCTGGCCCGCCGCCGGAGCGTGCGATGCTCGATGTGGGCAAGGGCACGATCGACTTCAAGTCGCTCATTGCGCAGGGTCGCAAGCAGGGACTGCGGCACTGGTTCATCGAGCACGACAATCCCACCGATCCCATTGCGTCGATCACAGCCAGTGCGGCTGCGCTCAAGGCACTGTAAGACTCATTTTCCCCCTCCCCTCTCCCTTCCGCATCAATGCAGATCCAACCCCGTCGAACAGAGTATGACGTGTGCATTGTGGGCTCCGGCGCCGGTGGTGCCATGGCAGCCTACGAACTCACGCGCCAGGGCGCGCGTGTCGTGATGCTCGAAGCAGGTCCCTGGTGGGACAACACCAAGGACTCGTCGATGCTCAAGATGCCGTATGACACGGCACGTCGCGGTGGCAGCACACCGGAGCGACAGTTCGGTGAGCATGATGCCTGCCTTGGTGGCTGGGACATTCCCGGTGAGCCATACACCGTGGCCCAGGGCTCGCAGAACTTCCGTTGGTGGCGCGGGCGTATGCTTGGCGGGCGTACCAATCACTGGGGACGCATCTCGCTGCGATTTGGTCCGCATGACTTCAAGGCCAAGTCGCGCGATGGTCTGGGTGACGACTGGCCAATTGGCTACGACGACATCAAGCCATACTACGATCGTGTCGACAAGCTGATCGGCATATTCGGCACCAACGAAGGTCTGGAGAATCATCCCGACGGATTCTTCATGCCGCCGCCAGAGCCGCGGTGTTATGAAAAGCTCGTGCTCAAGGCGTCGAAGAAGCAGAACGTCACCTGCATTCCGGCGCGCCTCTCCATCATCACGAAGCCGTTGGGCAATCGCGCGCCCTGCCATTATTGCGGGCAGTGCAATCGCGGTTGCATGACCAACTCCAACTTTACGGCGCCCAATGTGCTGCTGTTCCCGGCGCAGGCCACAGGACGGCTGCGCATCATCAGCAATGCGATGGCGCGTGAAGTGTCGGTGAATGACGCCGGTCTCGCGACGGGTGTGCACTACATCGACAAGAGCACGGGACGCGACGAACATGTGCGCGCCAAGGTGGTGGTGCTTGCGGCATCGAGCCTCGAGTCGAGCCGCATCATGCTCAACTCCAAGTCGAGCCGTTTTCCGCAGGGGCTTGGCAACTCGAGCGGTGTTGTAGGCCGATACATCACGGACTCCACCGGTACCGACGTGGCGGGTTACATCCCCGCACTCGAGAACATGCCGCGTCACAACTGCGACGGCGTGGGCGGCGGTCACGTGTACATGCCGTGGTGGCTCGACAACAAGAAGCTCGACTTCCCGCGTGGCTACCACATCGAGGTGTGGGGCGGCTTCGGCATGCCCAGCTACGGCTTCATGGGTGGTATTCAGCGCTACCCTGATGGTGGTGGTTACGGCGCGTCGCTCAAGGAGAGTTACCGGAAGTACTGGGGAACCACGATCGGCTTCAGTGGTCGTGGTGAAATGATTCCCAACGACAAGAGCTTCGCCGAACTCGATCCGGAACGCCGCGATCAGTGGGGTATCCCGGTGCTGCGCTTCAACTGGCAGTGGACCGACCACGAGTACAACCAGGTGAAGCACATGCAGGAGACGTTCCGCTCACTCATCGCCGAGATGGGCGGAACGGTGTTCAATGCCATGCCCACGAAGGAGCAGGGGTACGGTATTGCGACGGGTGGCTCGATCATTCACGAGCTGGGCACCGTGCGCATGGGTGACAACGCCAACAGCTCGGCGCTCAACAGCAACTGTCAGGCGCACGACTGCAAGAATCTGTTCGTGGCTGACGGCGGTCCGTTCGTATCGCAGTGCGACAAGAACCCGACGTGGACGATTCTGGCGCTGTCGATGCGCACGTCCGAGTACATCACGGCACAGCGTAAGGCGGGGGCACTCTGATGGAACGCCGCGACATCATGAAACTGCTGGCCACGGTGCCACTGGGTGCGTGGGCTCTCTCGAGTGGGGATGTGGCCGATGCGGCGCTGCACACGCACGGTGTGCTCGATGAACTCGAACAGACCCAGCCTGCGCGCGCCTACACACCAAAGTTCTTCCAGCCGCTCGAGTGGCGCACCGTGCGCGTGCTGAGTGATATCGTCATTCCGCGCGATGCGAAGTCGGGAAGTGCCACGGAGGCCGGCGTGCCGGAGTTCATGGACTTCGTGATGGTCACCTATACCAACAATCAGGCGCGCATGCGCGATGGATTGGGGTGGCTCAATGCGGAGTCGCGCGCACGGTTCACGAAGTCATTTCCTGACCTTACGGCTGCGCAGCGCATCGCGATCGTGAACGACATTGCCTGGCCCAACAAGGCCAAGCCTGAACATCAGGCCGGTGTGCGTTTCTTCAACGCGTTCCGTGATCTGTGTGCCGGTGCATTCTTCACGTCCCGTATTGGTGTGAAGGATATCGGCTACATGGGCAATGTGCCGCAGGTGGCGTGGAAGGGTTGCCCGACCGCCGCCAATACGAAGGCGGCGGGATAACGCTCATGCGCCACGGAACCTCTCTCATTGTCGCGCTATTGGCGGGCGCGCTGACTGCGACTGCGGGAGAGGCCGCGGCGCAGCGCGCGCCGGTTGGTCCTGCTACGCGCAGTTACGTCAAGTACGACACCACCATGCTCGCGCTGACGAACGCGCGCGTCATCGATGGTACGGGTGCTGCCGCACGTGAGGGCCAGACACTCATCATTCGTGACGGCAAGATTGCCAGCGTTGGTCCGTCGGCTTCAGTGAATGTGCCGGCTGGTGCGCAGATCGTGGATCTCGCAGGCAAGAGCGTGATTCCGGGCCTCGTGATGGTGCACGAGCATCTGTATTACCCGGTGGGTGCCGGCACGTACGGCAATCTGACCGAGAGTTTTTCGCGACTCTATCTGGCCGGTGGTGTGACCAGCATGCGCACCGGCGGCAACATGAATGGCCTCGCGGAAATTCTCATCGCCAAGTCCATTCTGCGCGGCGAAAAGGCCGGCCCGTTCATCGACGCCACGGCGCCGTATCTCGAAGGCCCCGGTATGGGGTTCAATCAGCTCATTCCGCTGCGTGACACCACGCATGCCAAGGAGTTGGTGAAGTACTGGGCGGATCAGGGCGCGACATCGTTCAAGGCGTACATGAACATCTCGCGCGATGAGCTGCGTGTGGCCGCACGTGAAGCGCATGCCCGTGGCCTCAAGATCACAGGGCACCTCTGCAGCGTGACGTATCGCGAAGCGGCTGATGCGGGCATCGATGACCTCGAGCATGGCTTCTTTGCCATGAACGACTTCGTGCCGAACAAACAGCCCGATCGATGCACGGGCCGTGGTGGCGCTGCCACGCAGAACATGGCCACGCTCGATCCGGAAAGCGCCGAAGTGCAGGCGCTGTTCAAGTATCTGATCGACAAGAAGGTGGCGGTTACCAGCACACTTACGATCTTCGAGACCTTCACACCCGGTCGCCCGATGCCGCGTGGGCTCGATGTGTTGCTGCCCATGCTCAAGGACGACTACGAGCGGCGTCATGCGTCCACGCAGCGCAACACGCAGTCGCCGTACATCAAGGCATTCCCGCGCGGCATGGTATTCGAGAAGGCCTTCGCGAAAGCGGGCGGCACACTCATTGTTGGAACCGATCCCACGGGCGGCGGTGGACTCGTTCCGGGCTACTCCAATCAGCGCGCGGTCGAGCTGTTGGTGGAAGCAGGATTCACTCCACTCGAAGCATTGCGCATCTCCACGCTGAATGGAGCGACCTACCTTGGCCGCGGTGCGCTCACCGGTTCGGTGGAAGCCGGCAAGCTGGCCGATCTCGTGATAGTTTCGGGCAATCCTGCCGCGGACATCACGGCTGTGCGCAATGTGGAGTGGGTGTTCCGTCAGGGTGTGGGCTACGACCCCAAGGCGCTGATTGAATCGGTGCGGGGCAAGGCCGGTCTGTGGTAGTGCTGAGACGGTGCGCGGCGGCAGCGCTGCTCCTGCTGACCACTGCATCCGTAGCGCAGGCACAGCGACGCTTCACCACCGTGCATCGCTGCACGCCAGCGCAGCGTGATGCGGGCTGCCTCATTGTGTTGGGATCCGGTACGCCAGTGCCGGATCCCGAACGTTTGGGGCCCGCGTACGCCTTCGTGTTTGGCGATCAGACCCTGTTGTTTGACGCGGGGGCAGGCGTCATGCGTCGGGTTGCCGGAGCGGGACTTCGCATTGATGGATTCACGTCGGTGTTCCTGACGCATCTGCATTCCGATCACACGCTCGGTCTGCCGGATGTGCTGCTCACGACATGGGTCATGGGTCGTCGCACACCGCAGCGGTTGATCGGACCGCCCGGCACCGAACGCATGACGGCCAGCATCCTGGATGCCTGGAAGGACGACATCGCGGTGCGCACCGATGGTCTCGAGCGCGGGCAGCCCGGTGGTCAACGCGCAGACGTGCGGGAAATCACCGGCGGAGTGGTGCACGACAGCGCGGGACTCAAGGTCACGGCCATTGCTGTACCGCACGGTGAATGGAAGCACGCCTTTGCCTACGTGATCGAAACGCCGACCCGCCGTATTGTGCTCTCCGGTGACGCGGCGCCAGGCCCTGCACTTGAGGCGGCGGCCAGGGACGCCGATGTGCTGGTGCATGAGACCTATCCCGAAATGCGTCTCCGGCCGGAAGCACGACCCGGTGGTGATGCGTGGCCGCGCTACATGCGCAGTGTGCACACCAGCGACCGCGAGGTGGGTGTGTTGGCCGCCAAGGCTGGCGTGAAGCTCGTGGTGTTGAGTCACGTGGTGCGCATGGGCGGCACCGACGCCGAACTCGTGGCCGGTGTGCGTCGCGGCGGATACAATGGCCCGTTACGCGTTGCCCGTGATCGTGACGTGTACTGAACAGGCGCTGAGCGTGTACTGAGTATTCTGCGTGCGTTACATTCTGTTTCATCGATAACTCGTTCCCCTGAACATTCCCGCCCCCGCCATGACCGCTACTCGCCTCGGCGTCGGATTCATTGGGTCCGGCTTCAACGCCCGCTTTCACATGCAGGGCTTCCGCTATGTCCGCGACGCCGACGTGCTCGGCGTGTGGAGCCCAAGCGCCAAGAATGCTGCTGCGGCGGCCAAGTACGCCCGCGAGCTCGATGTCGGTGCCTGCAAGGCGTACAAGACCATCGGCGACATGGTGGCGGATCCGGCCATCGATGCCATCTGGCTCAATGGTCCGAATCACGCGCGTATCGAGAATGTTGAAGAGATCATCGATGCTGTGACCAGTGGCCGCGGCACGCTCAAGGGCATTGCCTGCGAGAAGCCGCTCGGCCGCACCGTGGCAGAAGCCAAGCACATTCTCAAGCTTGTTGAGAAGGCCGGCATCATGCACGGCTATCTCGAGAATCAGTACTTCGCGCCGCAGGTGGCGGTGGGGCACAATCTCAGCTGGAAGCGCGGCGCGGCGGGTAGTGGACGCCCGTATCTTGCGCGCGCGGCAGAAGAGCACAGCGGCCCGCACGGCCCGTGGTTCTGGAATGGTGTGCAGCAGGGCGGTGGTGTGTTGAACGACATGATGTGTCATTCGGCGCTGGTCGTGCGGCAGCTGCTCACGCCGCCGGGTGAGTCGCTCTCCACGCTCAAGGTGAAGCGCGTTACGGGCCACATCGCCTCGCTCAAGTGGACCCGCAAGAACTACGCGGCGCAGCTCAAGAAGGAGATGGGTGTCGACTATCTCAAGGCACCGTCGGAAGACTTTGCGAGCGTGCACATCGAGTTCGAAACACCCGATGGACAGATCGCGATTGGCGAAGCCACCACCTCGTGGAGCTTTGTCGGACCTGGTCTGCGCCTCAGCGCGGAACTGCTCGGCCCCGAGTACTCGATGAAGTGGAACTCGCTCGACTCGGGCCTCGATCTCTTCTTCTCACGCGGCGTGCGTGGCAAGTCGGGCGAAGACATTGTCGAAAAGCAGATGGCCGAACAGGGCCAGATGCCGGTCGTGGTGAACGAAGCCATCGCGTACGGCTATGAAGCCGAAGACAATCACTTCGTGCGCGCGTTCCTCGGCAAGGAGAAGCCGCTGCTCACGTGGCATGATGGTCTCGATGTGGTGCGCATTCTCATGCATGCGTACAAGAGCGCCGAGTTGGGCAAGACGCTCGAGTACAAGGAGAATGGCGTGGACAAGTTCGTGCCGCAGGTTGGGCAGGGTACCTGGAAGCCCTGATCCAAAACGGAGCTACAACTGACGTGTAGGACCGAGCCGTTTACGCGGCGATGAGGACCGTCTGCATTTCCAGCAGGCGGTCCTTTGTCCATAGCGCATTGCCCGTTGGTGTCGGCTGCTGTTCGAGCAATGCAAGCGCACCGCTGATGTGCGCGTGCGCTTCCGCCTTTCGGCCAGCGGCGGCGTCGAGTGCGGCAGCAATGCGAGCCCGTTCGTAGGCGGGAAGCACCGCTTCCACAGCCTTGGCGTGTGGCGCAAGACGCGCGCGCGCAGTGTCGGCATCGCGGTCATACCACGCACGCACAAATGCTTCTTCAGCCGCTACGAATGTCGTCAGGTTGAATGGCAGTCCACCACCAAGTGCAGCGGCGCGAGAAAGTTGTGCCCGTGCTTCCGACACCCGTCCGTGCGCAAGCAGCCACGTGTAGGCAGTGGTGCGGCCGAGGAACTCCATGATGGAGCCGTCGACCGGCGCGAGAAGTGCTGCGATCTGTTCGCGCGGAATCGATTCGATGCGGGCACCGGACTGAATGCGCACGCTGAGTGAAAGCTGCGCGGCGTCACGCTGTGCTTCCGGACCTTCCCGATGGAGCTGTAGGAAACGCTTACCATCGGTGACGAAGTTTCCGTTACGCATGGGAATCAACGTGGCCACCGTGAGGCCCGCGCTCACCGCGCCCGTGATAAGCACAAATGCGCTCCAAGCCGCCGGCTGCGTGGTGAGCAGCACCAGCGCACACAACACCGTCAGCGCGATACTCGCCAGCGGCCCTGCGATAACCATCCACTTCGTGCGGCGCACGAGATCTCTATCGTCGAGTGGCAGACATGCCGCTACACCGCCAGCGAGTTCGAGCGATGTGTTGAGTCCCAATCGAATGGGAGCGCCCTGGTCTCGGCGATACAATCGAAACGGACCCACCACCAGCAACATGAAGCGAAACTTCTGGGACACACCACCAATTGTGTGTCCGAGTTCGTGCACCAGGAGAGCCGTGAACATGGCCAGCAGCGCCGTTCCCCATCGCCACGCCGCACCCGGTGGAAGCGGTGCCAGCAGGGCCGCGATGGAATCACGCGCCAGCGCTCGTCCCACATAGATGCCGAGAAGACCGATGCCAGCCCCAGCGAGTGCGCCGAGTGCGAAGGTCCGCCAGGTGGCCGAACGCCCGGTGATGATGGGGGCATTGTCCGGCGGAACCGGAAGCAGCGGAGTTTGATTCGGCGGGGAGGAGGGATTGGGCAGGGTCATCGCACCACGTGTTACCGATCGAGCGGCCTATAGTTCACGTCGAGCGCATCCAGTCGTGCGAGATGGGGCACGAGCCGGGTGCGGAAATCCGAAAAGTCCCGAGCGGCGCGCGGACTCCACAGAACTTCGGAGAGCGCCACGAGTCTCGGGTACGCCATGTATTCCACTTGGCGTGAATTGGGAATGTACTCAGTCCACACCTGAGCTTGAGCCCCCAGCACGTGCTTTGCCTCCTCCGGGGTAAGGGAGGGAGGGACGGGCTCGAAGGCGTAGGCCGAATCGAGCGGGGTGAATCCGCCAAAGGCCAACGGTTCACGTGCCTTATCGCGCGACTGGTAATGGTCAAAGTACGTGTGGCTACCCGGAGCCATCACGACATCATGTCCCGATTTGGCCGCGGCAATGCCGCCCGCCATACCACGCCAGCTCATGACGGTGGCGTTGGGTGCCAGACCTCCCTCGAGAATTTCGTCCCAGCCAATCAGACGCCGATTCTGCGCGGTGAGGAAGGTATCCATCTGCTTGATGAACCAGCTCTGCATCTCGTGCTCGTCCTTGAGACCGAGTGAGCGGATGCGCTCCTGAATCTGAGGATTGTTTTTCCACTGCTCCTTGGTGGCTTCATCCCCGCCCACATGAATCCATGGCGACGGAAACAGTGTGAGCACTTCGCGCAGCACATTCTGCATGAACTGCACGCTGGCATCAGTGGGATTGAGAATGAACGGACTGACGCCCCAGATCTGCAGTACACCAGGCGCCGAATCGGGTCGACTGGATAGCTCGGGATATGCGTGAATGACGGACTGCACGTGCCCCGGCATTTCTATCTCGGGCACGACGGTGACCATGCGATCAGCGGCATACGCCACCACTTCGCGAATGTCGTCCTGCGTGTAGAAGCCACAGTGCCGCTTGCCATCGAACACACGCTTGGCCGGATCCGACTGGTACGGGCCCACCATCGTCTGTTCGCGGCACGATCCCATTTCGGTGAGCTTGGGATACTGGGCAATAGCGATGCGCCAACCCTGATCATCGGTGAGATGCCAATGAAAGCGATTGAGCTTATGCCGTGCGAGCAGGTCGATGTATTTCTTGACGAAGCCCTTGGAGCTGAAGTGGCGCGCCACATCGAGATGCGCACCGCGCCATGGAAATCGCGGCGCATCTTCGATGGAAACGGCAGGAACGGACCAGGTTGTGCCGGCGACAGGTGCTGTGCGGTAGATGGCCGGCGGCAACAACTGCTTGACGGTCTCGAGCGCATAGAACGCACCGGCCGAATCGCTGGCCTGGATATCGATTCGCGCGCTCGTCACATCGAGCTTGTAGCCTTCACGGGGAAGACCGGCCACGCGGCGCAGATGAATACCGCCCGACGCTGCAGCGCCACTGGCATTGGCGATCGTGAGATCAAAGCCGGTGGGGTCGGCGATATCACGTACAAAGCGCGTTGCAACGCGGCGGAACGCCGGTGCCGTGTGGATGACCGTGCGACCGGTCAGCAGATACTGTCCGGTACGCGTCTCCTGCCGAATGGGGCGCGGCATCACCGATTGCGCAGACAGCGTTGCGGTTGTTGCCAGCTGTGCGCTGCATACAGCAAGGGCAAAACTGACGACACGCGAGACGCGGACCGTCAAGATCGAATACATGGTCGAATACATGATCGAATACCCGATTCGAGGGGCCATGCCAACGACTACGAGTGGCGGAGGGCCGTCACCGTGTCGCGAATGAAAGAGGGATCGGTGCCGCGCACATGCACTTCGTGAACACCGCCGTTCTGCACGATGCCCCGCACATTGCTGCCGCGAACGGTACCGCCGGCAAGAATCACGAGGCGATCACCGGCATGTCTTTGCAACTGCTGCAATTCCGCTGCACCTTCGAGGGCGGTGCGCTGATGTCCGGCGGTGAGAATCAGATCGACCCCGGCTTCAAGAATGGCGTCGAGCGCGGCGATGGCATCCGGTGTACGATCGAAGGCGCGATGAAAGGCGACGCGCAGTCGGCGGTCACCCGCGTGGGCACGTGATACGAGGGCTTGCAACACGTGCCGATCAACCGTGTTGTCGACCGAGAGCGGACCAAACACCACACCGTCCATGCCCAGCGAGCGCGCTACATCGATGTCGCGCAGCATCACACCGACGTCTTCGGCGTCGTAGATGAAATCCCGCGTGTGCGGACGGATCATGGCGTGAATGGGCGCCGCGACGGCAGCGCGGCACGAAGCCATGAGACCATGCGACGGTGTGGTGCCGCCATCACCCGGACCACACAGTTCGATGCGGTTGGCGCCGAAAGAAACCGCGGCACGGGCGGTGGAGACCGAATCACAGCAGGCCTCCACCAGCACGACGCTAAATGGCGTATGCGCCACGATCAGTCGTTACTTGCCGATCGTCTAGTGCTCACTGGCAGCGCGAGCAACTGATGACGACGGACGGAACAGGAAGAAGAACACGGCAAACACGGCGAGCGCAAAGAACGCGGCGGTCTGCCACACCTGCAGCCAGTCGTGCGTGGTCGTGCCATCGGCCAGTTTGCTGGCGTACTTGTTAACCGTGCTGGCCGACACGTTGGCACCGATGTAGTAGCCGACGCCGTTGGTGATGAGGTTGAGGAAGCCCTGGGCAGCTGCACGCACCTTGGGACCCGCACGCTCATCGGTGTAGATCTGTCCGGCCACGAAGAAGAAGTCGTAGCAGACGCCATGCAGGATGATGGCGAGGTACACGAGCGCCATGACCGGTGAGCCATTGCCGGCGCCGTAGCCAAAGGCGAAGTAGCGTACGGCCCAAGCCAGCATGCCCACGAGCATGATCCACTTGATGCCAAACTTTCTCAGCGCAAACGGCAGCAGCAGCATGAAGCCGATTTCGCTTGCCTGGCCGAGCGTCTGGATGAACGCCGGATTGGGCGCACCAATCTCATTGAGGTAGGGATTGGCGAAGGCATAGTAGAACTGCAGCGGAATGCAAAGGAAGAACGATCCAAGAATGAAAATCTTGAAGTCGTTGTGCTTGAGCAGTTGGAGGGCGTCGAGACCCAACGCATCACGAATGCTGAATGGCGCACCGGCCGCCTTGGGTGGCGTGGCGGGCAACAGCAGTGCAAACGCACCAAGAGCAATCGATCCACCAGCGGCAAGCAGCATGGGGATGTTCGACTTGTCCGCCTTGAGGACGAGGCCGACCAGCGTACCTGCAATGATCCAGCCAATCGTGCCCAGCACACGAATGAGCGGAAAGTCGCGCGCGGAGTCCGTGATATGGTGGAACGAAATGGAATTCGTGAGCGACAGCGTGGGCATGAAGCAGATGGCGTAGGCGAGCAGGAACATGTAGAACCCGCTCCACTCGGTCTGCTGCGCCATCATGTACATGAGGGCGCCGCCCACCAGATGCAGAATGGCCAGCAATTTCTCCGATGCGAAGAAACGATCCGCCACGATGCCCATGAAGAACGGCGACACGATGGCCGCAATGGCCATGGCGCCGTACGCGGTACCGATATTGGTGTCGGTGAATCCACGGGTTTGACCGAGATACGTTCCCATGGTCACAAACCAGGAGCCCCACACGAAGTACTGCAGAAACATCATGACGGACAGACGCGCCTTTGTACTCATTTACGGCAGCTCCCGGATGCGAACGTTGCGGAAATAGACGCGATCTCCATGATCCTGCAGGGCAATATTGCCACGTGCCGCGCGACCATACTGGGCCGCGTTGGCGAATTTGCTGTTGCGACGACGCTCGTCCCAGTCGGCCGAACCGAGTTCGTATTCGACCACCTTGGAGCCGTTGAGCCAATGCTCCACATGATTGCCACTGACGACGAGTCGTGCCGCGTTCCACTCGCCGGCCGGCTTCACCACGCCACGCGGCGCCGCATGCAGGGCATAGTTGGCGCCCGCTGATGTGAGCGGGTTCTTGCCGTCGGCGTGCACGGCATCATCGAGGATCTGCATCTCGGGGCCGGAGGTGTAGCTGCGCTCCCCGCTGTGATCGATGCGATAGATCACACCACTGTTGCCACCGGGACCAACCTTCCATTCGAGTTCCATCTCGAAATTGGCGTAGATCTTGTCGCTCGTGATATCGCCACCACGCCCACTGCGCACCAATTCGCCATTCTCCACCGTCCAACCGGCGACCGGTTGACCAGGGGTGGCGTAGTTGTGCCAGCCGGCCAGCGAACCATCGGCGAAGAGATTCACCCATGGGGCTGGATTTGCCGAAGGTGCAGCGGCTTGCGGCGCGACACTCTGTCCACGCATGCCGCCAATGGCGCCACGAATGGCGTCAGCGTCACTGCCACTGGACCGTTTCTTGCTTGCACAACCTGGCATGAGCACCAGCAGCAGTGCTGTTACGGTGGTGGCATGTCGCATGGTCGAGCCGGGGCGCGTGGCGCGCGCGGCTTGCAGACGGGGCATGTCGTCCTCGGAGCGGGAAGGGATCAGGGGAGGCACCGCAATGCTATGTCGGGTGCTGGCATGACGGAAGGCACGGCTGCAGGTTCAAGGAAGCAGGTCCCATAACCCCAGCGTCAGGAGGTAGGCCATGGCTCTATTGTGGACAGCTCTCATCGGACTCATCGCGGGTGCACTCGCCAAGATGATCATGCCAGGAAAGGATCCGGGCGGCATCATCATCACCATGCTGCTCGGCGTGGCCGGCGCCATGGTCGGCACCTTTATCGGACGCAGTGTGGGATGGTACACGGCCGGTGAGGGAGCGGGATTGATCGCTGCCGTCGTAGGCGCAGTGATTCTGCTGTGGGCCTACCGCCTCATGCGGGGACGCACCGCAACACCTTGAGGCCAGCGGCGTGAGCCGTCTCGGTGGCGTAAATTGACAGCATGACCGACGCCACCGAGCAGGCTTCCGAGCAGCAGCGCTTCCCGATTGGTCGCCATCAGCGGCGCGATATCGACGTTCCCAATACCCCGGACGAACGCACCGGATTCATTGAACGGTTGGCGCAACAGACAGCCAGCATGGCGACCATCATGGATGGTCTCGAGGAATCCGACTGGGGAAATCCGTATCGTCCCGGCGGATGGACCGTGCAGCAATTGGTCCATCATGTGGCGGACAGCCACGCCAATGCGCTGATTCGTCTCAAGGTCGCGCTCACCGAAGATGTGCCCACGATCAAGCCATATGATCAGGACGCGTGGGTGACACTGGCCGACTGCTCGCTGCCACCGCACGTCTCACTCATGATGTTCATGGCCGTGCAGACACGCCTCATCTCGGTGCTGCATTCACTCGACGATGCGCAGTTCCGTCGCCGGTTTCTCCACCCGGAGAATGGGCCGATGACCGTGGACCAGCTGCTCGCGCTGTATGCATGGCATGGCGATCATCACATCGCACAGCTCCAAGCGTACAAAGCTGCGCGTGCGTGAGGCGCGTGCGTGAGGCGCGTGCGTAACGCACGTGCAGGCCGCGACTGAACTACGGCGTGCCTTCGAAAATACGCCCGCCATCACCAACGGCCGCGACACCGGTGTTGCCGGGTAGTGCGAACAGCCCGTAGACAATGTGACGCCATGGCGTGGTGATGGTTCGCCAGTTGGTGCCGTCGTAGCGGAACATCGCACCTGAATCGCCAGCGACATAAATCTCGGTGGCACTGCGTCCCCAGATCGCACGCAGATCGCGGCGTGTGGGCGCCGTAAGCGCGCGCCACGTGGTGCCGTCGTAGCGCAGTGCCGTTCCGGTATCGCCAACCGCGAGCACGTAGTTGGCACTGATGCCCCAGACGGCGCGCAGACGGCTCGGTGTGGGCACGCTCATGGGAGTCCACCGCCCACCATCGAAGCGCAGCACGGTACCGGAGTCACCAACAGCAAAGATGTTGGTGAGATCGCTGCCCCAAACGGAGCGCAGGAATCGCTGTGTCCCGCTGGCCTGAGGTGCCCACGCTGGACCACTCGATCTGAGTATGGTGCCGCGTTCGCCAACAATCACATGCTGACCGCCGCCGCTCCAGATACCACGGAGCACGAGCTGCGTTGGGCGCTCATCACGCTGCCAGTTGCTGCCGTTGAAACGCAGGATGGCACCCGTGTCGCCAACAGCCACGATATCCGTGGCGCTGTTGCCGCCGATGGCGTAGAGGTCATTCACCGACGGCGCGGCTTCCTGACTCCACGACGCGCCACTCGCCGCGCGCCGAAAGATCGTACCACCGAATCCCACCGCGAACATGGGACCGGATGGTGCGCTCCACACACCAAGCAACGGCGGATCCATGTTGTCGATGGTGGTCTGCGCACTCTGACCACGACCACGCAGCGACACCACCGTGCCGTACCAACCGGCCATGCGCACCGTGCCATCACCACGCACGGTCATCGCGCGCAAGTTCTGCCCATTCCCGATGGACAGCGCGCGCCAGGTAGAGCCATCGAAATGCCACGTGGCGCCATTGTTGCCTGTTGCGTAGACGTCGTCGAAGCTGCGACCGCGAATGGCAAACAGATTCACGGCAGATGGTGTCGTCATGCGCGTCCACTGCACACCATCGAAACGTACCACGGTGCCAGAGACACCAATCGCCATGACATTGCCGGCACTGGTGCCCCACACATCGAAGTACGGTGTGGCATCGGGCGAGGTGAGCCGATTCCAGTTCACACCATCGTATCGCAGCAGTGTACCGTTGTTGCCAACCGCGAAGATCGTGGTGCTGTTGCTGCCCCACAGTCCCCACAGTTCATCGGTCACGCCGGTTGGCAGTGTTTCAAAGCGCACACCATTCCAGCGAACAACCGTTCCGCGATCGCCGCTCATGTACACTTCATTTGCCGACAGTCCCCACACATCGAGCAGCGTTCCACTGACTCCGGCATTCACGCGCGTGAACTGAAGGCCGTTGCCACGCATCACCAGACCACCACTACCTACAAGCCAGATATCGGTGGGTGATGCACCCCACACACTCACCAGCGTTTCCTCGGTGTCGAGGCGCACCGCCTCCCACGGGCCGTCATTTCGCGAGCGAAGCAGACCACCGTTCTGACCCACGGCGTAGGTGCTGCCGGCACCATCGTCCCAGATGCCGAGGAAGGTGACGTCGCTCACGGTAGAGCGTGAGGCACGCCACTGCGATATGCCGGGCGACGCGCTTGTGACCGTAACAGGTACGAGCACCGACACCGGGCCATTGATGCTGTTCACCGACGCGGTGATTCGCGCGGCACCGGGTGAAATGGCCAATACCTCGCCGGTGGCACTCACACTGGCAATTGCCGGCGCGTCACTGCGCCATTCGATCGTGACTGCGGTGAGGCGATTGCCCGCGCTGTCGCGCGCTTCCGCGCTGAGTGTTGCCCGGGCTCCCGACTCGAGCGCCACGGATGTCGGCGTGACTTCGAGCGATGCCACCCGCGCTGGTGGTGGTTCGACGACCGGATCGACCGGACGCTCGGAGCAGGCGGTGACGGTGATCAGCTGAAGCGACAGCAGAACGGCCAGCGCTGGCGCCTGGCGAATCGTCCGCAAAAAAGTCTGCATTGGTGACTGCATATCGCAGCCTAGCGAAAACCGGCGACCAAATGCAACGGCCCCCGGTCATGGCGCTCACACGCCGGACCGGGGGCCGCTGGGGTCGAACCGTTTGCCGCTCAGGGCTTCGTCACATTTCGGAAGCGCGGAGTGTAATCCGGGAAGATCACGTTGAGATTGGGATTCCCCAGACGGTTCTGCACGATCTCGGCGAAGATATCGCGGTGGTCGAGCGTGACACGAAGATCCTGTCCGCTTTCGAGATTCTCGCGCGCCAGGCCAGGCCAACCGTTGGTGAGCACGCGGCCACCGTTGATCTTGCGGCCCATGGCGAAGGCCACGTTGCCACGACCGTGATCCGTACCACGATCGCCGTTTTCACGCGCGTTGCGCCCGAATTCGGAGATGATGACCACGGTCACACCATACGACGTCGTACCCTGCATGACATCGGCGTAGAACGCCGCCAGTGACTGCGACAGATCGAGCATTCTGGCGTGCATGAATCCACCATCGATGCCCGGCAGCGGTCCCTGCGTGGCGTGCGTGTCCCATCCGCCGTTGAAGGCGTGCACAGCTTCGATGCCAACATCCGCCTTGATGAGCGCCGCTGTGGAACGCAACGCCTGTCCGAACGACGACGTGGGATAGACGGCGCCGTTGACCGGGCGGTAGCCGGTGAAGTTGATTTGCTGCAGCAGCGCAATCGTGTTGGTGGAGTCGAGAGCGTTGGCCGCCACCGGATTCACCGACGTCTGGTGATTCTGCGCCAGCCACTGCGTACGTGCATTGGCGGTGGTGCCACTGCCACCAATCGTGAAGTTCGCGGGATTCGGAATGGGCAGTGTACGCGGACCACCCTCGAGCGTGCGCGGCAATCCTGAGGTGAAGCCGAGCGCACGCAACGGAGCATCAGTACGAAGGGGCGTGCTTGTCGCCAGGTGGCGTCCGAGCCAACCACCGGCGATGTTCGGATCGCGCGGCTTGCCCACTTCCATGTAGCGCTGCGCGTCGAAGTGCGAACGCGAATTATCGACGGAGCCCGTCGCATGCGCGACCAGCAGATCGCCGGCCGTATACGCGGGCATGAGCGGTGCCATGCCCGGCGAGAAGGCAAAGAAGTCGTCGAGTGCAACGCCCTTGGGGCCGGTGCCTGCAGCATCCGGTCGCGGAATGGCGATGGTCGGACGGCCCGTGTAGTACGCCGGATCGCCAAAGGGCGCCACCAGCGACATGCCGTCCGTACCACCACTCAGGAAGACCGAGACGATGATGTCGCGCGAACTGTTGGACGTCTGCGCCAGCACCACCTGCGGTAACCACGTCGGGAGCATGGCAGCTACACCGAGTCCCGACGCGATCTGCAGAAAATCACGCCGCGCGAGCTGGTTGTACTCGTCGCAGCCCGGATTGATTGGTTCGCTCATGCGAAGCTCGGGCGAAAAAGATGCGAGAAGGGCGCGATGCGCTGGGTCGAGTGCAGTAACACCTTCAGTACCACTGGAACTCCTGCGCCGACATGGCAAGTGACAGGACTTCGCGAACACGCGCGTCGTTGTACGTGCCACCGCGCAAGTACGTGTTGAGACTGGTGCGCAAACTCACCGGCATCTCGCCGCTGAAAAGTCGCGCATCGATCTGGGCCATCACGCCATCGGCGTTATCCGGTGTGCGGAACTTGGTGGTGTCTACACGCATCACCGTCGTGCTGTTGAGCGACGACAGATACTGCGCGTACGACCAGCGTGTGATGACCAGACCACTCCACCAGGAAATCGTGTCGGGGAATCCGTCAGGCTGTCCCCAGCGAAAGAGCATCTGCCCCATGCGATCGGCCTGCTGACGCACGGCGCGAATGTTGGGCACTGTGGTGGTATCCGAACCCAGCGCACGAATGCCCGAAATGGACAGATGGAACGGCCGCTTGTACTTGGCCGGCGCCGCCATGAGGTTCTTACTCGACAGAATCGTGCGCACCATCGTGGCGATGTCACCGCCCGTGCGCGTAAACGCGGCGGCGGTGGCTTCCACAACAGCGGCCGACGGCTCATGGGCAAGCAACCAACGCGCCATGCGGAATGACACGTAACGCGCCGTGCTGGGGTGCGCGAGCAACTGATCGATGGCCGTATCACCCTCGGCCTTCATCTGCGCATCCGTGGCCGTGGTCGCCATGGCCGGATACGTACGCCCGAGGAAGGTCTTGGCGTTGCGATCGTGGTAGGAGCGGATGTACCGGAAGGCACCGTTGTTGTCCATGCTCCAACCCGTCAGAATGCGCGAGAGCTCAGCCACGTCATTCTGCGAATAGCCACCGTCCGCGCCGAGCGTGTGCAGCTCCATGATCTCGCGCGCGTAGTTCTGATTGGGCGTTGGCGTGCGGCTGGTGTTCTGATCCAGATAGCGGAGCATGGCACCGCTGTGAGCCGATGCCTTGAGCAGCGTGGCAAAATTGCCCAGCGCGTGCGGGCGGATCACATCACGATCATCGACGAGCTTGAGGAAGCCCACCGTGTCGATGTTCACGTTGAAGTGGTCTGTCCAGAACTCGACCATGCGCTCGCGAAGCTGCGCTTTCGAAAATGCCGCACGATACCAGGCTGCATCCGAGATCTGGTTGATGACCTCGTTCTGATCCTGCGTGCGCAGCGTGGCGGCGTCCATCGCCATCATCGGCAGACGCGTCGCGATCGTGGTCTCCAGTGCAGAGTCATCGATCGCGGACGGGCGCAGATGGTAGTTCAAATAACCGTTGTAGCCGAGCTGACGCGCGAGTGCCACTTCCGAGGGCTCGAGACCCATCGTGATGCGTCGCACGAGACGGAGCAGGGGATCCTTCCACTGCTTCGACGCATCCTGCACACCACTGCTGGTGGGAGGGAGCGGTGAAGTGCGGGATCCACCACGCGGCGGCTGTGCGTTGGCGATCGATGGGGCAACGGCGGTTGCGACAGCGGAGGCAACGGCGGTCGAGGCAACGGCCCCGGCACCGATACGGAGAAAATCGCGCCGGCTGGCCGGTCGCTGGGGCGTTTCGGTGTCCCGTTCACGCATGGGCATGTCGTGCGGCTTGGCGGAAGTCTGACGGTTCCGTAGATGATGCAGCCGTCACACCTCCCACTCATCGGGAAGCATCGCAGGCTGATCAATCGTTCATCAAACAGCGTCTGCTGTCAATGAACTTCGAATGCTTAGTGACGGTTCGGGCCAGTGGTCGCAGTGATATACGCCACAAGCCGACACATCGCACTCTCCCGTTCCAGAATGGACGATTAACTGAGCCCCGCGTTAACGCGGTAAATCGCCTGAAGCAGTGCCAGCGCTACAAAACCCACGAGACCGCCGAATCCGAGGATCATGGCCGGCTCGATCAGCGCCACGACACGCGTGAGTTGGCGGTCGGCAGATGCGGCGGCCGTGTCTGCTGCGCGGGTTGCCAGTGCGGCGAGCGAACCGCCGCTTTCGCCTGCTTCGAGGAGACGCAGTGTGAGTTCAGGGAGACGACCTCGCAACGCATAAGCGAGCGTCTGCCCGTCGCGTACGCCCGGTTCCGCCTCGGCCAATTGCGCGGCCATAGCCGCATTGCCCACCGTGCGACGGGCGAGCGCCATGCCATGCAGCAGTGGCACACCAGCGGAGAGTGCAGTCGCCAACGTGTCAAGATAACGCGCCGTGTCGCGCTCACGCACGTAGTGTCCAGAAACTGGCCAGCGCAGCCATCGTGCGGCATGTGCGATGCGCTGCGCGTCGGATCGTGGTGCGCGCAGCCACCAGACTGCACCGCCAATAACTGCGGGAACCGCAAGCCAACCACCAGCAACAAAAGCGCGACTTGCTCCAACAAGCAGGCGAGTCGAGAGCGGCAATGTGCCGCCACTGTCTTCCACCAGCGCGGCAAACTGCGGGACGACGAAGATCAGAATGACAATGGTCGCAATGAGGGAGGAGAGCGCCAGAATCATGGGATAGATCAGCACGGTACGCACATGCGATTGCACTGTCAGCTGTCGCTCCACTGACTGCGCGACGCGATCGAATGTCGCCGCCAGTGAGCCGGTCGCTTCGGCCGCACGTGCGCTCGAGACGACGAAAGCAGGGAATACGGTCTGCGATTCCATAGCGTCGGCGAGGCTCGCACCACGGTGCACGGCACCATGCACGGCGCGTAACGCGGAACGCACGGCATCGGTATCGCCACTCGCCGTGCTGCGCGCTACATCCTGGGAAGGATCCTGCGCTGCAAAATCGAGCGCGCGTTCGAGGGGCACGCCGGCAGCGAGCAATGTGGCCAGTGTGCGCATCGCCAGCGCCAGTGCCTGCAGTTTGCCGCCGTTCGCCCGCTGCCAGAGCGCAGCAATTCGCGATGACCACGCACCGGATGCGCTTGCCCTTGACGTGTGCGACTCCATGGGATGCAGGTCGTGCACCCACCAGCCGCGGGCACGGAGCATTCCCGTGGCCTCCTCTTCACTGGCGGCCACCAGATCGCCTTCATGCCACCCGCCCTCAGCGTCGGCGGCGCGGTAGCGCCACTTCATCCGATGGTTTCGTGTGAGATCACACGGGACACTTCAGAGGGTGTTGTTGACCCGTCGAGTACAGCACGCCAGCCATCCGCGGCGAGATCATGGGCCCCTGATGTCTTCCAGGTTTCCCGAACCGCAGCGCGCAGCGCTGGGGCCGACTCACCGGCAAGCACGAGGGCGCGCAGTCGATCATCCATCGTGAGCAGTTCAGCGATCGCGACACGTCCGCGATATCCCGTTCCACTGCAGATCGAACAGCCGGTACCGATTGCCACCCGCGACAGCGATTCAGGAAATCCGCTGGGGAACGTCGACTGTACCGCGCGATACTGCGCCTGCTCGGTCGCTGTTGGTGTGCGATCCTCTATGCAGTGAATGCACACTCGACGGACCAACCGCTGCGCCACCACGCCCTGCAGCGTCGCGCCAAGTAGAAACGGTGGGACGTCCATATCGAGCAAACGTTGCACCGCACTGACGGCATCGGTGGTGTGCAATGTGCTGAACACCAAATGGCCGGTGAGTGCAGCGCGTACCGCAATCTCTGCCGTCTCCGTATCACGCATTTCGCCAACCAGAATGACATCCGGATCGTGACGAAGAATTGCGCGAAGCGCTGTGGCAAATCCAAAACCGGCACGCACGTTGACTGGCAATTGCACTGCGCTCTCCAATCGGCATTCGACTGGATCTTCGACGGTCACGACTTTCACATCGCTCGTGCTGCGTTCACGCAGTGAAGCATGCAGCGTGGTCGACTTGCCGGAACCCGTGGGGCCGGTGGCCAACAACAAACCATCGGGGCGCTGGATGAGCGAGCGCCATCGTGCGAGCAGGGGAGTGGCCAGTCCCAGCGCTTCGAGCGTCTGTGTGGCCGTCTGCTGTCCACCTTCGAGGAGACGCAGTACTACGCTCTCGCCGTGCAATGCCGGCAGGGTAGACACGCGAACATCCACATCGAGTGCACCAAGGCGTACCCGCGCTCTGCCATCCTGAGGCACGCGGCGCTCCGCGATGTCGAGCGAAGCCATGACCTTTATGCGAGACAACACCGAGGCGCGAAACTCTCTCCCCAGCGTTTGCACGTCGTGCAGCACACCGTCCAAACGGTGCCGGACGCGTACACCATCCGCCATCGATTCGATGTGCACATCGGATGCGCCTGCCCGCATGGCTTCGCTCAGTATGGCATTGACCAGTTGCACAACGGGTTCACGACTGGCCTGCGCGCGGAGATCATCGAGCGACTCGGTTTGATCGCTGCGCCATGTCTCGTCCACTGCAATTGGCGCATCCACGCGATCACGTGGGGCCGCGAGAATCGCCGCGCGAATATCAGACGCGGCATGCTGCTCGAATCGCACCGACATCCCGAGATGATGGGACAGCGATTCCTGCACAGCCGGTGACGGGACGTTCTCTGCCGCAACCACGACACCGTCTGGCTCCGAGCGCAGCGGCAGCACCGCGTGTTCGCTCAGCCAACGTATGGGGAAACGCCGTGCGAGATCGCTGGTGGCAGCATCACGCAGCACCTGCCCATCGCGGCGGGCATCGCGCACCATTCCTGCCGGGTTGGTACCCGCCGGATCGCTCATCGCGAAGGCGGCGGAGTGGTGGGCGGACGACGCGTGAGTGGCGTGTCGTTGAGCGAGCCCGGCGAGCGTGTCTCCATCCGATTCCGAATACGTTCCCGGATGTTGTCCGCATCGGCGTCGGAACGGATGATGTACGGGGTCACGAAAATCGCGAGCTCCGTGCGCTGTCTCGTATTGGATTGGCGACGGAACAACACACCGAGTCCCGGGATGTCCTTGAGCAGCGGGAGGCCCTGCTCCTGAACCGAACGCGACTCGCCAATCAGGCCCGCGATGACGGCCGTCTGTCCGTCGCGGAGCACAGCACGGGTGTTGGCCTCGCGCGTGCTGATCACCGGCGCGCTCAAGGCTGCCGCCACGGTTTGCGGTGTAAGTGAACTCACCTCCTGCAGCAGTTGCACGGAGATGTAGCCGTCCTCGTTGATAGTCGGGATGATGGACAGCTTGGTGCCCACGTCCTGGTACTGCACCGCACGATCGATCGAGATGTCGTTTCCAAGCCGTGTAGACGAGATGAACGGCACCTTGCTGCCTACAAGAATCGAGGCTTCGCGGTTGTTCGCGGCGATGATTTCCGGAGTGGACAGCACCTGCACATTGTTGGTGGACGCAATGGTGCGGAGCATGGCGCGGATGCCCGTACCATCGAGGCGTACCACTCGCAGGAGCGCCGAGGTGCTGCCAGTGTCGGGAATCTCCGGGTTGCCGAACTGCGCCTGCACATCGCCGCCGCGATTGACCGCCGCCCAGTCGATACCAAATTCGAATCCGCGACCCAGTGCGATCTCGGCAATGGTGACTTCGAACAGCACCTGCGTTGGACGTGTATCGAGCGCGTCGATGGTTTCCCGCAGCATCGGGAAGTTGGGTGGCGCCGTGCGAATTACGAGTGCGTTGGTGGGACCATTGGCCACGATGGTGGTGCGGCCCACCAGAAGCCCTGACGCGGAATCCCGCGGTGCACTGATTGGGGCACCGCCGGTGGGTGCGCTCTGTGTACCTGTGCCAGCACCACCACTCAGACGCGAACGGAAGGTGTCGAGTTCGCGGGAGCGAAACGTATCGAGTGCTCGCGACATCGAACGATCCGCAAGCGAACCACCTAGTGAACTGGCGACTTGCACGCCAAACAGTTGGCCGAGTGCCGATGCCAGTTCTTCGGCTGCGGCGTACTTGAGATTCACCACATACGTGCGGAGACCGGACTCACCGGCCGGCGCCGCATCGAGCGTGCGAAGCAGCGTGAGATAGCGAGCCATATTCTGCCCACGGTCCGTGATAAGCAGCGCGTTGGAGCGCGCCACAATCTCTACACGTGTGCCTTTGGCAATGACGGCCCGCAGGGCGTCGGCGCCTTCGTCAGCACGGATGCTCTGGAGGGGAACGAGCTGCGTGACCAAGCCGAGTGGTGGCGGATCCGGAAAGTCGAACCCGGTGCGCAGCGTGCCGGCCGCCGGGGCTTTCTCATTGGGCATGATCTGCGCGACCAACCCGTTCGGCACCAGCATCAATCCATGTGACTCGAGCAGCGACTCCAGCACGCGCTCGATCTCTGCCGAACTCCCGGCCGGCGTGGCAAAGGTGACGCGCACATCGGGGATGTCGGTGAGAATCACCGTGCGCCCAATGGTCGTGGCCAGGGCACGGATGACATCAGCCAGCCGCGCATTGGCGAAATCGAGAGACTGAGTCGCCGGCTGCGTTGCGGGTTGCGTCACCGGCCGCGGAGGCTGACGCGTATCCTGCGCAGGCAACACCGTTGAACAAACGGCAAGGAGTGCCGTTGTCCGTATCACGCTGCGTGTGAGAAGCGGCGCCGAGCGTCGGACGTGCTGCAGAGAGAATCGCATCACGAGTCGTAGGTGCTGGAGTCGCGGGAAGACGAACGGGAGAGTTTGAGCGTGACCTGCTGACCACTACGGGTCAGTTGCACGGATGTAGCATCAATGCGCCGAACGACAAATCCGGCGAATCGATCACCAACGCGCACCAGCTTCGCGGCATCTGCAGTGCCCGCATCGAGCAGCGCGGCGCGAAGATTGCCTTCACCAACAATGCCAACCAGTGTGAGTCGTGGTGTCGCATCGGCTTCGTTGCTGGTTGCATCTGCCGGGCGTTCTTCTGCAATCGCGAGCTCTTGACCGGGCAGTACAAACCGCTCGCGCGGACGCACACGCGACGCGCTGAACAGATTGCCCATGACCAGCGACCCATGCGCTTGCGCCTCGAGCCCCGTCGGAGATGGCGCCTGAAAAGCATACTGGCTGGAACCTGCAGGAAGTGGCGGTACGGTGCCATCGACCAGCAGGGGTGCCGCGACTTGAATGGACAGCGACAGCAAGTCTGGTGCACCTCTCAAGGCACTGTTCTGCTGCACTACCAGTCTCCGAACGGACATGGCGCGCGGTCCACGTTCAATGAGCCCGAGTACTTCGGCGAGTCCGAAAATATCGCCATACGCAGATATGGTGGCCTGCAAACGCTCGAGACTGTCGGTATCTGGTTCCACCGCAATGCGATTCACCGCGAGGCGCGCACCATCAGCGGTACCTTGCAGCATCGACTGCAACTGGCTCGCACCAAGCGATACCGTGCGCGCCTGCAGCACACGGCGTGGCACCTCCGATAGCACACGCTCCGCATTTGCGGCATCCGCCGTATACGAGGACGAATCCAGCACGAGTTGATTCAATCGATCGAGACGATCGGCCAGTGATTGAATACGGGATTCGCGATCCAGCCAACGATTCGCCAGTGGCATCACCACGCGCGCCATCAGCAACGCCACGCCGAGGATAAGGACTCCACCGAGTACCACCTTGCGTTCGCGAGATGTCATGGCGTGCCCTCGGTCTTGGGAGCCGTTGGTGCCGGATCCTTCACCGTGAACCCGATGCTGAATGACGAACGCTGACGTCCACCGTCCAGGAAACGCGTACTCGGAGCCAGCGAACGCACACCGGAAAACGTGGGTTCGGCATCGAGCCGTGGAACCAGTACGGCTGCATCGAGTGCGCTGCCATCGATGCGCCACAGGCTGCCGTCCCATTCGGCGCGTTGCACAAAGGCCTCGCGCGGGAGGCGTTCCGCAACGCGATCGAGAACGTGCACTGGCGAACGGGTACGCGCGGCGGCGTCTTCGGCCAGCAGGGATTGCTCAACGACAGCCCGATCGCGTCGCTCGCGCGCCGCAAGCACTGGAGCGGTGAGTTCGGTCATGGCAACGACATCACGTTCAAGCGACGCCAGCCTTCGATCACGCCATGAGTCAACGAGCCACACCAGGGCAAATGCCGCAGCGACTGCTATGGCTGCCCGTCGGATGGCTACCCGGGTACGGGCGCGACGCCACGCGATTTCTGCGGACTCATCGGCCAACTGGAATTCAGGCGGAAAGGCTGTTTCGAGTAAAAGGCCTCGGACAACTGTCGCCCATTCCACCGGGGTCGCCTTGTCAGCCCTGAATGCAGGGGATGGCGCTGGGTGTCGCCGTATCTGCACGAGTCGGTGCTGCTCAACGATCACATGCGCCGACGCATCGACGGGCTCGTGTGAACCGGATGGTATGATCCACTCGCCATTGCCCTGCGATTGTGCGACCGCAACCGGAGCCGCAATCACCACATCGGCTGCAACATGCGTGGCCAACACTTCGCGCCATTCGGCAAGCCATGAGGCTCGGCAAGCCAGTGCCAACATCGGCCGATTCGTGGTTGCCGAGGGCAGCAATGTCACCGCAACGGGTTCGTCGAACACGAAGTAGCGATCCCGTTCGCGACGCAGCAACTGTCGCTGCGACGCGGGATCGACCGGTGGAAGACTGGCTTCGCCAATATCGAGCCAGGTCATTCCCACGATGAGGGTTGCAGCGCCTGGTTCGTTCCCGTCCTGCGTGATCAGCGCCTGAATGGCCGCGTGCACCGTGGCGCGCACTTCCGACGGAATGCCGGGATTGCACTCCACCCACTGCGCACGCGCAGCACGCTGCGGCGTGTCCGCGATCAGCAGGTGCACACCGTGCTGCTCCAGCACCACGAACAATCGACTCATCGATCGCGCTCCCGCCAACGCACGAGATGCAGTTCCGCTCCCTCAACAGCGTAAACAGCCTGTATCTCACGCGTGAGCGCGTGGCCAGACATCCAGCCGCGTGCTACGAACACGATACGCGTTGGCGCATCCACCAGACTACCAGCTGCTGCTGCGAGCACGGTTTGCGGGGCATGACGTCGATCCACACTGCCATCGCCATCAACGGTCAGAAGAGGCGCAAGCGTCGACAGCCACGGAGCTTCGCCGCCGACAAAGCCGTCCACTTCATCGAGTGATTCGAATGGCAGTATGCCCGAGCGTCGTGCGGACGGACCTTGCGTGCGCCCGAGCAGGGCATCCACCAGTGAGTCCTGTGATTGCATGCGTTCGGCACGGGCCCGCTGCGCAGCGTTGGCCATGGAACCGGATACGCGCGAAGCGATCAGTGAGGCGACGCGATCAGCGTCCGATGGCGAAGCCACCGTTCGGAACAATCGGGACAGCCCTTCGAATCCGGCCGCGTTCACGTCGAGTCGGGCCGACGCGTTCACGACGGCCGTTGCAAAGACGCCATCACCGAGAGTGTCTGCTACGAAGGGCAGGGGGGCAGCAACACTGGTTGATGGGCCCTCGAGTCCATCAAAGATCTGCATGCGAGCCTGGGAATCCGGCGCCGCACGCATAGCAGATTCGAGACGATGACGCGCCGCCAGCACGCCACTCTCCGCCATGGCACGGGCTACGGCCTGCGCCTGCTGATTTGAGGCCACCAGACCACTCGAGCGCGCACCACGCGCGGCGGCGGCCGTGGCCGCCGTGAGCAGCAATACGAGCACCAGCGTTACAATGAGCGCGCTGCCACGACGCTGAGTGTTCATGGTGCGTCCGTGCCCAGCGGGCTGAGTGACGCCACCACGTCGCGCCTTGCGCCATTCTGATCGCTCCACGCAAGCATTAGAAGAGCAGGGCGCGTACGAGCCAGTGGCCAGTCCTCCCGCCACTCGATTCCCTGAGTCCCTGCTGCAGCGGCCACCTGAACCTGCAGCGCACGTGCCTCTGGCACGCGCCATTCCAACGCGGGCGCTGCCTCTGCATTCACATCCGAATCCGCGATTTGTGCGCGCATGACGAGCCCCGTGCTGTCCGTGTGCACATCCACCAGCCAGATGGCACCAGTGCCAAACGGTGATTCGAGTCCGCGTGACAGAAAGGTCAGGGTTGCGCCTCCGGCGTCGTGCCCAAGAGCGAGCAACGCGTGCTCATGCTGCGACGCATGCGGCGCATGACGCAACAGATCGCGCAGCGCCTCAGTGAATTGCAGACGGCGTCCTTCCTGTTCGCGATGGGCAGCAATGCGCTCCGATGTGTTCCGCGCAGCCATCAGCGCCGAACCGGCCACAGTGCCCACAATCGCTGTGAGTGTGAGCGCCATCAGCAATTCGAGCAGCGTGAATCCCCGACGTGATGTGCTCATGGTGATGCGCTCATGGGCGTGTAGGCTGGCGCGGACTCTCGACCAGTCGCGTGAGATGCGTGACCACGCCGCGTGCATCGGTCACTTCCACATCGACGCGCTGCAGCGATGTACCCGCACCGCTTGCCCAAGATGGCTGATAGGCCCGGACACCAACACGGACATCGTGCGGTATGTCACGAACCAATGCACTGCCTGCACCCACGGAGATTCCAGCAGCGGCTTCAGCGAGGGTCGATTGGGCGCGTGTCACGGAGACCATGCGCATCTCCGCCCGAGTCTGCAGGGTTGCCGCGCGCTGTGTGCCCTCCAGGCATGCTACGCCGACCAGTGCGAGAATGACGGTGGCGACGATGGCCTCGAGCAGAGTCATGAGCCGCGGCCTCCCGTGCCTGCATTCGGACTAGGCAGGCGCCAGCGACAACGCGCGGCATCCCACACCGTGGCCGTCCCCTCACGTGACACCCACCAGCGACTGTCGGGACGGCAGGAACCCAGCGGATCCACCGTCAACAACACGGGCAGCTGAGCGGTCTGGGTACTCTCTTCGGCCATACGACCGACAGCAAGCGGTTCGCTTTCCCCGGGAATCACGATGCTCCAGAGCCCGTCGTCGTAAACCCGCAGCCCGACAGTCACCGCGCGCTTAGCCGCCAATGTGCGGGCGCTGTCGATCAGACGGTCCAGGTTTGGCGCTTTCTCGCGCAATCCGGCCACTGATGCCGGCAATTGCAGTCGGACCAATGCCGCTGCCACGATGCCGATGATGAACAGCACCAGCAGCAGTTCAAAGAGCGTTATGCCAGCGCGCGTCGACCGCTCAACGGAAATCCGGAGCGACCGACGCGCGCGATGGCTGCGTCTCAGGAAAGACAGGCGGCAGGAGGGCACACCGGACAATCTCCGGGTCTGCACTGCCTTGTCAACAAACAGTGCCAGCCTTGTGCATCACTTCCTGCCAACGTGAAGCCTGACTGGCGGCGGTTGTTACTTCTTGATGAGCGGCTGGATGGCGGCTGGCACGGCGAAGGCATCGGCCGCTACAGCATTGAGCTGCACATCCTTCACGGTCAGGACAATCGTCTGCGGACCCATATTGGCCTCGCTGCGGGTCGGGAACTTGAGTCCGCCGAACACCTTGTAGTCCTTGATCAAGGTGCTCACCTGCGTGGTGCCCATCTCCGTCGTGGTTGCGGACTCACTACCGATGTTGAGACCGCTCGCCACGGAGAAGTAGTGCCAGGACTCATTCCCCGAATCCTTGCGCACCATCTTGATCTTGTAGGCCTTCTCCCCGTTGAAGTCCACAATGCCTTCGTTGGTCATCGTGGAGAATCGGTCAGCCACGAAGAGCATGCCACCGAGGAAATCCGCCTGCTCACGTGTCTGCTGCAGCTCCTTGCCTGCCATAAGACGCGGACCCTGCATGGCATTGACCGACCAGGCGTGTTCTCCGTCCGTGCCGGTGATCATCTCTCCGATCTGCGGAATGTTCACGCGCATCGCCATCTTGAACGGCGTGCCCATCGAAATTTCGGCATCGGCGGTGATGCCGACAGCCGGAATCTCCATCTGGGCGATCTGCTTGATCGACGTGAGCTTCTCGAAGCCCGCGCGGCCTCCGATGGCGGTCACATGCTTGTCGATGACCTGCGAAGCCGTTGGCAGTGCCTGCGCGGCCAACGACGAGGCGCCAAGCATGAGTGCGACAGCAACACGGGCTGTTGAACGGACAAAAGACAGGGACTGCATCGTCGGTAGTCTCCGGACGTGTTATGAGGGGCGGAACCACGGGACTTCAGGTACTGCTTCAAGACTGCTGTTTAGTGCAAAGCGTCATTCACCCGTCATCAGGGCACGATCGGACGCTTGGCCTGAAGTGCTGCCCAGGCGATGGCAGCGTCGAGCGCCGGATCGCGACCGTCGAGTAGGGCCCGACGCTCAAGAGGAATGACGCGGTCCGGCAGTACCCCGTCACCCTCGACGGGTTTGCCATTGGGACCCAAAAAGTCGGCAATGGCGTGATAGAGGATGTCACCATTGGGCAGCCGCTCGGCAATCGACGGCAGAGCCTGACCGGCCGTCTGGGTCCCAAACACCGTGGCTCGGCCAATGGCCTGCAGCCCACCGGCAAAAATCTCGGTCGTACTGGCGGACATCGGATCCACCACGAGTGCCAGGGGACCCGCAAATGGCCGGACCGCCTGATTGCTCGGATTGACGCGACGCGGATTGGCCACGAATCGCAGCGTCGATCCGCGCTGCGTCATGGTGCCAATGGCCACGGCGGTATCGAGGAAATGACCGGCAATGCCCATGGACATGCCCCCCACACCGCCGAGGTTGCCACGCACGTCCAGCACGATGGCATCGCTTGCCCGCAGCGAATCCAGCGCGGCATCGAACGCGCCGGACAGGATCGGCATCCAGATGTTGAAGTGGATCACGCCAATCGTGCGCCCCGAGCGCTTGACCCGCGACCACGTGAGATTGGCGTCCACCGGCGGCAGATTGCCGAACTTGACGATGGTGCCCGGCATCGGACCCTGTACCAGGGTCAGCGATCGCTGCTGGTTGCCCTGATCGGCAAAATCGATGCGAATACTGTCGCCCACCGAGCCACCAAGGGACTGCGACATCATCTGGTAGGCCATGAGGCTGATACGCCGTGGCTCAAGCGATCGGGGAATGCGAGCCAGACGGGCCGCGGTCGGACAATCCCGAACGGCCGTCACCGTCCATCCGGTACGCACACCGGCCTGCCAGGCCGGTCCGCCGGTATCGATCTGGGCCACAACCACGGCATTGTCCACAAGGCGCGTCTCCATGCCGAGAGACCCGGAGGGACCTCGTGGGGCGCCAGTGGCCGCACCTGCGCCGGAGGAGGTTCCAGAGGACGCTCCGGTCGCATCGGCCACTTCCTGGGGAATGATCGTGAAGTGGCTCTGGCGGAGTCGGCCGACCATTGTGCTCAATACGCCGCGCAGCTCACCGCGGGTTTTTGCCGCCGCCGCCCGTGGGCGCAGCGTGTCGCGAAGTGCCACCCAGTTCACGCCATTGTACGTGCTGTCCCAGTGCGTGCGGCGAATAATGGTCCAGGCCGTATCAAAAACAGCCAGCGCATCGCCTACGGGCTCATCGGAGCGTGAGTGTGTTCCTGATGAAGGAACGCCGCAGGCCGCGGGCAGCGGGGGCAGTGCCTCGGCCGCCTGAGAGGGACCTGCGGCCCCACTGGGCGCCTGGGATGGGCCTACGGATCGGCACCCAAAGAGCACCAGTGCCATACAGGCAGAAACCGGCAGACGGAGTCGCATGACGCTCACTCTACTCCCGGGATCGCCCAAATGGTTTCATGTTCATCGAGAAAGTTACTCGGCTTTGACCAACGTTTTCTGAAACAGTCGCCCGGCATCTCGCCGCGCGCCCATGCAGTTCGTTATCGTGGAAGGTTGTGCCCTACACCAACGCCGCTTCTTCCGAACCCATGTCGACTCGTCTGCACACGCTTCACAACGCCGGCCAATCCCTCTGGCTCGATTACATCGATCGCGTCATGCTCGCCAATGGGGATCTGGCCCGACGCATCGCCGAGGATGCCCTCACGGGGATGACGTCCAACCCTACGATTTTCGAGAAGGCGTTGGCAGAGGGTGCGGCATACGACGAGCAGCTGGCGACGGTGGATACAGCCGCCTCTGATCGCGAGGCTTTCTTCACACTCGCGGCCACCGACGTGCGAAACGCCTGTGATGCGTTTCGCGGCGTGTATGATGCCACGCAGGCGGTGGATGGCTATGTCTCGCTTGAGGTGTCGCCTGACCTGGCGCGTGATGCGGCCGGTACGGTTGCCGAAGCGCGCCGTCTGTGGGCCATCGTGGATCGCCCGAACCTCATGATCAAGGTGCCGGGCACCACCGAAGGCGCAGAAGCCATTCGCCAGCTCATCGCCGACGGTATCAACGTGAATGTCACGCTGCTCTTTGCGGTCGAAGCGCACGCGCGTGTCATCGAAGCGTACATCGCCGGTCTCGAGCAGCGCGCAGCGGCCGGTCTGCCGATCGACCGCATTGCCTCGGTGGCCTCGTTCTTCGTGAGTCGCGTTGACTCGGCCATCGACAAGCAGCTCGGTGTGTTGGCAGCGGCCGATGCATCGCGTGCCGGTGTGCTGCTCGGCCTGCAGGGCAAGGCGGCCATTGCCAACGCCAAGCTCGCCTATCGCCTGTTCACCGCGTCGTTCTCGGGTCAGCGCTGGGATGCGCTCGCGTCGAAGGGCGCGCGTGTGCAGCGGCCGCTCTGGGCCAGCACCAGCACCAAGAACCCGGCCTATCGCGACGTGATCTACGTTGAAGAGTTGGTTGGTCCGCATACCGTGAACACGCTGCCGCCGGCCACGCTCGAAGCCTTCCGTGATCATGGCGAAGTGCGTCAGTCGGTCACGGAGAATGCGGCAGAAGCTGATCGCACATTGGCAGCACTCGAAGCACAAGGAGTGTCGCTGCAGCAGGTGACCGATACGCTGCTCGCTGAAGGGCTGGCGTCGTTCGAACAATCATTCGTAACCTTGCTCGCGGGCCTCGCGCAGAAACGCGCCGCATTGGCCAAGGCCTGAACAACATGACTATCCCTAGAACTGGTCCGGAACTCGCTGCATCGAGTACTTCGGTGCAGGATCTCGCACCGTCGACTTTTCAGCGCACGCATGTGCCGCGCACCAAGATCGTCGGCACGTTGGGCCCGGCGAGCAACACGGCCGAAGGCATTCGCGCGCTCATCGAAGCGGGGCTCGATGTCGCGCGTATCAACTTCTCGCACGGCCTGCACGAACAGCATGCGCGCACGATTGCCACGGTGCGCGAAGTGGCCAGCAGTGTCGGACGCCCGGTCGCCATCCTTGGTGACCTGCAGGGACCGCGCATTCGCATTGGTGCGCTCAAGGCGCCGCGTGAACTGGAAGTCGGTGGCACCGTGGTGCTGGTGCCGGAAGAAGTGGCGCAGGGTGAGGAGATTCCCATCACGTATGCGGATCTCTGCCACGATGTGAGCACCGGCAATCGTGTGCTCATCAACGACGGGTTGTTCGAACTTGTCGTGACGCGCGTTGAAGAGCCGCGTGTGTGGTGCACGGTGGTGCACGGCGGCACGCTCACCAGCAACAAGGGCATGAATCTGCCCGGCATTGCCGTGTCGGCGCCGTCACTCACCGAGAAGGACAAGGCTGACCTGGCATTTGCCGTGCAGCATGATCTCGATATGGTGGCGCTCAGCTTTGTGCGCCGTGCCCAGGATATCGACGACATGCGCGCGCTGATTCCGCGCACCATGCTCGTGGTGGCCAAGATCGAAAAGGATGTGGCCCTCGAGAACATCGAAGAGATCATGCGGGCCACCGATGCGGTAATGGTGGCGCGTGGTGACCTTGGCGTGGAATTGCCGTTCGAAGAAGTGCCGTATGCGCAGAAGCACATTATCGCCACGGCCAATCGCATGGGACGTCCGGTCATCACGGCCACCCAGATGCTGGAGTCGATGATCGAGAATCCGCGTCCCACGCGCGCTGAAGCCAGCGATGTGGCCAACGCCATTCTCGATGGTACGGATGCGGTGATGTTGTCGGCGGAAACGGCGGCAGGTCATCATCCGCGTCTCGCGGTGGAAGCCATGCGCCGCATCATCAAGGAAATCGAAACACGCCCGCGTCCGGGGCAGCTGGCGCGGTCGGAGCGCCGTGTGGTCAGTGGCGTAAACACCGAAGAAGCCATTGCTGCTGCGACCGTGGCTGCCGTGCGCATGCTTGAGGCGCCGCTGGTGGTGGTCTTCACCAAGAGCGGATTCACGGCGCGCATCGTGGCGTCGCATCGGCCGTCAGTACCCATTTTGGCGCTGACGGACGAGCCACGTGTCTGCCGTCAGCTCGCACTCGTGTGGGGTGTGGTTCCGCGCCTCGTGCCTACGGCGCGTGGCTACGACCACATGGTGGCGATGGCGCTTCGTGAAGCGCTCGATCTCAATCTGGTCACCAAGGGTGATCGGGTGCTCGTGACCGCAGGGGTGCCGTTCGACGTTCCCGGCACCACTAACCTGCTCAAGGTCGAGACGGTCTGAGGCGGGTGCGCCTCACCTTTCTGGGAACGGGGACCAGCTTCGGCGTCCCGCAGATCGGGTGCACATGTGCCGTGTGCACCTCGTCCGATCCGCGGGACCGCCGCACGCGGTGTGGTGTGGTGATTGAAGCTGACAATGGCGCGCGATTGTTGATCGACACGCCACCCGAATTGCGATTGCAACTGGTGGCTACCGGCATCAGTTGGGTGGACGCCGTGTTGTACACGCACGAACATGCCGACCACATTCACGGTATCGATGATCTGCGCGCGCTAACGGTACAGCGCAGCAATCCGCTGCCGCTCTATGCCGAGGCACCAACTATTGCCACGTTGCGGGAGCGCTTTCCCTACGTGTTCGACGGGGCGTATCGCCCGCTGCCCGGCACCACCCGACCCGAAGGCACCACCATCGCCATCACGGCGGGTGAAGCTTTCGATGTGCAGGGTGTGCATGTGATGCCAATCGCCGTGCCGCATGGGCGAGCTTCAGTGCTCGGCTACCGTGTGGGTGACGTGGCATACATCACCGACGCCAAGGAATTGCCACCTGCTGCACTCGAGGCGTTGCGCGGTGTGCGGGTGCTGGTGCTGAACGCGCTACTGCGGCGTACACACCCCACGCACTTTTCCATCGATGAAGCTGTTGCTGCGGCGCGCGTCGTTGGCGCCGAGCGTACGTATTTCACGCATCTGACGCACGACAATTCGCATGTGGCGCTGGAGGCAGAACTGCCGTCCGGCATCATGCCCGCGTATGACGGACTTGTCGTGGATCTTCCTGATCGTTCCTGATTGTTCTTCCCGAACGGGGCTGACATGACGCTGACGCTCGACTTCACCAACATGATGGCGGGGGCGCTCCCCGACGGTGCAGGTATCTCGCTGGCAGAGTGGGAAGCTGCTGCGGAGCCGTTCCGCCGTGCACATGCCGCTGTACACGTGCGGACCGGCGATCTGGGCTTTCTCACATTGCCCACGAACGTCGCGCTGTTGGCCCAGTCGGAGGCTGTGGCCGAATGGGCGAAGGATCGATTCACCGATGTGTTGTTGCTCGGTATCGGCGGTTCCGCGCTTGGCCCCATCGCGTTGCGTACTGCGCTGTGTGCACCGCAGTGGAACGCACTTGAGACATCGCAGCGTGGTGGCTATCCGCGCCTCCATGTGCTCGACAACGTCGATCCGGCGAGCATTGCCGCCACACTTGGACGTCTGAACCTCACGCACACCCTGGTGCTGGTGGTGAGCAAGTCCGGCGGGACCGTGGAAACGATGGCGCAGTATCTCATTGTGCGCGAAGCACTGGCTGCAGCGCTCGGTGAAGACGTTGCACGTGAGCATCTCGTGTTCGTGACCGACCCTGAGAAGGGAGCACTGCGCGCCATCGCTCGTCAAGAAGGCGTTCGCACGGTGGACATTCCGGCTAATGTGGGCGGGCGTTTCAGCGTGCTCTCGCCCGTGGGTATTCTGCCTGCCGCGTTGCTCGGCATTGATGTGCGCGCGCTGCTGGCCGGTGCGGCGCACGTGACCGAGCAGGCACAATCGGACTCGCTCAAGGCCAACGTGCCCGGTGCGTTTGCCGTGATGCAATGGTTGGCCGATTCCCGTCATGGTCGCCATGTGCAGGTGCTTATGCCCTACGCCGACCCACTTCGAGATCTCGCATTGTGGTTCGTGCAATTGTGGGCTGAATCACTTGGCAAGATCGGACCGGATGGTCAGTCCGTAGGCCCTACGCCACTGCCAGCACTCGGCGCCACCGATCAGCACTCGCAGGTGCAGCTGTTCATGGAGGGCCCGCGCGACAAGACCGTCACCTTCATTGCGGTACGTGGACGCTTGAGTGATGGTCCCATTCCGGCGCGCCACGCCGATATCGCCGAATTGGGATACCTCGCGGGACATACACTCGGTGAGCTCATCGACATCGAGCAACGCGCCACGGCTGGTGCACTGGCAGCTCGCGGGCGTTTCAATGCCACACTTGGCATCGACACCATCGATGCGTGGCATCTCGGAGCGCTTATGCAGACCTTCGCTCTTGCCACCGCCTACGCGGGTGTGCTCTATGGCATCGATGCGTTTGATCAGCCGGGGGTCGAGCTCGGCAAGCAGTTCGCCTACGCGCTCCTCGGGCGGGCAGGAAGTGACAGTGCGCGCGCCGAGTGGGACGCGCTGCCGCGCCCCGACGCCCGATTCCAGATCTGATGCACACCTGATCCGGCTTCGGCCGGCATTTGAGGGCTCATTGCCCTTGCCGTCCCTGTTGGCCCGGTGGGAACTTACCCGGGTTCGTTACGCGGTTCCCCGATCCTTGAATCCTTCCCATGACCGATACCTCGACTTCCTCGGCGCCGCTGCTCGGTGGTGCCGTTTCGGTGACCAATGGCCAGGTGCAGGTGCACAATGCCGATGCGCTGGCGTCTTCGCAGCTCGACGTGCTGGTGCACCAGGCCGTCTTTGGCTCCGATAGCGAGAAGCGATTCGCGCGGTGGCTGATCTGGGAGATCGGTCAGGCGGTCGGCGTGCGGGCCGCGTCCATTCACGACCTCTACATCGCGCGCGGGGAAGGGAAGTGCGGCGGCTTCACCGTGCCGGCCATCAACGTGCGCGCGGTGGCCTACGACACGGCCCGCGCCATTTTCCGTACGGCACGCAAGCTCAATGCGGGCGCATTCATTCTCGAGATCGCGCGTTCGGAAATCGCCTACACCGAGCAGCGTCCCGATGAATACGTGTCGGTGATGCTTGCCGCCGCGCTGCGTGAAGGCTATCGCGGACCCGTGTTCATTCAGGGCGACCACTTCCAGGTCAACCACAAGAAGTACGCCGTCGATCCGGTGACTGAAGTGAACGCGGTCAAGGCACTGGTCACTGAAGCAGTGGCGGCCGGTTTCTACAACATCGACGTGGATACCTCCACGCTGGTGGATCTTTCCAAGGAGACGTTGGCTGAGCAGCAGCGTCTCAACTACGAAGTGTGCGTGGACATCACGCGCTTCGTGCGCGACGCTGAGCCCAAGGGCGTGACGATCAGCATCGGTGGTGAGATCGGCGAAGTGGGCACCGAGAACAGCACGCCTGAGGAGCTTGAGGCGTTCATGGAAGGCTTCAATTCCACGCTTGCGGCGCAGGCGCCGGGCGCGGCTGGGCTCTCCAAGATCTCCGTGCAATCGGGCACCTCACATGGTGGTGTGGTGTTGCCCGATGGCAGCATTGCCGACGTGGCGCTCGATCTCGATACGCTCGAAGTGTTGTCCAAGATTGCGCGCGACAAGTATCAGATGGCTGGTGCCGTGCAGCACGGCGCGTCCACGCTGCCTGATGGGGCGTTCAACAACTTCCCGAAGCGCGAGACGGCTGAGATTCACCTCGCCACGAACTTCCAGAACATCATGTTCGATCACCTGCCGCAGAACATGCTGCAGGAGGTCTATGCGTGGCTTGACGTGAACGCCAAGGATGAGCGGAAGGCCACCGACAGCGACGCGCAGTTCTACTACAAGACGCGCAAGAAAGCGATCGGACCGTTCAAGAAGAAGCTCTGGGCGTTGCCGGCGGAATTGCGCGCTCAGCTCGGTGCGGCGTACGACACGAAGTTCGAATTCCTATTCACGCAGCTCGCGATCGGCGGCACCGCCAAGTATGTCGAGCAGTTCGTGAGCACGCCGGTGCAGCATCGTCCGTTCCCCGATGGTGCGTCAACCATCGTGGCCGCGCCGGACGATGCGGACCTTTCCGACTGAAGCAGAGTACCGTTTTAGATGGACGAAGTTGGCATGCGCGTTGGCAATCGCGGACGTGTTGAAGAAGTTCTGACCCAGACTGCACCGGAGGTGCGTTATGGCTCGTGAGTACGACGACGATCGGGTAGTGGTGATCGACCGTGATGGTGGAAGTGGTGTGGGCATGCTGTTGCTCGGGCTCGCTATTGGTGCGGGTGCGGCGCTGCTGTTTGCACCAGCCAGCGGTCGGGAAACCCGCGAGCGCATTTCGCGTGAAGCCCGCCGTGCCGGCCGCCGTGTCAAAGACATGACGGACGAGTTCGGTGAGAAGCTGGCCGATAAGGCCGAGCATGCGCGGTCGATGGTGGACGAACGCGTTGGCCGCGCGCGCAATGCGGTCAACTCGCGTGTGCAGGCCGTGTCGGATGCGGTGGATGCGGGTCGTGAAGCCGCCGCCGATGCACGCACGGATATCGAACGTGCAGTCGCCGACACCAAGCGTGCGTATTCTGATGCGCGTCGCGCCTACTCGGATCGTGTGCGTACTGACGATATCTCCACTCGTCGTGCGGATCGCAATCAGGAGCCGCCCGCTGACGAGCGTCCGGCAGAGGGTTGAACCCTGGTGGGACATTGTTCGCCGCGTCTGGTCTCAGAGCGCGGAGGACAATGTCCCGTTTCTCGCGGGGGGACTGGCGTTCAACATTTTGTTGGCGCTTGTCCCCTTCGTGTTGTTGCTGGTGGCCGGTCTTTCTTTTTTGCTTGGCAATGAAACGTATGAGGCCGCGTCCACTGTAACCGCCCTGCTCGCGCGCCTGCTTCCCAGTGATGCTCCCATGATTTCCGGCTTGGTGCGCGATGTGGTGAGTGACGTGGTACAGACACGCGGCGCGGTCACGCTGTACTCGGCCGTCTCGTTTGCGTGGTTCTCCACGCGACTGTTCGGTTCGTTGCGCAGTACCCTGGCGCTGGTGTTCGATACAGGCGACCGAAGTATCGTGGTGGGCAAGGTGTTCGATTTTGCTGCCACCCTGATCACCACATTGGCGGTGGTCGTATACGTGGTGTTTTCGGCCTATCTCGATCTGGCCACGACACGTGGACTTGGACTGTTGCGAGAAGTGGGATTGCGTGAGTCCGCCATGAGTGGTCTGGGCTATCTGCTTGGCCGACTGCTGGCGGTCACGCTCGTCTTTCTGCTGTTCTACGCGCTGTATCGTGGTTTGCCGCGCAAGCGTCCGGCGGTGCGTGTCGCCTTTGTTGGTGCGGCAACGGCGGCGGTGCTATTTGAAATTGCGCGCCATGTGTTTTCATTGGTTATCCGCACGTCCAGTCCCGGGTCACTGTACACGGGAACCATTGCGGCCATCGTCGTCGTGGTGTTCTGGACGTATTATGGGGCGTTGCTGTTCCTGATTGGTGGCGAGACCGCGCAGGCCTACGATCTGCGCTGCCAGGAAATCGAAGCGCTCGAATCGGCTGAAGCGAATCGCAAGGCCTCCCGCACACCACCTACTCCATCGCGCAAGGTCCGTGGCTCCTGATTCTGCTCTCGACTTTCTCCTCGATCTTCGCAGCGACACCGTAACACGTCCTACATCGGCCATGCGTCAGGCAATGGCTAATGCTGAAGTCGGTGACGATGTGCTCGACGGTGATCCCACTACGCGTCGGCTCGAAGCTGAGGTAGCTGAGCGCCTGGGTAAGGAGAGTGCGCTGTTCTTCCCGAGTGGCAGCATGGCCAATCAGTCGGCGGTGTGGGTGCACTCGCGTCCTGGCACGGAACTGCTCTGTGATGCGGAAGCCCATGTGTATCACTGGGAAATCGCAGCGGTCGCAGGTCTGTGCGGAGTACAAAGCCGGCTGGTGAAGCCGTCGAGCGGTACCGTGATGCGTGCTGATGATCTGCGGGCCGCGTTGCGATTGCCAAGCATTCATGCACCGGAACCGTCGCTGGTGTGCCTGGAAAACACACACAATGGTGCAGGTGGCGCGGTCACGCCGCTGGCGGAATTGCGTGCGTTATCCGATGTCGCGCGTGAAGCCGGTTTGCCGGTGCACCTTGATGGCGCGCGTTTGTGGAACGCGTCCGTGGCATCAGGCACATCGCTGGCATCGTTTGCCGATTGTGCGGACACGGTGATGGTGTCGTTCTCCAAGGGACTTGGTGCGCCGGTTGGGGCGTGTCTTGCGGGGCCGGCCCATTTCATCACGCAGGCGCATCGTGCGCGCAAACGTTTTGGTGGAGGCATGCGTCAGAGTGGTGTGTTGGCGGCGGCGGCGCTGCATGCACTGGAGCATCACTTCGATCGATTGGCCGATGATCACGCGGCAGCGCGGGTGTTTGCTGATGCAGTGGACAGCGCTGGTGGTGCACGCGTGGTGTCACCGGATACGAACATCGTGATGATCGACTTGCCCGCGCCTCGTGCAGCGCAGGTGGTGGCGAGTGCCGCCGATCAGGGCGTGCGGCTGTCCATGTGGCATGCTTCGCGCGTGCGCGCGGTGATGCATCTCGATGCGTCGATGGCCATGGTGGAAGAGGCAGGGCGGCGGGTGGCGCGGATACTGGAGTCTGAGTTCCGCTAAGCAAGCGAAACGGCGCGCGGTACATTAGTTGGCAGGCAGTGAAAGTATTGAACCAATCTTTCCGGCAGGGCATCCCGAATGCGGATGTATCGGTCATTGCTCGTCCTGATGTCGTTGGTCTGCGCCAGCGTTGTGCTGGCGCCGGCCCGGCTCCTGTCGCAAACAGCGACGGCAGGCCTTCGGCACATCCGGGTCGAGGATGCGGATGGTCGCGGCCTGCCGTCGGTTCTGGTGGAAGTCCTCGCGGGAAAGCGGAGCTACTCGGGCCGCACAGACAGTCTCGGCCAGGTCTCCATTCGCACTGACTCAAATGAAACGGCGGTGATGCTGAAGGCGCAGCGCCTGGGGTTTGCGCCTTTCGCTAGTGAAGTGGTTTGGCCGCCAGATGGCATGACCACCGTCATCATGCTCGACGTCGCAACGCTCGAGACAGTGAAGGTCAATGAGCGTGCGCCGTCGGTGCCAAGACTGAGTGGAGCCGATGCACGCATTGCCGCCAAGATCCCGAACGCGTCTGTGACGCGCGAGGAGATCGACCAACGAAATCCGATTGCGCTCTCGCAGCTCCTGCGTCGAATGGCGGGCATTCGCATTGTCGACTCACTCGGCACGAAGTTGGCCATCTCATCGCGCGGCATGAAGATGGAGAGGCTTCGGCCGGTGCCGTGTGTGCTGCGGGTGAATGTCGATGGCGTGATTCTCCCCGAAGGGACGGATCTCGATCAGATTCCGCCGATTGAAGTGCACGCGATTGAAGTGTACTTCGGACCGGCGAGAATCCCGCCGGAATTGGCGGGATCTCGTCGGGATGCGTGGTGCGGACTGATCGCGATCTGGACGCGAGGCGGGTGAGCGCGTCCTTGCCGTCTTCGGCGCTTCTTTGACGGCGAATCCCTTAGCGCGGGAGGGCGAATGTATTGGTGTGCCCCCACGAACCCGGCAGCCATTTTCCATTCGGTCCGGCTCCCATGCTGATAGAGCAGTAGAATTGGCTAACGTGTTGCGCACCGATCTGCATGAAAGGTACGAGTCCCAGCGAATTGGTCACACGGAGCGATCGGCCGATTGAGACGCCCAATTAACCAACGTGCGCATCAGTTTGCTTGCACAAAGGCGCTAATTGAAGCCATCTAATTCCTCAACTGGATGACATTGCTGGTTTCACTTGGATCCTTCACTCTGTAGGAGACACAATGCGAGCGCTTACCTGGGGAGTTGTCACCGTATTGGGACTGTTTGGGGTCGCAGCTTGCGCCGATCCGGTCACTAGAGCTCAGCCGGAGGAGCTTCACCTCACGCCTCGCTTCAGTATGGATTGCCAACTGGGTGCATCCGTGTGTACCCAGATCAGCAATGCTATCACCCATCTTGAAAGGCATGAACAGCAAATGTGCAAGTCGATGGGGGCGAACGCACGAGCACGATTCAACGCGACTGGTTACGGCTATCGTCAAGGCAACGACGCAGTCCCTTACCCGTTATATGTTGAGATGGTTGACAATTTCTCGACACTCTCAGGATATGGTCCGGCGAATGGGAACGTATATGTGAACACTGGGGGTACTGAGGTTTTCACAGAGATCCTCGCTGGGCGAGTCGCGCATGAGGAGATTCACCAGCTAGGCTATGATGGCCCGAATCATGCGATGGGGGTGGCTTACTATTGGTCGGAAGAATGTTCCTCGAACTGAAGTAACAACCGACCGAGTCGCGCAGTTACTACACTCATCTTCAAAGGAGGGACAAATGTCAAAGGTGATGATGGTCGTGGTGCTTCTCACGCTCCTCGAAACTCCTGCTCTTCAGCCGGGTAAGCCGCAGGTCGATCCGACAATCCAGCAGTCCATAATTCGTGATGCTTTGATGATTGCAACTGCTGACGACGTTTTTCAGAAGGGTGTTCTTAGGTCATTCCCTTTGGAGACGGATCCATCTTTTAGTACAAAAAAGTTGAAGAAGGGCGTTGGGCAATCGGACTCCAGTGTAGAAGCTGTTCCGCTTCCGCTGCCACCGGAGCTGAAGTTGGCTCACGCTGCAGATATCCTCGACTGTAGACTGCCAGACGTGAATTCCTCGTGTACCATGAAGCGTCCAGGAAACTTCATCGGTGTCTTTGGGGTTGGCCGCGTGAGCGAAACCGAGATTACGGTATATGTGGCGCTCATGACGAAAACAACGCAACAAAAAGACCACAGTGGCGTTTCGGTCCAATTGGTATTCTCTCGTGACTCTGCCGGTCGATGGTCTTTCGCCAAGAAGGGGCCATATCTCGTCGGGTAGCGACTCAGGCACAAACGCTCTGGCATGTCTTCAAACGTGAGACAGTCGCGTGTTTGAATGTTCCCGGCCGAGCGCGGAACTGTAGGTCGCTACGGCTACTGGGCATTTTATAGTCTTAAACCCGAACTCAAGCCAAGCCGACGGGGGCGAGTGCGTTGGGAGGGAAGATTCTTAAATGTTCAGTGAGCTAGGCTAGATGCCGGAAAGTCTTGAGTGTCCAGTTCAAGATCTGGATGGGAGTTAGGGAGTACCGTTGGGCCGTCGGTTCATGTATCCTTCGGGTGTCCCAGGTCCCGGAGGGCGTCAGCCCGCCAACTCCGTCAGGACCCCGCAGGTAGCAGCGGTACGTGGATCCTGTCGTCGCTTCGTCAGGCCTGGGGCACTGCGCGCAGCCTTTTCACTCACTGAGTGATGGGCTGCGCGCTTTCTTTTTTGGCATTGCGTAGTTCCGTATTCGTGTCGATAGCTTGGGCTGGCACTGATCGCCGTGCTTCACACGCGAGGAATAGACATCGTGGCAAGATCGTTCAGCGCTGTGGGTCTGATATGGCTATTGCCTTTCCAATTGCTCGGGCCCGATTCAAAGCCAGTTGTGTGCGCGGATATGCCGCGCTCTGTGCCAATCCGGATTTCACCGAAGCTTGCCAAGGTTCCTGCTAAGGACTTCTGTCGCGCAGCATTGCTCAGTGTTCAGGCACTGGGATTTGAGCAGTCGGGACAACTCGATTCTGTACTTGTCGTATTTCACGAATTCCCGTTGTTGGGCACCAAACAGGTGGAGAAGCTCTTCCAGGCTGGCGTGTACCACAAGAAGGGTGGATATCGTGAGGTAGCAATCGACCGAAAGACCTGGAAGGTCGAAATCCAGCCGGGAGAAGGGCTCAAGTAGTCAAGGCCCCGGGCCACTGCGCGCAGCCTTTTCACTCTCCGAGTGATGGGCTGCGCGCTTTTTCTTTCCCCCGGGTTTTCGCAGTAGATTTCGGCATGTCGCTTGCCCTCGCCCGGAAATACCGCCCGCGCAACTTTGCCACGGTGGCGGTGCAGAATCACGTGGCCAACACGCTCAAGGGTGCCATTGCCCGTGGACGTGTGGCCCACGGCTATCTGCTGTGTGGCCCGCGCGGAACGGGCAAGACCACACTGGCCCGCGTGCTGGCCATGGCTCTCAACTGCGAGCGACGCGACGACCCCGCGCTCGCCGGTGAGCCCTGCGGCCAGTGCGGTAGCTGCCTCAAGATCTGGAGCGGCTCGGCTTCGCTCGATGTCGTGGAAATCGACGCCGCCTCCAATCGTGGTGTCGACGACGCGCGGGATCTGCGTGAACGCGCCATGTACGCACCGTCCGGCGAAGACCGCTACAAGGTCTACATCGTCGACGAAGCGCACATGCTCACACGTGAAGCTTGGAACGCGCTGCTTAAGGTGCTTGAGGAGCCGCCGCCACGTGTGGTGTTTGTGTTCGCCACTACCGAGCCGCAGAAAATCGCGCAGGCCGCCGCACCGGTGCTTTCGCGTCTCCAGCGCTTTGATCTCAAGCGCATCGGCCCATCGGAAATCCGCGAGCGACTGGCTGCGGTGCTCTCCGAAGAAGAAGTCACGTTCGAGCCCGAAGCGTTGGGCATGATTGCCCGCGCCGCCGACGGTGGTTTGCGTGATGCGCTTTCGCTCACCGACCAAGTGTTGTCGATTGGCGTGACGGCCGAAGTCACGTCAGAGCGGGTGCGCGAAGCGTTGGGCCTGGTGCCAGACGAGGAGTATCTCGCACTGCTCGATCTCGTCGCCGAACGTCGCGCCGCCGATGTGTTTCCTGCTGTGCAACGTCTTGCCGACAATGGCGTGGACTTTGTGCTCGTGCTGGCCGGATTGGGTGATCTGCTCCGTGCGCAACTCGCATTGGCACTTGGCGGTGAACTGCCGGATCTCTCCGAGCGCATGCGTGCCGCGTTGGCCGAGCGAAAGGGACGTGTGGCTGGTGGTGATTTGCTGCGCATGCTGCATGCCCTGCTCGAACTCGAGCCGATGTATCGCCGCAGCGGTCAACCGCAGCTCCTGCTCGAAACACTGCTCGTTCGATTTGCACTCATGGATCGCACCATCGAGCTCGAGGAAGTACTCAAGGGCTTTGGTGCCGGCGGTCATGATGATCCACCCACGCGGCGCGTGGCGCATGAGTCGCGGGTCGCCTCGGCACATGCTTTGCCGCCCTCGCCGCCGGCAGCCGTAGCACCGGCCATTGCACCGCCTATTCCGGCGCCGCCGATGCCGCGTACGGCCACGCAGCAGGTGGCCGCTGCGGCGGCTGCCGCGCAGATGGCGCCGTCACGCGCTGCCGCTCCCGAAACACCGAGCGCACCGCCATCGGTAGAGCAGGTGAGCAAGCGTTGGAGCAAGGTGGTGGAAGCCATTCAGGTGCGCGGTCGTGGCATGCTAGCTCAGGCGGCGCAGCGCATGGTGCCGAGCAGTGTGGATGGGAACGGGGTGCTCACGCTGGCGTATGACGCAGCAGACGATACCTGGGCCCAGGCCGTTGATGGCGCACGGCATGATGTTGTGCAGGCGCTGCAGGAAGTCGTGCGCGGAGTGACTGCGATTCGCGTGCAGTCGATGGCGAGCGTGGCATCAAGCGGTGCAGCGCAAGGCGCCGCAGCACGACCCAACAAACGACTTACCGCGCATGATGTGCAGCAACAGCGCACGTCACAGTTGGCAGCGAAGGATCCAATACTCGAAGCAGCAGTAAAGGAGTTGGATTTGGAGTTGCTGGACTGAGAACAACCCCTCGCGACTTGCTGTGGGCTATGCGCTGTGGGCTGTGTGCTCGGGTTGTGTGAGCCTCGCACCACTCAAACCCACAGCTCACGGCACACAACCCAAAGCTGCCGGAAGCGCGAACTCATAACCCAATACCACACGAGCAATACACCGATGGATATTTTCAAGATGATGGGGCAGTTCAAGGATATGCAAAGCCGCATGCAGGCGATGCAGGAAGAGATGGGCAACCGCACGTTCAGCGCGCTTGCCGGCGGTGGCATGGTGTCGGCCGATGTCGATGGCAAGATGCAGCTCAAGCGAGTGCAGATTGATCCGTCGATCATGAACGACAAGGAGATGGTGGAAGATCTCATCGTCGTCGCAGTGGCTGAAGCGCAGAAGAAGGCGGCGGAAGCAATGCAGATGGAACTGCAGAAGGTCACCGGCGGCATCGATCTGCCGTTCAAGCTGCCGTTCTGATCATCTTCTGATTTTCCGCGCAGCACTTCCACACACGAACATCTGTGTCCGTCATCGACGAACTCACGAGCGAACTCGCGCGATTGCCGGGCATTGGCCGCAAGACCGCGCAGCGACTCACGTATCATCTGCTACGTCAGCCACCTGCGCAGTGCCGCAAGCTTGCCGAGGCACTGGTCGCGCTCACCGAGCGGGTGAGGAAGTGCGAACGCTGCCACAATCTCACCGAGTCACCGCTCTGTATTTTGTGTGCCGATCCACGGCGCGACGCGGCCACGCTCTGCGTAGTGGAGGAGGCCAGCGACATTGCCTCCATCGAACGGGCCGGTGAGTTTCGCGGGCTTTACCACGTGCTGGGCGGCCGTCTGTCGCCGCTCGATGGTGTGGGGCCGGATGACCTCACGGTGACCGCCTTGCTGGCTCGTCTCGAGCCCGAGGGGGTACAGGAAGTGATCCTGGCCACCAATCCGTCGCTCGAAGGTGAAGCGACGGCTCTTTATATCCAGCGCCAACTGTCGTCCCGGGCCGTGAAAGTCACGCGCATTGCGCGCGGGCTGCCGGTGGGTGGCGACCTCGAATATGCCGACGGGGTGACGATCGCTCAGGCGCTCGCCGCGCGGCGGGAGATGTGATGGGTTCACGAAAGACCGCCGGGTGGATTGCCACCGGTGTGATAGTCGGGCTCGCGGTGGGACTGCTTGGATGGAGCGCGGCCCAGCGCCGTCACCGCCTGTCCCTGTTCCACCCGGACAAGCTCAAAAGACTGGCCGCACTCGGTTACCTTCGGGCCCATCCGAGCGTTGATAGTGCGCGGCTCCTTCGAGACTATCTCGAGTGGGAGCCGAGTCCGCTGTTGCGGCGCCGGGCCCGCGGAGTGCTCCGGCGTACGGAACGGCTGTTACGTTCCTAGAATTGCGGTCCTGGGTTGCCAGTCCCGGGTGACGGGTTATCGTCACGTGGTCGGCATCTGGGCCGACGTCACCGGCACCCCCGTCATCATGCCCATCGGCGCAGCCACCTGGTCGTTCACCGAGGACGACTTCGGGGCCATTACGATCACGCTCCAGCGGTTCCTCTACGATGCCAAGGCGCGTTGTGCGCTCATCGTGGACCGGAGCGGGCAACTCGTTGCCACGGTGGGCGAACCGCCCAATTTCGACGCCACGGCGTTCGCTACGCTGACGGCCGCTGACTTCAGCGCCAACGATCAGCTGGCGCGTCTGATTGGTGAGAGCGACTTCAACGTGCTCTTTCACCAGGGCGAAAAGGAGTCGATGTACCTGGCCGATATTGCACGGCGGGTCATCCTCGTGGTGCTGTTCGATAATCGCACCACCCTCGGCCTCGTGCGTCTGCGCATGAAGAGCGCCGTGGACGAACTGACGAAGATCTTCGAGGGAGTGTTTGCGCGAGGCGGCGCGACGCAGTCGGCGCCACCGGGTTTCCTGGCCGGCGCCGAAGACGAGATCGACCGACTGTTTCAGTAAGGAGTTTAGTCGATGTCGATGATCAACTACGCGTCGCGCGAGATCAACTGCAAGATCGTGTTCTACGGTCCTGGACTCGGCGGCAAGACCACCAATCTCGAATACGTGTACGGCAAGGTGTCGCCGAACACGCGGGGCAAGCTCATTTCGCTGGCCACGGAAACGGAACGCACGCTGTTCTTTGATTTCCTGCCGGTGGACCTGGGCACCATTCGAGGCTTCAAGACGCGATTCCATTTGTACACGGTGCCGGGGCAGGTGTACTACAATGCCAGCCGCAAGCTCATTCTCAAGGGCGTCGACGGCGTGGTGTTCGTGGCGGATTCGCAGGCCGAGCGTGCCGAAGCGAATCTTGAGTCCATGCAGAATCTCTATGACAACATGGCCGCGTACGGGTACGACCTGACGCGCATGCCCTTTGTCATTCAGTACAACAAGCGGGACCTGCCCAATGCGGCGCCCCTGGCCGACCTGCAGGAGATGCTCAATCCCGGTTGGGAGGTCACGGATCCAACCCGGATGCGTCCGGCCCCTGATCCCTTCCGTCCGGGTGAGTATCTTGTAAGCCAGTTGCCCACCGGTGAGTGGGTCGAGCGGGTGCCATTTTTCGAAGCTGTCGCCGTGACTGGCGATGGGGTCTTCGATACGCTCAAGGCCGTCTCCAAGCTGGTGCTTAAGACACTGGCGTAGCCCTTCTGCTGTGAATCTTCCGAACGCAATCACTGTGGGCCGCATCGCCCTCACCCCGCTGATTGCGTGGCTGCCGTTCGCCACGTCGTGGAGCGCGCGACTTGCTGCGTTCGTATTGTTTCTCGTGGCCGCGATTACGGACTATTGGGATGGCCACATTGCGCGTTCGCGCAATCTCGTGACGGATTTGGGGCGACTGCTCGATCCACTGGCCGACAAGGCGTTGCTCGTAGCGACGCTCGTGCCGATGTATTTCCTGCAGCGTCATGATGCGTTTCTGGTACCGGTGGACGCACCCGGCGCGTCGCCATTTCTGTTTGTCACGCCACTCGGTGAAGTGGCGCTGCCGCTCTGGATCGTGCTGGTCGTACTGGGACGCGAATTGTTCATGACGGTGTTTCGTCAGGTGGCGGCGCGTCGCGGACTGGTGATTGCTGCCATCGGCCCGGCCAAGTGGAAGACGACATTTCAGAGTATCTGGCTGGGCGCGGCGTACTTCTGGTTTTTCGCACACACCTTGGCCGAGCAGCAGGCGTGGCTCGGCGACGCGGCGTGGCGGGCTTTTGCGTGGTTCAATGGATTTGTGGGAGTCACGAGCATGATTGGGGCGGTGGCGCTGACGCTGTGGTCGCTGTGGCTGTATTTGCGGCGGTATGGCAAGCAGGTGGCGGCGCTGGCCTGATAGCAGGGGCAACGGTTTAGGAAACTGTTGCTGGAAAGCTGCGCGACTGGTGGCGGGAGCCTGATCGGTTCCAAGCGACCAGAGCCATATGGGGCGGGGTGAGTCGCACATTTTCTTGGCGTAGTGGTTGCCAATAGTCCCGGGTGAACGCAGTATCATGTTTCCTGCTCGCATTCCGGAATGCGGGCTGCGCTCGCGACTCCCCTTTCCCGTCGCCCGAGACATGAGACACACCCTCCCCTTCGCGGTACTGCTGTTGGCGTCCGCCACAGTAGCCTCAGCCCAGACAGTCACGATTGGTGGCAGCACCATCACTGGCTCCCCGAATTCGGTTACCTACGATTTGGGGATTCAACCGAACTCCATCGTGCGGAGTGGAGGAACCACTCGTACGTCGGTCGGCGGTTCGGGCGATTTCCATACGGAGCATTCGCTGTCTTCCAATCTCCGCCCGACTTCCATGGGATGTGCGACGGGCTTTTCGTGTGGAGGTGGGTGGGCCAGTGTGGTTCTGAATACAGCGGCAGGCGGACGTGGCTCACTCGAGCTGACATACACCGGTGGCCTCGCCAATGCGACAGGGTTTGACCTGTTCGTTTTCGAGAATGGCGATGGAAACAACGGCTCGGAGTTGTTCTACACGAGTGTGTTCAGCGGCGGCGTGTGGACGGATATGCGCTACAGCGCGGCGCAGGCGTACAAGACGAGCCCAGGTTCCACCGGCTTCTTCAACTTCATCGACTTCAGCATCTTCGGGCTTGGCAGTGATGCACAAATCGATGCGGTGCGATTTACCGGCGGTCTCGCCGGTGACATGGGTACCTATGATGGGACCACGAATTCGTGGATCGTGAACAGCACGTTCACGGGAGCCGACGCATTTACCGACTATCAGGGCAATGCATTCGCGGCTGGCGACTATGACGCCGACATGTTGTTGGTGGGGGTGATGTCGGGGCGCTATGCCGCTGTGCCAGAGCCCGCGTCATTGGGCTTGCTCATGATCGGCGGTGGATTGCTGGCTTGGCGCCGCAAGCGGGTGAGCGCCTAAGGCAATCGCGCTGAAGAAGCCCATACATCGATTCTTTTTGACCAGAGCCCACTGCACTCGACTGCAGTGGGCTCTGATCGTTTTATACTGTCCGCATGCCCGACGCTCCTCTTCCCGCGTCAGTCCTCACCTTCCTCGACCGCTTCAGTGCGATGATGGAAGTCGAAGGGCTTCCCCGTCCGGCGGGGCGGGTGCTGGCGTTGTTATTCGTCACAGGCGAGTCGTATACAGCCCAGCGTCTTGCGACGGCGCTCGAGATGAGCCGCAGTCATCTCAGCGGGGCAGTGCGTATTCTCGAGTCGCTGGGCGTCGTTGAGCGGGCCCGGCGGCCGGGATCGCGGCTCGAGGATATCAGACTGCCCGCGGATCCATTCCCGCCGCTTCTCGCGGCCTCGCTGGCGCGCGCACGTCGCATGCAGGGGTTGGTGGCTGGTGCGAGAGCGGATCTGCCCAAGAAATTGCGGCCTGCCAGTACACGGTTGGCGGAGCTCGAAGCGTTTTTCACGCATGCAGGAGTGTGGCTCGAGCAGATGGCGTCGGATTGGCCGCCGCAACCGCCGCGGGTGAGGGGAAAGCGCGCGCGCTGATCTGGTGCGAGCCAGGCGCTGATCGACCACTGGCTGCGCGTAAGCAAAGGTGTGAGAGGGGTGTCGTTCAGGTCTGTTATATTCCATATTTTCAGTAATTTCTGAAAACGCTGAATATCGCGAACGTGAACAAACGCCGTCGATCATACCGTGGAGGCTTTGTGCGCCGATACACACTGTTCGAAATCGAAGACCAACCTTGGTGCCCGGGTGTCGTGCGCGATGGCGTCACCGACTATCTCGCGCACGCCATCAGCGTAGGACGAGCCTATGCGCCGGCCGCGCCGCTGCTCGCGCGCGTGCTGGAGACGACGAGCGAGCAACACATCGTGGACCTGGCGGCGGGCGGCGGCGGCCCGTGGCAGTCGCTGCTCCCCGATCTGGAAGCACTTGGTGCGCGTCCCACCGTCCGGCTCACGGACTACACACCGAATCGCAATGCCTTTGCAGCGATCGAGCGTAGCACTGCAGGTCAGGTGAGCGGCGAGCGGCACGCCGTTGATGCGCGAGCCATTCCGTCAGATCTCGCGGGCATTCGCACCATCTTCTCCGCGCTGCACCACTTCGCACCACACGATGCGCGGGCCATACTGGCCGATGCCGTTGCCAGCGGGAGAGGGTTTGCCGCCTTCGAAGCCACACACCGAAGCGACAAGGCGCTCCTGCTCACCGCGCTGGCGCCCATCATCGCGTTATTCCTCACGCCGGCCATCCGACCTGTGCGCATTTCCCGTCTGGTCTTCACGTATCTCATTCCGATCATCCCATTGGTGATTCTGTGGGACGGCCTCGTGTCCTGCCTGCGCACCTACACACCCAATGAGTTGGTCGCCATGGCACACGAGGCAACGCCGCCCGATGCGAGCTATCACTGGGAAGCCGGTGAAGCCGGGGATGGTCCCATTCCTGTGACGTACCTCATAGGCTGGCCGAGTCAGTAAGCCCGTGTCAAACCCAAACCGCGGTAGACCCCGACTGCCGTAGCCCCCAACTGCAGTCCCCCAAACGGCAGTGGCTGTCCACAACTGCTGTTGCTGTCAAAAACCGCAGTGGCTTCCCCAAACCGCTCGTGCAGTAGCCCCAACCGCAGTTGCAGTCCCCCCAACCGCGGTAGCTCTTCCCAGCGACCGCCGTTGCTGTCCAGAACTGCAGTTGCAGTTCCAACAACTGCAGTTGCAGTCCAGAACCGCAGTAAATTCCGCAAATGGACATCGAAATTGTCACCATCGGCGACGAACTCCTCCTCGGCTTCACCATTGATACCAATGCCGCCCACCTGGCGCGTGAGTTTGCCGCGCTGGGCGTGCGCATTGTTCGCCGAAGCACCTGCGGCGACGATGCGGAATCGATTGCCAGCGCTGTACGCGACGCACTGGATCGCACGGGAGCGGTCATCACGACTGGTGGACTTGGCCCCACCGCCGACGACATGACGAAGCCGGCCATCGCCTCGATCTTCGGGCGCGGCATGGTCATGGACGCAGAAATCCTCGCCAATCTCGAAGCGCGTTGGCTCAAACGGTTCAACACCGTGTTGCCGGTGAGCAATCGTCAGCAGGCGCTCGTGCCGGAGGATTGCACCATCCTGGTGAATCGTCATGGATCTGCGCCCGGCATCTGGCTCGAAGACGAACGCGGACGCTGGGTGGCCATGCTTCCCGGCGTTCCACGTGAAATGCGAGGTATGGTGGCCGATACACTGGTGCCACGATTGCGCGATCGCATCGCTCCGGGTGGCCGGGTCATTCGTGCGCGCACGCTGCGCACGGCGAATATCGCAGAGTCGGCGCTGGCGGATCGACTGGGTGAATTGGCGCGTGGTGTGAATGGCCTTTCGCTTGCCTATTTGCCTGGTGTTGACGGTGTGGATCTGCGTCTCACGTCGTATGCACTGCCTGCCGCCGAAACTGAACGTGCACTGCGTGACGCGTCGGCACGCATCCGCGAAAAGGTGGAGCGATTCATCTACGGCGAAGGTGATGATGATCTGGCCGCGCTGATGCTGGCCGAGTGTGGCGTACGCGAGGAGACCATTGCGGTGGCGGAGAGCTGCACGGGCGGGATGCTTGGCATGCGGCTTACGGCCGTACCCGGATCGAGCCGCGTGGTGCTTGGTGGAACCATTGCCTATGCCAACGAGGTAAAAGTGCGTGAGCTCGGTGTGGATCTGGCCACGCTCGAAGCGCATGGTGCCGTGAGCGAATCGGTAGCACGTGCCATGGCCAGCGGTGTGCGGACACGGTTCGGCAGCACCGTTGGCATTGGCATCACCGGGATCGCCGGTCCTGGCGGTGGGTCACCGGAAAAACCGGTCGGTACGGTGTGGGTCGCCGTTGACGTTCGTGGGGAGTTGCGGGCGGTGCGTGCACTACTCCCGGGCGATCGACACGAAATCCGGTACCGCGCGAGTCAATTGGCGCTGGATCTTCTGCGGTGGACATTCGCAGGCATCGAGGATGCGAACGGATGGACCGCACACGGCGCCACCTCGAGCGGGTGATTGGCTGGGCCTGTTCGGATACGGTTGCCCAGCGCCTACCGCACACCGAACTTTAGAACATTCGCCAGAACAGCCGCGATCCGGATCCAAGGCTCCGGGCAGTAACCTTTGCGCCTTGTCACACGTAAGGACCCCTTAAGGGAGCTCTGCGGTGGTGTTTGGCAGGTACCGGCTGGCTCCACTTGTTTCTCTCATGCCCCGATTTTTCCGATGACCGATTCTGCAACTGATCCGATCGATCCCACGGTTCCCACCGATACGCCGCCGCAGGATGCGTCGGCCGAATTGGTCGACCAGGTGGACGACCGTCAGCGCGAGATCGATGATCTCAAGGACAAGCAACTCCGACTGGCCGCCGAGTTCGAGAATTTCCGTCGTCGTGCGGTGAAGGAGCGGCAGGAGGCCGGCTGGCGCGCGCAGGGTGAACTCGTGCGTGGCATGCTCGATGTGCTCGATGATATCACGCGCTTCGCGAATGTCGATCCGGCCACGGTCGATTCGAAGTCCGTCGTAGACGGTGTGCAGCTGGTCGAAAAGAAGCTGTACAAGTCGCTGGCTGGACACGGCTTTGAAGTGATCGATGCCACTGGTCACGTGTTTGATCCCGCGCTGCACGAAGCGGTGAGTACCGCTCCGGCGGCGTCGCCCGAGGAAGATGGTGTCGTGGCTGTCTGCTTCCAGCAGGGCTACGTGATCAATGGCCACGTGCTGCGTCCCGCGCGCGTTGTCGTGAAGCAGTGGAGCGGGAACTGATTCGTAGGCTGATCGCAGACTGATCCAACAACTCCATGGCGAATAGCCCTGACTACTACGCAGTAATCGGTGTGTCGTCTTCGGCCACCGCCGATGAGATCAAGAAGCAGTATCGGCGGTTGGCCAAGCAGTATCATCCCGACGCGAATCAGAACGATCCGAAGGCCGCTGAACGCTTCAAGGAAATTTCCGAGGCGTACAACGTGCTGGGTGACGCCGACAAGCGGAAACAGTACGACGACATGCGGCGACTCGGTGCCTTTGGTGGCATGAGTGGCTTCGGTGGTGGTGCACGTCCGTCATCGCGCCCGAGCGGATTCGGCAGCACGGGACCGGGTCAGCCCGGAGCCGGCACGTTCACCGATTTCGACGTAGGTGGTCTCGGCGGTTTGGGCGATCTCTTCTCGTCCATGTTCGGCGGTGCTGCGGGCAATGCCCGTCAGCGCAGCAAGGGCCCTGAGCGTGGGCAGAGTGTCGAGCAGACGGTGCAGGTGCCATTTCGCACCGCAGCGACTGGCGGCAAGGTACCGGTTGAGCTCGAAGTGAACGAAGAATGCGCGGTGTGCCACGGCAATGGTGCCGCGCCCGGCGCGCAGATCAAGCCATGCAACGAGTGCAATGGCCGCGGTGTGATCTCGTTCGGTCAGGGCAGCTTTGCGGTGAATCGTCCATGCCCGGTGTGCATGGGGCGCGGCAACATCCCGTCGGAACGTTGCGGCACTTGCCGTGGTACGGGAGAAGCACGGGTGCGTCGAACGGTTCTCATTTCCGTGCCTGCGGGTGCGGAGACCGGGCACAAGGTGCGGCTCCGTGGGCAGGGTGGCAAAGGCGCGTCTGGCGGACAGGCGGGCGATCTCGTCATCACGTTCGATGTGCAGCCGGACCGTTTCTACAAGCGTGATGGGCTGGACCTGATTGCGACGGTTCCCATCAATGTGGCGCAGGCCACGCTGGGGTCTCGCGTCAGCGTCAAGACACTCGATGGCAAGAAGGTGGCCATTCGTATCCCGGCTGGTACATCGGCTGGACGTCGCTTCAAGGTGGCCGGGCAGGGCATCGAGAAGGACGGCAAGCGCGGTGATCTGCTGGTCGAGGTTACGATCACTGTTCCAGATGGGCTGACGGAAGCACAGGAGAAGGCCATGCGCGATTTCGCGGATGCGAGCGGGTTGAAGTACTGATGCACGCGCGCCTGATGCGAATGCATCGGTGGCTTGGTGTTGCGCTGACGTCTGCGGCGTGTGTGGTCACACCGCTTCAGGCGCAGACTGTGGCAGCACCAGCTGGTGTTGCTGCAGCTGGACAGGGCACCGTACGCGACACCATGCCGTCGTCCCCACCGCGCTGGCAGTTCGATCAGTGCATGGGTGGTCTCACCTATGGTGCGCCGCTCAAGTTCGCGCTGGCCTACGGCATGGGCTATGTGCGCGAAAGCGAGAAAAACGATTGGTGTTTTCTTGGCGCGGCCAAGGTTGGCCTGGGTGGAGCGAGCTTCAACGTGGGACTCGCCAACTCGCTGGGGCACTGGGGCAGTGGCACCGCTATCACCGCTGGCATTCTGCGCACCTTTGACAACCCACTCGGCGCTGTCGCCAAGCGCACGTATGTCGGCGGAAGCGTGCATCTCTGGCCGTTGCTCGCGTTGGGTGGCGAGTTGGGGTACTACGTGCCCATCGGCAGTGATGCGCCAGGTACGAAGGCCAAGGGCATGCTCACCTGGTCCGCAGGATTCGGTTTCTGACAATCGACTTCCGCGTGGACGTTCGCACCGAGCGGCACGTCGATGCGGATGGCTGGTGGGAAATGCTCACGGCCACTCCGTCGCCCGTGCTTCGTGATGCGATCCTCGGTCCGTATGTCGGCTGGGTGGAGGAGAGACGCATCCCGCTCGTGCGACGCGAAACGCCGGCATTGCTTGTGCCGTGCATCCTCACATTTGAAAACGCCTATACGCTGCGCGATGCATCACGTACCGTGACTACGGTACGCGGCAGTTTTGTGGCCGGCATGTACGATCAGTGGGTGGACGTGGGTATGCCGTCCCGCAGCGTGGCGGTGCAGGCGAATTTCACCCCGCTTGCCGCGCGCCGGATCTTTGGGTGCCCGTTGCACGAGATCACGAATCAAAGTGTCGACGTGCCTTCGATGTTTGGTGCCGAGGGCGCTCGACTGGTATCACGCATGGCGGCGGAGCCTGATTGGGGTGTGCGATTTGCCATGCTCGATGCATTTCTCGTCGAACGATGGAGGCGGGGCGCTCGCACGCCTCGAACCATGCAATGGGCCTGGCAGCAACTGGCATTGGGGAGTGAGCCTCTCGCATCGGCGGTCCAAGCGTGTGCTCCGAAGTCCGCCATGTCCGTCGGCGATGTGGCGCGTGCACTTGGATGGAGTGCACGTCGCATGAGTGATGCCTTTCGTGAGCACGGTGGCATGTCGGCGCGGCGACTGCAGTCGGTGCAACGTGTTGGCCATGCTACACAATTGCTTCGCGAGTTGCCGCATTCCTCGCTTGGCGTGGTGGCTGTCTCCGCGGGATACGCCGATCACGCGCACTTTACGCGCGATCTGGTGCAATTCACCGGTGTCACGCCTTCAATGTTCCGGCAGCTGATGGAGCCGGGTATGCAGAGTCTGGTCGTGCCGTCCGACTGATCGATCCGACCTGGATGTGGGACGGGTGGTGACAAAAAGATTCAAGCGTGTCGTATCTGTTTGGCGCAGATTCTTGAGGTTCCGAGCCACTCAACTGCCCGTATCGAGACTGCCTCATGTCGGCTGACACCCCTGCTGGAATTGTTTGCTATCCCTGCCTGACCTACGCCGACCCCGATGCGGCGATGGCGTTTCTGTCTGAGGCATTCGGGTTCGAGTCTCATGCGGTCTACCGCAATGAAGCCGGTCAGGTGCAACACGCCGAAATCGTGCGCGATGGTGTGATGCTCATGATTGGTCCACCCAACGAGGCGGCTGGTTGGGATGCGGCTGCACGCATGCCGCAGCGGCACGCGTCATTGTATCTGTACCTGCCTGGTGATGTGGACGCCCTGTGCGCGCGCGCTTGGGAGGCTGGTGCGGTCATCACGCGTCCGCCATGTGATACGCCGCATGGGTCGCGCGAATTCAGCGTGCGCGATCCTGAGGGGCAGGAGTGGCACTTCGGCAACTACCACCCGCTAGCGGTGCGCGGGGCGACCGCGCAGTCCTCAGAGCCCGCTTCTGCTACATGATGGTGGTCGATCCAATCGTGCGGTTGCGCGCGGCGTGCCTGGCCTTACCTGAGGGGCATGAAGTCGAAGCCTGGGGTGAGCCCACCTTCCGTGTGCGCAACAAGATCTTCGCCATGTATGCCAGCGCGTCCACACATCATGGGCGTGGACGGCCCGGCGTATGGATCAAGGCCAAGGCCGAAAATCAGCAGCTGCTCGTATCGCTCGAACCCGCACGATTTTTTGTGCCGCCGTACGTGGGGCCATCGGGGTGGATTGGGGTGTGGCTGGATAAACGGCCGCGCTGGCGCGAGATCGAGGAGCTCCTCTATGACGGTTACCGTCAGGTAGCGCCCAAACGGTTGCTGGCGGAGCACGATTCACGGGCTTAGGTTCGCGGCCATGACGGACTCCCGCCGCTCTCCTCTTCGTTCCATCGGCGTGCAGGTCACGCTGGGCCTGGTGCTCGGACTTGCACTCGGTATGGTGCTGTCCCGCGAAATCACGCCCTCGGCGTTCACCGCCTCGCTGTTGGGTGTGCTCGACGTGATCGGCACCGCGTGGATCAATGCCGTGCGGATGACCGTCATTCCTCTGGTCGTGCCGCTGCTGATTGTAGGTGTGGCGGGCGGTGGTGATCTGCAGGTGACGGGGCGTGTGGGCGCGCGCGCATTCGGATGGATGCTGATGCTGCTGATTGCCTGTGCCGCCATGTCGTTTGTGATTGCACCGATCTGGTTCGATGCGCTGTCGCTCGATCCATCGGCTACGGCGCGTCTGCGGGAAACGGCGTCGGTGGATGTGCCGCCAGCTGATGCGCTGTCGTTGCGTACCTGGGTGTTGTCGCTCATTCCCACCAATCCCATCAAGGCGGCAGCCGACGGCACGCTGCTTCCGGTCGTGCTGTTCACATTGCTGTATGCGTTTGCCCTCGGACGTGTGAGTGAAGGACCGCGTCAGGCACAACTGGCGTTCTTCCGCGGTATGGCGGACACGATGCTGGTCGTGGTGCGTTGGATGTTGGCGTTGGGCGGCATCGGCATCTTTGCTTTGGCCACCGTACTTGGACAGAAGCTTGGAGCCAGTGCGCTTGGTGCCATCGGTTTCTACATCATGGTGCTGATTGTGCTGCACCTCATTGCCACGGCGGGTTGTTATGTGATCATTGTGGTGACGCGCCGAGTGCCGCTGCGTGATTTTGCGCGCGCGCTATTGCCGTCGCAGGCCGTGGCGATGGGTACTCGCAGCTCTCTCGCTGCATTGCCGGCCATGGTAAAGGGTGCGACCGACGTGTTGCATTTGCCGGCAACGGCCACAGGTTTTGTTCTGCCGCTCACAGCGTCGGTGTTCAAGCTCACGAGCGCGGTGTACTGGAGTGTTGGCGCACTGTTCGTTGGTGCGCTGTATGGCATTGACGTGAGCACCAGCAGCTTGTTGCTGGTGGCGGCATCCAGCGTGGTGTTGAGTTTCAGTACGCCGGGCATCCCGAGTGGCGGGATGTTGCTGCAGGTACCGCTCTACACGAGCATTGGGCTGCCGATCGAGGGCATTGGTATCATGATCGCGCTGGATACGTTGCCGGACATGTTCAAGACATTGCTCAATGTGACATCGGATATGACGGTGGCGGTTCTTACGGTCGAGCAGTAACGGCAACTGCAGTTGCGGGAACTGCTACTGCAGTTGTGGACTGCACCAGCGGTCGTGGGGAAACGCCACCGCAGTTGGGGGACTGCCACCGCGGTGCTGGCTACTGCACCTGCGGTTGTGGACAGCAACTGCAGCTTGGGGAAGCAACAGCGGTTCAACAGCCCCTGCCGTTTGGGGACACGCAGTTGGGGTCTACAGCGGTCAGGGTCTATCGCGGGATGCGACGGCCACCTGCTTGGCGCGGGTCGCCTAGCGGAGGCGCGGTGTTGGCCGTTGCCTTGGCCCACACGCATCGATGTGAATCACCCACACGTGTACAGTCGCGTGAATGGGTGGTGGCACACGGCATGACGACTGGTCGGCGACCAGGACATCCTCGCCAGTCTTGCCCGTCACTTTGCGCGATGCATACTCGCGTTGGCCGGGCAGGGGGATGCACGCGGATGCGCTAGCGAGAAGGCCGCTGAGCAACAGAGGACGAATGCACAATCGCATCACAAACTCTCCCAAACTGTCGTTATCCCAGACCGCAGTCCCCCAAACGGCAGTTGCGGTGAGGCCGCAGTTGCTTCCCCAAACTGCGGTTGCAGTCCCCAACCGCAGGTGCGGTAACCCTGACCGCCGTGGCAGTTCCACAACTGTGGTAGCGTTTCCCTAGAACTGCAGTTGCAGTCCTCAACCGCAGTTGCCGTTCCCACAACTGCAGTCGCTGTACCCCAACCGCAGTCCTATGCCGAAAGCAGAGGAAGTCGGCGCCCCGGCCTCTCCCTCATCCCCCGCTCGATAACTCCACCGCCGAGCACGACATCACCATCGTAAATCACCAGCGACTGCCCCGGTGAGATGGCCTGCACCGGCTCTTCGAGCGCCAGTTCGATAGCGTCAGCGTCGAGACGCACCACCGTTGCCGGTGAGGGTTTTGCGCGATTGCGCACCTGCACCTGTACCGCGTCGCCAACCTTCGGCGCATCGGCCAACCAATTGATATCACGCGCTTCGAGACCGCGCCCCAGCAATGCTTCGCGCGGACCAATCACCACCGCACGTTCCTGCGGGATGATCTCCACCACGAACATGGGTGAGGCAAATCCGCCCGGCAGGCCGCGGCGCTGACCGATGGTGTAGCGCGCAAATCCCTCGTGTTCACCGACCACTTCACCTGTGGCGAGACGCAGTGGGCCACGCTGGAGCGCCGGCGCGTCTTCGCCAAGGTGTTCGCGAATCACGCGGACATGATCGCCATCGGGTACGAAGCAAATGTCCTGACTTTCGATCTTCTCGGCGGTGCGAAGGCCAAAGCGTCGCGCAATGTCGCGCGTTTCGGCCTTGGTCTGCGTGCCGATGGGCAGCACGAGACGATCGAGTACGGGGCGATCGATGCCCCACAGGAAATAGCTCTGATCCTTGCCCTGATCGAGACCACGCAGCATCACCGCTTCGCCATTGCGACGGCCCATGCGGGCGTAATGTCCCGTGGCCAACCAGTGCGCGTCGATGGCATCGGCCTTGTGCAACAAGTCGCGGAACTTCGTGAACGTATTGCAACGCACGCAGGGAATGGGCGTGCGACCACGCGCATACTCCTGCACAAAATCGTCGAGCACATCGTGGCCGAAATGATCGACGAGATTGGTCACGTAGTGCGGAATGCCAAGCTTCTCGCACACCCGCCGCGCATCACTGGTCGCGTCGAGCGAGCAGCACGGACGATCGGGCACTTCCGCACCGTCGCCATGCAGCTTCATGGTCACACCCACCACGTCGCAGCCCGCTTCAACCAGCAGGGCCGCAGCGACGGACGAATCCACACCACCGCTCATGGCGACGAGCACACGCTCACCCTTGGCGGGAAGCGTGATGGTCGGGGCGAGATCGTGCGTGAACGTGTGAACGGGGCGGATCATGACGCGAATGCGGTGTGAATCAGAAATCGACAACCGCGAACTGCACCTTGGGCGCACGCGCCTTCTCGGCCAGCGTGGCCAATGCGTCCAGCGTGCGCTCCACACACTCGGGCGTGGACAGTGCACCAAAGGACAAACGCAGTGCCGCCGTAGCAATGTCCGAGGGCACATGCATCGCAGTCAGTACATGCGACGCCGACACGCTACCGCTCTGACACGCCGAACCGGCGCTGCAGGCAATACCGCGGAGATCGAGTGCCATGAGCAGTGATTCGCTGCTCGTGCCCGGGATGGAGAGATTCACGATGTGCGCCGCGCGTGTGGCGCCTTCGCCGTGAAACACCACATCAGGAATGCGAGCCCTGAGCCCCTGCTCGAACGCATGGCGCAGCGCGAGCAGGCGCGCGTGCTCCGCCTCATGCTCGGCCAACGTCAGTTCGGCCGCTGTGGCGAGACCAATGGCGAAGGCCACATTCTCGGTACCCGGGCGCCGACCACGATCCTGCGAACCGCCGTGGAACATGGGCTCAAGCGGTGTGTCGCGGCGAATGAACAGCGCACCAATGCCCTTGGGCGCGCCGATCTTGTGGCCGGAAATGGTGAGCAGATCGAACGGTGTCTTGCGGGCGTCGATGTCGACTTTGCCAAACGCCTGCACACCGTCGGTGTGAAACACGGCGCCGGCGGCCTTGGCACGCGCGGCAAGCGCGGGCACGTCCTGCACCACGCCGATCTCATTGTTCACCCACATCACACTGGCAACGGCGACGGACTGATCGAGCAACGCATCAAAGTGCGCGGAGTCGACCACACCGCACTCATCGACGCGAACAATGCGCTCTTCACCACCCTCAATGGCCACCTGATGCGCCGCAGCCAACACCGCCTTGTGTTCAATCGGTGTCGTGACGGCCGCTACGCGACCCTGCGCCCTGAGTGTCCGGAACGCGCCGAGGATGGCAAAGTTGTCGCCTTCGGTGCCACCGGATGTAAAACAGATCTCGTCCGTGTGCGCGCCTAGACATGATGCGAGGCGCTCGCGGGCCTCATCCAACGCAACCCGTGCTTCGCGTCCCCAACGATGAACACTGCTGGGATTGCCGAAGCGCGGGCCGAAAAATGGAGCCATTGCGGCCATGACCTCGTCGCGCACCGGGGTGGTGGCGGCGTGGTCGAGATAAATGGGGGTGGTCGACATCCCTGAAATCTACCCAAGATGTGAATTGAGTGGAACTTAGAGCGGCACTTCGCCCGTGTTTTTCGAGGGACGGGCGGAACCGGGAGCTACATTGTGACGTAGTGAATGGCGTTCAGGCGGACGTCCCCAATCTTTGCCCATGTATACGACCTGCATTCACTGCACACAGTCCCTGGGATCGAACGAGGCCATCGAGGTATTTCCGGTGGGCTCCCGTCTGGCGTTCGATGCCAGGCTGGGACGTCTGTGGGTGGTGTGCCGTCAGTGTGGACGCTGGAACCTCTCGCCGCTCGATGAGCGCTGGGAGGCCATCGAGGCCATGGAGCGTCGATTCCGGGATTCCCGTCTGCGTGTGAGCACCGACAACATCGGATTGGCGCGTCTGCGTGAAGGCGTGGATCTGATTCGCGTGGGTGAACCGCAGCGTCCCGAGATGGCGGCGTGGCGGTATGGCGATCAGTTCGGGACGCGTCGCAAGCGGCAGATGCTGATCACCGGTGTGGTGGTCGGCAGCGCGGCGGCCGTCGTTGGCGGTGTGCTGGCACTCGGCGCCAGCGTGGGTGCCTTCGCCGGTGTTTGGGGCAATGGCGCCATCTGGCAAGGGCTCGTGCACGGCAACCAGAGCAAGTCCATCGGCCACGTGAAGCTGGATGACGGGCGGCTCGTGGAGTTGCAGCGCAAGCATGCGCGCATGAGCGCGCTGGTTCGCAACGGGATTGATGGACCGCTGCAGCTGCGACTTGAAGCCAAGAGTGGTACGTACCTGCTGGAGGGTGAAGCGGCACTGCGTGCGGCGCAGCGAATCATGCCCACCATCAATCGCTTCGGTGGGTCACGCACGCAGGTGCAGGATGCGGTGGGGCTGCTCGAGGCAGCGGGAGATCCCATGCGCGTGTGGACCACCGTGCAGCAGAGCAGCGGTTGGCAGCCCGGCGACAAGCAGTGGGGCGCAGGTGGTCAGAAGTGGAACGGCAATCGCAAGCGCGACATGGTGCAGAAGATGCCCGGTGTGCTGCATTCGCTCGATATCCGCTCGCGTCTCGCGCTCGAGATGGCGCTGCACGAGGAGACTGAGCGACTGGCGATGGAAGGCGAGCTGCTGGCGCTCGAGCGCGCTTGGGAAGAAGCGGAGGAGATCGCGCGCATCGCCGACAACATGTTCACGCCAGCCGCGGTGGAGACGCGTCTCCGTGAGTTGCGCGAACTTCCCAAGGCCGACCCGAAGTAGTCACGCATGTACGCCACCTGTCTGCACTGCGCGCGCCCGCTTGGTGGGAACGAAGCGATCGAGGCCTTGCCCATCGGTCGCCGCGTCGCGTTTGATGCAGCGAAGGGGCGGTTGTGGGTGGTGTGTCGTTCATGCGAGCGGTGGAACCTCACGCCATTCGATTCGCGATGGGAAGCCATCGAGCAGGCCGAGCGATTGTTTCGTGATACTCGCGTGCGTGTGAGTACCGACAACATCGGGCTTGCACGCATGCCGGATGGCATGGATCTCGTGCGCATCGGCGCGCCAAAGCGTCCGGAGTTTGCGGCCTGGCGTTATGGCGATCAGTTCGGGCGACGTCGTCGCAAGGTGATGCTGTACTCGGCCGCAGGTGTGGCGGGTGTTGGCGCGCTGGCGACGGGGATGTGGGCGGCGGGGATTGGGGCGGCGGCCGTCATGCCCGTGTTTCATATCTTCAATATCGCGGCAATTGTGCGAGCGAATCACGTGGCGTCGGGCAAGCGATTTGCCCATCCTGAATTCGGCACGTTTGTGCCGATTGGGAACCCAAAGATTCTTTCGTCAGAGAGGCCGGAGGGCTGGGCCGTTGAAGTGGGCTACACGCACGCCGGACCCGATCCCAAGCACTTGCCGATGCGTTCCATTCTCGATGTGATGCGTCGGGTACCGCGCAACACGGACGTGCGATTCACCGTGCTTCATGGGCATGACGCGCTGCCGTATCTGCGCTTCGCGTTGCCGCGGGTGAATATGGGTGGTGCCAAGCCCACCTTGGTGCAGGAAAGTGTGCGGCTGATCGAAAAGGCCGGCGGCCCGGAAAATTACGGTCGCTGGGCCGCTGGCAAGCGTCGCGAATGGGGCGCCAAGCAGGCGTGGGGAGATACCGGTGATCTCACGGCGATCCCACCTGCCGCACGTCTCGCGTTTGAGATGGCGTTGCACGAAGACTCGGAGCGCGCGGCCCTCGAGGGCGAGTTGTCGGAGCTGGAGCGCGCGTGGGCCGAAGCCGAAGGTGTTGCGGCGATTGCCGACAGTCTGATGATTCCGCCTCAGGTCGAATCACGTCTGACGGAACTCAAGGCAGATCGCGACAACGCTACCGACGCTACTTGAGCCGGAGTTCGAGTCCGGCGACCATGAGTTGCACATGCTCGGCCGCTTCTGCAAGAATCTGATTGGCACGCCCCAAGGCATCGCGATAGGCACGACCGAGTGGCGTGGGTGGTACCACGCCAAGTCCCACTTCATTGCTCACCACGATCCAGTGCACCTGTGAGTGCGCTTGCATGAGTGCGGCGAGCGCGCGCGCGGCATCGGCCACGCGATGTTCTGCCTGTGTCGCATGATCGGTCTCGGGCAGGGCGAGCAGCAGATTGCTGACCCAGAGTGTGAGACAATCGATCAGAACCACTGTTGCCAACTGTCCACTGACGCGCTGCTCTGATCGCATATAGTTCGTGATGGCATCGACGATGGCGATGGGCTCTTCAATCGTGTGCCACTGTTCGCCGCGGTCTTCACGGTGCTTTGCGATACGCCGCGTCATTTCATCGTCGAATGCCTGCGCGGTAGCTATGAAGATACGCTGCGCTCCCGCAATCGATTCTGCGTGCGCTTGCGCCCGCGCACTTTTGCCCGCACGTACACCGCCCAGATAGAACGTGATGCATGGGTGCGCGGTGTTCATGCACGCTTCGCCGGTAGATCGAGCATATGCAGGATAGCCGGCATGTCCAGATTCGCGCCGACTACGGTTGCCAGACGATCGAGTGCGTCATCGAGTGAGAGCGCGGAGTAAGGCTCGGGCAGCGCGACACCCTTTCGCTCGGCGAGTTGCGCGAGCATGGCGTGCCGCAGAGGCGCGTTTTCAAGAGCGCCGTGCAGATACGTGCCGACGACCAATCCGTCGAGTGAACACGCGCCATCGTCCGTGGTTTCCGTTGAATCTGCCGGTGTCACCTGAAAGGCCGCAGGAAGTACGGTTGCACCATCCAGCGCTGCCGTACGACCCATGTGAATTTCGTAGGCTCTGATAGGCTGTGCGGTTGAAGCAGACCATAGGGCATGCGTCTCTGCAGTTGTTGCCTGCACACGACGCGTGACTTTATCAGTTGCAAACTCCGTGCGAACCGGCAGCAACCCCAAGCCTCTTGCGGTGCCACGTCGTTCCACACCCGATGGATCTACGAGTTCTTCGCCCAGCATCTGGTAACCACCGCAGATGCCGAGGACCGGGCGACCGTGCGCGCGATGTTGAACAATGCGCTCGGCCAGTCCACGCTCGCGCATCCACTGCAGATCGTCGACGGTGGACTTGGTGCCGGGAATGATCACCAGGTCGGGGCTGCCAAACTCCTGCGCATCGCCAACAAATCGTGTGCGCACGCCAGGCTCGAGCAGCAACGGCTGAAATTCATCGAGATTGGCAATGCGTGGCAGTCGCATGATGGCGATGTCCAACACGGGCGCGGCCTGCTCGGCGAGTGCCGGGTCTCGCGGCGCGGCCCATTCGAGTGCGTCTTCCTGTGGTAAATCACGGAGATCGAACCACGGTAACACACCAATGGTTGGTACACCGGTGCGTTCCTTGAGCATCGCAAAGCCCGGATCGAGCAATGTGGGATCGCCGCGAAACTTGTTGATGACAAACGCCCGGATAAGCGATCGCTCTTCTGCCGTAAGCAATGCATACGTGCCGTACAACGAGGCAAACACACCGCCGCGTTCGATGTCGCCAACCAGTAGCACCGGTGCATTGGCGTGACGCGCCACGCGCATATTCACGATGTCGTACTGCGCGAGATTGATCTCGGCGGGACTGCCGGCGCCTTCAATGATGACGATATCGTATGCGGCGCGCAGACGATCGAGCGCATCGGTCACGATGGGCCACAACTGTGCCTTGCGCGCGTAATAGTCTGTCGCGTCTGCGGTTCGCCACGGTTTGCCCAATACCACAACCTGCGATGTGCGATCGCTCTGTGGTTTGAGCAACACGGGATTCATGTCTACGGTGATCGTCGTACGCGCGGCGGTGGCTTGCATGGCCTGCGCACGCCCCACTTCCTCGCCGAGTGCGGTGACGGCCGCGTTGTTGGACATGTTCTGCGCCTTGTACGGCGCCACGCGATAGCCGGCGTTGGCAAACCAACGGCATAACGCGGCAACGACCGTGGTCTTGCCAGCGTGCGATGACGTGCCTTGTACCATCAGCACACGACCGAGCGGTGGCGAATCGTGTGGAGTCATGTCGAGAGGTGCGGATTCAGCCATGCGCGGAGCATTTCCGAAAGTCGGGTAATTGGCAAGGGCCCATGTGACCTTGCCGGTTCGGTCACGGACCTTGCGCGCCGCATTCGGGGACCGCTATTGTCTCAACACAACTGAAAACACGAACGGGCCTTTTGTTGGAAGCCGGTGAGATGCCGGCGCGGCCCCGCCACTGTATGAGGCTGCACGCTGAGTTGGACCTGCGTGCACTCAGGCGACTCTGTAGTGAACCCACTGGTGCCATGGCGCCGGGAAGGGTGGAGTCGACCGCCTCGAGCCAGGAGACCGGTCTGTTCGTTCCCGCTACAAATCCTCGAGGGAGGACTGCGGGGCCGTACACACCGGTTCTGCACGTCCTGTCACGTCACCCGGAGTCCGCGTCCCCGTCCCCCTCTCGACTACCGAGAACCGGACGGGTTTTGTGTTTCTGCAGACCGCGCGGCGCCATTTCAATCGAAACACCTGGTCGCTGGGAGTAGTCCTGGCGATGGTGGCGTGCACTTCCGGATCGGATGCACGCAGCGCGAACGCGGCCGATTCACTCAAGACGGCACCCGCTTCGTCCGCGATCTCTGTTGTCGATGATGCTGGCAATACGGTCACGCTTCCTCATCCGGCATCTCGCATTGTTTCGCTGATTCCCAGCGCAACCGAGACACTGCTGGCCATTGGGGCGATGCCACAGCTGGTTGGCAGAACGCGCTACGATGTCGCGCCGCAGGTGCAGCACCTGCCGCTCGTTGGTGGCAGTGTGGATCCCAGCATCGAAGCCATCGTGGCCTTGCGTCCCGAGTTGGTGATTTCGTGGGAAAGCGACAAGCGGCAGCAGTTTCGCGAGCGCCTGACCAAGCTGGGCATTCCGATCTTCATGCTACGCACACAGGACACGACAGACGTGTTTCGTGGCATGGCCAACCTTGGTGTTCTGACTGGACACCGTGACGATGCGGCTCACGCGACGGCGACACTACGCGCGGAACTCGACGGCGTGCGTCAGTCGGTGCAGGGGCTGCCGCGTCCCAAGGTCATGTACGTCGTGTTCCACGATCCACCGATGACTGTTGGCCCGAATGCGTTCATTGGGCAGCTGATCAACCTCGCAGGTGGGCAATCCATCTTCGAAGATGCGACTTCGAACTGGCCCAACGTTTCCGTTGAAGAGATTGTGCGGCGCGATCCGGACATTGTGATCGTTCCAGTTGGGGAGTTCAAAGGACAGGCGCTTAATCGATTGAAGGTGTTGCAAGGCTGGCGGAACCTGCGCGCCATCCGCGGCAATCATGCCGTCGCAGTGCCGGCCGATCTGTTGAGTCGACCCAGCCCCAACATCGGCAAGGCCGCACGTGTGTTGCGTGCAGCCATGCACCCGCAGTTCGTCGGAGACACGCTGTAGTGCTCCCGCTGCGTCTGCTCACTCTTGCTGCGGCGCTATTCGTGGCCATGCTGCTTGCGCTGCGGCTTGGTGCGGTATCCTTGACGAGCATGGAAGTCGTGCAGGCGCTGTTTGGCAACGGCGTGCCGATGCACGAAGCCATTCTGCATGAGCTGCGGTTGCCGCGAGCGTTTCAGGCCGCGCTGGTCGGCTCCGCACTAGCAATGAGTGGGACCACCTATCAGGCTTTGCTTCGCAATCCGCTGGCCGAACCATACGTGCTCGGCGTGTCGAGTGGTGCGGCGTTCGGTGCCGTGCTGAGTGTGGTGAGCGGGTGGTCACTGCGGTTGGTGTGGGCACTGCCGGTGGCAGCATTTGTTGGTGCGGTAGTATCGATGCTGCTCGTATTCCGAATCGCCTACGCGGTGGGGCAGCGACTTGATACGCGTGTGTTGTTGCTGGCAGGCGTGGTGGTGGGCGCATTCCTTGTAGCGTGCATCTGGCTCGTGCTCACGTTTGCTGATGATGAGTCGGTACGCACTGCCGTGTTCTGGATGATGGGCAGTCATTCCGGTGCATCGTGGCGCTCGGTCATCATTCTGCTCATTGCCGTTGTACCGGCCACCTTGGTGTTGTTGTGGCAGGCGCGGTCGCTCAATCTGCTGGCCATTGGCGAACTCACGGCGGCCTACCTCGGCACCAATGTCGAACAGGCCAAGTGGATTGCGTTTGCCACGGCCACGTTTCTCACGGCCATCGCTGTCTCAGTAAGCGGCACGATTGGTTTTGTCGGACTCGTTGTGCCGCATGCCCTGCGACTCCTGTGGGGCGGTGACAATCAAATGCTGATGCCAGCATCGGCATTGGCAGGTGCCACGTTCCTGGTCGCCGCCGATACGGCATCGCGTTCCGTCGCGGGTGCCACGGAGTTGCCGATTGGTGTGGTGACGGCGCTGGTTGGTGTGCCCTGTTTCGTGTGGCTGCTTAGGCGTCCACAGCCGCAGGTCAACTGATGTCACCGGGACACCGTTCTTCGCTGGTCGGCGAGTCCGCATGGCATCTGTCGAGTGTTGGCTTTCGACATGCTCGCGCATCACAGGATACGCTGCTCGATGTGAGCCTCGAGATTCCGCGCGGCTTGCTCACGACCATCATCGGGCCGAATGGCGCGGGAAAGAGTACGCTGATGCAATTGCTGCTTGGCGTGCTGCGGGCCGACAGAGGACACATCGTATTCAACGGCCGAGACATCGCCACCTGGTCGCGTCGGGACCTGGCACTGGCCGTAGCCGTCGTGCCGCAGGGTGAAGCAGAACCGCTTTACTCCGTGCGTGACACGGTCGCGATGGGGCGCTATCCACATCGTGGCCCCTGGGAACGCGAGCGCGAGCAGGATATTGAAGCGATCGAACGTGCCATGCAGCAGTGTGACGTGACACGCTTTGCTGATCGCTACGTGAACACGCTATCTGGTGGCGAACGTCAGCGTGTGCGCGTTGCACGGGCATTGGCGCAGGAGTCGCCTATCGTGGTGCTCGATGAGCCTACGACATACCTCGATATTCGCCATGAGATGGCGCTGTTCGAGCAGGTGGCCCGGATGCGCGAGCAGGGACTTACGGCCGTGCTGGTCACGCACAATCTGAATCTTGCGGCGCGCTATGCGGACCGCATGGTGCTGCTGGCGGACGGCGGTATTGCTGCCCAGGGTACGGCCGACGAAGTCTTGACGGCAGCGAGCATCAGCGCGGTCTACGAGTGGCCGGTGGAAATCGAAACACATCGTAGTGGTGCTCCGCAGGTGGTACCGCAGCGTGTAGGGCAGAACGCATGATCCGGTTCTTGATCTCGGTCTACGCGTGTTTACTGGCGCTGGTGCTGATCTTGACGCCCACTGCGGCTTGGGCACGTCAGGTGTCCGGCGAAGTCCGCGGTCGGGTGCTCGACGGTGCTGATCGTGCGCCGGTTTCCGGCGCACGTGTCGAGATCGAAGGAACGGCTATTGTGCTCCGCAGCGGGAGTGACGGTGGCTTTCATGTGCGCAATCTCGAGCCGCGTGTGTATCGCCTGCGTGTGACTGCGCTGGGTTTCGCACCGGTGGCCAGAGAGTTCACCGTGCAGAATGCTCGTGTCAGTGAGCAGGAAATTGTGTTGACGCGGATGGCCACGACACTGGCCACGCAGCGTGTCGAGGCGGCGCGAGATACGGCGGCATTCAATGCGGTCAGCATTTCGCGCACAACGATCGAAGGCTCCGGCGCACGTGACGTGGCCGACGTGCTGCAGACGGTGCCTGGTGTGGTGGTTACTCGTTCCGGTGGTCCGGGGCAGCCGAGTCGGGTGTCGATTCGCGGATCGTCCTCCAACCAGGTGCTGGTGTTGGTGGATGGTGTGCCAGTCAATTCGGCGGTGTCCGGCAATGCCGATTTGTCGCTGCTGCCGATTGAGAATATTGAGCGTGTCACGGTGCTCACCGGTGCACAGTCGGCGCGGTATGGTCCGCGCGCGATGGCGGGTGTCATCGAGATTGTCACACGTCGGCCGCGCTATGAACGGTCGCTGTTGGTGCGCGGTGGCGGATTGGGTGAGTGGGGTGGTGCGGCGTCCATTGGTGTTACGACGCCCGGCGCACGCCTTACTCGCGGGTTCTCACTCAGCGCAGATCATCGGGAAGTGCAAGGTGACTTCCGGTTTGAACAACCGGCTGTTCGTGGTGGCGGAATTGCGCGACGCGACAACGCGCAGGCGGCCATCACGCAGTTTGTTGCCGGCGGCCTGCTCGAAGGCGCGCAGCATCAGCTCACGCTGCGCGCCAGCCATGGCCTTACGCGACGTGGTATGGCCGGATCGATCGTGCAGCCGTCATTGACGGGTCGTCAGGCCTTCACGCGCAGCGCCGGTGGAGCCACGACCAATCATGCGCTCGGACGATGGTCGCTTGCCAGCACATTCGATGTGGCGCGTGAAGCGGGTCGATTCACGGACCATGCGCCGCCATTTGGTCAGGCATATGCAGATTCGGTGACGGCGTCCACTTTCGCCTTCACCGGTAGTGCGACGACACAGTGGCATGGTGTTACGACAGCAGCCGGTACTGAGGTACGCCACCTCGAAGTACAGAGCAGCAGTCTGGCGGCCAATGCACCGGTTGGGCAGACATTGGCTGGTGGTTGGGTCAATGCGCGTACCGAACGATCCGTGAGTGTGGGTGCCATGGAATGGCGACTGAACAGTGATGCGGCACTTCGGGCGGACCACAGTTCGTTGCTGGCCGGCGCATCATGGTCGCCACGTGTGTCCGCTCGTGCGGCGCATCGTGCATTTGCCCTGGGAGTGTCGTATGGTGCGGGCTTTTCGCCACCGACACTGGCCGATCAGTTCTTCCACGAAGGCGTGCAGGTGCGTGCCAACCCGTCGCTGCGCCCAGAGCGCACGCGTCATGACATGGAAGTGCGCGCGGGAGTGCGTGATGTGTCCCGGCTTGGTGCGTTATGGCACGCTGAGGCCACAGCGTATCGTGCTGATATCGATGGCATGATTCTGTGGATGCCCGACTTCCGGTTCATCTGGAGCCCAAACAACTACGACGTGCAGCGTCGTGGATGGGACGCCAGAGCGGGAGTGCGCATTCCGACGTGGCACGTAGAGATGGCCGGTGCGCTTGAGCAAACCAACGTGACCTATGCCGGTGGTGTGCTGACTGGACAGATCGCCTATCGCCCACGGCTCACCGCCAATGTGCAGATGGCTGCGATCCATGGCGCCTCTCGCGCAGAACTCGTTACGCGTCACGTCGGTGTGCGGCGCGTGGTTGCAGGGTCAGGGCTCAATGCTCTGCCTGCCTATCGCATGACCGACCTTCGCATGTCCAGTGCGGTGTCACGCGCCGGTTGGACATTCGCCCCAACCCTCAGCATCGAAAACCTGTTCTCGAGGCAGGCGGCCATGCTGGTGGACTACCCGTTCCCCACACGGATGTGGAGCCTCTCGCTCCGCATCCGTCCGCAATCCGCAACACTTCCCTGACCATACGAATCATCATGCTGCAGTCCACGTTCATTCCAATCTCGGCGCTTCTGCGCCGTGCACGGCCTCTGGCGCTTCTTGGTGCGCTGGCGGTTGCCGCTGCATGCGGCGACGATAGCATCAGCGAGCCGGATCCGGCACCGGGCTTCCTGGGTGGCGTTCCGGGAAACCGTGAGATCGGTGTGCTGGTGAATTCCGGCACCAAGTCACTCACGCTGTTTCAGTTGGGTGCACCGACCAGCACGATTCAGATTCCACTGGGTTCGAGTGCCACAGTGACGCCGGTTGGTTTCTCACTGCGTGGTCGCCGTGCCGCGGTACCTCTTGGCAACGCGGCCAGCGTAGCCGTGGTGAATCTGGAAACCGCCACTGTGTCCAAGTTCTTCACCTTCCCGAGCGGCAATACCACGGGGTCGGTATGGAGCAATGACACCACGGTGTTTGCGGCCAACACCAACACCAACAAGATCGGCCGGTTCTACATCAATCAAACGTCCACGGAAATTACGAGCACGGTGGACGTGGCTCCTGCGCCGACGGCGATGGCGTTTGCGGCGAATCGTGTGCTCGCGATCTCCGGCAACCTCGCCAACTTCGTGCCGATTGGTGAAGGTGTCGTGACTGCCATCAATCCCGCCACGATGGCGGTGATTGCCACCGTACCGACTGGTGGCACCAATCCCACCGAAGCGACCGTTGGCCCCGATGGTCTTCTGTACGTGCTTAACACCGGTGACTATGTCGCGCCGAGCAGCATGGCCATCATCGATCCGGCAACGATGACGCGTGTCGCGCTGATCCCGAGTCTCAGCGTTGGCGCTGGTCATATCTCGATCGATGCCGCCGGTCTCGCCTACATCTCGGGCTTCTCGTCGTCGACCGTGGTGTGGAATACCCGCACGCGTACCTTCGTGCGTGGCACTGACAATCCGGTGTGCGCACGCCGTGCGACCGGTCAGTGCCGCGGCGCAACTTCGGCCGTGTTGAGTGGATCGACTGGCTTGTATCAGCTGTTCTTCGGCAGCACCTCGCAGGGGCTGACGCCGTATGCCTTCCGCTATGATCCGACCACGTACGCGTTGCGAGACAGCATTGCCGTCGGCGCCGGTCCGATGAGCCTTGTCATTCGCACGTTCTGATTCGGAATGACCGGCGCGGTTGCCGGAGCCGCGACGTGTGCGCTGCTCTGCGATGTGTTGGTTGGTGAGCCGCCGTCCCCTCTACACCCCACGGTGTGGATGGGACGGTGGCTGGCGTTTGCGCGTCGAATGTTCGGAGCACCTGACCGCAGTGATTCGCCAGCGAGGGCACTGCTGGCTGGCGTGATGACTTTGATGATTGGACTGCTATTGGTTCTGATGGTGTCCGCTGTCGTTGCGTTTGCTGCCTTGCTTCTCGCGACGCGGTACGTGTCGCGATTCGTGCGTGGGTCAGCCGTGGCCACCGATGCGGCGCGTGCGATGGTGGATGGTCTGTTGCTCAAGCCAGCACTGGCCCTCCGGGCGTTGCTATCGGCATCTCGTGAGGTAGCCTCGGCGCTCAAGTCAAACGACCTGGATCGCGCGCGGTCGCTGTTGTCCTGGCACTTGGTTTCCCGTGACACCACGCAACTGACAGACCATGAGGTGGCGGGCGCCACGCTGTCGTCGCTGGCCGAAAACTTTTCTGACAGCGTGGTGGCACCATTGTTGGCGTATCGTTTGGCCGGACTACCTGGCGCGTACGGCTATCGATTCGTCAATACCGCCGACGCCATGCATGGCTATCGCACGCCTGCACTTGAGTGGTTCGGAAAACCGGCGGCGCGACTCGACGATGTTCTCAACTGGGTGCCCGCCCGTCTCGCCGTTGCTGCGCTTGTACTTGGTACGCTCTGTTGCGGTGGCTCCGTTGTTGGCGCGGTCCGCGCGGCCTGGCGCGATGCTGGTCGTACGGCAAGTCCGAATGGCGGTTGGCCCATGGCGTGTCTGGCTGGCGCGCTCGATGTGCAACTCGTCAAGCGAGATCACTACGTATTGAACAGCAACGGACAGCTGCCTGTCGCATCACACGTCAATCAGGCATGCGCTATCGTGGCTGTTGCCACTCTACTCGTTGTGGTGATGATCGAAATCTCGTTGGTGGTCTGACCATGCCACGACTACGCACTGCGCTCGCGGATATTGGTCCTGCTGTACACGGCGGTCGGCACGGTGCATCTGATGATGCATCGAACATCATCGACTTCAGTGTATGCCTCAACGCGCATGGACCGGCGCCGGAGGTTGTATCGGCAATTGCTGCGTGTGTCGTGGACGAATACCCCGATCGGTCGAGTACGCGCGAAAGAGCTCTGGCCGCCGCATGGTATCAACGGCCAATCGACGAGATCGTACTTGGTGCCGGTTCGGCCGAACTCATTCAGGCCACATGCCTGGCCTACCTGGAACCTGACCGCGCTGCATTGCTATTGCGCCCGTGCTTTGGTGAGTACGAACGTGCCGCACGGTTGACCGGTGCGTCCGTGCGCTCGGTGTGGTCTGTTAAGGATTTGCTTGCCATGATCACCGCCGATGTTCATGTGGTGTTTGTTGCGAGCCCGACCAGTCCATACGGCGAACAACTGCCACTCTCCTCGATCCAGGCCATCGCCGAAGCCTGTCGGACGGCCGATGCACTGCTCGTGCTGGATCAGGCGTACGACGCATTTGCGGCAAGACCGCACGGCACGCCGGTGCTTGCTGGTCATGATCATGTCTTGCATCTACGGTCGCTAACCAAAGATCACGCACTGGCTGGTGTGCGTGTGGCATTCGCCGTGTGCCCGCCAGAGGTGGCTCAAGCCATCGAGCAAGTGCGCGTGCCATGGATTGCCTCAGCTCCGACTCAGGCTGCGGCCTCGGCGCTCATGACTGACACCGCCATGCGTCATGCTGCCCAGACCATCGAGAGTATTCGTGCGGAAGCAGGGCGGATTACATCCGCTCTGAACGAGCTTGAGATCGTGGTAGAACCAACGGATACCCACTATCAGCTCATTGGCTGCCACGATGCGGCGCGGCTACGGGCCACCTTGCTCTCGCAACACGGCATTCTCGTGCGCGACACAACGTCCTTCGGCTTGCCGCAGCATGTACGGGTCGCAGCACGTACGCCACTGGATAACGACGCACTGCTGCACGCCATGCGTGCACATCGCTCTCTCTTTCGAACAACGCCATGACCGATCGTGAGTTGCCCACGTCTGAAGACGCCGATGAGCCGCGTACAGATCCGTTGGCTGCACCCAAGCAGAGCCGACTCGCCAACGGCCGCACTGTTCCTACGCCGAAGCAGAAGCGCCCGGGTCCGTATCGAGTGCCGCCTCGTGCGAATCGCCACGGTCTGTTGATCGTGAATACTGGCGATGGCAAAGGCAAAACGACCGCCGCACTGGGGGTCATGCTTCGCGCTCACGGCCGCGGTATGCATACCGGCATGTTTCAGTTCGTAAAACGACTGACCAACACCGGTGAGCATCGCGTTGCCCGTCGCTTCGGTATAGAAATGGTTGCGCTCGGAGCGGGTTGCACAAAGGGAAAGAAGGACCGCACGCAAGATGCGGCATTGGCGAGGGAAGGATGGGTGCGATGCGCCGAACATCTCGCGGCGGGCACCTTTGATGTACTCATCCTCGATGAGCTCACGTTGCCTCTTGCGTGGGGGTGGCTCGACGAGAACGAGGTCATCTCCGCTTTGGCCAATCGGGTACAGGGCACCCATGTGATTGTCACCGGACGTCATGCATCGCAGGCGCTCATCGATGCGGCCGACCTGGTAACGGACATGCGAGTCATCAAGCACCCCTATCGCACGCAGGGCATCAAGGCGCAGGGAGGCATTGACGTATGAGTACGGATCGGGCAACCCGACGTGGGCTCTTGCTGGTGAATACCGGCAATGGCAAGGGGAAGTCGACGGCCGCTCTCGGTATCCTGGTGCGTGCTGCCGGATACAACTTTTCCATCGGCATGTTTCAGTTCATCAAGAGCGCCGAGACGCGCTACGGTGAGCACATCGCGGCTGAACTGCTCGGCGTGGATATCGTGCCACTTGGCGATGGATTTACATGGCTCTCCGACGATATCGCCGCCGATCGCGTGCTGGCGGAGAAAGGGTGGGAGCGTATCTGCGAGGCCATTGCCTCGGAGCAGTTTGATATCCTCATCCTCGACGAGCTGACCTACTGTCTGACCTATGGCTGGTTGGACGAGGCACGTGTGCTGGAGACTCTGCGGAACAGGCCATCCTGGATGCATGTCGTGGTGACGGGGCGCAATGCGTCGCCGGGATTGATCGAACTCGCGGACCTCGTAACGGAAATGCATCTTGTCAAACACCCCTTCCGTGAGAAGGGGATTCCCGCGCAGCCAGGAATTGAGTTGTGAGTCCTGCAACTCCACTAGAAGTGTCAGCTCGACTGTTGATTGTCCGCCACGGCGAAACGTCGTACAATCGTATGGGTCGGGTGCAGGGAAGCATCGACATTCCGATGTCGGCACAGGGCGAACGGCACATGACCCGACTCGCCAACCGCATTGTGAGTGACGTGGATGTGGCCTACACGTCGCCATTGCTGAGGGCATGGCGTTCGGCCCAGCTATTGATCGGCTCGCGCGATATTGCACTCCACGATGCGCCGGACCTTGCGGAGATGCACTATGGGGCCTGCCAGGGAGCACACGAGGAGGAGTGGCCGCCGGGATCGTCGGAGCAGTGGCGCGAGGATCCGTGGCAGATGGCATTCCCTGATGGTGAGTCGCTGCCGGCGCTTCGCAGGCGCGTGCATCGCGCGGTGACGGACATCGTGCGTCGACATCACGGGCAACGAGTACTGGTGTCGACGCATGGGCTGGTAGCTCGTATCCTCCTGACCGAAGCTCTGCAGCGTTCGCCACAGGAATTCTGGGGGCTGCGCATTCCCAATGCTGCCGCGTGGTGGGTGCAATGTCGCGTCGATGCCGATGGCGGGCTGCATCTGAGCGACGTGCGAAGCGCGGAGCCCGTGGTAACTCCGGAGCTCGCGCAGCTTGTTGTGGACAGCAAGACAAAACCTCAGGGATCCCTGGGCGTGATCGAATCGATTGCTGTTCAGCTGGCAGTGCTACAGCAGTCGCTCTGTCCGGTAATTGGTCGTGCGCGCATCTGTGTGTTTGGCGGTGACCATGGCGTGACCAACGAAGGCGTCAGTGCCTATCCTTCTGCTGTCACCGCCGAGATGATGCGCAACTTTGCATCCGGTGGAGCCGCGATCAATGCGTTCGCGCGGGCCAATGATATCGAGCTCGAAGTCGTGGATGTCGGTGTGGCAAGCGAACTTCCTGATTGGCCGGGTGTTCGCCGCGAAAAAGTACGGCAAGGCACAGAGAACTTTCGGCGTGGCGCGGCCATGTCAGCAGCGGATATCGATGCGGCGATGGCAGTTGGCGCGGGCGCGATCAAACGCGCTGCGGCCTCCGGTGCGGACGCTGTTGGTCTGGGCGAGATGGGAATTGGCAACAGCACCAGTGCCGCAGCGCTGCTTGCCGCGTTGACCGGTGCATCCGGTGAGGAAACTGCCGGCAGTGGCACGGGGGTGCATGGCGAGTCATTGCGGCGCAAGCAGCGGGTGGTTGATGATTCGATTGCGATGCACCGCGCGGAAATGACGCTTGCAGGTGCAGACGCGCCACGTGAGTGGATTCGTCGAGTGGGAGGTCTTGAGATCGCGGCAATGGTTGGTGCGGCGATCGAAAGCACGCAGCATGACATGGTGCTGATTGCAGACGGTTTCATTTCGACGGTGGCCGTACTGGCCGCAGCCGAAGTGTTGTCAGCGGAAACGCCTGCGCGGGTACGACCGCTGTTTGCTCGTCTGGTGCTCGCGCATCGCTCTACTGAGCGCGGAGTTGCCCGCATGCTCGATCGACTCACGCAACTCGCCGGCACACCACAGCAACCGGTGCTCGATTTGTCCATGCGACTTGGCGAAGGTACGGGCGCCGCGTTGGTTGTGCCCTTACTGCGTGCGTCAGCGGCAATGATGCGCGATATGTCCACCTTCAGTGAAGCCGCTGTCTCCACGGCAAGTGGATCTGGCGCATGAGTGAGCCAAGCGCTAACGCCGTGTCGCCATCGGGCGGATTGCTGGCGCGTGAAGCGCGAGCACTGGCATCGGCGTGCACCTTTCTGACGCGTCTTCCTGCGTGGCGATTCGTTGCGCACGACACCGGTGATTTGCCACGGTCCGCAGCCTATTTCCCGTTGATTGGTGCGCTCGTTGGCGGTGTTGGTGCAACAGTCCTGGCGGCGGGACTCATCTGGTGGACTCCTCTGGTCGCTGCCACACTATCCACGATCGCCACCGTGCGATTTACCGGCGCCTTCCACGAGGATGCGTTGGCGGATTCGCTGGACGGATTCGGCGGTGGCTGGGATCGCGAGCAGGTGCTGGCCATCATGAAGGACAGCCGTGTCGGATCGTATGCGCTGGTTGGCATGTGCCTGGCTCTCCTGCTCAAGTGCGCGACGCTGACAGAAGTGGCGACGACCGGCGCCGTCCACTGGTCTGGCATGCCGTTAGTGGCACGGGTATTGGTCGCTGCGCATGCCATGGGGCGATGTGCGAGCGTGTGGCTCATCGCAGTGCTACCCTATGTACGACCCGCCAGTGCTACACCGGATAAGCGAGAGAGCGCAGGGCGTCCATTCGTGAATGGCGTATCCCGCTGGCGCGTTCTTTTTGCCACAATTGCCACCCTTGTCATCGGTGCTGCGTGTCTCGGGCAGAGCTTGCTGGTGGTCATGCTGGTGGCCGTTGTCGGGACTATACTGGCTGGACGCTATTTCCGTCGTCGCATTGGGGGAATCACCGGTGACGCACTTGGTGCCGTCAATCAGGTTGTAGAGGTGCTTGTATACCTGACTATCACGGCACTACCCACTACGATGGAGAGTGTTGCTCCGTGAACACCAGCGCCAATACGCTGCAGCTAATTCTTGTTCGGCACGCGGAGGCTGATGGGGCATCGGGACGGTGCATTGGTCATACAGACCTTCCGCTATCAGAGGCGGGGCGTGCGTCATTGGAGATGCTGTGCTCGAGCAAGGGTGAGTTTGCGCAGGCACTCGCAGCACGCGTGCAAGATACAGTGCTTCTCAGCAGCGACTTGATACGGGCGCGCGAAACGGCGGCTCGCATTGGCACGACCTTCAACATTCCAGTCTCCCGTGATGCACGCCTGCGCGAAATGTCATTCGGCGCCTGGGACGGCGCGACATGGCAGCATCTCGAAGCAACGGATGGTGAACGGCTCGGCGCGTGGATGGAGCAATGGCAAACGGCGGCTCCGCCGGAAGGAGAAAGCGTTGCCGATGTGCTGCAACGTGTCGATGCTGTACTCGCCGAACTGCGCCGTCTCCCTCAGGGACTGGTCATCGTCGTGGCGCATGCCGGGTGGATACGGCTGGCGCTGTGCCGAATGCGGGATATCTCGTCCGATCGCATGTTCGACCTGGAAGTCCCCTACGCTGCACCAATTGTCTGCCGCGTAGATCGCGAAACCGGTCGATCAGTGTTGGTGCAGTGAACGCAGCACCGCACGAACGGGAGCGGCGTCGGCTCCGGTAACCAGGAGCGGAGGCGCTACGAGTTCATAGTCGCCGGCCGCAACATAGCGCAGGTCGAGATTCTCCAGGACGAATGCGCCGCGACCAAGCAAGGCATGATGCACATCGAGGGTCTTGCTGTGTCTGTGGTCAACGCTTGGCGCATCAACACCCCAGAGTACCAGCCCTTCATCCACCAGCCAATCGGCGGCTTCTGAGGTCAGCACGGGCCAGTCGTCAGGAAAGGCACCATCGGCAATTGTGCGTCCAGTGCGCAGCAAGACGCGCGCCGGGATGGTCGGACCAAGAAGCCGCCGAAGTGCTTCGACGCTGAGCGAATGCGGCAGGGATTCCTGTGGTGCTGTGATGACGCGAACCGGGCCGATGAACGCTGACACCGTCAATGCTTCGGACGCGGGCCAGCCATCGTGCACATGCAATGGTGCGTCGGCATGTGTGCCGACATGAAAGCTGGTGGTGATTGCGGCCAGATTGATGCTGTCACCACGATCAATGCGACAGGTCCAACCGCATTCAAAGGGCTGATCGCCGGGCCACTCGCGCGTGGCGGCGCTCATGGGGATGCTGATGTCGTGAATCATGAGCGTCGCCTATCGCGATGGAGGAAATCAGCGACCGTAGATCTTGGTGCGCACCGCCCACAACTCTGGGAAGAAGCGCTGGCTGACTGTGCGTGAGAGGTACTTGGCGCCGAGTGTGCCACCACTGCCGCCAGTGGCGGGTCCGATGATGCGCTCCACCAACTGCACGTGCAGGAACCGCCATCGCGCAAAGCGTTGTTCGAACTCGAGCAGTCCTTCAACCAGCAGAAACTGCGGCGTGGGACCCGGTCCGGTGTACAGCGTTTCGAGTTCGACCTTGTCGTGTGCGAGCAGTTCGAGCACCAGCGTCTGCAGCGCGGGGCGTTCCAATGCCGCCTGAACTTCCGGTGGCGGATCGCCGTGTTCGCTGATGGCCTGCAGGAAGTGCGGGTCACGCAAGCCGGCCGTCGCTTCAATCGCGCGGAACTGTGCGCTCTGCGAACCACTGCTCGAACCGAGGTATCCGCGGAATTGCATGAAGCGCTGCGGAGGTAGTGTATCCAATGCGGACAGTTGCTGGGCAATGATTTCGGTCAGCGTGTTGACACGCTGAATGGCCAGCAAGGCGCGCATGGTGTCGAACGCCTGCAATGAGGTGATCAGCGTGTCCATCTCGTGTCGCAGCACCTTGAACCAGAGCTCACTGGCCTGATGCACGACGATGAACAGCAGTTCGTCCGGGTGCTCTGGCTCTGACTGCGGCGTCTGCAACGCCAGCAGTTCGGGAAGCCGAAGATAGGAACCGTAGTCGATTTCAGACATGATCGAAATCCGCAGTGTCAGAATGTGGAGACCGTGAGTGCTGTGACATCGAGCACCTCATTGGTTTCGTCGGTGTAGAACGGCTCGCCATACATGCGGCGAATGAGCGATCCATAGTGCGCGGCGTGGTGACGTACGATGTCGTACAACGGCTCACCATTGGGATAGACTTCGCCGGCCTGTGTGGTCCCATCGAACTGCGAGCCGTAGCATCGAATCGCGTCGAGCTTGCGTTCGAACTGGGCACTGATATCCACCACGAAGCTGGGCTTCACATAGTCTTCGCGGTATGCGATGGTGTGGAGCAACTTGAATGGGCGAAACGCGGCGTGTTCTCCGGGTGCATAGCGCGCCAGACCGGAGAGAAAACAGGCGTCGCGTACCAGCTCTGTCGTACGGCGATGATCCGGGTGCCGGCCACGAAGTGCTGGGGCGATCACGATGCGCGGCCGAAGACGACGCAGGACCTGCACCAGCTGCGCGCGGGTCGTATCGTCGTTCGAGATGCCGGCGTCGGGCAGGCCGAGGTTTTCTCGCACGTGCACGCCCATGGCGCGCCGTCCGGCTTCGGCTTCCTGAGCACGCAGTTCAGCTGAACCACGTGTGCCCATCTCGCCCTGCGTGAGGTCGAGAATGCCGACGCGCTTACCCGCATCGACCGCCTTGATGAGCGTACCGCCGCAGGTCAGTTCAGCGTCGTCCCGGTGGGGGGCGACGCAGAGGAGATCGAGGGATTCCATCGGGGATTCCATCCCCGAATGGTGGACGCTGGTACCGACCGGAGCAAGGCAGGTCGGGCTATCCGTCGACTATGGTCGCTCGGTGGCCCAGTCTCTGGGAGCGAGCATGTCGACGAGACGCGCCTGGAAGGATTCGGGTGCGTAGCGCGGGGCGTACTGCCACATGGCGAGCGGCGGGAGGCTCATAAGCACACTCTCCACTCGCGCATTGGTCTGCAGGCCGAAGGTGGTGCCACGGTCATGCACCAGATTGAACTCCACATATCGTCCCCGACGCACCAGCTGGAACTCCCGCTCGGCGTCCGAAAAAGGCTCGTGCCGACGCCTGTCGACAATGGGCTCATAAGCCTGCGTCAGTACCCGTGCAACATCGGTGACAAACCGCTGCAGCAATTCGAATGACAGTGTGTGTTCTGTCGCACCCGGTCTCAGGTGATCGAAGAAGATCCCGCCGCATCCGCGGGCTTCACTATCGCGATGCACATTGACGAAATAGGTGTCGCACCAGCGTTTGAAATCCGGATAGAACGACGAATGATGCGCATCGCACATGTTCTTGAGTGCGATATGAAATGTGCGGGGATCCTCCGGATGCGGATAGAACGGTGTGATATCCGTTCCCCCACCGAACCAATGATCCGTGAGCACACCGTGTGCATCGGTCAGTTCGAAATATCGAACGTTGAGATGCACGGTCGGGATCTTTGGACTCCGGGGATGCACCACGAGACTCACACCGGTCGCGAAGAAGTGCGTCGTACCGTCACCCGCGCCCTGACCACCCAGCCGGCGCGCCGCGGCCTCTGGAAGTTCTCCCATGACGGCCGAACGGTTGACACCGGCTTTTTCGAACGTGGTGCCATCGGTCATCACACGCGCGACGCCACCTCCACCACCTGGGCGCTCCCAACGGTCTTCGGCAAAGGTCCCACCCGCATCGAGGCGGCCGAAGAATGTCGTGAGCTCATCGTGCAGCCCCGCCATCCATCGGGTGAGCGCATCGCGCCGCGCATCGCGCTTCGCATTGCTGTGTATATCGCGCTGTACTGATGTGGAAGCTCCAACCGAAGACAGATCGTTCAACGAGTGACTCCCGCTAGGTCACCGGCGTTCCACGCTGCTATGCGTTCGTCTGTCCACTCCCACTCGCGTACCGCATCGATGAACGCACGCGCGTGATCGGGTCGCATGTCCGGGAGAATGCCGTGGCCGAGGTTTGCCACATGACCGGTCGGCCCGAACGCCGCAATCATCTCCCGCGTGCGTGTGCGGATTTCAGCAGGCGAAGCGTACAGTGCACACGGATCGAGATTGCCCTGGAGTGCCACATTGAACGGGGCTGTGCGTTGACGCGCCGCGATTGGTGTCGTATGCCAGTCGACTCCGATGGCATCCGCGGCGGTGACGGCGGCGATTTCCGAGAGAGCCCATGCCGCGCCAGGCGCAAACACAATGACCGGTGCGCCCGCTTCGCGCGCTCGACGGGCGGCCTTGGCGAGATAGGGCAGCGCAAATGTGCGGAACTCCTGTGGGCCAAGTGCGCCAGCCCATGAATCGAACAACTGCACGACCTGTGCACCAGCCTCGACCTGCGCAACAAGAAAATCGCCAACGGCGGTGGCAAGTTTGTCGAGCAGCGCGTGTGCGCGCTCCGGAGCTTCATACAGCATACGCTTGGCAACCGCAAACTGCTTGGTGCCTTTGCCTTCGACCATGTATGCAGCGAGGGTCCATGGTGCACCAGCAAAACCGATAAGCGGCACACGATCGTTGAGGGCATGACTGGTCATGCGCAGTGCGTTCAGCATGTACGCCAGTTGCTCTCGCGGTTCGACCGGCCGGAGTGCACGAATGTCGGCGTCTGTGCGAATCGGCGACGGGAACTGCGGACCGACACCCTCGTCGAGTGTCAGATGCATACCCATGGCCTCCGGAACAACCAGGATATCGCTGAAGATGATTGCCGCGTCTACGCCAATCAGATCAACGGGCTGCAGTGTGACTTCCGTCGCAAGCTCCGGAGTGCGGCACATTGTCAGAAAATCCGACTGTGCCCGGACGGCACGATACTCGGGCAGATAGCGCCCTGCCTGCCGCATCATCCATACCGGGGGGCGGGAGACGGACTCGCGGCGCAGTGCCCGCAGAAGCAGATCGTTCATGAAAACGGGGAAGGGACCGGAAAGCAGAAACGCCGACCCACGTATCAACGTGGATCGGCGCTCGCTGGTCAATCCGTCAGAATACGGAGAGTACGTCGTCTTCAGGCTGGAGTCCCTGATGACGTGCCTGTTCCAGTGTTCGTAGGGACGCCCGCTGCGTTTCGTTCGCGCGCGTTCCGGCGCGGAGCACAGAGTGTTGTGGCTGCACGCGGCTGATCACGAAGGAGTTCACCATGTCCTGCAACGTCTGTGCCTGACTTGAGAGCTCGACCGCTGCGCTGGCGCTCTCTTCAGCGTTGCTGGCCACCGACTGTGTGGTGCTGTTCATCTGGGCGGCTGCCTCCGTCAGCTGATTCAACCCCTGCGCCTGTTGGGCACTGGTAGAGGTGATCTCGCCGACCACGACACTCAGTGCTTGTACCTGGGACTTGATTTCCAGCAGCTTGGAATTGACCACCGTGTTGTATTGCCGTCCAGCTTGCGCATGGCGCACACTGTCTTCGATCAACTGTGCAGTGTTCTTGGCCGCTTCCGCGCTGCGAATGGCGAGACTCCGCACTTCTTCGGCCACGACGGCAAAGCCTTTGCCGGCATCTCCGGCTCGTGCCGCTTCGACGGCAGCGTTGAGCGCCAACAGATTCGTCTGAAAGGCAATTTCGTCAATGGTTTTCACGATCTTGGCCGTTTCGGTGCTGGACCGGGAAATCTGATCCATGGCGTGCGACATCTGTGTCATGTCCTGCACACCCTGATCGACAATCTGCCGCGCGGTCGTTGCCAACGCCTGCGCCTCACTCGCGTTGTTCGCATTGAGCTTTGCCATGGAGGCAACTTCCGTGAGACTGCTGGTGGTCTCTTCGAGACTGGCGGCCTGATCGGCAGCGCCATGCGCCAGCGCATCACTGCCAGCGCTGATCTGCGTGCCGGCGCTCGCCACCTGCTCGGCAGACGCCGCCACTTCCTGGAGCGCTTGGTCGAGATTGGTCACTGCCGCATTGAGCGCATCCTGCAGCGCGCGGTATTCACCGACATAGGCACCGCTCATACGCGCCGAAAGATCCCGATCGGCAACGCGCTGAAGAATGAGCGAGGCTTCGCGGAGCGGTGCGCTCACCGAATCCATCACGCGATTGATGCCGCTCGCCAATTCCCCATATGTACCCTGGTGACGGGACAGATCCGCTCGTTCGGCCAGATTGCCGGATTCCGCGGCGGCATTCAAGGTCCGCGCATCACTCACGATGGCAAGTACACTGCGCTGCGCGGCGTTCAGCGATCCGATGGAGGCCTGACAGGTTGCGATGATTCCATTGATCGTTCCCGCCAACTCGCCGAGTTCATCCTGCGTCCGCACATCGATCGGCGTAGTGGTGGCTTCCAGTGTGCCCGTGAGGTCGCCACGCGACATGCCGCTCGCGATCCGTTCGATTCCGGCAATGCAATTGCGACTCAGCTTGCCGGCTCGATCACTGATTTCAGCCAACGGCGCGAGGATGGCGCGGGTGAGTTGCCGCTGACTGAAGACCGCCGTACACAACGTCAGTACGGCGGTGATAGCCAATGCGAGTCGACCGTTAGTGTCTCGGGCGGGGATCAATTCAAACGCCAGAAACTGTCCTGTGGCCGCCACTCCCGCCACCAACCCAACGGCAGTGGAGATCCGACGGGACACACTCATAGAGGGTTGCATCCGTATCATCTCTGTTGACGGTTGCCCAGACAGAAAGCGCCGACCTCGGCTTTCTGCGGGATCCTGATTAGTCTCGGTCGGTTGGGCAGGAAGCTCGCGTTAGATCCTCTTAACATCTCAACTCACCCCACGCAGAAACGGCTTGCGGATACTGGAATCCGTTCTGCGTGCACCTTTCCGGTCAAATTCTTCTGTTCGGAATGCACCGACCGCTTCCGACAGTCCTTCAGCCTTCTCCCGCAACTCCACGCTCGCGGCACTGCTCTCCTCCGCGTTCGCCGCAACCGCTTGTGTGACGTTGTTGATCTGTTCAATTGCCACCGCGATCTGCGATACGCCCTGCTCCTGCTGCACTGCGGCCGCAGCCACCTCACCAATCGCGCTGCTTACCCGTTCTGCCTGACGTGCGATCGTAGACAGCTTGTCGAGCACCGTCTGATTGAGCCTGACACCGGTGTCGGCACTCGCAACGCTGGTCTCAATGAGTTGCGACGTGTTCTTGGCGGCTTCTGCGCTGCGCAACGCCAGATGGCGCACTTCCTCGGCCACCACGGCGAATCCGCGGCCTGCATCACCGGCACGTGCCGCTTCAACAGCCGCGTTGAGCGCAAGCAAGTTCGTTTGGAACGCGATCTCGTCGATGGTCTTGATGATGCGTGCCGTTGCATCGGCACCCGCCTTGATCTGGCCAATCGCATCACTGAGCTGCTGCATGCTACGCACACCATCGGCCGCCGTATCGCGCGACTCGTCGGCCACCTGGCGGGCTTCTCCCGCGTGCGAAGCACTGGTCTGTGTCATACTCGTGAGTTCCTGCAGGCTGGCAGCCACTTCTTCGAGTGACGCGGCCTGACTCGACGCGCCGTCGCTCAGTGTGCCGCTGCTCTCGCGAAGCGACGCCGACGTCTCCAGTATTTCTTCCGACGACTGCGTGACCAATTGCATCGTGCCGGCCAAATTCTCGATGGCGGCGTTGAAGCTCGATGCGACCTCTGCGTTGCGCTCCGTGTAGGTTCCCGTGATGCGCACCGTGAGATCGCCTTCCGCGAGGCGCGCCAGCGCATCGCTGATTTCGCCAAGGAATCGCATCGCCTCACCCTTGAGCAGCGTCTCCACGCGCTCCTGACGCGCATTGGTGAGTGCGGTGATCACGATGGCGATATCAGCCTGCAGCAATCTGTCAAACGCTCGCTGAAATCGCCGGTACTCGGCCACGGTCGCACCGGCGTCTGCAACGGCGGCAAGCATGTGCTCGCGAATCACCTCATACATCGCCACATACCAATTCGAATCCAGATCAATTCGTTCGTGTACCTGACCCACATGGCGGCGATACTCGACATACTTGTCGTCAATCTTTCCAGTGAACATCGCGAGCACGTACCGCGTGACCAGCGGACGCTGACGATCTACCGTCGTGTGCCTGTCAATGATTCCCTGGGTTTCGCGCGTCCCGCCAATGTGCCGATAGAACGCGTCGATCATGGTATCGCACGCCGCCTTGCACGTGCTTTCCCAAACTTGAATGACGCCGAGGTCTGTCGGTGTTACCTGGAGGAAGTCGAGACGACGGCGTACATCGGAATCCGTGACGACTACCTCACCAGCCGGATAGCTGCGTTCGGCACGATCTGTCGAGCGGCGGAAGAATGACATGATTGGAGCAGGTATGCAGGGTGATCACTCGAGTGACACTTGATTGGTGTCGGATGCCCGCGCAGAAACCTGAGTTGCATTCGGCACTCAACGTACACTTTCTGAACATCATCAGGCGTTCCCTGACAGCCGAGTCAGCACGAGCCTGTGCGAAGACAGGGAAAATGCGGATGGCGTCAGCCATGAGCGAATTACAAAACACTTACAGCGCGCTCAGCTATTCGTAGCGCAGCGCCTCAATCGGATCGAGTCGGGCCGCGCGACGCGCTGGTACCATGCCAAAGACAATGCCAATGCTGATCGACACCACCACGGCGATGATGGTGAGTGAGACGGGCACCGGAGCATTGATACTCATGGCGAGTGAAACGATCCGTCCAAGTGCCAGACCCACAAGAATGCCGATGGCACCGCCGATGCCCGTCAGTGTGGCGGCTTCGACCAGGAACTGCACCAGAATGTCGCGGCGCGTTGCGCCAAGCGCTTTGCGAACGCCGATCTCTCGTGTACGACTGGTAACTGATACCGTCATGATGGCCATCACCCCAATACCGCCTACGAGCAGCGCGACACCAGAGAGTACGATCATCACCAGGAAGAACACACCGGTCATCGCATTGAATGTGTCGAGAATCTGATCCTGCGAGATGAGATCAAATGTATTGCCATCGCCCGGGCGCAACCGGCGCGATTCACGCAACGCCATCTCGACGGCGCTCTCGGCGTCTGCCACACGCACACCGGCGCGCGGCTTGATTGGAATGAACAACGCATTGGTGCGATCGATCGTGTAGGATCGATCCATGAGCCGGAAGGGCACAATGGCACCGACAGCCTGCCCGGGCGGTGCGAAGATGTTGCCAGGTTCCGCCCACAGACCAATGACTTCGAGTGGACGCCCACCGATCTGCACCGTGCGGCCGAGCAGACGTTCACGTCCAAACAACTTGCGTGCCGTCTCTTCCTGCAGCACGACCACGGGAGCACCTGCAGCGAGTTCCGCACGTGTGAACCAACGCCCGTCGATGAGCTCGCCGCCCTGGATCTGCGTGAACCCATCGTCGGCGCCGAATATCGCCATCCCCTGCGATCGAATACCTGGGGCTTCAATCCGTGCGAGTGTTTGCGCCCACAGGGAGGCATACGCAATCTCCGGGAGTCGCTGAATACGCTCGGCTTCATGCTCTGCGAGATCCGGGCGAATGCGCACGTCTTTTGGCAGATCGTCCGGATTGAGCGGTGTCTGCGAAAACTTTTTCATCACGTAGAACGTGGTCGGGCCAGCCACTTCGATTGTATTCACGATCTGGTCGCGAATACCTTGCACGATGGCGGCCATGGCCATGACAGTGGCAACACCGATCACCACGCCCAGAATGGTCAATGCCGATCGCATCTTGTTGATGCGAAGGGCATCGAGCGCCATGCGGACATTTTCGCTCAGGGCGTCGATGCGCATGGGTTACTCCGCCCGCATGGCGGTCACCGGATCGAGCTTGGCAGCTCTGGATGCCGGATACACACCGAACAACACGCCAATTCCCGCGCCCAATGCCAGCGCTACCGCCACACTCCACGGCGTGACACGAGCTGGAAGCGGTGAGAAAGTAGAAATGAGGAAGGCAAGCAGCCAGCCACCCATCACGCCGAGAATGCCACCGGTGATGGCCAGTGCGACGGCCTCCACCAGGAACTGCCGCCTGACATCGGCAGAACTGGCTCCGACAGCCTTTCGCAGTCCGATTTCGTGCGTGCGTTCGGTTACGGCCATGAGCATGATGTTCATGATCACGATGCCACCGACTACGACACCAATAGCCACCACCGCTGGTACAACAGCAAAGAGCACTGAAGTGAGTTGCTTCCAGAAGGCGACCAACGCTTCGCCGGTGCCGATATCGAAATTGTCCCGATCCGATGGCCGTAGTTTGCGCGCCATGCGCAGCGCTTCCTGCGCACGTGCCATGGCCGGTCCGACTTCGGCCGCATCGCGCATCTTTACCGATATCGTCGCTGTCTGCCGGCGGCCGAACATCGACTCGAACATCGTGATGGGAACCATCGCGAAGGCATCGAATGACTGGCCAAGCACGCGCCCCTTTGGCGCGACCACACCAATCACGGTGAACCGCGTGTCCAGGATGCGTACTTCCTGTTCGACGGCTTGCCCATTGTCAAAGAGATCGCGGGCTACATCAGAACCGACGACCACGACCGGGCGACGTTCGCGCACATCGAAGTCGTTCATTGGACGGCCGCTGGTGAAGCGGTAGTCCTGCACTTCCTGATAGCCCGGTGTCACGCCGAAAATCAGGACACGGCCCAGGGTACGATTGCGCCACACGATATCGGCGCGTGGGGTAGGCCAGCCACTCGTGAGACTGATGGCGAGTGCATCCGGGAGTGCCGCTTCTACAGCAGCTGCGTCACGCTCATCGACGCGAGGGCGTCGTTGCAGCGTACGAAACTCGTCATCGGTGAATATGCCGAGACTGATCGGAAGCCGCCGAACCTGGAAGGTGTTCATGCCGATCATGGCGTCGGCAATGTTCTCCTTCACATAGGCATTCATGCCCTGGATGATGGCGACTACGGCCACCAGAAAGCCCACCGACACCACAATCCCGAGCAGCGTGAATGCCGTGCGCAGCGGATTCACGCGCAGTTGCCCGAAGGCCAATCGCAGAACATCCAGGAATCGCATGGAACCAGCTTCGTGGGCGCTCACCCACGAAGCTTACTGCGATGCGCCACCATTCGTGGCGACTTGATCCCGGCGACTACTCGTAGCGAAGCGCTTCCACCGGATCGAGACGAGCCGCGCGACTGGCCGGAAGCATTCCAAAAAGAATACCGGTGATCGCACTGGCTCCGAGCGCTGCCACCACGGCAAGCGGCGGGATGCTGGCCTGGATGGGTGTGAAGTTCCGGATAAGCAGGGCGCCCAGCCATCCCACAAACAGGCCAATGGCGCCGCCGATACCGGTCAGCGTGGCGGCCTCCACCAGGAACTGCCAGAGGATCGTGGCACGCGTGGCGCCAAGCGCCTTTCGCACGCCGATTTCACGTGTGCGCTCGGTAACCGAGATCATCATGATCGCAATAACGCCAACGCCGCCCACGATGAGGCCGACGCCCGACAGTGCGATCATGACCAGGAAGAACATGCCGAAGATGCTGTTGTACGTCTCGAGCAGCTTGTCCTGCGTGATGATGGCAAAGCTGGACTCTTCTGACGGACGTGTGCCACGGAGACCGCGCATCGCGGCCGTGACATCGTCGATGGCGACATCACGCGACACACCCTCGCGCGGCTTCACGGCCAGGCCGTTGTTGCTGCGACGGGCACCGATGTAGCGCACGAGTGCATCAATGGGCACTACGGCCTTCGGACGATCACCGCCGGACAGGAAGCTGCTGTTGTCCTTGTAGACGCCGATGACTTCGAACGGCACGCCATTCAGCGTGATCGACTTGCCGATTGGATCGGACTCACCAAACAGGCGCTCCGCCATTGTGGTGGTGACCACAGCAACACGCGCTCCCGTGCGTGCTTCGGCGGCCGTGAATGCACGGCCCGGATACACTTCCGGTGCACCGATCGTGGTCCACTCGGCGGAATAGCCTTCGACACCAGCCGACGGCAGTTCCACGTCGCGATACTTGACCTTCGCACCCCAGTCGATGCGCTCGCCAACGGCTTCGACGTTGCTCAGGCGACGCAGCGCTTCGACTTCGTTGCCACGGATGGGCGGATTACGCAGCCAGGCGCAGGCACCTTCGCTGCCGTCGCAGTTCTCGAAGCTGATCGGATAGCGCGTCACGAAGAATGTCGTGGGCCCCGTGCTGGCGAAGTCGTTGGCCACCGACTGATTGATGCCGTGTACCGCCGCCGAAATCGCGACGACGACGAACACGCCGACCGCGATACCAAGAATGGTGAGACCGGCACGCACCTTGTTGGCGCGTACGGAATCGATGGCGATGCGCACACCTTCGGAGACCGCTGACAGGCGGGTCGTAAAGGCCGACATGAACTACTCCTGCCGCAGGGCAGCAATGGGATCGAGACGCGATGCACGGCTCGCCGGATACACTCCGGAGATCACGCCCACACCGGCGCCAAGCGCCACACCAACAAAAATGGACCACGGCGCCACACTGGCTGGCAGCGGCGACACGATGGCGATGAACTGCGCGAGACCGATGCCAAGCGCCACGCCGATGGCTGAGCCCACCGTGCCGAGCGTCGAAGCTTCGATCAGAAACTGCAGCAGGATGTCGCGCCGCTTGGCACCAAGCGCCTTGCGGATGCCGATCTCACGGGTGCGTTCGGCAACAGCCACGAGCATGATGTTCATGATCACGATGGCACCCACGACGAGGCCGATGGCGGGCAGGGCCACACCGGCAAGCACCAGATACTTCTTGATCTTGTTCCAGAACTCGAGCGCGGAATCGGCCGTCTGCAACGCGAAGTTGTCCTTCTGCGCCGGACGCAGCTTGCGCTGCGCACGCATGGCCGCACGCACCGTTTCCATGTTCTCTTGCATCGCCATCACATTGGGCGACTGAATCACGACTGCATCGACGATGTTGGGGCGCGAATTGAGCAACCGACGGGCAGGGGAGCGGAATGACGTGACAAGAAAGTTGTCGAACGACATGCCGAACGCCTTGCCCTGCGATTCTGCCAGTCCAACGACACGATACGGCACGCCACCCATCTTGATTTCACGGCCGATGGGATCGAGGCCGGGGAACAGGCGCTCCGCCGCATCAGGGCCGATCACCACGACCTTTTCACCGCGCGCCAGTTCCTGTTCGGACAGCGTGCGACCGTCGGTGACACCCAGCTTCTTCACGTCGAAGTAGTCGCCATCCACGGCCGTGACCTGCACCGTGCGCGGCTTGGTGCTCGCCGCCGACGAGACACTCACCTGCGCATCGCTGTAGATGTACCACTTGGTATCGTCCGGAAGACCGCGGGTGGCGGGCTCCACATCGGTGACTTCGAGACGCGGACGACGACGATACTCCTCCCACGTCGCCTGATCCACATCGCCGATGTTGATGTTGGGCCGGTGCCGAAGTTCGAACGTATTCACGGCGATCAGCTTGCCGATCAGATCCTCTTCCATGTAGCGCCCCATTCCTTCGACGATGGAGACGACGGAAATGAGGAACATCACGCCGATGCAGACACCCAGCAGGGTGAACGCACTCTTCAGCTTTTGCGTCCGGATGGTGCTCAGGGCCAAACGGATGGCATCAAAAAACGGCACGGGGCCTCGCGCAGTTGACGGTAGACGCTTTACGGCTGACGCTCAGTGTCCGCCGCCGTGAGTCAGACCCACGCGCTCGATGAACTGGCTGCGAGTCTCATCACTGGCGATCACACCGTCGCGCAGTACAACGACACGACGCGCGTGCGCCGCGATATCCGGTTCGTGCGTAACCATCACCACCGTCTGTCCCTGCTGCGCCAAACCTTCGAACACGCGCATGATTTCCTCGGACGTCTGTGAGTCGAGGTTACCCGTGGGTTCGTCAGCAAGCAGGATGGATGGTGAGTTCACCAGCGCACGCGCGATCGCAACACGCTGACGCTGACCACCCGACAACTCGTTCGGACGGTGATGCACACGCTGACCCAGCTGCACCTTCTCCAGCGCTTCCATCGCGCGCTTCTTGCGCTCGTCGGCCGAGATGCCGGCATACACCAGCGGCAACTCGACATTCTGCAAAGCCGTCGCACGGGGAAGCAGGTTGAACGTCTGGAAGACGAAACCGATTTCCTTGTTGCGCACGCGGGCCAGCTGATCATCCGACATCTCGCTCACGAGCATGCCATTCAGCCAGTACTCGCCCTCGTTCGGCGTGTCGAGGCAGCCGATGAGATTCATCAGCGTCGACTTGCCTGAACCGGACGGGCCCATGATGGCCACGTATTCGTTGCGACGAATGCCAAGGTCCACACCACGCAGGGCGCGCACGATTTCACCGCCCATGTCGTACTGGCGCTTGAGTTCGCGCGTCACGATGACCCAGCTCTTGTCCGGGGCCGAGCCGGGCGCGCTGGTGATAGCGCGCCGCTCAGCGGTGGTGCTCAGGCCGATCGCGTCGGCCGCGCTCACGACTTGCTCCCGTTGGCCGGCTTGGCGGCGGTACCGGTTGCCGGCGGTGGCGTGTTGACCTTGATCAGCGCGCCATCCTTGAGCTCACGGATCGCCTGGTACGTGCCGGCCACGATCTTTTCGCCGGCCTTGAGTCCGGTGAGCACTTCGAAGTGGCGCTCACCCGCGATACCAACCTTGACCGGGCGGAACGTAACTTTGTTGTCGGCGCCCACAATGAACACACCTTCCACGTCGCGCTTGCCGATTTCCTTGGCCGGAGTGCTACCAACCGTCACCGCGGAGTCGCCAGACTTGAGCGCCTCGTTCTCACGCACAGTGAGGGCGATGATCGGGATGCTCAACACCTGCTTGCGGGTGGCCGTGACGATCTTGGCCGTGGCCGAGAAGTCCGGACGCGTTTCGCCCGGCGGGTTCATGAGCTGTACACGCACTTCGTAGTCGATGGCCTGGTCACCCGTGGACGTGGCACCGGCACGCACCACCGAGCTGTTCGAGATCTCGACCACCTGTCCGATAAACGTGGTATCGGGGAAGGCATCGATCTGAATGACGGCCGAGTCACCCACGTTGATGCGCGCGACATCGGTTTCGTCGACCTTCACCTTGGTTTCCAGTACGCTCATATCGGCAATCGTGAGCAGCGTCGCCGCGTCCTTGTTGAGCGTACCCATGATGGCCGTTTCGCCTTCTTCCACGTTGAGGCGCGTCACCTTGCCACTCATCGGCGCCACGATCGTGGTGCGATTGAGTGCCTGACGCGCGTCGCGGACTGAAGCCTGCGCCTGCTCCACGGAAAAGCCCGCGGCTTCGGCCAGCGCTTCGTTCACTTCCATCTGCGTCTTGAGCTGCTCGAGCTGTTCATCGGAGACGAGCGCCGGCTGCGTCTTCTTGATCTGCTGCGAACGCTCGTAGTTGCGCTGAGCCTGAATGAGATTGGCCTTGGCCTGCGCCGCCTGCGCGCGCGCTGATGCCAGGGCCGCTTCGGAACGCTGCAACGCGGCCGTCGGCTGCTCGGGATCGATCTGGAGCAGGAACTGGCCCTTCTTCACGATGTCGCCTTCCTTCACCGACAGGCGCACGATCTTACCGGTCACGTCGGCCGACACATCGACCTTGGTGCGCGGCTGGATCTGTCCGCTGGCCGTCACCGAGGCCACGAGATCGCGGGCCTCGACCGCTTCGGCGCGCACTTCCACCGGCTTGGTGGAATTCTTCTTGGCAGCCACCACGGCAAGCGCTGCGACGCCAACCAGCACGACGCCGGCGATACCGAACTTTACAGTCTTCGTCATGACGGATCTCTGTTAACGGAGGGGGCGACCCACGGCGTTTTCCAACGCCGCAAAGGCCCGTTGCACATCGTACACGGCGGTAATGCGATCAGTCTCAGCGCTTTCGTAGTCACCACGGGCCTGCACAAGGTCCACGATGCTGATGGCGCCCACACGATACCGCTCCTGCGCCAGCGAAAGAGCCGTGCGCGCAGTGCGCACGTTCTGCTCCTGCAGTGTCACGGTCTGCTGCGCGGTACGCAGCTGGAGGAACGCGGCGGTGACATCAGCCGAGAGACGCAACTCCTGCTGGCGCGTGTTGTTCTCGGCATTGCGCTGCTGCACCTTGGCCTGCTCGAGCGCCTGCTCGCGGCGGAAGCCGTTGAAGATAGGCAGCGAGAACGTCGCGCTGATGTTGTACGGGTTACGCGTGAAGTCGAACGGATACTTGCCCTGCTGGTCGCGGATGGCCTGTTCATTCTCCGGACCGAAAGTGAGGAGCGAGCAACCGGCCAGATCATTGGCCAGGCCGAGCCGCGCGCGTACCTCTTCGGAGCGAACACAGTTGGCCTGCTGGTTGAGCATGCCCGCCTGACCCTGCGCAATGAGCAGGCCGGTGTTGGTGAACCGGTTCGTAAACGCCGACAAACCGGCCGAAAGGTTCAGCGATGGGTAGTAGGCGCTGCGCGCGGAGGCTACACCACGATCGGCCGACTCTTCACGCGCCTTGAGCGCACCGAGCGACGGATTGCTGCGACGCGCATTGCCGATCACGTCAGCGAGCTGGAGTTCCGGCGTGGCTGGCAGATTCGGATTGAGCCGCGTGTTGGGGATGGGCTCCACGCCGATCTGCTGGAACAACCGCACGATTTCAATCTCTGCCTGGTTGCGGGCATTGATGGATGCGACGCGCTGGCGACCATCGGCCACCTCGGCGCGCTGCACATCGAGCTGCGTGCCAGAACCCACCTGCAAGCGCGCCCGCGCCAACTCCAGCTGTGCCGTCGTGGTGGCCAGCAACGTGTCCTGCAGCGACGCACGCGCCTGCTGCTGCAGCGCCGTGAGGTACTGCGTGATGACGGCGTTACGGAGCGTCTGCTCGGCGGCGACGATGTCGGCTTCGGTGGCCTCCTGATTGGCCTTGGCTGCGCGACGGTCGTTCAAGGTGGCCAGCGACAGGTTCATGTTCGCACTGGCATTGAAATCGGTCGACAACTGATCGTTGGTCGAACCGAAGGCCTGACCCTGAAGGAACGTCTGGCGACCTTCACGGTAGCCGCCACCGAGGCTTGTGTTGACATTCGGCAGGAATGCGCCGGTCGCAGCACGCACGTTGGCCGCAGCAGTGCGCCGCGCGTTGATAGACGTCTGCAGAGACGGGTTGCTGCGACGAGCCAGTGTCAGGGCGTCTTCGAGTGTCAGCACGCCGCCAGAGGCGGGGGCACTACCCTGAGCCGTGGCAACCGCCGGAACGGCACTTCCAACCAACACCCCAAGCGCAAGCGCAAGCACGTGTGATCGCACGGGAATTTTCATGGCGTTGTTACGAGTGGGAGAATTCAAGGACAGGGGGGCATACGCTGAGGTCGTCCGGATGGTTTCAGCCTCAGCAATCAAAAAGCTCCCGCAGGGGGAGGAGCAACGGAAACGGCTATCGGGGAACGTCGTCCCGGAGGGCGTCGAGCCCACGGGACGCAATAAGGACGCGAAGGAGCTGCCCCTCAGGTTCAGCCCATACCGTTCGGACCTCACCACTGCTGGTCACAATGCGCCACCGCGAGGCCAGGCGGCGGGCGCCGGCAATGACTATCGGATCGTTCTGGGCTTCCAGCACGACTCGGACAGCGCCCTGCGAATTGGCAACCGGGGTCAGGGAGGGAAGCGTCACACCCTCGCCTGGCGGCAAACGCCGACCCCAGAGCAGCAGGGCATGCTGCACAAAACCGTCTTCCTCCACCACAACCGCCGCCGGTCGAAGCAGATATTCGCGAGCCGACTCACCGGTGACCGAACGGGCCAGCGTGGCAAATCGTCCACGGACCCGCTGACCGCCGAGGCGGAGCGTCACTTCGGTCCCACGGCGCTCTTCGACTGAGTAGCGAACCGGGGTCCCTGCGGAGTCGGCTTCGAGGCGCATGGCCGTCCGGCGATCACCGACGGCCGATTCAGATCGCAACTCCAGCGTGGCACCGTCCACCACGGGAATGCGCTGCACGGAGAATTGTTCGCGGCCCACGCGCTGTCCATTCAGCAGCACCGTGAAACTGCCTTCGTCGAGGCGGGTCGGCTGGACCTGACGACTGTCAGCCCCCCCGATACCTCGCATCGGCAGCATCAGCAGCACAGCGATGGAAGAGCCGCTCAACACGCGGCGGAAGGAAGCGCATGAGCACCACATTCCGCGAAAGATAATCAACCGTACGCCACGAACCGACCTCGACCCGTCGCCTCCTGGAACCCCGTGGGGTATTGTGGGGCGATGACTTCGCGCTTCCGCTATCTCAAGGCATACGACCGGTGGCCACTGGGCTGGATTCTCAGCGCGGTGGCGGCCATGATGGCCTTGGCGTGGTGGCAGCAGGCCCCCAGTTGGCCACGGTTGCTGGTGACCTTCCTGGCGACCGGAGCGGCCGCGTGGTTGCTGCCCACCATCCGGCGGGCTGGGGCATTTGGCACGGCCATGGTGGTGTCGCTCTCGGCCGGTCTTTTGCTGGCTGGCACGGAGACGGCGACACTGACTTCGTTGCGTCGCAATTGGACGGCCTGGTCGGCCACCGAGCGCGAGGCGCGCGCCCAGCGCGTGGCGGCCAGTCTCACCGAAGTCGCAGAGGCTCTGCGCAATACGGCCGCTTCACGTGCCGCCGATTCACAGTTTGTGGCCAGGGCCTCGCGTGGTGAGCCTCTGGTGGTCGCGCCGCCGCTGCAGCGCAGTGTCGAGTCGGCTCTGTTGGTCTATCGACGCGATACGCTGGTGGCGCGCGCCGGTCAGGTCCACACACGGATCTCCCCGCTGGGTGCGCCAGGTGTACGCCTTGAGGAGGGCGCGTTTCATACGTCGCTGGTGGCTCGTGCACGTTCAGCGGATGGTCGTGTGGAGGTCGTGGCGGCCGCATTGGTCTCTTCTGCGCCGCCGGCTGACCGTTTTGCGCGGGCACTGCTGCAATCGCTGCCGGGCAATATCGATGTCGCACACACACGCATCGAATCGCCAGACAGCGCCGTTGTAGACCCTGGGGCAACGGTGGTCGTCGTGCCTGACGGCCCCAATCGTCTGGCCCGTGTACGCGCCACGACATACACCGAAGGCGAGACACGATTGGCGCTCGAGCAGCGAGCGCGCACGCGTACGTCGGTGGCATTGGCGTTCGCCGTCGCGTGTTTTCTGATCGTAGCGTGGCGTAAACCGGCGCGCACTATCGAGCGCGCGCTTGGCGCGGCCGGTGTGCTGGGTGTCGTAGCGTTGGCGCCGCTGACCGGTTTGTCGAATGTGTCCACCGTGTTTGATCCGTCGAGCTACTTCGCTCCAATGGGTGGACCACTCACGTCCACCATTGCGGCGCTGCTGATCACGGCGGTGTTGCTGCTGGCGGTGTTGCTGTTTGCACTTCGAACCGTGCAGCAGAAGCAATCACGTCTGCTTGCGACGTCGGTGGTGCTGGTGCTTGCCGCCGGCGGACCATTTCTGCTGCGCGATCTTGCGCGCGGCATCTCGTTGCCAGCCACCGGGGCCGGGTTTGAATTGTGGATTGCCTGGCAGCTGGCGCTGGCGCTGATTGGCGCGGCGGTCTTGTTGGCGGGTGCCGCCGCGGGTCAGACAGCGCTCGGTACGAGTCGCGGATTGCCGGCCATCGTTGCACCGCTGGTAGCGGCTGTTGCTGCTTTGTTGGCCGGTCCATTGTGGGATGCGCCCGGTGCGTGGCCGCCCTGGTATCCCGCGCTTTGGGTCGTGGCCATTGGCTCACTGGCGCTCACGCGCAAAGGGCTCGCTCAGGTGGTCGCAGCTGCAGTCGTGGCCGGTGCCGGCGCCACCACACTCACCTGGGGCGCCACCGCGCGCGCGCGCATGGCACTGGTGGAGTACGACCTCCAGCGCAACGCGGTCGTCGATGACAATGCGTTACGTCTGCTTGAGCGGTTCGCGTCGGAGTTGCGCGACGAGACGCGTCCAGCGCCGCGCAGCGATGTCATGCTGCGTCGCTATGCCTCGAGTGAATTGGCGCGTGCAGGCTATCCGGCACGACTGGCGCGCTGGTCACCCTCGAATCTGGATAGCGCGGTTTCCGTACTCGAGTTGGCGCCGGTGGTGGACACCATCGGTGCGCAGGCGTACCTGGCATTGCTCGCACGAAACAGCGGTCAGGTCGAGCTGCGCTCCGTCGACGATGGTGTGACGACGCTGCTACTGGCCGCTGTACCGGCGCCCGATGGCATTGTCACCACGATTGCGGTACCGCCGCGCACACGTCTTCTGCCAGCCGACCCGTTTGCGGCGTTTACCGGTGTAACGGGTGCGCGTGGAAATGCTGCACCGTATCGACTCACAATGGCGGCCACGGAACCCGAGGACACCACACGAGCGGCGCTCGCGTGGAGACGGCGTGGTGATGCGCTCTTTGGTGACGGCGTGCTGCGAGAGCGCGATGTCGGTCAGCGTGTCCAGGTTGAGGTGGACATTGGTGGGTTGGATCGTCTCGTGCCCCGCGGGTCCCTGCTCATCATGCTCGATGTGCTCGTCGTGCTTGGCCTCTGGTCGGCGACGGCATTGGCAGATGGTGCGCTTGGGCGACTGGTGCGCGTGCGCCGTGCGCGCTGGTCGCGCTCGTACCGCGTGCGATTGAGCGGTGCACTGCTCGCATTTTTCACACTGCCTGCCGTGATGTTCGGCGTATGGGCCTGGTATCGGTTGCAGGATGATGACCGAGCCGCGCGCGAATTGCTGGTGCGCGAAACGCTGCGTGTGGCATCGGCCGAACAAGAGCAACGTCTGCTGGGCACGACTCCTTCCAGCACTGGTGCGCCGCTGTTCTTCTATCGCCACGGGATGTTGACCATTGCCAGCGATCCTTTGCTTGATGCCCTGGCTCCACTCGGCCGTCTGCTGCCCGGAACGTTGGCGGCAGATGAACTCGGTGGCGACGCGGTGTTCACGACTCAGCGTGTCCCAATTGCCGATGCGACGACGCTGGTGGGTTTCCGGCATCTCGAGCAGGTAGCCGGCAATCTCGATCTCGATGGCGTGCTGGCCACACCCGCGCGCGGCGATGAGTTTGCGCTCGACGCACGTCGCGAGGACCTCGGCATCCTGCTGCTGTTCGCTACGATGATCGGCGCCTTGGCCGCCGTGTGGTCAAGCGGTGTGGCGGCACGGTCGTTGGCTCGACCCGTTGGTGCGTTGCGCGAAGCCGCGCTGGCCATTGCGGCAGGTCGTGAGGCGCCATCACTGGGCAATGCGCCGGCTACGGAGTTTGCACCGGTGTATCGGGCCTTTGGTCGCATGTCGGCCGATCTGGCCACCAGCCGCGCCGCGCTCGAGGCGGCGCAGCGACGCACAGCTGCCGTTCTACAGAACGTCGCGTCTGGTGTGGTGGCTTTTCACTATACGGGCGACATTCTGCTGGCCAATCCGAGAGCCGGTGCGTTGCTCGGACGCTCGGTGCAGTTGCCTGGGGCATCGCTCGCCTCACTGGCGCCAACACTGGCACCGCTCGTGGATCGATGCCGCAGGTTCTTCGTTGGAACTGCAGATGACGAGGCCTTCGACATCCATGTGCAGGGTCGCCAGCTGCAAGCCCGACTCACACGATTGCCGTCTGGCGCCGTGCTCACCATCGACGACATCACGGCACTGGCGTCGGCACAGCGCGTGCTCGCGTGGGGTGAGATGGCGCGTCAGGTGGCCCATGAGATCAAGAACCCGCTGACACCCATTCGACTCGGTGTACAGCACCTCCGTCGCGCGTGGCGTGATGGTCGCGGCGACTTCAGCCAGATTCTCGATACCAATGTCAGTCGTGTACTCGAGGAGATCGATCATCTCGATGAAATCGCACGCGCTTTCAGTCGATACGGCACCGCTCCATCGGAACGTGAGCCGGCCGTGACAATTGATGTGGCGCGCGTGGTGCGTGATGTCATCGCACTCGAACGTCTTGGTGACAGCGACGATCAGTCCATGCCGGTGCAGTGGGAGTTCGAGCATGTCACCACTGGGGAAGCCGATGCAGAAGCCGAAGTGTGGGCACTGGGGCAGCGGGACGAGCTCCGCGAAGTGATGCTCAACCTGCTCGAGAACGCCCGACTTGCGGCCGCTCGCACGGTGCGGGTGCGGTTGCAGGTAGATGGCGCGCAGATCCAGCTCGCGGTGGTGGACGATGGGTCGGGTATTGCGCCGGATGTGCTGCCCCATGTGTTCGAACCCCACTTCTCGACACGCACGAGCGGCAGTGGATTGGGGCTGGCCATCAGTCGTCGATTGATCGAAGGCTGGGGCGGTACAATCAGCGTGACCAGCAGTCCGGGGGAAGGGACCACCGTGCATATCCGGCTGGTCAGCGCGGATCGGAACGCCGACATGGATGCGGGCATGGACACGTTCCAGGAGCGGGACGAAGTACGCCCGTTGCATCAGGCGGGACCCGCGAGCGGAGATTAGACTTCCGCCTATGTCCGAGCGCTTCTCCCCTGCCGATCAAATGGTCACGACGTCTCCGCCGCCGCATCTGGAGCCGTGGTCATTACCACCGGGTTGGGCCTGGGGAAGCGACGCCATTCAGCGCGAGCATCGGCACTATCAGGAAGTAATCGATGCGCTGGGGCGCTCTTTGTCGCTCGTGAGTACGCCCAATCCTGAGCACGATGAGTGGCTCAAGAACGAGGCGCGCGCGCTGGCGCATCGTAACCATCCATCGATTCCCACGACGTATCACTACTGGGCGTCGTATGAGCAGAGTCGTCGCGGCCCCGGCTATTTGAGGCGTTGGATCAGCGGCGAAACCGTGTACTCGCGCGTGGCGCGACTCGGTCCTGATTCCATCCAGTTTGCGTTTCAGGTCCTGCGCGAGGCGGGCAGCACGCTGTCCTACATCCACGATACGGCGGCGGCGCATGGAGCCGTGTCGGCCAGTACGGTGTGGCTCACGCCTGGCGGACGATTGTGGTTGTTGGGTTGGGAGTGGGTGTTACCCGCTGATCAGCGGCCAGCCGGCATCATTCCCGATCCTACCTTCACGCCGTGGGCACCCGAGTGGGCACCGGGTGAGTGGAAGCCGACCGCACTCTCCGATCAGTGGCAGCTCGCGGCCATGCTGTTCATCATGCTCACCGGTGAGACGCCACCGGAGCGCGATGTACCGCCATTGTCGTTGCTGCGCTCCGACTGTCCGCAGATTCTCGGTCAGGTGCTTGAGCGCGCACTCGCCTACGATCCGGCCGATCGATATCCGAGCATTGCCACCATGCTGCGCGAGCTCGATCGGCATGTGTCGGTACGCCCGGTGATGATTGCTCCCGAGGGCGACGAGTTGCCCAAGTCGCTCGATTCTTCGGAAGCACGTTTGCGTTGGGCCACGGCTGACGACTACGAAATTCTCGCGCCGCTCGGTCAGGGCATGTTTGGTAGTGTGTGGCGTGCGCGGGATCTGTCGCTCTCGCGCGAAGTGGCCATCAAGGTGCTGCACCCGCATATCGCGAAGGACGACATTGCCGTGGCGCGTTTCCGCCGTGAAGCGCGGTTGGCCGCCCAACTGGCGCATGCGGCCATCGTGCCGATCTACGACAGCGACAGCCGTGGCGGTGTGGTGTGGTATACGATGGAGCTGGCCGAAGGCGGCTCGGTGGCGAATCTGGTGTCGCGTGCCGGCCGTCGTCCGTTCGAAGAGATTGCGCCTCAGGTCGATGAAGTGCTCGAGGCGCTGCATGCCGCGCACACCAGCGGCATTATCCACCGCGATCTCAAGCCGGAAAACATCCTCATCGATCGCTATCGTCGTTGGCGTATCGGTGACTTTGGTATCGCGTACGCGTTGGGCGACGAAAAGGCCGGCACATCCGGTACGCCGTCGTTTGCGGCGCCCGAGCAGTTGCTTGGCGAGGCGCAGGGTCCGGCGACGGACTGCTATGCGCTGGCCAGTATCGTGTACTACGTCCTCACGGGTCATCCGCCATTTGGCGAAGGACCAGCCGAGCAGATTCTCGCGCGGCAGATGTCGGACACGCTTGGTGATCAGTTGCAGGCCGATGGGTTTGACGACGCCCTCGGGGCGTGGTTGGCGCGTGGTCTCGCACAGCGCGTTGAAGATCGCTTCGACGACGCGCAGGAAATGCGCGCGGCGTGGCGTGAAGTGGTTCGTGTCACGCGTCGCGGAGAAGAATCGCGTCCGTGGTGGCGTCGTCTGTTTGAAGGATTGCAGGACGAACCCACGGCTGAAGCAACGCCCGACTGGTAGGCTCCAGCCGGGCGTTTTTGCAGCAGATGATGATAGGGGCGTCGCGACTCAGGCTGCGTGCGTTGGTGGCAGCGGGAGTGCGGTGGCCGGCGTGGGCGCGGTAAGCGCCGAAGGAACGGCCGCCGGATTGGGGGACGTTGGCAGCAGACCGCGCGCGGTGGCCATGGCGTTGGCAACCGCCATCACCTCGGCCGGCACCGACGTTGGGAGACGGCCACCATTGCGGCGTGCCGTACGAGCGGCGCGTGCAGCCTTTGGAGTCATCGCAGCTGCCACCATCGCTTCAGGCATCACTTCCGTCATCGGTTCAACCACGGCATCGATTGCCGTATGCACACGAGTGAGCTGCCGGCGACGCTTGCGCGCATAGAGCAACTGGTCGGCGCGGGCGAGCAATTCCACGATCGATGCGGGATCGGTCGGACGAACTCGCGTGTGACCAATGGTCAGGGCGATCGTGGCCGGAAATTCTCCACTGGCGTTGAGGAGCGAGAGACGCTCCTCGATACGCTTCTGGATGATGCGCGCGCCGACACCGTCGGCATCGAGCGCGAGAACGGTGAACTCGTCACCACCAAGTCGTGCCACTACATCGCAGTCACGCAGGGTAGACTGCAGCAGACGCGCGACTGCCTGCAGGGCACGATCACCGACACCATGGCCGTGCAGGTCGTTCAGCTGCTTGAAGCCATCCATGTCGGCGTACAGCACCACCGCATCCTTCCCCTGACGACGCGCCACACGCAGCTGCTGTTCGGCGAGTGCCATGAAGCCGCGGCGATTGTAGAGACGCGTGAGGTCGTCGGTGAGCGATGCCTTGCGGAGACGCAGTTCCTCGCGCTTGCGGCGTGTGATGTCACGTACCGTTACGGCAACACCATCGGTGGTCGGAATGACCTGATGCATCATCCAGCCAGCCGTGAAACGACGGCGATCGACGCGAATGTCTTCGATGAGCGGCGAATGCAGGGTGACCACACCAGCGTAACGCGCAAACAATGCCTCACCGTTTTGTGCGGCGAGGTCACGGCGCAGTCGACGTCCCACGAGTGCAGCGGGAGTGCTTCGGCAGAGGGCGGCGCCGGTGGCGTTGGCGTCGGTGATCTCGAGGTCGTCAATGGCACCGTCTTCGCCGCGCACGGCGCGAAGCAAAAAGATGCCGTCTACGTTGTGCTGCATGGCGTCTTCGAGACGCTGCATGCGCTCTCGCAGCTGGACATCGTCCTGCATGCGGCGGAGCAGCTCGCGATGCAGCAATCGCCAGCCCACGATCGCACCCGCAAGGGCGAGCGCGGACAGCAGCGGCGCCGTCTGGCCCAAAGAGGGCAGGCGGACGACACCCTGCGTGAGGGCGATGACGATCGCGGAGGTGAGAGCTATCGCCCCCCAGAAGGAGGCGCGTAGAACAAAACGGTCGAGCATGGTAGGCGTGCGGTGGCAGGCCGTAGTCCCATGCCTACGTCGGCTGGGACTGCACCGGTCTACCGGTCCGGTTTCGCTCAGGTCAAATGCAACGGCCGTGCCACGGCTGAGCTTATCCTTCTATAGTATGGAAACCGCATTGTGGATAAAGTCTGTAGTCTTCTCATTTAAAACGACTTATAATGGCATTTAGATGGGCCTTCAAGCATGAATCCAGCGTACGGCGAACGTTCCAAACAACTGGGGACGAAGCGGCGTGATCGGACGTAAGTGCCGAGCCCGGCCATTGGTGGAGGCGGCACTTTTGACCGGCCGGGGCCTGACTGGGCACCCACGGTTAGTGCCCAACAGAAGCGGCTATCCCAACAACACCTTGGTGTCGAGCTCTTCGGAGCGGGCGGTTTCGCGTGCCTGGGCGTCGGCAGCGATTCGGCGTGGGAACAGCAACGACACCACAATGCCGGTTGCGAATGACAGCGGAATTGTCACCAGCGCCGGGTTCTTGAGCGGAAAGAACGCGGACTCATGGTGCAGCAAATCCACCTGCACGGCAGGCGAGAGCGCGATGAGCGCAAGCGTGGCCGTCGTACCAACGATCATGCTGGCGGCTGCGCCTGCGGTGCTGGTGCGTCGCCAGAATACGCTGAGCACCAGCGCCGGGAAGTTCGCGCTCGCGGCAATCGCGAATGCCAGCCCCACCATGAACGCCACGTTCTGTCCTTTGAAAGCAACGCCGAGTGCGATGGCTACGAGTGCGAGACCGATGGTGGCGAGACGTGCCACCTTGAGCTCTTCACCGGGGCGAGGATTGCCGCGTCTGATGACGCTGGCCCACAAATCGTGCGAAATGGCAGCGGCGCCCGACAGAGCGAGCCCCGCCACGACAGCAAGAATGGTGGCAAAGGCTACGGCTGCAATGAACCCGAGGAAGGGGCGTCCACCAAGCAACTCGGCGAGCATCGGCGCGGCCATGTTGCCACCGGCATCGATGCTGCGAATGACCTCAGGGCCAACGAGCACCATGGCCCCGAAGCCCAGCACGAAGGTCATCAGGTAGAAGAGGCCAATGAGACCGGTGGCAATGAACACCGATTGTCTGGCGGCCTTGGCGTCGGGCACGGTGTAGAAGCGCATGAGGATATGCGGCAATCCTGCAGTGCCAAACATCAGCGCGAGCCCGAGTGAGATGGCATCCCACGGATTCGAAACAAGCTTGCCCGGTGCCAGCACCGCCTGACCATGCGCCTGTGCAGCCGCCGCAAACAGGGCGCGCGGGTCAAAGCCAAAACGCGAAAGCACGAGTCCCGCGAGCAGTGCGGCGCCACCAAGCAGCAGCACTGCCTTTACGATCTGCACCCACGTGGTGGCGAGCATGCCACCGAATAGCACATACGCCATCATCGCAAAGCCCACGATGATAACCGCGCTTTCGTACGGAATGCCGAACAGCAGTCGAATGAGACTGCCGGCGCCCACCATCTGCGCGATGAGGTAGAACGCAATGGTGGCCAGTGTGCCATACGCCGCGCTGACGCGAACGGGCGTGGGATCGAGACGCGCGGCCACCACGTCGGCAAACGTGTAGCGACCCAGATTGCGCAGCGGTTCGGCAATGAGAAACACCACGACGGGCCATCCGACCAACCAGCCCGTGGAGTAGATCAAACCATCAAAGCCGCTGGTGGACACCAGACCGGCGATGCCAAGAAAAGACGCGGCGCTCATGTAATCGCCTGCAAGCGCGAATCCATTTTGGCCTGCGGTGACGGATCGACCAGCGGCATAGAAATGTTCGGCCGTACGCGTACGACGGGCCGCCCACCAGGTGATGCCGAGCGTGATGGCGATGAAGACGCCGAAAAAGGCGATGGCCACCGGATCCGGTGTGCCGAAGCGCGGTGTCTCGTTCATGTGGCGACTCCGTTGGTGACTTCGTCGCGGGCCGTGGTTTCGGCCGCGACCTGTGCACGAAGCGCGGCCAGTGCCGGGTCATACTGGGCGTTGGCCCATCGCACATATGCGAGTGTCAGCACCCACGCGGAGACAATGACCAGGGCGCCGAGCACGATGCCGAGCGAGAGTCCATCGCTCACGAGCTGCGCAAGGAGCGATGGCCGGAACGCCACCAGGAGAATGAATCCGAAGTACACACCGACCATGGCCAGTGTGAGAGTCGCGGCGATGCGCCAGCGTCGGGCGGACAGTGCACGGGCCGCCGCCAGGACCGCTGCGGAGGGGGCCGTCGATGATGTCGGATCAGAGGACATGGCGCGCGAAAGTAGGGAGCAGCTAGCTTCTTCGATAGAGGTGCGATGATTCCAAGCGCGTTCCAATCGGTTGTGGGAAGCGCACCATTGCACTGCACGGCATTGTCCTTCGCCCCATCGCTCCGTGTCACTTCGCCAAATCATCGCGCTTGGCAGTCTGGCCAACGCCCTCGTGGCGCTGTATCTGCACCTCTGGAAGCTGGGCCTCATGGGCTCATTGGCGTGCAGCAATGGTGGTGGCTGCGCCTATGTGCAGGGCAGTCCGTACAGCTGGTTTCTTGGTGTCGATGTCGCGTTGATCGGTACGGTGGGCTACACCGTGCTGTTCCTGGTATCTGCCCTAGGTACACTATCGCGTTTCGAAGACACACGTTGGGTCACGCGCGTGATGCAGGTGCTGATCTGGGCCGCGGTGTTGTTCACGCTACGCCTCAAGTACGGGGAGTTCATCGTCCTCAAGAGCTTCTGCTCATGGTGCGCGATCTCTGCCGTCAGCATCACGTTGTTTGCGGTGCTGGTCACGCTGGACTGGAAGCGTGTGACGCGCGCGATGGCCGACTCGCACTAGGATCGGGGCGAGTTCAAGGCGAACTCAGGGCGAGTTCTCGTCGCCGGCCATGACGGCGACCCAGCGCTTCATTTCCTCGTAGATCGGATAGCCCGGCATCGCGCGAATCACGCGGCCATTGGCATCAACGGCCACGAATATCGGCGTGCCGGTGTGTCCGAGTGCGCGCTGCAGTTCGGCTGCTGTACGAGCCGGGCCAAGGAGCGTGGCACCGGTGATCTTTTCCAGCGCCAGCATCGGCGTGGCAGCCGCAGCTCCTTCGAGCGTGACCACCGTGAGGCGCGGCAGTGGACGGCCTGCCGCAATGCGTCCGATATCCGTGAGTGATTTCTTGCACCAGGGGCAGGTGCGCGAATTGATCATCACGATTGTCGGTTCCTTACGGCCAAGCAGCGGTACCACGCGACCCTTGAGATCACGCGCTTCGTCAACGGGGAACGTCTGCTGCTGCCCTTCGCGCGTTTCTGACAGCGCCCGACGCGCGACGAGCACCGAGCAGGTGGCACCAACGAACAGCAGTGCGGCCGTACTCATACTCATCCTCATGCGCGGGATTCTCATTCTGCCGCTCCCGTTGGTACAGCATGGGGCTGCACACTGAAAGCCTGCGCCACGATCCACTCGTCTTCCACGTGCCACCTGGCGTGCACGGTGGTCTCGCCATTTGCGAGCTCGGGGAGCAGTAGAGTCACATGCGCCTCGCCCGGCTCGGCGACATGCAATTCAACTTCCGTGAATCGCACATACCGCTCGACAAAGGGATCGATCGCTTTGTAGACGGCTTCCTTGAGTGCGAAGTGCACAAGGACCTGTTCGCGCTGATGTAGCGGATCTTCATGCAACTGCTCTACCGCAGCATACTCCCGAGCCGTGAGGATCTTTCGTGCGACGGAGGGGCGCGAAAGTTCTTCCGGCGTTGGCCGGCGTTCGAGATCGAGCCCCACATGCTGCAATCCGGCCATGCGCGGAGCGACCGCCGCCATGGCGCGGGTACGTTTGTGGGTAATGGAACCCGTCACCATGTGCGGCAAGTCCGGAGCGCCACGTGCCGTGCGACGAATGGCATCGCTTGCCAGATGGGAGAACTCCGGCAGTGCGCGCAGGGCATCGCGCATGGCAGTGCGTCCGGCCACAAAGGTCGCGCGCCGTGCGGAAGGTAGTCCGCGCGCCAGAGCCGCTTCCAGCGGGTGAAGCGTCCCCGCCGCCACCAGGGTGTTGAGGTACTCGTTCCAGTCGGATTCGGTGGCCACAACGGGCACCGTCGCCTGTGCGACAGCAGTGACGAACAGCGGGGCTGACAAGGAGCCCATCGGGGATTCCATCAGAGAAAACTACCGGAGCCCGATGCGAATGTGTGAGATGGCTGCCAGCTTTGGGGCGTGACTGACGACAACACTTCCGCCCCGAGCACCGGACGCCAGCCGGTGATCTCCTCCACGCACGCATGGTACGCCGTGCTCGTGCTGACGCTGGCCAATGTGTCCGGCTTCGTGGATCGACAGATCCTGTCGTTGCTCACGGTGCCGCTCAAACGTGATCTGCAGCTCACGGACACTCAGGTGAGTCTGCTCATCGGTCTTGGCTTCGCCGTGTTCTACTCCGTACTCGGCTTGCCAATCGGACGTTGGGTGGACCGTGGCGTGCGCCCGCGCATCGTGGCATTGGGAGCGGCACTGTGGAGTGTGATGACTCTGCTGACCGGCATTACGCGCGGCTATGGACAGCTGTTCGCCGCGCGAATTGGTGTGGGTGTTGGTGAAGCCACACTTGGTCCTGCCGCCGTGTCCATCATTGCCGATCAGTTCCCGCGTGAGAAGCTGGGAACGGCGATGAGCACGTACATGGTTGGCACCTTTGCGGGTTCCGGTGTGGCGTACGCGCTTGGTGCGTACATCGTGGGGCGCGTGGATCAGCCGGGCATGATCACACTGCCGATCGTGGGTGAGATCTTCCCGTGGCAGACGGTGTTTTTCTGGATCGGCGCGCCGGGGCTGCTCATCTCATTGCTCGCGCTGTCCATCCGTGAACCGCGACGTGACGCTCCGGTTGCGCCGGTCAGCGCAGGTGATGCGGGCTTTGCTGCCGTGTGGCGCTATGTGCGTGAAAATCTCCGCACCATCGGGGCCTTGTCATTGGGCTTCGCATTTTCAGCCAGTGTGAACTACGGCGTTGGTGCGTGGATGGCGGCATTCTTCGTGCGCACGCATGACTGGAGCATTCAGCAGGCCGGCACGTTGCAGGGCATTCTCACGTTCACCGTGGGTCCCATCGGCGTATTGCTTGGTGGCCGTCTGCACGACGCGTGGGCCAAGCGTGGACATGTGGATGCTCCGTTACGTGTTGGCATTCTTGGCGCGCTGGGCATGGCGGTTTTTGCCGGACTGTATCCTGCTGTGCCGTCGGCCATGGTGGCCGCGGTATTACTTGTACCGGTCAATCTGTTTGCCGCCATGCCCTGGGGCGCGGCCAACGCCGCCATTGCGGAAGCCATGCCGTCGTCACTGAGAGGGCAGGGCAGCGCGATCTATCAGTTGGTCGTCAATCTCGTGTCGGGTGTGCTCGGACCGACTGCTGTTGCGCTGCTGACCGATCGTCTGTTTGGCGACGAGAGCATGCTGCGCTGGAGTCTTGTGATTGCGAGCATCGGGGGCATGTGCATCGCCATGGCGTTGATGGCGTGGGCGAGGCCGGCATACACACGCACTGTGGCCTCGGTACGGGCTGCTGAGATTTGAACTGCGCGTACAGCGTTAGCGGATTCACGCTAGCGAAACTCCGCTAGCGCGTGGACGCTAACGCAGTTCGCGCAGTTACACTCTCAGACCCGGATTCTGTTCGCCGACCGCGTGACCACGTTGCCTGCCAACAAACCGGCGGCAAGTGAGATACCGATGATGGCCACTTTGAACGCGGTCTGAATACCGGTTTCGACTTCCTGACCGAGCAGCGATTGCACGCTGCGGAAACCCACGCTTCCCGGCACGAGGATCAGCAGACCTGGCACCTGCGTCACCATGGCCACGCGACGCTTGAGTCGTGCGAAGATATTGCTGCCGGCGCTCACCAAGAGCGCGCCGAGGAACGCACCCAGTTCTTCACCGAATGTGGCGCCGGCAAACTTGGATGTGAGATAGGCGGCTGCGCAGGCGATGACGATGTATCCCGCGTCACGCGGCGGACCGCTGAGCAACACCGTGAATGCGAGCGGAGCGACGAGCAGCGCCACCCACTCGGTCCACCACGGCAGCGGGGTCGTCCACACAAATGTCGTGGCCCACGGCAACTGCTCGCGCAGAATGTGTCCGAGCACGGTGCCCGTTTTTGCGCCAAGTGCGAGACCGAATCCGAGGCCGAGAAACGTGACCAATGCACCGGCCAGGCGCGCCGTACCCGACGCGAGATGGCGCGTGGACAGTTCGGTCAGTGCCACCGTGAACGTGAGACCAGGCATGAGAATCACGAGCCCGGCCAGCGACGTCAGAAAGCCATTGCTCGAACGTGTCATGCCGTCCACTGCAAAGGCCATGGTCGTAACCGCGAAAGCGGCCAGCGGTTCGGTGATATGCCGTGTGCTTTCCCAGCGACTGGTTGTCAGTGCCACCGCTGCCGTGAGCAGACCGAGGCCCGAAGCAATGGCTACCTCGCCTGCCCGAACGCGCAGGAAACAGGCCACAGCCGCCGACGCGAGCACAAACGCCAGCACTACCAGCCACAGCGAATACGTGGGCGGCTCGCGGTCCATGGCGTCGATGAGCGCGAGTCCCTCACTTGGCGCGATCTCGCCCTCCACGACTCGGCGCGTGATGGCGCCCAAGCGGGAGAGCTGGCCGAGATTCGGTTCGCCGGGTTCGACCCGAAGCAGGTGGACGTGCTGCTCTTCGTTCTCCCAAATGCCCACCATGATGCTGGTGGGTGTGGAGAAGAACTCCGCCTTGAACCCAAGCTGATTGGCGGCCGAGCTCAAAGCTGCTTCAAGACGATGCGCAGGCGTGCCATGCTGATGCAGGGCGCGCGCGAGTTGCAGAATGAACCGCCGGGCGGCGAGCGAGTCGGCCATATCCCGCAGCGTACGGTCCCGGAAGGCACCGCGCAACCGGGAGATGGGGTATCATTCAGGTATCGGGTTTCCGGGAGAGTCGGAAACCCAACCTTTAGCTCGCGTGATCATGTCCCTGTCATTTCGTACGACCGTTCTCCGCGCAGCCCCCGTGCTCGCGCTGTCCCTTTCGCTTGCGGGTTGCACCGGTGATGGCCCAACGGACATCCCGTCCAATCCGTCGGTTGAGACCTATGCGCCAGCACTGGGCGTCAACATTGCGACCATGACCAAGCGCAATGACAACCTGTTCGTGCAGGACATGCCGGTGGGAACTGGCACCGAACTCGCCGCAGGTGATTCGCTGCAGGTGCGTTACTCCGGCTACCTCGTGAGTGGTTCGCGCTTCGACACGGGTACGATTTCGTTTCGCATCGGCGTCGGGCAGGTCATCCAGGGCTGGGACACCGGAGTGCCCGGCATGAAAGTGGGTGGCAAGCGGAAACTCGTCATCGGATCATCGCTCGGCTACGGTGTGCGCGGCTCCGGTCCCATCCCACCCAACGCGACGTTGGTGTTTGACGTCGAGTTGCTCAACGTCTACAAGTGATGCACGCACTTCTGCGCTTCGCACCCGTCGGCCTTCTGGCCGGCGGGTTCGTTGTTTCCGGGCTGGTCGTGCGGAATCGCGCCGCCGCGGAAGCCCAGGTCTCGCAGCCCCCAGTGGATGTGCTACTGGTGAACGGCAGCGTGATCGACGGAACCGGTACACCGGCGCGACGTGCAGATGTTGCGATTCGTGGTGATCGCATTGTGGCGGTTGGCGCGAATCTGTCACGCGCCGGTGCACGACGCGTGATCGATGCGACGGGTCAGGTCGTTGCACCCGGCTTTGTCGACCTGCATGCGCATCTCGAACCGTTGTTGCAATTGCCGCTCATGGAGAGCGCCCTTCGTCAGGGCGTGACTTTCGTGCTGGGTGGTCCCGACGGTGGTTCGCCGTTGCCATTGGGCGCGTATCTCGATTCAGTGCGCACGGCGAAGCCTGGTATCAATGTGGCCTACTTGGTGGGGCACAACGATATCCGCCGCGCCGTGATGAACATGGACGACCGCGCGCCCACGGCGGCAGAACTCACGCGCATGCGGCGGTTGGTTGCCGAGGCGATGGGGCAGGGCGCATTTGGACTGAGCACGGGTCTGTTGTATTTGCCGGGCACGTACTCGAATGTCGAAGAGGTGATTGCGCTGTCACAGGTGGCGAGTGACAGCGGTGGCATCTACACATCGCACCTGCGCAAGGAAGGCATTGGGCTGCTCGACGGTGTTGCGGAAGCACTCGAAATTGGACGGCGTGCACGCATTCCGGTGGTGCTGACGCATCACAAGGCAGTCGGCCAGCAGATGTGGGGCAAGAGCGCAATCACGCTGGCCATGGTGGACAGCGCGCGCCGCGCTGGCACCGATGTGATGGTCGATCAGTATCCGTATACTGCCACGCATACGGGCATCGGTGTGCTTGTGCCCAGTTGGGCGATGGCTGGCGGCAATGCAGAGTTTCGCAAGCGTCTCGATGTGCCGAAACTGCGCGACAGCATCAAGGCCGACATCGTGTTCAACATTGTGAACGATCGCGGCGGCGGTGATCTGGCGCGTGTCCAGTTCTCGCGCGTGTCCTGGGATAAAACGCTCGAAGGAAAAACTCTCAAGGATTGGGCCGATCGTCGCAAGCTGGCGCCCACGCCGGAAAACGGCGCCGAACTGGTGCTCGAGGCCATGCTCAACGGCGGTGGCAACGCCATCTACCATGTGCTCGATGAAGGCGATGTGCGTCGCATCATGACCCACCCATTCGCCATGATCGCGAGTGATGGGCGGCTCTCGCAGCCCGGCGACGGACACCCGCACCCCCGCGCCTATGGTACGTTCCCTCGAGTCCTTGGTCGATACGTGCGTGAGCAACAGTTGCTCCCGCTCGAACAGGCGGTGCACAAGATGACGCAGATGCCGGCGCGCCGACTCGGCCTCATTGATCGCGGGGTGTTGCGTGTCGATGCCATGGCCGACGTGGTGATTTTTGACGCCAGTACGGTGGCCGATCAGTCAACGTTCACCGAGCCGCATCAGTATCCCAAGGGGATCGGTACCGTGATCGTGAACGGCACCATCGCCGTCGAGAACGGCAAACCCACCGGTGTTCGGGCCGGTCGTGTTATCACACGGCCCAAGCGGTAGTCACCGCCCTTCCCGCAGTTTCCCTTACGCAACTCCTCTTTACGCAGTTCGCGAAGGTCCTTCCTATGCAAAAACGCTCGCTCCTCGCCGGCCTGGTGCTCGTCGCATGGCCCACTCTCACGGAAGCCCAGCAATCTCGCGGTCTCGACGACGCTGACATCATGCGCCTCAAGGGCGTCAGCGGTGTTTCCCTGTCGCCCGATGGTCAGCGCATCCTCTACACCGTGACCGCGTGGGAACACCCCAACGCACGCGGTGACACCGCACTCGGCGATCGACATGAGCGCCGCGCCCATGTGTTTCTCGTTCCGGCATCGGGCGGCACCCCGCGTCAGCTTACCTATGGTGAGCGCGGTGAGACGCAGCCTACATGGTCGCCTGATGGACGCACCATTGCCTTCGTGACAGCGCGTGGCACTGGCACCGGTGAAGACGGTCCGCGTCCGCAGCTGTGGTTGTTGCCCGCCGATGGTGGCGAAGCGCGTCAGCTCACGACGCTGCGTGAAGGTGTGTCGAGCTACACCTGGTCGCCCGACGGCCAGCGCTTTGCCGTCGTCGTGCGCGACTCGCTCACGCGTGAAGAAGAAGCGCGTCGTCGTCGCCGTGATGACCCGCAGGTGTACGAAGGTGACTTGCGCATGAACCACCTGTGGGTCGTAGATGTTGCAACGGGCGCGGCTACCAAGGTCACGACTGGCGCCTTCACCGTGAGTGGCGCGCCAAACTGGGCGCCCGATGGTCGCACGCTGGCGTTCAGTGCATCGCCGACCACGCTCATTCGCGATGAACGTCGTGATGCGTATGTGGTGGAGATCGCCAGCAAGACCATCACGAAGATCAGCACCGGCAGCGATGTGGAGAGCACGCCGCAGTTCTCGCCCGATGGCAAGACGCTGGCGTTCACCATGCTCACGCACGAGTTTGCGCCGCACAAGGACGGCATCATGCCGCGCACGCTCCGTAATGCGCGTCTGGTGACGTATGAACTGGGCAGCAAGACGCTCACTAATCTCGCCCGTCCTGATTTCGACGTGAGTGTTGGTCAGCCGCGTTGGTCACCTGATGGCAGTGAGATCTGGTTCACGGCGTCCGATCGCGCGTATCAGTCGCTGTTTGCCTACTCGCTGGCGAGTAAGAACTACACGAAGCGTTCGAAGGACGTACTTGTGGGTGGTCTCTCCGCTGACGCCAAGGGCACGAAGTTCGCGCTCGTTCTCGATACGCCCGATTGGCCGGCCGAAGTCTACGTGCAGGAAGGCAGTGCGTGGGCACCCAAGCGTCTGACCAATACGAATCCGTGGATCGCCGAGCGTGCGCTGGGTGAGTCGCGCGTGATGACGTGGAAGTCGAAGGACGGACGTGAAGTGGAAGGCGTGCTGTTGTTGCCGGTGGGATACAAGGCAGGACAGAAGGTGCCGATGCTCGTGTCGGCGCATGGTGGCCCCACGGGTGTGCACACGAATGGATTTAAGGCGGGTACCAGCCCGGGCCAGACGTATGCAGCGCGTGGATGGGCGGTGCTGTATCCCAATCCGCGCGGCTCAACGGGCTACGGTGAGTGGTGGATGCGCGCCAACACCAACGATTGGGGTGGTGGTGACTATCGCGACATCATGACCGGCGTAGACGCCATGATCGCACAGGGTATTGCCGATTCGTCGCGCATGGCGTTTGAAGGCTGGAGCTACGGCGGCTACATGACGAGCTGGGTGGTGTCGCAGACGGGTCGCTTCAAGGCGGCCATGATGGGCGCTGGTTTGCCGTCACTGCTGTCGATGGCTGGCACTACCGACATTCCTGGCTACATCAACACGTTCTTCGGGCAGCCGCAGTACGACGGCAGCATCGTGAATGCCAACATCCGCAAGTTCCTCGAGCGGTCAGCCGTGAGCTACAGCGATAAGGTCACCACGCCACTGCTCATTCTGCATGGCGGCGCCGACGAACGTGTGCCCATCGGTCAGCCGATGGAGTTCTACCGCGCACTCAAGGATCGCGGCAAGACGACCGAACTGGTGTTCTATCCGCGTGAAGGCCACGGCCTGACGGAGTACTACCACCAGCTCGACCGCATGAAGCGCGAATACGAGTGGATGGCGAAGTTCACGCTGGGTCAGGGACAGCGGCAGGCGATGTAATTCTCCTGTTACACGCAGAAAAGACGAAGCCCCGACATCCAGTTTGATGGTGTCGGGGCTTCGTTTTTGAAGCACTGCGTCAATGCCATGTAAGCGAGATGCCCAATTGAGTGATATTGGTCCCGTTTCCTTCGATCGACGCCGTGGCACCATTCAGGAATGGCGTGATGCTGAAGTTCTTCGCGACCCGAATGTCGTAGCCAACGCCGAGTATGCCGGCTCGACCTTTGTCTGAGATCGACATGCCGGTGCCCGAAAACTCGAGACGACCAACTCCCAGACCGCCGCTCAGATAGAATCCAAGCCGTGCCGATGGATAAAGCTTGCCGAGCAGCGTCAGAGTGCCGAATGTGGTGGTGATTCCCTGCGTCTCCTTACTCCACGCATTGATCGACGCGCCCAATTGAAAGTGCTGGGATAGTGTGCCGCCAAGAGCGATCTGCGCCGCTCCGCCATTTTCACGATCGTCGCCACAGTTGTCGCATCCCAGACTGCCAGCGCCGGCGCCTACGGAAATCCAGAATCCCTGTCGCAGCTGCTTGTTGTCGGAGGCGCTCTGGGCTTCGAGCGACAGGCGGGGGTGCAATGTTGCGGCAGCCAGCATGGCGGCAAATGTCATCAAGCGTGTCACGTTACGAACAGACGAAAGACCAACATTCAAGAATGGGTGCATAAAGGACTCCGGCATCGAAGTGGGAGGAAGGGGTCACTGAGGTGAGAAATGATTGAGGGACTTCGGCGACCTTCGCCAGTTCCCCAGCATCAGCACCAAACACGCGACACCGTCCGCCATCCGATGTGCTATGCGGTCCACAGAGGAGCGTCGCGTTCGATTGATCCTGCGCTCGTAGAAACGGTGCAACATCACGACCAGCACGCACCTATCATCGCTCCATGCTGGCCGCCGCTCCCTCCGCCGCCGTACTCGGCATCGACGCCCTCGACGTGCTTGTCGAGGTGCATGTAGCCAATGGGCTACCACAGTGGACGCTGGTGGGGCTGGCCGCGACGGCTGTGAAGGAAAGTCGAGATCGTGTGCACGCGGCCTTGGCGAATAGCGGGTTCACTGTGCCTCCCAGGCGTGTCACGGTCTCGCTGCTGCCTGGGGATATGCCGAAGACCGGCACCTCATTCGATCTGCCGATTGCACTGGGTTTGTTGGCAGCCATGGGACAGCTGCCGACCGAGGCTTTGCAGGATACATGTGCAGTTGGTGAACTCGGACTTGATGGACAACTCCGGCCGGTGCGCGGGGTGCTTGCTGTGGCGCGGCATGTCGCGGCGACCAGCGGCGCCCTGCTCATCGTGCCACCCGACAATCTCGTTGAAGCACAACGTGTGCCAGGTGCTTGCGTTACAACAGCGCGAACACTCGTGGACCTGGTCGGAATGCTCCGGGATGGTCATGCGAACGTTGCGCAGCGCATCGCGGCTCCGCCACGCACGACTGAACGGGATATTCCCGATATCGGCGATGTCGTTGGACAGGAGCTCGCTGTACGCGCCGTCGAAATCGCCGCTGCCGGTGGACACAATCTGCTGCTGGTCGGACCACCGGGGGCGGGAAAGACCATGCTCGCGCGCCGATTGCCGGGTATCCTACCACCACTCAGTGAACAGGAAGCGCTCGAAGTTCTTGCGATTCATTCGGTCGCAGGCATGCTCTCGCCGGAGCATACACACGAACTGTCGCTCAATCGTCCGTTCCGGGCTCCGCACCACAGCATCTCCACTGCGGGGCTTGTTGGCGGCGGCGGATGGCCCAGACCCGGTGAAGTAAGCCTCGCTCACCATGGTGTACTGTTCCTCGACGAACTGTCGCTCTTTCCGCGACATACGCTGGAGTCGCTGCGACAACCACTCGAAGACGGGCAAGTCGTCGTAGCCCGTGCCGCCAGAGCTGTGCGGTTTCCATCGCGCTTCGCGCTCATCGCCGCCAGCAATCCGTGCCCCTGTGGATATGCGGGCTGCGAGGATCGGGTCTGTCGATGCAGCGCCGCGGAGCTTGAACGCCATCGTGCTCGACTATCCGGGCCGTTGGCTGACCGCATCGATTTGCATGTCCACGTGCAACGTGTGCCGCCAGAAGCCCTGGCGCAGCATATACCAACGGAACGCTCCTCAGATGTTCGGGATCGAGTACTGACCGCTCGTGCACGACAGACGGCGCGTTACGCCCATGTCTCGTCGGGGCAGGGAAGTGCGCAACTGAGTGGCCCACTCACCAACGCCACCGCCCCCGCGCGTTTTGTAACACCCGGCGCCCGCCTCTCAGCAGACGCACGCGCCTTATTGGTGCGCGCGGCCAATCGACTGGCGCTCTCTGCTCGCTCATATCATCGAGTGCTGCGTGTTGCGCGCACGATGGCGGATCTCGATGGCGATGACGCCGTGGGCGCGATGCACGTGGCTGAAGCACTGCGATTCCGCCCAGTGGATGACGGAGGCGCAGGAGAGTCTGGCCAGCCCGTTGGAGGGACAATGGCACGTGTTGGAGATCCGTGAGTGCGTCTGCCCGCTCCCACTCAACGGCAGCCGAGGATACTTTTGCGATGGCCGATGCCGGCCGCCTCCATCGCCTGGTCACCTCCTTTCACGAGATCTCGTGGGCTGTCTCACGCGCATCGGCTGCGGTGTCGTCATTCTGGTCGGTGGCGCCGTCGGCTACTGGCTCTATGGCGACCGTCTGCCCTCGGTCCTTTCGCGCGCCGCGTCCGGTGCGGCCGAAACGGTGACCGATGTTGCCGTGCGCACCAGCGAGCGGTTGGATAGCCAGGAAGGGGCACGTATCGCGGCCGAAGAAGAGGCACGGCGGCGCACCCGTCGCGAAGCCCGTGATCGTGCGCTGGGGTGGGTGGCCATCGATGCCGATGCGCCGAAATTGCGCAAGGGTGTAAAGGATCCGCTGGCCCCGCTGCGTCAGCGCAATGGGCCAGCGTACGTCTCGCTTGAAGCCAGTCAGGTGGCCACGGTGCTTGCGCCACTGTTGGCGCAGTTGCCGCCATCCGTGGTAACGGCAGATATCGCGTTCGAGCGGGATCAACTGCTGCTGCGCACTAGCGTCGCGCTCCGCGACTTCACCAATGTCAACGCACTGGGCGGCATTCTGGGCAAGGCCCTCGATGGCGAGGACACCCTGTTCATCGCCGGACCGATCGAACCGGTTCGCCCGGGGCTCGCGCAACTCCGCGTCAAGGAACTGCGGCTCAAGGGGCTCGATCTCCCGCCGCGGATCATTCCGTCGCTCGTGGGGTCCCTGAAGCGACAGGCGTTGCGCGCTGGTGCACCGATGGACACCGTCGGCATCACCGGTGACGGACTGCCTGTGCCGCTTCCGCGCGGCGTGAGCGATGCCCGTGTCGTGAACGGGGCGCTGACACTGTATCGCGGGACTTCAGACGCGGCTCCGCCGCGCCCTCGTTGACACGCACGCTGACTCGTAAGCTGACACGCAATGACCCGACGCATTCTCGTCATCGACGACGAACCCGGTATCCGACAAGCCCTCGGGCAGTTGCTCGAGTACGAAGGCTTTGAAGTCCGGACGGCCAGCAATGGCACCGAGGGCATTTCGCTGTATGACAGCTTTCGCCCGCAACTGGTCTTCCTCGATGTGAAGATGGCTGGCCTCGATGGTCTCGAGGTGCTCAAACGTCTGCGGCAGGCTGATGCCAACGCCACGGTCGTCATGATCAGCGGACACGCCACCATTCAGACGGCGGTCGAAGCCACGCAGCTCGGTGCGTACGACATTCTCGAAAAGCCGCTCGACACCGACCGCGTATTGGTGCTGCTGCGCAATGCATTCGAGAATCGCGAACTCACCGAGGAGAATGCACGTCTTCGCGAAACGATCGAATCGCGCTATGAAATCGTGGGGCGCAGCTTCGGCATTCGCGCTTTGCTCGATCGTGTGGAAAAGGTTGCGGCGACACCGGCCCGCGTGCTTATCACCGGAGAGAACGGCACCGGCAAGGAACTTGTGGCGCGGGCCATTCATCGTGGATCGCCACGCGCCAAGAAAACCTTCATCGAAGTCAATTGCGCGGCCATTCCGAGTGAGCTGATCGAGAGTGAGCTCTTCGGGCACATGAAGGGATCGTTCACTGGTGCCATCAGCGATCGCGCCGGCAAGTTCGAACAGGCCGACGGCGGCACGCTGTTCCTCGACGAAATCGGCGACATGTCGTCGAGCGCGCAGGCCAAGGTCTTGCGTGTGCTGCAGGACGGTGTGGTCACACGCATTGGCGGCAGCAAGCCCATTCAGGTGGATGTCCGCGTGCTGGCGGCCACCAACAAGAATCTCGAGGAAGAAATCGCCGCTGGGCGTTTCCGTGAGGATCTGTACTATCGTCTGAATGTGGTGCCCATCACCGTGCCCGCGCTGCGTGAACGGCGCGAGGATATCGCGTTGCTCGTCACCCATTTCCTGCAGCAATTGGCTGCCCGTGACGGACTGCCGGCACGCCGCATCACTGACGAGGCGCTGCAGCGCCTCTCCGAGCTCGAATGGCAGGGCAACGTACGTGAACTCCGCAACACGGTGGAGCGGCTGGTCATTCTGGCGAGCGGCGCCACCATTGTAGCCGGAGACGTGGAACGGCTGGTTGGTCGGCGAACCGCTGAGCCGGCGGGCTTGGGGAGTTTGCTCGATATCGCCACATTCGAAGAGTTCAAACAGGCTGCCGAACGCGCCTATCTGTTGGCCAAGCTCCGGGCATTCGACTGGAACGTGTCGGAAACCGCCCGGGTGCTCGACATGCCGCGTTCCAACCTGTACAAGAAGATCGAGCGCTATCAGCTCCAGCGGGAAACGGTGGAGTAGATGGCGCCGTAGGGCGAACAGCCTTCGGGCGAGATGCCACTGGTGCCGGTTCGCGGATACCGTGGCATTTCACACCACACTGCTTCGATGACCGACTGGGACAAGGAACTCGCCAAAATCGACAAGCAGTTGGCGTCGATTTCTGATGAACAACTGATGGCGTCTGCCGCGCCGCAGCCGGCGACGGCTGCCAAGGGTGCAACCAAGACGCTGGCGGCGCCGGCATCCGCAAACGCGGCACGCCCTGCGGCCGCGGCGCCCTCGGCGGGTGTTACCGCCGGCCGACCCTGGTTCGCCTGGCTCAAGGTCACCGTGGCGGTTGCTGCCGCGGCTGGTCTGATGTTCTGGCCTTGGCCCGCGCGATGCGGCTTGCCGCTCATCGGCTTTACAGCGTCCACTGGCGGTGTAGCTCTGCTCGGACTCTGGAGCGCCATCGGCACATGGCGGCATCGTTTGGGCCTGGCCCATGTGGCGTCGCTGCTGGTGACCATCTGGGGCCTCGCACTCGGCGCGCGCGAAGTGCTGCCACGTGTCGGCTACGCCATTCCCACCACAGATCGGCCAGCGGTGTGGAGCTGCGACGGTCTGCCGGCACTGCCACTGGCGCCGGCGAGTACGGCACCGACGAACACTACTCCGGAAACCGTGCCGCCGGGAACCACACCGGCAGATCCCAATACCGTGCCGCCCACGTCACCATCCACCAGCCCTGATGGGTCGTCCGGTACTAGTTTTCCCGGATGACCAAGACATTCAGCAATTTCATCGGTGGTCAGTGGCGTGCACCGTCCACTGGCGAATACTTCGAGAATCACAATCCGGCGGACCAGCGTGATCTGATTGGCCGTTTCCCGGCATCCGGTGTGGCCGATGTGGAAGCGGCCGTGGCCAGTGCACAGCGCGGCTTTGCCGTGTGGAAGCGTACACCGGCGCCGGCTCGTGGTGATGTCCTGCGTCGCGTTGGCGACCTCCTGGCGTCGCGCAAGGAAGAACTCGCGGACATCATGACCCGCGAAATGGGCAAGCCGCTCGCCGAAACGCGTGGCGATGTGCAGGAAGGCATCGACACGGCGTATTACGCCGCCACCGAAGGCCGTCGCCTGTTTGGGCACACGGTACCGAGTGAGCTGGCCAATAAGTGGGCCATGAGCATGCGTCGTCCGATCGGTGTGGCCGGTCTGATCACGCCGTTCAACTTTCCGCTCGCCATTCCGACCTGGAAGGCGTTTCCGGCGCTGCTCTGTGGCAATGCGGTGATTCTCAAGCCGGCTGAAGACGTGCCGCACACTGCCACGGTGCTGGTGGAGATTCTGTTGGAAGCCGGTATTCCGCCCGAAGTCATTCAGCTCGTGCACGGCATGGGCGAAGTGGTTGGCAAGGCGATCGTCGAACATCCGCAGGTGCCAGTCATTTCGTTCACGGGCAGCACGGAGACCGGTCGTTTTGTTGGCGAAACGTGCGGCCGTATGCACAAGCGTTTGTCGCTCGAGATGGGCGGCAAGAACGCGCAGATCGTGCTCGATGACGCGGATCTCGATCTTGCGCTCGATGGCGTGCTGTGGGGCGCATTCGGCACGACGGGTCAGCGGTGCACGGCCACCAGCCGCCTCGTGTTGCAGAACGGTATTCACGACACTTTCATCGATCGCCTGGTGCAGCGCGCCAAGGCGCTGCGACTTGGTGATGGACGCAAGGCTGGCACCGATGTCGGGCCGCTGGTCAACGCTGCATCGCGCGACAAGGTTGAACGCTACATCACGATCGGTCGTGAGCAGGGCGCCACGCTCACGCTGGGCGGAGAACGCGCCACCGGCGGCGATCTTGATCACGGCTTCTTTTTCCAACCCACCATCTTCACCGGTGTCACGGCGGGATCGCGTCTCGATCAGGAAGAAATCTTCGGTCCCGTTCTGTCGGTCATTCGTGTGTCGTCGGTCGACGAAGCGTTCGCCGTGAACAATGGCGTGCGATACGGCCTCTCCAGTTCGATCTACACACGTGACGTAAACGTGGCCTTCCGCGCGCTCCAGGATCTCGACAACGGCATCACGTATGTGAATGCGCCCACGATCGGCGCCGAAGCGCACATGCCGTTTGGTGGCGTCAAGGAAACGGGCAACGGTCACCGTGAAGGCGGCTGGGAAGTGTACGAGTTCTATTCGGAGACCAAGGTCGGCTATGTCGACTACTCCGGTGCGCTGCAGCGCGCGCAGATCGACAACTACTGAGTCGCGGTGAGGGCACCGGTTTCTCGGGAGCGTCGCGACGAGGCGCTGCGTGCGGCCAATCGCCGTCGCCCGTCGATTCGCTCGTCATTGCGATCGTCCATGCGTTCGGGAGGGCGTCCTTCCGAGCGTAGCTGGTGGCGGGAGTGGGGACGGGTGCTTCCCGCTGCACTGATTCTGTTCTTGTTGTTACGGACGTTTGTGGTCGAGGCGTTTCGGATTCCTTCGGCGAGCATGGAACGTACCATGCTCGTCGGGGATTTTCTCCTCGTGAACAAATGGGTGTACGGGGCCGAGGTGCCGTTTACGGGACGTAGACTGCCCGCAGCACGTGTGGTACAGCACAACGACATCCTGGTGTTCGACTGGCCGGTCGATCCGTCCAAGGCATTCGTGAAGCGTGTCGTGGGGCTTCCCGGAGATACGCTGGCCATGAGGGATGGCGTGCTTCTGCGCAATCAAGTGCCGCAGCAGGAACCGTACGCCATTCGTACATCCGCCGGTGGCGAAGGCATTCGCAATCACTGGGGCCCCGTCGTGGTGCCGCCGGCGCATGTCTTCGTACTCGGTGACAATCGCGAAAACTCCCTCGATAGCCGCTACTGGGGATTTGTACCGGACAGTCTCGTGCGTGGTGCGCCGTGGGTGGTCTATTTCAGCTATGCGCACGACACCACACAGCGCTTTCCCTGGCTCACGCGCATTCGCTGGGACCGGGTTGGACGCACGGTACGCTGACGCCGGAGCATCTACGCGGTTATGCGACGTATGCCGCGCGGTCAACGATCCATCCCGGAATTAACGCCGGCATGCGTTGACGAAACGCACCGGACCCGTCAGGCTTAATTCAGTTGTGTGCACGCGCAATTGCGGTGGGTGATTCAGCGGACGTTTCGCAACGCATGGCAGGCGCGGATACACAATGCAGTTCGTTGAGCAGGACGTCGCGTTTCCCCTCCCACGCGATGCGTACATGGGCCATTTGCACTCGAGCCGCAACACCATGGCTGTAACTCCCCCGAAGAAAAAGACGTCGTACGAGGAAGGCTCCCTCGACCAGTATCTGCGCGACATCAGCGCGTATCCGCTGATCTCTCGTGAAGAAGAAGCAGAACTGGCACGGCGCATTCGGGTGGGAGACGAAGAGGCGCTCGATAAGCTGGTCCGAAGCAACCTGCGCTTCGTCGTCAGCGTCGCGAAAAAATATCAGAATCAGGGCGTGTCGCTGTCCGACCTGATCAACGAAGGCAACCTCGGCCTCATTCGCGCCGCACATAAATTCGACGAAACCAAGGGGATCAAGTTCATCTCCTACGCCGTGTGGTGGATTCGTCAGGCAATCCTCCAGGCACTGGCTGAGCAGTCGCGCATCGTGCGTGTGCCGCTCAATCGGGCGGGAACGCTGCACCGCATTGGTAAACGGGCCAACGCCCTGTTGCAGGAACTCGGTCGCGAAGCCACACACGCCGAGATTGCCGATGGAATGGACATCTCCGAGGAAGAGGTGGCCAAGACGATGTCGATTTCTCAGGTGCACCTGTCCCTTGATGCGCCATTGACGCCGGGTGAAGACAATCGCCTGCTCGACTACCTGCCGGATACGATGCATCCGAATCCGGAAGACCAGACCTTCGACAAGGCGCTGACCGAGGCCATCGAGGATTCGCTGGGCAGCCTCAAGGAGCGCGAGGCCAAGATCCTCCGCCTGTACTTCGGCATCGACGAAGCCGAGCCCATGACACTCGAAGAGATCGGTGCGCAGCTCGGCATCACCCGCGAGCGTGTGCGGCAGATCAAGGAGAAGGCGCTCTCGCGCCTCCGTCACGTCAGTCGCTCCAAGTCGCTGGAAAGCTTCCTCGGCTGAGCTGGTTCGATGTGACGCATCACACAGTGCCGCCAATTGCAGTGCGCAGGTCAATGAATCCAACTGAGTTGTAGGCGTCGTAGCCATGGGTCCGAACGACCCAACACTCCATGTCTGGAGGATTTCATGGCTCAACGTCCCGAATTGCACATCGCCGACGCCGGTGTTCTGGCGTCACCGCGTACGCGCCGCGAAGTGCTGCGGTTGATGGCGGTGGGCGGTGCTGCCGTCTTTCTGCCGGGTATGCTGACTGCGTGCTCAGACGACAACGACAGCATGACCGGCCCACCAACACCGGGCAGTGGCAACACGCTCACGATTGACTTCGCCAAGGGCGACATCGCGGTGTTGCAGTTCGCCTATGCGCTCGAGCAATTGGAAGCGGATTTCTATACGCGCGTGGTCGATCGTTTCGGCAGCTCGAACATTCCGACGGCCGAGCGCACGCTGCTTACGGATATCCGCAATCACGAGATCGCCCATCGCGAGTTTCTGAAGGCTGCACTTGGTGCGACCAACGGGTTCACGCTCACCGCGTCCTATCCCGGTGTCGATTTCAATGACCGCACCTCGGTGTTGACGGCGGCGCGGACCTTTGAGGATCTGGGTGTGGCTGCCTACAACGGCGCCGGTCAGTACCTCACCAACGCCGCGAATCTCACGATTGCCGGAAAGATCGTGTCGGTGGAAGCGCGTCACGCCTCGGCCATTCGCGATTTGCTCGCGCCCAAAACCAGCGCGTTCTCGCCAACGGCCTTTGACGATGTGTTCAGCCCCGCGAAGGTCGCCACGGCGGCGCAGGGATTCGTGGTCGACAAGCTGGCCTTTGCCAACGCCCCGGCGGCGTTTGTGCAGGGCCCCAACGGCAACGGCTGAGGAGCCCACCATGTCCACATATTCGACGACCCGCGCGATGCAGGCAGCCGATCCCGCCGACGTGCTCGATGTGTTGCAGTTCGCGCTGCTGCTGGAGCACCTGGAAGCGGACTTCTACACACGCGGCATGGCGGCATCGAACCTGGTGCCGACTGAAGACCGCACACTGTTTGGCACCATCCGCGATCACGAAGTCGCGCACGTGACTGCACTGCAAGGTCTCATCACCGCACGCGGCGCGACGCCAGTAGCCCGGCCGACCTTCGACTACACGGCCAAGGGCGCGTTGCCCGGATTCAACTTTGGCGCCTCGCAGTATGAAACCTTCAAGGCGCTGGCCATGGCGTTTGAAGACACGGGCGTGCGTGCCTACAAGGGGCAGGTTGGGCGTCTGATGACGGAGAAGGGCATTCTGAACGCCGCCCTGGCGATTCATAGTGTCGAGGCGCGGCACGCTGCCGAGGTGCGGAGACTTCGCGGAAAGAAGGGATGGATCACGGGCAACAGTCGTGACGACCTTCCGGCCTTCACCCAGGGCATCTACGACGGCGAGGACACGCTCACGCAGGGCGGTGTGGCGATCGCGTCCCTGCCGAACGCCAGCACCTTCGGCGGTGCCACTGGGGGAACCGAAGCCTTTGACGAACCGTTGACGAAGGAACAGGTCACGGCGATCATCCTCCCCTTCCTTCCCTGACCATGAACGCCGCTGCCAAGGCCGCTCCACCTGCGCAGCGCTTCGGGCCATATACACACATGACCGAACTCCACGGTACGGGCGACGCCGCCCTGCTGGAGGCGATGCGCCGCGGCGAACAGGATGCAGCCGCGGCGCTGTACGACCTGTACAGTCCGATGCTCCTGGCGCTCGCCCTTCGCATCTGCGGCCAACAGCCGGATGCGGAAGAAGTCGTACTCGACACCTTCATGCAGGCGTGGCGTGATGCGGATCGTTATGATGCCAACCGCGCCACGGTGGCCGGTTGGCTGACCACCATTGCCCGCTCGCGTGCCCTCGATCTGGTGCGGGCGCGTGTGCGTCGCCAACATGCCAGCGACGCCGTCCAGCAACGCCTGGTCGACGAATCACTCACGTCCGTCGTGCAGCCGGCAGATTCAGCACTCGAACATGCCGAAGCCGGAGCCGCCGTACGACAGGCCGTGTCACAGCTCTCCGAAAAGCAGCGGTGTGCGATTGAGATGGCTTTCTACGAAGGACTCACACACGCAGAGATTGCCGCGCGGCTTATGGAACCACTCGGCACGATCAAGACACGCATTCGGCTTGGCATGACGCGACTCCGCGACACACTCGGACCCTTCGCGTTGGAGGGTCACCCGTGAATTCGTTCACGATTGATGAAGCGCGAGCGCTTCTGCCCGCGTTTGCGCTCGACGCGCTGGATCCACCCGAACGGGACGCGATGCAGGAGGCACTGCAGCGCTTCCCGGACCTGCACGCCGAACTGGAGACGTTCGTGAAGACCGTCCATACACTTGGCACAACGGATTCTGCGACTCCGGCACCCGGACTACGTGATCGCTTTCTGCAGCGGTTGGCTGAAGTCGATGCTGGAACGGGTTCGGGTGATGAGACCTCGGCGCCCTCGGCGATACCGCGCATTGCACGGTCTTCGGCGACATTGCCGCCTGTCATTGCACGCCCGAGATGGCGTCGTACTGCGCCACTTCTGTTGACGGCGGCGCTGGCTGCTACCGTCGTGGTGTTGTTGCGTTCGCAGGCTACGCTTCGTGACGAGCTCAATCTCGCGCGATCGGCCTACACCAAAGGGCTCAGCACCATTGCCGAGCGCGATCAGGCACTCGCCGAAAAGGAAGCCGTATTGCGCACGCTACTCGGCGGCGGCGACGCCCTGTTGGTGGTCAACATGGGTGTGCCAAATGCCACGGGTCCGGGGATGCAGTTTTTCTGGAACGTGAAGGACGGTCGCGGTGTGATGCATGCGTTTCGACTGCCACAGACTGCGCAGGGACGCGCCTATCAACTCTGGCTGATTCAGAATGGGCAGCCCGTGCCATCGCGTGTGTTCGTGCCGGATGGAGATGGCAACACGACGCAGTTTGATATTCAGTTGCCGCAGTCCACGAAAGGTGTGACGGCCGTGGCGGTCACCGAGGAACCGGCCGGTGGCTCGAAGTTGCCCACCACACAACCGTTCCTCGTGGGAACCGTGGTCACGCGATCACAATAGAGACGCGTCCGCAGCAATCCAACAGCGCGTGAATGTCGTAGCTCCGGTACAGGTTCGCATCATCAACCACTTGTACCGGAGCTTTTCTCATGAAGGTCCTGACAATTGCACTCGTATCGGCCGTCGTGGCAACCACCGCATCACTCGCGACACCTGCGGCAGCGCAGGGCACCGTGATGGTGGGCGGCATGGCGATGTATCCCGCCAAGGACATCGTCGACAACGCGGTAAACTCGAAGGATCACACGACATTGGTGGCCGCGGTGAAGGCGGCAGGCCTCGTGGAAACGCTCAAGAGCAAGGGGCCTTTCACGGTGTTCGCGCCGGTGAACGCAGCGTTCGCTGCACTACCGGCCGGCACGGTCGATATGCTGCTCGAGCCGAAGAACAAGGCCAAGCTTACCGGCGTGCTGACATATCACGTGGTCTCGGGCTCTCTAGATGCCTCCGCGCTGGAAGCGCAGATCAAGGCGGGCGGCGGCAAGGCCATGCTCAAGACGGTGGCCGGCGGACAGCTGACCGCGAGTATGAACGGCCCGCGCAACATCGTGCTGATGGACGAGGCCGGGAACACGGCACACATCTCCACCTATGACGTGCGGCAATCAAACGGGGTGATTCACGTGATCGACCACGTGTTGATGCCGAAGATGTAACTGCGGCTGTGGTCCCCGCATTTCCGCTTCGCGCGGGCGCAGCGAGTGGTGTAGCTTTGAGGGTCGGCCCCGGTCTGCACCGGGGCCTTTCCGCTTCCCGGAGTCTCCTCATGGCATCGACGTATTCATTCGACGTAACCACCGGCTGCGACCTGCAGGAGGTCGACAACGCCGTGAATCAGGCCCAGAAGGAAGTCGTGCAGCGTTTCGACTTCAAGGGCTCACACATCCTCATCGACTTCAAGCGCGCCGAGAACGTGATCAAACTCGAAGCGGAAGGCGATATGCGGAGCGAGGCGCTGCTGGACGTGCTGCGCAGCAAGCTGATCAAGCGCGGTGTGTCGGTGAAGAATCTTGATGTCACCGATCTTGTACCGGGTAGCGGCGAGATTCAGCGCCGCGAGATCAAGCTCAAGATGGCCCTCGACAGCGAAACGGCGAAGAAGGTGAGTGCGGCCATCAAGGAAGCCAAGCTCAAGAAGATCACGGCGTCCATTCAGGGCGAACAGGTGCGTGTCTCGAGTCCCGACAAGGATGCCCTGCAGGAATGCATCACGATGCTGCGGAAGGGCGACTACGGTGTGGAGTTGCAGTTCGGGAATTTCCGATAAGTCGCACGGTCGGGAAGCGCTCAGGTTTCAACCTGGGCGCTTGACGGGCAAATTCCCGGAAAGAAAGATAGAAGCAATCGTTATGATGAACTGACAATCTTGGCTATCGGGGGCACATGTGATTCGATACATGATGCTTGCGGCGTCTGTCTGTGTGTGCTCGGATCTAGTGCTTGCGCAGCAGGTCCAATATGACGCTGCGAAAACGCGCCTGATTCAGCCGTTGACCGGTACGGTGATATCCGAAGATGATGGGCTTTCCAGGCCCAGTCGCATAATTGTCATCAACGGGAAGCTGGTCGTGCTTGATCGCGGAGCAGATCACGTGGTGCGCGTCTACGACGTGAGCAAGGGAGCTCGCATCGCTACGTTTGGTCGACGCGGACAAGGGCCGGGAGAGTTCGAAGGGGCGTGGGACCTGTTTCGGTCGGCCTCTTCGCATACGATGTGGGTTCTGGACGTCTCGTTACGACGCGTCACGGAGCTGACATTGGACTCATTGTTGTCCTCTCAACGATATCGCGGAGATGCGCATATCACGCTCTCCGGCGAGGGTTCACTCGAGAGTTTGCGATTGTTTGGAGATCGTGGTTTCATGGGTACTGGGAGCTACTCGCGCGGCCGTCTCGCGGAATACTCGCGGACGGGCTCTTTTCTCCGCGTCGTGGGCATGATTCCCCGTGATGCTCCGCGCTGGGCACCAGTGGTGGCGCAGGACGCCTTCGCAGCTCGATTGGGAAACTATGATGTAGCGGATCGAGTGGTCGTCGCCTATCGCTGGACGGATCGTTTGGAGGTACTCGACTCGCAAGGAACCCCGTTGGCAGCTATGGATCGCCCACTCGGTTTCGAGCCCATCATTAGCGATCAGTCGACCTCGCGCGCAGCTTTCACACTCGATTCTCGACGCGCGTATCTCTCCACGGTATCAACGGATAGCCATGTTTGCGCCCTTTTCTCGGGGCGGACTGAGCGCGAAGCCGGCAAGGCGAACTCCTTTGGTCGTGATGTGCTCATTTTCGCTTCGAATGGCCGACTCCGTCGCATACTGCGCCTTGATGCCGATGTCCTCGCCATCGCAATCGACGATACTGCACGTGAGCTCTATGCGCTCGCTCATGATCCGGCCCCGCGTATTCTTCGTTATCGAATGCCAAGTATGTAGCACCCGTAGTTCCCTTTGTCCGAGGAGTACGCAATCATGCGAATCGGCAAAATCCTGTTGGCAGCGCCGGCATCGTCGGCGCCCACATCCATTGGTGGGCTCGGCGCGAGTATCAATCAGTTGGTGTTCGCGACCGGTAGTGTGAACGATTGGCGCAATGGATCTCCTGTGGGCTGGTGTACGACGACGTGAAATGTGCGCGCCGGCTGGTTCAGTACCGAGTCGATGTATTGCAGCGGCTTAATCGCTTGAAAGCAGTTGTTGCCACCACGGGTGGCGATGAAGCGCCAGGATACCGTGTCTGTTCCTGTTGTGCTGCGCTCCACTCCTGACAGTTCGGCGCATGAATCGTTGCCAATGATCCCGTGGAAGGTCACGCGCGCATATCCCGAGCCTGAGGTCGGTGCTGCCAGCTCCACACGATCGACCTGAATGACGTGCCGCGTGGTTTCGGCGATGGCTCCGCATCCCGTCAGTGTTCCGAACACAGCGGCCGTCAGTGCCGTCGCGAAGAGACGTAATCTGTGTGCTGATGCGCGGTATGTTGGCATGTCGCTCGATGCTTTGATTTGTGTCGACGTCGGCGCCTCGACCTCGGCGCCTCGACGTCGCACATGAACCATCGCTAGTTCTGCGAGCGTCCGGTAGCTGGGGCAGCGGTCGGAGCCGCCGAACAATATGGCTCAGCTTCGTTCCACGCTGTCGGTGTGAGACCGACGCCCATAGCACACGTCGCGCCGGTTTCTGCATCGATGGCCATCGCCAGCCATCCACGATTTGTGGCATCGATGAAGCGCACAAATTCGGTCGTGGACGCAGGGCGCTTGAGATCCGCATAGTTGGTGGTGTACTGCCCCTTGTCGGAGTACACCTTCTCCTGCGGGCCGATCAGTCCGCGCAGCACGCGACTCAGGCGTTGTTGGACTTCCCGCGATATGGGACGGGCGGATTCCACGAGCGTGGCAGTGGGGCGGCTGGCGGACGCACGCTGCGCCGGAAGTCGGCCACGTACAATGTGGGCCAGACTATCCGTATCGAGTGTCACACCCAGGACCGTGCGAGCATCCGCCCATGTCACGCGAAGCGGCTCGCCGAACTGGTGTTGACCAATTGGGGATCCAGTCGAGTCGAAGACCGCCCAATGTGTCGCTGCGAACGCCGGAGCTACCCACAACTGGCCCGCTGCAGACTGCCTGATGATAAGGCCGCGTTGCATCGCCTCGCTCGACTTCACGATTCGTGCGATGGCGACAGCGCTCGGAGTCGATCCAGCACGCAACGACGCGGCGTATACGAGCGCGCCATCGTAAACACGGACCGCGCGTTGATCGCGTGTGGTGCCGGTTTCGTGCTCCCGCAGGAGTCGGACGTAGCTGCCGTTTGGCGCGAGCAAGCTCCAGCGTCGGAGCGATGCATCCCAGGCCGCTATGGAGTCACCGGGGAACGACAGCAACTCCGGCGCCGTCTTGTATTCACTTGGACCCGCGCCGGCGTTGGCCAGAACTCGCGTGCTACGACTCTTCGAGTCAACTACACGCAGGGTGACCGGTTTGACGTCCGCGAACACCAATCCGCCGTTCCCGAGGGGACGCATGCTGGTTGGCTGCAATGGCTCGTAGCTGTCGCTCGGCACGAGGGCCGGTTCGAGCGCGACCACTGGTGAGGGCTTGGGCGTTCGACCCTGGGCGATGGCCATACCGGAAACACCAAAGGCCATTGTAGCTAGCACAGCCGATTGCAGCGCAACACGTGACATTGGATTCGCCCTGGAAGGAGTTTATGGGGGACGAATCGAGCGCGATTCGTGTCACGACCAACGACGAAACTCGTGACAGTGCGTGCCCGGGACAAAATCAATACTCCGGAGTAGGTCGAACTGGACGGCGTGCGCGTGACGGCGTTTGTTTAGTTAGGGACGTGCGGGCCTTTGGGTTGCGGTCGTGACAATCAGTGATCTTGTTAAAGGCGAATCTTTCACGATCAATTCGGATTCTCCCGGTGCTGCATATTCTTTCTCGTGCTGTGCGCTTGCACAGCCGAACCATCTGTAGCGGTGTGGGACTGTACCTCGGTCTGCCACTGGCAAGCCTCCATGCGCTCGGTGTCGCTGAGTCTCGCGCGACTTTAGTGCGACATGAACCGCGGATTTCCGCTGTTCGCATTGAAACCGACCCTCACGCTGACTCGGTGCAGATTGTGCAGCGTGCGAGGGACGCCACGACCGCTTTCCTGCGTACATGGCGTCATGCTTGGCTACGCAGCGACTACGCACAGTGGGTTGCGCTGGAGCAGAGCATGCCTCGCTCGCGGAATCCACGCTACACGGCGGAGAGCATGCAAGCTCACTGGTGCAACTACGCCTGGAAGCCGCCAGTAGGGCGCGACGCGCCAGAGCGGCGCAGTCATCTCATTGCCAGCGCGACCGCGCCCTTGCCGTCACTGATCTGTCCGACCTGGTCAGTGGATCCGCAGCACGACGCGGACGCGAGCATCAACATCGATTTGGCCCTGACCGCCGTGGAGCGACCGGCGATCATCGCGGCGCGCGACTCGTTGCTTACGGTGTTGCAGGATGCTGTCATGCAACTTCCCGGTGACGGATGGCTGCGCGGGCAGTACGTGCGATTTCTCGTGGATCAGGGTTTTCATGCTGCACGCTACCATGAGGAAGCGTTGACGGTCGCGCAATCGTGCCGCCATGACCCGTGGTGGTGCGGGATGCTCACAGGCTACGCTTTTGCGCGGCAAGAGCGGCTCGCGGAGGCCGCCGTGGTGTTCGCGCGGGCGCGCGCCGCGGCATCCGGAGGTATTCGATGCCAGCAGGACAATGTCATTGGGTTGCTGGATCGGCGCCTCCTGCCGCATGGCTATACACTGCCGATCTCTTGTGCGGAGCATGCTGCATTCGCGCGTACACTATGGTGGCTTGCGGATCCTTTTTGGTCCGATGCGCTCAATGAGCGCCAGATCGAGCATGACGTACGCACAATGCGACTGCTGCTCTCGGCTAGCGTATCGATCAGCGAGCATTTCGATTGGACCTCCACCGATCCCACTGATGCAGTCGGGCAGCTGGTCACGCGCTACGGCTGGCCCTCCAAGATGTTCTGGTCCCGCATCCGCCAAGATCGAAGACTGCCCGGTGCTCCCAGGTCGACCCCTTTCGAGGTCGGGAAGGATCCGGTTGAACTCGCCCCGTCGCCGCCTGCTACGACGCAGGAGTACACGGCAGGTCGTGTGCATGTGTTACCGGAGTGGGCGGCGCTGATCGCTCCGCTGCGAGCCCCCGCGTCGGCGTGGCAGTTGCACGCGCCACCGGGCGGCGATCCCTGGACGTGGTGGCCATTCGAACATGTCCAGCTGTCTCGGTCATTGTTTACCGTGACAGACTGGCAGGAACAGCAGTGGCGCCGTCCTAACGGCGTGCGGCTTGCCATCGCTGCACGGATGCCCGTGCACGGCACCGCCGGTACCGCACGGGCCGGCGATTCACTGGTTGCCCATCTGCTCGCCGCACGCTCACCCGATACGACGGCCTCTCTCGACCAGCGCCGGATCTCGACGATGCAGTCGCTGGTCGTTGCGGGCACCCTGCTGCTTGACTCTGCTATCGTCTCACTCGAACTCCGGGGACACGGCGCCCTGCGGGTCGATGCACGTGTGCGATTCGGACTTACCGCCGAGCCACCAATCACGGCACTGGCGCCCGGACAGGTGGCCATGGCGCAGCCGGCATTGTTGATGCCCGGCGCGCCTCTAGGCCTGTTTTCCCTCGACAGCATTGAAGCGCGCCTGTTGCCCTCGACCACGCTGCGCGCAGGGTCGGTCGTGGGCCTCTACATCGAGAGCTATGGCTTCGTGGCCTCGGACTCGGTGCAATACACCGTGCATGTGGAGCGGTTGAATCGTCCCGGAGTGTTTGAACGCATCTCGTTGGCACTCGGCGGTGAGCGTGGGGATGCTAGTGGAGTGCGCATTCGATGGACCGACGCGCGTCCGGGCGAGGCAATGCACCCAAGTGGGGACGCACAGTCCATCCATGGACGCTATCTGACCCTGTCCACCGCGAACCTGCCCGCAGGCGACTATGCGCTAACGGTCACTATGCAAGCGAATCAGGGACCTGAAGTGTCGCGCAATCGGCTCTTTCGAATTTCTGCTGACTAGATAGTCGACCCGTGCTGTGACGCATTGGCTGCGTCGCCAGGATTTGCTGCGCGTTATTCAGGTGACAGTTCTTCGCGGCTGACATGACATGTTGCCGCATGTCACCGCCGAGTTGCGAAAAACGCCGAGCGCCGAGCAGAATATGGGTATGCCCATCGGACAGGAGCGCCGTTGGTCTGTGGAAGACGTGTGGGCTCTTCCCGACGACGGCAATCGCTACGAGACTGTGGACGGGGAACTGCTGGTGACCCCGGCGCCTCGGTATATCCATCAGCAGGTCATCGGCGCCATACACCACGAGCTGCTGACGTGGCTCCGTGGCCCGGGGAAGGGTATCGGCATAGCCCTTATGGCTCCCGCGGATGTAATACTCGACGCGTGGACGTTGGTGCAGCCCGACCTGTTCGTACTGCCACCTGTTGGTCGCGCCGTGATGTTCGGCAAGGAACCGGCGCCACAGCCATTGCTGGTCGTCGAAGTGCTCTCACCTGGCACCGCGCGGAACGATCGACTCAAGAAACGTCCGCGATTCCAACGAGCCGGTATCGAGTGCTGGCTCGTGGACATCGACTCCCACATCATCGAGCGCTGGACGCACGATGTCGATCGTCCGGAGGTCTGCATCGAGACCGTCACTTGGAAGCCTCCGGGAGCTCAGCCCCAGTTTCGTCTCGAACTGGCCCCACTCTGGGAAGAAATCGACCCCTGAGGTGCGCCGGGCTCGTTCCTGCCCGCCCAAATCCGCTAGGTTTCAGGGATGCTCAAGTTCGGATTGGTCACCCTCGGATGTGACAAGAATACCGTCGACTCGGAACGCTACCTCGCCGACCTCGTGGCGCATGGCGCCGAGCCGGTGCAGGATCTGCGCGACGCCGATGTGGTGCTCGTCAACACCTGCGGCTTCATCGATGCCGCCAAGGCGGAATCCATCGAAGCCATTGTCGATGCTGCCCGTCTCAAGGACGAGGGCGGCGTAAAGGCCGTCTTCGCCATTGGCTGCATGGTGGAGCGCCACAAAGACGAACTGCTCGAGGCGCTTCCCGAAGTCGACGTGTTCCTCGGCAATTCCGAAACCGATCGCCTCGTGCCGGAGTTGGTCGAACGCGGGCTGCTCGGTGGTTCACTGGTCGAACATCCGGGTGTGCGCCTCTTCAGCGGCGACGTGCCGCATGTGCGCTATCTCAAGATCTCCGAAGGCTGCGATCACGGATGCGCCTTCTGCGCCATTCCGCTCATGCGCGGCAAGCATCGCTCGTTCGCGGTGGACGATCTCGTACGCGAAGCGCAGTTGCTGGAAGCGCAGGGTGCGCGTGAGATCAACCTCGTAGCGCAGGATCTTGCGCACTACGGCCGCGATCGTCGTGATGGCAACGCGCTACCCGAGTTGCTGGAAGCACTGATTCGCGAAACCAGCATCCCCTGGATTCGCAACATGTATCTCTACAGCACCGGTATCACGCCGCGTCTGCTCGAGGTCATTGCGGCCAACCCGCGAATCGTTCGGTGGCTGGATACGCCCATGCAGCACGGCAGTGATGCTGTGCTCTCGCGCATGCGTCGCCCTGAACGGCAGAAAACCATTCGCGAACGATTGGCGCGCTATCGCGAGATTGTGCCGGATCTCGCCGTGCGCACCAGTGTGATTGTTGGTTTCCCAGGCGAGACAGAAGACGACTTCCTCACGCTCTGCGACTTCCTCGAGGAAATGCAGTTCGACCGCGTGGGTGTTTTCACGTACTCACCGCAGGAAGGCACACGCGCCTGGACGATGGAAGACGATGTCGCCGAGTCCATCAAGCAGGAACGCAAGGAGCGCATCGAGGAATTGCAACGCAGCATCACGGCGTCGCGCTACGAACGCTTTCTCGGTCGCGACGCACGTGTACTGGTAGAGCGTCGCGGTGAAACGGCCGATCAGTGGATCTGTCGTGCACCCTGGCAGGCCGATGACATCGACGGTCTCACGCACGTATCCATCAGCGAGAGCGCGTTGCGCGATGGTTCGGCCAAGGCCATCACACCTGGCAGCATGCTCGACGTCGTGGTCAATCAGGTCGTCGACGACTACGACTTCGCAGCCACCTGGCGCGGCACACTGGAGGCACCGGCGACGGCGGCCCCGGTTCGCTCAGGACGCAGTCTGCCACTGGTTGGCATCGACACCTCGAGCGCCGGGAGTTTTGGTCGATGAGTCCACGCATTCCTGCGCACAACGGAACATCGCGCTCGGCTGAAATCATGAGCCGGGCGCGTCTGCGTTTTCCGGGTGGTGTGAATTCGCCGGTGCGCGCGTATCGCGGTGTTGGTGGCGAGCCATTTGTCGCCGTACGTGGCAAAGGCGCTAGTGTGTGGGACGCCGACGGCAACGAGTATCTCGACTACGTGCTCTCGTGGGGCCCGTTGGTGCTCGGCCATGCGCCTGATGTCGTGCTGCATGCCGTGCAGGACGCCATGAACGACGGAACCAGCTTTGGTATGCCGACGGAGCGAGAAGTCGACCTCGCGGATGCCATAGCCGCGCGCATGCCGCATCTCGAGATGGTGCGTTTCACGTCGAGTGGCACCGAAGCCACCATGAGCATTGCGCGGTTGGCCCGTGCTGTCACTGGACGGGAACACATCCTCAAGTTCGAAGGCTGCTATCACGGGCACGCCGATGCGTTCCTCGTGCGAGCAGGTAGCGGCGTGGCAACACTGGGATTGCCGGATTCCCCTGGAGTACCGGATGCACTGGCCCGTCTCACGCTGACCTGCGCATTCAACGATCTCGAGGCGGTGGAGCGCATTGCCCGCGAAGTACCGCTGGCGGCCATCATGCTCGAGCCCATTGTCGGGAATGGCGGCTACATCGAACCGCTGCCGGATTTCATTCCGGGTCTGCGACGCATTGCTGACGAAACCGGCGCCTTGCTCGTCTTTGATGAGGTTATGACCGGTTTCCGCATCGCATTCGGTGGCGCCGCCGAGCGCTTCAACGTGACGCCCGATTTGACGGCCTTGGGCAAGGTCATCGGGGGCGGACTACCCGTGGCTGCCTATGGCGGTTCACGCGAGGTCATGTCGCACATTGCACCCACTGGCCCCGTGTATCAGGCCGGGACGCTGTCCGGGAATCCGCTGGCCATGGCAGCCGGTCTGGCCACGTTGGGCGGACTCACGCGCGAAGTGCACGATCGCATCACTGAACAGACGGCGGCACTCGTGGATGGATTGCGCGGCATTGCGTCGCGTCTCGGTGTTCCGTTTATCGCGAGCCACGCCGGCTCGATGTGGGGCTTCTTCTTTCACGAAGGACCCGTTCACACGTTCGCCGATGCGCAGCAGTCTGATGTTGCACGCTTTCGTGCGTTCTTTCATGCGGCACGTCGTCGCGGGGTGAGTCTGGCTCCAAGCGCGTTCGAAGCCGCGTTCATGTCGGCGGCGCACGGCCCCCGTGAGATCGGTGAAACATTGCATCGCTTGGACGAAGCCATGAGCGCGGCGGCCGCGGGACGTGACTAAGCGCGTGGATAGCTGGGCATCAGTGTTTCTGGGTGGCGTCATTACGGCGGCGGCCGTCATGGTGGCGTGTGCTCCAGCGCTGACACCTGGTATTCCCACAGACACACCAGCGAGCAGCCCCTCGGCTGATGCCGCGAAGACGACGAGTGGCTCTGGCCTCGTCCGTGGCGAATCGTCAGGACGCCTCGAGCGTGGACGTGATCGCATGGCCATGATTGCGCTCGAGGGGCGTGCGCGACTCGCGCCGGTGAGTGCGACGGGCCGTTGGCGCATCGATGAGCAGGGTGGACGCGGCGCGCTCGTACGCGGTCAGGGTGATGAGCCCTGGCGCATTGAGCAGAATGGGCGCCTGCTGCGCGTGGCCGGTGATGGCGACGACTCAACGCCGTGGCGCGAAGGGCCCTTTGTGGCTCGTCCGATCGAAGGTGAAGTATTCGTGCGCTACAACGGCAAGCGCTATCGCGGTGAGCTGTGGTTCACGGCCACCGATAGCGGCGTCATGGTCGTGAATCGCTTGCCGGTGGAAGACTATCTGCGTGGCGTGGTGCCGCTCGAAATCGGCACCCGCACCGCCACCGATCGCGCGGCGATTGAGGCGCAGACAATTGCTGCACGCAGCTACACCTACGTGCGCGTCCCCGAAGGAGTTGTGAACGCACCGGTAGTGGGTTGGAATCTCACCGCTACGGTACAGCACCAGGTGTATGGCGGTGTCGAGGCTGAACATCCGGAAGTCAATGCGGCCATCGACGCCACGGCGGGTCTGGTGCTGCGCTACAACGACAAGTTGGTGGATGCGCCGTTTTATTCGTCGTGCGGCGGTCGTACGGCTGTTTCACGCGAAGCGTGGCGCGGCGTGAAGGAAGAACCCTATCTGCAATCAGTCAGCGACATCGACCCGCGGACGGGGCGCCCGTATTGTGATCTGTCGCCCAAAAATCACTGGCACGCTGAGTTCGATGAAGCACAGCTGGCCGAGGTGGTGCGTCGGGCCTTGCAGGCCAGTGGAGCGCCGAATCCACGTCCGACAGCGGTGCAGGGTGTCAAGGTCGAGGCTACTGGTCCCTCTGGACGCGTAACGTCGTTGGCTCTGGTCACGGATCGGGGTAATGTCACCGTTTCCGCGCGCGATATTCGCGCCGTGATGCGCGATCCGCGTGGCGCGATTCTGCCCAGCACGTACTTTTCCGTGGACCGCGAATCCCGTCGTGGTGCGCGTCTCTCGACGCTCACGCTACGGGGTGCTGGCAACGGCCACGGAGTCGGGATGTGTCAGTGGGGCGCCATCGGACGGGCACGAGCCGGTGCCGATGCCCGCAGCATTCTCCGCCACTATTATCCGGGGACCGTCGTCGGCTTCGCCGACTGATACGATATCCCTGGAGGCGTGAATGAAGGACGGCGTTCGCATCGCCGTTGTCGGTACGGGCGCTATCGCCCAGCTGACGCACATCCCCGTGTTGTCGAAGATCCGCGGGGCGTCGCTTGTTGCACTCTGCGACAACGACGGAGCCAAGGCCCGCGCGTTGGCCGATCGATTTGGTGTGCCCGATGTGTACACCGATTTCGAAGAGTTGCTCGACAGCGACGAACTCGATGCCGTGGTGATTGCCACGCCCAATCACCTGCACGAACCACATGTGTTGAGCGCACTGCGCAAGAAGCTGCATGTGCTGTGCGAACGCCCGCTGGCGCTGTCCACTCGGGGGGTGGAGCGCTGTCTGGCTGCAGCGCAGAAGGTGGAGCGCTGTTTGGTCGTTGGGCACAACCAGCGGTTCCGCAACGATGTACAGGCACTCGATCAGTTCATCCGCAACGGCGAACTGGGGCAGGTCACGTCCATTCGCGCCGGCATCATGCAGCGCAAGAAGAGCAACGACGGATGGCGCAATCGTCGGGCAGAGTCGGGCGGTGGCGTGTTCATGGAGCACGGATTGCCGCTGCTCGATCTGGCCATGTGGCTGACCGATGGCCCGTCGCCCGTGCGTCTCGTGTCGAGCATGCGTCGTGGGCGCGCCGCCGGGGCGGTGGAAGACGAGCTGCAGGTGTTTCTCGAGTGCGCCAACGGCATGGTGGTGATCATCTATCTGTCGTGGGCCTACGTTGGTGATGAAGATCGGTGGTGGTTTGAGGCGCACGCTACACGTGGCTCGGCGCGGCTCGCACCGCTTCGTGTCATCAAGGAGCTCAATGGGCGGCCGGTGGATGTTTCACCGTCTGGCGCGGCGGCTCGCGAAGGTGCGTTCCTTCAGAGCTATCGAGCGGAGATCGCGCATTTTGTATCGATGATTCGTGGTGAATCGGCCTATGAGCCGCCCACCGATCAGATCGTGATTCAGCGCATTGTCGAAGCGATCTACAAAGCCGCCGACGAAGGCAAGGAAATCCGGTTCTGATGCGAGTCCATGGCCCGCGCTGGTTCGCTCGACTCGTCACGCGTCGTGTGGCTGGCGCGGCGCTGTTCGCGATGGCCGCACTGGGCGTTCCCAATGCATCAGTCGCGCAAACGACGGTGCAAACGGCGCCCGACAACGTGGAGCAGACTCCACCGCCACCCGCGCCGGGTAAGGATGCTGCCCTCGACAGTGCACGCGCGCGGCGTGGCGAGTCCATGACGGTGAGCATCTACACCTACGGTCCGGGTGATCAGGTGTTTGAGCGCTTTGGGCATATCGCGCTCGCTATCCGTGATACGCTTACCGGCGAGGACCTTGCCTTCAATTGGGGCATGTTCGACTTCGCGCAGCCGAACTTCCTGTCACGTTTTCTAACCGGCGATACGAAGTACTGGATGGCGGGATATCGCACCATGGACTTCAATACGGCCTATCGCGGTGAGAATCGCACGATTCGCGAACAACGCCTGGTACTCACGCCAGCACAGCGCGGTGCACTGTACGACTTCGTAGCGTGGAAGGCGCAGGAGGCCAACAAGTACTACCGCTACGACTACTACAACGACAATTGCAGTACGCGCGTGCGTGATGCGATTGACTGGGCGCTGGGTGGTGCACTGCAGCAGCTATGGTCGGATGTCGATGGGCATCACACCTGGCGTGATGAAACGGCACGCATCACGGCCGACAATCTCCCGGTGTACGCCGGCATTCAGATCGCCCTTGGCCGCAACGCCGATAAGCATCTCACGCGGTGGCAGATGGCCTTTCTGCCGGAGCACCTGGCCGATGCGCTCGTTGCCACCACGGTGAATGGTCAGCCGCTGGTCGCGCATGACAGTGTGCTGTACGTGGCCGATCGTGCGCCCATGCCGGAACATGCGCCGCAGCGATTGTTGGCGGCGGGTCTATTGGGCCTGGTGCTTGCCTTGTTGATCGTGGCAATGGCAGTCGGGTTGCCGCGTGCCGCATGGATCACCACAGTCGCAGGATCACTGTGGTATGGCGTTGGCGGTGTGCTGGGAACGGCGTTGCTGCTTGCCGGCACTGTGACCAAGCACGTGCCATACATGGGCACCAATCTCTCGCTTACCGTACTGTCACCATTGCTGCTGGTCGCCGCGGCGGTTTGGTTCGCACGCGCGCGTAGCAGTGTGCTTGGAAGCATCGCGCGCGGTGCCAGCCTGCTGATCGGTGTCATCGCCATCCTCGGGCTCATCGCCAACCATGTGCCAGGCTATGCACAAGGCAGCATGGTCGTCATACTGTGTGTGGTGCCTGTGCATCTCGCCCTCGCCTTTGTGGCGTGGCGCAGCGGTTCGTCTGACCGCGCATCGCGAGTACGCGCGTGACATCAGCAGCCCGTGTGGCGATTGGCATTGATGTCGGCGGGACCTTCACCGATCTGGTAGCGCTGCACGCCGACGGCAGGGTACAAACGGTCAAGGTGTTGAGCGTGCCCGGTGATCGTGCGGCCGGTGTGTTGCATGCGCTGGAGAGCGCCTCGGTGGCTCCCGCTGATATCGCGCACATTGCGCACGGCACCACCGTCGTGACCAACCTGCTGCTCGAGCGGCGCGGTGCACGGGTGGTGGCCTGCGCAACGGCTGGCTTCACCGACCTGCTCGAGCTCCGCCGGCAGGAGCGGGCGGCGCTCTACGATCTCACGCAGCAGCACCCCGCGCCATTGGTTGATGCTGCACACGTTGTTGGTGTGGACGAACGACTTGCTCCCGGCACGGTGGTGCGCGCGCTGGACTCCGCAGCGCTTGCGGCGGCGGTGGATGCCGTGCTGGCGCATGCACCGGAGACGGTTGCCATTACGCTGCTCCACGCCTACGAGAATTCTTCGCACGAGCGCGCCGTTGCCGAGGGCATTCGGCAGGCGGCGCTGGCTCGCGGCGTGGATGTGGACGTAATATGCAGCCACGACATCCTTCCCGAGATTCGTGAATACGAGCGCATGGCCACTACGGTGGCTGAGGCGTACGCGCGTCCAGCGGTTCGTCGCTATCTCGGTGGACTGACCGAACGACTCACGCAGAAAGAATTCCCGGCGCCGCGGGTCATGACATCCGCTGGTGGCACGCTGTCCGCATCGGCGGCTTCGCAGCAGGCTGCGTCACTCGCCCTTTCTGGCCCGGCGGGTGGTGTTACAGGCGCTGGAGCCTTTGTACGTGTGCTCGGTGAATCGCGCGCGCTCACGATAGACATTGGTGGCACGAGCGCCGATGTCGGTCTTATTGATGATGGGGAGCCGCTGGTCGAACGAGGCGGCGGTGTTGGTGGTGTACCAATCGCGTTGCCTCGTGTGCTGGTCGAAGCGGTCGCAGCTGGTGGTGGTAGTATTGCCTGGCTTGATGATGGTGGTGCGTTGCGCACGGGCCCAGAATCGGCAGGCGCTGATCCGGGACCTGCGGCATACGGCCGTGGTGGAGTGCGTCCAACGGTCACCGATGCTCATGTCGTGTGCGGTACCATCAGGGCGGGTGCGTGGAGTGGTGGCGTCACCATCGATCACGCGCGTGCCGCCGCAGCCATCGAGCCGATCGCTGAGTCCCTTGGTGTGTCGACCCTGCGCGCCGCGCAGGCAATCATTGCCACGGCAGACGCCACGATGGCCCGCGCACTACGACGAATTTCTGTCGAACGAGGCATCGATCCGCGCGACATTCCGTTGGTCGCATTTGGTGGTGGTGGTCCATTGCACGCCTGCGGTCTTGCCGATCAAATCGGAATGAGGCGTGTCATCGTTCCACCACATGCCGGTGTGTTGAGCGCGCTTGGTCTGGCCATGGCACCTGAACGACGTGAGCGACTCACCAACTGCGTAGTCGAAGCTGCGCAGTGGTCAGACAATGCCATGCGCCAACTCCTTGGCGAAACGCGTGATGCCCTGCGTGGTGCTTTGCGTGGCGACAACTCGCATGTGACATGGTGGATGCGTTCACGGTATGTCGGGCAGGGATATGAGCTCGATGTGCCCGTTGAATTGCAGGATTCGGTAGGTGATGTCGCTGCACGATTTGAAGCACGGCATCAGGCGCGGGCGGGGTTCACGCTGTCGCGCCCGGTGGAGTTCATCAGTCTGCGGACCACCGTGAGCAGCAATCCGTGGCCGGCAGTGTTTGCGCGCGGCACTCCAAGCAGCACAGCAGTCGGTACGGGCGAATTGCCCAACGATCGTGACGATGGTCGCGCAATGTCTCGCGAGCTCGAAGGACCCTGCGTCGTGCAGTTGCCTGATGCCACGATGCTCGTAACCGCTGGTTGGCGGGCACGATCACTCGATGTGGGAGGATGGATGTTGGAGCGCATCGCATGAGACGTCGCATCGATACGCCGGGAGCGCCGTCGTCCACGATCGAACCCACACTGACGGCCCGCATCATCGGTGCTGCTGTTCCCATGCTGGTGCCGCGTACGGGTCCGGTGCACGTTTTGATCATTGGTGAAGCACCGGGACCGCGCGGCGCGGACAAGAGCGCTGTGCCATTCTGGGGCGATGCGGCTGGTCGTCATCTGTACGAAGCGCTTGCCGGCGTTGGGGCGGTGACGCTGCCAACGCACTATGACCGCGTGGCGTGGGATGGGGCGGTGTTTCGCAAGAACGCGCTCATGCCTGTGGCGCATGGTGTGGCCCTCTCCAATGCCTACGATCACTGCCCAACGGACGACGGGTTCCGTTTCCGCGCGCCAACGCGCAGTGAGTTGTTTGGCCCGCCCAATCGTGCGCGGTTTGCCGCCGAGTTGGATCGTCTCGGCGAGCGCGGGCTCAAGGGCATTCTGACACTCGGACGTGTGGCCACCAATACCGTTGCAACGATGCTGGAGTCGCGCCAAGGGCATACGCTGCATACGGCATCTGTCGTGCATCCCAGCGCGCAGGGCCTGCTTTCCATGGCACCCAATCGCGGCAAGGGCGCAAAGATGGCGGACCTGCAGGCCCAGTGGATGACGCAGTGTCAGGCCGCCCTTGCCCAACTCGGATTCTCCGCCGACCATGGCGGTGCATCGCATGCGTGAACGGTTCGATCCACTCGAGCTCACCGTGTTTGCGCAGGGCGTGGCCATGCTCGCCGAAGAAATGGGCACGCTTCTCGAACGCACGAGTATCTCGCCGAACATTCGTGAACGGCGTGACGCATCATGTGCCGTGTTCGACGGCATGGGACGCATGGTGGCGCAGGCCGCGCACATTCCGGTGCACCTTGGCGCAATGCCGGAAGCCGTAGCTGCGGTTCGTGCGTGTGGAGCGGTTGCGGGAGATGTATTCCTGCTTAATGACCCATCGCATGGCGGATCGCATCTGCCCGATCTCACGATGGTCGAAGCAGTGCCGCATCCGGATGACGCAACTCGCATCATCGGCTATACCGCGGTGCGTGCACACCATGCCGATGTCGGCGGCATGAGCCCCGGCAGCATGCCCTATGGAGCGACTGAGCTCTTTCAGGAGGGGCTCATTGTTCCGCCGGTTCGTCTCGAGCGACAGGGCATTCCGCAGGATGATGTGCTGCGACTCGTACTGGCCAATGTGCGCACGCCAGCCGAACGCGAAGGCGATCTGCGCGCGCAACGCGCGGCCTGTGCGGCTGGTGCACGTGGCTGGCAGGCACTTCTCGTGCGCATGGGCGAAGACACGTTGGCCGCAGCCGTGGATGCACTGCTCGACTACACCGAGCGACGTGTACGCGCACGACTGCGGGCACTCGACGGCGTGAAGGGTACGGCGCGTGATGTGCTCGAAGGCGACGGGGTCACCGAGGCGCACATTCCGATCGTGGTGTCGCTTCGTGTGCACGACGAAACTCTGCATCTCGATCTCACCGGCACCAGCGGCGCGGTGCGCGGCAATGTGAATGCGCCCCCGGCTGTTGCGCGTGCCGCTGCGGTCTTTGTGCTGCGTGTGCTGTGCGACGACGATGTCCCGGTCAACGATGGTGTCGCCCGGGCGCTCGATCTCCTCATTCCCGATGACTGCATTGCCAACGCCAAACGGCCGAGCGCCGTGGCGGCCGGCAATGTGGAACTGTCACAGCGCTTGACCGACGTGATCTTTGCGGCGTTGGCCAACGCCGGTAACGCCACCATTCCGGCGTCAGGGCAGGGCACCATGAACAACGTCACGCTTGGTGCGCCTGGCTGGACGTTCTACGAAACATTGGGCGGTGGGCAGGGAGCCAGCATGCGTGGGCGCGGTCCCGATGCCGTTCACGTTGGCATGAGCAACACGCGCAATACGCCCATCGAATCACTCGAGCGTGCGTATCCGTTGAGGGTGCTCGAGTACGCCGTGAGACGTGGCAGCGGCGGAGCCGGGCAGCATCGCGGAGGTGACGGTGTTGTGCGACGCTATCAGACGCTGGTGCCGTGCACCGCGACGCTGCTTACCGAACGTCGCGAAGTGCAGCCGGCGGGCGCACACAACGGCAGCGCCGGCACCTGCGGTCGCAATTCACTCAACGATCAACGATTGCCGGCCAAGACGCGCGTCGCCATGAATGCCGGCGACGTGCTCTCTATCGAAACACCGGGCGGTGGTGGTTGGGGCGCGCAGGCGTAACTACAGCCCCAGCGTAAGTCCTTCCCACGCCGCTATCACGCGCATGTTCGCTCCCGCGTGTACGACCTGTTCACGTGCCGCTTCGACCATGCGCTCCACACTGTCATCATCGCGGTCCGGATGATGATGGAACAGCACCAGTGTGCGGGCTTCACACTCGAGTGCAAAGCGTGTCGCCTCTTGCGACGAGGAATGCCCCCACCCGCGATGAGTCGGCAACTCTTCATCGCGATAAGTGGCGTCGTGAATGAGCAGTGGAATCTTGTGCAGCATCCGCGCCAAGCTCTCGCGCCACGCGATCACGGATGGCGATGTGTCGGCATATATGAGCTCATTGTCCGGTGCGTAAGCGAGCAGCGGACCTTCGGCATCATCCACACGGAGTACGGCGGCATCACCGGGATGACGCGCAGTGCATCGTTGCACACGCGCCGAGCCAAACTGCAGTGGATCCGCCTCTCCCCATTCGGCCAGCGTCAACCGCGTGGTCATCCCCTCGATGTACGGAACGAGTGGCGGTGACAACAACTGCCGAACAAAAGATTCGAGCGACGTGCTTTCGCCGTCACCGCAGTACACGGTGATCGGAGAACGCCACGCATACAACGGTCCGAAGTGCGCGAGGCCCAGCACGTGATCGCTGTGTCGATGCGTCAGCACGAGATGGAGCGGCGAGTCGGGATAACTCTGCACCAGATGCGCTCCCAATCCACGAATGCCAGTACCAGCATCGAGGATCAGTGGCGGCGCACCTTCGACACGGACCTCGAGGCATGGCGTGTTACCGCCATACCGGACCGTGCGTGGTCCAGGAGACGCGACGGTACCGCGCGTCCCCCAAAAACGCACACGCGCCCGCGGCCGTGGAGGCTGGGGGCGCGGTGCTTCAGGCGAGCTTGAAGTGCCCGGGTGGCTCACAACACGTACGCTGTGCTGTTTGTTGAGCGACTCAGATGCGCGGACGCGATCGGGCCTCGAGTGCCGCACGATCGGTGATCGTCACGACACGTCGCTGCACCGAAATGAGTCCCTTCTCCTGGAACTCGGCCATCGCACGCGACACCGTCTCGCGACTGGCGCCGATCATGTGAGCCATGGTCTGGTGCGTGAGCTGCTTCACTAGCGACGCCGGTTCACCGGGCGTGGCGTGATCGAGCAGCACCTTCGCGACGCGGCCCGGCACGTCGAGCAGCACCAGACTGCCAATGGTGCCGTCGGCCTGTCTCAGGCGACGCGATAGTTCCACCATCAGTCCCCACGCGACCTGCGGATTCTGCTCCACCTGACGGCGGAAATCCGCGCGCCGGAGCACAATCAGCGTGGAAGCCTGGGTCGCCACGACATGGGCGCTTCGTGGCCTGCCGTCGATCAGTGATAGTTCACCAAAGTGATCCCCGACATTGAGAATGCCGAGAATGACTTCGCGTCCTTCATCACCGGGCAGCGCCACTTTCACTTCGCCAGATCGCACGACGTACAACGCGTCACCGGCATCGCCTTCGGTGACCACAAGGGCCCCCTTGGCAACGCGTTGCTCGCGTGTCACTTCCGCAAAGCCACGAAGGGCCTGGCGGTCGAGTTCACGGAACAATGGCACGGTGGCCAAAAAGTCCGCGATGCGATCGAGCGAAACGCTCATGGAAGAAGGCGTGAAGCGCAGGGGTTGTGTGCCAAAGGTCACCATACTCTCTCACCTCAGCTCGTGTATTTTCCGTGATGCAGCTTAACTCCATTGGTCCAGTCTTCGCTGTGACCAGAATCACCGATTTCGTCCCAGTTTCATGTTGAGCCACCTCCGCGACCGTATGACCGAGGCACTTGAGCGTGCCAAGGAGGTGGAACAGCTCCTCGCCGACCCCGAAACGACCCGCGATGCGGCCCGTCTGGCCGACCTTGGGCGCGAACATCATCGGCTGGCCGAGGTGGTGGCCAAGGCCAACCGCCTCGCCAAGGCAGAACAGGAGCTGGAGGAAGCCCGGGAAATGGCGGCCGGGGATGACCCCGACTTCGCCATGGAGGCCCGCGCGGAGGTTACCCGGCTGGAGGAGGAGTGTGCCACACTCGAGAAAGTCCTCCTGCCATTGCTGATCCCGCGCGACCCGCTGGACGACCGTCCAGCCATCATGGAAATCCGGGCTGGAACGGGTGGAGACGAGGCCGGCCTGTTCGCTGGTGACCTTCAGCGCATGTACACCCGATTCATCGAGCGCCGCGGTTGGCGCATCGAAGTCATCTCGTACTCCGAAGGATCGCTGGGCGGTGTGAAAGAAGCCGTGTTCAAGGTGTCCGGCGATGGTGTGTTCGGCATTCTCCGCTGGGAATCCGGTGTGCATCGCGTGCAGCGCGTACCGGCCACCGAAACACAGGGGCGCATTCACACCTCGGCGGCCACGGTCGCGGTGTTGCCTGAAGCGGAAGAAGTCGACATGCGCATCGAAGACAAGGATCTGCGCATCGATGTGTTTCGCTCGTCTGGCCCCGGTGGACAGAGTGTGAACACCACCGACTCTGCCGTCCGCATCACACACATCCCGTCAGGAATCGTGGTGTCGCAGCAGGATCAAAAGTCACAGCTGCAGAACAAGCAGAAGGCCATGGATGTGCTGCGATCACGTTTGCTCGACCTGCGTTTGTCCGAGCAGGAGGCCGAGCGTTCACGTCTTCGGAAGTCGCAGGTCTCCACGGGCGATCGTTCGGCCAAGATCCGCACGTACAACTTTCCGCAGGGGCGTGTCACCGATCACCGGGTCGGAGTGACGCTGTACGACATCGATGGAGTCATGAATGGTGACATCACGCCATTCCTCGACGCCCTGGCGCTCGCCAACGCCGAAGAGCGATTGAGTGCCTGATCTGCGCCAGCTGCTCGCGCGATGCACGTCGCGGATCGCTCAGGCCGAACGTCTCGATGCGGAGTCCCGTGCGGATGCCGCGCGTGAAGCGCGGCTGCTGGTTTCCGGCGTGCTGCGCATCACGCCGGGAGAATTGGCACAGCGGCTCTCCGCTGTGCCGAGTTCCCTGCCGAGCGCCCTGCCGAGTGCATTGATGTCTCACGAGGACATCGAGCGCATCGAGTTGGCGTTGCATCGGCGTCTGCGCGGTGAACCGCTGGCGTATGCCGTTGGCTGGGCGCCATTCCGGCACCTGGAGCTCATGGTCGACGAACGAGTGCTCATCCCGCGTCCCGAAACGGAAGAAGTGGTCGGCCATGCACTGGCCGTGACCGCCGATCAATCCGGCGGGTTGGCGGTGGATATCGGAACTGGTTCGGGGGCCATCGCGCTTAGCCTCGCCACTGAGGGGCGTTTTTCCGAGGTGGTGGCGACCGACGTGAGCGAGGATGCGTTGGCCGTGGCTGCGGCAAACGCGCAGCGAGTGCTCGGGCCGTCCCATGCATCGGTGATGTTTCGGCACGGATCCGACTTGGCGCCGCTGGACGGCCTGCGGCCCCGTGTCATCGTGTCGAACCCACCGTACATTGCATACGATGAAGCGGCCGCCCTCCCGGCAGCCGTACGGGATTGGGAACCGCCGCTGGCATTGTTTGCCTCCGATGGGGGCATGGCGCGGTACCGGGCACTCATAGACGGCGCGCATGATGTGCTGTTCCCCGGCGGCTGGTTGGTTCTGGAGCTTGATGCGTCGCGGGCAGGTATCACAGCCGAGCTGGCAGTGGCACGCGGCTATCAGCAGGTGCAGGTCAAGCAGGATCTCGCTGGACGGGACCGTGTGCTGTTGGCACAGGTCCCCGCTTAGCGCTCAAGAAAATTCCCACCGGGCCAGGAGGCCGTTGGCATGCTCGAAGACAAGGCGAAGGATCTCGGACGTACGATTGGTCAGAGCGACGAATACAAGGCCGTGAAGCGCAGCAGCGAGGCGCTGAATGGCGATCGTGAGGCCACCACGATTCTTCGCCAGATGGAGCAGATCCGTCAGGATGCGCAGGGTATGATCGATCGTGGCGAAGAGCCCACGGCCGAGATGGAGCAGCAGTTGGACGCTTTGCTGCAACAGGTGCAGACCAACGCGTCGTATCAGCGCGCCATTTCAGCGCAGGACAATTTCGACAAGCTCATGCTCCGCGTGAATCAGATGATCGCCGACGGTATTCGTGCTGGTGCGACCAGCCAGATCATCCTCGGCTGATTTGCTGCGCATGAACGGAGACGCGACTGGGGTGCCCGACAGCTTGCCGGAGGACATGTCCGATGGCGGACTGTTTCTGGTGCTTGAGGGCGGGGAAGGTGTTGGCAAAACCACCCAGTGGCGTCGACTCGCGGACACGTTGCGTGCGGTGGGGCACGATGTGGTGGAAGTGCGGGAGCCCGGCGGCACTGCCGCCGGTGATGTGATTCGCAGTCTGCTGCTCGATCCCGCATCCTCGCTCACGGCCGAAACCGAAGCCCTGCTGTTTGCCGCGTCGCGTGCGCAATTGTTGCGCACGGTGGTGGAGCCAGCATTGGCCCGTGGCGCAATCGTGCTTGTCGATCGTTTCTTGTTGTCGACCTACGCCTATCAGGGTGCCGGACGTGGATTGCCCATCGTGGCGCTTCGTTCGGTCAATGCGCTGGCAACCGGTGGTCGTGCACCGGACCTGACGCTCTTGCTCACGCTTCCGGTAGAACTCGCGCAGTCGCGCGCCGCTGCACGCGGTGCGGCGGATCGCATGGAGCAGGAAGCCGAGTCGTTTCATGTTCGCGTGCACGACGCATTTCAGCAGGCGCTTGAGTCGGCCTGGCAGCAGCAACACCCCGAAATCGGTGAAGTCATCGCCATTGATGCGTCGACATCGATTGATGCCGTCACCACACGGTGTCTCGAAGCCTTGGTCAGTCGGTGGCCGGCACGTTTCGCCGACGCCGCAAATCTGCGATTGGCCGCGGCACCTGGCGCCCAGTGATCACGTATAACGGATATGCCCGAAATTCTTCCTGACGCACCTCGTTCCGGATCGCGCCGTACGCGCGCGGTGATGGCGGCCGGCGGGTTCGTTGCTCTGTTGTCGCTGGGTGGCTGGTGGGCCGGTCGTGAACTCACTGCCGCCGCCCAGCCTGCGCGTCAGCCGTTGGGTGGCGCGCGCCTGTTCGATCAGGTCGCTGCTGCGATTGCCCAGAAGTACGTCGACTCCCTCGATGCCACGGCCATCTACGACAGAGCCGTCACGGGCATGTTGGCCGAACTGCAGGATCCTTTCACATCGTTTCTGTCCGAAGAGCGTCTTCGTCGTCTGAATGAGCAGATGAGCGGTACGTATGCCGGCATCGGTTTGCAGATCGACATTCGTGACGGCTGGCCGGTGGTGCTCGAAACAGTGAGTGGTGGTCCGTCGGAGCGTATCGGATTGCTCAGCGGCGATCGTCTCATCGAAGTGAACAAGGAGTCCACGAAGGGATGGGAACGCGATGAAGTGTCGCGTGTCATTCGTGGACAGGCCGGTACGGCGGTGCTGCTCACGGTATCACGTGGTGATCAGCGTCTGTCGTTCTCCGTCATGCGCGACAAGGTGCATCTGCGGGCAGTGCAGCGCGTCGCGCTGCTGCAGAATGGTGTCGGGTACATCGACATCAATGTCTTCAGCGCGCAGACGGCGACTGAAGTCGCGCTCGCCGTCGACTCCGTTGTAAAGATGGGAGCGCGCTCACTCGTGCTCGATCTGCGAGGAAATCCGGGCGGTCTGCTCGAACAGGGTGTTGCCGTCGCCGAGCTGTTTCTCGATCAGGGGCAGAGTGTCGTGCAGTTGCGCGGAAGACCTGGGACTGCGCCGCAGGTGTATTCCGACTCGGTGCCGCAGCGCTGGCCCACATTGCCGCTTGCCGTGTTGGTCGACAAGTCGAGCGCCAGTGCTTCAGAGATCGTGGCCGGCGCGCTGCAGGATCACGACCGCGCCATCGTGCTCGGCGTAACCAGCTTCGGAAAGGGCAGTGCACAGAATGTGTATCCGCTGTCGTCGGGTGGCGCATTGCGCCTCACCGTCGCGCGCTGGTTCACACCGGTTGGACGCAGCATCAGTCGTCCGCTCGTGCCCAATCCCGATTTCGTTGCGCCGCAGGACGAGGACGAGGTCACGGTTCCTGACACCATTCGGCCGCGTTTTCGCACGGATGCCGGGCGTACGGTCATTGGCGGCGGTGGTATTACGCCCGACGTGATCATCGGTGATACGCTGACGCCACTTCCTGTGCAGGCGCTCGCGCGTGCCATGGGCAAGAATCTCGCCGCCTACCGTGCAGCGGTCGCGCGTCAGGCGCAGTTGCAGAAGGGGCGCATGATCACTGCTGGTGACCCGGTCACGTCGGAGATGCTCAACGAAGTGTACGCGGAGATCGAGCGTCGCAAAGTTGCGCCACCACGTGCCGTATTCGATGCCGCAGGCCCGTGGATTTCCCGTTCGCTGGGCTACGAAATGACACGCGTATCATTCGGTTCGGACGCCGAATTCATGCGCCGCACACAGGATGACGTGTCGTTGCAACGCGCCGCGCAGATTCTGCAGAGTGCGCGCACGCCGCGCGACGTGTTCGGTAATCTCGAACGCCGCGCTGTAAGCGTTCCCGCTACACCGCACTAGTCATCATTTGTCTTAAAAAACATTGCCCCCGGCGCGTCAGAACTCGCGCCGGGGGCATTTCCTATGCGTGCTCAGCTTCCCGGTAACTTGGTCGACACCTTCACGCCCTTGGGGACCTGGAAGGTGAAGGTGTTGGCGGGAAGTGTAGCATCGGGGCGCCACGTAGTGAGCGTAATGGTGCGATCAACGCCTTGACCGTCTACCACCTGCACACGCACCGGACGTGGTTCCTTGTCATCGAGCCACAGCACGGCCTTCTGGAAGGGCACAGAGCCCGCTGTACGCGGCAGCAACTGTACACGACGTGTGCTGCGGCCTTCTATCGTTGCCGCTTCGCCGCCACTGATGGCAAAGGCCCGCGTCGGCGTGTCGAGCAACTGACCGAGCATGTCGGCGACAATGGCGCCATCAGCGCTCGCCGGGAGTTTCAATACTTGTCCGGGCGTGCTGCTCGGGAGATACACCCAGAGCGACTTGCCATCGCCAACAATGCGATCGCCGGCCGGTTGGGTGAATGTGATCGCCAACTTGCCCGGCCGTTCCTGTTGAAACACGCCAGAGCTCGATACCGAACGCCCGACAATCGGGTTGGTGATCTTCTGCTCGAAATTGGCTTCGAGCGTACGGGTACCCTTCCACGCCTGCGCGACACGGGCATAGCTGGCTTCGGCCGGGCTTTGCGCGTGCGTTGTAGCAAAAGGAATGCATAGCGCACCGGCAACAAGCACAGACGCCGGGCGCTTCAGGAAACGCGTGAGTGTCGTCATGAATGCAGATACCCGCAACAGAGAATTCCGATGCCGTGCCAGCGTCACCATGGCGGTCATCTGGTGACGCCGATCACGACATTCAGACATTACGACAGTGTTGTGACCTGTCGACCGATCGCCTGCGCAATCGTCCGCAGCTGCACCACCAGATCGGCAAACTGCTCAGGATAGAGTGACTGCGCGCCATCCGAGAGTGCCTTGTCCGGCGTGGGGTGCATCTCCACGAGGATTCCATCGGCACCGGCCGCGATGGCCGCACGTGCCATCGGCGTCACTTTGTCGCGAAGACCGGTGCCGTGACTCGGATCGGCAACGATGGGAAGGTGCGACAGCTTCTGCACCACCGGAATCGCCGTGAGGTCGAACAGATTGCGCGTGGCGCTGTCGAACGTGCGTACACCGCGTTCGCACAAAATCACGTCTGGATTGCCTTCCGCCAGAATGTACTCGGCGCTGAGCAGCAGATCATTGATCGTGGCGGCCATGCCGCGCTTCAGCATCACCGGCTTGCGCAACGTGCCCACATGACGCAGCAACGAATAGTTCTGCATGTTGCGCGCGCCGATCTGAATGCAATCGGCATACTCGGCAACAAGATCGGCACCACGTTCATCCATGGCTTCGGTGACGATGGCCAAGCCCGTTTCCTGACGCGCGAGCGCCAGCAACTCGAGGCCCTTCTTGCCGAGTCCCTGGAAGGCATATGGCGAAGAGCGTGGCTTGAATGCGCCACCACGAAGTGCAGAACCACCGGCAGCCTTCACCTGGCGCGCCGAGGTGAGAATCTGTTCTTCGGTTTCTACAGAGCAGGGGCCAGACACGATCGGTACATCGGATCCACCGAATCGCACACCGGGTGCGATTTCGACGATGGTCGTTTCGTTCTTCCACTCGCGTGAAGCCTGACGGAACGGCTTCTGCACAATGAGCACACTGGCGACGCCGGGCAGTCCTTCGATGTAGGACCAATCCACCTTGGCATCGTCGCCCAGCAATCCGATGGCCGTGCGAACTTCACCCGGCAGTGGAAGCGGCTTGAAGCCCTGACGCGTGATCTCCTCGCACACTCGATCGATATCGGCGGCGGAAGCGTTGGGCTGCATCACGACCAGCATGTCTCGTCCTCAGATATTGGAGTGCCAGCCGTCTGCCGCCAGCACGATGGGGCCCGAATACGCGACGCCGGCCTCTTCGCGAATATCCACGAGTTCGACCGGCGCGTAGAAGTGCGTGAGTACGAGTTGACGCGCACGGGCGCGCGCTGCCAACTCGCCGACCTGTCGTGGCGTGAGATGCGATGCAATGGCCATGGAGTCCGGAAGCGAGCACTCCGCCAACAACACATCGCAGTCACCAGCCCAGTCGCCAAGCGCCTCACTCACACCGGTATCACCGGTATACACGAGACGCCGAGATCCCTCACCAATGCAATATGCCACGCTCTCGGCGGTGTGTGGTACCGGGAACGACTGTAACGTGACATCGTCGGGCAGTCGCACCACTTCATCCGCCTGAATTTCCCGTACGGTGAGTGGAAAACCGGGAGCCAGCAACCATTCACCATAGACCGCTGCCATGCGTTCCAACAGCGCGCCAAGGCCCGGTGGACCATAAACGGTGACCGGTGTTGAACGCGGGGGCAGCTGTCCCCATTTCCATCCCATCACCAGCAGCGGGAAATCCGAGATGTGGTCGGCGTGGAAATGCGTGAGCGCGACATGCGTGATGTCCTGCCAGGCAATTCCAAGTTGAGCCATGCGATGTACAGCACCGCTGCCGCAATCGAGCAGCAAGCGCACGTTGCCGGCCTCAACCAGATGCGCGGCCGACACTCGCGAAGGATGCGGCGCAGCGGTGCCCGTACCGATGGTGGTGAGGCGCATGCTCAACGTCCCTTGAAGACGATGCGACGGAAGATCGGCGCGGATGTCCCCGTCTGAAAACGAACGAGGTAGACGCCGGGAGCAACGGTGCGGCCGTCCTCAGCCAGACCATCCCAGATGAACCGGTTGTCGCAGTTGGTGTCACCGCCGATGGGACCGCGTCCATAGCGACCCGCGGGGAAATCCTGAATCCCATCCGACGCTGGCACAATTCGACGGATCTGCGTGCCACGCAGATCGAGCACGTCGAGTCGGACGCGCGCGCCTCCCTCGCCAATGTCAAACCAGAAGCAGGTATTGAACGACGTCGGTGATGGAAATGGATTCGGGAAGTTCTGGTACAGAATGGTCGTCGTCGGCAGCGGCGGGTCCCTGATGACGAACGAAATGGCGCTCTGCTCCTGTACGGACTCTCCTCCGCGCAGATATGCACGCACAGACCACTTGTACGACCTATTTGCCTGCAAGTCGAGTGGTGGGCGGAACGTCGTGTCCGTGAGCCCGCTGGCCGCTACTTCCACGAGGCCCTCACGCGTCGTGGCGATTTCCACGTCGTAGCGCCATGGTCCGGTCGCGGCCGTCACCGGCGCGCTGCGCCAGATGAACAGCGGACGCCGAATGTTGCCTTCCATGGACGTCGGCGCGATCAGCGCGAGCCAGTCGGGGACTCGTCGAGGGCCAGTGATCACCGATTCATAACTGAGCCCCGCCAGGGCGCGCACACGGGCACGCCAGTACACCTGCTCGTTACTGGGCAGCGGACGAGTCACCTGAATGCTGAACGACGTGTCGGTCTTCGAGAACACGCTGTCCAATACCAGACCAACAAAATCTGGTGTCGTCGAAATCTGCAGACGCACTTCGAGCGGACGTGCCGGCCCCAAGCCGATGGCAAGCAGCTGAAACGCTGGCGTGATCGAAGGAAGAATCGCCGTAGGCGGTCCTTCCAGGAGAATCGTTTGCGCGCGCACTGCGGACGGCAGCGCGGTGCATATCAGCACAAGCGCACCCATGCCCACGCGTGCAACTGCGGCGCCGGTTCGCGTCAGGCGACGCCACAGGCCGACCGCCACGGGCATCACGCCGGTGACGGTTCCGGCTCCGCGCCGTCTTCGCTGAGCGTTTCGTCTTCCGGGCCGAGCTCCGAATTCGCCTCTCCAATGTCGGGAGTTGCGTCCGGCGCGCTGCTGCCTTCGTCCACCGACGGTCCGTTGCGCAGTCGCACGCTTACGATGCTGGATACGCCCGGCTCCTGCATCGTGACACCGTACACGGAGTCGGCGGCTTCCGACGTCGTGCGGGGATTGTGCGTGATGACGATGAACTGTGTACGACCCTTGAAGTCGTTCAGCATCTTCACGAAACGACCGATGTTCTGATCGTCGAGCGGCGCGTCCACTTCGTCCATGAGACAGAAGGGGCTCGGCTTCGTGAGGAAGATGCCGAACAGCAGCGACAGCGCCACGAGCGCACGTTCACCGCTCGAGAGCAGGTGAATGCGCTGTGTCTTCTTGCCGCGCGGGGATGCGTGAACCTCGATGTCGCAATCGAGGGGCGCGTCGGGGTTCTCGAGGCGGAGATCGCACTCGCCACCACCGAACATGCGCAGGAAGATCTGACGGAAGTTCTCACGCACCTGTGCAAACGTCGCCAGGAACAGTTCGCGCGCCGTGCTGTCGATTTCGCGGATGGCCTGATGCAGTGACTGCTTGGCCGACACGAGATCGTTGCGCTGCCCAGTGAGGAACTCGAGACGACGCTGCTCTTCCTCGTGCTCTTCAATGGCCAGCGGATTAACCGGACCGAGATCGTCGAGCGCTTCGCGCAGCGTGCGCGCTTCCTCGCGGAGTGCGCCCGTTTCGAGGTCGAGTTCTTCGAATCCGGCCAGCAGATCATCGAGCGAACGACGCCACTCGGTTTCGAGACGCTGACGAATGGCTTCGCGGCGACCCGACAATTCCGTGTGCCGCAGCTGCGCCCCGTGCAATTGCTCGCCCAGCACCGAGGAACGGCGACGGGCTTCATCAAGCACGGTCTCGCACGCATCGGACTGCGCCGTCGCCGCGGCAACCGCGCGCTCGGCATCGGCCAAACGCCCATCGGCATCCGCGAGGCTCTTGCGTTCGGTATCGAGCTCCGTTCGCCAACCATCGAGCTGCTGCACCAGTTCCTGATCGGCCTCGCTCAACGTGGACAGTTCGCGAGCCAGCGATTCCATACGCGCGGCGGCGGTGCTGTCCTCTTCAAGCAGGCGCTTTTCACGGTCTACGGCAACAGACAGACGCGCCTGGGCCTGCGCCTGTGCAACCTGCCACGTGGCGCGCGCTTCACGAGCCTGTTCCTGCTCACGTTCCGCGAGCGACAATTCTTCACGTGACGTGGTGATGTCGGTATCGGCTTCACCAGCGCGTGCATGCAGCGCCTCAGCCTGCGCGGCCAGCTGCTGCGTGCGCTGCTCGAGCTCCGCCAGACGCGAGATCAGGCGCTCGGCCAGTGCGCTCGACTGCGCCAGCTCACGTTCGGCGCGCTCACGACGACGCTCCACTTCCTGCTGCACTTCGGCGGCGCGACGTGATTCCTGCTGCGCACGATTGTGGCCTTCCGTCGCGGCCTGCTGCGCCCGTTCGGCTTCACCCAATGCAAGACGCGCTGCTTCTGCTGCGAGTGCCGCTTCATCACGACGCGCATCCGCGGCCGCGAGATCACTCTCGAGGCGCGTGAGTTCTGCACGACGCTGCAGCGGGCCAGGGCCACCCGCCGTTCCCGGCAGGTACACCGCACCACGTTCGTCGACAAAGGCATCGCCGCCATCGAGCGCACGCACCTTGCCAAGCAACGCGCGCACCCAGCGCGAGGCCGCACCCGATGATTGTACTTCGCTGGCCAGGGCATCACTGTCGCTGCCGAGCTCCGTCGCCACGTCGAGTGGCAACAGGAGGAGCGGGCCAGGCTGCGCGCTGGCATGCCATTCACGAACCGCTGTTGCGGCGGCTGCGTCGCGCACCACAATGGCGTGCATCGTGGCGCCGAGATACCGCTCAACCAGCTTGGCCGCTTCACCGTCGGCCGTGAGGAAGTCGGTGAGTGGGCCAAGAACTGCCCCTTCGCCGAAACGATCCTTTTCCTTGAGCAGCTTGGCCGACGACGGCGCGAGACCCACACGCTCACGTTCGAGCGCGGCCAGCGCATTCATCTTGCCTTCGAGATTGGTACGCAGCTCCACCGCATTCGCCAGCATGGCGCGCGATTCGGCATCGGCCGTGCGTGCGGTACCGGTGGCCAGACGCGCGCCTTCGAGCGCATGCAGCGCATCCTGCGAATCGGCTTGCGCGATCTGCACCTGTTCGCGCGCGGAGATCAGTTCGCGTTCAATCGTTTCGAGTGCGTCGGCGAGATTCTGCCGCTCCACTTCGAGGACTTCACGGCGCTGTTCGGTCTCTGCCTGCTCACGCGCGGCGCTGTCGCGATCGAGTTCGATGCGACGGGCCTGATCGCGGTGTTCACGCACCTGACGTTCGAGCTGATCGAGCACTGCACGCGCGCGCTGTACCGCTTCACGTGTCGTCTGTTCAGCTGCAAGACGTTGCTGCAGGTTCTCTGCTGCGTCAGTGACTTCCTGTTCGAGTGTCGTACGATCGGTAGCCGCCCGTTCACGATCTTCACGCAGGCGTCGACCGAATGCTTCGTTCTCCTTGCGCTCTTCTTCCGCGCGCTCGCGGCGCATCGTCGTGCTGCGCTGCCGCTCTTCCGACACGGCCAGCTCGCGCTCCAGGCGCTGTGTCTTGTCACGCTGCTCGGACGCCAGACGCGCCAACTCCACACGACTCGCCTCGGCGGTCGCGCGCGCGGCATGCGCTTCTTCACGCTGCGCTTCCGCACTGGCAATGGTTTCTTCAGCACCCGGCACATCGGCCTGCAGGGACTCGAGACGACCATCGAGCGCTTCCAACTCGTCCTTCCACGCGGCCATTTCGCGAACGGCGAGCGAAATTTCCACGGAGAAACGACGCGATGTCAGCTCTGCATGACGTTCCGCGCGACGGCGCTGACGCGCCAGCGAACGCACCTGACTTTGGACCTCGTTGATGAGGTCATCGAGTCGTGCGAGGTCGGTTGTGGTCTCTTCCAGGCGGCGTTCGGCACTGCGACGGCGATCACGATACAGACCGACACCGGCGGCTTCTTCGAAAAGCTCACGGCGCTCATCGGGGCGATCGGAGAGCAGGGCATCGATCATCTTCGCTTCGATGACCACGCCCGAATCGGCGCCAAGACCGGTCCCGCGCACCAAGTCCTGAATGTCGCGCAGACGGCATGGTGCGCGATTGAGCAGGTACTCACTTTCGCCGGACCGCAGCAGACGTCGCGTGATCACGACTTCCTTGAACGGAATCGGCAGTTCGCCTTCGGTGTTGTCGAAGTGCAGCGAGACTTCGGCCATGTTCACCGGCTTACGTGCCGACGAGCCGTGGAAGATCACGTCTTCCATCTTCGCGCCGCGCATCGCGCGCGCACGCTGCTCACCCAGCACCCACCGCACGGCATCGGACACATTCGACTTGCCGGACCCATTCGGACCGACAATGGCTGTTACACCCTTCTCGAATGTGAATTCAAGATGGTCGGCAAATGCCTTGAAGCCATGGACTTCGAGCTTCGTCAAGCGCACTAGAACGTTCTCCCCGTACGAAATGCGAGCACCGGGGCCACGCCGACGGCGCGCAGCGAATCCGCGAGTGCCGTTGCCTGGGCAGGCGACTCGAAGGCTCCGGTGTAAATCGACGCACTGCCGTCACCCTGACGGAGCGCATATGCAAGAATGCCGCGTGATGCGAGGGCGGCGATGCGTGTGGCTACAATGCTGGCGCCAACGCGCGTTTCAAGACGCAGCGCGAATGGCACAGAAACGATGCTGCCTGAGCCGATGACCTTATCCGTGCGAAGACGCGCGAGCAGAGAGTCGGCGCCCGCACGGGTGCTGTTGGCACCAACGGTCAACCGGAACCAGAGCTCGTTGCCTTCCATCACCGGCGACAATGCCACGGCTTCGAGCGAGCGTACACGCTGCTCCGGCATGGCCGCCGCACGGGTGTTTGCTGTGGCAAAGTACACGGCAAAGCGCGCAGCGCTCGTCGAGTCCCCGGGATTGTTGATCGGGAGCGGCGCCGATGCCACGCTGTCACGCGCCGCGCTATCGCTGGATGTCGCGGCCGCGTTGCGCATCGAATCAACCGTCGTGCTATCCATCGCGGTTGGGGGCACGACCAGACTGGTCGTATCCGGCGACGAGCCGCGAAGCAGAGTTGCGACAGGTGATGGCAGTCGCTCCAGCAACTGCGGCCACATCGCACCAACACCAATGGCCACGGCGCCAACTACCAGCACCGCGGCAATGAGACGCGTGCGGCGCCGTTCACTGTCGTGCTGCGCCGCTTCACGTGCACGCCGCGCGCTTTCACGCTTGGGTGGCTCGCTGGGTTCGGCCGGTGGCGGTGGTGGCGGAGCCGGTGCGGCAATGAGCGGAATACCTGGCGGCGTAGGAAACGCCGTATCGCCCACCGGCATCAACGCGCCTACAAATCCGCACAGCTCACCAAAGCCCAACACCGACGGCTTGGCCACCACAATCAGCAACGCGCCAACCTGATGAAAACCCGCGGCAAGACGGCGCCACCGATCATTGGCGTATACCGCCTCGTGATCGACGGCCTCGGTTCCGCTGGGCATCAGGAACACGTTGTCCGTGTCCAGCATCGGGCGCGCAATCTTGTTCAACGACACGCCATACAGAAAGCTGTCGGCGATACCGTGCGGATCATCACCCGTCAGCACGGCCTCAATGGCCGGCGACTCTCCGATGAGATCCGCGACGGCGACGCGTCGACGAAGCCCCTGCACGCGGGCCATCGACAATGCTGTCGTTATCGCAATGGATGCATCGGTCGACGACACAACCACAGCGCACACGTTGTCCAGCAATGGCGCCAGTCGTCGCCCTTCCATGTCCCACGGATCCACCAACGCTCCCGACGTCATGGTGCGCCCTCAAACACCCAATAGCTCTGACCTGATGCCTTGCCCACGCGTTCGGCTTCCGCACGCGACGCAAATGGCCCCATCACGACACGATAGAGCGTTCGGCCTTCGCGCTCCGATGTGGTGATGCGCGGCGACTGTCCGTCGACACGAATACGGCTCGCCAGATTGCGCGCCTGTCGTTCATCGAGAATGGCCGCAAAAGACACCGTGTACTGCGCTTCGCGCGGAGCCGACGGTGAACTTGCGGCACTATCCGGTGGAGCGGCGCTGTCCGGTGGCAGCGTGCGCATGTCGGAAGAATCACGCGGGGCCGATGTGCGGAATTGCACTGGCTGATCGAGACCCGCTGCCCGCGGACGGAATCCGTTCCACCGCATCGTGTGCCACCACTGCGCCGCACCGCCGGCAACCACCTGCATGTCTTCCAGCGTGGCAGGATGCGCAAACACCACATCCTCACCGCGCGTGATGGCAATACCTGCATCCGGCAGCACCAACGGCAAATCGCCACGCCAGGTGCTGACCACCACACCAATGACGGCATCGTCAGCGAGACTCACCACAAACACGGAGTCACCCGCGGCACCTGCCGCATTGCCGCGGGCGAGCAGCACACGACCCAACGGATCCATACGCAGCTCACGAGCTGGCGCAGGCAGTCGGATTTTCCCGGTGATGCCTTCTTCGAATCGATCGACGATGCGCAGCACCTTTTCCTCGGCGGGCGCAACAAACAATCGATCGCCACTCGGCGTGGCAGCGATCGCGCGCACCGGATCCCCGATGTCGACATTGAGCGCAGCCGTCAGGTCGCGCGCACGAACAGCGATTACGGATTCGTTGGCGCCGAAGAACACACGATCGCCAACGGCTCCTGCGGTGGCGCGGATTTCGTCGCGCAGCGCCGCTTCTTCACCGCCAATATCGAAGGCGAGACTGTCGGTGGCCGTCATCTGAGGCGGCCGCACACGCCACACCATGGCCCGATCACCGCGGGCACCGGCCACGATTAGTGAGCCATCAGCCTGCGCGTACAAGGCCTGAGCCGGTAGCGACGGGGTGAACTTCCAGTCCCCGCCACTGGGCGTGAATCGCGTGATCTCTCCGCCCTGCGTAAGGGCGTAAATGGCGCCACCATCGAACGATGACAGGATCGTGATGATGTCCTTCCGCGCCGTCGCGACAGAGCCAATGCGAAGGTCGATACGGACTGGGGCTCCACCGGTGTCGACTGCCGCCAGATATCCGTCTTCGGCACCAAAGGCCAGGTAACGGTCCAGCGCAGGCACACGACCACTCGACTTCCAAACCACACTGTCGAGAGCCGGATAACGGGTAGCCGTCAGCACACCGCCGTCCCGCGACATGCGCAGGATCAGAGGATCCGGACCACTGGGAATACTGGGAGGGGCGCCGGCTCCAGCAGGGCGGGACGAGCGATCGGCACAGCCGCCGGCAACGCCACACGCGAGGAGCAGGAGCGCCGACGCGAGGAACGTGCGCACGGGCGAAAAGTACCCGCCCGGTGCCACCTGAGGGAGGGGCCTCTGTGCGGTGTTCGCCCTTTTATGATGACTCCTCCATATTCGGCCAGTGGCCAACACAGATCAGTCCCTTACTCAGCTACTCCAGTCCGCCCAACTCGGCGATACGCAGGCTGCCGACCAGGCTGCCAGCCTCGTCTATGACGAGCTGCGCTCACTGGCCGACGCCTATTTGGCCCGCGAACGCGCCGAACTGTCACTGGGAGCAACCGGGCTCGTCCATGAGGCCTATTTCCGGCTCATGGGACAACAGGCGCCCTGGCAGAATCGCTCCCACTTTTTCGGGATTGCGGCCACCACCATGCGCCGCCTGTTGGTCGATCATTCCCGTCGAGCCACGGCCGCCCGTCGCGACCGACAGCGTACCGTCTCGCTGGATGGTGCGCTTGAGGTGGCCGCGGCTGATCCCGAGGAGATCTTGGGTGTCCACGAAGCGCTGGAAATTCTCGAGCGTCTCGATCCCCGCCAAGCAAAGGTCGTCGAGCTGCGATTCTTTGTTGGCCTGACCATCGACGAAATCGCCGAGGTGCAGGGCACTTCCGTGGCCACGGTTTCGCGCGATTGGGCGATGGCTCGCGCATGGCTGCATCAGCAACTGCGAGCCCGTTGATCGCATGTCCGTTGTCTGAACAAGGCATGAGAGAAATCGATTCCCGGTTGCGCGTGAGTATGAGACATGACTCAGCCTGATATTCCCGTAGACGCCCGCTCCGCCCCTCGTTCCGACTCTCCGTCCTTGGAGCTCACACCGGAAGACTGGCAGCAACTCAAGACGGCCTGGGAACATGTCAGCGCCTGGACCGGTGCAGAGCAGGAACATGCCGTGCGGCAGCTCACACTCGCCCCGCACGTGCTTCGCACCCTGCAGGACATGTTGGCGGCAGAGTCCTCGCTGGCTCAGCGTTTCGAGCCTACGGCGGCGCGGACTGCGACCAGCCGATTGGCAAAGTCATCTGAGCTTGACCGCGAAGTGCCGACCCTGGTTGGACGCCAACTGGGTCCCTATCGCGTCATCCGACTGATAGAGCGCGGTGGTATGGGCGCGGTGTACGAGGCGCGGCGTGCCGATGAACAATTCGAGCAGCGCGTCGCCATCAAGACGTTGTGGAGAGGAGCTGACAGCGATGTGCTGCAACAGCGCTTTCGCACGGAACGTCGCATTCTCGCCGCACTGCATCATCCCAACATTGCACAGCTCATCGACGGCGGGAGTACCAGCGAGGGTACTCCGTGGCTGGCCATGGAGTTTGTGGAAGGCGAGCCGATCGATGCCTGGTGCGATCGACATGGTGTCGGAGTAGCCGCTCGTCTCGATCTGGTGCGTCAGGCGTGTCGTGCGGTACAGCACGCGCACCAGTCGCTGGTCATTCATCGCGATCTCAAGCCGTCCAATCTGCTGGTATCTGCAGATGGGCGACTTTCGTTGCTCGATTTCGGTGTTGCCAAACTCACCGAGGATGGAGCGCGTGAGGGAACGCTCACGGGTGCCGGGCTCGCGCCGTTCACCGTGTCATATGCGGCGCCGGAGCAGTTGTCGGGCGGACATATCTCGACCGCAGTCGACGTGTGGGCGCTCGGCGCATTACTCACCACACTGCTGGCTGGCGAAGCACCACGTGCCCTTGCGACATCGGCGTCACCCGACCCGATGCGGCGCCTGCAGGACGCACAACGCGCGCGCGTGCGTTTGCCCAGTGAAGTGGTCGCCGAAGCAGACAATACATACGGTTCCGGAGAAGGGGATCGACGGGCTGCAGCGCGCGCGCTGCCGAACGCGCGTCGTCTGATTGCCACGCTGCGTGGTGAACTGGACGCCATTGTCGGCAAGGCCATGCATGACGAGCCGGCACGTCGCTATGCCAGTGCCGAGGCACTGAGTGACGACATCCTGCGCTATTTGAAGCGGGAGCGTGTACTCGCACGTCCAGATTCTACGGCATATCGCGTACGCACGTTCGTGAGACGCCGAAGCGCGCTCACGGCATCGGTTGCCGGTGCATTTCTTCTCGTCGGCAGCGCCGGAGTTTTTTCGTGGCGACAGGCTGCATCGGCAAAGGCTGAAGCTGCGCGCGCTGATCGGGCTACGGCATTCCTGTCTGGTATCGTCACTGGAACCAACGCCACGTCGTACGACCCTATCGTGCGACTCTCCACATCAGGAACGTTGGCCGAACTGCTCGATAGTGCACTCGTTCGTGTGCCGCGCGAGTTCGCCGATGATCCACGCATTCGGGCGCGTCTCTATACGGCCATTGGGGCGAATGTGGTGTCGCAGTCACGGTTTGCCCTGGGTCGCGTTGTGCTTGACTCGGCGCAGCTACTGGCGGCTGAGGGATTCGGCATGGAGAGCGCCGAATATGCGCGCGCGAGTCTCGAAGGGGCGGCACTGCGTCTCGAGCTGGAAGGACCGTACGCTGCCGATCGTGAAATCGCGGCCGCACGGCGCGCTGTAAGCGCTCTCCCTGCCGATCATGAACTGCATGCGCGTATCGATCTCGTGGCGGCCTCTCGTGCCATGTCACTCGGGCACGTAAAGGAGGCAGATTCTCTCGCTGTCAATGTGGCGCGGCGCGAGCACGCGCAGCAAAAGGGGCGAACGATCTTGTCGCTACGCGCCGAGACGATTCGCATGCTGGCATCGAGCTGGATTAGTCGTGATCCGCGTGACTATCTCCGCCGCGCGCGCGCAGTACGACTGCTTGGTGACTCGCTCGGGCTCACGCGCACCAATGAACAGCTCACGGCCATTGGTGCGGAGTTCGAAGCCCTCTCGGTACTCGGTCGCACGGAGCAAGCGGCAATCGTGCAGCAACAGTTCTTCGAAGCCATCACCCATCTGGCCAAGGACGCACCGTGGGTCGGTGCAGCCGTGGCACGCAATCGTGCATTTCTGGCGTCGGCAGTCGGCGATACCGTGACCAGGCGAGAACAGGTCGCTCTTGCAGTACAGCTGGCCGGACGGGCAGCCTTGCTTCGTGTCTCGGAACGTTTGCTTATCAGCAACGCCTTTGTTGACGATGCGCTGGCCCGTGGTGCGCTGAAGGATGCACAGCGCGTCGCACAACAGACCGTGACGGAACTGGATGGATCACGCTCGCCCATGGTGATGAGCTACGCGCATCTCTACGCAGGACGTGCGGCACTCGCGATGGGTGACGGGGCCACGGCCGTTCGGGAACTCCGTGCCGGTGTCGAAGAGGTGAGTCCCGCACCAGACCTTGCCAGCATGATGCCGCGCCTGCGTCGTGTGCTGGCCGATGCGTACGCATTGGTTGGCGACCAGGCGCGAGCGGACAGCGTACGTCACCTCGATCCGCCGCGTGCTGCCATGCCACCGTGCACGCCAGGCGGCGAATGGCGCGGTTGCCCAGACAAGTAGCGCACAAAGCAAACGGGGCCGGCGTCTGCCTATGCAGAACACCGGCCCCGTAAAACTTCTGTCAGCTAATCAGTACGACGCGCCGAAGAACCAGGTACCGAAGCCCTTCGCGCCCGGACGGCTGGCGGGAATGGCCCAGTCCCAGCGAATGATGGCGATGTTGAAGAGATTCATGCGGAGACCCCAGCCATAGCTGGTGAGCAGCGCACGCTGACGATCCACGTTGTAGTTGGCCGGACGCGAGGCCGTCACCGTCTGATCCTTGCTCCACGCCACACCGGCGTCGTAGAAGAAGAGACCATCGATCGGCGGCAAGCCACCAAGCAGATTCGTGCGCGCGCCATAGCGTCGGATGATTGGGAATCGAAGTTCGGCGTTGGCAAACGCCACACGCGATCCGATCAATTCCGCAGTGCTGCATGACGTCCCGTCGTCACTCGGCAGACCGGAGCAGCCCACCGTGCCAAGATCTTCACGGTTGTAGCCACGCACAAAGTCCGGACGACCGATCCACTTCGGGAATCGCAGCTCGTCGCGGCCCACTGACATGCTGGTCGTGAAGCGCGTAGCGAACGTGACGTAGTTGAAGAGAATCGGGATGTAGGAACGGATGTCGGCCAGGTACTCCGTGTACTGCCACGTTCCCACACTCGGTTCAACTTCGAGACGAGCACGGCGACCAGTGATCGGTCCCGTAAACCCGAACAACGTGTTGTCCGTTACCCACGCCACATACGGCGATATCGTGTTGGCCGACGCAATATTGCGCGTGTCGCCACGTTCAAAGCCTGACGCCAAGCCAAGGTTGTAGTCGACCAGACGATTGAGCGTGAACACCTGTTGATCGACATTCTGGAAGCGCGCACCCACTTCGAATCGCGTGAAGCGATTGAGTGGATAGAGGCCCGCCGCAAACATCTGACGGACAACGAGACGTGTGAACTCCTGCGTCTGGACGAACTGTCCGTTGCCCTGCGGCTGTTCATAGAAGCCCGACACGAGATACAACGGCTGCTGAATCACACCCGTCGTGTACTGCAGACGACGGCCGAGGCTCGTGTAACCCACGAAAACCTGAGCATCGCTCAGCGTACCGTTGATGGCACCAGACAAGGCGAGACGACGGTCGCCGAGCAGATCGCTGAGCACAACAGTGGTACCGCCGAACGTGCCTTGTCCGAATCCACCCTGCTGATATCCGATGCTCGGCTGCGCGATGTATTCCGGCGTCAGCTTGGCGCGATAGCGCGTATCGCGGAAGCGAGTCGTGTCCGGCAGGTTGAAGTCGAAGCTGTCGAGCATCGCCTGCACGCTCACCGTTTCCGCCAGTCGCGCGGCCTGCGTAACTGGCAGTTCGCCCGACGTGCGCGCATTGGCGCCGGTAATCGGGCGATAGAACGACTGACGCGTGCTGCTGGTATCCGACACCACCGCGCGGGGCAGGTGGGCCGTGGGATCGACCGGGCGACGCACCGTGTCACCTGTAGCCACCGGCACATTGCCCTGCGCGACGACTACGGTCTCACGGAACGGCGCCTTCTTGAGCGCACGCGGATTCCGGATCTTCCAGATCGCGTGGTCCGTCTTCTCGTAGTACACGAATGCCAGCACGTCGGCATCGCGTGCCCAGGTGATAGCCGGCGACTGCTCAGCAACGGCCGTTACCGCACCCAGCACATTGGTGAGCTGGTAGTGCTGACGATCGCCGAGGTCAAACAGGAAGATGTTGGCGATGCCGGTGCGATCGGAGATGAACGCAAGCGATTTGCCGTCAGGTGCCCACTGCGGATTGCTGCTGCGACCACCCTGATTGGGGAGAATCGCGATCTTCTGCGTCTCGAAATCGTAGAGGGCGATCTTCCAGGCACCGATCTTGAGGATCTCTTCGTCGAAGTCGTCACCGCGCTCAGTCACGAAGGCAATGCTCTTGCCATCGGGTGACCAGGAGGGCGACAGATCGCCGTAGGTGTCCTTCATCAGCTGCGTCATGCCCGGCTGATCCATGGACACGACATAGAGATCGCTTGAGCCGTGACGCATGCCGCTGAATACGATGCGGCGACCATCGGGGCTGAAGCTCGGGCTCAGCACCTGATCGAGCTGATAGTCGAAATCCTTGATGACTTTGCCGCGCTGTACATCGAGCACGTACAGCACGTCACGACCACCGCGCTGACCGGTAAAGGCCAGGTACTGACCATCCGGCGAGAACGACGGCTGCGAATAGATGAAGCGCAGCTGTTCGAAGTCCGGGTTGGTCGTGGTCTTCACCAGGCGCTTGATGCGCTTGCCGGTTTCGGCGTTCGCCAGATAGAGCTCCGGGAACACTTCACCGCGCAGGAAGCTGCCGTAGCCGATGTAGGCGATGTTCTTGCCGTCGTTCGACAGCGCCGGCGCCACAAACATGTTGGCGATGCTGCCCGTACGCGTCTGCGACAACAGCGGTTCGGCAAAGCTGCGCGGACGATCGAGTGTGGCCACCGTGGGCAGGAACTTGGCCTGCATGGCCGCCTTCCACTCCGCACTGACCTCGTCGAGCGACAAACCCACTTCGCGACGGAACGCACGGTCGATGCCGAGGCTTGGCACCGCATTCATGATTTCGCCGATGACTTCATCACCCCAGCGCGCGCCAACAAACTGCCAGAGCGAAAGACCGTAGCGATACGGGAAGTACTTGTCGGGACGCTCCGTCATCTGCTGGATGGTGGGGAGCGAATTGTTCACGACCGCGTCACGCACCCACGCGTCAGTCCACGGATGCTTGGGGCCAATGGACAGATACTCAGCGAGACCTTCCATGAACCACAGCGGCGGATTCACCATCGCCAGGTTCTGGAGGCCCGCGCCTGCGCGGCCGCGCGAGAAAATGTCGAAAGTGAACACGTGCACCATTTCGTGAATGAGCACGTGTTCGAAGCTGGCCCAATCGCCACTGAAGAACTGCGCCATACGCTGACGCAGTGGGTCAGTCACACCACCCGTGCCTTCACCCAGATCGCCAAAGACATTGCTTTGCGCAAAGTCGCCGGACGAACCGAAAATCAGGATGGGCTTCTTTTCGCGGAACTGGTGGGCGGTGAGGCGCGAAAGCCGCGCATAGGCGCGCTCGGACATGCGCGCCGCATCAGGAGCGACGTCAGCAATCTCCGGATAGTAGTGAACCATGAAGTGCTCGGTCTCGATCACCCGCCAATTGAGGCGATCGTATTGCACCTGGTTCTGTCCGAAGTAGCCCTGTGCCGAAAGCGGCGCCAGCGAAGCGGAGGCCGCGAGGGCGGCCATCGCGAAGCACAGTGCCGTACCGATTCGTGACCACCGCTCTGCCAACCGCATTCGAATTACGCTCCCTGCGTGACGGACGAAGTGCCGGCGTCGAGCTGAACCGGAGTAGCATCACTCCACAAACGCTCGAGCTGGTAGTATTGCCGCAACGTCGGATGGAAGACATGGATCACGCAGTCGGCATAATCGAGCAATGCCCAGCGCCCCTGCGTGAGACCTTCGGTCATGGTGGTGGACACGCCACCCTGCTTCAACCCTACTTGGATATGCTCTGCCACAGCACGTACATGCGTATCCGATGTACCTGAGGCGATAACAAAGAAGTCCGTCATGTCCGTCACACCTCGCAGATCGAGGACCACGATATCGTTGGCCTTCAATTCACTCGCCAAAGCGGCGGCACGACGGGCGATGGATTCACCTGGACTATTGGGACGATCTGCCATGTCTCGATCTATGAGGACGGATGAACGGGATCCCGAACGTCGGTACCCCGTCGTCTTCTTGAAGGTTGCGTGAAAGTCCGCAGTGCGGACAGGGTGCCGGACGAAAAAACGAGGGGAGCCCGCGCTCGGACTCCCCTCGTGACCCCGATGGTGATCGGGATTACTGCTTGATGATCCAGACCTTGATCTCGGGGTGCACATCGGCGTGGAGACGGATGCCCACGCGGTACACACCGAGCGACTTGATCGGCTCGTTGAGCTCGATCTGACGCTTCTCGATCTTGAAGCCCTGCGCTTCGAGCTGATGCGCAATGTCGGCCGTCGTAACGGAGCCGAACAGCTTGCCTTCTTCGCCGACGCGGGCTGCGAACGTCACCGACACTTCGGCGAGCTTGTCCGCGATCTGCTTGGCTGCTGCCACCTTCTCGGCTTCGAGCGCCTCGAGACGGTTCTTCTCGGCCGCGATGCGCTTGCGGTTGCCAGCCGTGGCTTCGTAGGCCAGGCCGCGGGGCAGGAGGAAGTTGCGGGCATAGCCCGGCGACACGGAGACGATGTCACCAGGATGTCCGAGCTTGTCGACGGCGTTGCGGAGAATGACTTCCATGGGAACTCCGGGTCGAACCGGTTGATGGCGAAACGGAAAACTACTGGCAGGGCAGGGAATGCCCAATCGAATGCAAGGTCAGCGGGCTGACCGACGCGGAGGTGTCCCCGCCCGGAAATCCCGCCAGGTATCTCCCAATCCGAGCGTGAAGGTGACCGCCAGAACCGTCAGCAGCACCCACACCGGCCCAAGAATCGGGACCAGCAACACCAGACCCACAGGCACCCAGACAGCAAAGCGCTCGGGGATCCAGCACGACAGGACGCCGGCACCCCGAAGGGCATACATCGTCCCGAAAAAGCAGACCAGGTTGAGACCGACAATGCGGTACCCGGACAGTGTAGGTAGTAGCAGGATCGTGACTCCTACTACCAGGCCCCACACCAACTGATCGTTGAACCGCAATTCACGTAGCGCACCGAGCGGCGGACCAACGCGGGCTCGGGTCAGCCGATGATAGGCTGCCCATGCCAGCGAAAGCGCCAGCAACGACTCGATGGCCAACAACGCGGGAGCCAGTCGGACCAGCGGACCTGCTCGCGTACCACCCACCGCAGTCGACGCAGCGACCGGCTCCCCAAGTGCCACCAGCATGGCCTCGAGACGCGCCGCGCGCTCCACTGCGGACGGAACCTGCCGGGAGAACTCCCGCCACGTTTCCGAAGACGACCGGGTGCGCCACTGAGACAGAGACGCTTCCAGTCGCTGCTGATATTCGAGCGTGAACATCTGCTCGGCCGCCGAGAAGGCGGTAGCACCAGCCGGTGAGCGAACGGCGAGTCCCAGAACGGTGACCACGCCAGCCAGACCAACCGCTGCCATCGCGCGCGAAAGAAACGGACGCGACGCAGTGGCCAGGCACACCAAGCCAAATGCAGCACCAACGGCAACCGACCATCCGCGGAGAAAGGCTCCGTAGCCCGATAAGGGGAGCGGCACCTTCCACACAACGTACGACGCAGCGGCGGTCCATACGAGCGCCGTCGCCAGACGACCACCCGCCCACCAACCCACCACGGCACACGCGGCGATTCCCACCAACACCAGCAATGCGAACTGCTCCACGGGGAGCAACAGCCGCACCGCACCGGCAAACAACGCCAACGGGGCAGGCCATGCAGGCGACGCGGTAACGGCGACCATGAGGACTAGCCCCACGACAAACCAGCGCCACCCTCGCTCGCGCGGAGCGGTCGCGACTGCTTCAGGCGCGACCGCTCCGGACATCGTCAGCTCGTCTGACCCTTTACGTACGGGAGCAGAGCCAGGTAGCGGGCCTTCTTCACGGCCTTCGACAGCTGGCGCTGATGACGCGCGTCAACACCGCTCAGGCGGCTCGGCAGGATCTTGCCGTAGTCCGTGATGAAGCGGGCGAGGAGGCGATCATCCTTGTAGTCCACGTAGCGGATACCCGCTTCCGTGATCGGGCAGGGCTTCTTCTGGCGGCGCATGGGTTATTCCTCGTCGTCGTCGTCATCGTCGCTCGCGCGGCGGCGCGAGGCGAGCTCTTCGTCGCTCAGCTTGGGCGCGCCGAGCTCGTGCTCGTGCAGCGTCACCAGGTAGCGCACCACGCCTTCATCGAGCTTGAGCGCGCGCTCGAACTCGGGGAGCGTGGACGGCTTCGTCGTGAAATGGCTGATGATGTAGTAACCATTCTCGTGACGGCCGATCTTGTAGGCGAGCTGACGACGGCCCCAGTGCTCGATTTCCGCGGGTTCCGCGAGTTCGAGCAGTGCCTGCAGCTTCTCCAACTTTTCTGCAATGGTCGTGTCTTCGAGCGCGCTGTCGAAGATGTACACGGCCTCGTACCGCCGCGTCGGGTTGCGGCGGATCTTGAGCTTTGCCACTCGGCAATCCTCCCTATGGTCATGAGTGCCACCCGCAGTGCCGAGCCGCGGGCGGAGGGTTTCGGAATCGTCCGATTCCGGATGAGCCTTTAAGGCTAACAGGGCCTGGCGATTCCGCCAAGCCCGGGACCCAGCCTACTTGGTCCCGGCCGAACTCTTGAGGTACAGGTTGAGGCTCCCGAAGCTCAGTTTCGACTTCATCTGGACCATCATCCGGCGGCTGTCGTCGGTGATCCAGACCTCGGCCTTCCCGTTCTCGCTGAAAATGCCCTTGGTCTGGAACGTCGGCTGCAGTACGACCGTCTCGAAATCGCCGGCGGGGACCGACACCCGCTCCTTGCGCAGCACCCGGATGCGAACCGGATTCCCTTGCGCCTTGAAATAGCGCGAGAACTCGTAGGTGCGCCCCACTTCGAGCGGCAGCGTGCGCACGAAGTAGAGGAATGAGCCCTCGTCCAGCGGACTGGCCACCGTTGGCTCTTCTGGGCGATCACCCTCGCGCAGCATGCCGCGCTCCGGGAAGATCTCGTAGCGACGCTTCCGCTCGTAGTTGCCCTCGTCGACGTCCTGGTGGTAACGCAGTGAATTGAGCGTGACCACGTCAAACCAGGACTCGTAGACGTCATTCACCCGGTAGAGCGGTATGCCGCCTTTGATGGTGAACACGGTGTGCCATGTCGGACGGCCACGCACTTCGGTGATTTCCTTCACCTCCATGCTGCCATTGCCAACCTTGAGCGAGCCGAACCGCACATCGTATTCGAGTCGTTCGCCGACATCGAATGGCACAGCGGCCGCGTCCGGAGGTAACCGACGCGGCTGTGCAGCAGAGGATGTCGCCATAGCCTGCGCCGATGCCTCACGCGTGACCGGAGTCACGGTGAGGCCGAGCAGCAGACCGACGACCAACAGCCGAAACGGGCGTGACATGATGTGAACCACCAGTCGGAGGGGACGAGGCATACCGCACGTACCCCTGATCCCGCTCAAAAGTGTCGGTCTCGGCTCAACTGTTGACGGAGCGAGACCGTCCGACGGAATCAGATGATGAATTCGGTGCTGACTCAGACGTTGAAACGGAACAACAGCACGTCGCCATCCTGCACGACGTATTCCTTGCCTTCGGAGCGCACGACACCCTTTTCCTTGGCGCCCTTCCAGCCGCTGTGCGTCACGAAGTCTCCGAATGCCACTGTCTCTGCACGGATGAAGCCCTTCTCGAAATCCGTGTGAATGACGCCGGCAGCCTTGGGAGCCGTATCACCATGATGGATAGTCCAGGCTCGCACTTCCTGTTCACCGGCGGTGAAGTACGTGTCGAGACCGAGCAGGGCATAGCCTGCGCGAATCAGGCGATCGAGTCCAGCCGACTCGATGCCGAGTGATGCGAGAAATTCCACGCGCTCATCGGCCGGGAGTTCAGCAAGCTCACTTTCGATCTTGGCTGAGAACGGCACGATCTGCGCATTCTCACCGCTGGCCGCGACCGCCGCACGCAATGCCTTGAGGTACTGACCTTCTTCACCGGAGAGCTCTTCATCTGTGACATTCGCCGCATACAACACGGGCTTGGCTGTGAGCAGCTGCAAACCGGCGAGCTGCGCCAACTGCTCCGCATCAAGACCCGCACGCCACAGCGGCTTACCCTCGGACAACGCGGCATTGGCCGCCTCGAGGGCCGGCAATTCCGCGAGTGCATCCTTGTCGTTCGACTTGGCCGCGCGCTTCGTTTTGTCGAGTCGCTTCTCAACCTGACCGAGATCGGACAGCGCAAGTTCGAGCTCGATGATTTCCTTGTCGCGCGCCGGGTCAGGCTGCCCCATCACGTGCGTCACGTCTTCGTCGGCAAAGCAGCGAATGACATGCACGATGGCGTCGGTCTCGCGGATGTTCTGCAAGAACTTGTTGCCCAGGCCTTCGCCCTGTGATGCGCCCTTCACGAGACCGGCAATGTCAACGAACTGCACCACCGCTGGCACCGTGCGCTTGGGCTGCACGATTTCCGCCAGCTTGTCGAGACGTGTGTCCGGCACTTCCACCATGCCGACATTCGGCTCGACCGTGCAAAACGGATAATTCGCCGCTTCCGCCTTGGCTGCGGTGAGGGCATTGAAGAGGGTGGACTTGCCGACATTCGGCAGGCCAACGATACCGAGGCGAAGCATGCGTTCTATGGGATACGGGCGCGGCCGTCCGGCCACCCCCTATGTGCAGTTCACAACCTAGACCGGGGAAATGTAGCAGGGCGCGGAAATTTGATGGGACTGATTCCTGCCGGGCTGCCTATGCTGCCGGATGCAGGATTTTCGGAAGCTTCGGGTGTGGCAAAGGGCGCAGGATCTGGCGGCCCAGATCCACTTGGCCACGGTATCGAGTACTCGCGTGGCTGGCGGACCGTGGCGGAGTCAGGTTCGTCGGGCCTCGGCGTCGATTGCCGCCAACATTGCTGAAGGCACCATGAAGGGGTCGCCGCGGCATTTTGCGCAGTTTCTGGAGATCTCCATTGGCTCGGCGTCGGAAACGGAGAGTCACCTGGATTTTTCCATACGCATTGGACTGCTAACACCGGAAGAGGCCGAGCCAATGATTCAAGAGGTTGTTGCCATTCGACGAATGCTTGTCGCGTTGCGTCGTCGCGTTCTTGAAAGGGCCAGCCCCTGACACCCACTTCTACTTCTTCACACTGTACACTGAAAACTCGGAACTGCAGTTAGAAAAGCAGTTCCGAGTTGCCAGTTATCAAGTTCAGAGTTGAAGTGGGCGTTACTACTGCTTGCAGCTCCCCCTCGGATCCAACTTCACTCCATCCACCGTTGGCCTCGTCGCCCGATTCCCGACTTCCAGCGTGATATCCGCAATCAGACGTGTCACACGCTGCATGTGCGGGTAATCGATGTACTGCGGCTCGTCGGTGAGCTGATGGTATGCCGAGTGCCCGCCGGTGGTGAAGAACGTCACCGGAATGCCCCACTTCGCGTACTCGTAGTGATCGCTGCGGCAGTAGATGTTCATCGGATGACCGTTGGCATCCATCGCATAGTCGAACGAGAAGTTGTGCTTCTTGTCCTTGTTCACGCGCTCCACCAGATCGCCGAGCTCCGTCGACAGGCGACGCGAGCCGACGAGTTGCAGATAGTCCGGGCCGCCATGCAGTGGCTTGCCGTCGGGCCCCGCGCCCGTCACGTCGGTCGTGCTGCCGCGTCCCACCATGTCCACGTTGAGCTGCGCCACGATGGAATCGCGCGGCACCGTGGGATGCTCCGTGTAGAACGCCGAACCCCACAGCCCCTTCTCTTCACCAGCGTGCCATACAAACAGGGTGCTGCGCTTGGGCTTCGTCTTGAGTGACGACAGATACTCCGCGATTTCCTGCACGGCGACGGTGCCTGAACCATCGTCGTCGGCGCCATTGAAGATCGAGTCGCGACGCGTCGGCTGGGTCTTGCGGCGCTCCGCCAACTCTGCATTGATCTCGGCGAACTGCTCCGGCGTGCCGAACTTGTCGCTGTCTTCCGCACCACCCGGACGCACGATGCGATTGAACACGAGAATCGAATCGTGATCCATTCCTCGAGGCGTCGTGCCGACGTGATCGCTGTGCGCGCCAACCGCTACGTACTGATTCTTGAGCTTGGGATCGCTGCCTTCGAGGAGGGCAACGACATTGCGGGCGGGGAAGGCTGGAGCCGTCACGCTTACTACAGCCTTCACATTGAGCTTCGCGCCTACATCTCCTTCCGTCAGGAGGCGCGCACTCTTGCCAAACATGAGGAGTGCGGTCGAGTCAGAGACCCACAAGCGACCATCGCTCGGGACCGAGTCATCAACAACGGCCAGCCCACTCTGAAGGAAGAAGCCCAGGAAGCCGCGTGCCTGCGGGGGGAGAATGAACAGCAGTCCCGCGGAACCGGCGGGGCGTTCCACACGTCCCTCGCGCGCCTGCGCAAAGTTTTCGTTGGACGTGATTGTGTAGGCCACGACGCGACCGCGCGCCTGATCCGCACTGATGGCTGTGGCACTCGCGGTGCTCAACGGACCGGCAAAGACGACTTCTGCATCATTGGTGGTGATGGACTCCATGCCGCTAAATGCCCAACCACTGCCAAGAGGCACATTCGTGCCACCGGACACGAACGACGAGAGACGATCCACTCGGCGCGACTTGAGCGGGAGCGTTTGGAAATAGGTCCCGTTCTCCCCCGCCGGCTTGAGCCCCATGCGCTTGGCTTCTGCCGCAAGATACTCCGTCGCCTTGAAGTGGCCTTCCGTTCCCACATCACGCCCGCCGAGTGAATCGTCGGCGTAGATGTAGAGACGCGTCATCAGATCCTGCGTCGTGATCGCACTGCTCGTAGGACGCGGCTCGTGCTTGAGTGGCAGAACAGCGCGATTGGCGCCGGTCTGCACCTGCTGTGTCTTCGGTACGTCCTGCGCGAGCAGCGGGGCGGAGCCGATCAGCAGGGAAGCGGACATCAAGCGCGGCATCACGCCGCGCGCAGAAAAAGCCTTCATCGGGATGTTTCTGAAGTGAATGGAATGCGAACCAGATGCACCTGCAACGACGGCTTCACCGTCGTCCATGCTGCGACGAGTCCGTCACGTGTTGCGACGAGACGCGGGAAGCCACTTTGACGCGCGCTTGATGTACGAGCCAACGCCAGGGGTGCTCCCATGGTCGAGCCAGCGGAATCGAATCGCACGCGACGCACCATCACCTCCGACGTATCCGCGCCTCGCTGTTCGAGCCACGACACGACCGGCTGCCCATCAGGAGCGAGTTCAACATCGACGCGACCCATGGGATTACCCTCATCCACCCGCACGGGTTCACCGAAGGTGGCGCCGCCGTCGACCGAGCGCGCGAGGCGCACACGGGCACTGTCGTTCGGCGCCGCAAACCACGCCACCACCACCGTATCGCCGCGCGATGCCGCCTGAGGGCCATTCACCGGGCAGCCGGGGTAGTGCCAGTTGTCCGCCGCAACGATGGTCGGCTCTGTCCAGCCACTCGCCGTCCGCCGCGTAATGGCGATATCGCGGATCTCTTCGGCCGTGCGATCACGATAGACCACGACGCGGCCATTGCCCGTCACGGCCGTTCCGGTCTGGCAACAGTCGCACGCGCGCGCATCGAGCAACGCTTCATCGCGCATGGAACCATCGGCGCGAATGACTGCACTGCGAATGGTCATCTCGCGTGCCGAGTCGGGCATCGCGCTCTTGCGACCATCGAGCCACACAAGTCCGACTTCGTCCTGTCCTTCGGTCCACAGCGACACGAAACCATGTTCGGCCGCCAAACCGTCAGTGTGTGGCGTGATAGGCGCACTCCACGTGCGGCCTTCATCGCGTGATCGCACGACACGCACACCGTACGCGTATTTGCCACCACCTTCGCGCTCGAGCCAGTGCGCCACCAGATCGCCGTTGGGCAGCACGGCAACACTCGGAAAGTCGGCCCAGTTCACGAACAGCGGACGCTGCATCGCTACGGTGCGCACGGAGTCCCACGAACTCCCATTCTGCCGCGCAACACGCACCTGCACCGAAGAATCGCTAAGACGCTCGGTCCACGACATCCACACCTGCCCACGCGAGTCGAGCGTGAGATGGGGCGTGTTGCGGGCCATCACGTTCGAATCGGCCGGGGGCGCCTCGAGGGCGACCGGCGTGCCGAGTTCCAGATTGGACGCCGGTGTGGAATTGGGGGCACCGTCGCAGGCCGCAAGACTGGCCAACGCCAGCAGAGCCATCGATATCTTTGTAGGTTCGCGCATCCTCGAAAGCTGTCCTTCGGGCCGCCCCTCGGTAACTCCCTCCAGCCTCCACTCTGTCATGTCCGTGACTTTCTCCGGTGCAGCGCCGCGCGCTGCCCGCTACCTCGGCCTCCTGTCCCTTGCGCTTGGCGCAGGAGCCGCGAGTGCGCAGACCGCGGGCACGTTCCCGAGCCCTGACCCCACACTCTCGCGTATCTGGTCCATGGGTATGGACAGTTCGCAGGTGCAGCGTCTCGGCCAGGTGCTGCTCGACTCGCTCGGCCCCCGCCTGACCGGCACGGCCCGCCAGAAGATGGCCAACGACTGGCTACTGTCGCTTTACAAGCAGTGGGGCGCGGAAGGCCGCAATGAACAGATCGGCACCTGGCGCGGTTGGCGTCGTGGGCACTCGCACATCGATCTCATCGAACCGCGTGTGCGTTCACTGGAAGGCACCATGCTCGCCTGGAGTCCTGGCACCAAGAGCAAGGATGTCACCGCCAACACGGTCATCCTGCCGCGCTTTGCCGACAGCACGGAGTTCGTGAAGTGGTTGCCGCAGGCCAAGGGCAAGTTCGTACTCGTATCGGCTCCACAGCCCACCTGCCGTCCGACTGAGAATTGGACCACCCACGCCACGCCAGCCAGCAAGGCACGCATGGACAGCCTGCGCGCTGAAGTGGGACGCGAATGGGGCGGCACCAGTGTGCGCGGTACCGGTTACAGCAACGCACTCGGCACGGGTAGCCTCGGTGTGCGTCTCGAAGAAGGCGGTGTGGCCGGTGTGATTTCGTCGCGCCCCAAGAACGCGTGGGGCACCATCGACGTATTCGAGAGCTACAACACCAAGGCTCCGGCTATTGCACTCTCGTGCGAAGACTACGGCCTCGTGTTCCGTCTGACTGAGAACAATCAGGCGCCCAAGATGCGTCTCAATCTCGATGCCGACGTGCTGGGTGAGCAGCCCATCTTCAATACGATTGGCATGCTCAAGGGCACCGAAAAGCCGGATGAATACGTTGTGCTGTCTGCGCACTTCGATTCATTCGACGGCGGTAGTGGTGCGACCGACAACGGTACGGGCTCGCTCACCATGCTTGAAGCGTTCCGTCTGCTTGCGAAGGCCTACCCGAAGCCCAAGCGCACCATTCTCGTAGGCCATTGGACGGCAGAAGAGCATGGTCTCGTCGGTTCACGTGCGTTCTCGGAAGACCACCCCGAAGTGGTGGCCGGTCTTCAGGCCCTCTTCAACCAGGACAACGGCACCGGTCGCATTCAGGGTGTGAATGCAGGCGGTCTGCCGAATGCTGGTGTGCATCTCCGTGAGTGGCTGGGCAAGTTGCCGACGGAAGTGTCGAGTGGTCTCACGCCGCGCATTCCGGGTTCGCCGAGCGGTGGTGGCAGTGACGATGCCAGCTTTGCCTGCCACGGCGCGCCGGCGTTTGGTCTGGGCGGTGTGAGCTGGGACTACGGCACGTATACCTGGCACACCAACCGTGACACCTACGACAAGGTCGTGTTTGATGACCTCAAGCACAACGCGACCGTCGTGGCCATGTTGGCGTACCTTGCCAGCGAAGACCCGACCAAGATCACGCGCGAGCGTGCGACGGCCGCGGAAATGGCACCGCGGGGAGGGCAGGGGGCCGCAGGTGGTGGCACCTTCGCATGGCCCACGTGCCAGAAGGCGCCACGGAAGACGAATCCGCGTTTGCGCTAATCCGGCATCAGCGCAGCATCACTGAAAAGGAATCGGGTCCGTCGCATGTGCGGCGGACCCGATGTGCTTTGATGATGCGTACTAGCGCCCCATCGTCGATACTGCCTTCTCTGTTCCCTCGGCGATCCACAGCTCGATCGCTGTTGTCATGCGACCAAATTGCTCTTCGACCAATTCACGCTCATCGCGTGGCATGGTGTGCAAAACAAAATCCGCGAGATCGCCGATCTGACGTCGCTCGTCGACGGGCTTGATACCAATGCGTAGCCGCGGATACGTGGCCGACTTGAGATGGGCTTCGATGCTCTTGAGTCCATTGTGGCCACCCGGACTTCCTGCGGCACGCAAACGATACTCGCCTGCTGGCACCGCGACTTCATCGACTACGACCATCAAATCCTGGGCCGCACTCCAGCCTTCACGCTTGAGATAGGGGCGCAGAATTTCGCCGCTCTTGTTCATGTAGGTCTGCGGCTTCACCAGCTTGACCTTCTTTGTGCCGACGAGACCCGTGGTGCTCACGGCATCACCATCCTTGCGCCACGGTTCGAAATACCAGCGCGCGGCAAGGTGATCGACGAGCCACCAACCGACATTGTGTCGGGTCTGTTCGTACTCGCGCCCGGGATTACCCAGGCCAACAATGACTTTCATACGCAGGGGAAGACGAGCGGGGCGCGGAATGCGCCAGCGTGGGGTGACCATGCCGAACGGACTCCGCGCCCCGCCAGTTGTTCAGTCGAGCGAATGCGATCGCGTGACGATTACTTCTCGTCGTCCGGCTTCGCCTTGCGGATCAGCTCGGGCTCGGCCGCATCAGCGGCATCGGCCTGCACCTTCGGCGGCGCCACGACGCACACCGTCGAACCCGCATCGTCCATGACCTTGATGCCAGCGGGCAACGTGAGGTCGGACACGTGCAGCGACTTGCCAAGCTTCACACCCGACACGTCCACATCGATGTGATTCGGGATGTTGCTCGGATCAGCCTGGATGGTGAGTTCGTGCATGATCTGGTCGAGGATACCACCCTCGAGACGCACACCTTCCGGCGTGCCGACGTACACGATCGGGCACTTCACCGTCACCGTCTCACCAGCCACGAGTTCCTGGAAATCGATATGCAGGATCGTGCGCTTGAACGGGTGGCGCTGGATTTCGCGAATGAGCGTACGGGCCGTCTTGCCGTCGATCGACAGCTCGATAACCGTGCTGCTCACCGGGATGGTCTTCACGAGCTTCTCGGTCTCACGCGAGTTGAGCACGAGCGACTGCGGCTCGCGGTTGTGACCGTAGATGACGGCGGGAATGCTGCCGGCCTGACGAATCTTGCGCGCGGCACCCTTGCCAGTCTCGGCGCGGGCGCTGGCATTCAGCGTGGCGTTAGCCATGGAAACCTCGGAATTGATGTGGTTCGGCAGTAACCCGAAGTGGTCGTGCCGGCCGATCCTGCGTACAACACCTGCGTTCCAGCATCGAGTGCAACTCAATACTCGGAACTTTTCACTCAATACTCAAAACTGAACGGTTCTGAGTATTGAGCTGGAGTATCGGGTAGCGAGTGGTTCCTCGTATTCCCGATACTTCCCTGAGAAATCAGTCGAACAACACACTCACCGACTGATCCGCATGGGTATAGCGAATGGCTTTGGCCAACAGATCGCCAACCGACAGTACATTCAGCGTCGCAAAGCGGCGCTCAGGCGGCAGGTTGATGGTGTTGGTCACGACCACTTCCTTGATCGGGGCGTTCGACAAGCGTTCAACGGCAGGGCCGCTGAACAGCGCGTGCGTGGCGCACACGTAAATGTCGTTGGCGCCGAGATTCTTGAGCGCGCGCGCGGCTTCCGATACGGTGCCCGCGGTGTCGATCATGTCGTCGGGAATGAGACAGTCACGTCCTTCCACTTCACCAACGACGTTCATCACTTCGGCCACATTGGCCTTGGGACGACGCTTGTCGATGATGGCGAACGTGGCGTCCAACCGCTTGGCGAATCCGCGCGCCATCTTGGCTGAACCCACGTCGGGCGCCACTACCACCAGGTCCTTGAGCTCTTTCCGACGGAAGTAGTTCGTGAAGACCGGCGCCGCATAGAGATGGTCGACGGGGACGTCGAAGAAGCCTTGCAGCTGATGGGCATGAAAATCGAGACCCAGCACCCGATCGGCGCCCGCAGTCTCGATGAGATTGGCCATCAACTTGGCCCCGATGGCAACGCGGGGCTGATCCTTGCGATCTTGGCGGGCGTAGCCCGTATAAGGCAGCACGGCAGTCACACGAGCCGCAGATGCCCGGCGCGCCGCATCGATCAGCAGCAGCAGCTCGAGCATGTTTTCGCCGGGCGGATTCGTGGGCTGAACCACGAACACATCGGCACCACGAATGTTTTCATCGATTCGTACAAAGACTTCACCGTCAGCGAATCGAGTACAGTTCACCTTACACAGCTCGGCACCCAGCGAATGGGCCACCTCCTCCGCTAACGGCTGATTGGCCGTACCGGAGAGAATCTTGAAACCGCGGGCGTTGGTCGGGCCCGGGACATCTGAGGCGGCGCTCATGCAGGGGCGTACGCGAAAGGGTCGTGATCGTCAGGCGAAAAACACACAGCCTTTCAAGCTAGCCAATCTGGCGAGCCATTGGAACCCGGACATCTTTCCAATGAGCATATTTGTGATACCAAAAGACCGTAGCCCCTTGGCCCATGTCCGGGACAGGAATACCTTAACCGTCTGCCCGCCTTCGGTGGGTCTGCTGGGTCATCTGCTGGCCTATCGTATAACGGCTATTACCCCGGCCTTTGGAGCCGGAGATCTTGGTTCGATTCCAAGTGGGCCTATCCAGCTGACGTAGCAGGACTCAAAAGCAGGAGCGCGTACTGATCCGCGCTTCATGTGCCACGCGAATTCGTGTCCGGCGGCACCACGGCCCGAATGGCCTCGAGCAACTCCATCTGACGCCGCTGTAGCGTCACCAGCTCGGCGATCTGAATCGCGCGCATCTCGTCGAGTTTGCGGTGTACTTCGAGCACCTGTTCTTCGGCGATCATGTTGATGGTATGATCGCGTTGTGCTTCACTGCGATCGCGCGCCGCCTGACGGTTCTGACTCATCATGATGACTGGCGCCTGCAATGCCGCCAGACATGAAAGAACCAGATTGAGCAGAATGAACGGATAGGGATCATACGGTTTGGCGCTGCGCGCATTGATCAGCATCCACACCACGATCACCAGCCCGAACAATCCGATGAATCGCCAACTTCCACCGAATGCGGCGACGGAATCGGCGACACGCTCGCCAAATGAGGGTTTAAGTTCCGGAATCGCGAGTGAGGCGGTTGTCCGGATAGATGGCAGGTTCAAGTGTGGAATGTTCATACTGACTCCGTTGATATCGAGTGAGACAGCGACGGCCAAAGCCAGGCGGCGCCACGCACGCCGCTCGAATCACCATGCACATGACGGCGCACGGGCGTCGTCACGGTATCCGAAAAAACCCAGCGCGGGAGCAGCGTTTGAATTTCTTCCGCGAGACCCGGGCTGTTTGACACACCTCCACCCAGCACGATCACATCAGGATCGATCACGTTCACAATTGTGGCGAGACTGCGCGCTGCGCGATGCACGACCAGTGAACGAGTGTGAGCCGCATCAGCATCACCCGTGAGCGCCGCCTGCATGAGATCCGCCGCATCACGAACCTGTCCGGTGCGACGAGTATGATCGGCGGCAATACCGGTGCCCGAAAACCATGTCTCGATGCAGCCTCGCTGTCCGCAGTAGCACAGCGTGCCCTCGAGCTCATCGGCAGTCGGCCAGGGCAGGGGATTGTGTCCCCATTCCCCACCGATGCGATTGCGTCCTACAAGGCAAGTCCGATCGATCACCACACCTCCTCCAACGCCAGTGCCCATGATGACGCCAAACACCACGCGCCCATCAGCGCCCGCGCCGTCGGTGGCTTCCGAGAGTGCAAAACAATTGGCGTCGTTCTCCACGCGAACGCCACGCTCGAGTCTGGCTTCGAGATCTGCTTGCAGTGGCTCACCGATCAGCCAAGTGGAATTGGCGTTCTTCACCCGACCGGTTTCCGGCACGATGGTACCGGGGATACCGAGTCCGATTGTCGCTCTGCCAGCAACTCGTGAATCGAGTGTATGGACGAGTGCAACGAGCGCCTCGAGCGTGGTGATATACGAACGAGGAGTCGGAATACGCTCACGGGCAACGATCACACCGGTTGCATCGAGGACAACACCTTCGATCTTGGTTCCACCAAGATCGATTCCCATGCGCAAATGTTCCCGAAAATCTGTCATGCCGCGACAATGGCTGAGCGCGAGTACGGTGGCAAGTCATTTCGTACGGTCCGGTGCCGATCGCTAGATTGCACGGCAGCTCCTCCGCGCACCATCTGGTGCGTGTGATGCATGATCGCGTATTCCCTTCCTGTCCCTCCCTCCCGTTTCAATGATCGGTTTTCGCACGGCGCAGCGCGCCCTTGGCATTGCCGCCACCCTCGTACTCGCCGCGTGTGGCGGTGGAGAATCGCCCACCGAGCCGGAACCGCCGCCACCTCCACCGCCGCCGCCAACACCCTTCACGGTGCCGGCTATCGAGCGTGAGTTCCGCGGTATGTGGATCGCCACCGTAGCCAATATTGATTGGCCTTCGCGTGCAGACCTCAGTGCGGCGCAGCAACAGACGGAAATGGGCGTGTTGCTCGATGCGGCGGTTGCGGCAGGGCTCAATGCGGTGGTTGTGCAGGTCCGTCCGGCGGGAGACGTCATCTATCCGTCCACGATCGAGCCGTACGCACGATCGTTTACCGGTGTGCACGGGCAGGGGCCGAACTACGACCCCATGGGATACATCGTGCAGCAGGCACGCCAGCGTGGGCTCGAAGTGCATGCCTGGTTCAATCCGTTCCGCGCCGGCAATCTGCGCGACACGCTCACGATGTCGCCACAGCATCTCTCCGTCCGTCGGCCCGATCTCGTACGCAAGTGCGGACAGCTCTGGTATGATCCGGCCGAAACGGCGGTGCATGACCAAGCCATAGCCGTCATTCGCGAAGTCATCGGCAAGTACGATGTGGACGCGGTGCACATCGACGACTTTTTCTATCCGTATCCCGATACCTGCACGAACTTCCCGGACAGTGTTACGTACCGTCGCTACCAGACGGGCGGCGGAACGCTCGCATTGGCCGACTGGCGCCGCGACAATGTGAACCGGTTTGTTGAACGCATGTATCGCGAAGCGCACGAAGCGCGCGCCAGCATTCGTGTTGGTATCAGCCCGTTCGGCATTTGGCGACCGGGCAATCCAGCAGGCATCGTGGGACTCGATTCCTACACCAGCATCTTCGCTGATTCGCGATTGTGGCTGCAGCGCGGATGGGTGGACTACTTCGCACCGCAGCTCTATTGGAGCATTGCGAGCACCGGGCAAAGCTTCCCCGCCTTGTTGTCATGGTGGGGACAGCAAAACACCCAGCGCCGTCACCTCTGGCCTGGTCTCGCCTCCTATCGCATCGGCACCGATCCGGGACCGTTCTCCAATACCGAAATTCCGGCGCAGGTGCAGATCATCCGCGATGGCCGCAGTGGAATTGGTGCAGCCACAGGCAGCATCCTCTACAATGGCAGCAGCGTGAAAAACAATCGCGGTGGCTTTGCCACGGCGCTTGCCACGGGACTGTACTCAGGCGGCGCGATCCCGCCCGCAACAACCTGGCTCGACAACACTCCACCTGCCGATCCCGGGATCGCAGTGAGTTCTGGCTTACTGGCCACTCAGGTGACGATCACCCCAACTGGCACTGACGCCTGGTGGTATCTCGTACGCTGGCGCCGCGCCGGCACCTGGCGGCAGCGATTGGTACCCGCCACTCAACGCACCGTTGATATCGATGCCATCGGACTCGAAGGTGTCGTAGTCAACGCAATCGATCGAGTGGGGAATGAAAGCGCAAACGTAGTTTGGCGGCCGACTAGCTGAGGGTGTGGGAGAGTCGCGAGCGAAAACATCTGATCTCTCACCCTCTCACTCTCCCATCATCCCACTTCTCGAACTCTCGTTCATCGTCGCGTAAACAATCAGCGACATGGCAATGCAGCCTGTCACATACCAATAGAACCAGCCCTCGTGTCCAATGCTCTTGAACCATAGTGCGACATATTCTGCTGTTCCCCCAAACAGTGACACCGTCACCGCATAGGGAAACCCTACGCCCAATGCCCGAATGGCCGTAGGGAACAACTCGGCCTTCACCACCGCATTGATCGCGGTGTATCCACTCACCGCCGTCAGCGCGAGCATCAGCAGCCCGATCGCCGCTGGAACCGTTTGCACGGTTTCGAGTGCGCGAAAAAGCGGAATAGTGCCCAGTGTGCCGACCACGCCAAACGCCATGAGCACCGGTCGCCGCCCAATCACATCGGACAGCGCACCAACCAGCGGCTGCAGCAGCATGTAGCCGAGCAGCGTGACTGCATTGATCAACGTCGCCTGCTGTGCCGTGAATCCGGCCGTATTCACCAGATACTTCTGCGCGTACGTCGTGAAGGTATAGAACGCCACCGTGCCGCCGGCCGTCAGGCCAACAACCGTCAGCACTGCGCGCGGATGCGCTGCCAGCGCACGCAGTGTGGCAGTACCATGCGATGACGCGGCCTGTGTCGCTCCCGCCTTGGCCTTTCGCTCCTGTTGCAGTGCCGTGAACTCCGCCGATTCCTCGAGCGAGCGGCGAAGCCAGATTGCCACCACCGCGCAGCACGCACCAATGACAAAGGGAATACGCCATCCCCACGCCCGCAGCGCGTCTTCAGGGAGTTGTCGCTGCAGCACAAGCAACACCGCCAGTGCCAGCAACTGACCCATGATCAACGTCACGTACTGAAAGCTGGACCAGAAACCGCGATGACGTTGTCCCGCCATTTCACTCAAATACGTCGCGCTCGCACCGTACTCACCGCCAACGCTGAGGCCCTGCAGCAGCCGCGCGAGCACCAGCAGGGCTGGAGCGGCAATGCCGATCGTGGCGTACGACGGAGTCACGGCAATGAGCAGCGAACCTCCGCACATCAATAGCACCGAGGCTGTCAGCGCCGCCCGCCGCCCGTGCCGATCCGCATAATGCCCCATCAGCCACCCACCCAGCGGTCGCATGAAAAAGCCCACCGCAAACACTGCGGCCGCGTTCAGCAACTGGATGGTCTGGTTGGCTGGCGGGAAAAAGCTGCGCGCGAAATACAGGGAGAACGCTGAGTAGGCGTACCAGTCATACCACTCGACCAGATTGCCTACCGAACCGCCGAAGATGGCCCGCAGTCGCGCGCTGCTTTTCATGCTGCGCCACCTTTTTTCTGAATGTCCCGGTCGATCGCGCGTTCCAAAAGATCCAGCACATCTGCTTCGTTTCGTACACCGGGCACTTCATCCATCTCGATCACGTAGCCGTAGCGTTCCGCGATCGCCTCGTAAAGTGGCAATCGATGCGCCAGCAACTGCTCGAAACCCCAGACCGCAAAGTCGTCTGGATCCACTGCCGCGTCGTCTACTCCTCGTAGCGACTTATACTCCGCCCATTTGGCGTCGAGAAACCGCGGATTGTAGTACATCGGCTTGGGGTGCGCACGAAAGCGCTCCACCAGCATGCGTGTATGGTCGGCTGTGCCGCGGATGTACACCAGCATCGTGTGCTGCGAGAGACACTGCAGCACCGGATCGCTGGTGTCCGCCACATCCACGATCTCGCACAGACTCCCGCCCGAGTCACACACAAAGTGCGAGTAGCCATAGATGTCCTTGGCGCGCTCGATAAACTCGGGCACGTCCAGCAGCGCTCGCACTTCCGCCTGCCGATGCTGTGCCTGCCGACGCACGTACTCAGCGAACGGAATGCCGCCCCGGTCCTCGCGGCCTGGTTTGCCCAAATACGTCGACAGTGGACTCAGATTCTCAAACGACAGATTGGACCGGATGTAAATCGAGTCCGAGCGAAGCAGCTGACGAAGGAACGGTACCTTCATCGCTTCGCGCTTGAAGTTGTCGACGATGTGTTCGTCCATGTACCGCGTGCCGATGCGGTAGTCCACGGAGTACTGGAACCAATCGTGACGCTGGAGCAGGCCGGCCAGGGTGGTCTTTCCCACACCTGACATGCCAAAGAAGGTGACCGCATGGGCCGGCTGTTCGCGCAGGGCGCGCCCCGAGGAGAATCGCATCGTGCTAAATTCCGGCCCGTCGCACCGGACCTCAACCCCTCGGCTCAACTCTGATGTCGTTTGCGAAGCACGGCCTGCAGGTCTTCGATATCTCCATCGACATCCAGCCCGCGGATATCGATGACAACGAGCACGTGAACAACGTCGTCTATCTCAAGTGGATCTTCGACGTGGCGCTCGCACATTGGAACGTCAGCGCGCCACCGGAGATGAAGGCCGAGTACGGGTGGGTGGCTACGCGGCACGAGATCGACTACCGGCGCGAGGCCGTGATGGGCGATCAGATCATTGCCCGCACCTGGATTGGCGGGGTCGACTCACGGCGCTTCGAACGACTGACGGAAATCGTACGAGGCCAGGACGATCACGTCCTGGCCCGCGCACGGTCGATGTGGACACTCATTGCCAGAGAGACGGGCAAGATCACCCGCATTCCACCACACATGGTGCAGCTGTTCTCGGCCTACATGCATCCAGGCTGAGAGCGGCTACCAGTCGGCCGACACTCGCACGACCACGGCACGTCCGGCGGCATCTGCAAACTCCTTGTAGCGCGACATGAAGTCCCGATAGCGCGCATCGAGTGCATTGCGGACGCTCACGTCCAGATGGACGAGACCGCGCGACGTGAGTCGGCTGACACCTGCTGCGACATGCACGGCGTGCCATGAAGGCGGAGCCATATCGGCGCGGAATCTGCGGGTCTGCTTGGCATGCCATTCACTGGTGACAGACAGTGAGCGCCCCGGTGCCCGCTGTTCCCAGCGCAATGTCTGCTGCGTACGGAAAGGCGGAACGAAGGGCAGGGCAGAACCATCCGTCGTGTTGCTGGCGTGTGTGTAGTCGGTGGTGTTGGAGAATGAGAATGTGGGCGAAAGGCGCCATTGCATTCCCAGCTCGCTGCCCATCAATCGCGCATTGCCCTGGCGCACCTCGAGCGAGTCGAGCGCACGTCCCGGTACACCGATTGGTGCGAGGTAGATGTAGTCCGCGATGCGGTTGTGGTACACGTTCCACTCACCACGAAGTCGCGACGTGGCGAGGCGCACGCCGAGGTCGGCATTGAGGCTTGATTCAACGCGCAGATCCGACCGTCCGATCTCAAATGCCCGCGTGCCTTCATGAAAGCCATTGGCGAAGAGATCCGAAGCGCTTGGCGCGCGAAAACCACGCGCAACATTCATCGCTACCGAAACGGGTTTGTCATGTCGATATACGGCACCCAGCGTGCCGGTGAACGCATCGTATCGACGGGAAGTCGCCGCCAGCCCGAGCACACGATTCCCTGGTGTCTCGAGCGTACGCCAATCGTATCGTGCCCCTGATGACAGAGCCCACGAGCCGACTACGCGCTGCTGAATGGCGTAGAGGCCTGTCGTCATCGTCGAATTGTCGGGGATGAGCGTGGCCTGACCAAAGGTCGTGAACTGCGTCCGCTGCAGCGCCAATCCCACAGTTCCAGTGACGCCACGCCAGGGCGCGTGATGCCAGTGCACAAAGCCATTGGCATTGTGCGATTGCAGGCCCAGCGTCACATCCGGTGTGGCAGCCGTCGCATACTCCGCACGGCGATTGCCCTCGTATCCAGCCTGAATCTGAAAACGCTGCGCACCGCGTTGCCATTCGCCATCGAGAGTGGAGCGGTATGTCCGAATGCGCTGACGACCGTCGTAACCGGGCGCCGTGATTGGATCATCGGCGATCTGGATGGTTTCATCGCGGAGTGATGTCACGAAGCCAATGCTGTGTTGCGCGGCTTTGGTGCCAATGGCTCCTTCGAGATAGCCGGTGGAATTGCCGGAGTTGGCCAACTGACCGGCTGGCGTTCTGAGATTGCTCGCAGTGCGTCCAGTGCCAGTGAAGCGCCAGCCTACGACTCCGCGGGCCCCTTCCGCGGTGAGGGTCGTGGACGGCGCGTTGTTGGCCCCATGGTAGGCCATGGCCACACGTCCACGGAGCAGGGAGGTGCCAGGTTCAGCCGAGGGCAGCGGCCGCCGGACCACATTCACCACACCGCCAAGGGCATCCGATCCGTACAGCACGGATGCGGGGCCCTTTACGACCTCAATGCGCTCAGCGTCGGCACTCTCCACATTCGGCGAGTGATCGTGTCCCCACTGTTGGGTTTCCGTGCGCTGCCCGTTGGCGAGCGTGACCACGCGATTGTTGGTGAGCCCACGAATGACAGGCTTGCCGATGCCGGTGGTCATGGAGAGCGAACGCACACCGGGCAGCGCTTCGAGCGTCTCGCCAAGTGACGCACCCTGGCTTCGGCGGAGTGCCGCCGCACTGAGTTGTGCCGTGGGCTGCGCGATGCGCCGTGCATCGATGGCGACTGCGGAGGCAGTCACCTGCATAGTGGGCAGGGCACGTGCGCTGGTGTCACGTGTCGCGGTGTCGCGAGTAGCATCCTGGCGCGTCGTCTGCGCGCCAATGGCTGCGGGAATCAGGAATCCGAAAATTGCATGTCGCATAATCACAATTTAGGGCGACCTAAATCATAGTCAAGCCAACGCGCATTCTACTCTTCGTCCACCCAACGCTTCCGCCGCTTGCTTCCGTGTTCTCGCTTCCGCCTAACGCTTCCGCTTTTTGTCGTTCTCGCGCTTGACATTCGCCCCTCAATTGATCAATCTCCCCGACCCGCCGAACGCGCCACGGCTGTGACATCGCTCGCGATGTTCTGCTTGTGTGAGATGCGCTGGCTGGGGACCTGCACGTCAGGTCGTCGTCCGGGTGGTTTACCCCTGGATGCGCGCGGAGGGCTCGCGCTGGCGCGGTATATCCGCCGCCGTTTCGATCACGAAAAAAGATCGAAAATAGCGAACTCGACCGCTTGACTACGAAAGAACAACGGGTTATTAGTTCGATCTGCCGCCGAAACGGCGTCAGACACAAAACGAGTAAGTGACGCAGCTGCAAGCGGTTGCGAAACGATAGCAGGACGAACACACGCTGTTTGACAATTGAGCAGAGATCGAAGGATGTGCGAGGCGGTCTCGTTGACCCACGGCTGATCAGGGCTGTGGCGAGAGATCAACCTGAAATTTACGTGATTCCGCAGGGATCGGGTTTTCGGACTCGGATCTAGCGGGAGAGCCTATTAAACGGCTCCAAGAGATTTAAAAACTATTGGAGAGTTTGATCCTGGCTCAGGACGAACGCTGGCGGCGTGCTTAACACATGCAAGTCACGGGGGCC
>JACVCD010000026.1 GCA_016742275.1 Gemmatimonadaceae bacterium
CGTGTTGTCGCCGGCCCATACACCGTTGAGATCCTGCGACGCGCCGGCCCCTTGGGCCGTCCACGCACTCCCGCTGAGCTGCAGCACCACGCCGCCCGCGCCAACTGCCCACGCGTTGCCGGCGCCTTCGACATACACCGCGAACAGATCACGCACCGTACCCGATGTCATGGTTGTCCACGTTGTGCCATTGAATCGTGCGATACGACCGCCACTGCCCACGGCAATGATCTCGTTCGCACCAGCACCATGCAGCGCGTAGAACTGCGTGCTGTGGGTGGCGCCCGTTGTACTCACACTCCAGGCACTGCCGTTCCAGCGATAAATGTCACCCACCGAATTCACGGCAAACGCCGAATTGGCGTCCACGGCATACACCGCGAGAATGTCTTCGTAGAGCGCTCCACCCAGTCGTGACGCACGCCACTGCGCGGCCAGTCGCGGCACCACCGTTACGGTGACCGTGTCGCGCCGCGTGGGATCGGCCTGCAGTGCCGCCGTGATGAGTGCCGTGCCTGCCGTCACGCCCGTCACCACACCCTGCGTGTTGACGCTCGCGATATTGGTTGCGCTCGATGTCCAGGTGAGCGCGGTGTTGACGCCCGGATCCGCCGATACCGTTGCCGTGAGCGCGGTCGTCGTGCCGGGATTCACACTCACATTGCGCTGCGGAATGCTTACTGTGGTGATGCGAGGTGCCACCGTCAGCGTGGCCGTCGCACGGCGCAGCGTATCGACAGTGGAGAGCACCGTCAGTGTCGTGGTGCCAAGACCAACGGCGGTTACCGTACCGCTGGCGTTGACGGTGGCCACGGCGGCATTGGCCGTACGCCACGTAACAGTTTGAGCGACACCGGCGTCTGCGGTCACCGTCGCGGTGAACGCACGCGTGTCGTTGATGTTGAGTGTGGCTGTCGTCGGCGTCAGGGCCACGGCGCGCACACTGGGTACCACGTTCACCGTAGCCGCCATGCGCACGGTGGTGTCGGCCGTGGACACGGCAGTGATTTGTGCGCTGCCGAGCGCCACACCGGTGACCACACCGCTGCTATTCACCGTGGCAATGGCTGTCGATGCCGAACGCCACGTAACCGTGGTCGGAAGGCCGGGGTCCATCTGCACGGCGACCGTCAGTGCTACGGTCTGCCCGATACCGATGTTCGCCGTTGCCGGCGTGACCGTGACATTGCGCGCAGCCTGAACCACCACGGTGGCCGTGCCGCTCCGCTGCGCATTGACCGTGGACGTGGCCCGAACGACTGCCGTACCCGTTGTGAGCGCCGTCACAACACCGGTACTGGATACCGATGCGATGGCCGGTTGTTCGGAGGTCCAGGACACGCCCGTTCCCGCACCATTGGACACATCTACCAGCGCACTCAGGGCCTGCGTTTCGCCAACGCGGATGGTGGCCGCGCTCGGCGTGACGGTCACGCTGTTGACCGTCGGCGCGGGCGGCGGCGGAGGCGGCGTCCCTCCGTCGCCACCGCTGCAGGCTCCCAACGCCGCGAGTGCCGCGAGGCCGCTGCCGACCAGAAATGAGGTGAACAGCGGGCGACGAACGCGACGCGAATACATGAGCATGGCCGAAAAGGGAAAACGGAAACCGATGAGACGGTGGCGCTGCTCACGCTGTGACCAAACCGCGCGGGTCGCAAGGTGGCTGTTACGCACCCGGCAATCCGCGGGTGGCGCCGGTCACGATTTTGCGCCGGGCGCCACGTATTCCTGCGTGAAACTGCGAGGAGCCGTCATCGTGGCCGGGTTGAGCACATCATCGAGCTGAGCGCGGGTCAGGAGCCCCCGTTCCAGCACGATATCGAACACGCCCCGTCCACTGGCGAGCGCCGTCTTGGCAACGTCGCTAGCTGCTTGATAGCCAATCACGGGAACCAGCGCTGTCACGATGCCGATCGAATGTTCGACAAAGTGACGCATCCGGTCCGCATTGGCCGTGATTCCCGTGACACAGCGTTCGCGCAGCACTACGCACGCATTGCGCATCATGTCGATGCCGCGCAGCAGGCGATACGCGATCACCGGCTCGAAGGCGTTGAGCTGCAACTGTCCCGCCTCGGCGGCCATGGTCACAGTGACGTCTCCACCGATGACATCGAAGCACACCTGATTCACCACTTCGGGAATCACCGGATTCACCTTGCCCGGCATGATCGAACTGCCCGGCTGCATGGCCGGCAGATTGATTTCGCCAAAACCCGCCCGTGGTCCCGACGACAGCAGCCGCAGGTCGTTGCAGATCTTGGAGAGCTTGGTGGCGGTGCGCTTCATGACACCAGACAGCTGCACGAACGCACCCGTGTCGCTCGTGGCTTCCACGAGATCGGGCGCGGTGAGCACCGGAATCTCTGACACTTCAGCGAGACGTGTAGCTACGAGGTCGGCGTAGCCCGGCGGCGCATTGATGCCGGTGCCGATGGCCGTGGCGCCGAGATTGATCTCGCGGATGAGATTCTGCGCTTCAGCCAGTCGGTCCACGTCTTCGCGCAATGTGTGCGAGAACGCCATGAACTCCTGACCCAGAGTCATCGGTACGGCGTCCTGCATCTGCGTGCGTCCCATCTTGAGCAGCGGCGCGAACTCTTCGCCCTTGGCTCCGAACGCGTCCGCAAGATTGCCCAACTCTGTCCGCAGTCCGGCCAGACTGCGGTGCAACGCGAGTCGCACGGCTGTCGGATACACGTCGTTGGTGGACTGACTGAGATTGACGTGATCGTTGGGCGACAGCAGATCGTATCGGCCGCGCGGTTCGTTGAGCAGCTCGAGCGCGCGATTGGCGATGACTTCGTTGGCGTTCATGTTGGTGCTCGTACCGGCACCACCCTGAATCATGTCGACGAGGAAGTGTTCGTGATGGCGACCCGCGCGAATCTCACGCGCGGCACGCACGATCACATCGCAGTGTTCCTGCTCGAGCAAACCCAATTGGCGATTGGTGAGTGCCGCCGCTTCCTTCACCGTGGCCAGCGCTTCGATGAGCACCGGAAATTCGCGCAGTGGAATACCCGTGATGGGGAAATTCTCGAGTGCGCGCAGTGTCTGAATGCCGTAGAGCGCCTCGAATGACACTTCGCGTTCACCCAGCAAGTCCTTCTCGACGCGTGTGCGATGACCGCCAAAGCCGAGTGCGCGGCCGCGTCCGACCAGTGTGGCGTCGGCTTTGCGCAAACGATCGGAAATGGCGCGGGCGGCGCGGGCCACCAGTGCCGCGTAGAGCTGTGGCGCTTCGCGGGTGATGTCATCCAGCTGGGCACGGGCGAGCACCATGGCCGTTCCTGGCATGATGACGCGAGCGGTCGTGCCGTGGCGGCTGTCGTCGAGCAGCAGGCCTTCGCCTACCGCCTCACCCGGACCGAGGGTGACGAGTCGCGTGGAGCGGCCGTCGGCGCTCTTTTCGATGGCTACGGCACCGCTGACCAGGATGGCGAAGCGCTGACGGGCTTCCCCTTCGTTGAAAATGGTTTCGTCTGGCTGGAGCTCGAGCGGCGTCACATGACGCGCGAGTTTCCAGAGATGTGCGTCGGTAAAGCCTTCGAGAAACGAGGCTCCACGCAGCTGATCGGCAATCTGAGCCGGAGTTGTCATGACACCCGGGGGTGCGGGAAGGATGAATAGCAGGGTGCGGCGGGGGCTCCATCGAGACTTCCGGATGCTTCAGCTGGAAATGCTCGTGGATCGACACTGCCGACTGGTGACATACTGACGGTCGAACCGCGCTCTCGCCACCGGCATGTTCTTAAGAGCGGCGTGGTTACGGCGGGGACGCCATATTGTCGGGCGATCTCGTGTCGGGACTCCCGTCTCGGGATTCCCGTGCCGGAGTACCCGGAGGCGAAGCCGCAGTCCGGGGTGATACCACAGCCAGGAGCCGTTCGTGCCCGTTTCACGTCGTGAGTTCCTCGAGAAGTCCGCGGCCGTCGCTGCGGCGGGCTTTGTGCCGCGTTTGCCGGAAGCCTTCGATCTGACGTCCCATCCGATCGGCATTGGCAGCGGTCCACTGGTCCTCCCGTCCCGCGCGCGGCCCTGCGTGGTGTCGTCGTCGAATGGCATCCGCGGTGTGAAGGTTGCATTCGATCGCATCGTGGCCGGCGAGGACCCGCTGGATGCCGTCATTGCCGGCGTGAACATCCAGGAGCTTGACCCCGACGATCAGTCGGTGGGCCTGGGCGGCCTGCCCAACGAAGAGGGTGTCGTACAGCTCGACGCCTCGTGCATGCACGGACCAACCCGCCGGGCCGGTTCCGTGGCCGCGATCGAAGACATTGCCACGCCATCACTCGTGGCCAAGGCGGTCATGGACTACACCGACCACATCATGCTGGTGGGTGCCGGTGCCAAGAAGTTCGCCAAGGCCATGGGCTTCAAGGAGCAGAATCTGCTCACCGACAAGACCCGTCAGGACTGGCTGCGCTGGAAGGCGCGTCTCAATGCGAATGACGCGTGGCTCGATCACGATGACGATGTGAAGATCAAGTTCACGACCGGCACCATCAACATGAACGCCGTGACGGCCACCGGCGATCTGGCCTCTGTCACCACCACGAGTGGTATGGCGTGGAAGGTGCCGGGGCGCATCGGTGATTCGCCCATCATCGGGGCGGGGCAGTACTGCGACAATCTCGTTGGGGCCGCCGGCAGCACGGGCCGCGGTGAAGCCAACATCAAGACCTGCGCCTCGTTCCTGATCGTGGAGTTCATGCGTGGCGGTCTCGCGCCGCAGGCCGCCTGTCTCAAGGCCCTCGAACGTGTGGTCGCCATGACGGAAACACGCCTGATGGGTCCCAATGGTCGCCCCAAGTTCGATCTTGAGTTCTACGCTGTCGCCAAGGACGGCACGTTTGGTGGGGCGACGCTCTACTCGGGTGGCAAGTTCGCGGTGTGCGATGAAAGAGGGGCGAGGCTCGAAGAGGCTGCCTTCCTGCTCCGGCGCTGATTCGGATCTGAGGGGTTGGAGGATCTGAGCAACAGAAGGCGTGAGGATTTAAGGATCTGAGGATAAGAGGTGCGGGCCGCGGGGGTGCCCAGCAGAACCGGGCACCCCCGCGGCCCGCTCTCCTGTCCTCAAATCCTCAGATCCTCGCGCAATCTGTTCCCCAAATCCTCGTCAACCTCCAATCCGTGTTCGACTAGATTCACAGGATGGAAGAGACCCCCCCAAATCCGTACACGCCCTCGGTCGTTGAACCCAAGTGGCAGCAGCGCTGGACTGAACGCGGAACCAACACCGCGACGCTCGACAATCCCAAGCGCCCGTTTTATGCGCTGATGATGTTCCCGTATCCGAGCGCCGAAGGGCTGCACGTCGGGAATCTCTTTGCCTTCACTGGCAGCGACATCTCGGCGCGGTTCCACCGGCTCATGGGGCATGATGTCTTCCAGCCGCTGGGCTTCGACGCGTTCGGTATTCATTCCGAGAATTACGCGCTCAAGGTGGGCGCGCATCCCATGGAGCTCACGCCCAAGAACGTCGCGAATTTCACGCGGCAGCTCGGGCGTGCGGGCTTCATGGTGGACTGGAATCAGAAGGTCGATACCTCGCGTCCCGACTACTACAAGTGGACGCAGTGGGTGTTCTTGCAGCTCCACAAGCAGGGGCTCGCGTACAAGAAGGCTGCCGCGGTGAACTGGTGCCCCACCGACAAGACCGTGCTCGCCAACGAGCAGGTGGAAGGTGGGTTGTGTGAGCGTTGCGGTACGCCCGTCGAGCAGCGTTTTCTCGAGCAGTGGTTCTTCCGCATCAGCGACTACGCGCCGCGTCTGCTGAACAATCTCGAGTGGCTGGATTGGTCCAACGTCACGCGTCAAGCGCAGCGCAACTGGATCGGCAAGTCGGAAGGCGCACACGTCACGTTCGACGTGCAAGGGCATGGTGAGCGTCTCACGGTGTTCACCACGCGCGCCGATACGATCTTTGGTGCCACGTATCTGGTGCTCGCTCCCGAGCATCCGCTGGTGAACACGCTCACCACCGACGCGCAGAAGAGTGCCGTGGCCGCGTACGTGGAGCAGACTACCAAGCAGGACTTGATTTCGCGGAAGAGCACACGCGAAAAGACCGGTGTGTTCACGGGCGCGCACGCGATCAATCCGGCCACCAAGCAGCCGGTGCCCATCTGGATTGCCGACTACGTGCTCATGGAGTACGGCACTGGCGCCATCATGGCCGTGCCCGGGCACGATGAACGCGACTTCGAGTTTGCACAGGTGTTTGCACTGCCCATCGTGCGCGTGGTGGCCGGTGCGGATCAGCAGGCCGACACGCCGTTTGACGGCGCGGCATTCACCGACGATGAAGGTGGTCGTCTGGTGAACAGCGCGCAGTTCGATGGCATGAGCGTGACCGATGCCAAGCGCGAGGTCACGACGTGGTTGAATACGCAGCGGCATGCGGAAGCGGTCACCAACTACCGTCTGCACGACTGGTGCATCTCGCGTCAGCGTTACTGGGGACCACCAATTCCCATCATCTACTGCGACGATTGTGGCGCCGTGCCGGTGCCCGAGTCGCAGTTGCCGGTGGAGTTGCCCAACATCCCCGACTTCAAGCCCGACGATAGCGGTATCTCACCGCTCGCACGGCATGAAGAGTGGTATCGCACGCCGTGTCCGACCTGTGGCAAGAGTGCACGTCGCGAAACCGATGTGAGCGACACGTTCCTCGACAGCGCGTGGTACTTCCTGCGCTATCCGAGTGCCACACGTGATGATGTGCCGTTTGACGCCGCACGCACGAAGACGTGGCTGCCGGTCAATTCATACATCGGTGGCAACGAACACGCCGTGTTGCACCTGCTGTACTCGCGCTTCATCACCATGGTGCTGAAGGACGGGGGACACATTGACTTCGAGGAGCCATTCACGCGTTTCCGCGCGCATGGCATGATCATCCGCGAAGGCGCGAAGATGTCGAAGTCCAAGGGCAACGTCATCAACCCCGATCAGTACATGGAAGAGTGGGGCGCCGATGCGTTCCGCATGTATCTCATGTTCCTCGGCCCGTACGAGGAAGGTGGAGATTTCCGTGATCAGGGCATCAGCGGTGTGCGGCGTTTCCTCGATCGCCTCTGGGCATCGGTGCGCGACGCGACCACCGAAGGCGCGGCCGATGACGAAGTGCTGCGCAAGCTGCACCGCACCATCAAGAAAGTCGGAGACGATACAGCGAATCTGGCGTACAACACGGCCATCGCCGCGATGATGGAATACATCAACGTGGTGCGCCGTGGTGAGCGTGCGCCGCACCGCGATGAGGTGTTGCCGCTGGTGCAGTTGGTGGCGGCTTATGCGCCGCACCTTGCGGAAGAGTGCTGGGAAGCGCTTGGCCACACCGGCAGTGTCTTCGACGCGGGCTGGCCCGCCTTTGATGCGAGCAAGCTGGTTGACGATGCCGTGGACATTGTCGTGCAGGTCAACGGCAAGACGCGCGGCAAGGTGCGTGCGGCCACCGGTGCAGGACAGGAGGATGCGGTAGCTCTCGCCATGGCAGATTCAGGAATCGCCAAATTCGTGACCGATACCCCCCGGAAAATCGTCTTTGTTCCGGGCCGCCTGCTCAATCTCGTGGTGTGAGGTTTCCAGATATCGGCGGGTCGGACGAAATTGTCCGATCCGCTGATGTGATATTGCAGGTGTAGGAAGACCATCCGCCGAACGTTGCATGGAACCTGGAGCTCCGACATGCTCCGGGATGTCGTCGCCGGAACGTCGCGTACAGGATCAGCCACGCGATGCACAGCATGTTCCTCTTGGGGCTCGTCAGCCTCACGTTGCAGTACGCCATGGCGTTTGCCCTTGCTTTGCTCGGGCGAGCGCCGCGTTGGCGTCCAGCCGCGTGGTTTGCTGTCGTGGCATTGACCGCCGGCTTTTATAGCACGGTCGACGCCGCTGGCGCCCTCTGGAGCGTGACCTCGGCACAAATGGGCTGGACGTTTCGCGCCAATCTGGTCAACGGTACTCTGCACGCCGGTGCCTGGCTGCTGTTCACTCACCTGCAGCCCGGCGCCCACTGGCGCGACATTTCGCGACCGGTGCGATGGGCCGCCGTGCTTGGAGGGGTGATCGCGCTGGCGGTGGCCGTCAGCCCATTCGCGGTTACTCCCCTCCCTGGCGAAATGCTCTACGTGCCGGGATTGGGAGACCCGATTCCTCGGGCTGAGTTCGCACCATTGGCGTCCGCCGTGACGCTGATTCCCCTCGCGTTCTTTGCCGTGAGCGGGTGGCGCTTCTTTCAGCGGTGGCGTGCCGGTGAACCCGGAACAGGGTTCATTCTGATCGGCTTTGCACTTTTCATGGTGGCCGTGGTCGAAGAAGTGCTGGTGGCTTCCGGCATCGTCAACTTTATCTACCTGGCGGACTTCGGATACATCTGCGTTGTCACGCCGGTCACCGTGCATCTGCTGCGTGGTTTCGTGCAGGACGCCCGCGCGCTCGATGATCTGCGTGGGCATCTCGCGAACGAAGTGGAACGTCGTACGGCGGAGCGAGACGAAGCGAGACAGCTCGTGGTGGAGCAGCAGCGACTGGCCGCGCTTGGTCGTCTCGCCGCAGGCGTTGGGCACGAGGTCAACAGTCCACTGCAGTATCTGCGACTCAGCCTCGATGAACTCGAGCTGTTGCCCAGTGTGCGTCGCGATGCCAATGCCATGGAGCATCTCGGACATGCCTTCGAAGGCGTGGATCGCGTACGGCATATCGTGGACGCACTGCGCACTTACAGCCGACCCACCGGTAGCGACAGTGCGCCGCTCGATCTTCGCGATGTCGTGCACGCTGCGCTCCGTGTCGGTGCATCGCAGTGGCGTACTGATGTGGCGATGGAAGTCGATCTCGAGCCCGTGCCTTTGGTGCGTGGTCATGAAGGACGACTGGTGCAGGCCGTGCTCAATGCACTGGTGAACGCCGTGTATGCCGTGACATCGCAACCGGCAGGACAACCGCGTCGTGTGCATGTGCGCACCACGACCACACTGGCTGGTTGGGCCGAGATCATGGTGTCGGACAGCGGACCTGGATTTTCAGCGGAAATTCAGGAGCGACTGGGTGAACCATTTGTCACCACGAAGGCCGACGCTGGTGGCACCGGTCTTGGCATGTTCGTGTTGCGTGGAATCGTGCAGACGCACGGCGGTCATCTGACCTGTCGCAATGCACCGCTTGGTGGCGCGCAGGTCGCCATTGCGTTGCCGCCGGCCGATACGGTTCTGCCCGATGATTTGCATGACGCGGTCGATGTCGGATCGCCGGTTCCGGTGTTGCCACTTCGACGTGAGCCGCGAGCAGTCCATACGCCGCCGAGTGCTCCCATTACTCCTGAAAAAACCGCATCATCGCGTGCCGCTTCAGTTGCACCTTCTGGCATACGCATGGTGATGGTGGAGGATGATGCCGCCTCGTTACGTGCTTATGTCCGTGGTTTGGGTGCGGAAGGATTTGTGGTGCAGGGGTTCACCGATGCATCAGCGGCACTCAAGTGGCTCGAGGACAATTCTGCGGACATCGTCGTCACCGATCTCATGATGCCGGGCATGTCGGGCAGTGAATTTGCTTCACAATTGGCCGCACGATTTCCCACGCTGCGCGATTCACTCATCGTGCTCACCGGTGGTGCCGTGAGTACTGAGGCCGAGCAGTTCCTGCGTTCGGATACGGTGCTGGTGCTGGAAAAGCCGATTAGTCGCATGGCGCTGGCCACGCAGGTCCGGCAGCGCCTTGGACAGCAAACAGAGGCGTCGGCGGGTCCGGAGCAGGTCGGGTAAACCCCTCCCGCAGGGTTCGTGTCCGATTGAGCAAACCCATTGGGCTGGCCTGGGGGATCCTGCGTGAGGGTCCAGGAGCAGTCATCGGGCAACCTCAGGAGGACATTCGGATGACATCCCCTCGTATTTCGACACGACTGACTACCGCGGCGCTAGCCGTTGCTCCATTTGTGGCTCCCGCACTGGCTGGTTCGCTATTCCTGGCCTCTCCGGCCGAAGCCCAGCGCGACGTACCGCTCGAAACGCGGGTACGCACCCTTCCGGGGGTTGCCAGTACCATCTGGTCCCGTTCGGCCGATCGGGCCGTATTGGGCGTGACTATGGGCGCCGGTTCGAGTGCTGACACGGCCGGTGTGAAGCTCGAAGCCGTGGATGACAAGGGGCCAGCCGCCAAGGCCGGTCTCAAGGCCGGCGACATCGTAACCTCCATCAATGGCGTCAGCCTCAAGGTCGCGCGCGAAGACGCCGAAGACCTCGCGCTCGCCGGATTGGCGCAGCGTCGCCTGCAGCGCGTCATGGCCAAGGCCAAGCCGGGCGACGTCATCACGCTCCAGGTACGCAGCGGCGCGCAGTCTCGCAGCGTGCCTGTCACTACAGTGTCCGAAGCCTCACTCGCTGAAGGGGAAGTGCGTCGACTCTCCCGTGCCGCAGCGCCCGAAGACGACAAGCGTGGGCGGGTTGGGCTGGCCATTACCTCCATGGGCAATGCGCGCGACACACTAGGGCTGTTCGTGAGCAGCGTCGTGACCGGTGGGCCGGCGGAGAAGGCAGGAGTTGTGGAGGGTGACCGCATCGCCGCCGTGAATGGCGTGGATGTGCGTGTGGCTAAGGAAGACGTGGAAGACATGCAGGCCGGCGGCGCGCGCGCTGACCGTTTCATCCGCGAAGTGCAGAAGGTCGAACCCGGCAAGGCGGTGACGCTTCGGGTGTTCAGCGGCGGACGCTACCGTGAAGTCTCCGTGACGGCCGTCAAGTCGAGCGAACTGCCCAATCAGGGTTTTGGTGTGACCGTCGGAGACGGCCAGTTCCGCATCATGACCCCGTCCATGCCCCGCATGCCGCGTGGTACGATTGCCCCCTTCGAGATGAACTTTCCCGACGGGCGCATGTTTCTGAGGGATGGACAGGGTGTCCGTGAGCTACGAATCGAACGGAACGGGGAGGAACCGCGTGTGATTCGGGTCAATCCGGAAGTGCGAATCCGCACACGCGGGTCTGGTTCGGGAAGCTGAGCTGTAGTTCCCACTCGGCAGTTCGACAGGGTTCGGCGGACTCCTTAACGTCCCGAATTCCTGAACGTCTCATTACAAATAGGCGTCTCCGCGGCTGATTCTGGTGTTCCAGATTTCGGCTCGGAGACGCTCCTGTTTCGGTCGGAGAAGACGCAACGCTCCCCCCCTCCTCGGCGTTAACTTCGGCAGATGATTTGCGCGCCTCCACACTCTGTGGCGGCGCGTTTCCTCGCCGAAAGGCGCCACATCGTTCGCCCCGCGAATGTTCGCAATTGCCCCGCTCGCGCGTTCCCCGCGCCGGCTGACGTTATCCTCCCCGCCTGTCGCTGTTCTCGCTCTGCTCGTTCTTGCTGCGTGCAAGGAGAAGTCCGGACCGCCCCAGCGCCCAACGCCTACCGTTGCCGTGCAGCCCGCGGCAAAGGGACCACTTCCGTACGTCGTGATCGCGAACGGTCAGGTCGAGCCGAATCGCACCGTTGCCGTACAGTCACTGGTGTCGGGTCAGCTCACACGTATCGCCATTGCTGAAGGCGATGAAGTGCGTCAGGGCCAGGTGTTGTTTGAAGTGGATCCGCGTCCGTTCCGCGCGGAAGTGGAGCGCGTGAAGGCTACGCTGGCTCGTGATGAAGCGACGCTCGTGCGTGCGCGCGCCGACTCGGTGCGTTTCGCCGGTCTCGCGAAGGATGGTTACGTCACGAAGCAGCAGCTTGATCAGACGTTTGCTGAAGTGTCGTCACTGAGCGCGACGGTGGCTGCCGGACGTGCGCAGCTGCAGCGCGCCGAATTCGATCTCGAGAACACCACGATCCGCGCCACTATTGGTGGTCGCACGGGTCAGCTGCTGTATCGCGCGGGTTCATTGGTGCGCGCGTCGACCGATCAGTTGGTCACGATCAACGAACTGCGCCCGGTGCTTGTGCGCTTCCCGGTGCCGGAGCACGACTTCGAGGAACTGCGCAAGCGTGCCGGTGTCGACAAGCGACTCAAGGTGCGTATCACGCCCGGCGGAACGGACAGTGCGCGCGCTATTGACGGTACGCTCACGTTCGTCGACAACCAGGTTGATCGTGCGTCGGGTTCCGTGCTGCTCAAGGCCACGGCTCCCAATCAGGATCGACTGCTGTGGCCCGGTCAGTTCGTTTCGGTGGCGTTGACTCTGAGCGTTGACGCGGATGCCGTGACGGTACCTGCGCAGGCTGTCATCACTTCGGGTACGAACACCTTCGTGTACACGATGGTGGATGACAAGGCCAAGCGCACACCAGTGAAGGTCGGACGTCAGGCAGGACCGCTGGTCAAGATCGACAGTGGGCTGGTTGGCGGAGAGCAGGTCATTACTGAAGGGCAGACGCGTTTGAGCGATGGGGCCCGCGTGCAGTTGCGTGGCGCACCGCGTTCGGGTGGCGGACCAAACGGCCGGCCCAATGGCGATCGGCCGAGTGGCACTGAAGTCGGTGGTGCCGGTGAAGGTCGCGGTGGTGCGCGTGGTGCCCAACAAGGACAGCCAAACGGTCAGGGACGCAATCCATGAGTAATGCGCAGCTGCCGCCGAACGGAGCGCCGAACGGTACACCGAACGGGCAGGATGACACGCCCGCCGCTGCTGGTCTGAACCTCAGTGAGATCTGGATCAAGCGACCCGTCATGACCACGCTGGTCATGACGGCCGTTCTGATTTTCGGCGCCGTGGCGTACAACCGCCTTGCGGTGAGTGACCTTCCGACGATCGACTATCCGACCATCACGGTCTCCGCCAATCTCCCCGGCGCGAGTCCTGAGGTCATGGCCACGTCGGTCGCCACACCGCTCGAGCAGCAGTTTGCGACCATCAGCGGCATCGACAACATCACGTCGTCGAGTTCGCAGGGTAGTACCAACGTCACCATTCAGTTCGCCCTCGATCGCGACATCGACAAGGCGGCTGCAGACGTTCAGTCCGGCATCTCCAAGACGCTGCGCCAGTTGCCGCAGGGCATCAATCCGCCCTCGTACAACAAGGCCAACGCGGCCGATGCGCCGATCATGATGTACTCGCTCAACTCCGATGTGTTGTCGCGCACGGAGCTGAACGAATACGCGGAAACGTTCATCGGCCAGCGTCTCAGCACCGTAACCGGTGTGGCGCAGGTGCAGGTGTTTGGTTCTGCCAAGTACGCCGTGCGTGTACAGCTCGATCCCGGCGCGCTGGCTCAGCGCGGTATCGGCATCGATGAAGTCCAGCAGGCCATCAACGCCGGCAACAGCAACTCGCCGGCCGGTGTGCTCATGGGCCCCAACCAGGCCTTCACGCTGCAGGCCACCGGCCAGCTGCGCAACGCCGCTGAATTCCGTCAGCTCGTCATCGCCTATCGCAACGGCAATCCCGTGCGTCTCGGTGACCTCGGCAACGTCATTGACGGTCTGCAAAGCCTGCGTGGTTTCAGCGAGGTGAATGGACGCCAGAATATTTCGCTCTCCATCATTCGCCAGCCGGGTGCCAACACCGTGGCTACGGCCAAGGGTGTTGAAGCAGAAATGGCGCAGCTCAAGGAGCAGTTGCCACCCAGTGTGAATGTGCAGACCATCTTCAACCGCGCTGAAAGCATCGAGCATGCGGTGTGGGACGTACAGTTCACGCTGATGCTCACCGTCGCCCTCGTGGTGATGGTGATCTTCCTGTTCCTGCGCAACGTTCGCGCAACGATCATCCCGTCACTCGCCCTGCCGTTCTCGATCATCGGCACGTGCATCGTGATGTGGGCGCTGGACTACAGTCTCAATAACCTCACGCTCATGGCGCTCACGCTCGCCGTGGGCTTCGTGGTCGACGACGCCATCGTGATGCTCGAGAACATCGTGCGTCACATGGAAATGGGGAAATCGCCCATCCGTGCGGCGCTCGATGGCTCGAAGGAAATCAGCTTCACGATTCTTTCGATGACGCTGTCGCTGGTGGCGGTGTTCATCCCGCTGTTGTTCATGCCGGGTCTTGTGGGTCGAATCTTCCGCGAGTTTGCCGTCACGATCGGTGTGGCCATTCTCGTGTCGGGTTTCGTGTCGCTGACGCTGACGCCCATGCTGGCCGCCAAGTTCCTCAAGGGCGGCGAAGGACACGCCGCCACGGAAGGCAAGTGGCGTTCGGTCGAGCGCCTGTATCAGACCAGTGAGCGTTGGTATGTCGATTCGCTCAACTGGGTCATGCGCCATCGTGTGCTGACGATGTTGTTCAGCGCGGCCACGCTTGTTGCGACGGTGTTGCTGTTCATGGTCATTCCGAAGGGCTTCCTTCCCTCGGAAGACACGGGTCGTGTGCAGGGTTCGATCGAAGGGCCGGAAGGCATTGGTTACGACGCGTTGGCAGTCAAGGCGCGCGAAGTGGGCACCATCATCGAACGCAGCCCGTACGTGGATCGCGTGAATGTGTCCATTGGTGGTGGCTTTGGCGGCAACAACAGTGCGCGCCTCATGCTCATCCTCAAGGACCGCTCGCAGCGCCCGCACGTGGATCAGGTCATGCGTGAGATCACGCGCTCCACGGCCGGCGTGCCGGGTGTGCAGGTGTTCCTCCGTAACCCGCCACCAATCAACATCGGTGGTCGTCGCGGTAATAGCGCGTACTCCGTATCATTGCAGGGTGCCGACATCGCCGAGCTGTACACATCGGCACGTGCACTCGAAGCACGGATGCGCGAACTGCCCGAACTTGAAAACATCTCGAGCGATCTGCAGGTCGGTAATCCGCAGGTGTCCGTGCAGATCGATCGCGAGCGGGCATCCGCGCTCGGTGTAACGGCCAGCCAGATCGAAAACGCGCTGTATAACGCGTATGGCGCGCGGCAGGTCAGCACCATCTACACGCAGGTCAATCAGTACCAGGTCATCCTCGAGCTCAAGGAAGAGTTCCAGAAGGATCCCGCGGCACTAAGTCAGCTCTTCATCCGCGGTACGGGTGGTGCGCTCGTTCCGCTCGGCGCGGTGGCCACGTTCACCAAGGGTGTTGGACCGCAGTCGGTGCAGCACAACGGTCAGCAACCGGCCGTGTCGATTTCGTTCAATACGCGCCCCAACGTCGCACTCGGTACGGCCGTCGACGCCGTGCAGCGTGAGGCGGGCGCGGTGTTGCCGGCCAGTGTGACCAGCGTGCTGTCAGGTGATACGCAGGCCTTTGCGCAGGCGCAGAGTGGTCTGCTGGCGCTGCTCGTCGTGGCCATCTTCGTGATTTACGTGGTGCTCGGCATTCTCTACGAAAGCTACGTGCACCCGCTCACGATTCTCTCCGGCTTGCCGTTCGCGGCCGTCGGTGCGCTGGCCACCCTCATGATCTTCGGCAAGGACTTGAGCGTGTACGCCTACGTCGGCGTGATCATGCTCATTGGTCTTGTGAAGAAGAACGCCATCATGATGATCGACTTCGCCATCGAAGCCGAACGCAATGAAGGCATGACGCCGCATGATGCCATTCTGGAAGCGGCTCGCGTGCGTTTCCGTCCGATCATGATGACCACGATGGCTGCGCTCATGGGTACGCTGCCGATTGCCGTGGGCTATGGCGCCGGCGCCGAGTCACGGCAGCCGCTCGGCCTCGCCGTGGTTGGTGGTCTCGCGTTCTCGCAGCTGATCACGCTGTACGTAACGCCGGTCGTGTATACCTATCTCGATCAGTTGGTCAATCGCCGCCGTCGTCGTAAGGCTGCCGCGGTTGCACCGCGCATTGACGCAATCCCGGTCGCTGGCGATTGAGAATTGAGAGGGTGAGACGGAAATAGACACTGCGAGGGTCAGCAACCAAGGATGTGAAACTCAGAGGCTCGGCGGAAAGGACTGCAGTTTTCTCGGCCGAGCGTCTGATCTTCGTCTCTTGAGTTGCTGACCCTCTCAATGTCTCTATCCATCTCACACTCTGAACTCTCACTTCACTTCTCGCGTCTGATCCTCTCATCAGAGAGTGCGAGAGAGATCGACGAGTACAGCTCGGCCGCATTGAATGGCTTCTGCAGGAATCCCGACAGCTCTCGCCCCGCAAACATGCGAGATACATCGGACTCATTGTATCCGCTCATCAGCAAAACGCCGATGTCCGGTCGTCGCTGACGCAGAGCCCGCAGTGTTTCTTCGCCGTTCAGGTGCGGCATGGTGAGATCGAGCAGCACGAGCGCGTACTCATTTGGGGACGCGTTGAACAGCGAGACTGCTTCAAGCCCGTCTCGGGCAACACTCACCGAGAATCCGCGTCGACGCAGAAGGGCGGTGGCCACGGTGCGTACGTTCTCCTCGTCATCAACGACCAGGATGTGGCCCTCGCCGCTCCAGTCTTCATCTGGCGCATGCGGGACATGCGTCGTGTCCGCATGACTGATGGGGAACAACAGTTTGACCGACGTGCCAGAGCCAACTTCGCTGTACACGCGAATTGCCCCACGATGTCCACGCATGATGCCCATGGTGGCGGCCAGACCGAGGCCGCGTCCCGTGAACTTCGTGGAGAAGAACGGTTCGAACATGCGCTGACGTGTGGCCGGATCCATGCCGGTGCCCGTGTCCCGCACTTCCACGAATACGAAGCGTCCAGGTTCGGCCGCCGAGCCGGGCACACACGACGTTAGATAGTCCGCTGTGACTTCCTGTACTCCAGACACCACACTGATAACACCGGCTCGCTCCTCGAGCGCATCGGATGCATTGGTGACCAGCGTCATCACGACTTGGCGGAACTGATTGAGATCCGCCTCGAGTGGAGGCAGCTGGTCCGGCAATTCGAAGTACAGTGACGCGTTGCGTGCGATGGCTGTGCGCAGCAACGAGGCCATGTCATCGATGGTCGCCGTAGCGTCCAGCGATTCCACGTGATAGCGCCCCTTGCCAGCGTAGGCGAGCAGTTGCCTGGTGAGCTCGGCGGCCTTTTGCGCAGACCGTTCGATCTCGTGCAGACACTCCCGCAAGGCCGGCGGCACATCACTGTCCAGCAATGCCAACGACGCATTGCCGAGGATACCAACCAGCAGGTTGTTGAAGTCGTGCGCGATACCGCCCGCGAGTACACCAAGCGATTCGAGTTTCTGCGCCTGCTGCATCTGCGCGTCGATACGTGTGCGCTCGGCTTCGGCCTGCACCTGATCGGTGATATCGAGCGCCGTGCCAACCAGACGACTCGACGCTTCGTCCGATCCATCCACACGCATGATGGTGATATGCATGTGGCGGACGTCGCCATTGGGCCGAACGATGCGTGCCTGCAGTGCCTGTTTGGTACCTGCTTCTGCGGCGCGTCGGATTGCTTGCTGGATGCTGCCTGTGTCGTCCGGATGAGTGAACTTCATGTCCGGATCGTTTCCGATACGACGCTGATCGAGCGTCGCAGGATCGTGCCCCATGAGGCGCACCAACTGATCGGACCAGAGCCACTGATTACTGGCCGTATTGAGTTCGAAGCTGCCAATGTTGGCGGCTTCCTGAGCCATTACCAGCATTTCTTCATTCCTTCGCAGTCGGTCGACGATACGCCGCTGCTCTGTGATGTCCTCGAGTACGGCGACCACGCCATCGTCGGCGGGATACGCGTACACCGAGTGCCAGCGATCACGATCGAGATCATGTCGCTCGAATCGTGCCGATGCGCCGGTGTCCAGGACTTCCTGGTAGGCGCGATGAAAGATCGAGTTGCGCAGCGCCGGATACGCATCCCAGATGTTCTTGCCGACAAGCGCGTCATGATCCGTCGCGCCGTAGATCGTCGCCGCCGCATTCACATAGCGAACGCGGAACTGGCGGTCGAGAACGAGCTTGGGATTTGGGCTCCACTCGAGCAACGCAACCTGTTCCGGCGACAATGGCCGGAACGGTGGCAGTGCCGCGGCGGCATCGCCTGAGGGGGAGGAGTCCGGCATGACACGGGAGGTCGTACTGCATCAACATCGATGCCGCACGTGACGGGGGAGCGAGACGCAGCGTCGCGGACTCGAACTCTTAAATTGCCGTGCTCGACCGTTCGCGACATAGGTCACTTGCCCTATCGCCTGCCTAGAGCGGCCGAATCCTCCCGTCGATACTCAGAATTCGATCTGGGTTCCCAGTTCCACCACGCGATTTGGTGGAATTCCAAAGAACGCGGTCGCGCCGCGTGAATTTTTCGCCATCACGGCGAAAATGATCTTGCGCCACTTGGACAGCTTGATGCGATCCGTGGGCTTACCGGCCACCGGAATCAGACGCTCACGGCCCAGGAAGTAGCTCGTTTCCATGGGCTTCGCGCGAATCCCCATCTGATCCACGATTTCGAGGACCTGTGGGATATTCGGTGTCTGCATGAAGCCGTATGTCGCGATCACACGCCAGAATCCCTGGCTGAGCGGCATGATGCGTACGCGCTCAGCGGCCGACGTTTCCGGCACATCCGCTGTCTTCACGGACATCAGCAGAATGCGCTCGTGCAGCACCTTGTTGTGCTTGAGATGATGCAGCAGCACCGGCGGCACGCCGTCAGCAGAACTCGTCATGAAGACCGCAGTGCCCGGCACCCGATGCACCTTCGACTTCTCCACGCCATCAAGGAACAGATCGATGGGCATGGTGCCCTCGGTCAGACGCTGCGTAAGCAACGCGCGTCCACGCTTCCAGGTGAGCATGAGCAGGAAGAGCACGACACCCAGTGCCATGGGCACCCAGCCGCCGTGCATCAGCTTCACCACATTGGCGCCAAAGAAGAACAAGTCGACAACGAGGAACAAACCGCTCAACAACAGCGCCTGCCACGCTTCCCAGCGGAAGCGGATACGCGCTACGAGATAGAACAGCACGCTCGTGATGAGCATGGTGCCGGTAACGGCAATGCCGTACGCCGCGCCGAGATTGCTGGTATTGCGGAACGCCATCACTACCACGAGACAGCCGATCGCAATGAACCAGTTCACCTCGGGAATGTAGATCTGGCCTTCTTCCACCTTCGACGTGTGCCGGATCTCGAGGCGCGGGATGAAGCCGAGCGCGATACCCTGACGTGTCGTGGAGAAGGCGCCGGAGATCATGGCCTGTGATGCCACGATCGCCGCGGCGGTGGCAATGACCAGCAGCGGAATCAGGAACCAGGCCGGTGCCAGCAGAAAGAACGGATTCTCTGCGGCTGCGGGATTCTCGAGTAGCAGGGCGCCCTGGCCGAAGTAGTTGAGCAACAGCGACGGGAATACGAGAAAAATCCACGCGACGCGAATGGGCTTGGCACCGAAGTGGCCCATGTCGGCGTACAGCGCTTCGCCACCCGTGATCACGAGTACGACAGAGCCAAGCACAAAGAAGGACAACGCACCATTCGCTCGGACGAAGTCCACGGCGTACAACGGATTCACGGCAGCGAGGATGTCTGGCTGCTGCACAATTTCGACGGTACCGAGAACGGCGATCGTGATGAACCAGATCAGCGTGATGGGGCCAAAGGCCTTGCCGACCAGATCGGTGCCGAATCGCTGTACCGCGAACAGCGTACTGAGAATGACCACCGTGATCGGTACGATGTAGGCAGCCAACGACGGAATCGCGAATTCCAATCCTTCCATCGCGCCAAGCACACTCATGGCCGGCGTGATGATGCCGTCACCGTAGAGGAGAGCCGTACCGAACAACGCCAGGGCAACGAAGATGCCGCCCTTTGTGAAGCTGTGTGGTGTGCCGCGCGGGAAAATCAGCGCGAGCAGAGCAAACTGGCCACCTTCACCACGATTATCGGCGCGGAGCACGAAGCTCACGTACTTCACGCTGACCACCAGCGTGAGCGACCACACGATCAGCGACAGGACGCCGAAAACATTTCCACGTGTGGGGAGCAGGCCATAGTGATGGCCGAAAATTTCCTTGACGGAGTACAGCGGACTGGTGCCGATGTCACCGTACACCACCCCGAGGGCGGTGAGTGTGAGGATCGCCAGGCGTTTGCCTTTGGGATCCGGATCACGATGTGTATGGCCGCCGGCAGCCGTGGCTGCGGGAAACATGCCGGTGGTGGCGCTGAGCACCTCGCCCGGTTTGGCATCAAGGGCGTTGACCGGCCCAGGTTCTGGTTCCTGGCCTGTCGGGTGTCTCAGTGAGCCGGCGGCCGAATTAGTAGAGGCGTCGTCGGTCATGGAACGGTTTCAGAAACGCTGAATCTACTGTAGTCCGGCCAAAAGGAAGAGCGCGTCGTGCTAAGACTCGTCACCCAAACGCAAAACCCGAAACTGATCAGTTCCGGGTTCACGTTCAGATTTCGAGTTGTAGGAAACCGACAACCAGCTGTTACAGTTCCCGCCCAATCAGCGTGGACAGCTGTGCACGGGCAATGCGTCCGTCGAACCGCGCCTGAATGAGCGCCTGACGGGCCTGGTTGAGCTGCGTCTGCGACGTCAGCAGATCGAGCAGCGTGGACGCACCAAGCGCGTAACGCTGCTGCTGAACGCGGAGATCTTCTTCGGCTGCAGCGATGGCGGCGAGCTGCACGCGAACGCGCGCTTCCGCGGTATTGAGTGACCGCAGCTGCTGTTCGAGCAACTGACGCGCACCCAGTCGCGCGTCCCGCACCTGCGCTTCGGCATTGCGAAGGGCGACATCGACCTGAACGGCCTGCTGCTCTCGCACGAGATTGTTGAACAGCGGCATGGAGAAGTTGAACGTCATCTGTTGACGGTTTGGATTCCCACCGCCGAAGAGTACCAGATTGCCACGGTCAAACTCGCGGCTACCCTGTGTCAGCGTGTAGTTGTACTGCAAGGACAGCGACGGCATGAACTGCGAACGCTGCGCGCTCTTTGCCGAGCGAGCTGCCTGCAGATTGGCTTCCGCAACTTGTACTGCAGGCCCATGGGAAACGAGCTGCTCGAACTCCTGCTCCGTTGGCATCGCCGGTGCAGTGTAGGCTGTGTCAGACAGCGAAGCCGTCACCGTCGTCGTCGACCCCACAAAACGCGTAAGCGCGGCGTTGGCCACTCGGCGATCGTTCTGCGCGGTAAGAACCGCAAGCTGGGCGTTGCCCACCTGAATTACACTGCGCAGCGAATCGGATTTCGTGGCCACGCCAGCTGACACGCGTGCGGCCGAGGCCTTGAGCTGCTGATCGGCCTGTTCGAGCAGGGCCTTCGCTGCCAGTTCATTCTCATGGGCCGCGAGAACAGCGTAGTACTGCTGCTTGACTTGAAGGGCGGCATCGAAGCGCGACTGGATCACCGTCGCATCAGCCACATCTCCAGTGGCGCGTGCACGCTTGATTTCCGCCCAGCGCCGACCGCCATCAAAGATGTCGATCTGCGTAAGCAGGCCGTTGTTGTAGTTCCACGGATTGCCGGTCAGTGGGATCAGCTGACCCTGGAAGAACTGCACACCCTGGGTGCGACCGCTCGACGCGTTGAGCGTCAGCGAAGGGAAATACGCCGCGTAGGCCGAACGTGAGGCTGCAGCGGCAGTCCGCTCGAGCCCACGCGCTGTCACAACCGCCGGCAGATTGCGATGGGCGAGCTGAATCGCTTCAGCCAACGAAATCGGACGCGCCCCATCTTCTGGAACAACAGGCACCTGTGCACGCAGCGGGGCGGCCACATGGACCGCCCCGAGTACCGCCACCGCCAATCCCGCACGGAAGTTCGAAATCACCGCTTTTCCCCTCGAACTCGCGCGACGCTATCGGCGAGTCGTTCGTTGCGTTCAATGAGTTGATAGAACTTGACCTTCTGTGCCTCATCCAGCTCGTTCAGGATGAGTACCCGCGCGCTATCCCGCCATCGATCCAGCTCCACGCGCACCGGCGCGAGTGTTTCGCGCTGCAGCCCCCGACGCCAGGCCCACACGGAGTCAACAGCAGCGCGCTGCGCGTCGGAGAATCCGAGCACGCGGGCCAACTCGTCCTGCGAGTCGTAATACCGGGGCTCGGGCTTGTTGAGGGCCCGATCGGTGGCAAAGCCTACAACGCCTCCCGTGAGGAAGGCGCCGAGGATGGACAGGATGGCCACTGACTTGGCCTGAGGGGACGTGGACACGCGACCGCTCAGTAGCTGTCGAGCAGGTTGAGATACCGCTCGGGTGCGTCCGGAGATAGCGTCAGACGATCGCGACGCGAAAGCGTGCCGTCATCGATGGGAAGCGGCATGGCGGCTTCCACTGCTGCACGAGCCGCCATCTCACGCGCCTGGGCCACTGCACGCTGTTCACGCACAAACGTGGCACCAGCGGCCATGAGCGCGATCGTCGCCGCGATCAGCCCCGACTTCTGCCAGTCCGCGCGGCGGAATTCGCCAAAGCCACTCCACCACGCCGGCTTGAGCTCGAGCACCGCGCCACTGATCGAGGCCGTGATGCGCTGCATGAGACGGGATTCCATATGCTGCCAGTAAGCTTCGTCCTGTGGCGCCGCATAGTGCGACCGCAGGGCGTCGGTCACGCGAGGATCCGCGCCCGGGCTCTGCCCGTCGTCGTTCCGTGTGACGTTCATTCTACGCTCCGAAGATTGCTCAGTTGGCGCCGCAGGTGCGCCCGAGCATGATGCAAGTCCGATCGGGCCGTGCCCTCGGGAATTCCGAGGAGGGCACCGATCTCCGCGTGTTTATAACCTTCGACGTCGTGCAGTACGATCACCGCGCGCTGTCGATCACCCAAAGTTTCAAGCGCCCGCGTCAGACGCGCACGCAATTCATCCGCTTCTGCCGGATCGCGATGCGGAGACGACAGCGTCTCCGGCAACTCGTCGGCGTCACGCACCTTGCGACGACGCGCGATGTCCAGCGCGGCATTGGCAACGATGCGATGCAACCAGGCCCCGAACGCCTGCTCGGGACGGAATCGCTCGAGGGCGCGAAACGCGTGCAGAAATCCTTCCTGCACCGCATCCTCGGCGTCGTCGTGCGAAAGCACGATGGCGCGCGCCACGGCATACGCCCGTCGCTGATGGCGACGCACGAGTCCCGCGAAAGCAGCGCTGTCACCTGCCTGCGCTGCCAACACCAGATGCCGCTCTTCCAGCGCATCCGGCGACACCGGCCGATCAGCCACCACACCAACCCCGGCCGGTTCGGCCGCGCGCGACGTCCCACGCACCGTTCCCCGAGGGGACCAGGTACGCGTGCCCGACGTGGGCACTGCAAGGGACGAAGGCAGTGGAAGGGCAGTCACAGGGTCGTGTATGGTCACCCTGTTTACGCATCGCTGGAAAGCGCCGTTGAGGGCGCAGGAGCGCCGAGACCCAGCGCCTCCGCGTTGGCTTGCATGGCCGTCAAGACCACCCCGATGTGTTCATCGAGGGGGACACCAAGGGCCTCAGCCCCTTGCACGATATCGTCGCGATTCACACCGCGGGCAAATGCTTTGTCCTTCATCTTCTTTCGTACCCCGGAAACGTCCACATCGGCCACGGCACGCGAGGGCTTGACGAGCGCACAGGCCGTGATCAATCCGGTCAGTTCGTCGACGGCAAACAGCGCCTTGGCCATGTCCGATTCGCGGGCGACCCCAGTGTAGTGGGCGTGTCCCAGAACGGCATCGCAGATCTCTTCCGGCCACCCGAGCGAGCGCAGATGACGCACGCCCTCCGCCGGGTGTTCGGCGTCCGCCGCCATGGCCGCGTTGGGGTAGCGCTCGTAGTCGAAATCGTGGATGAGCCCGGCGATGCCCCACGACTCCTCGTCGGCACCGAGACGCTGCGCATAGGCGCGCATCGCGGTTTCAACGGAGAGCATGTGTTTGCGAAGGGATTCCGACTGTGTCCACTCGTGGACCAGCGCGAGGGCCTCGGGGCGGGAGGGCATCACGGCAAGGTCGCCAACGTCAGCCGGAACTGCAACTGCTGTTTGGGACGGCAACTGCGGTTGAGGGAACTGCAACTGCGGTCGTGGGCGGCCACTGCGGTCTGGGAACGTCACCGCAGTCGGGGAACTGCTGCCGCAGTTGGGGCTACCGAAAATGCGGTTTGGGGCTGCACCTGCGGTTCAACCGCCACCGCAGTTTGGGAGGGCAATCGCGGTTGTGGGCAGCAACTGCCGTTGGGGCGGCCCAGACGGCAGTTGCTGCCCCAAACGGCAGGTGCGGTTCGACCGCAGTTGTGGACCACGACTGCGGTTGCTGTCTCAAACTGCAGGTGCAGTAGCCCCAACCGACGTGGCGGGAGTCCAACTGCAGTGACTATCCCCAACCGCGGTCGCTGTCCACAACTGCGGTTGCGGTTCCCCAACCGCCGTCGCGGTTAGTGCGCGTCCGCCTTGACCGCCGCCATTCGCCCCGTCTTCCAGATCAGCAGCAGTGGCAACGCACTGACCAGCAGAATCCCTGAAATCAGGTAGATCCGCGAGAATGCCAGTACACTGGCCTGCGCCCCGATCTGGGCGTCGAGCATGCCAAGCGCCTGCTGCTTTGCCGTCACGGCGTCCACACCTCGGGCCATGAGGCCGCGGGTCATCATGCCCAGACGCTCCAGTGTGGCGCTGTCATACGCCCCGGCATGTTCGGTGAGGATGGCCTTCTGTGACTTCGTGAATCGCGACAGCAGGGTGGCCATAATGGCGATGCCCAACGAGCCGCCCAGCTGACGAAGCAGATTGAACATGCCGGTGCCCTGTCCAATCTTGTGCACGGGCAGATCGGCCATGCTGGCACCGGTGAGCGGTACGAACAGCAGGCCCAGTCCCACGCCGCGCATGATGAGCGGCCAGAACATGTCGTCGACGCCGGCTTCAAGTGGCAGATGGGCCAGCTTCCACATGGCGCCCAGGAACATAAAGGCGCCGGTGGAGATCAGTACGCGCGCATCGAAGCGTCCACCGAGACGGCCCATCACGCCCATGGTGACCGCGCTCGCGATAGCGCCAGGCAGAATCACCATACCCGTTTGTTGTGCGGTGTAGCCATGCAGCGATTGCAGAAACACCGGCAATACGAACACCGAGCCGTAGAGCGCGAGTCCCATAAAGGCGGCAAACACGACGCCGGGGGCCAACTGCCGCGACTTGAGCACGCGGAAATCGATGACGGGTTCGTCGATCGTGAGTTCGCGCCATACCAGTAGCACGGCCGATACCACACTCACCACTGCGAGTGTCGTCACGAAGCGCGATTCGAACCAGTCGTACCGTTCACCGCGCTCGAGCATCCACTGCAGCGCACCAACGGCGAGTGTCAGTAGCACGATGCCCAGTACATCGACCGACTTGGCACGCACCTGGTGTGCGGCGTCGCGCACATAGGTCCACACCATCAGGCCGGCGATGATGCCCAGCGGCACGTTGATGTAAAAAATCCACGGCCACGCATACGCGTCCACGATATAGCCGCCGAGTGTGGGACCCAGCGTGGGGCCGACCATGACGCCGACACCAAAGATGGCCTGACCGATTCCGCGTTCGTGTGGTGGAAACGACTCGAACAGCGTGGTCTGCGCGGTAGCGAGCAGTGCACCGCCGCCGAGCCCTTGTAGCACGCGCCAGAACACGAGCCCCCAAAGACTCGTGGCCGCACCGCAGAAGAACGATGCGGCAACAAACAGAGCGATCGAACCGGTGAGATAGCGTTGACGACCGAAGTACGCCGACAACCAACTCGACATCGGAATCACGATCACGTTGGCGATGATGTAGCTCGTGCTCACCCATGCGATTTCGTCGAGCGTGGCGCCCAGGGTACCCATCATGTGCGGAATGGCCACGTTGACGATGCTCGTATCGACCAGCTCAAGCACCGCCGCGAGCGTTACCGCAATGGCGATGAGATACTTGTTTTTGTACGGATCGTCCGGACGCGAGTCCGCATGCAATCCGGCTTCCGCTTCTGCACGCGCCTTGAGCTGCTCCACATGGAGCGTGCGCATGACGTCTGTGGACACCGTGGCTCCGTTACTTGTTGACGACGATGTTGGCAACCACGGACATACCGGGGCGCAGCGGACGTTCGGCACCCAGATCCTTCGTGACACGAATGCGCACCGGGACGCGCTGCACCACCTTGGTGAAGTTGCCAGTCGCGTTGTCGGGTGGCAGCAGCGCGAACTTGGCGCCAGTGGTCGATGCAATGCTTTCCACTTCGCCTTCGATGGTGGCGCCATCGTAGGCGTCGACTTCAAGGTGCACGACCTGTCCCGGGCGAATGCGCGCCAGCTGCGTTTCCTTCACGTTGGCCGTGACGTAGAGACCGGAATCACTCACCACGCTCATGAGCGTCTGTCCGGCCTGCACGAGCTGACCGAGTTCTACCTGCTTGCGTGATACGGTGCCGGACAGCGGCGCCGTGATGCTGGTGTAGGAGAGCTGCAGCGCCGCATTATCCCGTGCGGCCTGTGAGGCGGCGAGACGTGCTTCCGCCAATCGCACACCGGCCTGCGCACTGGCAATGCTGCTTGTCGCAGCGGTCACCTGACGCTCTGTGGCCGCCAACTGTGCGCGCGCCGCATCGTACGTGGCCTGCGCCGCGTCGAGCTGCGCGGCACTGATGATCTGCTTGCTCACGAGTTCCTTGGCCCGGGCAAGATCAGCCTCGGCACGTGTGAGCGTAGCACGGGCCGCTTCGACCTGTGCCGAACCCACATCACGCTGACTCGACGCGGTACGCACCATGGTCGCAGCCTGACCTTCCACACCGCGACTACCCGATGCCGCACGCGCCGCCGCCAGTTCGGCCTCGGCCTGCGCGAGCTTCACTTCGTATTCGCGCGGATCGATGCGCACCAGCAGGGCCGTATCGCCCACGTGTGCATTTTCGGCCGCCGACACCAGCGTCACGTAGCCACCGACCTTGGCGACGATCGGCACGATATGTCCTTCGATCTGCGCATTGTCGGTGGACTCATGCGCGCGGGAGAAAGACCACTGTTTTACGCCCCACGCGCCCAGAGCCACGGCGGCAGCGGCGGGAACAAGAAGACGGATGTTCATACGATTGAGACTCGAGAGATGGGATCTATGAAAAGCGGCAGCGAAGACGCGGAAGCGGGGTGACGGAAGCGCATGTGCGGATGCAGGGAGGCGGATGGTCGCGGCTTCGCTTCCGCGCGCGCGCTTCCGTCACCTCGCTTCCGCCGTACTGCTTCCGCAGTTCCTCTGTTCGTTTGAGGTCTCACGGCAACCTCCTGACTGTCCCGGTTGCCTTGGCATACGCCACGCGCGCCTGCTGGTATGCGGCCAGCGCATCGTTGCGCAGTGTGCGGGCCTGATTGAGTGACAGGAGCGCGGTGATGACATCCGCATTGCCGGCCACACCGGCGCGGAAGCGATCCTGGGCCTGTGTCACTTCCTGTTCGGCCAGCTGCAGGCGTTCAGAGACGGCTTCGAGTTGTTCGGATGTCGAGGCCAAGTCGAGCAGGGACGTGCGCACTTCAAGGGAGCCCTGCTCGCGCAGGTCGCGAAGTCGTGTGTCGGTTTCGCGGGCCATGGCGATCTGCTCCTCGAGACGGGCTTCGCGGCGGAAGCCGTCGAAGATGCCCACACTGAGTTGCACGCCCCACGAGTACGTGGGCAGGAGACGCTCCCAGTTGCGACCCACGACACCGTGATCCATCACGAGACCGAGCTGCGGGGTGCGTTCCCACCGAATGGCCTTTGCTGCCTGTTGTTGCGCGCGTTCCTGTGCGCCGAGTGCTTGTACGTCGGCGCGTGCGGCAATGGCGGTTTGCACGGCGGCGTCCACCGCATTGGTACCACTGGGCAGGGCATCTACGCGGGGCAGGGCGGCCAGTGAATCACCCAGGGTGATGGTGGCATCGGCCGGCATACCGGTGGCGCGCTTGAGTTCGAGCAGCGTGCGATCTCGCTCGTTGCGGGCCACGATGATCTGGGCGCGCACAGCTGCCAGTTGCGACTGGGCACGCGTGACATCGAGGGCGATACCCACACCAGCGGCGAGTTGGTCTCGCGCGATGCGCAGGAGATCAGCAGCGAGAACTGAGTCGGCCTGACGGGCTGTCAGTTGCGCCTCGGCGCGGGCGGCCCGCACGTAGGTCGCTGCGGCCATCGTGGCCGCGACATCGGCCTGGGCCTCGACCTCTGCGCTCGCCGCTCCGGTGGCCGCCTGCGCGGCCTTCCAGCTGGCGTAGCGACCCAGGTCCACTAGTGGCGCCTGGATGCGGTAGCGCATGTCCACCGTGGGGACTGGACCGATCAGTTCACCGTCCGGCCGGAGCATGGGCTGGCCGGTAACCGGATTGCTGAAGGCAAAGCCGAAGGTGGCCGAATTGAGCGTGCGCTCGGATTGCGCGACTCCGGCGGCCAGGTCGGGGATCAGGGCGCCGCGCCGCTGGAGCGCCCGCGCTTCGCTCTGGGCCACCCGGGATTCTGCTACGGCGACGGCTCCGTTCTGCTTGGCGGCCAGTCGCGCCGCGTCACCCATGGTGAGACGGGTTTGCGCCGAAAGCTCGCTGGACAAGACCAGTGAGAGTGTCAGTAAAGATATCTGTTGGATGCGGTTCATTTCTTTAACGCCTGGAGGTAGAAGTCGGTCATCTCGTCGAGGACCTGGGCGTCGGTGCCAAGAATGGCGTGGAACTGCTTGAGGGAAGCCCACTTCGCGTGAGCGAACCAGATGGCGGAGTACATGCGGGCGGCGATATCCGGGTCGATCGGGCGGAATTCACCGGAGTCGATACCGCGTTGAACGATGCCTGCTACGACCCGTCGTCCGCGGGCGACGACCTCATTGGCGAAGAATTCCGTGAGCTCGGGATAGGTGAGCAGCTCGCCAGCCATAACCAATCGCTGGATGACCACGAACTGCTCATTTCTCAGGAATTGCCACCATCGTTTGGCATATTCACGGAATAGTGATTCGATGGTGCCGCTTATATGTGATGATGCAAGCGCTTCTGCTTCTTCGATGGCAACGCCAAGCGTGGCATGCACCATCTCACGGAACAGTGCTTCCTTGTTCTCGAAGTAGAGGTAGATCGTGCCCTTGGCAACACCGGCTCGTTTGGCGATGTCATCGAGGCGCGCGCCGGCCAGGCCACGTGTCCCGAATTCGACGAAGGCGGCGTCGAGAATCTGCCCAGGGCGTTCTTCCGGACGGCGCCGTCGGGTTTTTTCGAGTGAGTCCATATCACAACACTAATGACTGACCAGCCGGTCAGTAAATAGCTAGAAATGGAAAAGGCGGAAGGATCAAATCCTCCCGCCGAAATCCGTCCTGCGAACTACTCCAGCTTAGACGAGCGTCGCCGAAACCGTCGAAACGGACGAATGGGCCTTGGCTTCACCATGACCGGCGAACTGCCCGTTGGTCCAGATCACGATGCCGTAGAGGATGGCGCCCACCAGAATGGCGCCGCCAATCAGTCCCGTGAACGCGGCGCCCATATCGCTGCCGCCGTGGTTGTCGTGTCCAGCCATGATGATCTCGTTGGAAGGGAAGGAGTGTGCCGGCGTATCAGTCGACGTCGGCCACGCGGACCGAAACCATGTGGTCATTCTGCGCGATGGTCGGGAGAATCTCCAGACCCTGCGTCACCTGACCAAAGACCGTGTGCACACCATTGAGGTGGCGGGTGTTGGCTTCGCTGAGCACGATGAAGAACTGGCTGCCGCCGGTGTCCTTGCCCGCGTGCGCCATCGAGAGCGCGCCCACGTTGTGCTTGTGCGGGTTGCCTGCGGTTTCGCACTTGATCTTCCACCCCGGGCCGCCCGTGCCGACGGGGCCCTTGCCGTCCTTCGAATGCGGGCAGCCGCCCTGCACCACGAATTCCGGGATCACGCGGTGGAACTTGATGCCGTCGTAGAAGCCGTCATTGGCCAGCTTCTCGAAGTTTTCAACCGTCAAGGGCGCTTCGCCGCCAAACAGCTCGGCGACCACAGTACCCTTATTCGTTTCAAATGTAGCCAGCTTGGGCATGATTTCCGCTTTGAGAGGATGAGATGTGAAAGTTAAAAGCGTAAAGGGAGTGGCGTAAGGTTGGACGGCGGGAAGGAACAGCGGTCGATCGGTACTGCGTGTCGATCGGTACTGCGTAAGGAGAACAGCGTAAGGTTGGAGGGGCGTAAAGGGACAGCAATCGACCGAAACGCGTAAAGGGTGAGCGGGGCCGCGTAAAGAGTTGCCGCAGTCTCGCGTGCAGTCCCCTTACGCCCCTCAGCTCACCCTTTACGCAGTACCGGTCGGTTGCTTCTCCTTCCCGCCCCTCAACCTTACGCCCGCAGCTCCTTTACGCTGTTCCGTTCATGCCGTTCGCTTCTCAAGGCGCAAGACTGTCGGCACTGTCATCGCCAGAATCCGCAGATCATTGGCCACGGTGCGCCGCGCGAGGTACTGAAGATCGTACTCGACTTTCCGGCGCACATCGTCCACCGAGGCGTCGTAGGGCTGCGACACCTGAGCGAGACCGGTAATACCGGGACGCACACGATGGCGGAGCTGGTAGTTGTCGACCTGGTCCTTGAGCTGCAGCACGATCTGCGGACGCTCGGGACGCGGGCCCACGAGATTCATGTCGCCGCGCAGCACATTGAAGAGCTGCGGTAACTCGTCGATGCGGGTATCGCGCAGAAAGCGTCCGACGGGCGTGACACGCGGATCATCGGGCGTAGCCCACACCGGCTGCCCTTCCTGTTCGGCGCCCACATGCATGGTGCGCAGCTTGAAGATCGTGAATGGGCGTCCGCCCAGATCTTCACCACGACGGCCGCGCGGAATGTCGTCGCGATTGCGACGATCCATCCCCACACGCACCTGACGATAAATGACCGGTCCGCGCGACGTGAGTCGAACGGCCAGCATGGCCAGCAAAAGGAACGGCATCGTGAGCAGAAGCAGAACGAGCGCCATCAACACATTGGCAGCACGCACCAACTCCGGATCCACCCCCGCCTCCATCGGCGTAGGGTCCAGCTCATTGACCGACGATTCCCAGAGTCGCAGCATCGCTTCCCCGAAATGAGATAACAGCACCGTGACACAATAGCCGCGCTCTGTGATGAACGAAAGCTCATCCGGCCGCCGGCGAGACACGCGGGCCAACGGTGTGACAGTGCGCACACCACAGCCGACGGAACGCAACACTCGCCGTGTGCCAACATCGAGTGCAACATGAAGCGTGCTCAATCAGTGCGGCATGGGCTGGTCAGCCCATACGCCTCGCAGGTCCCTCCCAAGCCCGCCGCGACGATGCGCGTCTTTTCTCCACCACTCATCCTCACATTCGGTCTGCTCGGCGTTGCGCTGAGTACCGGATGCGCCACCACGGCCTCCGATCCGCGCGCTGCGGTGCGCGAAGCGATGGCAACGGAATCGCGCATCGACGCCACACGATTCCCGGCGCGAACGGTGGCGGTGCTGCCACTGCCGGCATCGGCGAATGACAGCATTGGTACGCTCGTCGGGTGGGCTGTCTCGGACATGCTGGTGCAGGACCTCGCGCAAACGCGTCGTCTACGATTGCTCGAACGTCAGCGCATCGGCGCTGTCATTGCCGAACTCGATCTGGCACGCAGTGGGCGGGTCGATACAGCGACTGCCCCACGCGCCGGTCGGCTGCTTGGTGCACGTCGTGTCATCACCGGTGCTGTCACACGTATTGATCCCGCATCCATGGGGGCGCGTGCACGCTATCGGTACACGGCACGTGTGCTCGATGTGGCAACTGGTGCAGCGTCCGCTCCAGTGGAAGTCACTTTCCCACTCAACGATGTCCTGCGTGCGCAGGCGCGACTCAGCAATCAGCTGGTCGTTGCACTGGGGCTCTCGACACGCGATGCCGCCCGGATTGGACGCGACACGACGATCGCCGTGAGTAGCGATGCGCTGATTCGCTATGGACGCGGTGTCCAGGCTCTCGCACTCGGCAACACCGCAGTAGGCGTGGCCAATCTGCGTGACGCGCAGCGTCTTGCGCCGAATTTTGCGAGCGCCGCGCGAGCGGTGCGTGAAGCGGAGGCGCCAGCGTCACCACTGGATACCGACGAGCGACGTGCACGATTGCGTGATGTGGCCGTGTCGGTCGCGCCGCTTGCTCCGGTTCGCACGGCGGAAGCCGTTGATGTCACGGCCGCTCGCACGGTACCGCAGCTCACCATTGGTGTGGTGATCATCCTGCCATGACCATACGCACGAAAACTTCAAAGATCGCGCGTGTGGGCACGCAAGCAGTGCAGACAATGGCGCTAGGTGCAGTGCTGTCTGTCGTGACGGCATTCAGTGCAACAGCACAACCGGGACGTCCATCGGCGCAGATAGCGTGGCATCAATGGTCACCATCGGAAAGTGTTGGCCGCGATAGCGCTGCTGGTGTTACGGGCCTCTCGCAGATGGCGGTCCCACTCTCATGGCGCTTTGGCGCGACACAGCGTGTGTCGTTCGATATCGCAACGGCCGCTGCACGTACGCAGGTCACGCGGCGCCTGGGCGGAGTCGAAACCAACAGCACACTGAGTGGACTCACCGATACACGCGTGCTGCTCACCGCGACTGCACTGGACGAGCGTCTTGCAGTGCTGGTTGGTGCAAACATTCCGACAGGCAAGACCAAGCTCAATGCCGAGGAGTTGATTGTGCTCGGCACCATGGCGGCACCTGCGGTGGCAGCGCCAGTGGCCGCGCATGGCATCGGTACCAGTCTCACAGCGGGACTGAGCGCCACGGCTCCGATGGGAACGTGGAACATCACGGGTGGCGTTGGCTACGAGCAGCGTCAGGAATTTTCACCGTTCTATCTGGCCGATGGTGTGAGCAGCGTTTCCGGTACGCTGGCGCCCGGCAATGTGCTGACGCTATCAGCCCGACTCGATGGTGATATTGGTGACGCGTCAGTTGTGCTGGATGGCAGCGTGCGACAGTTCGATGCGGACTTTTTCGCAGTGCGATCCGTTCAAATCAGCTCATCGTCGACACAGGGCAATTACGCCGAGGCCAACTATCGCCTCGGGCCAATCGCCAACATCGCACTCCGTGTGTTGCCGGGTGGCCAAAGTGCGCGGGATCTGGCGTTCACTGCACAGCTGCAGCATCGGCGACCATTCGAATCTGCGCCGGGTGTGACGCTCGCTAATAGCGGGGCAAATCTGATGTCCGCCGGCCTCGCGGGAACGCTCACACGTCGTGATGCATGGCGATTGGGCGGAGGATTCGAGGCGCGTCGATACACGGGAATCGATGCTGATACGTCGCTGGTAGCGGCGGCGCTCACGGAAGCGGTGGGTAGTCTGCAGTTCGTATTCCCGCTGTCGCGCGGTGAGTTTGCACTGACGAGTGCACTGGGCATTGGCACGATAACTGTGCCAGGCCGTGAGAGTGTCGGTGCGCGTCGCCTTACACTGCGCGGCGAATGGAGGGTGCGCTGATGCGTCATTCTCTGCGGTCTGCTGCCGTCTCCATGTTCGTGCTGTTCGCAGCGGCAGCATGTTATGGCTCGTTCGAGCCAACACGTAAGTCTGAAGCACAGTTGGGCATCACCGTCAGTGCTCAACCCTCTACTCAGCTACGCACATCGACCAGCGCGGCTCCGGCATCGGTGGAGGTTGTCGTAGGACACATGCGCGGGGGTACACCGCCACTACTTGAATTGGCACGAACAGTGGTGCCGCCCGATAGTGGCGGACGGCGTGTGACACTGACCTTCGATCTTTCCAGCTGTCTCGAGACGGGTGCAAACACATGCGCCCTCTATGTGCGTGTCCGACTGCGTGATGCGGCTGGTGTGGTTTTTGATTCGTCGCAGGTGGGCCCGCTCGTCGCGCAGGCGGGTGTGTTTCTCGAAGCGCCCACCGTGCGATTCCGTGGCACCGCACGATTGGTGGCGGTCGATACGTTGCTGCGTCTGGGTGTCGGACAATCAGCGCCGGCGCGTGTGCAGGCACTGGACTCTGCTGGGCAGGTACTCGCAGGACGCACCCTGACGTGGCGGACGCGTGATGCCGCCGTGGCCACCGTGACGGCTGATGGTGTGGTCACTGCCGTCGGACCTGGTGCCACACAAGTGGATGCCACGCGGGACAATCTCACCGCATCGGTGCGAGTGGTCGTTCCGGTGATCGAGACATTCACATTTACATCACCGGTGACGCGCACGACGACGCGGCAGGTAGTGACGACCACCACCGTGTTGCGTGTCGCACAGGGACGCAGCACGCGTGTTCGGTATCGCACCAGCAACGCGGCCATCGCGACGGTTGATACAGTCGGGCGCATCACCACCATCAGCGAAGGCGGGGTGGTGATCTCGGCCATCGCTGACGCTGATACCACCGATCAGCGTACCATTGCCCTCACCGTCGAGTCGTTCCGCGCTGCTGTGGAGCTTCGGCGTGTCATCACCGGTTCACGCGAGCCCATTCCCGGGCACGTGTATGGCGTAACCGGTACACAAACCGATTCCATGTTTGCGGCGGTCTGTACTGACGCACAGAGCGGTCGTGTGTCGCGACTGGCGGGAACCGCATGGCAGCAGGTCGGCGGCACAATTCCGGACTGTGTGCGGTCGGTGGCCCTCGTTCCTGGTGCCGGACTCTTCTCCTCCGGATCAACCGTGCGCCGCTTCAACGGCACCGATTGGGTGAGTGACAACGCACCAACTTCGCTGTTTACACTCGCTGCGGTTGGCCCGCGTCTCGTGGCCGTTGGTGCGAACGGCGCGGCAGGTATACGTGAAAACGGCAGCTGGCGCAGCATTCCCTCTGTTACATCGCTGCTGCTCGATCATGTGGCGGGAAGCGCGGATGGAACCATTCTCGCCGCGTCATCGATCGGGCAGTTGTGGCGACTGGTCAATGATCGCTGGACGACCGTCACCGGGTTCAACATCGGCAGCATCTTTACGATTGCGGTGGTCAGCGCGAACGAGATGTATGTGGCCGGTAGTGATCCGACGAGTGGTGTGATGGTCGTCCGACGATTCGATGGCAGCTTGTGGCGCACGCAATCACTCCAGGGCGGGTACGCACTGAGGTCCATTGTCGCAGCAGGCACACTGCGCATGGCCGTGAATTCCGTTGGCCAGACGCTGCGCCTCGTCGGTGAACAGTGGGTGCTCGATCAGGCCGTGGTGGCCTCCGACCCGCGGATGGCGATGGCGGCGAATGGTGATGCGGTCATCGGAGCGCTGAGTGGGACCACACATATGCGCCGCAATGGTGTGTGGACACGTTTGTCGCACGTGCCGTCGTATCACGCGATATGGGCTGCCAATCCGCGATTCATTCTAGGTGGTGGCACCGAAGGTTCGGTGGATTTCTTCGACGGAACGAGTTGGCGCACTATTCGAGGGCCTAATGGACCTGCCGACGTCACCGGTATCTGGGGACCGGACTCTACACTGGCCTACATCGCCATCGGCACATCGCTCTTCCGATGGCAGGGTGGTCGTCTTGATTCGCTGGGTGTGTATACCGCCAACAGCATCAGCGCCATTTGGGGTGTATCAGCTACGCGGTTCTGGCTGACCACGCTGCGCGGCGAAGTGGTGCAGGTGGAGAACGGTGTGCCCTCCATTGTCGCATCGGTGTCGCAGGGCCTGAGCTCCATCAGCGGCATTCGCGCTGGCACGGGTACCGCCTCACGTGCCGTAGCGATCTATGCATCCGGTGGTGGTGGCTCCGTGTTGCGATTCGACGGGCTGCGATGGTTCTCGGAGAACGTTGGATCGCAGGACTATCTGGTCAGCGTCTTTGCTGCCGACTCTGCCGTTGCGTGGGTGGCAACCTACGATGGCGCGCCACCTCGTGTGCGTGGAGTTAACGGACAGTGGACTTCGAGCAATGGTCCGTCGTCCGCATACTGGGTAGCCGGAACGGGGCCGCGTGATGTGTATGCCGGTAGCGCTGTCGCCACATCCCATTTCGATGGCACCCGGTGGGCGACATTGCCACAACCAGTACCTGATGCCGGTGTGCCGATCTCTTATCTCAACGGCACCAACGCGTTTGCGTTGCCAACGGGAGGACTGCTGCTCGGGCGCATGCTGCGCACGCTGTATGTTGGCGTACCCGCCAGCGGCGAAGTGATTGGCACACCACGATAGTGCGGGTCGATAGCCGATAGCGGCCGCTACACGGTTGCTATTCGGCTATCCCGGCACTTGGGCACACGTCGGCCACTACGCATTGCGCGCACGCAGGCTTGCGCGCGAAGCAGGTGCGTCGACCGTGCCAGATAAGCAAGTGGCTGAGGAGCGCCCAATCTTCGCGAGGAAAGAGTGGCATCAGCGCCTTCTCAATGGCCACCGGATCCGGTTCACGCGTGAGTCCCATGCGGCGCACCAGTCGCTGCACATGCGTGTCCACCACGATGCCTTCGTTGATGCCGAACGCGTTGCCAAGAATCACATTGGCGGTTTTGCGTCCGACGCCGGGTAGCGGAATCAGCTCCGCAATACTGCGCGGAACCTGCCCGGCGTACTTGTTGACCAGCAGCGAGGCCATGCCGATCAGGTTCTTCGCCTTGGCACGATAGAACCCCGTGGAGCGCACAATCTCCTCCACGTCTTCCGTCACGGCCTCGCTGAGCGCCTGCGCATCAGGATAGGCGCGAAACAGCTGCGGTGTGACGAGATTCACCCGCACATCCGTGCATTGCGCGGACAGGATCGTTGCACAGAGCAACTCAAAGGCATTGCGATGATCGAGTTCGCAATGCGCATCGGGGTACTCGGCCTTGAGGCGTTCGAGTACCACGCCGGCAATGCGCAGCTTCTCTGTCTTGGTCTTGGGGCTCAACGCAACCGGCGCTGCGCGCTGCGATGGCTTTTGACCAAGTGTACGACTGCTACGGGTGCTGGTTTTTCGTGCTGGCACGTCGGATATCGTTTTCGCTTTGCTCAGATGGCGCGCAGATGTGGACGTGCCACAGACGATGCGGTGTCCGCCTGTGCCCGGCGCGCACGCGCAAAGGTAAGGACTTCATCGGCCGTGCGCGTGTTGAGCACGTGCTGTGCCCGTAGCCAGCCCTTTCGAGCCTGAGCAACACCCAGCGTGATATTCTCGAGGCCCATCGGCGAATGCGCGTCGGGACCGATGCTCACCATTGTGCCCTTTTCTGCCGCAATGCGGCACGCGCGCCAATCGATATCGAGACGGTGTGGATCGGCATTGAGTTCGATCGCCACGCCGACCGCTCCCGCCTTTTCAATGACCGCGTCGAGGTCGATGGCGTACGGCTCACGTGTGAGCAGCAGTCGGCCCGTTGGGTGACCGAGAATGGTGAGATGCGGATCATCGAGCGCCTTGAGCACACGATTGGTCATCTGCTCGGCGTTCATGCCATAGCGCGTATGCACTGAGCCAATCACGAAATCGAAGCGATCGAGAAATGCCGCATCGTAATCCACGCGGCCACAGGGCAGGATATCTGCCTCGATGCCTTTGAGGACACGGAAGTCCACACCCTCCGCCGCAAACCGGGCGTTGAGTGTGTCGATTTCCTCGTGCTGCTCGATGATACGATCGCGCGACAAACCACCGGCGTAGGTATTGGATTGCGAATGATCCGACACGCCGAGGTAGCGAAGCCCGCGCGCCATGGCGGCCTGCGCCATCTGTTCGATCGTGGCGCCACCATCGCTGTACTGCGAATGACAGTGCAGCGCACCACGCAGATCGCGTTCCTCCACCAGGGTCGGCAGCGCATGCGAAGCCGCCACTTCAAGCTCCCCGGTACCTTCCCGCAACTCGGGCGGAACGTAGGCCAGGTCGAGCAACTGATAGAGGTGCTGTTCGGTCGGAATGGCGACCACGGCGCCATCACTATCGCGCAGTTCATCGCCGGTGAGCACGTACCCGCGCGCTGTCGCGCGCTCGGTCACCTGCTTTACGTGCTGTGAGCTGCCGGTGGCACGCCACAGGGCAAGCGCAAAATGCTCGGGGCGTACGCAGGACAGGTCCACACGCACGCCATCATCAAGGCGCAGCGAGAGGGTTCGTCCGCCACCACCCAGGACTTCGCGTACTCCGCGCATCTGCGCCAGTGATGCCGCCACCACACTTGGTGAACCACGCACGGCCGCCACGAGATCCACATCGCGCACGATTTCCATACGACGACGAATGGAACCCGCCACTTCAAGCTGTAGCACATCGGTCTGGCTTCGCAGCGCATCGGCAATGCGTTCTGCTTCCGCCCGCCCGTGCTGCCACAGCACGTAGGCTCCCGCCGCGCGAAGATCGGCAATGCCCTTGAGCACTTTCTCCGCTGTCTTGGCGCCGAACTTTGGCAGCGACTCCAGGCGACCTTCCCGAGCCGCCGCCTCGAGATCCTGCAGCGTATCGATGTCGAGATTGTCGTGGATGCTGCGAATACGTGCCGGTCCAAGTCCGGGCACGCGCAGCATTTCCATGAGACCCTCTGGCGTCTCTTCCTGCAACCGCTCGAGCAGCCCCGAGCTGTTGGTCTCCGCGAGGTCCTGCAGAACGCCGAGCGCTGCTGCCGACAACACATCAGGAGCCGCCAGCTCACGCTTCAGCGCATCGACCAGTGGCTTGTCGCCGAGTGCCGCGACAACACGCGCCGCCGTGGCCATGGCCTTGATGGAGAATTTGTCCTCATCGTGCAACTCCATGAGGACGGAGATCTGACTCAGTGCGTGGGCCGCCGCCCGACATTCCATCCAGGAAATCTAATCAATTCGGTGGACGGTACCGCGAGCCTACTCACAACTGTTTGTTCCGCCCGCAGTTCCTTCCCGCCCCTCAACCTTACGCCCCTTTCCTTACGCAGTTCCTACGATCTCTCCGCTCTCAACTCTCAACCCCAGCCAAATTCCGCATTTTCCCTACTAATGCAATTATCTGCCGCTCCGTCAATTCGAGTTCCTGCGCCGCCGACGCCGGATCCAGCAGTCCATTGCGCATCGACACGCCGACCTGATTCATGTAGCGCACCTTGGCCAGTACTTCGAGCGTCAGCTGTCGCAAACCATGAAAACGACGCTTCTCCGCATTGGCGCGACGATATCGCTGCGCGAGCTCGTCCGGCTTGAGATCACGCGCCAGCGCGAGCACATCATCGAGCGTACGGCCGGGCAACACACCACGATCGGGGATGCCGTTGTTCGTCCACCCTTCTTCAGCAAAGAAGAGACGCCCGACATACTCGATGCCGTCGTGTGCCGTATGCACCGTTACGCGCACCGAACGATCGGCGACGGTAATAGTGGCCAGGGGCGTGTGGGTGATGGGGCCGAACGGAAGCACGGGACGAAAAAGAGCGTAAAGAGACTGTAGGCGTAAAGAAGCTGCGGGCGTAAAGAAACTGCGGGCGCAACAGCGGCAAAAGCGGAAACAGCGAACTGCGGTTGTTACTTCAAGAAATCCCGTATCGCTGAGAACAACGGACCGGGTTGCTCGACATACGGCACATGACCGCAGTCGTCCAACACCACCAACTCGGCGCTGAGGCACTCAGCAGCGGCTTCAGCACTGGCCAGCGGGATTGGATCCTGTCGGCCATGGATGACGAGTGTAGGGCAACGGACGGCACGGAGCTCGTCCCTGATATCAAATTCACCGAGACTCGTCCATACCGACTGCTGCACCTTGCCCGTCACACGGAAGGGCGTGAGGTCACGTGCACGGTGCGGATCCGAGAAATAGCCAGCTACACTGAGCTCGAAGCCGCGCTGTCTGTATGCATCGGGATTGGATTCCCGCAGTCCTGATTGCTGCAGCTCTGTGCGCATTGCCTGAATGACATCACTGCGGCCGCGTGCGAGCAGATTCTGCTCGAATTCCTCACGCCATGACTTGGTGATCGGGGCGGGAGAGATCAACACCAGACGGGCCGGCGCGACGAGCGCAGAATCTTTAGCGGCCCTTGCCGCATAGAGCATCGCCAACAAAGCGCCCCAGGAATAGCCAATGATCGTCGGTGGAATCAGTGCAAACTCCGTGACGAGTGCGGCCAGATCTTCGACCTGCGTGACCCATGTCACCGGATCCGGATCGTCGGTGCGACTCTGTCCTCCTCCACGCTGATCGTAGGTGATCATGCGATAGGTGTCGGCCAGCGCCAGCATCTGCGGATACAGATAGTCGTGATGGGCGCCGGGACCACCGTGGAGCAGCAACACGGGTGGCGCACCGGGCGGACCATCGGCGCGGAAGTAGAGGGGCAGGGGGGTGGTTCGCGTAAATCCGCTGGTCATTGAACGGGGCGTATGCTGCGGTGTGTGGCGAGTGAATGCAGAGGAAACGTAGCGTCATGCGCCCAACCCAGCACGAGTTGCCGCGTTACATTCCCTCCATGGCTCCACTTGGTTACCGGCGTAGCACACCCTCCTCCACGGTCGCGGTTGACAGCGGCATGCAGCGCGCCATCCCCGATGGCCGCGCTGCGCGTGGTACACTGCGGGCGCTCGCGTTGCTGGTGGATCGGATGGCTACCCTGGGGCTCGGTCGTGGTACTTCGCCAGATCCCGATCGCATGGCCAGTGTGCGCGACGCGTTGCGTCAGCTCACCTCGCGCATTCGTGAAGCTGCCATTCTCTGCCGCGTGATCGAGGGGCAGTTCGTATTGGCTGGCGATCCGGTGGACCGTGGACTCACACGTGATGACCCACTACTGGGCAGTCTGCTGCAACGTTGTCTGACGCTGGGAGTAGGTGGCATTACAGTGCGGCAGGGCGCTGCGCCGAGTGAGTTGCTGACGCTGGCGCAGATGCTCACGCAGTCCATTTTGTCGAGCGGTGCAGCTGGTGCGATGCCCTCGCCGTCTCGTCAGGAACCGGGCTCACCTGACGCCGCTGCTGCGGCGTTTGCCCGTAGCGACACGCCAACGACACTGAGCAGCATTGCCAGTGAAGCGCCGCCACGAGAGTTGCTGCGCTCGTGGAGCGTACTGGTTACTCCTGCCGAACCGCCACGTGATTCGAATGCCGATGCTTCGTCGGCGAATTCGCTTGTCGAGCAAATTTCGAACGCTGCTTCGGCAGATGAAGAACACTCGACTTCGCTAGCTTCTGCATTGTCGCGTCTCGTTGCCGCGCACGTAGACGATACGGCGATGCGTGCGGCTGACGCGGTGATTGGTGTACTCGACAATCTCGAGTTTCGTGGTGATGCGCGGGCAGTGGAAGGCATTGCCCGCGCGATCATGGCTCACGTGCACCACACGGGTAGCGGACCCGGGCGACTCGCGGCCGAGCGCATCGTGAGGCGGCTGCAGCATCGCAAGACGCTGGAGCTGGTGGCATCGCAGGTGCCGTATTCAACGGATCGTCTGGTCCTGCTTGAATTGCTGGCGCGCGCCGGTGAGATCGCGGTGGATGTCCTCGTGCGTCAGCTCATGTCGGCCGACGATCCGCAGGCGCGCCGTTCGTACTTTGACAGCATTGTGTCGCTGGACCTCGGCGGCACCATGTTGTTTGACTTGCTGCGCGATTCTCGGTGGTACGTGGTGCGAAATGCCGTGGCGCTGCTCGGCGAAATGGGCGTAGAATCGGCCGATATGGCGATGTTGCCGCTCTTGTCGCACGAGGACGATCGCATTCGCATTGCGGCGTCGCGAGCACTCATCAGACTTGGTACTGCCAAGGCGTTGGCCGGTTTGCACAATGCTATCGAAGATCGTCACGCGGAAGTTCGGCGTATCGCTGCGGTAAGCTACGGACTTACGCCAACGGCATCGGGCGGTGTGCGTCCACCGGCGGCGCGACTGGCCGTGGCATTCGAGCAGGAGACCGACGAAGACGCGGCCCTCGAAATGCTGGCGGCCTTGGGCAAGCTTGGATCGGCTGATGCCATTCAGCGATTGCTGCGTATTGCCGTTCCGCCGCAGAACACCGATGCCGGCGAAAAGGTTGTGCCGCGCGAAGCGTGGTTGCGTATTGCCGCCATCGAGGCGCTCGTGCGTGCGCGCGGAAACGCTGTGCTGCCGGCTATCGAGTTGCTGGTCGGTGATCCAGACCCCGAAGTTGCGGCGGCAGCACTGCGTTTGCGGGGCTGAAGTCTCGCTGATGCGAGACCGAATTCAGCGCGCGGTGAAATCCGTCGCTGATGTCACGGCGCGGCATGTCTCCGCAATCAGCGTGGCTGCCCGATCGAGATCTTCGAGCGAAACCATTTCGTTCGGCGAGTGCATGTAGCGGTTGGGGATGCTCACCAGTGCCGTCGCCACACCCTCACGCGCCAGCTGCATGGCGTCGGCATCGGTGCTGGTGAAACGACCGGCCGCATGCAGGCTGAACGGAATCTCCAAACGGCGTGCCGTATCGGCGAGCAGTCCATACGCCACCGGAGAGATCACGGAACCGCGCGTGAGCACCGGGCCACCGCCGACAGAATGCTCACCGATCTCTTCCTTCTTCATGCCAGGATGATCGGTGGCAAAGGTCACGTCGACGGCAATGGCCATGGTGGCGTGCACCGACTGCGCCGCGACGCGCGCGCCACCACCGGTGTAGCCGATTTCTTCCTGCGCCGTCGCAGCGGCAACTACCGTCGCCTCGCCCGGATTGGCGGCGTAGCGACGCAGTGCTTCGAGCACGACGAATGCACCAATGCGGTCATCGATGCTGCGTGACACGATGCGCTGATTGGGCATGTCCATCGTGCGAGAATCGATCACACCCGGATCGCCAACTTCCAGCAGCTCACGAGCTTCGGCCTTGGTCTTCACGCCAATGTCGACCCAGAGATCGGTGATCTTGCTGGCCTTTTCGCGCTCTTCCGGCTTCATGAGGTGAATCGGCTTCTTGCCAATCACACCCATCACATCGCCGTTGCGGCCGAGGAACCGCATACGCTGCGCCACCAGCACCTGCGGATCCCATCCACCGATCGGCTCGAAGTACACATAGCCGTTGTCGTCGATGTAGGTCACGATCACACCGATTTCGTCGATGTGTCCGGCCAGAAGAATCGTGGGGCCGGATCCGGTGCCCGGAACGGTCGCGAGAGAATTGCCTACGACATCGGCGCGCACCTGCGAGGTGACGGTAGCCGCTTCAGCGCGCCACACACGCGCCGGCGCGCCTTCGAACCCGGATGGACCCGGTGTGTCGAGCAGGCGCTTCAGAAAGGCGATCGAGGAGTCGGAAAGCATACGGGCAATATACGTGCTATCGTATGGGGTATGATCCTCCAGTTCCTGATCATCGGTATCGGTGCCGGCATCCTCAGCGGCTTGTTCGGCATTGGCGGCGGCATCGTCATCGTGCCCGCGCTCATTTACGTGGCGAAGATGACGCCACAGCAAGCGGCCGGCACGTCACTCGCCGCACTCGTACTTCCCCTCGGCGCGGCCGTTGGCGCGGCTACCTACTACCGCGCTGGACACCTTAAACCACTCGACGCGCTCTGGATTGCCGTCGGCATGGCTGGCGGGGCGTTTGTGGGGTCCTACATCGCCACCAATGTCGATGGCGATGTCCTCCGCAAAGCCTTTGCGCTGCTGATGGTGACGATGGCCATCAAGCTTTGGGTGGGTTGATCTGAGCCATCACTCGCAACTGAAAACTCGACAACTCGAAACTCACGAACCGGAATCACGCGATCCCGGTTCGTGAGCTTCGAGTTTTCAAGTAGTCAGTTTCGAGTGAATCATGCGGCCATCACTGCAAACGCACAGCATGCGTGCTGGCCACCGGCGAAAACAGCGTGGGATGGAAAATCCGCGCCATCGCCTCGATTCCGTCCACCACCCGTGGACCGGGTCGGGATGTGAGTCCGTTGGCGTCGAGCGCCCACACGGCGCGATGAGCGAGCCACTTCCATTCCGGTTGCGCCAGGCAATGACGCGCTTCGGCGGCGGCATGCTGCAGCGAGTACCCGCACGGCGCAAACAGCACGATCTCGGGATCGGCTTCACGCAGTACGTCGAGTGCAACAGGAACCGAGTGCGCACCGGCCGTACCCAATACGTCGATGCCGCCGGCTCGCTTGATCTGTTCCGGTCCCCAGTGGCCGGCCAGATACACGGGTGACGTCCACTCCACGAGCGCCACACGCGGACGCGGTGCCTGAGCCGCCTTGAGTGTGTCGTGCACGTGCTTCACGCGGTCGTGCAAGCCGGCCAGCAATTCCTCGACTTCGTCGGCCACACCCAATGCGGTGCCAACATTCCGCACGTCGTCATAGATGCCTTCGAGGGATGTACCGCCGAGTGTCACAACTTGTGGCTGCGGTGTGATGCGCGTCGCCAACGCTCTCACGTCGGACTCGCGCACGGCACACACATCACACAGCGCCTGAGTCAGCAAGACATCCGGGTGCAATGCGCGAATACGTGTTTCGTCGAGCGCAAAAAGCGCCAGACCTTCCTCGTTCTGCGTCCGTACGGCCGCATCGATAGCGGCTGGATCGTGTGTATTCGGAATGGCACTCTTGGTGACACGCGCACGCGACCCGACAATATCCGGGTAATCGCACTCATGTGTGATGCCCACCAGATGGTCGGTGGCGCCGAGCAAGGCCACGATTTCCGTGGCGGCCGGAAGAAGGGAGACAATGCGCATAGGTAAATACTGCACTGGCGTACGCGCTTGCGCTGGCGCATTGTGGGACAGCCATCGACCTCAATACGCCAATGCTTCGTGCCCCTTCGCTCCGGCGACCCGCGCTTTCGCTACTGCTGCGGTCGCTGACTTTTTCATGGCTCGTTGTTGCAGGGCTTTCTGCCTGTGGTGGCGGAAGCTCTGACGGAACGACGGAGCCTCCACCGCCTCCACCTCCTCCGCCACCACCGGCGGCTGTTGCCCGCGTCACGCTGGCCGCAGTGCCTGAGCGCATGACATTGGGTGCGCGCATCACGCTTCAGGCCACCGCTACAGATGCGTCCGGCAATGTGCTCACAGGGCGCGCCACCAGTTGGCGGAGCAGCAATAGTGAAGTCGCCAGTGTCTCGTCCACCGGTGATGTCACGGCCTTCGCTCTCGGCGCGGCCACAATCACCGTAACCGTGGAGAGCGCGAGTGCGAGCGCCACTATTACGGTAGCTCCGCTGCCTGTGGCACGGGTGCGTATCACTGCGCCCACACTCTCGGTGAATGAAGGGCGCACGGTTTCCCTGTCGGCCGCAACATTGGATAGTGCTGGCCGTACTCTGACGGATCGCAGTGTTGCATGGGCCAGTCGCAACACGGCCGTGGCTACCGTCAGCAGCGCGGGCGTGGTGACGGGTGTGTCACAAGGAGCGGTCGTCATTGCCGCGACGAGTGAAGGTATACGCGACTCGGTCACCATCACGGTTGCCGCGCCACTGCCACCGTCACTGGCGTTCGACACCGCGCCACCCGCCGGTGTGTTGCCAGGGCGTGCGTTCCGTGCGCGTGTGCGCACTGTCGATGGGCGCACCGGTGCGCCAGTGCTCTACACCGGGCCAGTGGTTGCCACACTGGTACAGAGCTCGACGGGCAATCTGGTGGGTACCACCACCGTACAGGCGCAGAATGGAGTGGCAATCTTCGACAATTTGGCGCTCATGCAAAACGGCTCCTGGCAACTGCGATTTGCGGCGACCGGATACGAACCACTGGTGTCGGGTAACATCACGGTCGGCGCAAACGGGAATGGTACGATCACAATCAGTACGCCCACCGTTGCCCGTCCGGTACTCGGAACTACGACTACCGCGACCTACAGCTTCACGGCAACGGTGCGCGATCTCAATGGTGTTGCCGTGGCCGCTCCCACGATGGTGAATGCGGAAGTGGTGCGCGGCAACGCGGTGATCGTGTCCGGAGGATCGATGACTACGGGCAGTGGTGGTACAGCCACCATGCAGATCTCCGTGCGGGGCAGCGGTACGTTCGATCTGTTGCTCAGCACACCTGATCAGCAAACCGGAACGCATGCCATGGCCACGCTTTCGTCAACGGCGGCGTTTGGTGGTGCGCAACGCTTTGCCCCGGATTCGGTGGTCGCTGTCGGCGCAACGTTCCAGATCAATTTTGGCGTGCAGGTCAACGCGCAATCACCACTGGCAGTGCACAGCGTGGTGATGGAGATGAATTGGAGTCCTGATGCGTTCGAGCTGGTGAGTGACAGTACGGTACTCACCAATGCGTCGGTGACACTCAATCGCAGCGGCGTGGCTGAGGGTGTACTGCGGGCAACGGTTGCAGGTACGGACGCTATCGCCACCATCGGACGATTCACGTCGATGATTGCCTTGAGGTTCCGTGTGAAGGACGGTGATGGGATACGCGGTGTCCAGCGCATTCAGGTGCACACCATTGAAGCGCGTGGGCCGCTCGGCGAACTCTTTCAGGAACGGGTGACGTCGGAAACGACGCTTCGGGTGCCATGACCATGTCGCATCACAATCCTCCATCCAATCGAGTTTCGTGGGCATGTCTGGCCACGCTACTCTCCGTTCTTGCGGGTGCATGCATAGATACGGCGCGCCCAGGCCCAAGCCCCGCGGTAGTTCCCGGGAGTGAGTATTACACAGCAAGTCTCACCGGTGCGATTGGTCTCGATGGTACGACCGTGCTGTCCATGCGCTTGCTCGCTGGCGTGTCGGCACAGCCTATTGGCGGATACCGAGTGAGTTTCACACTCCCTGTGGGACTGGATACGGTGCCGGGGGGAACCAGTCAGGCAGGTGCTTCGGGCAATGTCCAGCGCGTTGTTTCAATACAGGGACGTACGGTGCATGTCGCTGGAATAGCTTCGAGCGGTTTTACCGATAGTGAGTTGTTCGTGCTCGGTGTTCGCGGGAAAGACGCCAACGGAGTCGCGCAGAGTCTTACGGTTCATGAACTCGTGGACGTGAAGGGTGGTGATCAGTTGTCGCGTCTTCGTCCTCATGATTTTGCGAGGCCCAAGTGAGCCACGCGCGTGCAATGCTGAGACGATTGCTGTTCGGCGCGTTGCTCCTCGGAAGCACTGCGGTGTCGATGGCTGCGCAACCAGTCCCGGTTCAAGCCACCGGGACGCTGCACATGGTCTGGGGCGATCCCATGGATGATCGTATCCCGCGCTATCAGGCGTTGATCGACGAAGGCAATGGACGCATCACACGCTATGCCATCGATCATCTCGATCTCGGATTCGTAGCTCGCCTGCAGCAGCTCGACCGGCAACGAGTCGTGGTCACGACGGAAATCCCGCGTGCCGGACTGCTGGCAGAAGGCAGTACGGGTTCGCTGCCGCGCTTGAGAGAAGTGTCACCTGTCGCGGCAGCATCATCCGCTGCCCGTCTTATGGCGCCGGCCGCGTGGGTCATTCAGCGCCGCCCATATGCGGTGGTGCTTTGCAAGTTCAACGACATTCCAACGGAGCCACTGCCGCCAGCGGCGTATGAACGCATGTATGGACGTGGCAGTGGCGGTGCCGATGCGTACTACCGGGAAGTGTCGCGTGAACGACTCAATCTCGAAGGCACGACGATCGTCGGATGGGTGACATTGCCGCGTCCTCGCAGTGGCTACACCCTCTCTGATGGGGAAGCCAATCTCGGACTGATGAGCAACGACTGTCTCGCGGCGGCTGACTCGCAGCTGGACTACAGCCAGTTCGGTGGTGTGGGCATGCACTTCAACAGCGCCATCGGGTGCTGTTCATGGGGAGGCAGCACTGCCGTCTTGCTCGATGGACCGGCGCGGGTAATGCCGGCCATGTGGAACATGGATTGGGCGCGCTCTGGTACGGTCTGGCATGAACTCGGCCACTCTTTCGGTCTGCCGCACAGCGCTGGCCCCTACGGCGCGGTATACGACTCGCGTTGGGATGTCATGAGTTCGTCGAGTACGGGCAGTTTTCTCAATGCCGACTTTGGTCGCGCCGGCGCGCATTTCCTGGGCTATCACAAGGACCGGCTGGGATTGATCCCGGATTCATCGAAAGTCGAAGTGATGAGTGGGACCTGGCATGGGTTGCTCGAATCGCACAGCGTTGCCGCGACGACCGCCGGCAGCAAACAGTTGATTGTGGTACCGCTCACGCACTATCGCGCGGGTGCACATCTCATGATCGAAGCGCGTACACGCGCTGGACTTGATCGCAGCGTGCCGGGAGAAGGCGTTCTGATTACCACCGTCGATATCTCGCGCGGTGAACCAGCGCAGGTCGTGGACGTGGATGGCAACGGCGATGTGAACGATGCCGGTGCGGTGTTCACGGTTGGCGAGACGTATGACCACCCGGGTGCGGCAGTGCGGGTACGCGTGGATTCCACGCATGAGAAGGGATGGTGGGTGACGGTCACTCGCAATGCGGGCACTGGTGTGGCCACGTTTGCGAAGCCGGGTGCCACGCTTGAAGTGCCAGCGGGTGTCACCGGCTGGATCCGGGATTCGGCTGCCGTGACAGCTCAGGATACGTGGTTCGCCTACCCACTGACGTTGCCCCAGTGGCTTCGTTTGGAACGTTCGTCAGGTACCCGCAACGGATGGTTGGTCTACACCGTTAATCCTTCCCTGCTGTCGGCTGATCGCAGTGTGTTCACGTTGCAACTGTGGGCTCCGGTCGGGCAGACACGTTCGGCCTTCCGATTGGAAATCGGACGCGTGGCCGACGGAAGACCACAGCCGCTTGCGCAGTTGTCGCGTGTTTCCCGCTCTATCGTGGCAAGTCGTGGTGAACCGTTTGTTGGCTTCGATACGGTGCGGCTCAACCTGAGCGGCGCGCTTGCCAGTGTCGTTTGGAGCGCGCGTCCATCGCCGCGCATGTATCTCTACAACGAGCCGCGTACTGCGCGCGATACGCTGTCCTTCCGCACCGGCAGCAACACACTGGCCTATTGGTTCGTAACTGCCGGGTTGAACGACGGGACCTACATCGATACGCTGCGCATCGATATCCCGGGCCATACACCACGTGAGCTGTTGGTCATCGATACGGTGACCCTGAACAGCAACGAAGGGCCCGCGATACAGTTCAGCCCACGCCGTCCTTCGCTCACCATGCCGGTCGGTGCACTGCCGCAAACGGACAGTGTGCAGGTCGTGCTCAGCGGCACGAATGCGGAATGGAGTGTGTTCAACCGTCGCAGCGATTCCCGTCTGGTACGCACGAATGGTGCAAGCGGAGAATGGATCGTATGGCAACGCTCACCCCTCGCGGTGGGACGCACCATCGACACCATCTTCGTGAATGTGCCGGGAATCTCCCAGCAGCGCATCGTCGATACACTCACCGGTGTCAATCAGCCTCTCACACTCACCGCATCGCGTCGTGGCATGCGTGGTGTCGCGATGCTAGGCAGTATGCCGCGTATCGACAGCGTGCAGGTGGCTGTGCTCAGCACGGTCGGTGTGAACACCAACTGGACGGCGAGCGCACCCGCCAGTGTGCGACTGCATCAGCGTGATGCGTTCACCACTGTTGCCACAGGACGCACGGGAGACTTCGTGCGATGGTCGCGCAATCTCCGATTGCTCGATCCGGGCCGATACATCGACACCATCAGCATCGTTGTACCGGGCGCGATTGGTTCGCCGTTCTTCGTGGTCGATACCACCGACGTGCAGGCGCCGCTGCCGGTGATGGGCGACGCGGATGGCGATGGCAGCATCACCGCCGCCGATGCGAGCACCATTCTCCGATGGCTGGTGCAGATGCCCGTGAGCCCACGAGCCAATGTGCGAGTACTCGGCGACGCCAACTGTGATGGGCAAATCACCATCGCGGATGCGCTGATCATTCTGCAGCACGATGCGGGGCAACGCGTTCAGACGTCGTGTATCGGGCGTCCGGTTTCTCAGCCCTGAACGCTCAGTTCTGTGCTCTGAGCTTCAAGAGGTGAGAGCTCCAGAGTACGAGTTGGAAATAGACATTGAGAGGGTCATCAACTCAGGAGCCGAGGTCTCAGAGGCTCATGCCGAAGAGAACTGCAGTCCTTTCGGCCGAGCGTCGGAGTTTCGTCCCATGCGTTGCTGACCCTCTCATTGTCTATTTCCCGCCGACCCTCTCACCGTCTCAACCTCTGAGACTCTCGGAGGTTGAGATTCTCGGAGAGTCTCAGAGTCTCAGCCGCGCGTCTTCCGCTTCCGCGCTACTCCCGCCAGTCCGAGTACTCCCACGCTAAGCAGGGCCAGCGAGGCCGGCTCGGGCACCGTGGTGTAGTTGCCGGCAATGTCATCGATCTCGAAGGCCCGTCCATCCGACGTCACACGCAGCGACGTGAAGCCCGATGTCTGCGAGAGATCGAAGAACACGCGGCGGTTCATGCTCGGGATGGTCTGATCGCCATTGGCGCCAGCGATGATGTCGGTGCCTGTCAGGAACGTGCCGTTGCTCGCGCCGGTGATGGCCATGGCATTGCCGTTGGCATCGAGGAACTCGAGCTTGTTGTACGTGTCGATCGAGCCCCAGTAGAAGCTGAGCGCGGTGAGCGAGCGCGTGGCCAGGAAGCCCGAGAAGTTGATCACGGCCGTACCGCTGCTGTGGCTATTCACATCAGGAACCGCGAAGAATCCGCTGGACACGCCAGCCGGCGCAGCAGCGCCCGAGACCGACCCGGCGAGGATCGAGTAGCTGCCGCTAAAAGTGATGCCCGAATAGCTCGCGGGATTCAGATTGTTGAAGTTGACGATCAGCTGCTGGGACCCATATCCAGGATCGGGCGCTCCGGTGACCGAAGAAAAGCTGACCTGGGCATCGGCCTGGGTGGCCGTGGCGGCAAGTAGCAGGGCACCAGCAAGGACTGAACGCATTTTCGGATCCGATGGAATGAGGTCTGGGTCGCAAACGATACGGCCAACTGCTGTGCTTGCTGTGCAAACCTCATGCCAAAGCGGACTCAGCCATTCCTTACTGTTTGGGGACCGGCCTCGAATAGACTCGGCTGCCGCCGATCCAGGTCTCCAGGACCTCGGTGCCGAGCACCAGTTCGGCCGGCACCCGCATGATGTCCTGGGACAGCATCACGAAATCCGCGTACTTGCCGGGGGTGATGGACCCCATCTCCTTTTCCTGGAAGCCGGCGTAGGCGGGCCAGAGCGTCATGCTGCGCAGCGCGTCTTCGCGGGACATGCGCTGCTCGCCAAACCAGCCACCTTCGGGCCAATTGCGGGCATCCTGCCGCGCGATGCTGGCGTGGAACGAGATGAGCGGATTCACCTCTTCAACAGGGAAGTCCGACCCGTTGGGAATGATCACACCGCTCTTGAGCAACGACTGCCATGCATAGGCGCCATAAAGACGCGTGGGACCCAGGCGCTTGCCGATCCAGTACATGTCACTGGTCTGATGGCTCGCCTGCATGCTGGGAATGACACCGAGCTGCGCAAAACGCGGGATGTCATCCTGATGCAGGATCTGCGCGTGCTCCACCCGGAATCGGTGATTGGCCATGGGGACGGCGGCCAGTGCCTTTTCGTAGGCATCCAGCACCACACGATTGCCACGATCACCAATGGCGTGCGTGTTGATCTGGAAGCCCGCCTTGAGGCCGGCCTGCGCGACATCCTGAATGTGCGCAGGCGCCGAGAGCAAGAGACCGGTGTTGTTTGGATCGTCGCTGTAGGGTTCGAGCAGCGCCGCGCCGCGTGAGCCCATGGCACCGTCGGCGTAGAGCTTTACCGCACGTACCCACACGCGGCCATCGTACAACGCAGAACGTGGTCCCTGCGCGAAGTAGTGCTTGAGCGCGGTGGAATCGTCGCCAATCATGACATAGAGCCGGAGGTCGAGCTCCTTCTTCTGCGCCATGTCTTCGAACAAGTCGATCATGGCGCGTGATGCACCCGCGTCATGCATGCCGACCAGTCCCCATCGATGCATGAGCGCAATGGCGTCTTTGTGCATCCCACGCCATTCGGCAATGGTCGGTTCGGGCACTTTGCCGCTCACCAGACTCTCGGCGCGGTCGATCAATACGCCCGTGGGATTGCCCTTCGCATCGCGCATGATCTTGCCGCCACTCGGATCCTTTGCGGCAGCGGTCAGACCCGCCAATCGCATCGCGTGCATGTTGGCAAGTTGCGCGTGGCCATCGATACGCTCGAGCAATACCGGATGATCCGGAAGTGCGGCCGACAATGCTTCATGAGTCGGGAATGCGGTGTTGCCCCACGCATTCTGATCCCATCCGCGCCCAATAATCCACGAACCCTTCGGTGTGGACTTTGCGCGTTCGACAACACGGGCAATCACTTCGTCGTAGCTACGCGAACCCACGAGATCCACGCTGCGAAGCTTGAGCGCCAATCCCGTGAAGTGCGCATGCGCATCGACCATGCCCGGGATGATCGTGCGTCCCTGTGCGTCGATGGTTTGCGTGGCGCTGCCCTTGAACATGGCCGCTTCGCGCGACGAACCCGTGAAGATGACTCGTCCACCGCGTACGGCGCTTGCGTCTAATAGCGGACGGGCATCGTACGCCGTGTAAACG
>JACVCD010000027.1 GCA_016742275.1 Gemmatimonadaceae bacterium
CGTTCACGCTGTCCTCGGCCCGACTTATTAGCCTACTCCCCGTCGTCGTGACGATTCTCGTCGCGACGATTCTTGTCGTACTTAGCACCCGGGAGTTGCGTCGGACCGTCGCCATCAGGTGACGCCCCCACGCCCCTCCCGAACTTCACGGGAGCGGCGGACTGGTCCACATGACTAAAGCCCCTCCCACGGAGGGGCTTCTTGTTTCGCGGCTATTCCGCAGAGGAAGTCATGTTGCTGCCTCAGCCATTTTCCCGTCGCACACGATCCCCGTCGCACGCGCACGCTGAGCCTGATGCCACAGGCTCACCATTCATCCTGCGCCCCACCAACACGCCCCATCGACCGGAGACCAGCGATCCGCGGGATTTCCGGGAGCAGGCCGATGGGGCGCCGTAACCCTGTGCCGAACTACCGGCTCACTTTGAACTCAAACGGCTCCTGCAGCAGCTGCCGTACCGCCCGTCCATTCACCCGTGCCGGCGAGAAGCGCAGCGTCGGCATGGCCTCGCGGACAGCCTTGGTGAAGTCTTCATGATCGCTCTTGAGTACACGAAGGCTTCCCGGCAACACCAGACCAGCGGAATCCACCACGAACTGCGCGATCACGACTCCTTCGGTTCCCTGGTCGCGCAGCGTGGGGGGATACAACGGTCCTGGTGAATCCGGCAGGAGCTTGGCAGGCTGCTGCGTCTGAAAGTCGAAGCTTGGCTTATCTGTCGCCGGTTTCGGCGCTTGCTGAGGAGTTGCTTGCGGAGCTGCTTGCGTAGTTGCCGGAGCACGCTGAACGCGCTTGAACGGTACGGACGTTGTCACGGTGCCTGGCAACTCAAAGGAGAACGGCATTTGCACCAACTGACGCACGGGCCGACCGCCAATGAGCGCTGGATCGAATGCCATTGATGCAATGGCGGCGCGTACGGCTTCACTGAATTCTGCACCATCCGATCGCAGCACCTTGAATGTGGATGGCTCGACTTGCCCCGATTCGTCGACCACGAATTGTGCCAGCGTCACCCCCCGAACTCCGCGATCGCGCATTTCTTTCGGATAGCTCGGGCCCTTGCTCCCCGGCTTCATCGTCGCCGGCTTCTCGGTCTGAAAATCGAAGTACGTTGTTCCTGCTCGCACCAACGCCGGTCCACCGGCCGTATCGGCGCTGGCGACGCTTGCCACCAACGAATCCTTCGTTGCAGCGGGTGTTGCACTCGCCACCGGCGTGGCTGGTCCAGCCAAGTTGTTGGCGATGTGTCTCGAGCACGCGGCCGTTGCGGCGGCAGTGATCAACAGCACGGCCAGCGTACGCTTGGATATTGAGCGGGAATGCGGTGCAGTCATGGCATCAATTCTCTGGGCAAGTTGTGAAGACGAAGGCGCGAGCATCGGGGCAAAGCGTGCAGCTTGTCGATGATGCGCAATGAGCAGCAGCAGTCGAGCGTAGAGAGATTCTGAATCGGGGAGCGCGCGCAACGTGCGAGCATCGCAGTCGATCTCCATCGCCAATCGCATACGACGCGCCATCCACCACACGGCGGGATTCCACGGCATCAGTGTCGTAGCCACCACCGCCCCCCACACGAGGAACGGGTCACCCGCACGTCGATGTTCGAGCTCGTGCTGCAACACCAGTTGCTGCAACGTCGCGTCGAGCTCCCACACCCATTCAGGCATGACCAGCGAGCTGCGATGTAGACCAACCACTGCCGGGCCAAGTGCGCGTGTTCGCAACACGGCAATGCCTTGCATGTCATGCGACACCGCGACCTTGCAGGCCTGTGCCAGCAAGCGATGGGCGCGCCAGGCACTGAGGGCGAGCAAGAGGGAGAGCAAGCCCCACACCACCAGCAATGCCATGCCAAACAGGACTGCGCGGTCGAGCGCTGGTTCGGTGCCCCCTGGCGCTTCCATGGCTGCGGTCATCGACACGACCGCGTCGCGTTGTGCGATAACCGTACCGATATCGCCGAGTGGTGTGGCCGTGCGGGTAAGCACGCACCACGCGACCACTGGCCACACCACCGCAATCGCAAGCGCAATCGACCAGACATGTCGCCGCGACTTCGACAGCGACACCAGCAACCATTCTGCGCTCCACGCGGCAGCGGCAATCAGTGATGCAAAGCCAACGGCTGTGAGCATCCAGAGGCCGATATTGACGGAGAAGCTCATGGATTCTTCCGCGTAGCACCTTTGGACTTGGCCGCTTTGTTCGACAGTCGCGCCGCGAGTTCCTTGAGCTCTTCGGGCGACACGCCATCATCGTCCACGAGTTGCGCGATGAGCGCCTGCGGCGAACCCTCGAAGAAACTGCCAAGCAATCGGGACAACGCACTGCGCTGCGCCGTCTGTCGTTCGACCAGAGGGAAATAGCGGTGTGCCCTCCCCTCTTCTTCGCGCCGCACGAACCGCTTGACCTCAAGATTCCGCAGAATCGTGAGGATCGTGGTGTACGCCAGCGGTTCACCCACCCGATCGCGCACTTCATTGACCGTACCGGAGCCCAGGCTCCAGAGCGCGACCATCACATCCAGTTCTCGTTCGCCGAGCGAGGCATCGGTCATGGGGACTCCAGATTGGTGACAGCTATCTACTAACTACATAGTACTATGTGAATACGAGCAGAATCTGTCAATAGCCGCATTCGAACGACGAAGCGGGCGATGTCCATGGACACCGCCCGCTATTCATGCCGTTCTGTCGAACCGACCTCTCAACGCCGATCGCATGGCCAGCGCCGCAGCGCAGGCACTGGGGTTGATGGCGGAACGTCGCGAGAAGCGGCCGAGCGCCTGATTATGGCACTTTCGATATCGGCCCGAATGGCCGTGTTGAGATAGCGATCGAATGTGCGTGGCGCACGGGACAGTCGTCTCACGGAATCGGCGCCAAACATGAGATACGTCGTGGTGTCGACCGGTGGCGCAGCCTCACACCCCATGATGTAGCGAATCGTGTCGCCGATCTGGACGATGCGGGTGTTCGCACGGAAGGCGTACTCATGCGATGCACTTGGCGATTCGGGCATCGTCGGTCTCGTCACGTATGCGCTAGTCATTTCGCGAGTGCGCTCCATGCGCATGGCAAGAAGAATCGCCTGCCCATCAATATCGACGATGGGCATTGGGACTGCGCGAAAGGAACCATCCGTTGGCGATCGAGTGGCGGTGCCCTGTGTATCGAATGTGCGATGATCGATCACCCTCGCCGAGTCGCCATTTTGCACGTACGTCGTGAGCGTTCGGCGTTGTCCATTGAGCGAATACGTGCGCTCCAATGTGTCGCCCTTGAATACGGAACGTGTCATGGTGGTATCGCGTCGGCGCCAGATCGTGTCGCCACTGATGCGATACTCGACGCCACCGCTGGTGGCGATGGACTGCGCCGGTAGTGGGGTTGTCGCAGTCAGGACCACAACGGCAGCACTGATGATTGAACGAGAGCGCATACGGTGCTCCTTGGCGAAGAGAATCGGACGCATTGTCCTGCTTTCCTCTTTCAATTGGGGGCAAGCGGTACGTGCCGTCAATACCACCGGCTGTCCCCAAAGCAAAACGCGGAGCGCTCGTGAATGAGCGCTCCGCGTTCCGGGATTAAAAAGAGCGGGCGACCGGACTCGAACCGGCGACGTCCAGCTTGGGAAGCTGGCATTCTACCAACTGAATTACACCCGCGTCCTATCAACCTACTGCGCCAATCCGGTCCCGGTAAAGGGCTCCAGTGAAGGGCTCCATCCAAGGCTTACTGTGGCCGCACGCGCGCCTGAAACGACAACGATGAGCCATTCGCCAGCCGCGCGGTAATGGCCACCGTCGACACCGTCGCCGGCGCAGTGAGCTGTACCGACGCAATCCCTGCGCTATTCGTCAGCGTCGTGTCGGAAGTGAGCGTCCCCGCCGATGCCTGCCACCGCACCGGTTCGTTGGGCACCGGGTTCAAATACATATCCTGCGCCCGCACCTGAAACGGTGCAGAGATCGTTCCCGCCAACAACTCCTGATTGTCGCCATCAATGAGTTCAAACGTTGTCGGCGACAATGCGCGCGCCGTTGCCGTGATGCGAATGGTGTCAACGGCGGAAATGGCGGCCAAAAGAATCTGTGTTCCGGCTGTGCGCCCCATCACCCATGATGTGGTCGCCTTGCCGAGCGTGTCGGTCGTTGTAGACGTGAGTCCAACAGTTCCGCCGCCACTCCGCACAGCCCACAACACAACGGCGCCAGGCAACAGCTGGCCATCCTGATCACGCACCGTGACGCTCGCCAATGTTGGCAATGCCGCTCCAACATTCGCGGTCTGCCCATCGACTCCGGCATTCACCACGATGGTGGTGGGAATACGACTGTCAGGCGCGGACTCGGTAGTGGAGTTGCAGGCTGCAAGCAGTACACTCGTCACAACGATTGACGAGACGCCGAACGTACGCAGCGCAGAAAAACGAGGGGATGACAACACAGCAGCTACTCCGATTGCGTTGACGAGCGAGAGGGAGAGAAGTCCCCGTTCCGCGGAAAGAAACACGCAGTGCGATACCATTCCCTACCCATGCAATGCATGCCATGTGACCATATATTCGAATGATACGCCGCAAATACAAAACGCGGCCGCTCTCACAATCGAGAACAACCGCGCTTGAAGAAACCGAAACAACAAGAGCCACAGATCGGGATTGAACCGATGACCGCCCGATTACGAATCGGGTGCTCTACCACTGAGCTACTGTGGCACAACTACACCTGCAAATGACTGAGGTATGCTCTGGCGCGGACTCGAACCGCGACGCCTTGCGGCACCGCCCCCTCAAGACGGCGTGTCTACCAATTTCACCACCAGAGCAAACACAATCCCGTTGCTCCGAGACTGCGGACCTGCAACCTGCTGAGCCCGTACTACGACGGGAGCGACGGGGCTCGAACCCGCGACCTCTCGAGTGACAGTCGAGTGCTCTAACCAGCTGAGCTACGCCCCCCAACTACAACCAACACCTGCAACCTTCAATAGCTCCAACGGGAATCGAACCCGTCTCTCGACCTTGAAAGGGTCGCGTCCTAACCGATAGACGATGGAGCCGTTGTCTGTCCATCAACCATCTCACCTACGATCCTGCATCATAGCGGTAACGGGATTCGAACCCGTGTTCCAGCCTTGAGAGGGCCGTGTCCTAGTCCCCTAGACGATACCGCCGTACGCAAACTGTGCTCTACAGGCCCGGAGGGAATCGAACCCCCAACCGCCGGTTTTGGAGACCGGTGCTCTACCAATTGAGCTACGGACCTCCGGAGAGCGGCGTTGGTGATATCTGCGCTGCTCGCCAGTGTGACTCAGGGTGACCGACGGGAATCGAACCCGCAACCCCCGGAACCACAATCCGGTGCTCTAACCGATTGAGCTACGGCCACCATGACGAGGGCGTGTTGACCACCACTCGTACTTCCCGCCGGTGCCCGACCGAACCAACCGGTCGCGTTCCACAGGAGACGCCAAGGCTAACCGGTCGCAGCACGGAATTCAAGCGGGGGCGAACTCATCGGCGAAGTTTTTTTCGCTATTCGCCCCAACCTGCTGCGATCAATCCTTCGCGCGGTCGAGATACTCGCCCGTGTTCGGATTGACACGCACACGCGTGCCCTGCTCCACGAATTCCGGCACGTTCACCGTCACGCCGTTTTCGAGCTTGGCCGGCTTCGATGACGCTGTCTTCGTCGCGCCACGCACCACCGGGGCCGTGTCCACGATCTCGAAGACCATCGAGTTCGGAAGCTGAATGCCAATCGGGCGACCGTTGTAGTACTCGGCCAGAATCTTGAGGCCCGGCTGCATCCACGGCGCCGAATCACCCAACGATTCTTCGTCGAGTTCGATCTGGTCGTAGTTCTCGGCGTTCATGAAGTGGTACGAATCACCACCCTGATACATGAACTCGAGTTCGTGCGTTTCCATGTCCGCCTTCACGATCGTATCGGCTGCGCGGAAACGATGCTCGAAGCTCGAACCGGTACGCAGGTTCTTGAGCTTCGCCTGCACCATCGCGCGCAAGTTACCCGGCGTGTGATGACGGAATTCGACGACGCGGCACGGATCCCCTTCAAACACCAGGACCATGCCACGACGGATTTGCGTTGCGGAGAATGCCATATCTGTGACCTGCGAGCAGGTTGACGTGCAGCGTGATATACGAAAATCAGCCCGGAAACCGGTGCAGCCTCGAAACATAGACCCGATTGGGCCCCGTGGGTAGGCCCCAGAGCCTCAGTTCGGCGGCAGCAGCGGCTTGAGCCCATCCCACATCGTCGCCGCCACCCGCCGAGCCCCTTCCTGGTTGGGGTGGATACCGTCGCCCTGGTTGAGAGTCGCCACGCCGGCCACCCCTTCCAGCAGAAATGGCAGCAGCGGTACCCCCTTGTCCTTGGCCGCCCGCCCATAGGCGTCATGAAAGGCCAGGGTGTACTTGGGCCCGAGATTGGTCGGCGCCTCCATCTGCACCAACGCGACCTTGGTCGAGGGCTGATACGTCCGCACACTGTCGACCAGGCGAATCAGGTTGGCGTACGTGGAGTCAGGGTCCACCCCGCGCAGACCATCATTCGCCCCCACTTCCAGCAGCACGACATCGGCTGGCTGGTCGAGTACCCATGCGGCCCGCCGCAGTGCACCGGCCGACGTTTCGCCGCTCAATCCCGCGTTCACGATGCGCACGGGCACACCAGCGGAGTCGGCCAGTTGCTGCATAACCGCCGGATAGGCCTTTTCAGGGTCCAATCCAAGCCCCGCCGTCAGGCTGGTTCCCAGAATGATCACGCGCGGCGTCCGGTCTGACACGCCGGACCGCTCTTTTGCGGGATCCGGTGTATTCTCCGCGACGTTGGCCGTCGCTGAATCTCCTGCGACACGGCCACCGTTGGTGCCATTACCACCCTGACCGCAGGCCATCATCGCGCTCAGGATCATCATGGCCACCACCACGTGGCTCGTTGCACGACGGCGACGGCCCGACTCTTCGTCGTACTGGCGTCGCTCTTCTCCCTTCGCTTGCACTCGCATGCTCGTTGCTCGTGGGTTGACCAAGGAATATCAGTCCGGAACACAGCGCCTGACGGTGCTGCGTGATGTCTCATTCGACGTCCCCGCCGGCGCCTTCGTGTCCATCGTTGGCCCGTCAGGAAGCGGGAAGACCACCCTGCTCGGCCTGCTCGCTGGACTCGATACCCCGTCGCACGGTTCGGTTGCCCTCGACGGCACGGATTTCTCGTCGCTCGACGAGGACGCCCGTGCGCGATTGCGTGGGGAGAAAGTTGGATTCGTGTTCCAAAGCTTTCAATTGATCCCGACGCTGACCGCACTGGAAAATGTGCAGGTGCCGCTCGAACTCTCGGGACGTGTACCGCTGCGTGAGGCTGGAGCCCGTGCGCGCGACCTGCTCACCCGCGTCGGACTCGGCGATCGTACCCATCACTTCCCGCAGCAGCTTTCGGGTGGTGAGCAACAGCGCGTGGCACTCGCCCGCGCCTTTGTCAACGAGCCGCGCATTCTCTTTGCCGACGAGCCCACCGGAAATCTCGACGGCACCACCGGTGAGCGCATCGTCGAACTGCTGCAATCGCTCAATCGCGAAAGTGGTTGTACCATCGTGCTCGTCACCCATGATCCGTCGCTGGCCGCGCGCACGCAGCGCACCATTCGACTACGCGATGGCGTGATCGTGGAAGACGTGTACCACGAGCCCCGTCTCGAAACGGCCACGCCATGAACACGCAGAGCCTTCTGCGGTTGGCGTGGCGAGAAAGTCGCACAGCGCGCCGCCGGCTGGCGCTCTACATGTCGTCGATCGCATTCGGTGTGGCCGCGCTGGTGGCCATCGATTCATTCGCCGGCAACGTTACCCGCTCCATCCGGAATCAGTCGCGCACGTTGCTTGGTGGTGACTTGTCGCTGCAGGCGCGCGCCGCATTTCCGGCGGTCGTCGACACCATCGTCGATTCGCTCCGCGCGGCCAGTGTGGAAACGGCGCGTGTTACGACCTTTGCTTCGATGGCGCTCACCGAACCATCAGGCAACACACGTCTCGTACAGGTGCGCGCGGTTGCACCGGGCTATCCGTTCTACGGCGCGGTGGAAACCATTCCGTCCGACGGATGGTCGCGGGTCCACAACGATTCGTTGGTGTTCGTCGACGCCTCGCTGCTCATTGCGCTCGATGCCAAGGTCGGCGATGCACTGCGTCTCGGTCGCCAGCGCTTCACCATTGGCGGCACGCTCGGCAATGTCCCCGGTGATGCCGGCATCACGGCGGTCATTGGTCCGCGTGTCTATGTCTCCGATCGCTGGCTGCCGGCCATGGGGCTGCTGCAGTTTGGCAGTCGGGCCGAATACGATCTCGTGGTGCGTTTGCCAGAAGCGCAGCAGACGCCCAAGGCCGCCGCACTCGTCGCGCGCAATCTGCGCCGCCGCATCGATCCGGTCGCGGCCGCGCTGCAGGAAGCACGCGAAGCGCGCGGTGAAGACAACGAGCGCGCAGGACCAGGCGGTGAATCGGCCGACGAGGATACCACCGTCACGCTGCCGCTCACCGCAGCGGCGAATGCAACTGCGACTGCAGCGGTTCTCGACTCGACACAGAAGCAGGATTCGTCCGCCATCGCTGGAGTCACCGGTGACAGTGGTGCACTAACCAACGGCCTCGCCAGCGGCGCGCAACGCACCCGCGTGCGCGTGCAGACCGTTGCCGACACCGAACAGGATTTCACTGAAGCCGTGGCACGTCTGGCCGACTTCCTGAGTGTGATTGGTCTCATCGCCCTGTTGCTTGGTGGTATCGGTGTAGCGAGCGGTGTGAATGCCTTTGTTGCCGCCAAGATCGACACAGTCGCTGTATTGCGATGCCTCGGCGCCACCAGTCGCCAGGTGCTGGCGCTGTACGTGGTGCAAGCCGCAGCCATGGGGCTTGTTGGAGCCACTGCGGGCGCTGCACTCGGCGTCGCCGTGCAGTTCCTGCTTCCGCGCGTGATGGGTGAGTTCCTACCAGTTGATGTCACCATTCAACTCGAACTCTGGCCATTGCTGCTGGGCCTTGGCACGGGCGTTTGGGTCGCACTGGTGTTTGCCTTGCGTCCACTATTGGCACTGCGTCGCGTATCGCCATTGCAAGCCATTCGCCGCAACGCGGATCCTGCCGCACTGCCCAGTGAGTGGAAGGACGGCGCACGACTCACCGTGGATGTGCTGCTGCTTGGCAGTATCGTCGCGATTGTGCTCACACGCGTTGGCGACGTGCGCGAAGGACTCTCCATGACGGCAGGTATCATTGCCGTTGTGGCGATTCTGTGGGCAGCCGCCACAGTGCTCATTGCCGTCGCACGACGGAGCTCACGTCCTTCCTGGCCATTCGAATTGCGACAGGGCGTGGCCAATCTGCACCGCCCCGCCAATCAGACGCGCGCGGTTACACTGGCCCTGGGCTTTGGCGCATTTCTGCTGAGCACTGTGTATCTCGTGCAGGCCAATCTGCTGTCCACGGTGCAGTCCACGACGGCCGGCGCAGCAGGCAATCTGCTGTTGTTCGATGTGCAGGGCGATCAGGCACCACCACTGGATTCGCTGCTGCGTGCGCGAGCAAACAACGTCGTGCAACGCACGCCCATCGTGACCATGCGCGTGGACGCCATCAATGGCCGGAGCGTGACCGCCATGCAGGCAGACACCACAGTCCGTCGCTCCGGTTGGACGTTGCGCCGTGAGTACCGCTCCACCTATCGCGACTCCATCGTGGCATCGGAAACCCTGGCCAGTGGGACGTGGTTCACACCGGCTGCGGATCGTGAACAGGCGCGTCGCGACAATCCGGACTTGCCGTTCGAAGTTTCGCTCGAAACAGAGCTGGCATCAGATATGGGCGTGACCGTCGGCGACACCATCACGTGGAATGTGCAGGGTGTCCCGGTACGCACGGTGCTCAAGAATACGCGCACCGTGAACTGGGGTCGCTTTGAAGCCAACTTCTTCGCGGTGTTTGAACCCGCGGCATTGCGTCGTGCGCCGCAGCAATTCGTGTTCATCGCCAATGTGCCACCAGGTGAACCACTCGCTGCGGTTCAGCGTGATATCGTGCGCCGATTCCCCAACGTGTCGAGCCTCGATCTCACACTCGTGCGTCAAACCATCGGTGCCATTGTCGATCGTGTGACACTCGCCATCCGCTTCCTCGGCCTCTTCTCCCTGGCCATGGGCATTCCGGTGCTCTTCAGCGCCGTAGCGGCAACACGTCGAGCACGATTGCGTGAAGGCGTGTTGTTGCGCACGCTGGGTGCATCGCAGCGTCAAGTCGCGCGCGTATTGCTCGCGGAATACGGCGCACTTGGCGCACTTGGCGCGCTCACGGGCATGGTGTTGTCGTTTGCCGGTGCCTGGGCACTCACACGATTCGTATTCGAGGAATCATTCGATCCGGCCATCGGCCCAACCGCCATCATCGCGGTAGGCATGCTGCTGTTGACGATGACGATTGGTCTGCTGACAAGCCGCGATGTCTATCGCGAAACGCCCATGATGGCGATTCGCGAGCCCGGCTGATCAGGCTGATATCAGCGCCGAATGAAACCGTACGAGGTGGCGCGTCCATTCTTGACCGCCACCCACACCCGGGTTCCGGTGAGTTCGCGAAGCGGCTCAGGCAACGGAACCCGGCGCACGCCACTGCCGTCGGTTAGGCGCATGGTGCCATCAGACTCGAGCACACCATCGTACGCCGGAACGCCATCGGCAGCGCGCACCACAAAGTCAGACACGACAATGTCACGCGGAGTCACCTTCACTCCACGCACCATGACCTCGGTACCAACCAGTCGCGAAAGTCCGGTCGTGGCCATGCCGCTCAGCGTCACGGTGGCGTCGCCCTGACGCAGCACCACGGAGCGCGCAGGCTCTGTTCCCTGCCATGCGAGCACACCACGCAACGAATCACCACGCGCACGGTTGCCTCCCTCGTCGATAGCGGCCAAGCGCATGGCCATCGCACGCGCCATGGAATCACCACGCGCCTGCGCACGACGTGACATTTCGCGTCCTACCGATGCCGCGCCGCCCTCATCGACTTTCTGCTCTTCGGAAGGTGCAATGACCCCATCGGCGGAGGTGGTGGTCACTGCAGCAGAATCAAGCTGCGCCCGCATCGACTCACGCAGCGAATCGAGGACGGATGCCGGTGAAAGATCCGCCGCCGCCAGGATGGAGTCCGTCCGTGCACTGGCCCGATCGATGTCTTCAGCGCTCAGCTTTTGCGCGGTATCCTTGTCGCCGCATGCCCAGAGCGAACCAACACCCAGCATTCCGGCACAGACGAGACGAAGGTGCGGGACGACACGCCTCGAAAGGACGCCCCCCGTGCGAACGGCTGGATCGGCTGGCATATTCATGGGCTCCGGTTCATGTCCACGCATTACTCCAACCTACGGCATCCCTGCTCTGCGTCAACGCAAATTTGCGTCTTGGGGTATTGCAGGATGTTCACAGTGTAGCGCGATGCCATATTGCTATGCCGTTCATCGGTCGAATCGCATGGCAAGTTGCATGATGATGCAGCCAGATAGCTCTCGCATTCTGCGAGATCGTCACACGACGGGCACTACCGCGAAGAAGCACACCACGATGGGTGACGGGCTCTGTTACGGCGCGTCAACATTAGCATGATCGAATCCGCCATGAGTCTCCACGACGGCCGTACGACCGGCGACAGCTGGTGGGAAGACAACGATCGAGGCCTCGCTCTCGCCGCTGATGCGGACTGGAACGAGGCCGCCGAGGCGTTTGCGGCAGCCGCGGATGCACTGGCGCGTCAGCTCCCGACCGATGCGTCGGCGCACGATCCTCTCGCCATGGTGTTGGGCAATCTGTCCCAGTCGCTGTATCGCGCGGGACGTGCGGATGAGGCCATTCAGCAGGCGCAGCGCGCATGCGCATTGCGTGTCGCATTGGCCGGTGAAGACGGCATGCCGGTCGCACGTGCACGCACCGATCTCGCGGTCATGCTTGCGGCTGCCGGACGACTCGATGAAGCGATGGCACTCGTGCAGCGCGCTATCGCTGGTATCGAGCATCGCGTTGGCGAAGAAGACGCGCGTCTTGCCACCGTGCTTGAGAACGGTGCACGTATCGCGCTTGCCGCAGGACATCCGGCCAACGCGGAACCCTTGCTGCTCCGTCTTCATGCGTTGCTCGATGTGCATGAATTGTCGACGGAACGTGCTGACGTCTTGCTCGCTCGTGTCGCCCAGGTGCGTGCGCAGCAGTCACGTGTTCGCACGCAGCAACCGACGCCAACAATGACGCCGGTATCTGCAGTGTTGGCGGAAGTCACGCGTACGGTTGCGGAGCAGGAAGAGCGGGAGGCCACGCGCGTGGCGCTCGAAGCCATTGATGCGCTGGCGCACGCCGATGTGGAGCCGCTACCACCACAATCAGCACCCGCTGCTGCCGCTGTGGAAACACCGGCGGTATACGTGCACTCCGCCATTGAGGCCGAAGAAGACTGGGAAGATCAACCGCTGCGCGATGCGGTCGTGCTCACGGATGTGTTGCTGCGCACCACACCGTCTGGTGTACCGGCAATACCGGCGCCAATGGACATCGACATCGTCGACGATCTGGAGATTCTTCCGCCAGCTCCTGCGGCCTCCGCACCGGACGTGACCGAAGAGGCAACTCCGACTACGGATTCGGTGCTCGGCTTTTCCGTGCACCACGGCATTGTTGACGACACGGTGGATGCCATTGAACCACCACTGAAAGCACCACCGGTCTCTCTCCCGGTACCGGAACTGCCAACGGCCATCGAAATCGTCGAACCGGTTTCTCCGATTCAGCGCGTCGACATTGTGCATGCCTCGGCGGTCGAAGCACCGCCGGTACAGCTGCTCACCGATATGGTGAACACAGCGCCGCCGGTGGAAGTGCCGACCGAGCAACCGAAGAGCGCGGAAATCGTTGCGCCAGCAGTAGCACCGTTGGCATGGGCACCGGCCATGCCGAACAATCGCAACACCCCTCGTAGCATGTCGGTCGTGCTCCCGACACCCGGCGAGGGACCACGCGCGATTTCCGCAGAAGTACCCGTCATTTCGCGCGGCAAAAAAACTTCGACCGCTGAAACACGTTCTGACGCCAAGAGCGCCGCGAAGAACGCAAGCACGGCCAACACCTCAGGATCCGGCAAGGGACTCTGGATCGGTGTTGGAGGCGCGGCACTGGCCGCGGCCGGCGCCGCCGTCTGGTGGTTCGCCCTTCGCTAGTCGGTTGCGCTGATCAGTTCTTGTGGCGGAAGGTGATGCGCCCGCGTGTCAGATCGTATGGTGAGACTTCCACAGTCACCCGATCACCAGCCAGTACACGGATACGATTCCGCCGCATGTTGCCGGCGAGCGTGGTCAGTACTTCGTGGCCACTTTGCACGGCGACACGGAATGTGGCATTCGGCAGAAGCTCGGTAACGGTGCCCTCGAGCTCGATGGCATCCTGCTTCCCCATTGTAGATTCGGATCCTATCCACAAGGTGTTACCGGCGCGGGGATCGCTCCGGCCATATCCTGCAGAATTTACGGTGAATTTCCGAAGTGGCCAGAAGTGCTCTGAAGGCCACCTACCGGTATTCCCTTCACGCAATACGGCAACACATGAGCGCGCATCCGTACGGTCCCAATACATCAGCCATTCGTCAATTCCTCGTGCAACTGGCTGGCCTTGGGACCAGTGACCGTGCGCGTGTCGTCGCCGCATATGAACACACGGCGGCAACCGCAAATTGGCAGCGTGCCGAGTCCCGTCTCGCTGCGGTCATCGAACGCAGTGGTCGCGAAGCCTCACGTGATGCGCTGACGGGTCCGCTCATGCAATTGGTGCGACACAGCACGACACCAACGGCACTGTCGGACAATGCTTCCGACGCCGAAGTCATGGCCACGCTGGATCCCGTAGCTGAGCCAGCGCTGGCCGCACTGTTGGCGTTGCTCGTGCGCGACCTGCTCAGCGCCGAAGATGCAACACTTCTGCTCTCACCGTTCGATGCCATCGACGTCGATACCGCATCGGCGTAACCGCCAGACTCAGGATACGGTGTCGGCGCGCGGCTCCGAGGCCAAGACAAAGCGCGGGATGGCCGCATGAAAACTCGAACCATCATCACGCACGAATCGATAGCTCCCTTCCATCCATCCGCTGGGTGACTTGAGCACGCAGAACGAGCGGTATTCGTGCACCTGGCCAGGCAGAAGATGCGGCTGCTCTCCCACCACGCCTTCTCCCTCTACGACCGTATCACCCACCGCGTCATCATGAATGAGCCAGCGACGCGTGCGCAGTTGAGCCGCCTGCTCACTCACATTCTCGATGCGGATGTGATAAGCAAACACGAACTGCCCGAGCAGCGGATTGGAGCGCTCGCGGAGATAAGACGGGCGCACCGTGATGCGGATGCCCGCCGTGTTGCGGTAGTAAAAGGAAACGCGTTCGTTCGTCATCACTGATGTCCTACTGATGTCCTGAAAACTCCGAGCCGCCAGCACCAGATCCCGTCGATCGCGTAGTAAGCGGCAATGTTACGGCCGGACTTTCGACACCCACACGATTGAGTGCGGTGACAGTGACGGCACGAGCGCCCAGAGCACGCGGCACGGGGACTCGGGTCGTGGAACCCGGTACAATCATGGTAACCCAAGCGGTGTCCGTTCGCAGCCTGAGCACCCACTGCCAGGGAGCCGAGGGCGGGGCCGAAGAGGCTGTCGCCTGTGCCGGTGTGGTCACCAACTGCACCTGCCAGCCCGTGGCATTGGCGGTGACTCCGGGGGTCGGAAGGACTGGTTTCGGCACTCCCGCCAGCCATGGCGACGCCGGAGGCAGGGCCAGCTGGGCGTACGGCCCAAACATGAGTGTGTCGTTCATCCCCGCCTGATTGGTGAGAAACGACCGCATGCTGAAATGCACATTCCCCGACGCCCCGGGATTGAGGCGCGTGATGCGAATCTGCTCGAGCAGTTCGCTGAGCGGGAACGCCCCACTCCCACGCCCTGCCACCTGCGACGTGAAATTGCCCGGCCACAGGTGACGCTGATGCACGTTTTCGCTGGCCCACCAATCGAGCAGCACCGGATACGATTGCTGCGGACGGGTCGTGGCCCAGTAGAGCTGCGGCGTGAAGTAATCCAACCATCCTTCACGCAGCCATTTGCGCGCATCGGCATAGAGTGCCTGATAGGCATCGAGTCCACGCACTGACTCGGGATACCCTGGACGCCAGATGCCGAATGGGCTCACGCCAAATCGCACCCACGGCTTGGTCTTGTGGACGCCCTCGTGCAACTCCTGCACGAGCATGTTCACATTTTCACGACGCCAATCGTCACGGGTGAGCTTGCCGCCACCCGTGCGATATTTCTGCCAACTGCGAGTATCCGGGAAATCCACGCGCTGTCCGCGACGCGCTACCGGATACGGATAGAAGTAATCGTCGATATGCACCCCATCGATGTCATAGCGCTTCACGACATCGAGCACGACACGCAACGTGCGGGCACGCACCGCCGGTTCACCCGGATCCATCCACAGGTAACCGCCATAGGTTTTCACCAATGATGGATTCGTGCGCGCAATGTGCGTGCGCGAAAGCGGCGATTTGCTGCCGGTGAATCGCGCACGATACGGATTGAACCACGCATGCAGTTCGAGGCCGCGCGCGTGCGCTTCCTTCACGACAAAGGCCAGTGGATCCCAGTATGGATCCGGCTTCTCGCCCTGCGTACCCGTGAGGTATTCGGACCACGGCTCAATGCTCGACGCGTAGAGCGCATCGGCTGCCGGTCTGACCTGAAAGATCACCGCATTGAGCTTGAGAGCTGCCGCGCGGTCGAGCAGCGTGATCAGCTCCGCTTGTGCCTGCTCGGTGGTGAGCCCGCGCTTCGACGGCCAATCCATGTTGCCCACGGTGGCCACCCACACCCCGCGGAATTCGCGTGCGAGTGGCGGAGGCTCGACGGGTACTGCCGGCCTGGCCGGTACAGTGCGCGCACGATTCGTACTGTCTGTCACGCCACCGCGCGCAGTGCTTCCGCGATTTGTGCTTCCGCTTGCTGTGCTTCCGCCCCCAACGCTTCCGCTGTCTGCTGTTCTCTGCCCCACGATCTCCGGCGCCGGCGGATTCGCTATCGGCCCTCCGCCGCATGCGCCGAGCCCAAGCAAACCCACCAGTGCAACGCTACACCTCACGATTATGAGTCGTGCACTCCAAACACCTGCCTTTCCCGCCATCACCCCTCCCGCTCCTGCTGCATAGCCTTGAGCACCACGCCCGCGCGTCGCGCCGCCTCCGCAATGCGTTCAGGCGATTGAATGAACGATACGCGGAAGAACCCTTCGCCTCCGGCACCAAAGCCAGAACCCGGCATCACGATCACACCCTGCTCTTCGCGCAAACGATCCGCGAATGCAGCGCTCGCCATGCCCTCGGGAAGCGGAATCCAGAGATACATCGTGGCGCATGGCACCTCGCAGTCAAACCCCTGCGCGCGAAACGCCGAGACCGATGCATCCCGACGTGCCGCGAACACCGCGAGGTTGGTCGGAACGAAATCGGCCCAGCTTTCGATGGCCGCCACGCCCGCGGCCTGGATGCCCATGTACTGCCCGGTATCCGTGAACGACTTGACCTTGGTGAGCACACCAGCGATGGACGGATTGGCGATCGCCCAACCGCAGCGCCATCCGGTCATGTTGTACGTCTTGGACAGCGAGTGAAACTCGATCGCCACATCTTCCGCACCATCGATCTCGAAGATGCTGGGCGGCACATAGCCATCGAATCCCATCTCCGAATACGCATTGTCGTACACCAGCAGGATGTCGCGTTCCCTACACGTTTGCACCACGCGTTCGAGATAGTCACGCGGAGCAATCGCGGCCGTGGGATTGTTTGGATAGTTGAGATACAGCACCCGCGTCCGCGCCATCACATCAGCGGGGATCTCATCGAGATCAATCAGAAAGTTTGTACGCGGACGCAGCGCGTACACATACGGCGTCGCGTCGCTGAACAACGTACCGCCGAGGTACGCCTGATACGCAGGATCGGGCACAATGGCCACGTCTCCCGAGCCCAGATACCCAAAGGCCACATGCGCGAGCCCTTCCTTGCTCCCGAGCAGCGGAACGACCTGCGTGAATGGGTCTACGCGCTGTCCGAATCGGCGCTGCATCCACGCCGCCACGGCTTCGCGAAACGGGACATACCCAAGACCAAATCCGTATCGCTGCATGGACGGCACTTCGGCGGCGTCCTGCAGCGCCTTCACCGCGGCCGGCGGAGGAGGCAGATCCGCATCACCGGCCCCAAGATCGATCACGTCCACACCGGCGGCCAGCAGTGCCTTCTTTCGCGCGGGAATGTGCGCGAGCGGGTACGCAGGGAACGCGGCAAAACGTGATGACAGCTTGGGCATGATCTCGGCTGGTGCGGGAACAGAGCGAATGCAACAGACTGAAAATAGTCACGCCCGCACCGCGCGAGGCGATGCGGGCGTGACTACACAATGTACGACGAACCGTGCAGTGGAACGTTAGGACAATCTCAGGACGTAGGCGGATTGAACTGTGCATGTTGCGCGTCAATCCAGCTCCGGTGATACGAACCGTCCTCGATCCCCATGGCCGCCTTGGCAATCTTGAGCGGACGGAAGCTGTCCATCATGACCGCCAGTTCGTTCGTGTACTTGGCGCCGATGCTGGCCTCGGCACGACCCGGATGCGGTCCATGCGGCAGACCATCCGGATGATGGGTGATGGAGCCGTACTCGATGCCCTTCCGCGACATGAATTCGCTCGAAGCATAGAACAGCACTTCGTCGGAATCCACATTGCTGTGGTTGTACGGGGCCGGTACGGCCTGAGGATCGAAATCGTACGGACGCGGGCAGAACGAGCAGATCACGAAGCCGTCGCCCTGGAACGTCTGATGCACCGGCGGCGGCTGGTGAATGCGACCCACGATCGGTTCAAAATCGTGGATGTTGAATGCCCAGGGATAGAAGTAGCCATCCCAGCCCACCACGTCGAACGGGTGATGATCCAGCACCAGCTCGTTGATGGCCTGGTATTGCTTCACGTACACCGGGAACTCGCCCTTTTCATCACGCGGTTCCAGCGCACTCGGACGACGGATATCGCGCTCCGAGTACGGCGCCCCTTCGAGCAGCTGACCAAACTCGTTGCGATATCGCTTGGGGAATCGAATGTGTCCGCGGCTTTCCATCACGAGCAACTTGGTCGCACCCTGCGATGGATCGAGCCGCCAGCGATGTGTGATGTTGCGGTGAATCACCACATAGTCGCCGGGCTTGTACGGCAGATCGCCAAACACCGACTCCAGCACGCCACTGCCTTCGGCGACATACACCACTTCATCGGCCTGCGAATTCCGATAGAAGTGTGTGTCCGTCACACTCGGCTCCACGTACAGCATGCCGATATCGTTATTGAACAGCAGTGGCAAACGATCCATCGTGGCCGAGCCGCCCTTGGCCGCACGCGACGTCAGGAAATGGCGATGACGCAGCGACGTGTCCTTGTCTTCCTCCCACACCACATCGCGTACCTTGCGCGCTGTAAGCACCGTGGTGGGCGGATGCACGTGGTAGAGCAACGACGACGTGCCGACAAACCCTTCGTGCCCCATGAGTTCTTCAGCGTACAAGCCGCCATCGGGGCGACGATACACGATATGACGCTTGCGCGGGAGCGTGCCCAGCTGATGATAGATTGGCATCGTATCCTCAGAGGTTGCCGCGCAGTTCCTGCTCGCGCTCGATGGCTTCGAAGAGCGCGCGGAAATTGCCCTTACCGAAACTCGTCGCGCCCTTGCGCTGAATGATTTCGAAGAAGAGCGTGGGACGATCTTCGACCGGCTTAGTGAAGATCTGCAGCAGATAGCCGTCCGGATCGCGATCCACGAGGATACCCAACTTGGCGAGTTCCTCGAGCGGCTCATCAATGGCGCCTACGCGATCCTGCAAATCGGTGTAGTACGACGTCGGCACCGAAAGGAACTCCACTCCCCGATCGCGCAGCGACTTCACTGTCGTGAGAATGTCGTCCGTAGCCAGCGCGAGGTGCTGCGCGCCGGGACCACCGTAGAAATCGAGGTACTCCTCAATCTGCGACTTCTTCTTGCCCGAAGCCGGTTCGTTGATGGGGAACTTGATGCGGTCATTGCCGTTGGCCATGACCTTGGACATCAGCGATGAATACTCGGTGTTGATGTCGCTATCGTCGAACGTGATGAGATTGCGGAAACCCAGCACATCAGCGTAGTAGCCTACCCAATGATTCATGCGGCCGAGTTCCACATTGCCGACACAGTGATCGATGTACTTGAGCCCGACATCGGCGGGCTGATAGTGGGGCGTCACGGCCCGGAATCCCGGCAGGAAGACACCGTTGTAGTTGCGACGCTCGACCAGCGAATGAATGGTGTCACCGTAGGTGCCGATGGCGGCAATCACGACTTCGCCGTGTTCATCGGAATACACCTGCGGTTCCTGAATACCGATCGCACCACGGGCAATGGCGGTTTCGTAGGCAAGGCGCGCGTCATCCACCCACAGGGCGTAGTCCTTCACACCATCGCCATGGCGGTGCACGTGTTCCGCGATCGGATGATCCGGCTGCAGCGGCGTCGTCAGCACCAGGCGGATCTTGCCCTGCTGCATGAGATAGCTGGCGCGATCGCGCACACCGGTCTCGGGGCCGCGATAGGCGATCAGCGAATAGCCGAACGCCGCGCGGTAGTAGTGGCTGGCCTGCTTGGCGTTACCGACGTAGAACTCGACATAGTCGGTGCCATTGATGGGGAAAGCGTCCTGCTCGATGCCCATTTCGGGCGTAGTCAACGTGGCCATGGGGCACACCTCGGATATGAGTCACGGGAATGGCGCGCACGCCAAGGGCGGCGCCGCGCTGCGAAACCACACGCAACCCGAACTCAGATGTGCGAACGCGGAAGCGCACCAATCCAGGCGCGTTCCCGTTGATCCTCCGACGGCGGGGTAAACCACATGAGCGTAAAATACCCCAGAGCCAGCGACTTGGCGATGATATCCTGCTTTTGGCGAACACAACTTCAATGGCATTGTCTCGGCCCATCAATCGGCCCGCCGGTCGGCCCATTCGTCACATGTTACGTCCCGCCCTATTCTGCTGCCTGCTGCTGGGCGCCTGTCGTCCGGCGGACACATTCCATTCGTCGTGCGCGCCTGTTGTCGATAGCGGCACGGAGCCCAGCCGGTGGACAGTTACGAACGTTTCACTGCTGGACTCCTCGATCACACCACTCGCCGGGATCGTCTCGCTACCCGGTGTCCCGTCGCACCAGAGCTTCGCGACGTTTGATCGTCACCGCGCAGAGCTCGTGCGGTTTGACGAAAGCGGCAGCATCGCCGGACGATTCGGTCGACCCGGACGCGGCCCCGGTGACATCACGCCACTCGATCACTACACGGCTGTTTCATACACCAGCCGCCGCCGCGATTGGCTCACTGCGTCCGGCGATACGCTTCACCTACTGGACGGGAACGCCATTCTCGATTTCGATGCGTCGAGAGGACGACTCATGGGCCGTCGTCCCCTGCCGGACCAAATAGCACAGGGGGTATCGCTCTTTCCGCGCGAAACAGAGCGACTACGACTCGCCAATGGTGGTTACCTGCTCGATGTCACCACGCTGCGAGCGACCCCGGGCCGCGCCAAAGCTGACGATCAGCGACGATTCACCATCTGGCAGATCGATGGAGAGCACGCAAGCGAACGCTTCTCGATGACCTTGCCTCTGCCGCCGCGTACACGCCGCGGTGCCATGACGTTGCGAACTCACGAGGCACGACCGCACTGGGATGTTGTCGGGCCGTGCCTGGTAGTTGTCGATGGCGGAACGCCGCAACTCATCGTTTCGAAACTGGATGGGAGTTGGCGGGATACAATCAGCATTCATGCCCCATTGCGCGCCCAACCGGCCAATGAAGATGATGCTGCACTGCTTCGCTCAATGAACGGAGCAATGGACCCTCTGCCCGACCCCACGCTCGCAGCCCGCATCAAGCGAATCATCACCGCTCCCGAAGGATGGGTGTGGCTTGAACTTGCTCAACCCGAAGGACTCGCTCCAAGAGTCGAGATTCTGCGTGTGCACATCACCAATGGGGAGCAACACCTCGACACATTGCCGTTCTTTCCGTCAGCATTCGGACCACACGGAGACATGATCGGCATTGATCTGGACTCCCTGGGTGTCAGTTGGCTTCGTCTTGCCACACCTTCACGCAACGGATCCTGAGTTCGGCCTCAATCAGGGAGACGCCAACTCCGGCAAGTTCCGATAGAGCTCCAGCGCCCGCGGATTGGCCAGCGCATCCACATTCTTCACGGGTCGGCCGTGAATGACTTCGCGTACGGCGAGCTCCGTGATCTTGCCACTGATCGTGCGCGGGATGTCTGCCACCGCGACAATGACGCGCGGCACATGGTGTGGGCTCGTGAACTCGCGAATGCGCCTCCGAATCACATCACGCAGTGCGTCGGTGAGTGCATGCCCTTCGCGCATACGCACGAACAACACGATGCGGGAGTCCGTACCACCAACGGCACCGAGCGTCTGCTCTACGACCAGCGACTCCAGCACTTCGGGGATCTGCTCAACCTGCCGATAGATCTCCGCCGTACCGATACGAACGCCGCCGGGGTTGAGCGTTGCATCACTTCGTCCGTGAATAATCAGACCATCATGATCGGTGATCTCGGCCCAGTCACCGTGACGCCACACACCAGGAATGTGCTCGAAGTACGCACCACGATAGATGGCACCCGTGGGATCATTCCAGAACGCCACCGGCATACTGGGAAACGGGCGAGTGCACACCAACTCGCCCGGCTCTCCACGAACAGGCTTCTCGTCGTCACCAAAGACCTCGACGGCCATGCCAAGTCCGCGCATCTGCAGTTCGCCGCGATACACCGCGCTCGTGGGGTCACCAAGCGCAAAACAGCTCACAATATCCGTACCGCCGCTGATGCTCGAGAGACGCACACTGTCGCCAATGGCCCCACGTACGAAATCATAGCTGTGCGCCGCCAGCGGACTGCCGGTGGACAACACCGCCCGTAGCGCCGAAATGTCAGCGATATCCAACGGCCGCACACCTTCCTTCTCGAGCATCGCGAGATACTTGGCGCTCGTACCAAACACCTGCACTCGCTCCGCCTCGGCCATCCGCCACAGAATCGCGGGATCTGGTGCCAATGGCGCGCCATCATACAGCACCACCGTAGCGCCCAGTGCGAGTCCTGACACCAGCCAGTTCCACATCATCCACCCGCAGGTGGTGAAGTAGAACAACACATCACCCGCCTGCACGTCCGTGTGCAGCGCCAGTTCCTTCCAGTGCTGCAATAAAGTTCCACCGGCACCGTGCACGAGGCACTTCGGCATGCCCGTGGTGCCGCTCGAGTACAGGATGTACAGAGGATGATCGAACGGGAGCCGCACAAACGTCGGCTCACGTGTTGCTGCGTGCCGCTCCAACACCTTGGAGAACGACACCGCGCCGCGAATACCATCGCACGCCGGCGTTGCGTCGACGTATGGCACCACCCATGTCGCACCAACGCCCGGCAACGCGTCCACGATCTCGCGCAAGCGTGCGAGACAGTCAACGCGCTTGCCCGCATACCAATACGCGTCAGCTGCAACCAACACTTTGGGTGCGATCTGACCAAATCGATCGAGCACTCCCTTGGTGCCAAAGTCCGGCGAACAGCTCGACCACGTGGCACCGAGCGAAGCCGCAGCCAACATCACGACAACGGCTTCGGGAATGTTTGGCAGCCACCCGGCTACCCGATCACCAACGCCAACTCCCTCGGCTTTGAGCGCTGCCGCGCACTGTGCCACCAGCACCGCCAATTCCGCGTACGAGATCCGCCGCTGCGCGCCGTGTTCGTTCCATGACACGAGCGCCGGTGAGTCATCGCGCCGACGCAACAAGTGCTCAGCAAAGTTGATTCGTGTATCCGTGAACCAGCGCGGGCCGTGCCAACCATCCGCATCCTGATGTGGTGGACACATGACATCGCCATTCACCAGCACGTCGCTCCAGGGCCGTTCGGCAGTACCAGGCCCGTCGGCCATCACGTCTGCCGCACGCCAGATCTCCGCCCAGAACGACTCGAGATTGTCGACACTCCACTGCTGCAATTCGTGACTGTCCGCGACATCGGAAGGCACGACACCACGAGCCTTGAGATCCTCGAGAAATCCGACCAGTCGCGTGGCTGCCCGTTGTGGTCCGGAGGGTGTCCACACGGACATCGAGGCGTCGATCACTTCACATCCTCTCGGGCCAGGGCTACGGCTGCACACGTGGGACCGTGCGCTTCGCAGTACCAACCATGACGATCATGGAATACGAGATGCGGGGCATCGTTCGGACGAAGCCGCACACGCACGAGATGCTCCACCCCGGTCTTGGGGCCGACAACCGATTTGGCATCCAACACATCAACCACCGGCTTGACCGGAAACAGGTCAAGCTGCGTGGGAGCCAGGAGGGTCGGATCGGCGGGGGTGGTCGAACGACGCGCGCGCATGCTCAATCCTCGCCACTCTGCGGCGCGCTTGGCAAGCGGTAGCAGTGATGACCGAGGCCTTCAGGCATCCATCACGCGCCGCACGTCCTCGGCGAGGGTGCTGGCAGCCGTGGCCCGTGTAAACCAGCTCACCACAAAGAACACAAGCAGCGATAGAACCAGGGCAATGGCGGTGGCCGTCACCCCGGAGGGAAACACGAACACCTTGAAGTAGGCGAGCGACTCGATGCCGAGCGTAGCGGCGAGACCGGTATTGATGGACGCCAAGGCACCGGCCCGTGTGGCGCCCTTCCAGTTGAGTCCAATCGCCAGCGCCGGCACGAGTGTACTGGCAAAGAGCCCCCATCCAAAAATGCCGAGGAAAGCCACCAGCGTATTTGACGCCTGCGCAACGCAGGCGGCGAGCACCGTCAGGATTACGGTCCAGACACGTCCCCACCACAACTCATCACCCACGCGTTTTCCGAACGCCACCGGCAGATCATGGGTGCACGCCGCCGCGCCAATGCTCATGAATGAGCTCACTGTACTCATGATGGCTGCCACCACCGCTGACAACACCAGCGCTGCGAGCGGCTTCGGCGTGAAGGCCCAGAGGAATGCAGGTGTCGCATCGTCGGGCTTCGAGAGCGGTGGTATGGCGCCGCTCAGCACCTGCGCTTTCATGGCCACGCCAACGCCGACAAACAGCAGCAGCGTGACGGTCATGGCGAGGGACATCAGGATGGGGAACCACCGCAGACGCCGCGGATCGCGCAACATGAAGTACTTGTGCGCCACATGCGGCTGCCCAAGCGTGCCAATACCGAAGACAAAGAAAAACGACAGTGCGGCCAACGGCGACAACTTGCCCCATGGCGACGCCAGCGCGGCATCATGCGTGAGCAGGGTGCGTGAGATGTTGGCCATGCCACCACCACTGTCCATTGCGTACCAGAACACCGCCGCAGACGCACCGGCCATGAGCAGGCCCTGAAACACATCGTTGTAAATGCCAGCCAGAATGCCACCGGTCACCGAATAAGCCAGCACCACCAGTGTGCCCAACCAGATGGCTGGACCAAGTCCAATGCCGAATGTGGCGTCGAGCACCAATCCCATGGCCAGGAGATTCGTGCCCATGTAGCTCACTACCGCAATCAGAATGGCCGTAGCCGACCAGCCCTGTACGGCGCGCGATTGAAATCGTGCAGCAATCGCATCGGGGATGGTGATCATTTCCCGCACCGACGCCAGCAATCGCAGTCGACGCGCCAGCACCGATGCGCCCATCGTGTTGGTGAACGACGCCGGTAAAATGATGAACACCGCGCCGAACCCGACAGAGTACACGAGTCCTGGGCCACCAATGAAGGTGAAGCCCGAGAGGGTCGTGGCCATGGCAGCAATGGCCAGTGTCACCAGTCCAATACCCTGCCCCGCCACAAAGAAATCGGACGCCGTGCGTGTGCGGCGCGCGGCATACACACCAATGCCGGCGACGATGGCGAAGTAGGCAAGTGCCACGGCAATCACCAGCGGACGATCGGCAGACGGAATCACGAAACCGTCCTCAACTCGTCTGTTTCCGAAGGATCCGCGTCCAGCACCGGTGGTGGTTCGAATGTGATGGCATACATGAGGGGCAGCACAATCATGGGTGCCACACCAACCAGTCCGAACAACAACGCGGTACGTCGTGGCACACCAAACCACAGTGCCTCTGCCACAACTTCCGCCGGAAGCAGCAAAGCGCCGACCAAGCCCGCCGTGGCCATCATCCATGTGAGCAGCAATGTCCATCGCCAGCGCCAATCACTGGCCAATCGTGCGCCGGTCGCCAACGCCATCGCGCCAACCAAGACCAGTGGCTGCGCCAATGCCATGAGCATCACACCACGTTCCGACCACGGTTTGGGAGCGAATGCGCTGGCGTATGCCACCACCACAGCACCGATACCAATCAGCAAGGCGGCGAGGCCCAGACGAGACAGCGCAGGACCGCGTGAGGAGGTCTGAGCAGATGCGGCCGGAGATGCGTGCATGGGCTCACAATAGCCGTTTCTGACGGGAATGCAGAGTCTCCGGCAGGCAGGGTACTATTCAGCTATGCCCGAGGCGACTGCGCCCACCAATCCTGCTCGCGATACCGCCCGCATTCCTGCAAGTGCACCCGCAGGGCGTCCAGCCCGGTCGTTGTGGGTGCGCATCCTGCTCGCCCTCACCAGCACCACGGCGCTGCTGGCGACCGTGGGTATCGTCGCTGCCGCAGCAGTCATCCCGCCAATCGGAGCGCGCCGAACCGCCCGCGCGGCTGCGGAGCGCGAAGTCGTAGCCCAGATCAACACCGACGAACAGATCATCGCCCAGTCATTTGCGTCGCAGCGGCGATGGACAGATATGTGGCGCGAATCGTTTGGGGTGGTTGTCGCCACCGATCGTCGACTGCTGTATGTGGGTGCACCACCAACACCGCTGCTCCGTCCGCGGGATGATGGTCCGCTGGAATTATTGGTGGAGAGCTACCCGTATGGATCCGCATTCACGCTCGATCCGCGCACGCTGTGGGGCGGACGTGTGCGAGGTCTGGTCCTCCGCACACCACTCGCCCAGGTCGACTTTCTCGTCGATGATCGCGATTGGCCCAAGGCCTCGCAGGTGGCCATTGCAGCAGCGCGCGCACGCCGTGTTGTGACGGAAGAGATGCAGCAGCTCGATGCCGTGACTCGCTCACCATTGCCTGCTGCAGCGGAATACGTGCCCTATGTCGTACGACGCGGTGAAACGCTCACCGGACTCGCCGCGCGATTCCGCACCAGCCCCGATGTGCTGCGCCAGCTCAATCAGCTCAAGACCGACAACATTCAGGCGGGTCAGCGCCTGCGTGTACCCAAGGTCATCGTTGATTCACTCGACGTTCCGCCCGCTTTGGACTGATCGCCCAAACTGATCATCACGGAATACGCCGAACCCGACGGAAACATCAGGAGGTCTTTCCTGTGGCTTCCGTCGGGTTCCGTGCAATCCGCGAGAATCTGTTGAAGAACTACTGAAGAACTACTGCCCCAACACCAGCGCAAACACCAGCGGCGCCACAATGCTGGCATCCGACTCGATGATGTATTTCGGTGTTTCGATGCCGAGCTTGCCCCAGGTGATCTTCTCGTTGGGCACCGCACCCGAGTACGAACCATACGACGTGGTCGAATCGCTGATCTGGCAGAAGTAGCCCCACAGCGGCACTTCGGTGCGCTGGAGATCCTGATGCAGCATGGGCACCACGCAGATCGGGAAGTCACCCGCAATACCGCCACCAATCTGGAAGAAGCCGAGTGAGGCTTCCTTCGTGACGTTGGTGTAGTGATCGGCGAGATAGATCATGTACTCGATGCCGCTCCGCACCGTGTGCACGTTCTTGATGTTGCCATCGATCACGTGCGACGCAAAGATGTTGCCCGTCGTGGAGTCTTCCCAACCCGGCACGATGATGGGCAGGTTCTTCTGCGCAGCCGCGAGCATCCACGAATCCTTTGGATCGATCTGATAGTACTGCTCGAGCGCGCCGCTCAGCAGGATCCGATACATGAACTCGTGCGGGAAGTACCGTTCACCCGCCTGATCAGCACGCGTCCACTCATCGAGAATCGCCTTCTCGATACGACGAATGGCTTCCGCTTCCGGAATGCAGGTATCCGTCACGCGGTTGAAGTGCTTTTCGAGCAGCGCCTGCTCGTCCTGCGGCGTGAGATCGCGATAGTTCGGGACACGCTCGTAGTGATCGTGCGCGACGAGGTTGTAGATGTCCTCTTCGAGATTCGCGCCCGTGCACGTGATCGCGTGCACCTTGTCCTGGCGAATCATCTCGGCCAGCGACAATCCAAGTTCGGCCGTGCTCATTGCGCCGGCCAACGTGATCATCATCTTGCCACCCTGTTCGAGGTGGCGCGTGTAACCATCAGCCGCGTCGATCAGAGCCGCCGCGTTGAAGTGCCGATAGTGATGACGGAGAAACGCCGATACCGGCGCGGAAGTGGTCTGTGCCATGTCAGGATCAGGGTCGAAGCCAACAGTGCGCCACATCCGGCGCAGCTTTGAAATCTAATGACACGCCCCGTCGGCGTTATCCTCCGGCCAATGCCTCTGGCCGACGTTCGGCAGACCTCAGCCCTTTCGCACGCCAACCCACGCCGCGCCCAGACCGAGCGCAATGGCTACCACCGGCGCTCCCTGTGTCACGGCGATGATCGCCCCGCCGATGAGCACGATGGCGGCCATCCCGGCGCGTCGCCCACCAGCCTCGTCCACCTCGCGTGGCGCGCCATTCTGCGCAGCGCCCCACCCTTCGCCACGCAATTCTGTGCCGACTGGCGTTTGCACGCGCTCCGTACTTCCCGAGCGACGCCCATCACGACCAAACACTGCCACTTCCTCAGCGTGCGAGGGCGTGAATCGCACAACCGGGGCCGAAGGAGTCTGCATCAACGAATCCGTCACGCGATCAGGCGTGCGGTCGAAGGCACGTTCAGCCGCGCGATCTGCCGCCGTTTCACGCAGCAGCGACAACCCAAGTCGGATGGGCACGAGTGGCGCACGCAGATCGCGCTCCTCATGTAGTACGGCGGCGAACTCTCCGCTCTGCCGAACGATTGGTTCCGAGGATCGCGGCGTCCGTCTATCGAGCGGTTCGAAAATCGATGTCGAAGAAGTCGGCGTGGTGCTCGTGCGTGAAAGCACTGCGGACGAGGCACCACGAATGATCGCGTCCAACAATGGCCGCATGGCGGGCGGCAACGCCGGCGCCATACGACGCGCAGCGCGCTCCAGATCATCCGCGGACTGTGTACGCCGTGTGGAGCGTGCGGATCCCACGGACATGGCCTGCATCATGGTCCACAGACTCGCGAGCACCGGACGCGCCACCGAACTGGATCCCGGCAGTAAATCGTCGCCGTCATTCACCACACTGAGAAGCGCACCAAGTATCGAACGCGCCGCGTGCACTGGCTCAGGCGGCACGGTTGCCGCCATATGTCCGCCTGCCGAGTAGGCAACAATCAGCGAACGGATGCGCGTGGCAGCAGTCGATGGCGACTGCGCGATCAACAGCTGCCCCAATCGAACAAACGATTGCTCGTGCACATCTCCGGATGGCACGCCGATATCGGTCGCACCTTCCGATTCTGCAGCATCCACCGGCCAATCGCTGATCGGCCCCTGCGAAACAGCATTCTGATCATCCGGCCACGCGTCGATGGAGTGCTGCACACGCTGCCGCGTGCCATCGGCGTTGATGCTTTGCACCATGCGACGGGCCCACTCGAGCGCGGGGTGCTGCGGTTCGCGGGCCTGCAGCGAAGCCAAGGCGTCACGCGCATCAGCGCCGTGCCCCTGCCGCGCCAGCACAACCGCATGCTGCGCCACCAGGACCGGGTCATTGGGCGTGGCATCCATGGCGGGAGTCAGCACGGCCCGTGCACCGGAGAGATCTCCCACCAGCAGTCGTGCCACAGACTGCACAAAGCGGAGCGCACGCGAGTCGGGCTGACGATCGAGCCCCTCACCGGCGATCCGATCCCCCTCGCCGGGCAGCCCCATGGCCGTCAGCGCACCCGCCCGGAGGTACCAGCCCTCCTCACTCGACTGCTCGGCGTGCCAGATGTCATCAAGCGCCGCGAGAGCATCGCCGGGCGCCTGCCGCACCAGCGCCCCGCGCGCGCGCTCAAGGCCCATCTCCACGGCCACCGGCGACGACGGGGCCCGTTCGGCCAGTTCGTCTTCGGTAAGCAGCAGATCGCCCACATCGATGCCGCTGCGACTGAGCGGCGACTGCCCCATGCCCGGCCCACGCGTACGGACGGGCGCAACCGGCACCAGCGCCCGCGACGGGGTCGCCGGCCGAACCGACGAAGACGTCGGCATCGGGGTGGAGCCAAGGCCGCTAACTCCCGTGGGACGGTCTATGGGCATGCGGGGGAGTATCGGCAGGCACCTGCTGTAACTGGAGTGCCCGTGGTGTGACGCTCAGGATCGCACTTCGCGCCCCTGATTGGGGTCAGACCAGCGTCTCGATCAAGGCCTCTTCGTCGTCCACCCGGACGTAGCCATTCGCGTCCTCGTGGAAGCGATACGCACTGCCATGGCGATCGAGAGCGAGACGTCGCCGCGTTGCACTGTGCTCGTACAAACGCAGCTCCCCCACATCCACCGGCCCACTGACATAGCCGATGAACCAGAAGGCCGCCGATGCGTCAATCGCAGCGGCGCCGAACACCACCGTGAGTGCCCGTTGCAGCGGGTACCAATCGGGTGGGCGATACGGGGGAAAGATTTCGTCTGCCATACGGAGTGTTTGTCGCTGGACGCCCCGTGGACGGGTGCGTCACGAATCGTCACGCGTATGGTCGCGGTCATTCATTGTGCGGGAAATTCTCCGTGATCCCGCGCACAGTACACACCAATTACCGTCGTTCGGCGCACACAGTTCGCATGAATTGGGCGGCCTCATCGACGGACTCGCGCGCCTCCGGCAGCACCGCCGAAAGGAACTGCCACACATGGGGCACGCGGCGCCAGAGTCGCTCCTGCACCTGCACGCCACTCGCGCGCGCACGCGCCGCCACTCGCATGGCGTCATCACGCAGCACTTCGTCCGTGCTCGCATGCAGCAACAGCGGCGGGAAATCCCGGAAGTCGGCATAGACCGGCGAGAGCAGCGGATCGCGCGGGTCGTTGACACCCGCATAGAGCGGTGCCGCTCGACGAATCGTATCTGCAGCAAACATCGAACAGCGAGCCGAATTCTCCTCGAGCGATGGCCCGCTGGCTGACATATCGGCCCACGGGCAGAACGCGACCACACCTGCCGGCAGTGGGAGACCGGCATCGCGCGCGGCCAACACCACGGACAGCGCGAGTCCACCACCTGCGGAATCACCCGCCACGATGAGTCGTTCCGGTGCGAGGCGCTGCACCTCGAGCAACCAGCGATAGGCGCTCAATGCATCTTCGAGCGCCGAGGGATAGGGATGCTCGGGCGCGAGTCGATACGACGGCACCCAGGCACGACCCTGCACACGCTGTACGAGAGCCCCAACGAGAGAGCGATGCGTCTCCGGTGAGCAGGCGATGAACCCGCCGCCGTGCAGATAGAGCAGCGTGGGTCCGGCATCACGCGCAACCGCATCACGCGCAACATCATGAGCCGACGCGGTAGACTCATATGACAAGTATTCGCCACCGGGCCAACGAGCCTCGGGATGCGCGGCATTTCCTTCGCCTGGCGGCACCAACTCAAAATGCGCGCCCGTTGCACGCGCCATCGCGCGACGCACAAATCGCGGACGCCCCATCTGACGGCGTACCCAATCGGGATCGATGGGGCGATGCGCATGAGGGCGCATACGCGCCGCGACCAGCCAGTGCGCCACATGGGCGCGCCAGCTGGCCGCGGGAAGGTCCTTCATGACACGCAAGCCGGTGTCAGACGCCGACCTGCTTCTCCACGCGATCGCGATAGTGACGCGACAAGCGGAGACGCGTGCCGTCCTCGAGAATCACGACGTAGTCACCCGAGAACCACTGCTGCATCTCACGCACGCGATTGAGATTCACAATCGTGGAGCGATGAATGCGGGCGAACAGTCGCGGATCGAGGGTCTCTTCGAGATGGCTGATGCGCTCACGAATGGTGTGCGCTGTCTTGCCCACATGGAGACGTACGTAGTTGCGATCGGCTTCGATCCAGTCGATTTCGGTGGTCTTCACGAAGAACATGCGACCATCCTGCTTGACCAGGATGCGGCTCGCGTAGCGACCATTGGCCGCCGGAGAGCTCGCGGAGGCTCCAGCAGCAGCCGTGGCCGCATCAAGTGCCGCCGCCGGCGCCGCATTGCCATCGGCCAAGCGACGCACGGTCTCGAGCAATTCCCCAAGACGTTCGGCAGCCACCGCGTTCGCGCGCTGCTTACGGGCCTTGTCGAACGCGGCACGGAAGCGATCGGCGTCAACCGGCTTGAGCACGTAGTCCACGGCGTGCACATCGAAGGCACGCTGCGCGTGTTCGTCGTAGGCCGTGATGAACAACACCATGGGGACAGGGCCGCCATCGAGCTCTTCGAGCACGCCAAAACCATCCAGTCCCGGCATCTGAACGTCGAGGCACACCAAGTCCGGCTGCAGCTCCCGGATCATGGTCACCGCGTCGCGACCGGTTTCCGCTTCACCGACGATTTCCACGTCGGACTCATTCTGCAGCAGGCGGCGCACGCGTTGCCGCGCCAGCGCCTCGTCATCCACGATCAGGACTCGCACACGCACATCTCCCCTCCCGTTGACCGGTCGAAACCATCGTGGAGCGGCGCCGGGAGGTTGGGCGCCTGGATGGGTTTCGACACGCGACGGATCAGCCACCAACGCGACCGGTCCCGTCTGGGTGGCACGGGTGGTCATCCCCGTGCATCATGCATCCTACGTTGACATGTCCGCCCAGGTTCCAGTTTGTCCCTAAAGACCCGGCCGGTTGAACTCCGTACTTGTACCCGCGTAATGGCTGCCCCGTCACCTCCACTCACAATTGCCGACGAAGGGCAGCGCCTCAGGCGACTGACCCGCTTGCTGTTTGCCTCGGTCTGGGTCGTGCCCGCCGGATTGTCGGCGCTCCAGTTCACCTTCGTTGGCGACGCCTCGGGTACCCACTACTCCCTGGGCACGTCCGTACTCTGGCAGGGCTCGGCCTGGATGATCTGGGGCCTCTGGTCGCAGGTCATTCTGACCATGGTCGACCGGATCAAGCTGGATACGGCGCGCCTCATGCCCTGGCTGGCCCTGCACGTGGCCGCCACGGTGATTGTGAGCGGCATCAATGTGCTGGCCATCGCCTGGCTCGATCACGTCTTCGGGGCCGTGGGCCAGGTCACCAGCTATCGCTACGCCCTGCGGGTGGTGCTGGTCAACCACCTCGATATCCAGGTGGTGCTCTACTGGGCCGTTCTCGGAGCCGCCTACATGGTGGAATTCGTGCGGCGCTACCGTGAACGCGACCGAGCTTTCAATGAGCTCGAGCAGAAACTGGCGCGCACGCAGCTCGAGGCGCTCCGCATGCAGCTCAATCCGCACTTCCTCTTCAATGCGCTCAACTCGGTGGCGGAGCTCATGGAGATGGACGTGCGCGAGGCGCAGCGCACACTCACTCGTGTGGCCGACTTGCTGCGGCTTTCGCTGCGTAGCGCCGGTCAGTCGCTGATTCCGGTATGGCAGGAAATCGAGCTGGTCGAGCTCTATCTGCAGATCGCCCGCGTGCGCTACGGGTCGGGTCTCGATGCCGACATCACGATCGACCCATCCGTCGTGGATCTCATGATTCCGAGCTTCTTGTTGCAGCCGCTCGTGGAGAACGCACTCAAGCACGGATTGGCTCCCGGGCACCAGGATCAAGTCATCGAAGTTCGGCTTGCCCGCAGTGGTGCCAGCCTGGAGATCGTAGTTGAAGACAACGGAAGGGGGCTGAATGGTTTACTCACGACCAGCGGACGCTTCCTGGCCGCCGTCCCCTCGGTGGACGGACTTGGTATCGGTCTGACCAACACCCGATCGCGTCTCGCGATGCTGTACGGGGATCGATACGCGTTCCGTATGAGCAACCTCTCGACCGGAGGATGCCGGGTGGAGATTCGGTTGCCGTTGGAGGTGAGTCGGGCGTAGGCATTGGTTCATGGCTCAAGTCGGTTGTAACTGCGCACGCAGAGGCGCAGAGGGAACTAGAGTCGCAGAGGGGGGCGTACAGATCTAGGCCCTCCCAGGCGCTCAACTTTCCATTGCATTCAAATTCATTGATCAATTGCGCCGTTCTCTGCGACTCTAGTTCCCTCTGCGGCTCTGCGTGCGCCGTTGCAAACCCGCTTGCCGCAAAGCAGGACCGAGGGAGCGAGACGCTGCCTCTAGCGGAGCCCGAGCTGCTGCAGCACTTCCCGCAGCGCGTCACGCCACACCGCAGGCCTGCCATCCACGTCATCACGCGTGGCACAGAGCAGCGAAGCGATATCGGCATCCTGAAGTAACGCTTCCGCGCCAACGGCACTAAGCAGCAACGGTGTACGCTTGGGCAGCATGCCGGCCGCTGCGATACGAACCGCTTTCCCTTCGCGGTCAACCACCACACCGGTCAGTTGCAACACAGCCACCGGAGTCTCGAGTGACGTGAGCCACGGCAACTCGGCCTCGTGTCCGACACCGAGCGGCACAACCTTGGTGCCACGCAATCCGCGTTGCTGAACCTGCCACGGCGCAATTTCGACAGACACAAACAACGCGTGTGTGGCGCCGGTAGCATCCAATTGCCGTTGCAATTCGGCGCGCCATTCGGCCGACGGTCGGCCCACAGCCAGGCGATACCGCAGACCGCGACGTCCGCGCGGTTCGCCAGCGTACTGCGGATCACACTCGTCCAGCACGAGCGCACAGCCGAACGACACATCGGGCGGAATCACATGCGAGCCGACGAATGTATTGGCAGCCTTGCCGAGGTTGGCACGCACAAGATCACGCTGCAGCGAATCCACCAGCTGCGCGAGAGGACTGCCACCGGCCGAGGAAGGATCCATGAATGCCGGTTGCGTCACTGATGGCTGCCAGGCAACCGGAAGGACCAGTAACGGACCACGCTCCGGTGGCAGTGGCTTCCCGGCCACCCACGGAGCACGTTCAAGAAAGGCATCGCCAACCCCACTCCCCAGCGTGGCGCCCGTCGTGGCGCAGCCGGTGGCCGTCATGGATGCCGCCATGACCGTAAGCGCCAGAAAAATCCGTCGCATCACGTGAGTAGCACTTCGGCGGATGACGCGTGACAACATGTGAACCTCGGGTGTATCGCGGGTATCTATTGGGCAAGGCGCCAGGATCCTGCGGCGCCAGCTGATATCGTCCATACTTCGGGTCGTCCCATTGTTGTCACCGGGACTGTGCGCTCCCTCGCCGGGGTTTTGCGCTCTACTAGTTGGAGCGCAGGACACGCCACGTTCTTTCATCTCGATAGAGACCATGACCACTGCTTCCTCAACTGCATCCAATCCGCGACTGGCATTGCTCGCCGCTGCGCTGCTGGCCATCGGGCTCATTGCCGGTGGTGCGTTCATCGGATCCGGTTTCACACGATTTCGCACGGGCGACCGCGTCGTCACCGTGAAGGGTGTGGCCGAACGGGAGGCCAAGGCCGATCTGGCCATCTGGCCACTCCGTCTCGTGGTCACCGATGATGATCTGGGGCGCGCCAATACAGCCCTCGAGCGCAACGTGCAGCAGGTGCGCGCTTTCCTGAAGGCGCAGGGCTTCGACTCGGCCGGCACCGAAATCAGTGTGCAGGACTTCCGTGTCGAGGATGCCCGCACGATGGGCGGCTACACCAACACCGCGCGATACATCATCCGTCAGACGTTGGTGGTCCGATCGCCCGACGTCGATCGTGTGCAGAGCGCCAGCCAGAACGTGCCGGAACTGGTGCGCAACGGTGTGGTGCTATCGAGTGGTCAGGAGTACGGTGGTGGCGGACCCACGTTCGTGTTCACCAAGCTCAATGACCTCAAGCCGGCAATGATCGCCGAAGCCACCTCGCGTGCGCGTGAAGGAGCCGAGCAGTTTGCGAAGGACGCGCAGAGTTCGGTGAGTGGCATCCGATCGGCGTCGCAGGGTGTGTTCGAGATTCTGCCGCGTGATCAGGCCATGGGCATCACCGAGGAGAGTCAGGTCGTGAAGCGCGTACGCGTGGTCACCACCGTGGTTTACGGGCTCGGTAACTAGACCCGCGAAAGACACGCACGACATGTCGCTCGATCGCTATTTGTCCAAACTCGGCTACGGCACGCGCAAGCAGGTCGCAGACTTGCTCAGCGCGCGCCGTGTCACCACGGCTGACGGTCGGGTACTACGCGATTCGGATGCGATCGTACACGACGACATGCGAGTGGATGGAGAGTTATTGGATCCACCGCCGGGCAGCGTGCTATTGCTCAACAAGCCGCTGAACTACGTGTGCTCGTCGCAGGACCGGCCACCGCTGGTGTACGACTTGTTCTCGCCGCGATTTCTCGCGCGCGATCCCGTCATGTCCACGGTGGGGCGACTTGATGCCGATACCACCGGTTTTCTTTTGCTCACCGATGCCGGGGCGCTGAATCATCGTCTGACTTCGCCCCGCACCCATGTGCCCAAGACGTATCGCGCGACACTTGATCGGGAGATGACCGATGAGGTCATCCCGACATTTGCCAGCGGCACGCTGTTGTTGCGTGGGGAAACCACGCCATTGGCACCGGCTCAGGCCGAGCCGGTCAGTCCGTTACAGGTGCGCCTCACCATAACAGAAGGTCGATATCACCAGGTGCGACGCATGTTTGCCGCACTTGGCTATCACGTCACGGCGCTGCACCGCGAAGGCATGGGTCCGCTCACGCTCGGCGATCTCGAATCCGGTGCGTGGCGTGTACTCTCTAGCGATGAAGTAGAGGCTCTTCGCACCAGCGCTGTCAAAGCGCCTTCGGTCAAACCGGCCGGCAATTCGTCAAAAAATTCGTCATAACTGCTCGGCCAGCAACCGACGGATTGCTGGCCGAAGTGTGAGCGGTGCTACCGGACCAATAACGGTATGACGCACCACACCATGCTTGTCGAGCAGAAAGCTCGTGGGATAACCTCGCACTCCGCCGAATGCCGCCAGTTGCGAGGCATCCACGATGGTGTTGGGATACGTGATTGCCCGTTCGTGGAGAAATGCATCAACTGCTGTAGCCGGTCCGCGATCGACACTCGCACCGAGCAATACGAATGGCTCATCGGCATAGGCGGTGGCCAGCTGCTGTAAGGCAGGCATCTCGGCGCGGCACGGCGGACACCAGGTAGCCCACACATTGATCAGCACGACACGACCACGCAGACTGTCCTGCGTGAGCACACGTCCATCGCGTGTCGTCACAGAGAATGCGGGGCGCGTGATATCGCGTGGTGACACACCAAGCAGTGCTTCGACATGTGGCCAGCATCGTGGTGCTACCCAGATCAACACGGCGATCATCACCGCATTGCTGATCCAGCGCCAGACACGATCTGTTCGAGTCGTCACGCGCGAGTCGCTCCGAGCACCTTGAATCGTCGTCCATCGTGCACGGTGCGAACCGCACCAAAACGCTCGGCAATCAGGCGCTCGTAGGGCAGCGTACGATTGGCGACCAACAGCAGTCGTCCACCGGAGTTCAATCGTTCATGACTTTCGTCGATGAACGCCGCAGGCACGAGCAGGTCCGTGGCCTTGCCCAGATGGAATGGCGGATTACTCACGACCACATCAAAACGCTCGTCTCCCGCTGCACTGGCCACATCACTCGCGCGGACTTCTGCATGACGCGGGCCCATCGCCACACCAGCCGCTTCCGCCGTTCGCTGCGCACTTCGCACGGCGTCACTGTCGGCATCGAGCATGAGCACGCGACCGCCACCGTTGGCGAGTGCCGACAGGACGCCGAGTACTCCAGCTCCGCAACCCAAGTCCAGCACGGACTCGCCGGTTGTCACATCAAGGCAGGACGCGAGAATCGCGGTGGCTTCGTCGAGGTGTTCCCACGAAAACACGCCGGGTCGCGCAAATATCTGCAGCGGACGATCTACACCTCGAACGCTCGGTCCATCGGCGATGTGCCAGTGATCAAAATCGGCCCATGGGGCGGCCGACCAACCGTCAGCCGGAGTTACGGTCCGCTTGATCGCCTTGAGAAGACGATGCCCGCTATGCTGCGCTTCCACTTCCGCGTTTCCGAAGCATGCCGCCATGGTGCGTGCTGCGGTCTTGGCGCCTTCATCATTTGCGCCCGCAAGCAAGCACACGCCACCAACGGCCAATGTGCGAAACGCCTCATCCAACATGAGCTGCGTGGAGATGCGATCGGTGGGAAGACGAATGACAGCGAGCTGCAGAGAAGCATCTGTTGCGTCCGCACCAAACAGCGGCGCATGATGCACGCGCAACTCGGCGTTGGTGGCATTGTCGACATCACCAAGCGTACGACGTGCGGCCTGCGCATTGGTGATGATGCGATCACAGGCGGTTACTGCCCATCCGCGTGATTGCAGTACGGCAGCGACGAGCCCATTGCCACATTGCCACACATTGGCGCGCGGCATTGTCTTCGCGTCCTGCCCGATCGACAGTGCGGTGGGCAGCGGTAAATGCGCTGCCGCTTCTGCCAGCATGAATGCTGCGACATCGCGCGAGCCATGCGCTGTGACGCCAGGCTTGCTGGCTACGCGCACCGTTATGTCATCGATAACGACTGGAGCGAGCAGCCACTGTCGATAGGCCTGCATGCCGTTCCTCACGAGGCGTGTGAAGCCACAAAACACCCGGAAACGACAACGGCGACCACGAGGGTCGCCGCTGCGGTTTTCAGTGGGCCTGAGAGGAGTTGAACCTCTGACCTCACGCTTATCAGGCGTGCGCTCTAACCACCTGAGCTACAGGCCCGGCGTCTGGTGCCCAGTGCGGGCGCCGATCTGCCAGAGCCGCATAATGTAGCTCCAACAGCGGCCTCCGACAAGGGCACGCTACACCTTTTGTGAATCTACGGCCCTACCACTGACACGACCGTCGATCCACTTCCGTGCAACAGGAACTCAGGCGTCGGGATCGTCCTCGTCGCCGTACCCGAGATCCTCATCGTAGTCGTAGTCCTCATCGTCTTCATCCTCGTCATCGTCGTCCTCATCATCATCGAGGTCGTCGTCATCGAGGTCATCATCGAGATCATCTTCGTCGTCATCGAAATCGACGTCGTCATCGTCCTCGTCGAGTTCATCCTCGTCGAGTTCGTCCTCGTCGAAATCCTCGTCATCGAAATCCTCGTCGTCGGCCGCGAGCGCGAACACCGAGGACGGCACCTTCTCTTCGAGCGCGTCCAGCGACGACGACCCGAACAGCTCCAACATGGGACGATTCTCCTGCGAGTGTGAAGGAAGGACTTGCTACCAGTTCTGGAACGGGAGTATCGGCACCGCGGGGCCGGGACGCAAGGCGAAAATTACGCCGACACGATTTCGTGCGTGAATTTTCTTTGCGATCCCGGTTACCGCATTACCCGTCAGGCCGACGCGCGATCCCGCTCGCGCTTGACCTCACGCGTCACCTTCTTTCGATCACTCGCCGACAGCATACGCTTGCGCAGTCGAATGCTCTGCGGTGTCACTTCGATCAGTTCGTCATCCTCGATGTATTCGAGTGCGATTTCGAGCGTGATCTGACGGGGCGGCTCCAGCGTGATGGCTTCATCCGCGCCCTTCGACCGCATGTTGGTGAGCTTCTTTTCCTTGGTCGGGTTCACGTCCATGTCACCCGGACGCGAATTCTCACCGATCAGCATGCCCTCGTACACCGCGTCCCCAGGAGTCACGAACAAGGTCGAACGCTCCTGAAGCGAGAACAACGCAAACGCGATGATGGTGCCGTTTTCCATCGACACCAGCACACCACGCGAGCGACCCGACAGCGGCCCCGCCCACGGCCCGTACTCGAGGAAACGATGGTGCATGATGCCCGTGCCACGCGTGTCCGTCAGGAACTCGGAACGGTAGCCGAACAGACCACGAGCCGGCACGCGATACAACAGGCGCACGAGGCCCTGTCCCGGGTTCTTCATCTCGATCATCTCAGCCTTACGGGGGCCAAGCTTTTCGATGACGACACCCAGATAGTCTTCCGGAACGTCGATGGCGAGTTCTTCGAACGGCTCGAGCTTCTGGCCGTTCTCATCATGACGCGTGATCACGCGCGGACGCGACACCTGGAACTCGAATCCTTCGCGACGCATCGTCTCCATGAGAATGGAGAGGTGCAATTCGCCGCGTCCGGACACACTCCAGGCGTCCGTCGTGTCGCTGTCTTCGACGCGCAGCGCCACGTTGCGCTCAAGCTCCTTGTACAAGCGCTCACGAATCTGACGCGAGGTGACGAACTTGCCTTCCTTGCCGGCAAACGGTGAGTTGTTCACCACGAAGTCCACGCTGATGGTGGGCTCTTCGACGCTGATACCGGCCAATGCTTCCGGCGTGTTGGGATCGGTGAGCGTGGTACCGATGTCGACGTCCTCGAAGCCGGCAAGCTGCACAATTTCGCCCGCCGACGCTTCCTGTATTTCCACGCGCTCGAGGCCTTCGTAGCCGTACAACTTGGTCGCGCGGCCACGTACCGGCGGCGCGCTGCCATCAGGCGTCACCAGCGTGATCGCGTCACCCATGCGCACCTTGCCACGCTCGATACGGCCGATCGCCAGACGGCCGAGATAGGCCGAGTAATCGATGGTCGACACCAGCATCTGGAACGGGCCTTCCGCATCCGTCGGCGGCGGCGGCACGGTCTTCACGATGGTCTCGTACAGCGGCGTGAAATCCACCGGCTCGACATCGAGGTCGAGTGTCGAGATACCGTTCTTGGCCGAGCAGTACACCACCGGTGAATCAAGCTGTTCTTCGGTGGCTTCGAGTTCGATGAACAGCGACAACACTTCATCGTGCACGCGCAGCGGATCCGCGCCCGGGCGATCGATCTTGTTGATGACGATGATCGGCGTGCGGCCAAGTTCGAGTGCCTTACGCAACACGAAACGTGTCTGCGGCATCGGGCCATCGAATGCGTCCACGACGAGCAACACACCGTCCACCATGCGCAGAATGCGCTCCACTTCGCCGCCGAAATCGGCGTGTCCCGGTGTGTCCACGATGTTGATCTTCGTGTCCTTCCACCGAATGGAGGTGTTCTTGGCGAGAATGGTGATTCCACGCTCTTTTTCGAGCGGATTGGAATCCATCACGCGTTCTTCTACGACCTGATTTTCGCGGAAGGCTCCCGCTTGGCGGAGCATCTTGTCGACGAGGGTGGTCTTCCCGTGGTCGACGTGCGCGATGATGGCGACGTTACGAATTTCCATAGCCTTAAAAGCTAGCAAGTCCAGAGGGCCGGATTCAACGGGTGACGGAGGAACGATGGCAGTTTTCTCCCTCCGAGGCGCAGAAGAGGCCCAAAATGCGACAGCATCGTGACACCCCAGTCTCCTTTTCCGGCTCAGCTTGCACGTCCGGGAAAGCCGTCGTAGCGTCTTGGTACACCCCTTTTGGAGGCTCCGATGCACGACCAGACGCAGACTACGTCAGGCGATCGTCGCGACGCGAAGAGCGGTCAATCCGCCAGCGCCGCCAAGGGATACCCGATCGGCCGTGGCTACGGCAATGATCTCATGCGCGGTGGTGAAGTCTTTGGAGGCTATGGCTACGCCGACCGACCAGAGTATTCAATGCGACGCGGTGATCTCGACAAGTCGGGCTGACTGAGGATTTGAGGAACAAATGGCGTGAGGATTGGAGGATCTGAGGATATGAGGGCGGGCCTGAGCGCCCCCGTACGGGGACACTCAGGCCCGCTTTCTCTTATCCTCAAATCCTCTGATCCTCGCGCCTTCTGTTGCTCAGATCCTCCAAACCCTCAGATCCGAGCCCGGCGGCGCACCATATCGGCAGCCAACACCATCGCTTCCACCATGCTATCCGCCGACGCCACGCCCTTCCCCGCGATATCCAGCGCGGTACCGTGATCGGGTGACGTGCGAACGAATGGAAGCCCCAGCGTCACATTTACGGCACTGCCAAAACTCGCCACCTTGATGGCAGTCATACCCACGTCGTGGTAGGGCGCAATCACGGCGTCGAACTCTCCGCGCATGGCACGCACGAACACCGTATCAGCAGGATACGGTCCGGCCACGCCTAGTTCAGCGGCCACCGGAGTGAGTAGCGTGTCGTCTTCATCGCCGAAACGACCATGATCACCGGCATGCGGGTTGAGTGCGCACAGGGCGATGCGTGGCGCCTCGATACCAAAGTCCTGCACGAGACCGCGGTGGGTGGTATGACAGGCCTGCGCGATGGCTTCTCGCGTGACAGCGGCCGGCACATCACGCAACGCGATATGCGTGGTGGCCAGCACCACCCGTAGCCGATCAGAAGCCAGCATCATGGCAACGGGGACACGCGCCAGCGCCGACAGCATTTCCGTATGCCCAGGAAAATCATAGCCACCGGCCTTGAGTGCGTACTTGTCGAGTGGTGCGGTGACCATGCCCTGCACCACACCTGTGAGTGCCAGATGCGTGGCGCGCTCGACAGCGAGTCCGGCGAATCGTCCGGCATCGGCCAATGTGCTTTCAGCATGCCATTCGCCCAGCGCCTCATCGACCGCGGCCTCCGTTCCCGAAGGCCCCACCACATGCCACGAGGCGCCCAATGCCGCGATACGCGGATCATTGAGCGCCTTCTGCACGATCTCCGGACCGATGCCCCGTGGATCGCCGAGCGTAAGCGCCAGGCGAATCACGGGGTGAACGACAGCATCACGGGGTGATCACCTGCGCCATGGGATCGTAGCGTACCGACACGTAGGTCTGCTTCTTCAGCGAGTCGATGAGGCGACGCATCTTGCGCTCTTCCGACAGCTGATCGCGAATGCGATCACGGTATTCGGCCAGCGTGTACTCACCGGCTTCGTCGAGGAAGGTGACTTGCGCAACAACGAACTTATTGACGCCTGAACCGGGATCGGGAATGGTGAACGGACCAACGATCTCGTTCAGCTTCGCTCCCTCGAGCGCATTGCGATACGCCTCAGGAAGTTCGTTCCGCGGATACTCCGGAATGGTCTTGTCTTCACCGCTCGCGTCATCGTGGAACTTGACGCTGAGCGAGTCGTAGCTGCCGCCCTTACGCCACGCCGCCGCCACGCTATCGGCCACAATCTTGGTGCGTGCTTCGTCTGCGGAATCGACGGTGGGGCGAATGAGAATGTGCCGCGCCTTCACTTCAGCCGGCTGCACACGGTCCACACGAATGATGTGAAAACCGAATGTCGTTTCCACGACAGGGCTGATGACGCCTGGATTGAGCGCGAACATCATGCGATCGAATTCCGGTACCATGCGGCCACGACGATTCCATCCGAGATCACCACCCAACTCCTTGTTGGACGGATCCATCGATTCGCGCTTGGCGATGTTTTCGAAATCCTCGGGATGCTTTGTCAATTCCGCGTGAATGGAATCGATCTTGGCACGTGCACGTGCCTTGGCGGCATCGGAGGCCTTGGTGGCCACCACAATCTGCCGCATGCCGACGCGCGCTTCCTTGCGCGGCAAACGTTCCTTGTTGGTGTTGAACGCTTCAGTGATTTCCGCATCGGTCACATTGACGGCGGTGACTTTACCGTCGCGCTGCAACTTCTGCATGATGCCCTGCTGCAGTTTGACACGACGCGCTTCGTCGCCCTGCATCTTGCGCCACTCTTCGATCGAGCCAAAACCCGCTTCACGCAGCGCCGAGCGGAACTCGAGCTCCGACTTGAAGTTGCTGCGCGCCTTGCGCTCGGTGTCATCGACCTGATTCTGGATCTCGAGGTCGCTGACTTCGACTTTTTCCTGCTCGGCCTTCTGGATCAGCAATTCGGCGTCCACCAACTGCTGAAGGACGTCGGCCTCGAGCTTGGCGAGCTCCTTGGCGTTCTTGACTTCAGCGCCACGCGAACGGGCGTTGTTGACCTGGCTCAGGACTTCCGAGATGAGCACGATCTTGTCGCCGATCACCGCGGCGACGCCGTCGAGGGGAAGCCCCTTCACCGAATCCTGCTTGGCCGGGGCCGCCTGGGCGCCAAGGGCCGACGTGCCAGACAGGGCGACCACCAAAGGCGTCGCCCACATCGCTGCCCGAGCAGCCGTCGCACGTCGCGTCACGCGTCGCAAAGAGAAATGCATCATGCCTGAAGAGTACCCGAATCTTCCGGGAGGGTTGCCGAAGCGCCCCGATCGGATTCCGACCGGGGCGCTCGATGACGTCGCTTACTTCTTGGTCGTGTCCGGAGCTGGCGGCGCACCCGGCGGGCCGGCCGGTGCACCAGCTGGCGGCGCCTGCTGCGCACGCAGCGAGTCGGCCGTGGCACGCACCGACTTGGCCTTCTCGATCACCGCATCAAGACCCGACTCATTGATCGAGTACGGGTACTTCTGCTGCAGCGCACGCGAAACCTTGTAGGGCACCTCAACCAACGGCACTTCATTCTTGATCAGCTTGGCGAAGTAGTCGTCGATCTTCGCACCGGCGATCTTCTCCTTGTCGCCGGCCTTGCCCGTGCTGTCGACCAACTTGCTCGGGTCAACACCCAGCTGGTTCCACATCGCGACGACGTCGTTCTTGAAGTTCAGGAACAGGTTGCTCATCTCGGCCGTGTCCACCTGGAACTTGGCCGAGTCGGCCTGACGGAGCACGAGTTCGTTGCGGACGATCTGGTGGATGAACTTCTCCACGAGCGAGTCCGGTGCGGCTGCGAGCTGCGGACGGATCTGCGACTGCGGCGGATACGCCGACACCCACTGCGACAGACGGGCTGCCGTGAGCTTACCACCCTTGAAGGAGGCGATGGCGTCGTTGTCCTTGGTGTAGCCGAACGGATTCTTGGCAATCGCCTTGGCCTTCACGGCCGCGTTGTTTTCGATCTTGACCGCGTTGGCCGATTCCATCGTGGCCAAGTACGTGCTTTCCGCGATCGCGACGTTGCGCTGCTTGGCAATGGGCGCGAACTGCGCAGCCACATCCTTGAACGGCGAGCGATAGATGACGTGATAGCCGAACGACGTCTCGCACACTTCCTTCGAGAGTTCGCCGACCTTGATCGCGATCACGCACTTCTCGAATTCGGGCACCATCATGCCGCGACCGAAGAGGCCGAGGTCACCGCCGCGCTCCTTGGCGTTGGGCTCGTCGCTCTTGGCGGTCAGCGCCACGAAGTTGGCCGTGGTGGCTTCCTTGAGGATGCCTTCCGCCTTGGTCTTGGCAGCGGCCTTCTGCTCGGGCGTGGCGCCCGGATCGGTCTTCACGAGGATGTGGCGCGCGGCAAAGGCCTCACCGCTGTTGTAGCGCTCTTCATCCGTACCCGGCGCCTTGTCCGCCCAACCGGCCGACACCGCGTCGTAGAACTTCTTCACGCGGATGTTGTCGATGTTCGACCACAGCGCGTCCTGCATGACCTTGGGGTCGTTCAGCGAGTCGCCCTTGGCGGCCGACACACCCACGAGCTGGTAGTTGAGCCACAGCTCGGCGATCGAGCGGGCCACGTCCTTCTCGAGCGGGGCCTGCGACTGCCCGAGGATCTCGGCAAGGCGGGCGGTCGAGAGTTGCTGATTGCCGGCCTTGGCCGCCACGTCAGGATTGGACGCCGCGCCACAGGCGACGGCGAACGCGACGGCACTGAGCACGGGCAAACGATACGATTTCATCAGGCAGACTCCGCCCACGGAGTGAGGGTGTGGATAGGGTAGGAC
>JACVCD010000028.1 GCA_016742275.1 Gemmatimonadaceae bacterium
GTATACGCTCGGTGTGGTGCTGGTGATGGATGTGGCCGTGGTGTTGCTGTTTTCGGTTGTGCTGGCTGTCGCACGTTCGCTGGCTCCACCGGCGGGCGGTGCAGAAGGTGTGCAGGCGGGCGCGGTCTTATGGGAGATCGGTGGTTCGGTTCTGGTGGGTGCCGTGCTTGGTGCGTGCATTGCGCTCTATCTCCGGTTCATCAGTCGCGAGTTGTTCATTTTTGGACTGCTGATGGCGCTATTGGGCAGCGAGGTCGCGCGCATTCTGCATGTAGAGACTCTGCTGACATTGCTGGTGGCCGGCTTTGTGGCGGAGAACGCGGGCGGCGGTCGTGGTGCGGAATTGCGTCACGCCATGGAGCGAGCGGCGGCGCCAGTGTTCGTGGTGTTCTTTGCGCTGGCTGGTGCGAAGATCGATCCGCGCGCTGTGGTGCCATTGCTGCCGATTGTGGTGCCGGTGGTGCTGGTGCGTATGGGAGCCATCTGGAGCGGCATGCAGTTGGGCGGCAAGTGGGCGGGGCTCGACCCCAAGATCACCGGCAATGCGTGGTTCGGTCTTGTGTCGCAGGCGGGTGTGGCGATTGGTCTCGCGACGGTAGTGGCGGATGTCTATCCGTCGCGTGGTGGTCCGCTGCGTGCATTGTTGATGGCGACAATTGCGATCAACGAAACCATTGGGCCGATTCTATTCCGGCTTGGGCTCAAGCGGGCAGGAGAGCTTGAGCCGAGGATCTGAGAAAAAGCAACTGATTATCACGGATTGGCGCGGAAGAAAACGGAAACCACACGGATGAACAGCAAATGAATGCTGTATCCGTGTGGTTTCCATTTGTTTCCGTGAAATCCGCGTCAATCAGTTGCTGTTGCTGTTCCTACAGTCAACGAATTGCTACGCGCTAACCTGCGGATGCGCCGGGTCGCGTTTGAACATGGCGCGCCCGAGTCGACGAACCCAGCCGACCGCCTTCGCGATTGGCGGATCATCCTGCTCTACGTCATCGAAGACGGTGCGATATGGAGCGATGGTTTCTTCAGCGTGTTCGAGCACTTCGCGCACCTGTTTTTCGGTGAGCGGCTCGAAAGGTTTGAAGTGAAACGGATGCTCGCGCGCGGTTTCTGCGAAGGCGTGAATGGCCGGAAACTCACGCGAGAGTTTGGGCATGAGCTCGAGCACTGAGGCCAGCAACAGCTTGGAGCTGGGCTGCTCGCCGAACGAGTACTGCAGATAGCGGTCCTGTGCGAGTCGCCAGAAGGCATCGGTGGCTTCGTTGATGCTAACCGCATCGTACTCGAGCGCCGTGCACATGAGTCCCCACAGGACGTGTTGCTCGCGTCCCGACATGTTTCGCGTGGGTGACTCGGGGGCCTTGTGCCAATGGCGGAGGAAGCCCTTGTCGAGCACGTAGCCGGTGGGCACACCGTGACGCCACATGCGGAGATTGAACTCCGTCCACTCGCCCCAGAACTGACGACGCGGATTGAAGCCGCCGATGTCGGCGAAAAGACGACGGTAGCCCGCGACAAGCATGCCCTGCACCGGCATGTAGCGGATGTCGTCGATGTTCACATACGGCGTGGATTCGCGCGGCTTGAAGCGAATGTCGGTGTCTTCTTCGTACGAAGGCAGGCCGACGATGCCGAGCGGTTTGCTGCGCAGCGTGGCTTCGATGGCGCCAAGGATGTCGCCGTGGAGCGTGAGGTCGTCGTCGATGAACGCGACGAGCGGCGTGCGACACACAGAAAGCTGCACGCGACGCCCACCACCAATGGTCGGGTCGGTCGCGTTGACGTAGACGCGTATGGGGAGTGTTGGGGCGAGCGCCCGGATGCGCGCTTCCACCGCCATGGGCTCTTCTTCGGTGGCGGTGTTGTAGACGATCACCACTTCGAAGGGTGTGCGTTTCGGAAGCTCCGTCATGGACTTGAGGAGCTTGCCGAGGAATTCCACGCGTGACGGGATGGTCAGCATCGTGAAAGTCCAACGGGGGTTTGCCATGGCGGCTGCGAACTCGCCGGTCTTGACCCCCACCGTCATGAATGCGCCTCCGTGGCGCGTTGCTCCAGGTAGTCGAGCATCTGCATCCAACCTCCAGGCCCTTCCGCGTCGAGGACAATGGCCTCGGGCAGGGCGGCGAGCACCGGGTGCGGTCCCCGGTGCGGATTACGAATCACGAAGCGCAAATCGGCTTCGGCGAGCAGCGAAACGTCGTTTTCCTCGTTGCCAATGGCTGCAACCAGAGGGGGTACCCCGTCCAGATCCAGTTGGTGCCGCAGGGCACACAGTGCCGGACCCTTTCCAGATACTGACGTCAAAGTGAACCAACGTCCACCACGCCGAAGCTGCAAGCCTCGATCGTGACTGATTTGGCGCAATGCTTCGAGTTCGTCAGCGGAAATGGCGAGGGGGTCCACCAGAACGCTGTGCCGGCGGGCGTGCAGGGCGCGCCGTACGGCGGCAGGGGTGCGAAACCCCAGTGCGCGTAGCGCAGCCATCGGGCGCTGCTGTGTGTCAGCCTGAGCGAAAGTGGACCTGTCGCTCATTTTATCCCTGAGTGTCTCTGAAGTGTCCGATATCTGTCGCGATACAATCGATCGAATCCCGTGATTCTCGATATTCGCATCAGTCGGATTCGAGGTGCCGGAGGACGCATTCGCAGGGCGGCGCGCGACCTCAGTGGCCCAGATACCCCCATCTTCGGCAATGATCGGGCCATACAGGCCTAGCGCGCGCTGCAGTACCGTGAGCTCGCGCAGGGTGCGACTTGAGGCGAGTCCGACCGTAACGGACGCCCCCCACGTCCGCTGCAGGCGCATCAACCGCTCACGCAGTCCCGTGGGCGAGATCGGCAATGCGTGATCGTCGCCAAGCAGGGTACCGTCCACGTCGCTCATAATGAGCAGTGGACGGGCGTGAAGCGGGGCCGGGGTCATCCGCGGCCCCCGGCCGTGGTCATCGTTGCCGCGCCCGGTCGACCGGCGCGCGAAAGCAGTAGGGCGCCGAAGATACCGGCGGTGAAGGATCCGGTCAGGACGCCGATCTTGGCTGCGTCGAGCTGTGCACTTTCGCCGAAGGCGAGCGCGGCAATGAACAGCGACATCGTAAAGCCGATACCGCCAAGTGTGGCCACGCCGAACACGCGGACCCAGTCGCTGTCGTCGGGCAAATCGGCCCACTTGAGCCGGACAGCAATCCAGGCCGCCGCAAAGATGCCAAAGGGCTTGCCGATGATGAGGCCCAGCGCCGACGCCGCGACGGCCGGTTGTCTAGCGAAGGCACCGATGTCGTCCGGCAACGAGACGCCAGCGTTGGCGAGGGCAAAGAGTGGAACGACCAACCAGGTGACGACACCGCCGAGTGCGTGCTCGAGTCGCTCCTGCACGCTGTGGGCGCCGACGGAGGGAACGGTGACCGCGAGCAGCACACCGGCAATGCTGGCATGTACACCCGACCGATACACGGCGTACCAGAGCACCAGCCCACCGATCACATAGGGCCACACACGCTGTACGCCGAAGCGGTTCAGCAGATAGAGCGCGGCCATGCAGACGGCGATAAGGGCCAATGCGCTCAGTGCGATGCCCGGCGTGTAGAACAGGGCGATCACGAGTACGGCGCCCAGATCGTCGGCAATGGCGAGTGCGGCAAGGAAGATGCGAAGTCCCGCCGGAACGCGGTCACCAAGCAGGGCGACAATGCCGAGGGCAAAGGCGATATCAGTGGCCATGGGGACGCCCCATCCAGGACTGGCATCGGTTCCCCGAGCCAGGACGGCGTAGATGGCGGCCGGGAGCAGCATGCCACCAATGGCGCCAACGATGGGCAATGCGGCTTTGCGCACACTCGAAAGCGCACCAACCAAGAGTTCACGCTTGATCTCGAGTCCCACGACCAGAAAGAACAGGGTCATGAGCGCGTCGTTAATGAAATGCTGCAACGACATGCCAGCGATTGGCTGGTGATTCAGCGCGTGATATTGCTCACGCCAGGGTGAGTTGGCCCAGAGCAGGGCCACCACGGCACAGCCGAGCAGCAATAGGCCGCTAAGCGCCTGAGTTGGTGGCGGGGCCTTTTCGTCGATGAAGCCGTCGTCGATCGGGTCGGCGAACTGCGGATCGGCGAATTTCGGCTCGGTGTTCTGACCAGTATGCTGACCAGTCTGCGGCGGAACTTCCATATTTGACGGATCACCCTGATGATGCGTGTAGTATGTAGGTAACCCCCCAACGGTCATGATGCGACCGTTGCATTTTCCGGTTCCCGCGGCATTCCACGCCGGCACAAAGTTCCGAGGTTCCCATGGCGTCCACGTCCCGTCGCATTCTCTGGCTCATCCCGCTGGTCGCGGGAAGTGTCGGGGCTGCGTTCGTGACTGGTCGCTACTATGAGCGCCAGCTCACGCGTGCACGCACCGAGTGGGCCGGTGCACAGCTGCTGTCTTCGGCCATCGACTCCGTGCGCGCCAATGCACTCGATTCACTGCCGAACGATGAGCTCATTCGTCGCGCGGTGACGGGCATGCTGCGCGAACTGCAGGATCCGTATGCGGCGCTGCTGCAGTCGGATGGCATGCAGAAGTATCGCGGCACACTGCTTGGTGAAGGACAGGGGTTGGGTCTCACCATGCGTCATCACGAAGACGGTGCGAGTGTGGCGCGTGTGTCCGTGGGTTCACCGGCCATGCTGGCGGGCATTCGCGCGGGTGATCGTGTGCTGGCGGTGGATGGTGTGCCGGTGCGTGCTGATGGCACGTGGGGCAAGGCGGGTGACAGCACCGACGTGCCGATGGAACAGCATGTGGTAACGCTCTGGCGCGCGCCTTCGGGTGATACGGCGCGCGTGATTGTGCGCCGCAGCGCGTGGCGTGTGCCGGCGGTGTCGGATGCGGCCATGTTGTCGGACAGTGTGGGGTATGTGCGTCTCGCCTCCATGACTTCGCATTCGGCGGAAGAAGTGGAGCGCGCGGTAGCGCTGCAGGTTCAGCGTGGTGCGCGTTCGCTCGTGCTCGATCTGCGCGGCAACAACGGTGGCCTGTTCGAAGAAGGTGTGAAGGTGGCGGGGCTGTTTCTGCCACGTGGCGCCGTTGTCGCGTCACTCGCGGGTCGCGGTGGTGATGCGATTCAGCCGCATGCGTCGAAGAATTCGCGTTGGCCGTCCATGCCGCTCACGGTGTTGGTCGACAAGCAGACCGCGTCGGCCGCTGAAGTGATTGCGGCGGGTCTTCGTGAGCATGACCGCGCGTTGCTTGTGGGTGAGCCCACGTATGGCAAGGGCGTGGTGCAGCGGGTGGTGAATCTTTCGCCTGAGCTGGCGCTGCGACTCACGACGGCGCGGTGGTTGACGCCGAGTGGTCGTGCGCTGGAGCGCAATCCGGTGAAGGGTGGTGGATTCACGGGTGGTTTGGTGCCTGATGTGGTGGTCGAGCAGCCGGGACGTCGCGATCTGGCGGCCGTTCCGCGTGAGTGGACGGGCGAGTCGGGCGATGCGATGGATCGATTGGCTGATTCACTGGCCATGCATGCGCTGCGTGATGGCTGGACCATTCGTCCGCTGGCCGTGCTCGAAGCGCGACTGCGCGCGACGCTGGCGCAACTCACGCCGCGCACGCTACGCGATCCTCTCGCGCGCGCGGATTGGGTGACGGCAGCGACACGACTGGCGCTGGTACGTTTGCTCGAAGTGGATGGCGAGCGTGAAGCCATTCTGCGTTACGCAGTGCGTGATGACGCGGCGTTGCGTGCGGGTTTCGAAGTGTTGGCGCCGGGCGATGATATCGCGCAGGTGATCCCGGCTCCGTTGCCAGCGGCGCTGTCGCCGCGTTCGCTGTCGGCTCGCGCACTTACGTCGCCGTGAGTGTTGCAGTACGCACACTCCTGTTGTTGATGGGCGTTGCTGGTGCGGTCGCGACGCGTGGAGAGGCTCAACCCCCAACACCGCTCGATCGCTGGATTGTGGAGCGATACAGCGGTGCCCAGCTGCTTCCGGATTCGATGCTCACCGGATCTGTATCCGTAGCGCGCACGGCGTCACCGCCTCGTATCGAGTCGGCGCATCGTGGTCTTGAGCGTGACACGTTGTGGGCCGTGCACTTTGCGCCGGGCACTGAATTGTCGGGACTGGCAGTTGGTGCACGTACGACGTTGACCGGCCCGACGGGCACCATGACCCCGGTGGTGGCGCGCGTGGTGGCACGCCGCGCATTTCGTGCGCCGCGTTCGCCTGGGGCGGCCTTTCGTCCCGACTCCAGCTGGCGTCACGGGTGGGTCTATCTTGTCGTAATGCCACATCTCACGGAATCGTCGGTCGCGCGGTATCGCGGCTGGCTTCTGCTCGATACTCCTGATGCGGCGCAGCGGCGCTGATCGGCTTGGGAATCTGCGTGCGAATTCGACAGCAGTCGTTGAAGGATTGTTCGCCCGTGCGGCGATGGGCGTCAGTACGCATGTCGGCGTTGCTGCTGATGCCGTGTGTTGTCGCGTTAGCTGCTTCGCCGGTAGAGGCGCAGGAAGTGACTCCACCAACTACCGCGTGGCGACATGCCGGTGCGGACTCATTGGTGGCGCGCGCGATCGCGCGGCGCGGCGTGCAGTTGGCCGACAGCACGCTGCTGAGCTACACCGCCAATGCGCACGGCTTTCTGGCGTTTCTCGCGCAGCTGGGTGAAGGGGTGGTGATTCCGCCTCGCGTGGTGCAAAGCGAAGAGCTGGCGCTGCAGATCGCGTGGTGGCAGCCCGGCCGCAGTGCGCAGCGACTGGTTGGTCGGCGCGATACCACACTGCTGCCCGCCGATGTTGGTTACTATCGCGATCGCTACGGTGTGGTGCTCGACAATCTTCCGGATCGCATTCGGTTGGGTGACGGGCAGGATGTGCGTGACGTGCCGCACCCGCTCGCGGCCAATGCGGCCACGATCTACGAGTATGCGTTGGGGCGGCCGCTACGTATCAGCATTCCCGGACGGGAGATTCTGGTGGACGAGGTCAAGTTTCGTCCGCGGAATGCCGAGCAGCCGGGGGCGATCGGCTCAGTCTATCTCGATCATGAAACCGGCGCTGTCGTTCGATTGTCGATGACATTCACGCGTGCGGCCATCATCGACAAACGCATCGAAACATTGGTGGTGACACTCGAGAATGGCCTGGTGCGCGAGAAGTATTGGTTACCGCGCCGGCAGGAAGTCGAGGTGTCGCGCGGTAGTACGTGGTTTGATATCCCGGCGCGTGGCATTGTGCGCGGCCGTTGGGAGATTGCGGGATACACGGTGAACGAGCGAATTCCGCCGGCCACGCAGCAGTTGCCGCGCTGGAGTTCAATGCCGCGTGATTCCTTGCGTGCGCATGTGTTCGAAGGCCGCATGATCGATGTGTTGCCGCCAGAGATTCAGATGGCGAGCAGCGAAGATGTGGTGCAGGCGCGTGTGCAGGCCGAAGCGGCGGTGCGCGCTGCCATGCTGGCGCGTCCGGCAACGGCATCGGTTACGGGACGCGGCATCAGTGATCTCGCGCGGTTTTCGCGCGCCGAAGGTTTGGCGTTGGGTATCGGTGCGTCGCATCGCAGCAGTGCGGGCTTTGTGGTACATGGCCGCGCACGATACGGATTTGCCGATGAAGCGGTGAAGGGGCATGTGGCCATTGGGCCGTCGCCCGCATTTGGTCGTGCGCCGACATTGCAGCTATTCGCAGAGCGTGACTATCTCGATCTGGCATTTGCCGAGCGCGCGGGGGTGACCAATTCAGCGGCTGCAGCGCTGTTTGGCAGCGACTACACCACGCAGGTGGACACCCGTGCGGCGGGTGTGTTGTGGCGTCGCGCGCCGAACAGTGCGTTCACGTGGCGGTTGGCGTACGAGACCGACAGGGCAGTCACCACGCGGGCCAGTTCGTTGTCGCGGGATTTTGCACCGTCGCTCAATGCGTGGCCATTGGAAGGCGTGCGGGGCGAAGTGCGTGGCACCGGTGGATGGGTTCCGGGTGATGCGATGGCTCGGCGCGGTGTGTGGAGTCTGATGGCCGATGTCGGGGCGCAGCACGGCACGATTCAGATTCCCTGGGGGCCGTTGGTTGATCCGCTACCCGGTGCGCCCATGCCCACGCGTCTGGTGCAGCCGCTGGTGGGTCGCATGCAGGCGCAGTTGCAACTCACGCAGCCGTTGCCTGGAGATCGTGCACTATTTCTTCACGGGCTGGCTGGTGTTGCCGGTGGACGCGATCTGCCACCGCAGTGGCTCGTGATGGCCGGCGGTCCGTGGTCGGCGCCAGGTTATGACTGGCATGCTTTCGGAGCGCGTGCGTTGATATCCACGCGCCTCGAATTCCGCACGCCGATTCCGGCGCCGTCCATTCCGCTTCGGCGGTTTGGCAAGTCGCCACCACACGCCACGCTGGCGCCATACGTTCAGGCACTGGCGACGTCATCGGGGACGGCAGAGCGACCGACCGTTGCCGGCGTGTATCCATCGGCCGGTGTCGGACTGTTGTTCTTCTACGATCTGCTGCGGGTGGATGTGGCGCGTGGGCTGCGCCAGGGATCGTGGCGCTTTGCGATCGATATTGACCGCAGTTTCTGGGGGATGCTGTGAGCGCGGCCTCCGATGCGCATGCGGATACTGCGGCTGGTCGCGCGAAGCGCTACGACCAGGCGTACTTCGACAAGTGGTATCGCGATCCGGCGCACCGCGTGAAGTCGCCGGCCGAATTGTCGCGGCAAGTGGAGTTCGTTCTGCGTACGACGGAGTTTGTGCTCGGTCGCTCGGTACGTTCTGTCCTCGATGTGGGCTGCGGCGAAGGCAACTGGCGCGCGCCGCTCAGGCGGGCTCGGCCGGGCATCGCCTACACCGGCGTGGATCCGAGCGCGTATGCGGTGCAACGATTCGGCGCACGACGGGGCCTGCTTCTGGGATCGATCGACACACTCGATGATCTGTCGCTCATGCCGCAGTACGACCTGATCGTGTGCTGCGGTATGCTCAACTATCTGCCGCCGGATGTGCTGGCGCGCGGGCTCAAGCAGGTAGCGCAACGCACGGGCGGTGTGGCATATCTGGAGCTCTTCACGCGCGAAGATCAGTTCGAGGGGGACACGGACTGGCCGTCACCTAAGGCGGCCGCGTGGTATCGCGCGCTCATGCACGAGGCGGGACTGTGGCCGATCGGGATGCAGAGTTACGTGGCGATGGCAGCACGGGGACGGGTGTCGGCGCTGGAGCGTCTGTAAACGCCGAGCGTTGGCAGGCATTTCTCGAAACGCTGAAGCTCGAACGTCGCGCCAGTGATCCGCCGCGTCCGATGCGTGCGCAGGCAGAGGCGATTGTCACCCGTGTGCTCGCGCTGCTGTTTCCGCCGTTTGCCCGCGAAGCACGTGGTGGGCCGGAGCAGGTGGACGACGAGGCGCGTCAGCTTGAAGACCTGCTACGTGTCACGCTGATACCGCTGGTGGCAGACTCCGAGCCCGTGGTGCGAGCGTTTTTGGCGCGATTGCCTGATGTGCATGACATGCTCGTGCTGGATGCCAAGGCCATCACCAGTGGTGATCCGGCGGCCGGAAGTCTCGAAGAAGTGATTGCCGCGTATCCCGGTTTTCTGGCGATGGCGGTGCATCGCATGGCGCATGAGTTGTATCGACTCGAAGTGCCGATGTTTCCGCGTGTGCTGTCGGAATGGTCGCACCGCGAAACAGGAATCGACATTCACCCGGGTGCGCAGATCGGTTCCGGATTTGCGATCGATCATGGCACGGGTGTGGTGATCGGTGAAACGAGTGAAATCGGGGACCGTGTGCGCATCTATCAGGGCGTCACGCTCGGGGCGCTCGCGGTGAGCAAACAGTTGGCCAATCGGAAACGACATCCCACGATTGGTAACGATGTCGTGATCTATGCCAACGCGACGATTCTTGGTGGAACCACGGTGATCGGTGATGGGTCTGTCATCGGCGGCAACGTGTGGTTAACCTCGTCGGTGCCGCCGCGCTCGATGGTGCAATTCACCAGTCGTGTCGAGAAGCGTGGTGGTGACGACGGTATCGAGTTCCACATCTAGGCCGTCACACGAATCCTTACGTCTTCCGCATTTGGGGCTGTCATGCGCGCTCGTTCCATTCTGGACACCATTGGTCGCACGCCGCACGTACATCTGCAGCGACTCTTTGGTTCGCGTCTCGATGTGTGGATGAAACTGGAGCGCGCCAATCCGGGCGGCAGCATCAAGGATCGCATTGCGCTGGCGATGATCGAAGACGCCGAGCAGCGTGGTGTGCTGAAAAAGGGCAGTGTGATTGTGGAGCCGACGTCCGGCAACACGGGCATTGGTCTCGCCATGGTTGCGGCGGTCAAGGGCTACAAGCTCGTGCTGGTGATGCCGGAGTCGATGTCGGTGGAGCGTCGGCGCATCATGGCCGCGTATGGCGCGACCTTTGATCTCACGCCGCGTGAGAAGGGCATGAAAGGCGCCATTGCGCGCGCACAGGAATTGCTCGAGAACACGCCCAACTCGTGGATGCCGTCGCAGTTCGACAATCCGGCCAACATCAAGGCGCATGTGACCACGACGGCGCGTGAGATCATCGAGGACTTTCCCGAAGGACTCGATGTGCTCATCACCGGCGTGGGTACTGGCGGTCACATCACCGCGGTGAGTGAAGTGCTCAAGACGCAGTGGCCGTCGCTGCGCACGTATGCGGTGGAGCCGGTGAAGTCGGCGGTGATTGCCGGTGGTGCGCCAAGTCCGCACAAGATTCAGGGTATTGGTGCGGGGTTTGTGCCGGGCAATCTGCATGTCGAGACACTGGACGGCACGATCGCGGTAACGGAAGAAGACGCGTTCATGTGGGCACAACGTTCGGCGCGCGAGGAGGGAATTTTCATCGGCATTTCGAGTGGCGCGGCGCTGGCGGCGGTGGCACAGAAGGCACCGGAGATTGCGGATGGGGGGAGGGTGTTGACGTTCTGCTACGACACGGGAGAACGGTATCTGTCTATAGACGGGCTATTCCCTGTCATCTGAGGGTTTGGGAGGATCGGAGCAACAGATGGCGTGAGGATGGGAGGATCTGAGGATAGGAGGGGCGGGCGTCGGGGGTACTCAGCATGACCGAGCACCCCCGACGCCCGCTCTCTTATTCTCAAATCCTCTGATCCTCGCGCCGTCTGTTCCGGGGCCCACACGGTAGCTTAAGGATATGACGGATACCGGTGTTGCATTGATCGCCTTGATCCTCGGCCTCGCCCTCGGATCCATGCTGGCTTGGTGGATGAGGGGGCGGGTGGCGCGCGCTGAGTCGAGTGCGCGTGAGGTTGAGTTGCGGGAGAAGATTGCGCGTCTTGAAGGGGAGTCTGCGGCGCTGGGGCGTCAGGGGAATGTTGGCGAATTGCTGGCGCCTATTCGGGAGACGCTGACGCGTACCGACGCGGCGTTGTCGCAATTGGGGCGCTCGCAGGCGCAGGTGGCGGGGCAGATCGGCGAACGATTGGATGCGGTGTTGCGTGGTGGCGAGGCGCTCACGCGTGAGACGCAGCAGTTGTCGCAGGCTTTGCGGTCACCGTCGGTGCGCGGACAGTGGGGAGAGTTGCAACTGCGCCGGGTGTGTGAGTTGGCGGGTATGCTGGCGTACTGTGATTTCGAACCGCAGGTCACGGTGCGCTCAGGTAGTGGTGTGCAGCGTCCGGATCTCATTGTGCGACTGCCTGGCGCGCGTCGGCTGGTGGTGGATGCGAAGGCTCCGCTCAGTGCGTGGCTCGAGGCCATGAATGCGACGGACGATCGTACGCGGCGCGCGCGATTGGCGGATCATTCGGCGCAGGTGCGAGCGCATGCGCAGCAGTTGTCAGCGCGTCGCTACTGGGAGCAGTTCGAGGACGCACCGGATTTTGTGGTGCTGTTTCTGCCGGGCGAAGCGTTCTTTGCGGCGGCGCTCGATGCGGACCCGTCGCTGCTGGAGACGGCGCTCGAGGACAAGGTGCTGTTGGCTACACCGACTACGCTCATTGCCTTGTTGAAAGCGGCGGCCTATGGCTGGCGCCAGGAGCGTGTGGCGGAAGACGCGGCCGAAGTCGCGGCGCTCGGGCGCGAACTACATGAGCGAATCGCCGTGTTCGACGAACAGCTCGATGAGATGGGGCGAGGGTTGCAGCGCGCGGTGCAGAGCTACAATCGAGCGCGGGGCTCGCTCGACGCTCGACTGAAAGTCAGTGCGCGGCGGCTCGGCGAGCTAGCACACTCGGACCGGGAGTTGAGTGCGTCGACTCCAGTTGAGATACCGAGCATTGGAGTTGAGGCAGATACTAAAAGCAACTGATTAACACGGATGACACGGAAACGGACGGAAACTACAGGATAAAGCAAAAAATTATTTGTTGTTGATCCGTGTGGTTTCCTCTTGTTTCCGTGTCATCCGCGATAATCAGTTGCTGTTTCTTAAAGCGATCCGAGCAGATCGTCGATCGCCTTTCGGTCTGCGTCCTGCAATGACTCGGCACCGTGGATGATGCGCTGCAAAACATCCACAGCTTCGGCGGCGAGATCTTCGGGGTGCTTGCGATCCTTGTCGAAGCGCACGATGTGGCCGAGTAGAATGGTTTCGAAGGGCGCTTCTTCTGCGCCTTCTTCGTCATCGTCCTCATCATCGTCGTCGCTGTCTCCACCACTGACCGACGCCTCGTAGCTGGGCACGCTGGCCTTCCACGGCTCGGCGTTGTGCGCGTCAGCTTCGAGCAACGTGCGGGGCACGAGCGCAAAGAGACGGCACTGCAGACCCGGATCTTCTTCGTAAGCGAACAGGCCGAGTGGTACGGGTTCGTCGAAGAGACGCAACTCGATGAGTCGCGAAATGGCCTCGGCGGGCATGGCGCTGCGTGCGACCATGCGACCGTCGATGTAGGCGGCAAGTGCGGACGAGTCGGGTGCGCGCGGGTCGTCGAGTTGCGCGATCTGCACGGTCACCGGCTCGCGCGTCGTTACGAACACCGCCGGGCGTGCCTCGCTATCATCAGGCGTGGGCGAGTCGTCAGTGGGATCGAAGTCGTCGGCGGACATGATACTCGCAGGTTAGGCAGAAAGACCGCGCGCCGGTAGGTCTTGTGTGACGATCAGACCGCTGCGGCGACATCGTTGACATCAGTCTCTTCAAAGACTGTACCTAGCCAATGCAGCACGGGCCACAACTCGAGCGCAATGACGAGGCTGGCGAGCAACGTGGCGAGTAGCAGCGACCATCCGCCCCAGTCGTTGGTCAGCCACAGTACCAATAGTGCTACACCAACAGGGAACACGAGAGCCACTGCGGCCACGAATGCGGTCGCACCTGTGGTGAGCAGGTTCTGTCCCATGGTCTCGAACCCGCGTGCTTCGGTGCCGAGTCGCACCCATGCGGGGAACAACAAAGCGACCCCGTTGTGGATGGTGAACATGAGTGCGTTGAAAGCCGGCACACCTACGGCAATGGAGGCCAGAATGGGAATGGTGGCGCCGGTTTCCTTGAACAGTGCCGGATCCTGGATGAGCATCACCAATGGCACGACCATCAGTGACCACACCGTGATGGAGTGCAGAATGGTGACGGCAGCGATCTGGGCCGTCACGATGCGCCAGCCGGGCAGCGGCATGGTCTTGAGCATGGCGAGCCGCGGCAGGTCGAGTCGCAAGTCAAAACGCATCCACAGCGGGCCAATGAACAGCAGCATGGCGCCCCAGCCGATGGAGACACCGACGAAGATGTCACCGGCATCGCGTGATGTGGATCGCGCAAGCGTGGCGAGGACCGAGAGTCCGATGACAAAACTCACCAACTGCGTCTTCCACGAACCACCACGCAACGCGGCCGCCACATTCTTCCAGGCGATAGCGACTTCCGGTCGCCCCGTGAGCGCAAGTCGCGGTACAGAGACCAGCTTGCCTTTGCGTGACCGCGCCTGTCCCATCTGCGACGTGCGGAAACGATGCAGACGATCCGCGCGGTGCTGTGTGGCTTCGATGGCTGCTTCTTCAAACGCGGCATCGAGTCGCACGATCCACAGGTAGTGCAATACCAATACACCAGCGGAGAGCAGCGCTTGCACAGGCCATGCGCTGGTGCCGGGAGAGAGAATGGGTGACGTCAGCAGGCGCGCGGGCCAGAGTGCGGCATGTGGGACCGGTGCTTCGAGCGCCGTGCTCATCGCGCGCAGAAACGCACGCAAGCCTTCCTGACTGGCCGCGCGCAATTCGGGGAGCGCAGCAATCAGGCCGTAGGCCACTCCAGCAAACAGCGCACCGAACACCACAATTGATGCGGCGCTGCGGCGACGACCTTCCGACCCATGGTCCATGGCGCCGCTGCGCACGATGGAAGCGCCCAATCGATGCAATGCCAGCGTGGAGAAGAGCAGCCACCAGCCGATGGCTCGCTCCCACGTGACGAAATTGGCCGCGTTGCCGCGGAAGATGACCGAGAAGACGAGCGTGTTGACAAGAATGGCCAACTGCATGCGCAGCAGTTTGGCATGCACCAACTCTCGGCGCGTGATGGGCGCAGGGAAGAGGAACTGTACTTCAGCAGGCGTAAAGGCCAACGCACTGCGATCGCTGCCAAAGAGCCACCAGCGTGCCGATGTCACCAGCAGCAGTGCGCTGGCGATGAGCAGCGTGGTCGGAGAATTGAGCATGGTGGTGAACGGCGCGTGCTCGCCGCGCGTGTTGCGGAACAGCGCCCACCACAGATAGAACACGCCGAGTACAACGGCGACGAGATATCGCGGATTGCGAGCGCGGGCGGCTTGCGCACGCAACCGATTGCGGAACGCATGCCAGTACAGGAACACCATGGCCTGCGCGGGCGCCGGACCGCCAACTGGTCGGTCAAATGAATTAACCATCTGTCAGCCTGCCGGCGTCAGCCCGTGAGGGCGATGAACATTTCTTCGAGCGAATGTCCCGCGAGCTCGGGCCGCGCCTCGACGATTTCTGCAATCGTGCCAAAGGCCACGGCTTCACCACGGCGAATGACGAGCAGGCGTGTGCACAGTTCTTCGACGAGATGCAGCAGGTGCGAACTCAGCACCACCGCCGTGCCTTCGCGGGCGCGGGCGCTGATGGTTTCCTTCATGCGCCGAATGCCAACGGGATCGAGACCCGTGAGCGGCTCATCAAGCAGCAGCGCGCTGGGCTGATGCAGCAAGCCGCAGGCGATGGCGAGCTTCTGCTTCATGCCGCGCGAAAGTTCTGGCGGCAATGCGTCGCGCTTGGCGGTGAGTTCGAGCTCTTCGAGCAACACCGGTATGCGTGGCGCGGCGTCGGGCACGCCGTACAGTCGCGCTACGAACTGCAGGTGCTCGGCTACGGTGAGGTAGTCGAACAGCGCCGGTTCATCAGGGATGAAAGCGAGGCGCGATTTAGCCGCGACCGGATCCTGCTGCAGGTCGATGTCGGCGATGCGAATGGTGCCGGCTGTCGGCTGCAGAATGCCGGCGAGGGCACGCAATGTGGTGGTCTTGCCAGCGCCATTGGGGCCGACGAGACCAAGCACATCTCCTGGAGCGACTGAAAACGAGAGCGATTGTACAGCGACGGTGTCGCCGTATTGCTTGGTGTAACCGGAAACGTCGATCACGAAATGCCGTTTACCACGAAATGGCGTTTACAGCGCGGGATTGGGGAGCACGAGCGGCGCCGACAGTGTGGCGGTGAGTGTCACACCGGCGGGCAGACAGCGCTCAGTCACCCGATTGCGCGAAGCGGCCACCGTGCCTGCTGCCGCGCCACCAGCCGCGCCGATCACTGTGCCGCGTGTGCCACCGCCGAGTACTCGTCCAAGAATAGCGCCAACGACGGCTCCCGTGGCGACTTTGCCGGCATCGCCGCCCTTCGAAATACTCTTTTCGGTGAGCGTGGCTTCGCCCACGGCCACAGTGCCCTGCGCGGGAATGAACGTGCCGTCGAGTTGCACACCGCGCAGACGGAATGCGAAAACACCTTCGGGTGTCACCGAAGCCATTTCCACGAGCACCGGTGTTCCCGCCGGTAGTGTTGCACCATCGGGACCGTGCACGACCTGCGACAGCGACACTACAAAGCGGTCACCGGGCTTGTTGGCCAGCGAACAGATCTCGGCGTTGGTGGCACCGGCGAGCGACAGCCCTGCGCCCAGACCACGTGTGCGACCAGCGGCCGTGGTGCCATTGCTGTCAGCGGCGGTTCCACTGCCGGCTGTTGTGGTGCCGGAGGTCGGAACCGGGGGCGCGGTGGTTTGCGCAGGCGCGGGCTGGGACGGCTGCTCCCGAACAGGTGCCGGCGTCTGTACCGGGGCCCGGGTTGGCGCACGCTGCGGGGTGCCCGTCGTGGGCGGCGTACGCACCGTCGGCCGGGAGACGGTTGGCGCCGTCGCGGCAGGTGCTGGCCGTTCGGGCGGGGACGGTTCGCGGGACACTGCCGTGTCGCCAATGACCGCGGTGGACGTGGCCGAGGAGGCGAGGGTCAGATCGCGGGCCAGCGAGCTGTCCACTGCCGCGGTCTCGGGACGGGAATCACCGCAGGCGGCCAGCGCCCAGATCCCGCCCGTTACAAGCAGCCCACCAAACCATCGATTGCGAAACCGCCGATGAAGTTGCGCCATACCGTTGACGATAGTCGGAGAGAGGAGCGTCGTGCCACCCAATAGGACACCGGTACGCCTCGTCACCCTGTTACTCGATCGTACCGTCCGTCCCGGCCGGCGTTCCCGTCCCCTGAGTTGCCCTTGATGCGTGTTTCCGATGTCGACGTGACGCCCCCACCAACGGCGCAACACGTATTCATCGCTCGCCAACCGATCTTCGATACGCGCAACAAGCGCGTAGCGTATGAATTGCTGTACCGGGCAAATCAGGAAGCGACCCAGGCGGGAACCGATGTGTCGCCGGCGCTCATGTGCGGTGATACGGCGCTGCATGCGCTGCTGTCCATCGGCCTCGATCGCCTGACAGGCGGCACGACAGCCTTTGTGAATGTCACCGAAGAGCATTTGCTCGGTGAGTTGTACAAGATTTTCGATCCCAAGGCGGTGGTGCTGGAGCTGCTCGAGTCGATTGACGGCTCGCCTGCAGTTGCTGATGCCTGCGCGCGTGCGGTGGCCGAAGGGTATGTGCTGGCCCTCGATGACTACGACAACCGGCCATCGCTGGATCAGCTGCTGCCGTATGTGTCGATCGTGAAGGTCGATGTGCTGGGCGTGCCGGATGTTGCGGCTATGGCGCCCATGGTGGCGCGGCTGCGCGCGCACGAGATCACGGTGTTGGCCGAACGGGTGGAAACACCCGAAGTGCTGCAGACGTGCAAGGACATCGGCTTCGAGCTGTTCCAGGGCTATGTGTTCAGCAAGCCGGAGACGCTCGACGGTCGCGCGGTCAACGTGCAGCAGGCCACGGTGTTTCACATCATGGCGCTGCTGAACGAACCCGATGCCACCGACACGATGGTGGAAGAGGCCTTCCGCAGTCATCCGTCGTTGTCATTGTCCTTGCTGCGCATTGTGAATTCGGCGTCGTTCGGTGGACGTGGTGTGGACTCGATTCCCTACGCTATTCGTCTGGTCGGGCGTGAAGCGCTGTCGCGCTGGATGCTGATCATGCTGGTGGCCAGTGTTGGCTCACGCAGCGCGGTGGCGCACGAGGCGGTGGTGGAAGCACTGGTGCGTGGCCGTTTCTGTGAAGTAGTGACGGCGCATGGTGCCCACGGTGATCCAGCCGCACGATTCCTGGTCGGATTGCTTTCGCGTATGGACCGATTGCTCGGCTTGCCCATGGAGAAGGTGCTGGAGCGCTTGCCTGTGAGCGACGAGGTGCGCGACGCGCTGCTTCATGCTCGCGGTCCACATGCCACGGTGCTACTGCTGGCCGATGCTTACGAGAACGCCGATTGGCCGTTGGTGGACACGCTGGCCTCGGACATGGAATTGCCGTCGCTGTACGCGGAAGCGGTGCAGTGGGCGAATACGCGACTGGCGGCGGTGACGTCGCGGTAGGCTTGTGCTAGGCTGGCTACAACACACAAGACCATGAAACAGAAAACGCCGCACGATCAACGTGCGGCGTTCGTATTTGATACTGCGATCAAGCGCTTGCGGCGAACTCAGTATCCCTTACGCAGCGGCTGCGAGATGCTGTTCACCAGCGAGTCCTGAATTCCCTTGGCCAATGCTTCGGCATTGGGTGCGGTCTCAGGGGCATTGGTAAACGGCAGCAGAATGGAGATGCGGCGATTGGCCGGCGCCATGGGATCGTTCAGCACACGCGGCTTGGTGTCGGCGTAACCGCGCACTTCCACCACACGCTCCGGCGCAACGCCGGTGCTCTGCAGCACACGCCGCGCCGCATTGGCGCGATCGGCGGACAATTCCCAGTTGCCATACGTCGCGTTGTTGCCGAAACGCGCACCGTCGGTGTGCCCCTCGAGAATCACGTTGTTGTGCAACTGCGAGAGCTCGGCGCCCACCAACTGCAGTGTGAGCATGGTGGCGGAGTTCATCTTGGCGCTGCCGAGCGGGAAGTACACGTCGCCCTTGCCCGACTCGATGAGTTCGATGCGCAGGCCTTCGTTGGTCACCTGCACATCCACCACGGCATTCAGCTTCTTCAGCGAGTCGTTCTCGGCCAGCTTGTCGAGAATACTCTTGCGCATGCTTTCGAACTGCCGCTGCTCGGTCGTGCGCACGATCATGCGCATCGGCGTCTTCTGAATGGCCGACGGTGAGCTGCCGCTCGCGAGCGGGCTCGAACCGGCACCAAAGCCCTTCTTGTAACCGACGGGGTTGGCGAAGTAGCCCTCGATGGCCTGCTTGGTCTTGTCGTCCATGCCGAGGATCCACATCACCATGAAGAACGCCATCATGGCCGTCACGAAGTCGGCGTAGGCCACCTTCCAGGAGCCGCCGTGGTGGCCGCCACCTCCGGCCACCTTCTTCTTGACGATGACGATCTTCTTGCCGCCGCGCGCCGCCATGACTTACGCCGCCTTCTTGCGCGTGAGTTCCTCGAGCTCGGTGAAGCTGGGGCGCTCGTGCGGTTCGATGTTGCGGCGCGAGAATTCCACGGCCGTCATCGGAGCATCACCACGGGCGAACGAGAGCAGCGCCGTGCGGATGCAGAGCATGTAGTCATGTTCGGCGTGCAGACGGTTTTCCATGGCCTTGGCCACCGGACCAAACACGCCGTACGCGAGCAGAATGCCGACGAACGTTCCGACAAGCGCGGCGGCCACCTTTTCACCGATTTCCGACGCGGCGCCACCGATCGAGCCCATCGTGATGATAACGCCGAGCACGGCGGCCACGATGCCGAAGCCCGGCATGGCGTCGCCTACGGCGGTGATGGCGTGCGGAGCCAGCATGCCTTCGTGATGATGCTTCTCGAGATCGACGTCGAGAATTTCCGCGAGATTGTGGTCTTCCACCGTACCGGTGAGCAACACCTTGAGCGTATCGCACAGCAGCGACACCGCGTGGTGGTTGTTCATGAACGACGGATACTTCTGGAAGATGTCGCTGCCTTCCGGATTTTCGATGTGCGCTTCGAGGCCGACGAGACCGTCCTTGCGGGCCTTCTGGAAGACTTCGTAGAGTACCTGCAGCAATTCCGCGTACGCGGACGCGCCATACGGGTTGGGCTTGAGCAGACCAAGCGTCTGGCTAATGCACGACTTGAGTACCGCCGGTGGGTTGGCGATGATCAGCGTGCCGAGGCCGGCACCGCCGATGATGATGAATTCGTTTACCTGGACCAGCACTCCGATCTGGCCATGGTGCATGACATAGCCACCGATGACGGAACCGAAGACAACTACCAGGCCGATGATGACGAACACGCGAGAGTTTCCCGGGTGCGAGTGGAGGAATCAGTGAGTGGCGACGAAGGACGCGGCGCGCAGTTGGCTGCGACGGCCGGCGTCACTCGCTGGCTCACGGTACATGACGAATTGCTGCGCGGTGTGGCACATGCCCTGAGCAATCGGCTGGGCACGCTCGCCGCTCTGACCGGCATTCTCGAGGCCGGTATCATGCCCGATGCCCGTCTCGTCGGCGGACTCAGCGACGATGGGGTGCAGCTCGAGCGTTTGCTGCAGGTACTGCGGCAACTGCCGCGGGGTGACAGCGCGATCGAACCCATGCTGCTGGGCGACGCTGTCGACATGGCCCGTCATCTCGTGGCCGAACATCCCGCCTTTCGGGGACGCGGCACTGACGGCGTTCGCGAGGTGCTTGTGCGCCTCGAGGGCGACGTGGTGCCCGTGCGCGCTGACCCCACGGCCGTTGCTCACGCCACGGTGGTCGCACTGCTGGCGGCTGCCCGTTCCCATGAGGGACCGGTGCAGGTCACACTCGAGACCATCGGTGACGTGGTGCGGCTGCTGGCACACGGCAGCGGCAACGCGGTCGAGGAGGACGGTGCCCTGCATCTCGCGGAGCACGCGGTCGAGGATCACATGGCAGCTGACCGCGCCGCTGTGGCGTGGCTGCTGAACGGCAGCGCGGGACTCGCAATTCACGAGGGCGACGCCCTCGGATTCACGCTGCCCACCCTCGCCGCGACCCGTCGACCGCGTACCTGACCGCGTAGCCGACATCAGACGCTCGGCTCCGGCGAAGCGGACGGAGCCGGCGTGCGCGGTTCGGTAGCGACAGGAGTGACAGGCGTGACAGCAGCGCCAAGTCCAAGCGCCGCCATCCACTCCGTGGAGACCGGCGCCGTGGCGGCGCGCTGATTTTCCTTGGCCACCTGATCGGCAATTTCGCCGCGCAGGATCTTGACCGAACTCGGAGCTTCGATACCGATGCGGACACCGCCTCGGTCACAAGCCACGACCACGATCTTGATACCACCGTCAATGAGAATGGACTCGCCTTCACGGCGTCCGAGAATAAGCATCGCGCGTCAGACCAGGTTAAGCAGTGTGTCGAGCATCTCTTCAGCAGCCTTGATCAATTTGGTGGCTGCCTGATAAGACTGCTGCACACGAAGCATGTTCACGAGTTCCTCGTCAGTATTCACGCCGCTGACCGACTGGCGGCGGAGATCGGCCTGATCGAGGAGCGTACCGGTCACACCGGCATTGTCGGAAGCCGACTGTGCCTGGATACCGACCCGGGTAACCATGCTACGGAAGAAGCTCGCAAACGAGCCCGACTCCGTGGCACCGTTGGCTCCGGTATATGTGACCGTCGCATCCGCAATACGAAGCGCGGCGAGCCCCTGCGCCACGGAGTTGTCCGTGGGACCGTTGGCGCTGCCACTGGCGGCAATATTGCGCGGGTCCGCGAGGACGCCAGCGCTGAGACTGATGTTCGAGGCGCGCACCGGCACGGTGGCCGTGGCTGCCTGGAAGAAATTGCCTGCTGCCGTGCCCGGTACGGTGGTGCCCGAGAACACGTAACCCGTGGTGTGCACTCCATTGACCGCGCTCACCAACTGATCGGCCATCGCGTCGAGACGGGTCCGAGCTGCCGGAATCTCCGTGTTGAGCACGGTGACCATGGCACCCAACTCACCGCCCAACGGTGCCAGACGATCCGGGTTCGTGCCCAGGCGAATGCGCACCGGGATGTCGGTGACCGGGTAGGTCGGCGTCGGCGTAATGGTCTCGAGCTGCGCCGACAGCGGCGTGGCGTTGGCGCCTTCGACCAGTACCGAATTGCCGATCTGCACCGTGACCGTGCCGTTGGCCTGGTTGATCACGCGCGTGCCGGCGATTTTGGCCAGCTCGTCCAGCTTCATGTCGCGCATGTCGCGGAGATCGTTGGCCATATTGCCATTCGATTCCGACGAGATGATGCGCACGTTGAGCTCGGCAACCTGCGACGCGAGCGAATTGATGTTGTTGACGGTGTTATTGAGACGCTCGAGGTTCGACGTACGGAGCGTGGTGAGCTGCGTGTCGAAGTCATTGAACATCTGACCGAGCTGACGGCCGCGCTGCTGCACAACGGCGCGCGCGGCGAGACTGCCGGGTTGAGTCGACAGGTCGCTCCAGGAATTCCAGAATTGATCGAGCGCGTTGGCCATGCCGGATTCGTTCGGCTCACCAAACACGGCTTCGAGCTGCGAGAGCAAATCGCGGCGCATGGCCGCATCACCGTCGAGCCCAGCCGCAGAGCGATACGCATCGTCGAGCAGGATGTCGCGCTTGCGAACGATATTGGTGACACTCACGCCGGTGCCGACGGCCCCGTACGTGAAACTGACCGGGGTGTTGGCGACGAGCAGCGCTTCCTGGCGTGAATAGCCCGGCGTCTCGGCATTGGCGACGTTCTGCGAGATCGTCTGCAATGCCGTCTGATGCGCGAGCAGGGCCGAGCGCGCGACGCTGAACACTCCGGCGTTCATGGTTAGACCGCCCGGTTGAACAGCACGCCGCGCGGCGAGCCTGGCGTGACCGGCGTCATGCCTTCGGCGCCATACGTGGACGAAGCAGCCGGCGCGCCAACAAGCGTGCGCACGTGCTGGTCGGTATTGGAGAGCGCTTCACGCAGCAGCTTGCGATTCATGCCAACCTCGCGAGTGAGCACATCAGCGGCCTGCTGCAGACGCACGCGGGCATCGCGGAAGCGATCGTCCACGAGTTCGCCGAGCAGTTCTTCGAGTTCACGCAGCGTGCAGTCTTCGCTGCCACCCAACAACACGTTGAGCTGGCGGCGACGCTGACGGGCCTGCCCGAGCGTGGCGAGAATGCGGTGTGTAGCGAAGGTGCTGTCATCCACACCCTGGATGTCGTCGCTGGCAACGGCCGCGCGTTGGCCACGCATCTGCGCGATGAGATCATCGAGCAGGCGACGCTCGCTCACGAGGGCGTCATGCAGCGCATCAAGCAGCGCCGTGGACTGCACGGCGGGGCGGGACGCGGTTTCTGGGGCGTACAGTGTCGTCGGCGACATCAGCGGGATTCGGAAACAGGTTGCGACACAGTGGACGAAGCGGCCGGCAAGCGACCGCGCAATTGACGATACAGGGCCTCCGCCATCCCGCCCTCCCACTGTGTGGGAGTTTCGGCAGCGAGATGCTGATCCATGAGGCTCGTGAACATCTCCTCGCCGGCCCCGCCTGAAACGATTCCTTCCTGCTGTGGAACGGTTTCGCGCATGACCTTGAAGAGTTGCTGCACAAACAGTCCTTCGAGTTGCTTGGCCGAGTCACGCAGCTTCTCGTCATCGGGCGAGCGCGGCGCAGCCGAAGCGGTGGACGATGCTGATGACATGGCCGACGGAGCAGCCACGGAGCGGCGGACGATCGGATCAATCACCGGACAATGACCTCGGCAGTGATAGCGCCGATCTCGCGAAGTGCGGCGAAGATGGCGGCGATCTCGTTGGCCGGCGTCTGCACCGCATGGAGCGCGGTGGCGACGCGTTGCACCGGGATACCAGCCGGGAGACGCACGCTGCCCGGGATGGCGGCGGTGTCGTCGTCGGCGAGCTTGCCGATGGACAGCGTGATGGCGCCGTGGCTTACCGTGGCGGCACCAACGATCATGTCACCACCAGCGACGACCGTGCCATCTTTGCCGTCGATGATGAGACGCGACTTCGATTCCGGTGCGACGCCCAGGTCGCGAATCTTTGCCATCGCCACGGGCTTCTGCACGGAATCGGCAAGCGTCACGAGCACCGAGCCTTCGTCTTCAACCACCGCCGTCTTTTCACCCATCGCGCCATTGATGGCGGTGGCAATCTTGGTGGCGATGCCGAGGTCTGGTTCACGAAGGAAGAGACGCGATACGGCGGCCATCGCGGGACGCGGCAGATCGGCTTCGAGCACACCGCCCGAGGGCAGACGGCCGTTGGTTTCGTGCGACGGCTGATAGCGCGTGGCGGTACCACCATCGCTGATCACGAGCGTGCCCTGCGCGGTGGCGAGCGCGGGACCATTCGGATCAGCCACGAGAGGCGTCATGAACAGCTGACCGCCACGCAGCGAGCGGGCATCACCGATGCTCGACACGTGCACTTCGAAACGGCCACCCGGACGGAGATACGGCGAGACTTCAGCCGTGACCAGCACCGCCGCGACATTGCGCATGCGAATGAGATCGGCCGGCACTTCGACGTTGAAACGACGCAGGATGTTGATGACGCTCTGCACCGTGGGGCCGGCCGACTGACCACCGATGGCACGGTCACCCGTGTTATCGAGACCGATCGCGAGACCATAGCCCACGAGACGAACGGGCAGCGCACCTTCAGGCGACGTGAGATCGCGGATCTTCACATCGTTCTGCGCGAACGACGTCGTGGGGAGCAACAACAGCAGCAGGGCAGCGGCGATGATGGCGCGCATGGCGTATGACATGGCGTAGGCCCTCGCCGGTGCGGCGAAGCGATTTGCGGTGTTGGTGATCACGGCCAGATCGCTCCAATGACCTTCGTGATGAGACCCTGCTTGGGCTTGCCCAGAGGACCCGGCGAGGCGTAGCCGATCTGCGCATCCGCGACTCGGCTCGACTCGATGAGATTGGTGACCGACACGTCCTGAGCGCGCACCCAACCGGTGAACACGATGTCCTGCTTGGCCTTGTCGACGTCGATGATCTTGGTGCCCTTGATCTGCAGCAGACCGTTCTGTCCAACCGACACGACACGCACACTCATTTCGTTCTGGAAGCGATTCTCGCGGCGCGCCTGACCACGCTGCTGCTGGTCGGCGCTGTTGCGCGAATCGAGACCGACATTCTTGGTGTCACCCGGCATGCGGGCCGTGACGCCCAGTCCGCGCGTGCGATTGTCGGAGGCTGTGTTCTCCTTGACCGCAGTCGAGATGGTGTAGTCGTCGATCAGCACGGTGATGATGTCACCGACTGCGAACTGGCGACGATCGGCCACCCATGAAGAGCGAGCCGGTGCGGCCGGTGTGTTGGTCGCGGCGGTGCCGTTTGCCGGTGCGCCCGTCGTACCCTGGGCGCTCTGCGTTGCGGGCTGCGCCGACACGAAGGTCGGTGTCGCGAGCACGACGGCCATGCCCATAAGCCACAGGGCGGCACCGGCCAACAGCGAACGAGAAGAAGTCTGATGCATCATGAGCATGTTCTCTGGAAGAGACTCAGCGGAGACGAACCGTATTGGGACCCACGGCCACACCATCGAGGCGACGTGAGCGATCGATGCGCACACCAACCGGCGCACCGAGTGCGGCGGTGTTGGTGGCCACACCCGCGATGGCGAGACGAAGTGAACCGTCCTGCCAAATGGCCGTGACTGTCTGACCACTGGTGATGAGCGCTGGTGCACCAACCGCAGGCGCACGCAGTACTTCACCGGCAGCAATCGCGCGACGCGTGACCCAGCCGGGCAGCGCGCGGGTGGTATCGGGGGAACCGTTCCAGCGCCACACGATGACCGTGTCGAGCATGGCAATATCTTCGGCCCGCAGCGTTTCGCCGCGCGCGATTGCCCGTGCCGCCACCGTGTACGACACACGACGCTGATCGCGCGCGAGTGGTGCATCGGGTGACGCGGCCGCAGGCTGCGCGGTCGACTGCGCATTCGTTTGCGCGCGCAACACCGCAGCGCTGCCAACAAGCAGCGACAGGACGATGAAGGAGCGGGTGGCGAACATCGCGGTCGAAGACATGATCGAGACCAGGATCAGCGCGTGATGTTGTTGGCGATCTGACCCATCTCGTCGGCCGTCTTAATGGCCTTCGAGTTGATCTCATACGCACGCATGGCGGCGATCATCTCCACCATTTCCTGCACGATTTCGACGTTCGAACCTTCGAGGCTGCCTTGCTGCAAACGGCCCATGCCGTCTTCATTCGGGAAGCCGATCACCGGCTGACCGGATGCGGTCGTCGGCGCGAGCAGATTCTGACCGAGATTCAGCAGACCCGACGGATTGGCGAAGCGCGCGAGTTCGATGCGGCCGAGTTCCGTCGGCAGCAGATCGGTACCGCGCTTGACACTCACGACACCGGCGGCCGAGATGGTGAGTTCCGACGAGTCGACGGGAATGCGAATGGGCGGCTGAATGGTCTGGCCGGCACTCGTGATGAGCACACCCTGATCGGAGATCTGCAGGCTGCCGTCACGCGTGTAACCGAGCTGACCGGTCGGGAGCTGCACCTGCAGAAAGCCGTCGCCTTCAATGGCGATGTCGAGATTGCGTCCCGTCTGCTCGATGGGTCCCTGTTCATGCAAGCGCTGCACGCTGGCGAGTCGCGTACCACGTCCGACCTGAATGGCCGGTAGTGTTTCCGCTTCGGTGCCGCCGATGATCTGCGTGCCCTGCACGGTTTGATACAGCAGGTCCTCGAAGTGCGCACGGCTCCGCTTGAAGCCGGAGGTGTTCACGTTGGCGAGGTTGTTGGCGATGATTTCCGTGCGCGTGGTCTGCGCCTTCATGCCAGAGGCGGCTGCGCGAAGTGCTGGATCCATGGTCGTGTCTCCTGTTAGGCCTTAGACGGGACGGGCGAGGTCAGTCACGGCGATCTCGCGCGCCGCGTCGAGGTTGGTGAGCACCTTCTGCGCGGCGGAGTAGCGATGCAGCACGCTGATCATGTCGGTCATGGCCGACAGCGTGTTGACATTCGATTCTTCGACGAAGCCCTGCTTCACACTGCGCTCACCTGGGGGAACAACCTGGCGCGAGGCATCGGGCACGAAATGCGTGCCACCCTCGTGCTGGAGGTCGCTGCCGGCTGCGACGCGCTCGACCTTGAGGCGCTGCAGTGCCTTGCCATTCACCGAAACGAGACCGGAGGCGTCGATTTCGAGTTGGCCGGCGGGGATGGTGATGCCGTTGCCGTCTTCGCCCATTACCAGGTTGCCCTTGGCGTCCACGAGCTGGCGGTCCGGGTTGAGCTCGAACGTGCCGTTGCGCACGAAGCGCTCACCGCCGGGGGTGCGCACGACGAAGAACCCGTCGCCCTCGATGGCGAGGTCGAGCGGGTTGTGCGTCTGCGTCAGGGATCCCGCTTCGAGATTGACGGCGGTATCGGTGGCGGCGAGCGCATTGTCCATCAACCGCGCAAACGCCACCTCGGCCTTGAAGCCGCGGGTGGACGAATTGGCGAGGTTGTTGGCGAGCACAGCCTGACGACGCTCAAGCATCTGGAGCGCGGCAGCCGCTGAACTCATTCCGTTGGATTGGACGGGACCTGGCATCTGTGGACCGGTAAAGGGACACGAACTCGCCAGACCTAAAAGCATTGGGCGTGCCACGACGCCGGGATCTACATCGGGATTTATAAGTTGTTCAATATCAATTGTTTACATCATTGACCGGAAAATCATTCCGCCCTCGATCATCGGCCACCACCGGGAAAAGAATGCCGAGTGGGGTGGGGGCCGGTCGGGATTGCCGCTGGGTAGTGGGAGGGTCGAGCCCCCGTCAGCGGCCTCGGCCTTGAACGTCGGCGGTGATCGAAGGGGCGCCCCTGGGGGCATTCACAGTGGCCTGGCCGAGTGTCTGGCCGCGGCGGGTGACAATTATCGTGAGTGGCCGTTCAGTTGGAATATTACAGATGTAATAGGTGGGTCCGCGCACGGTGACTGATTGTTGCAACTCGCGGATGGTCCAGTCAGTGATTTCCAGCGATCGGGCCTGCTCACGCCATCTGGCGGTTACGACAAAGGGCGAACCATCGCCGGCAGGCATGTTCAACAATTGCCCTTGTAGTACGGTCAGCGTATCGCCGGATACGGCGCCGCGGGAATCGGGGCAGGCGGAAAGCGGCACATTGGATGGGGTGGTTGTAGCCTCTGCGGCCACAGCCGTGTTGGCACCACTGGCTCCCGCAGCTGGGTCAGCCGGAGCCTGGTAGACCACCTGTCCGCCGGTGCTCATGGAGATCACCTCGCCGCGCTCGATGCGTAGGCCGGCCACCTTTTTCGCATTTGACCCGAGGCGCATCGCGCCGGCCACATCAGCCCGCTTGTCCTCCTCGACGAGCGGCATGCGAATGGACCACTCGCGAACGTAGACCAGGCCGTCGGGCAGGTACCCCAGCGCGAAGTGACCACCGATCTCCCGGTGGCGGTGCGATGGGGGCAGACCATCGTAGTTGAATTCCACCTTCTGCAGGCGGCTGGTGGTGCGGTCCACCCACATTGTGCCGCGCACGTCTACGTGTTTGCCCCGGTCCTTGAGCGGGGTGAATTCCACGCCAACCAGGTCGCCGGTGGCGTCCTTGCTTTCGACTACCCGGAAGCAGTGGGTGTTTCGGAATTCGGGGGCCAACAGGACCATCGCATCTGGTGCGCGGTACAGCATTTCCTGACCGTCTTCGATCACGTACCCATCGCGCAGCAGCTCCGCGATGGGGGCACTGACAAACGGACTGGCGGTTTCGTTGTTGGTGACGCGTTCGCCAATCCGTCGCGTGCGTCCGGACGAGAAGATCGTTTCTTCGATGCGCTGGCGGGATGACGCCCGGTACCGGGTATCGGTGCCTCGGCGAGTGGATAGCTCGAGCGCCTTGTCGATTTCGCCGAGTACCGTGGCCAGCGTGGATCCATCCTCAGCCGAGGACACACAGTTGCTGCGGCTTTCGATCTTGATGGCGGCCAGCGTCACCGTGAGGTTGGGCACGGCAATGGTGGCCGGCCCGGGGAAAAGTGGCCCAATGGCTCCGACCATAAATGGGCGATGGCCGAGTCGCAGCACCCGAACCCGAATGCCTGCTGAATCGCCAACCGCCAGGGCAAAGCGACCGTCCCGATTGGTTACTGCCGTGACGCGATGCGTGCCGGTGCGTGCCACCTCGGCCACGAGCATGGCGCCGGCAATGGGCTTTTTGTCTTCTTCGCTACGCAGCTGACCGTAGAGCACGAGGTTCTGCGCATCGACACGCAGAGGAGTCGTGGCGGTAAGCACAGTCAATGCGACGCATCCATATCGCGTCGCCCATCGCAATGAGATCATCGCAGGCTCCGTCGGGAAGTCCCGAAAACTACATCGCAATTGCGAACGTCGGAGTGTTAGAATCGTGGCGACCACAATCTGCCTTCATTTCGTCCCTCCACCGCCCCTCCAATGCGTCGTTCCTGGTTGTCTCTCTGTCTTGCGCTCGCCGTTTCCGCGCCAGTCGGTACTGCTGAAGCACAGCGTCTGCGCGAACGCATCTCGCAGCTGTTCATCTTTGGCGCTGGCGAAGAGCCGTTGTTCCTTGCCGGATCCGCCACGTCGTCCAATCCGGCGAGCATCCGTCAGCACGGCACGCACTTCATTCCGTCGTCAGCTGCGGAAAACGGTTCCATCATCGGTTTCATCAGCAGCGCGCTCGCGGCCAGCGTGTCCAATGTGCCGATCGGTGCCACCACGAGTGGTGAAACGTTCCGCTTCGAGGGTGGTGTGCCGGTGAGCACGGCCATGTCGGCCGGACCGATCTTCGCCGAACGCGGTCAGACACTGGGACGTGGCCGCATGCTGGCCGGTATCAACCGAAGCACGTTCCGCTTCTCCACGCTGCGCGGTCGCCCGATGTCGGATCTGGGTCTCGTGTTCACACACGAAAACGTGGACTACGCCGGCTGCGATGCAGAAAACGGCGGCCAGAGCTGCGCCAAGTATGGTGTGCCGGTGCTCGAGAACGAGTCGATGAACTTCAACCTCAATCTCGATATCGGTGTCGATGTCACGTCGTTCTACACGACGTTCGGCATCACTGACCGCGTCGACTTTGGTGTGGTCATTCCGGTGCAGCAGACATCGTTCTCCGGCACCAGCTTTGCGCAGATCGATCCGTTTGGTGGCACGCTGGCGGCGCACTTCTTCTCCGGCACGCCGGACAATCCGGTGCTGCAGGCCACGAAGAACACCAAGGGCAACACGTTTGGTGTCGGCGACGTCGCGGCACGTCTCAAGGTCAACGCGTATCAGTCCAATCGCACGGCGATTGCGTTCCTCGCCGATGCGCGCTTTCCGACGGGTGATGTCGAAGACCTGCTGGGTTTCGGTCACTTCGTGCTGCGCAGTCAGGCCGTGGCCTCGGCGCGTTTCGGTGATTTCTCGCCGCACGCCAACGCCGGTTTCCTGTTCCGTGCGGGCGAGGGGCAGACGCACTCGGTGCTGGCCACCGCCGGATTCGATCATCTGCTGGGACCCAAGGTCACGATGGCCGTGGACATCGTGAGCGAATTGCAGGTGGGCAAGAGCAAGCTCATTCTGCCGCAACCCGTGACATTCGACGCGCCGTATCGTCGCATTGTCAATCCCACAACGATTCCTGACATTCGCGATGACCTGATCAGCGGATCCTTCGGATTCAAGTTCGCTGCGTCGCGCAATGTGCTGGTCGTGACCAATGCGCTGCTTCCGCTCAACCGCGGCGGCATGCGCGCCAATCAGATTCTCACCATGGGTCTCGAATATTCATTCTGACCCGTAGCCCCTCGTGCCGTGACCCGACTGCTGCTGCCGCTGTGTGTGGCCATTCTCTTTGCGGGTTTGCCCAGCACCACACACGCGCAGCGGCTGAGGGATCGGATCGCGCAGTTGTTTTTCTTCCCATCGGGTGACGTACCGGTCAATCAGGGTGGTCACCCACACCCAGTGACGGCGGCGTCCATCCAGAGTGGTTCGCCGATTGTTTTTCTGAGCAATGCGATGGCCGCTTCGGTGGCCAATGTGCCGATCGGTGCCACCACGAGTGGCGAGACGTTCCGATTTGAAGGTGGTGTGCCGGTGAGTACGGCCACGTCGGCCGGGCCGATCTTCGCGGAACGCGGACAGACATTAGGCCGTGGACGTGTGCTGGCCGGCATGAATCGCAGCACGTTTCAGTTCTCCACGCTGCGTGGTCGTCCGCTGTCGGCTATCGACATCACGCTCGTGCACGAAAATGACAACTTTGCGGGGTGCAGTGCGGCCAATGGTGGACAGGATTGCGCCAAGTACGGCGTGCCGGTCTACGAGAACGATGCCACGCGTTTTGATCTCGACCTCGATCTCGCCGTCAATGTGACCACGTTCTACACCACGCTTGGTGTCACCGACCGCATCGACTTCGGTGTGGTCATTCCGATTCAGCAGGTGTCGTTCAGCGGTACGAATGTGGCGCAGATCATGCCGTTTGGTGGTCCGCCGGTCACGCACATCTTTGGTGGCACACCAATGAACCCGGTTCTGCGCGCGACCAACACGTCAAAGGGCGATGCCTTTGGCATTGGTGATGTGGCCGCGCGACTCAAGGTGAATGCATTCAACACCGCCACAACTGCCGTAGCGTTGTTGGCCGACGCGCGTTTCCCTACCGGCGACGCGCAAGACCTGCTTGGACTCGATCACTTCGTGCTGCGCAGTCAGGCCGTGATCTCATCGCGATTTGGCGATTTCTCGCCGCATCTCAACACCGGTTTTCTGTATCGCGCGGGCGGTCAGCAGAATCACAGTGTGCTTGCCACTGCAGGCTTCGATCATCTGCTGGGGCGCAAGGTGACGTTGGCGCTCGACGTGGTGAGCGAGTTCCAGATCGGCGCCAATCGCCTGCTGTTGCCGGGGCCTGTGCAGTATGAGGCGCCATATCCGCGTACGATCAATCCGACGTCGATCCCCGATATCCGTGATGATCTCATCAACGGGTCGGTGGGATTCAAATTCAATGCGACGCGCAATCTGCTGTTCGTGACCAATGCCCTCATTCCGCTCAATGACGGCGGAATGCGCGCCAACTACACGTGGACGTTTGGTGTGGAGTACGCGTTCTGATTGTTGTCGGCGCCGATCAGAAAAAGCTGATCAGCGCACGCTCATCAGCGCACGCTCATCAAGCGCCAGTGGTCGCCTTCGCGCTCGAACTGCGCACGGAATGACACCATCTGCAGCTCCTTGCGTCCACCTGACGTGACGAACTCGTAAGTGCCGCTCACGCGACCTTCGGCCGTACGATCCCGCACATCAAGACCACTCAGCGACAGCGCGGCCTGCAGGCTCTTGGTCGATGAGAAGAAACGCTCGAAGCCCTGTTGCTGATCGCGACTGATACCGGGATATGCGGTGCGCACCGCATTGATGTCGCGCGAGGAGATGGCGCGAGCATAACGGGCGATGGACTCACGCAGCTCGTTCTGAACAGAGGCCGCCGATGCCACGGGCGCTGAGGCCGGAGCAGACGATGGTGGTTCTGCTGCCGCCGTGGTGGGCGGCGGAACTACGGGAGCGGACACTGGCGGCGAAGACTGCGTGACCGGCGGCGGTTCAGTCACGCGCTCGGTCGTTGCGGCGGCAACGGACGAAGGAGGAGTGCTGGATGGCGTTGCGGTAGCCGTCTGCTTGGTCGGTGTGGCAACAGGCACACTGCTCCGCTGCGGCTCGGAAGACTTCGTGTTCGCGGGAGCACCACTGACGGGGGCACTGTTAACCGCGGAAGCAGCGGGAGCGGAAGCTTGAGGAACGGAAGCGGTGCCGGCGGAAGCATCAACTGCGGGCTGCGGCGCGGTTTCCGGAGCGGCGGTCGCAACCTGCGTGGCTGAACTATCAACGGCTTCACCCGATGCGCTATCACGCGTGAGTGCAATGCCGCCAACAGCAAGTACCGCCACCGCCGCTACTCCAATCAGTACCGTGCGCGTGGTGTTGTTGGCAGGCTTTGCGCTCACAGCATTCTGCGCCATGCTCGGCGTCGAAGCGGCGGCGGCTGCCGCGTTGGCACGCGCTGCCGTTGATGCTGCCGCAGCGGCCGTACGCGCAACGGCTTCCCGCGCCGCATCCGCACCCTTGGACGCCACCTTGTGCGCCAGCGTGGTGCTGAGTGCCATCGAGTCGTTGTACGACGGGCCGCTCAGTGATGCACGAATGCCGGTCAGTGCATGCGCCATTTCGATGGCTGACGCAAAACGATTGGCCGGATCCTTGGCCATGGCCTTCTGCACCACGGCATCGAGCGATGCGGGCAAACCCGGCACCAATGTGCTGGGCGCTGGCGGCTCTTCCTGCACCACGGCAAACAGCAGCGCGTGCAGCGTGTCACCCTGGAACGGCTTGCGTCCGGTGATCACTTCATAGAGCACCGCGCCCATCGAAAAGATGTCGCTCGATCCGGTGACCGGTTTACCCGAGATGTATTCGGGCGCCATGTAGTTCGGCGTACCGATCATGACACCGGTCTGTGTCAGCTTCTGCGACTCGAGGTGTGCGACACCAAAGTCCATCAGCTTGCCACGAGGCTCGGTGGTCACGCGGATGTTGGCGGGCTTGAGATCGCGATGCACGATGCCGTGCTGGTGCGCGTACTCGAGACCAGCCAGCACATCGATGATGATTTCGAGGCGGGCCTGCAGCGTGAGTCCATTTTGCTGCGCGAGCAGTGTTTCGAGATCGCTTCCGTCCACGTACTCCATGGCGATGAACAGATGTCCATCGACCTCACCGAAGTCGAAGATGGTGACGACATTCGGATGCTGTAGCGAACCGGCCGACTGCGCTTCACGCAGAAAACGATCGCGCAGACTCTGGTCGCGGGCGATCGTGGCATTCATGACCTTGATGGCGACCGTGCGTCCGAGCACGGTATCGCGCGCGCGATACACCGATCCCATGGCCCCTTCTCCGGCCAATTCGAGGACCTGGTATTTGCCGATCGTGATCGGTTCTTGCGGCGGCTGGGGCAGGGTCATGCGGGCAGTCGGGCGGAGTCAGCTCACGCTGGGGGCAACATCGTCAGGACGACCGATGCTGGCAACCGTCAACTTGGCCTCTTACATCGCCTGACGCCAATACGAATTGTGTAGAACGTCAGCGCGCCGCGACCATGGGGCCGCCCAACTCCAGCAGCATCGCCACCGCATCGACCGGCAATCCCGTTTTCCAGGCAATCTCGGTGGGTTCGGCACCGGCGGCCGCCAGGGCCTGCACCGCGCGCGGAGTACGAGCCGCACGACCAGTCATCTTGATCGCGGGCATGCCACCGGTCACGGGACGAGTCGCCAAGGCAGTACGCGCACCGCGGGCGCGACGGGTCTGCATCATGCGACGCACACCGCGCACGGCCAGCGCCAGCATCCACAGCACCAGCGCTGCCGCTACTCCCATGCCGGCATACAGCTTGTGTTCCATCGACACAACCGGCGAAACCAGCGCGGCGCCGATCACCAGACCGACCACCGTCACGCCAAGGCTGATGCCAATGAGCTTGAGCGTTTCCCGCATGATCAGGCGACCTGGTCGCGCAGGGGCTTGAGGTCGACGCGCAGCTTGCTCAACGCCTTGCTGCGGATCTGCGAGACACGCGATTCGGTCAATTCGAGCACCTTCGCGATTTCGTGCAGCTTGAGCTCTTCGAAGTAGTAGAGCGACAGTACCACACGCTCCTGCTCCTTGAGACGCAGGATCGCGTCCTTGAGATGCGACACTTCCTGCTCGTGCGTCAGGCTGTCTTCGACACCCTGTTCGTCATGTGCGGTCAGCGTTTCCGCCGGAACCGGCGTGGCGTTTTCACGCTCGCCCGGCGCGCGGTCGAGTGGAATGTGGTGCGCACCTTCCACGTCGGCCTGCCAGCGCCACAGCGTGTCCATGTCCACGTTGAGGTGTTCGGCCAGCTCGCGATCTTCCGGCGCGCGGCCATGCGCACGCTGAAAGCTTTCACGCGCGGCACCGATTTCACGCGTCTTCCGGCGCACACTGCGCGGCACGTGATCCTGCTTGCGCAGTTCGTCGAGAATCGCGCCGCGGATGCGCGGGGCGGCGAAGGTGCTGAAGGCCAATCCGCGCGAGGCGTCAAAGCCTTCGAGTGCGGTCATCAGACCGATCGTTCCGGCGCTCACCAGTTCATCGAAGTCGGCGCGCACAGCCAGTGTGCGCGAAACCTGACGGGCCACGTGATGCACGAGGCCGAGATGCTCTTCGAGCAAACGGTCACGGGCCACCTGATTGCCTGCCTGATACGACTGCCAGAGCTTCGTATGCATGGCGGTTCCTGCCGAGGTCGCGAGAGTCACGATCAAACACCAGAACGAGAGGGGGATCGAACAGTCAGGGCGCGCATCACGACGTCGTGAGCAGCGAGCGCCGCTGGGGAACCGGCTGCCGCATCGGGGAAGGGCATCCCCCTGCGGAGCGCGGCGTCGAGCGTAGGATCGGCCGGTATGGCGCCGGCCAGGCGCAACGAAAGTCCAAGGAACTGACGGGCACCGGCATCGATGGCGTCGAAGCAGCGGGCTGCTTCGCTCCCCTCATGCCGATTGACGAGCACGTCCACCGGAAGGGCACGATGCCGCGTATGCACCGCCTTGCAGAGCGCGTAGGTCGCGGCCAACGCGACCGGATCACTGCCAGCCGACACCGCCACCAGACGCTCATTGGCGTGCGGGGTGGTCGCGGCGAGCACCGGATCGAGTCGGGCACCACAGTCCACCACCACGAGGTCGGCCTGTTCCGTCAAGGGCGACAGGCGACGCATGCAAGCGCGACGCTCCACCGCATTGAGTGGCGAGGCTTCACCACCAAGGCGCGGCGCACCACCAGCCACCAGCGTGAGCGTCGCGCTCACGGGTGTGGCGACGTCGCCCGGCGTGGCGTTGCCGCCACGCAAATCGGTCCAGCTGGCCTGAGGTGTCACACCCAGGGTCATCGCGAGCGGTCCGACAAAGTCGTCGGCGTCCACCAACAGCACGCGCACACCATCACCGGCTGCCGCGACAGCAAGCAGCGCCGAGATAAGCGAGGTGCCAGAACCACCGCGGCCACTGGCCACGAGCAACGTGGGTGCGCCGCCGCCGTGTCCATCGCGTTCCGCGCGCACGGCAGCCCGCAGGCTGTCGGCTTGCGAAGGCGCGTTCACCGGCGCGTTGGTTGGCGCCGCAGTTCCACGCGGGGGCGTCATGAGCATGGTGGCCATCAGGCGGGCATCCAGTCTGGCTCAGCGTCGGCCGACAAACCCCACGTGCGCAGCAAACGCGGCACACCGGGCTTGAGATCGGCGGGGACGTCCTGGCCATCAGCCACCCAACGCGTCGGCATCTCGAGCGACAGCGCCAGATCCGTGGCGCCCGATTCGCGCGGGACTTCGTCGAGCTTGGAGAGAATGAGATGTGTGGCGCCGCAGTGCGCGCGTGAGCTGCGATACGCACGACCGATGTCGATCGCGAGATCAGCACGCAACGTGGCCGGCAACACGAGGTGCACTTCGTCGGGCGCAATCGCATCGAGCAGCGAGCGCCAGCGTTCGGTGAGTTCTGCGCTCGCGGGGCTGCGTCCCGGCGTGTCCACGATGATCACATCGCAGTCGGCCGAGAGACGCTTGATCGCGGCATCCACTTCGCGCGCGTCATACACTACTTCAAACGGTACATCCGCGAGTTCGGCGTACGTGGCCAACTGCTCCATGCCACCCACGCGATACGTATCGATCGTGAGCAAACCCTGACGCGCGGCGCCAAACATGCCGCGGCGCACCGCCAGCTTTGCTGCTGTCGTTGTCTTGCCGGCACCCGTGGGTCCCACGAGGGCAATGCAGTACGGACGACCATCGGCCTTGCGCAACACACGCGGCATCGGCGCGGGCTCGAGACGGGCACGCACGCGCTCCACACTGCTGCTCGGCGCGGCCAGCACTTCCACCATCGGCACACCGGCATCACGCACCGTGCGTGTGTGCAGAATCATCACGTCATCGCCCAGCGTGCGACGCGCGCGATCAGACACGTGTGACAGATCTGCGCCGCGAAAACGCTCGAGGGACGCGTGTGAACGGTACTCAGACATTTGGCATCTCCCACGTGGCCACGCTGCTCAGGGTGATCTGCGCGGGGAGCTCGGCGAGCGAGACCACGGGCAGGCTGGGCAACACGGGTTCGATCAGGCGCCGCACACCCACACGCAGCGACGGCGGCGTGATGAGCGGCAACGGGCGGCCATCCACGGCGTACGTGGTGGCCAGGTTGTTGAGGTCGCGCAGCATGCCGGCGAGTGATTCCGGTGTAAGCACCGGTGCACCCGGGTTGGCACTGCGCGGCGAGAAGAGACCCACCAGCGCGCTTTCGAGACGCGCACCGATCGTGATGCCACGAACCGTGCCGGTCTGATCGGCGAACAAGCGCGCGATGACGTTGGTGAGCGAACGACGTACCACTTCGGTGAGCGCTTCCGGATCCTTCGTCGCTTCGGCGCCATCGCCCAGCGCTTCGAGAATCGTGACGAGATCGCGGATGGGCACACGCTCGCGGAGCAGACGCTGCAGCACACGATGCAGCACGCTGAGCGACACCTTGCCCGGGATGATTTCTTCCACGAGCGCGGGGTGCGACTTCTTGAGCGTCTCCACCATCTCCTGCACTTCCTGACGGCCGAGCAGTTCGGCAGCGCTAGCCTTCAGCGTTTCGAGCAGGTGCGTGGCAACAACCGTGGTCGGTTCCACCACAACGTAGCCCAGCGCTTCCGCTTCACTGCGACGTGCCGATGCCACCCAACGCGCGGGCATGCCGAACGACGGGTCTACCGTTTCCATCCCGTCGATCTCGGCCACCACACCGCCGGTGTTGAGCGCCATGAGGAAGCGCGGCAACACTTCAGCGCGCGCCACTTCACTGCCGCGCAGCTTGATGACGTATTCGTTGGCCGGCAGACGGATGTCGTCGCGAATGCGAATGGGCGGAACGAGGATGCCGAGTTCGAGTGCGGCCTGCTTGCGGAGCAGCGAGATGCGCTCGAGCAGATCACCACCCTGGCCTTCGTCCACGAGCGGAATGAGCGCGTAGCCCACTTCGAGTTCGATCGGATCGATCTGCAGGAGGTCCTGCATCGGATCGGGCGCGGCTGGTGCTTCGGTGAGTTCGGTGTCCGTCGGAATGGTGAGCAGCGCCAGTTCCTGCCGACGCTTCTGTGCCTTGGTGGCCGACTGCGCGATGAACGCGGCAATACCGGCCATGGCGATGAACGGGAATGCCGGAAGGCCCGGGATCAGACCGAACGAACCCAGCACACCAGCCACAATCCACATCGATCGCGGATGCGCGCCCAGCTGCTTGCTGAGCACCGCACCCATCTTGTCGGTGTTGGTGGCGGCGGTGACCATGAGGCCGGCCGCGGTCGAGATGATGAGCGCCGGCACCTGCGTCACGAGACCATCACCAACGGTGAGCAGCGTGTACGTGCTCGCCGCCTTCGTGATGTCCATGCCGCGCTGAATGACACCGATGAAGATGCCACCCACGATGTTGATGATAACGACGAGAATGCCGAGGATGGCGTCGCCCTTCACGTACTTCGAGGCACCGTCCATCGCGCCGTAGAAGTCGGCGGTGCGCGCGATTTCTTCGCGGCGAATGCGGGCGTCCTTCTCGTCGATCAGGCCAGCCGACAAGTCGGCGTCGATGGCCATCTGCTTGCCGGGCATCGCATCGAGGGTGAAGCGCGCCGCGACTTCGGCGATACGCCCGGCACCCTTGGTGATGACGATGAAGTTGATGCCCGTGAGGATCAGGAAGATCACGATACCGACGGCATAGTTGCCGCCGATCACGAACTGTCCGAAGGCTTCGATGACCTTGCCGGCGTGCGCTTCGGTCAGGATGAGACGCGTCGACGAGACATTGAGTCCCATGCGGAACAGCGTCAGCAGCAGAAGCAGCGCAGGGAAGCTGCTGAAGTCGAGCGGGTTGGTCGTGTACAGCGACACGAGCAACACGGCCAACGACAAACCGATGCTGGCCGCGAGGCACAGGTCGAGCAGAACCGGCGGCAGCGGTACAACGATCAGCGCGAGAACGAAGATGACCGCAACGGCCATCGCGATTTCGGCGACCTTGCCCTTGTTGGCAGCCGCTGGCATGGGAAGCGCTGCACTCGTCATGCGGCCGCCGTGCCTTTCCAGCCATTACCGTAGCGCTGACGCTGACGGAGAACGAAGGCGAGCACCTCGGCCACGGCCAGGTACATCTCCACGGGAATCATCGTGCCGACCTTGGCAACCTTGATGAGGGCACGGGCCACCGGCTTGTTCTCGATGACCGGCACGCCATGCATGAATGCGAGTTCCTTGATGCGCTGCGCGATCTTGCGTTCGCCGAGCGCGACGACGTACGGCGCCGGAGCGACGTCGGGATCGTACTTGATGGCAATGGCGATGTGCGTCGGGTTCACGATCACGACGTCGGCCTTGGGAACGGCCGCGAACATCTGACGACGAATGCGCTCACGCGCGACCTGACGACGACGTCCCTTCACTTCGGCATTGCCTTCCTGCTGCTTGTGTTCGTCCTTGACCTCTTGCTTCGTCATCTTGAGGTCTTCGGTCGTCTTCCAGCGCTGGAAGCCATAGTCGGCCAGCGCGAGCACGAGGAACATCATGCCGGCGTTCTTCAGCAACCGAATGCCGTAACGTCCCACGACATCGAGCAGTGCAGTGGGCGATGACTCGAGTGCGAGCGCCTGAATGTCGGGCCACGCGTTTTCGAGCGTGACGTACACGGCGTAGCCAACAATTGCCATCTTGGCGAGCGACTTGAACAACTCCACCCACGACTGCTTGCCCATGATCTGCCCCACGTTCTGCATGGGGTTGAGGCGCGAGAACTTGGGTTCGAGTGTCTTGAGCGTGAACAGGCCACCCGTCTGCGCGGCCTGAATGCCAACGCCGACGACGGCCAGTGCGCAGGTGATGCCGAGCAGCGCGACAATCGTGCGAAAGCTCAGGGTCTGCAGTGCGGTGATCATGCCGACGCCGTCGAGCGCGGTGTTGCCACTCGTGGCGAGCGTCTGTCCCATCGTGCCGAGCAGGAACTGCCAGAGGTCCGGGCCGGCGAACGAAAAGATGAGGATGAAGCCGAGGAGGAAAGCGGCGGTGGCGAACTCGGGGCTCTTGGCGATCTGACCCTTTTCGCGCGCTTCCTCCAGGCGTTTGCCAGTAGGTTCTTCTGTCTTTTCGCCGGAATCGCTGTCAGCCATGGATCAGCGCCTCCCCGCCGGCGCGGGGGCAGTGGCCGGAGCCACCTGCGCTGCCCGCGCAAAACTGTCCATGGTACGCGCGTATGGCGTCTGCCAATCACCCAGCGCGTGCACGATGATGCCGATGGAGCCCGCAAACACGAACAGACCGAGACCGATCTGCAACGGGAACGCGATGCTCATGACCTGAAGCTTTGGCGCCGCGCGTCCAAGCACCGCGAGCGCCATGTTGGCCACGAGCACCGCAGCAATAACGGGTGCCGAGAACTGCAGGCCGGTGGAGAAGATGTGCGAGGCCGCCTTCACCAGTTCGAAGAAGCCCTTGTCCATCGCGATCGGCGCGCCAAGCGGCATCGCCGTGAAGCTCAACGACACGGCCTTGATCATCAGCACATGACCGCCGCTGATGAGAAGCAGCGTGAGCGCGAGCAGCTGCATGAACGGGCCGAAGATCGCGCCCTGCGTATTGTTGATGGGATCGAAGATCGCGGCGCCGGAGAGACCAATCGTGGTGGTCATCAACTCACCGGCGAATTCGGCGCCGGCGATGATGATCGCGCCGGCCATTCCGAGGGCAAAACCCACCGCCGTTTCCGAGAGGAACGTGGCGGGTGTGATGCGAAGCGTGGCCGTGTTGGCAGTTTCGAGCGCCGACGGCAGGAGGATCACGGCAAACAACACGAGCATTGCCGTGCGGAGCCGCATGGGTACCGACTTGGCCGACCATGCCGGAGCCACCAGCAACAACCCGCCCACGCGCAGCGCGGTCAGCACGAAGGCTGCCGCAACGCCGGGGGCGAAGAAGTCGGGGAGTCCGAAAAGCAGGCTACCGTCGGTCGCGTTCACGAGATGCGGTCCGTTCGGCGGCTCAGGCGACCATCGCGGGAATCCCGCGGATGATCTGCGTGGTGAACTTGATCAGGATCTGCATCAGCCAGGGCATGCCGACGATGAAGGCGCCGCCCACGAGCACGAGCTTGGGGACGAACGAGAGCGTCTGCTCCTGGATCTGCGTGACGGACTGGATGATCGAGATGAGCAACCCGACACCCAGCGCGATAAGCAGCAGGGGGGCGGCGATCATGAGCGCTGTCAGGATCGCGTCGCGGGTCAGGTCGATTACGAGCTGGTGAGACATCCGGTCTGTCTGAAAGGGGTTCAGGGGTTCGACCGGTTTAAAGCAGGGAGTGTGCCAGTCTGTCCTGGCTTCGCTTCTGTCCTCTAAGTTGTTGAAATGATTAGCTTTGAGTTCTGAGTAAAGGTTTCGGGTCTCGAGTTGGGCTCAGACAGCCAGCGGCAGGAATTGCCGACCGATCTATGCGGCCGATATCACCAATCGTGTGCTAGGAAAGAATTGCACATCGGTCATTTTGACCATTCCGGTTGCCGGTCTTGCGGGCCTTCGCTGGGAGATGGATGCTCATGGACATGTCCCTCCCCTCAATGATTCGGGCTGGTTGTATGCTGGTACTGCTGACCTCCGTCTGGGGACGGGCGCTGGCTCAGTCGGCGACCTCGATCCGGACCACAGGCCGGCTGCATATCCGGGTCGTCGACGAGTCGGATCTGCCGGTGGCGATGGCCGAGGTGCAGCTCGATCGGCGGGGCTATTCGCGGCTCGATCTGCGAACCGACAGTGCGGGCATTGCTCAGGTCCTGGTGGCCCCCGGCACGTGGACCCTCGGCGTGCGCCGTCTGGGGTTCACGCGTGCCACGGCCAATGTCGAGGTGGATACCGGGGATACGCGCCTGACAGTGCAGGTGGAGCGTCAGGCGACGCGTTTGGCGGGCATGAAGACGGAAGAGGACATGCCGGCGTCTCCGCGACTTGGTGAGTTCGAACGGCGGCGCGCCCTCAAGATGCCCAGCGCCGTGATCACACGTGCCGACATCGATCGAGTGAACTCTCCGGTGCTGTCGCGCATGCTGCGCGGTGTCGGTGGATTGCGTATCGCGGACTCTGTTGGCTCGATCGTGGCCATTTCAGGGCGCGGGAACAAGCCATCCCGTATCAACGGTGGAACCGGATTCGGACTCGCGCCCTGCGTGATGCGCATGATGCTCGATGGTGTCCTGCTCCCACCACTCAGCAACATTGACGCCATCGTGCCGGGAGATGTGCACGGCATAGAGGTATACAACGGCCCGGCGCGATTGCCGCCTGAGCTTGCGGGACTGCGCACCGACAATTGGTGCGGCGTGATTGCGATCTGGACGCGCGACCGATAGTCGGTCGCGCGTCCGCGTACGTCTTACTTGAAGCTCTGCACCAGACTGGTGATGGTGAGACTCCACCCGTCGACCAGTACGAACAGCAGCAGCTTGAATGGCAAGGAAATCATGGCCGGTGGTAGCATGAACATACCCATGCTCATGAGCACGGACGCCACGACCGCATCGATGATGATGAACGGCAGGTAGATCGCAAAGCCGATCTGAAACGCGGTGCGCAATTCGCTTGCGACAAACGCCGACATCAGCACGTGTAGTGGCACATCGTCCACGGTCGCAGGACGTGGCATGCGGCTCATTTCGACAAACGCTTTGAGATCCGATTCACGCGTCTGCTTGAGCATGAAGGTGCGCATCGGCTTGACACCTTCCTTCATCATGTCGACCTGCGTGATCTGACCATCGAGCCACGGCGTGATCGCGGTGCGATTCACTTCCACCAGCGTCGGGCCCATCACGAATCCGGTGAGCAGCAGCGCCATCGCAGCCAGCAACTGACCTGGCGGCGCGGTCTGCGTACCCATGGCCTGCTTGAGGAAGTTCAGCACGATCAGGATGCGGGTGAAACCCGTCATCATCAGGATCAACGTGGGGAGCAGCGTGAGCAGCCCCATCATGACCACAATGCCTACCGTGCCATTCAACCGCAGTCCTTCACCCGCACCTTCACCGCCAAGCTTTACATCCATCTGCGGCATGAGACGCATGATCGCATCGTCGGCCGCAATGGGTGCCGTGTTGGCGGTTGGCGCATTGCCATTCGGCGCTGCTGCCGGTGTGGTCACCATGTTGTTCGTCGCGCGCGTGCTGCTCGCACCCTGATTGGCAACGGCAGCACCATTGCCGGTGCGCAGAGCTGACGGAGCAGCAGTCTGCGCCGGAGTCTGTGCCGCGCGTGCCGGTGTTGCGGTGCGCACATTGTTGCGACCAGCAGCCGGCGGAACGAGAGGAGCTTTCGGAGCGGCAGGCGGCTGAAGCGCGGGCTGCGCGGCCGGTTGCGCTGCTGGCTGTTGAACGACGGGCAGCGTTGCGGCCGATTGCGTTGTGGTAGCACCAGCCGCCTGCGCACTGAGCGTCGGCGCAGCAATCAACACCATCGCACCAACCAACACGGCCAGGCGCGTGGCACCGCTCAATGACACACCGAGCATGTTGCGGAACGCGCGATCATTGCGATCAGCCGGCGCATACGTCGCCGAATCTCCTCGGCTCGTCGTCGGCGGCGCAGTCAGAAAGCGCGGGACCTCGGCGGGCTCGGAGAGAGAGAAGGGGCGGACCACAGGAACTGAAACGGCGGGAACGGCGGAAGCATTAACTGCGGAAGCGAAGTTGGCGGAAGCGGTGGGGACGGAAGCAACCGAGGCGAGTCCCATTTCCTTTTTCAGCGTGTTGCCGAGCATGGTGCCGAACTTCGTGCCGAGTGCGGTGGGCGAGAGCGGCGCAAATGCCGCCGTTGCCTCCGCACTCGACTCGAGCGGCATGGGGATCGAGCTCGAGGCAATCACGCGCTGACGATCGGCTTCATCCAACTCGAACAGCGGACGCACACCACCATCACCAACACTCAACGCCATCACCTTTTCACCGACACGCACCACCGCCAATCCGGTCTTGGGACCGAGCGGCACGCGCTGCACGACTTCGACCGGTACTCGCGTCCGCGCGCGCAGCGGCCCGGCACCCCAGCGCTTGAGCGCCCAGAGGCACACAGCCCCGAGCCCCAGCACGAAGGCCAGCGCAGCAACGACTCCGAGTCCGGCGATGAACATGCGCGTCGAGTCCGCGAATCAGGTGGTAGGAGGAACGTAGTCCGACATCGTCATCGTCTCCGTTATGCCGCGTTGGCCGCGCCGGCAGCTGCCGGATTCGCGAGCACACGCGTGATGCGCACACCGAAGTGTTCGCCGAGCACTACCACTTCACCTTCGGCGAAACGACGATCGCCCACGTAGATGTCGATCGGCTCACCAGCCAGGCGATCGAGCTGGATCACCGAGCCGCGACCGAGGCGCAGAATTTCCTGCACCGTCATTCACGTGCGACCGAGTTCGATCGACTCTGGC
>JACVCD010000029.1 GCA_016742275.1 Gemmatimonadaceae bacterium
CACTTCGGCAGCTTCATCTGTATATAGAGGAACGAGTGAGAAGAGATCCGGCAGCCGGTCCGCCGAGTGTGGGCCGAGTATGACTGTAGACGCCATTGGAACTCAGGGTGAACGCGTGACCTGTTCCCGATGCACTTGGTGTTAGATCAACGTTGGACTGAACGCTGACTTGATCGGTGGCATTGAGTGCCGGTGCTTGCGTGGTGGTAACGGGGACTTGCTTCTCGCGCAGGATCTCCAGTAGCCGCGATACAGAGTCTCGCGCGACACCGGCAGCCGTCAGGCCATTGTCGCTCGCGTTCAGCATGGTGAGTGCATCGGTGAAGCGGCGCTGATACGAGTAGGCACCGTTGTAGAACGCCCGGTTCATTGCAATCGGTCCGCGCGCACTCCCGCCGTATCGCAACGTGGTCGACTTCTGTGCGGTGGAGTCTGCACTGGCATCGGTCCATTGCATTGGAGGGGCCGTACCGAATCCACTTTGATTCCGGAACGAAAAATTCGTACCGGGCAACGTTTGCACGGCGACTTGCGCGCCGCTGAATCCGCCACGAGCGACATCCCACGGGAACTGGTTGAATGACAGGCGTACCTGTGCATCCGGTGGCAGCGTGTTCAGCGAAGAACCGAGACCGTTGTATGACGTACTGTTCTGATCACCCGAAAGGCCGAGTACCGAGAACATATCGGATAGCCCATCGAGACCCGGAATCATCTGAACACCAGGCACGGTGGCCGCCATCGCCGCGATATTTCCGGTGCGGTCGGGCGGCACCGCCGTACTGTTGCTCAGCGTGCGGTCACCTCCCCCAACATCCACGGTCGAGGCATTGCGATTTGGGAGCTGGCGTTGACCATCGGCTCTGACATCAACCTGATCGAGCACGGCAATGAGTGATTGCAACCGCGTGTCCGCCAGCAATACTTCTTCCTCACCAATGCGTTTCAGCTGGAAGCGATGCGCCGCGTAGCCAAGAGACGCGAACTCGAGCCAATAGTCTCCTTCGCCGTTTACGAAGAGCAGCGTGAAATTGCCCCGCCGGTCCGTTCGTGTTGTCTTGGTGACATTTCCGCTGAACGATGTGGCGCGCACCTGGACATTGGCGATTGGCTGCGAGTCGGGCCCGGTGACGCGTCCGCGAATAACGTCAGTGTTTTGCGCGACAAGCGCAGGTGCCCACAGTACGAAGAGCAGCAGGGCTGGGGACCACAATCGGGGCAACTGACGGAACGCGCACAACGACCACCAGCGAAAACCCACGACAGCCTCCGAAGAAACGCGGATACGGGACGATTGCCCGTTGGTGTCGTGTATGTTGGCTACGGTTTCCTTCGAAACCGTCCGTTTCGCAACTGCTTACAACTTGCTGACAAGTCCCGGGAGCCCCGGGAAGCAATTGGGTCAGAAGAGCGCAAGCTGTGTAGCGCGCGCATGACCGCTGCGTCCGAGCGCGTCAACACATTCAATGGGTTCACGCTGTGCACAAGCCCAGAGTAAATCCTTGCGCCAGCCGGCACGACGCAGCGCGTCACGCGCGGTATCAATGGCGTGACTGGGGGTATTGTTGGTTTCGCTGAGATGCGCGAGCAATACACCTTGCAATCCGTGATGCGCGCTCGTCGCAAGCAGCGCCGCAGCACGATCATTCGACAAGTGGCCACGCCCACCGCTGATGCGTTTTTTGAGCTGCCAGGGATAAGGCCCCTGCTGCAGCATCGCGCGATCGTGATTGGATTCCATCACCAGCAGGTCGACGTGCGACAAGAACGCTGGCAAAGTCTCCGGCACGTCGCCGCAGTCGAGCACGATGGCCACACGAGCACCGCTGCGTGTGTCGGTCAGACGAAACGCGCGGCAATCGGCGGCATCATGCGGTACAGCATGATGTTCGACTTCGAATCCCGCGATTGAGGTACCGGACGTGGCGCTGATTGACGCAACACGTTCCGGTGCGCCTCCCGGAATCGTGTCCAATGCCGCAAGGGTGGCGGCGGTGCCATGCACCGTCCAGTTCCATCGCTTGGAGGCTGCCGCAGCGCCACTGGCGTGATCCACGTGCTCGTGCGTGAGCAGCAGGTCGTGCACCGATTCCGGAGTACGCAGGGCCTGCGAGAAACGCCGCGCCATGGCGCGAACTCCGAAGCCGGCGTCGATCACCACACTGCCGATACTGCCTTCTACCAGTACGGCATTGCCGCGACTTCCCGATCCCAACACCGTCACGCGTAACGTCCGATCACTCATACCACGAACATGCCTTCAGTCACGTGGCCAGCGCAAATCTTGAGCTGAATAGCCATGGACCCGAGCCCACCAATCGCGTTGTGCGTCGGCCAGGAGAATGTGGCGACGCGCCATCATGCGCGATGCCGTGTCGAGAAATTTCGGTGCCTCGAACACCTGATACGGCGAACCCGTGCCCCACGCGAACGGCTGAACCGCCTTTGGCGGCATGCGGTCGAACACATTGGCTCCCGTACCGATGACGCAGCCAGTCGTGAGACGCAGACCAATACCCGTCTTGGCATGATCACCGAACAATGTGCCCAGAAACTGCTGGCCCGTGTCGCGCACACCGTCCGGTGTCCACATCGCAACGGAACCATAGGTGTTCTTGAGATTGCTCGTGATAGTGCCGGCACCAAGGTTGACCCACCGGCCAAGAATAGAGTGCCCAACAAAGCCGTCATGTCCCTTGTTGCTGTGCCCAATCAGCACAGACGTCGACAGCTCGCCATGCACACGGCACACGTCGCCGATGGCACTCGCGGCAATACGATCCGTTGTGATCGTGGTGTCGACACCCACGTAGCACGGTCCCACCACACGCGTGAACGCTTGCACATGACTTCCGCGCCGCAGCAGCACCGGGCCGGCCGTGGTGTCAAAGAGCACCATGGGTTCAACCGTGGCTCCTGGCTCGACGAATACCGGGTGCTCACCGCGTATGGCGTATTCGGATGGATCGAGTGTCGCCGCGCTCACGATCGGGGCCATCGCCGGAATGTCGCGCCCGAGCAACGCCACAAGATTGCCAATGATGTCCCACACCTCGTGCAGCCAGAGGCCCTCGGTCGTGACACGTTGCGCCTGAGACCACGTCTCGGGTACGAAGGGCCACTCACCTCGTTCAAGAGCGGGCGCATGCTGCATCACGACGGCGGGAGCAAGACGGACTGCAGCGACCTTGTCTCCAATGATGATGCAATCGCTCGCCCGACTCGCATTGAAATCGTGATCGATCGCGGGAATCGCCCGGGTGTTGATAACCCAAACACTTCCGGCCTGGTCGAGCGCTGTCGAAAGCGCAGGCCACATTGGTGGTGCATCAAACTCGGCGAAGCCGTCCAGGTGTGCCGATGTCACGGCCGCACGAGCTTCAACACCTAGCACGCGAGCCCAACGTTCACGCACGAGAATTGCGCCAACGCGCATTTCGCCCAGTGGCCGTGACGTGGCAAATGGTTCGAAGGTGCGTGCGATCACGTCGTCGACGAGCAGCATGAGAGTTCCTATTGCTCGCGAACGGTGGAGGGCAGTGCGTCGAGCAGTGTCTTGAGATCAGCCGCGTGCTCGCGAGTGGTGACCATGGTCAGACCATCACGCGCGACAACCACGAGATTCTCCACACCGTAGAGCACGACCTGCGTTCCATCGGCATGAACGACATTGCCGCTGGCCTGGAGACTGAACACCGGGCCATGTGTCGCGTTGTCGTTGGCATCCTTGGAACGCACGCGGTGCAGCGCGGCCCAGGTCCCCACGTCATCCCATCCGAATTGACCGGGCAGTACCAACACGCGATCACTGCGTTCCAGCACACCAACATCAATCGCAATCGATTGCACGGTCGCGAAGAAACGTTCGAGATCATCGCCGGCGGCTTCAAGCGCCGGTTGCACTTCAGGGGTGTGGGTGCGGATCTCATCCAGCAGATCGCCAACGCGCCAGGCGAAAATGCCGGAGTTCCAGAGATAGCCTTCGCGCACCATACGTTCGGCCGTCTCCCGATTGGGCTTTTCGGCAAAACGGGCAACACGACGCACGCCCGCAGCAACGGCATCACCGGGCTGGATATACCCGAATCCAGGATCCGGACGAGACGGCACGATGCCGACCGTCACCAGCGCTTGACGTTCTGCCGCAACAGAGGCCGCGGCATCCAGCGTCGCCGCGAATGTGGTCACATCGCCGATCGACCAATCCGCGTGCGTGCACACCATCACCGCTTCCGGTCCGCTACGTGCAGCGATGATACGCGCGGCCCAGGCCAGCGCAGCACAGGTGCCAGCCGGTCGCGGTTCGGCAATGACATTCTCTGGGGGCAACGTGGGGTCGAGCGCCAGAACACTCGCACGCAGCGACGCGTTGGTCAGCACCAGCGTATGTGCAGACGAGGCCGACGACCGCAGGCGATCAAGGGTATCGAGCAGCATGGCTTGGTTGCTGACCAGTGGCAGCAACTGCTTCGGCTGTTCCGGCGTTGACAGCGGCCAGAATCGGGAACCGACTCCGCCCGCGAGCACCACGTTCCAACGGATCATATTCGGACAATCAGGAAGGGAAACTTGAACCCATGGTGCTACGAGTCGCCTCATCGAGGCACGCACGCACCCGGGCCAGCAGACGGCGCGGACTGAACGGCTTGGTCATGATCTCGGACACACCGAGGGCTTCCACTTCCCGAAGCTGTTCGTCCTGGCCGGCGGCGGTGAGAATGATGCACGGCAGGGACTGCCATCGTGGTTCACGGCGCACGGCCCGCAACACCTCAACCCCCGACACAAGGGGCAGCATCAAGTCGAGGACGATCAACGCCGGTTGAGGCATCGCTTCGAGCCGTTCAAGCGCGGCGGCGCCAGTCTCCGCCACCTCGACTGGGAAACCATCCTGTTCCAGTCGGGTTCGAATGATGCGGCCAATGTGCGGTTCATCCTCGACGACGAGGATGGTGGGTAGCGTCCGGTCCGGCGCGCTCACACGAGCGCCGAAATCTGCGTCCGGTGACGGCGAAGCTCGTACAGCAGATTTGCCAGATTGGCTGCTGGCTCCAGCAATACGAGCAGGTAGGCTTCCGTCGACAGGGCCGCTACCACCACCGAACCACGCTGATACTCGAGCACCATGAGCCCCATTTCGCCTCGCTGGCTGGCCAGTCCCAACTCAACTGCCGCCAGGGCCAGGGGCGGCACATGGGCAGCCAGTCCCTCCGGGTCGTGCGGGGACGAGCTGGCGCCATCGATCAGTAGGCCATCACGGCCGAGCACGATGGCGGCGTCCACGCCTTCGCGGCGGCGGAGCGTGGTGACAAGATCGCGTATGGTGGGCATGGCGGAACGCTGCGCCGACTGCCGAGTGAAGTCAAGCGACCGGTGAGAGAGCCGAAGCGCTTGCCCTGCCACGAGTTGAGGGGTATCGTCCACTGCGTTGAACCGCGCGGTTCACTCTTGAGAATTCCCATGGGGATCATGTTGTCCAGCTTCGTTTTCGGCGCGCCCCGCCTCGCTCGGCGCGCCCTGTCATTTCTGGCCCTGGCCATCACGGTGAGCGGTTTGAGCGCCTGTGGTAACGACAACAGTTTGTTGTCGCCGGCGACCACCGAGAACGCGGTGCGTTCATTCAGCGTGTACGCCGTGAGCGGCACATCGGCCGCGCTGCCCGCGTCATACCGTTTCACGACGGAATCGCTGGAGCGTCCGCAGGTTTTGTCGAACGGCGCGGTCAATTTTGATATGGCCTTCGACATCACGGCCGACAACCGTGTCTCGCTTATTCCCGTCCGTGCGATCGTGCCACTGCCTCCCGCAGGCGCGCCAGCCGTTGGGTTTCGTACCACGGACGCGAGCTTCACCGCAGTGGAACGCGCGCCGACTACGGGCTTCACCATTGACACCGCGCTCGTTGTAGGCGCTGGTCAAGCGGTGATTGCGCAGGTGCAGGGCAGCGGATGCATTCTCGGTGACGCACTCTACGCAAAACTGGTGGTCGACAGCATCATCCTCACCGAGCGACGCCTTGTCGTACGCGCGCTGACCAACCGCAACTGCGGTTATCGCGCGCTGACAGTCGGATTACCCAAGAACTGAACGTCTGTTATGCACGATATCCGACTGCTGCGCGATCAACTGGACCATCTGCGCGAGGGCATGCGCCGTCGCGGCAAGCTTGAAGAACTCGCTCCCGTCCTGGATCGGGCGGAGACGCTCGAGCGCGAGCGCCGCACGGCCATTACGGAACTCGAGGCACAGCAGGCGCGACGCAACAAGGTCACGCAGGAAGTCGCGCAGCGCCGCAAGGCTGGTGACGACGCCGCAGAACTGATCGCCGAAGGCCGTGCCATTGGTGAAACCATTGCCGGGCTCGAAGCGCGTCGTCAGGAGGCGGAAGCAGCAGTGCAGCGCATGCTGTACGAGCTGCCGAACATCACGTTGCCCGAAGTGCCCGAGGGTGATGAGAGCAACAATCGCATTGTGTCGAGCTGGGGAACGCCGCGCACAGATGGCGAGTCGTTGACGGCGCATTGGGATAAGGGCGCTGAACTCGGCATCCTCGATTTGGCGCGTGGAGCCAAGGTCAGTGGCTCGGGATTCATTGTGTATCGTGGCGCCGGCGCCAAGTTGGTGCGCGCGCTCATGAACATGATGCTCGATTTGCACACGACCGAGCATGGCTACGAGGAGTGCTGGGTGCCGGTGGTGGTCAATCGTACCACCATGACTGGCACTGGCCAGCTGCCGAAGTTCGAAGACGACATGTACGCGCTCAATGAGGAGGGGATGTTTCTCATTCCCACTGCCGAAGTACCGGTCACGAATCTCTATCGTGATGAGATTCTTGAATTGAGCGATCTGCCGCGTGGTCTGTGCGCGTATAGTCCGTGCTTCCGTCGGGAAGCGGGATCGGCGGGCAAAGACACACGCGGTTTGCTGCGCGTGCATCAGTTCGACAAGGTGGAACTCGTGCGGTATGCCACGCCTGAAACATCGCGTGATGAACTGGAGCGTCTGACGCGCGAGGCAGAAACTGTTCTCGAACGTCTGGAATTGCCGTATCGCCGATTGTTGTTGGCCGCAGGCGACACGGGATTCTCGAGTGCGATGACCTACGACCTTGAGGTCTATGCACCGGCAGTTGGTAAGTGGCTCGAAGTTTCGAGCTGCAGCGTGTTCACCGACTTCCAGGCTCGTCGTGCCAACATCCGCTATCGCCCGGCACCGGGTGAGAAGCCACGGTTTGTGCATACGCTGAATGGCTCGGCGCTGGCGTTCTCGCGTATCATTGCCAGCATCATGGAGCATCATCAGCAGGCGGACGGCACGGTGCGCATTCCTGCGGCTCTGCAGCCGTACTACGGACGCGCGACACTCTAGCACGCCCCATACGTGATCACCACGTGACCACCATGCGACGTCGCCGATGGCCCGTGGTGGCCATTGTGATTGGCGTATTGGGCCTGCTGGGGTGGTACGTGGTGTACACGCGGCAGGTGGTGAAACAGCTGCGGAATGAAGCGGCCGTACAGGCAGGTATGTATGCCCGCATCTACGAGGCCCTGCAGGATACCAGTCTCACGGCGGATCCGACGGTCGCTCTGTTTGACCTGTCCGGACAAATCACCAAGTCCGGTTTGCCGCTCGTTGTCACGGATCGCAATGGGCGTGTGGCGGCAACCGCCAACGTGCCCAAGGACATCGAGCAGGACAGTGCGCGATTGCGGGCCTTTGTACGCGAGCTCGATCGCCGAAACCCGCCCATTGTCGAACCGTCGATCGGTGCGGTACACATCGGCGACAGTGCCGTCGTGGCCGGACTGCGCACCATTCCACTGCTTCAGGCCTTTGGCATCGTGCTGCTGGTAGGGTTCGGTGTATATGCCCTCGTGGAACGTGGGCGGGCTGAACGCGAAAAGGTGTGGGCGGGTATGGCGCGTGAAGCGGCACACCAACTGGGTACCCCGCTTTCTGCAATGGCAGGCTGGCTCGAATTGCTGGAGGATTCGGTAAGCGGCAATACAGCTACGCGTGCGGTGTCGGCCATGCAGCAGGATTTGCAACGGCTCGAACGCGTCTCGCATCGCTTTGAGCGCATTGGACGCCCTCCGCGACGGGACCCGGTCGATTGCTCGGCACTGGTCGATCGATTGGTCGAATACTTCGCGCTGCGGGCGCCTACGCTCGCGCGCACGGTGCAGGTGCGGAGCTCTCACCCCGACGGACCGGTCACCGCACACGGTGATGGCGTGTTGCTCGAATGGGTGCTCGAGGTGCTCATCAAGAACGCCATGGATGCGCTCGGTGGTCAGAGCGGCGAAATCGTCGTGTCTGCGCACGCGGAACCCGAGGGGGCACGCGTTCGGGTTCAAGACAACGGCCCCGGCGTTCCCAAGCACCTGCGGTCACGGATCTTCGATGCGGGTTTCACCACGAAGGATCGCGGCTGGGGCATTGGCCTCTCGCTCGCGCGCCGCATTGTCGAGGAGAATCACGGCGGACAATTGGTGTTGGCAGACACCGACCGCGGCGCCGCCTTCGACATTATCTTGCGTGGATGAACACGACGGGATGGACAGGAAGCCTGTTTGATGTGGTGCCTCCGGCTGCACCGAAACTCGATCTGGAGCAGATCACCCGGGGACTGAATCCCGGGCAGAGGGAAGCGGTCTTTCATGACGAAGGACCGGCCCTTGTCCTGGCCGGCGCTGGGTCCGGGAAGACGCGTGTGCTGACCACACGCATTGCGCGCTTGATTGGCGTGCGAAACGTCGCGCCGCAAGAGATCCTCTCGGTCACCTTCACGAACAAAGCAGCAGGCGAAATGCGCGAACGCATCGCCAAGCTGCTTGGACATGAGCCCAAGGGCATGTGGTCGGGCACCTTCCACGCGTTGGGTGCCCGCATGCTGCGCGGCGTGGCACCGCTCGTGGGTCGCGAACAGAATTTCACCATCTACGACGAAGACGACACGTTGGGCGCCGTCAAGCGCGTGATGGAGAAGCGGCGCCTGAGTCCGACGCAATTCGCACCCAAGGCCATCATCAGTGCGATCTCGAGTGCCAAGAATGCGCTCGTATCGCCGAGTGAGTATGCGCGTACTGCACGTGACACATTCACGACGGCGGTCGCGGGTGTGTACACCGATCTTGAGAGCGTGCTGCAGCAGTCGAACGCGGTCACATTCGATGATCTGCTCGTGTTACCCGTGCGTGCGCTCGAGACCGATGAGCGGCTGCGCACCCACTATCAGCAGCGTTTTCGCTACGTGCTGGTGGACGAGTATCAGGACACCAACGCCGCGCAGTATCGCTTTGTCCAGCTCATTGGCGGCGCGCATCGCAACGTGATGGTGGTCGGTGACGACGATCAGTCCATCTACGGGTGGCGCGGCGCGGACATCCGGAACATCCTCGATTTCGAGCGCGATTTTCCGGGTGCGCGTGTCGTGCGTCTCGAAGAGAACTACCGCAGTACCCCCAACGTGCTCGCGCTCGCCAATGCCGTCATCGCCGAAAACACCGAACGGCGTGGTAAGACGCTGCGGGCAACACGTCCGGCGGGTGAGCCGGTCACGCTGATTGAAACGCTCGATGAGCGTGACGAGGCGGATTTCATCGCTGACACCATCCAGACGCGTCTCGCCAAGTCGAATCTCGCGCGACGTGACTGCGCCGTGCTCTATCGCACCAATGCGCAGTCCCGTGCGATCGAAGACTCTTTCCGTCGCCGCAGTATCCCGTATCGACTCGTTGGGGCCGTGCGATTCTATGATCGCCGAGAGATTCGTGATCTCATGGCGTATCTCAAGCTGGTGGCCAACCCCGCAGACGACGAGGCATTTCGGCGCGCGGTGAATGTCCCCAAGCGCGGACTTGGCGAAGCAACGATCGCATTGCTCACCGAGCGTGCAGCTGTCGAAGGCCGCCCCTTGTTGGAAGTAGCGGCGCGTATCGATGTGCTGGCCACATTGAGACCCACCGCTCGTACGGCGCTCGAAGAATTCAACACACTGGTGCAGCGGCTGCGCACATCTGCGGTTGAAGCCGCAGTGGATGAATTGCTCCGCGATCTCGTGCAGGCCATTCGCTACACGGAGCATTTGCGCGCCGAAGGCCCGGAAGGAATTGAGCGCATCGAAAACGTGCGCGAAATGATAGCCGGCGCTGCGGAAGTCGTTGCGGATGAAGGTGGCGAAGTCGGTCTCACACCACTCGAACATTTCCTGCAGTCGTCCACGCTGGTGGCCGGCATCGACAAGCTCGATCCGAATGCGGACGCCGTGGTGTGCATGACCATGCACAATGCCAAGGGGCTCGAGTTTCCGTTGGTGTTTGTGTGCGGCCTGGAAGACGGCTTGTTTCCGTTGGCACGTGCAGCCGAGGATCCATCGCAGCTCGAAGAAGAGCGTCGATTGTTTTACGTCGGCATCACACGCGCTGAGGAGAAGCTGTACCTCACCTGTGCCGAACAGCGCCGTCGAAACGGAGAACTCATGTTCTCCGCGCCGTCCCGGTTCCTCAAGACCATCACGCCCTCACTGGCCGAGCGTGGCAAGACGGCGCGAGCGCGGGCCGAAGGTCGTGCTGGTGTCAGCTCATTCGGTGGGTACGGCAGCCGCCGAGATTCGGACGACAGCTGGGGACGCAGCAGCTATTCCGGCAGCGGATACTCAGGTGGAGGCCGAAACAGCGGCGGATCGGGCTACGGTTCGTCGGGTTATGGCAGCTCTCGCTCCGGCGGAACCGGACGTTCGAGTGGCAGCGGTGATATTCCGTTCGGCAAGGCGTCCGTAGGCAAGTTCAGCACACCCAATCGCCGCGAAACCATGCCGTCGCCTGAGGACGAATCGCAAGATACGCCATCGTTCCGTCCCGGTGAGCGTATCAAGCATGCGAAGTTCGGCAGCGGCACGATCGCCGAGCTTACGGGCAGCGGTCGGGATACCAAAGTGCGTATTGACTTTGACGACGAAGAGATCGGGCGCAAGACGCTCGTACTCGCGCAGGCCAAACTCGAACGTGGGTGGGATTGATGTCGGTGACTCCGGTGGACGTTCGTCATGTGGCGCGGTTGGCACGACTTGGACTCGATGACGCCCGCATTCCGTCGCTGGTCGACGAGTTGAACGGCATTCTCGCACACATGGACGTCTTGCAGCAGGTCGATATTTCGGCTGCGCTGGACACCACGGGCGAGCAAGCTGCACCGCTTCGCGACGATGCCAATCCGGCCGACGCGTTGCAGCGTCCGCGCGAATCGTTCGCCCCTGCGATGCGTGATGGGTTCTTTCTCGTGCCGCGTCTTTCCACGCATGGTGCGCTCGGCGCCAGTGTATCGGAGGATGCGTGAACCACGACGCATTACCGTCTGAGCTCAAGTCGCACGATGTTGCCGCGGCGTGGAGTCGCTTCGATGCGGTGCAGGCAGGCGTGGAAGGGCTGAACGCATTCCTCGCGACAGATCGCGAAGCACAGTCTGCCGGCGAAGGAGTGCTGTCCGGTGTACCTGTGGCTATCAAGGACAATCTGGCCACGCTCGGCATGCCGACTACCTGTGGCTCGCGGATTCTCGAGGGTTACGTCAGTCCATTCGAGGCAACAGCTGTCCGCAAGCTGCGCGAGGCGGGTGCCGTGATCATCGGCAAGACCAACATGGACGAATTCGCGATGGGTTCGTCCAATGAAAACAGCGCCTATGGACCGGTACGCAATCCGATCGATCGTGAACGCGTTCCTGGTGGAAGCTCGGGTGGTTCCGCCGCCGCCGTTGCCTCCGGTGTCGTGCGCATTGCACTTGGTTCCGAGACTGGCGGTTCCGTGCGTCAGCCAGCCGCCTTCTGCGGCATTGTGGGCATCAAGCCGACGTATGGACGTGTGAGTCGATATGGCCTTGTGGCGTATGCCTCGTCGCTCGACAACGTTGGTGTGTTTGGTGCGAGTGTTGCCGAAGCCGCACTGGGGCTCGAAGTCATTGCCGGACACGATCCACTCGATTCGACGAGCGCGAACCAGCCAGTGACTCTACTGGTTCCTTCGCCGCTCATTGGCGGAACGGCTGCCCGTCCGCTCAGTGGACTGGTGATCGGTCGACCACGCGAGTACTTCCCGGATTCACTGGACCCCGCCATCGCCGCGCAATGTGCTCGGGCACTGGAGCAGCTGACGGCGCTGGGAGCGGAAGTGCGTGATGTGTCGCTTCCCAGTACGGACCTCGCAATTCCTGTGTACTACATCATCGCGCCGGCGGAAGCCTCCAGCAATCTGGCGCGCTACGATGGTGTGCGATTCGGCATGCGGGCCAAAGCCGCTGATCTGGGACCGATGTACGAGGGCACGCGGTCGCATGGATTTGGCGCGGAGGTCACGCGCCGTATTCTGCTCGGCACTTATGTGCTGAGCGCTGGCTACTACGACGCGTACTACAAGCGCGCACAGGCGGTCCGTTCGCTCATCACCCGCGAGTTCGCCGGGGTGTTTGCCAGCGGTGTGCATCTGCTGTTCACGCCGACGGCACCTACAACCGCGTTTCGCTTGGGCGAAGTGTCGGATCCATACGAGATGTACCTCAGCGACATATTCACGGTGACGGCCAATCTCGCTGGTGTGCCTGCCATGTCGCTGCCCATTGGACGCGTTGGTGGTCTTCCCGTAGGCGGGCAGTTCATGGCGCCGCATTTCGCTGAAGCCACCATGCTCAAAGCAGCAGCAGCACTCGAGCATGCGCTCGGCGTGGAGGCACACCGATGACAACGACCAATCGTTCAACAGTGACTGATGGTTGGGAGCTTGTCATCGGTCTCGAAGTGCACTGCCAATTGCGCACGCGCAGCAAAATCTTCTGCGGATGCGCGACTTCATTTGGCGAAGCGCCAAACACCAATACCTGTCCGGTGTGTCTCGGCTTGCCTGGCGCATTGCCGGTACTGAATGGCGAGGCTGTCGCACTGGCGACCCGCGCGTCGCTGGCGCTTGGCTGCACGGTGCATGAAGTCTCGGTGTTTGCGCGCAAGAACTACTTCTATCCCGACCTGCCCAAGGGATATCAGATCTCGCAGTTCGATCGACCATTGGCGACCGCGGGACAGATCGTGATTGGTGCAAGAGCCGATGGCAGTGCTCACGCCATCCGTGTGCATCGTGTGCACATGGAAGAAGACGCCGGCAAGTCGGTCCATGATCGGTTTGCCGACTATTCCGCCATCGACCTCAATCGCGCCGGTACACCGCTGGTCGAAATCGTATCAGAACCTGATATGCGAAGTGCCGCTGAAGCGTCGACCTACGCGCGACGTCTCAAGCAGATACTCGAGTACGTGGAAGTCTCAGACGCCAACATGGAAGAAGGCTCTCTTCGTGTTGACGTGAACATTTCCGTGCGTCGTCAGGGTGAATCCGCGCTCGGCACAAAGACCGAGATCAAGAACCTCAATTCGTTCTCGGCGATCGATCGCGCGGTGGAGATCGAGTTCGCCCGCCAGTGTGAAGTGCTGTCTTCCGGTGGTGTTATCGAGCAGCAGACCATGCTGTACGATGACAAGCGCAATCAGGTCCGCCCAGCCCGCAGCAAGGAAGGCAGTCACGACTATCGGTATTTTCCCGATCCGGACTTGCCGCCGCTTGTTGTCCAGGCTTCGGCGCGAAGTCGGCAGCTGGACCTGTTGCCGGAATTGCCGGAGGCACGCCGCCAGCGATTCGCCAGTCAGTTCGGTCTCGCGGACTCCGAAATCGAGCAGTTGTTGGCCACACGTACGCTGGCCGATCGATTCGAAGCCGTGGCTGCGGCATCGGCCGATGCCAAGCGCGCATCCAACTGGATGCTGGGCACCGTACTGGCGTCGGTGAATGCGGCGGGCACCGCGCTGGCCGATCATCCCGTCTCCGTTGAGCGCCTTGGAGCGCTCATTCGACTCGAAGCGGCTGGCGATGTCTCCAACACGGCCGCCCGTCAGCTATTCAGTCTGCTCGAACGCGAAGACGCCGATCCTCGTGCGCTGGCTGAGCGTGAAGGAGTGCTGCAGGTTCGCGATGACAGCGCGCTGGTTGCCTGGATCGACGAGGTGTTGAGCGAAAATCCGCAGGAGGCCGCGCGTTTCCTTGCCGGCGAGCGAAAGCTGCAGGGGGTGCTGGTGGGTCTCGTGATGAAGAAGTCCAAGGGATCGGCTGACCCCAAGAAGGTCAACCAGCTGCTTGGCGCTCGCGCGGGTTGAACAGCGGCTGCAGAAGATCTGCCGCATGATGTAACGGGGTTGTCGGCATGCCAAACATGCGATCCGCTTCGAGGGCGGCTCGCATGTCGCCGCCCTGACGTCTCGCGAGACGACGCACCTGTTTCGCTTCGCGGAGTGGCTTGTCCCCTGAGGGATCGAAGCGGAATGGTTCGCTGCGATCCCATTGGCACAGGAAATCCACGATGTAGTCGAATGACCGGGAGAGATAGCGACCGACGTCCGCGTCGCTCAGGTCCCAGCGGCTGTTCTCCGACACCAGCTGAAAAATTCGCTGCCACGAGTCGGTGTCGGTGACATACACCATACCGCGAAAGATTCGGCGATTGGTGGGCGTACCGAACAATGTTGGACTCAGAATGCGATCGAGGTGCTGATCGGCACGCGAATGATCGAGAAACAACAGCTCACGGGCGCGACGAGGCCAAGGGTCGCCGATGTGTGTATCAATGCGACTTTCCCAGTAACTGTGCCCCAGCGCTGTCGTGCTCGATGTGACTGCGAGTTGTCGCGGTACAAAGAAGTTGTGCGCTACCACATCAGCAGCGAGGTGCGAGAGGTAGCCCAGGGCAAACGCTTTGAGTGGCGGCGGCTCGGCCTCGTCGTGAATCTCGAGACCTACGTGCCACGAATGGCAGTGCCGACCGACCTCTGCGTACTTCTTGGCGATACTGGTGTCCGCCGCGATCGAGCCGTACAGAAAATCCGCGGGGAAGGCGCGCAAGAGTTCTGCGATAGGCCCAGGCAACAACGACAGATTGGAAAGAATGGCATCACCAAGGAACACATGGGTCCCTGGAGTCCACGCCCAGGCGTCCGTCGGAAGCAGCACGAGTGCACCACACGCCAACAGCAGGCATGTCCACCACGGCATGATTCGCTCCGAACGCAAATGCGTGCGTGAACTCAGTCGACCGCGTCCGTACGCGGTGAACGCGTAACGGATCGCCGCCTACGTTTGCCGGTGAGCTCTGCCGCAAAGGCCTGAGCGCCAGCCTGCGCACCGCGCAATGCAGACACGGCGGAGATGGCGCTGTCTTCGAGCTGATCCTGCAGCACATCGAGAACCGCGTTGACATCATCCACGCGTTTCGCCGCCGATTCAGCAGCGTAAAGCAACTCATCGCTGATGGCGGCAGCCGCATCGGTGACCTGTTCCACATCACGGCGAACCATCGTGACCATCTCACGCGCATCGCCAACCATTGCCGTGGCGCTAGCCAGCAGAGGCTGTGTTTCAGTGGACAGCTTGCTCAGCGTGGTGTTCAGCGAATTCACGCCTTCCCGCATGGCTTTGAGCAGCAGGATGAACGTGACCAGCGCGCCGACGGCCAACAGCAGCACCAGAATCTGGAGCAGGCCAGTGGTCCACTCGAGCACGCCACGATCAGGAATCGTGCGTGCAACGATCGTGTCCGGGAGGCTGAGTGCCTGCAACAGCGGCAGGGGCAGATCCCGCATCAGTGCATGGACAAGGTACATACCTCGTGATCTAAGGACCGGTCAGGCTCGTGTCCATGGCGGCGGGCGTGTATGCTTCGCGAATCCCGGGAAATCACTCCACGTGTCTACGCCATCACGCAATGTCCGCTGTTCAGTTTGTCGTTGAAGGGGGCCAACGCCTCGGAGGCAGCATCCGTCCGGCCGGCAACAAGAATGCCGCGCTGCCCATCGTGGCAGCCGCACTGTTGACGGAACACCCCGTGCAGTTGCTCAATGTTCCACGCATTCGGGACATCGAGACGCTGGTGGAGCTGGTGCGCACCACTGGCGCGGAGTGCGAATGGAACGGCGATAACGCGTTGCGCATTCATGCGCGCGACGTCCGTGCAGCGGATCTCGATCCGACGATGTGCGCCCGTATCCGCGCATCCATTCTTTTGGCCGCCCCGCTGCTGGCCCGCTGTGGCACCGTCACACTGTCACCTCCAGGTGGTGATGTGATCGGACGGCGTCGACTCGACACGCACTTCCATGTGCTGCAGGCACTGGGCGCGACCTATGAGTTGGGGGAGCGCTTCCGTTTCGACACCAAGGGCCTCGTCGGTGCCGATGTGTTCCTCGATGAGCCCAGTGTCACGGCCACCGAGAATGCATTGGTCGCGGCTGTTGCGGCCAAGGGACGCACGGTTCTGCGGAACGCCGCCAGTGAGCCCCACGTGCAGGATCTCGCCAATTTCCTCGTGGCGCTTGGCGCACGCATCGAAGGCATTGGTTCCAACGTGTACACCATCGAGGGCGGTTTACCGCTTGGTGGTGCGACGCACGAAATCGGCCCCGATCATATCGAAGTCGGATCGTTCATCGGCCTCGCCGCGGTCACTCGCTCCACACTGCGTATTGAGCGTGCGGGCGTAGAGCATCTGCGCAGCACGCTCATGGGCTTCGAGCGACTGGGTATTCACTGCCGCGTGGAAGGTGACGATCTCATCGTGCCCGAGGAGCAGTCCCGCGATATTCAGAGCGATCTCGGCGGCCATGTGCCCAAGCTCGAAGATCAGCCGTGGCCTGCGTTCCCGGCGGACACGATGTCGATTGCCATCGTTGCCGCCACACAGTGCAACGGCATGATTCTCTTCCACGAGAAGATGTTCGAGTCGCGCCTCTATTTCACCGACAAGCTGGTCAACATGGGTGCACGTATCGTGCTCTGTGATCCGCATCGGGCTATTGTGTCTGGCCCCACGAGACTGCGAGGCAGCACGGTGGAATCGCCCGACATTCGTGCCGGCATGGCCATGCTGCTCGCGGCGCTCTGTGCTGATGGCACCAGCACCATCAACAACGCGCAGCAGATCGAGCGCGGCTACGAGCGTATCGAGTCACGCCTCGGTGCGTTGGGCGCCCGTATCAAGCGTGTTGAACTCAGCGCTCGCTAAACGGCCGTGAACGGGTCGAACGACGTTTCCACCGGACCATTGCCAGTCTTGTCTCTGGCCGAAGCCGTACTGGATTTACCTCCGGGCATTCGCGGTTGGACGACGACCCGCGCCAATGGCTCGTTCGGTCTCGGATCGGATGAGCCGGTGCATATCGTCATGAGTCGCTGGCATGCACTCCAGGCCGATCTGGCCACATTCGGTGTGAACCGCCTGGCTACGTCCCATCAGGTCCATGCCGCGGCTCTGACCACCCACGGTGGTGGCTGGGACGGTTGGTTGCGCGGCCATGGGGTCGATGGACACGTCACCACAGTTCCTGGCACAGCGCTGGCTGTGACGGTGGCAGACTGCACTCCGGTGCTGGTCGCTCACCCAGGCGGGGCGGCTGCGATGTTGCATGCCGGATGGCGGGGAACAGCAGCCGGTATTCTGCCCGCTGGGATCGCCAGATTGGCTGAGCTCGGTTTTGCCGCGAACGAATGTCGCGTGCACCTGGGCCCATCCATCTGTGGCAAGTGCTATGAAGTCGGTCCTGAGGTGCTGGAAGCGATTCACGGCACTTCGAACGGACAGAAGGGGTACCTCGACGTGCGTGCGGTGCTGTTTCAGCAGGCTCGTGAACAGGGCGTTCGCAATATCACGATCGACGAAGGCTGCACGCGCTGTCATGCCGCACGATATTTCAGTCATCGCGGTGGGGATTCCGGGCGTTTGCTCGGTTTGGTAACAGTCGAGTCATCTTGACCTTGCCCAGAGTGGTCCCTAGCTTGCAAGGCTGAGCAGCAAAACTTCTTCGTAACCTCGCCCGCCTCGCGCGGGCGGCTGAAGTGTGGGGATGGCCCCCACACTTTTTTGTTCTCCGGATGTTTGGTGGTGAGCCGTGGCGACATCAATCGAACCCATTGTCACACAAGAACTTGACAGTCTGGGTTTCGACCTGGTGGAGCTCCGCCGTGGTGGGTCGCGGGCGCGTCCGGTGCTCGAGATTCGCATCGATCGGCGGGACGGAGAGACGGTAACGATTGATGATTGTGCGGTAGCCTCGCGGGCGCTCGAAGCGCGCCTCGAGGCTGACGCATTGGTGGCAGAGCAGTACGTGCTCGAGGTGTCCTCACCTGGCGCGGATCGGCCGCTCAGACATGCGGCCGATTGGCGCCGTTTTGTGGGCCGTCGGGCTACGGTTACGAGTACGCTGTTGGCGGGTGGCAAGCAGGAAGTCGAGATCCTCGCCCTGGAGGGTGAGGACGGCGCTGAGGTGGCGCTGGTGCGTGATACGAAGGGACGGGAAACACAGGTCCCTTTGCGTGACGTGACCCAGGCGCGCTTGGCGTTCCACTGGAAACGATAGGGGAGACGGATGGCCGGATCGGCGGAAATCCTCACAGCCTTACGTGAGCTGGCAAATCTCAAGCAGATCACGAAAGAGGAGCTGCACGGGCTTCTCCAGGACGGCATTCATGCCGCTCTGGCCAAGAAGCACGGGGCCAACGTCCAGGCAGAAGTCGAAATTGACGATGCCAAGGGCGACATTCGCATTGTGCTGCTGAAGACGGTGGTCGAAGAGGTCACGGACTCCTCACGGGAAATCCTGCTCGAGGAAGCCCGTTACGAAGACCCCGAATTCCAGCCCGGCGACGTCATGGAGACGCAGGTCGACTTCATGGAGTTCGGGCGTACAGCGGTGCAGGCGGCCAAGCAGCGCATCATTCAGCGGGTTCGCGAAGGCGAACGCACGCGTATTCGCGATGAATTCGCGGGTCGCGTGGGTGATCTGCTTTCAGGCGAAGTCCAGCAGATCGAGCGCGGCAAGCTGGTGGTCATGCTCAACAAGTTCCGTGAGGCGGAAGCCATCATTCCGTATCGCGAGCAGAATCATCGCGAGCATTATCACCAGGGTGAGCCGGTGCGTGCGGTTCTCAAGCGTGTCGAAGACACGCCCAAGGGGCCGCGCCTGATTCTCAGTCGCTCCGATGCGTTGTTTGTGCAGGCGCTCTTCAAGCTCGAAGTGCCGGAAATCCAGCAGAACATCGTGGAGATCAAGGCCGCCGCGCGTGAAGTCGGCAGCCGCACCAAGATCGCCGTGACCTCGCGTGACGAGTCCATCGATCCGGTCGGCGCATGCGTCGGCCTCAAGGGCGCGCGCGTGCAGGCGGTGGTCAACGAACTCGGTGGCGAGCGTATCGACATCGTGCCGTGGTCGCCCGACCCGGAGCGCTTTGCCAAGCTCGCGTTGGCGCCGGCGCGTGTCGCGCGCGTGTTCAGTGATGCGGCTTCGCGTACCATTCAGGCGGTTGTCGACGAAGATCAGCTTTCGCTGGCCATCGGCCGCAACGGACAGAACGTGCGACTCGCATCGGAACTGACCGGCTGGAAGATCGATCTCTATTCGAGCCGCGAGTGGCTTGAGAAGGGTGGAGAAGGCCCGCTGTTTGCGCCGCTGCCTGAGGAAGACGCGGACGCTGATGTGCCGCTCAACGAGATCGAAGGGCTGGAAACGGCCACGGTCGCGGTGCTCGCCGAGGCCGGCTACCGCACGTTGAACGACATTCTGGATCTGGATCGTGATGATCTCCTGCGACTCCCCGGCATCGCGCCGGAAGAAGCGGATCGTATCATGGCGATGATCGACGAGTTGACGACTGAAGACGACGGGGCAGGACAGGGCGCGTGAGTGACGAGGCGCCGGGCGCTCCTGTTTTGGAAGAGACGACCCGCCGAAAGGTGTTGGGGTTGCTCGGACTCGGAGCGCGGGGGCGACTGGTGGTGATCGGAGCCGAACAGGTTCGGATTGCTGCGCAGAAGGGCAGTCTGCAGTTGGTGATCGTGGCGCAGGATGTGTCGCGACACTCGCTCGATAAGGTGGTGCCGATCCTTCGGGCTCGGCGGGTAGAGATGGTGGAGTGGCCGAGTGCGGCCGAGTTGGGCGGCGCCGTGGGTCGAGAGACGACGGCGGCGATCGGAATCGTTGATCAGGGTCTGGCGCGCGGGATCCGCAGCGCCGTTGCCGGGGCACCCCCGGCGGGCGACGCGACGCGCGTTTCGCGGTAGGAGGACGGGTTGAGCAAGCTTCGTGTGCATGACATGGCGGGTGAGTTCGGCATCTCGGCTGACGAGGTGATCGCGCTGCTACGCCAGATGGACGTGCCGGTTCGCAGCCACATGTCGCTGCTGACCGACGATCAGGTTTCCCGTATCCGTGCGCGGTGGGAACGCGAGAAGCGTGTCCGCGCCGAAAAGGCGCAGCCGGCTCCGGCTGCGCCCGCTCGTCGTCGTCGTGCTGCCGCTGAAACGGCTCCCGTTGTGGAGGCGGAGGCGGCTGCACCTGCGCCCGTTGTTCGTCGTCGCCGCGCAGCTGAAGTATCCGATGCGCATGATGGTGACGCGCACGAGACGCACGACATCGTAGAAGCGTCGACTCCGGCTGCACCGGCGAGCGTCCCCGCTCCGGTCATCGAGACACCCGCTCCCAAGGCTCCAGTAGCTGAGGTGCCGGAAGCTGTGTCTTCCGAGTCAGCCAAGACCGCTGCGCCGAAGGACGCCGAAGTCCGCGGAACGCCCGAAGTCGCTCCTGTTGCCAAGGCCGTTGACTCGGCGCCTGCTGCACCGGCCGTTGCTGCTCCAGAGGCTGCTGTCGAGTCCGCGCCGGTCGCCAAGACCAGCGCTCCAGTCAAGCCCGCGACGGAAACACCTGTCGCCAAGGCGCCAGAACCCGTTGCCGCGCCCGTTGAAGCTGTTGTCGCGCCGACCGCGTCGGCTGCGCCTGGCGCTCCGGTCGCAGCAGTACCGACAGCACCTGTCGCAGCCCCTGCAGCACCGGCTGCGGCAGCTCTGGCTGCACCCACGCCGGTTGCTGCACCTCCAGTTGCAGCGCCCGCTGCGGCCTCGGGTCAGACCGATGGTGGCGCGGCAGCAGCTTCTGGTGGCGACACGCCGCCAGCGCTCAATCTCCCGCCCGATCGTCCGCGTCCGCGTCCCGTGGTGCCTGGCGCTCCGCGTTTGCGTCCCGTGGCCAGTGCCTCGCCCAACTTCGGTTCGGCCCGTCCAATCGCTTCGGCAGCGCCCGGCGGCGGCATGCAGCAGGGGCAGCGCCGTGACGATCGTCGTCCCGGTGGCGGTGGACAGCAGGGTGGTGGACACGGCGGCGGTCATGCCGGTGGCCATGGCGGCCACGGTGGTGGCGGTCAGGGTGGCCAGGGCGGTGGTGGTCAAACCGGCGGCGGTCAGGGTGGTATGTCGCAGGGTGGCCAGGGCCAGCAGCGTCGTGGCAAGAAGAACAAGCGTGGAGCGGTTGATCAGGAAGCAGTGACCGCGAACATCTCCAAGACGATGACTGCTTTGCGTGGCGCGCCGCAGCGCGGCCGTGCCGGTCGTCGCTTTGGTGCAGAAATGCGCGCCGAGGCTGAAGAGCAGCGTCAGCAAGCGGCCGAGCGCGAGCGGAAGACCGTTCGCGTCAACGAGTTCATCACGGTCTCCGAACTCGCGCAGATCCTCGGCATCTCCGCCACACAGATCGTTGGCTTTGCCTTCAAGTCGCTGGGATTGATGGTCACCATCAATCAGCGTCTCGACTTCGACCAGATCGAACTGATCGCGGGCGAATTCGGATTCCAGGCGGTGAAGGAAAGCGATTACGCGGCCGATGTACCCGATCAGGGTGAAGAGGATCGCGAAGAAGATCTGCGTCCGCGTCCGCCGGTGGTCACCATCATGGGTCACGTCGACCATGGTAAGACCTCGCTGCTCGACTACATCCGCAAGGCCAACGTGGTCGCGGGTGAAGCCGGTGGTATCACGCAGCACATCGGTGCCTATCACGTGGAAGTGGCCGGCAAGCGCACGATCACGTTCCTCGACACGCCGGGTCACGAAGCGTTTACCGCCATGCGTGCGCGTGGTGCGCAGGTCACTGACATCGTCGTCATCGTGATTGCTGCCGACGACCAGGTCATGCCGCAGACGGTGGAAGCGATCTCGCACGCCAAGAGTGCCGGTGTGCCGATCATCATCGCCATCAACAAGGTCGACTTGCCGACGGCGAACATCGAGAAGGTCAAGCAGGACCTGTTGCAACACGAAGTCGTGCTCGAAGACTTCGGTGGTACGGTGCTCCACTCCGAGATTTCGGCCAAGAAGGGCACTGGCGTGAATGATCTGCTCGATCAGGTGCTCCTGCAGGCTGACATTCTCGAACTCAAGGCGAATCCGTCGCGTCGCGCGGTCGGCTCGGTGGTTGAAGCACAGCTCGACCAGGGTAAAGGTCCGGTTGCCACCGTCCTCGTGCAGAACGGTACGCTCAAGGTCGGCGACGACTACATCTGCGGCATTCACTCGGGTCGTGTGCGCGCCATGCTCGACGAGCGTGGCAAGCAGGTCAAGGAAGCCGGGCCGGCAATCCCGGTGCAGATCCTTGGTTTGACCGGTGTGCCGATGGCTGGTGATCAGCTGCTCGTGGTTGAAGACGCCACGTCCGCGCGCGAAATCGCGCAGCGTCGTGAACGTCTTGATCGTGAAGCCAAGAGCCGTCGCACCACGCGTGGTGTGGTGTCGCTCGAAGACTTCATGTCACAGGCGTCGGCTGGTCAGAAGCGTCAGCTGCGACTGGTCATCAAGGCCGACCAGGGCGGTCCGGCGGAAGCACTCGCCGATGCGTTGCAGCAGCTGTCCAACGAGGAAGTGCAGGTGGAGATCATCCACCGCGCGGTGGGTGCCATTGCCGAAAGCGACATTCTGCTCGCCAAGGCGGCCGGCGCCATCATCGTAGGCTTCCATGTGCGTCCGGACAACAACGCGCGCAACGCGGCCGAACGCGAAGGCGTCGAGATCAAGCTGTATCGCATCATCTACGAAGCGGTGGCCGATGTGAAGTCGGCGCTCGAAGGCATGCTGCGTCCGGAAGAGCGCGAAGTCGTGTTCGGCGAAGCCGAAGTGCGCGAGACGTTCAAGGTCGCACGTGTCGGTACCATCGCCGGTTGCATCGTTCGCTCGGGCATCATCAATCGCAAGGGACGCATCCGCGTCATTCGCGACAGCATCGAGATTTACGATGGCGCCATTGCCTCGCTGCGTCGCTTCAAGGATGACGTCAACGAGGTCAAGGAAGGGTACGAGTGCGGTATTGGCATCGAGAACTTCAACGACCTCAAGGTCGGTGACACGTTCGAGTGCTATCGCACGGAAGAAGTGGCGCGTACCCTCGACCAGGCCGCCAAGTCCTGAGGAGGGAGTAGTATGGGCGAACCGCGGCGTCCCGACCGCGTCGCCGAAGCGATCCGCGAAGAGGTGGCGACCTTCCTGTCGGAAGGCGCCAAGGATCCGCGGATCCGCGCATTCGTCACCGTAACTGCGGTGGACGTGACGCGCGATCTTCGGCACGCCAATGTCTTCGTCAGCCTCATGGGTGACGAAGCCGACAAGAAGAGCACTGTTGAGGGGCTGGCCAGCGTGGCCAGCCACCTCCGCGCCCGATTGGGCAAGTCGTTGCGTCTGCGTTCCGCTCCGGAGATTCACTTCAAGACGGACGAAAGCGTGGCGCGTGCTTCCCGCATCGAGCATCTGCTTGCGCAGATCCGCACCGAGCGTGAGCAGCAGGAGAGCTCCGACGGAAGCGAGACTGAGAACAGCCCGTCGTCCGACGGCCAGTCGGCATCCGAGGAGTAAGTCGCTGACCACCACGCCGGCTGTACCGCGTGGTGACGTGCACGCCGGCTTGCTCCTCGTGGACAAACCGGCTGGGCCCACGTCGCATGATGTCGTGGGGCGCATACGACGTGCGGCGCGCTCACGACGCGTCGGGCATGCAGGAACGCTCGATCCATTTGCCACGGGACTGCTGGTCGTGGCAGTTGGCCATGCGACCCGACTGCTGCCGTATGTCGCCGGTGAGCCCAAGGTGTACGAGGCTCGCATTCGTTTCGGAGTCGAAACCGACACGGATGATTCAACCGGTACGGCTATCCGTCATGCGACACTGCCCGAGGCCGCGTGTTTGCTCGAGCCGTTGCACCCCGCGCGTATTGCGGCCGAGTCTACCTTGACCGGCACGATTGCTCAGGTGCCCCCATCGTATTCGGCCAAACATGTCGACGGCGTGCGCGCCTATGATCTCGCGCGCAAAGGTCGCGATGTGACGCTGCCTCCTGTCACCATCATGGTGCACAAATGGGAGTGGCTCGGCGCCAACGCAGAATGTCTCGATGTGCGTATCACCTGTGGTGGTGGTACCTACATTCGCGCACTGGCGAGGGATCTCGGACGTGCGCTTGGGAGTGCGGCACACTGCGAAGCACTCCGCCGGGTGCGGAGCGGCGCTGCCGATGTCGGCAATGCCGTTTCGTTTGAGCGGCTGGAGCCGGGCAGTGTTGCTGAAGGTGTAGTGTCACTGCATTCACCGGTCGACTTTCTCGATTCATCGTTTGCACGTGTCGAACTCGACGCTGCCGGCCTTACCATGCTCGGGTTCGGGCGCGCGATCCCCACAGCAGAACACGGCGTGAACGCTCCGACGCATGCGGTGCTTCTGCATGAAGGGCAGGTGATGGCCATTGCCGAACGTCTCGGAACCGATCGCTGGCAGCCGCGGGTCGTGCTGCCATTGGAGCGCGCTGGAACGTGAGTGACCTGACGACACATCGCGACACAGGATTGCCGCTCACGGACGGGGCGGTGATTACGGTCGGCACATTCGACGGAATGCACCGCGGGCATCAGGATGTGTTGCGCACGTTGGTCGAGCATGCGGAACGTCGAGGACTGCCGAGCGTCGTGCTCACGTTTGAACCGCATCCGCTCGAGGTCGTGAATCCAGCGGCTGCGCCTCCGTTGCTCACGCTGCATTCGGAAAAACTCGAAATGTTTGCGCAGAGCGGTGTGTCGTATGTGGCGGTGCTGCCATTCACACCCGCGCTTGCCGCGCTGGAAGCCGAACAATTTGTCGACGATGTCCTGATCGGCCGTTATGGCCTTCGCGAATTGCTGGTAGGACACGATCACGGTTTTGGTCGTGGGCGCCTGGGGGACATCGATGTGCTGAGGGCCCTCGGGACATCGCGAGGTTTCGAGGTATCGGTGTTGCCGCCGGTGCATGCCGCCGATGGGCACGCCATCAGCTCTACCGCCATCCGCCGCGCTGTCGCTGGTGGTGATCTGGCACGGGCTGCCGCCGGGTTGGGAAGACCGTATAGCCTGCAGGGGGTGGTGGTTCGTGGCGATCAGCGTGGGCGCACCATTGGGTTTCCGACGCTGAACCTGGCGTCCGTGCCTGACCGCAAATTGTTGCCGCCGGATGGTGTGTACGCGGTCCGGGTGCAGCTGCCCGAGGGACAGTTTGGCGGCATGCTCAACCTGGGACCTCGCCCCACGGTGGGCGATCAGATGCGCCGCATTGAGACGCATGTCTTTGATGTATCGGCCGATTGGTACGGAGCGCCTGTCCGCCTCGACTTTGTGGCCCGTCTTCGAGGGGTTCAGACATTTCCCGGACTTGAGGCCCTGAAGGCTCAGTTGGCACGGGATGAGACGCACGCGAGAGCCTGTCTCGCGCGACCGCACGCGGACGAACTACCGTCCGTGGGGTAACCCCAGTAAGTTTAGGGGCTTGGCGCACTTCGCGCCGTGTTTTTCTCCGGCGCCTCTCCATCCGGCGCGCTGACAATCCCCCTGGCCACCGGCATCGATGGCGAACCTGAAGTACCGCGTCCTGCTTATTCTGGGACTCTTCGCGGCCTCTGCGTGGGCCCTCTTCCCGCGCACTGTCGTCGAGCGCGTGAAGCGCAACGGTGTGTTCGTGTATGACACGGTTCGTCGTGTCCCGCTTAAGCGCGGTCTCGATTTGCAGGGCGGCATGTCGCTCGCTCTCGAAATCGACGAAGCCAAGCAGACTGTCGCCAACAAGAGTGAAGCACTCGATCGCGCCATCAAGGTGGTGCGTCAGCGTATCGACGAATTCGGTGTCGCCGAACCGGTGGTGCAGAAGGTTGGTGCCGATCGCATCGTCGTTGAACTGCCGGGCATCGATGATGCCGAGCGCGCACAGGATGTCGTGCAGAAGTCGGCCTTCCTCGAATTTCAGATTACAGACAAGACGTCGGCGCTTGATCGTGTGCTGCCGCGTTTCGATGAAATTGCCAAGGCGCAGGGCATTGCCATCGGTGCTGGGGCAACGGCGGCAGGTGATTCCGCCAAGCCCACCACGGTTGGCAGTCTGCTCACGCAGAAGACCGACAGCGCTACCGATACCGCCAAGGCGGCCGGTGCCACGACGGACAGTGCGGGTGCCACTCCGGCCCCGACTGCCGGTGGTCTTTTCTCGAGCAACATTCAGCCCGGCCAGATCCCCGGCCAGTACATCGTGCCGGAGCGCGCGTACCTTGCGATCAGCCAGGCACTTGAGCTCCCAGCCGTTCAGGCTGCCATGCCACCGGGTAAGGTGATGCGCTGGGGCGTGGACTCGCTGGGCTCTGGCACGGAGCGCTTCCGTGCGCTGTACGTGCTCGACTCGCGTCCGATCATCACGGGTGAGGCGCTCACGGATGCGCGTCCCTCGAGTGATCCGGTCGAAGGCAATTTTGTGCAGTTCACGCTCAACAACGAAGGTGCACGTCGCTTCAAGGTGGAAACCGGCAAGCATGTGCGTGAAAACATGGCCATCGTGCTCGATCAGCGCGTGGTGACGGCGCCCACGCTGCAGAGCGCCATTGGTCGCAATGGTCAGATCACGCTTGGTGGTGGTACGCTGCAGGCGGCGCAGGACCTCGCGCTCGTGCTGCGTGCCGGTGCCCTGCCAGTGCCGCTCAAGGTCGCTGAAGTGCGTCAGATCGGTGCCAGCATGGGCTCCGACTCTGTCACGCACGGTGTGACCGCTCTGGCCGTCGCCATCGCCTTGATCTTCATCGTGATGGTTGGCTACTACAAGTTTGCCGGCCTGCTCGCTGTCATCGCGTTGCTCATGTACATCGTGTACACGGCCGCCATGCTCGCGGGTTTCAATGCCGTGCTCACGCTGCCCGGTATCGCCGGTTTCATTCTCTCGATCGGTATTGCCGTTGACGCCAACGTGCTGATCTTCGAGCGCATCCGCGAAGAACTGGATCACGGCAAGTCCGTCCGTCTCGCGATCGACGAAGGCTTCAAGCACGCCTTGAGCGCCATCGTCGACACTGCAGCGGCTACGATCCTCTCCGGTATGGTGCTGTACCAGTACGGTACGGGTCCGGTGCGCGGCTTTGCCGTTACGCTTATTGCCGGCCTCGTGGCCTCGTTGTTCACGGCCATTTTCGTCACCAAGACCTTCTTCCTGATCTGGCTCGACCGCTCGCGCGGAACCCAGACGCTGAGCATCTGAGGCCGTCATGCTGCGCATTCTTCACAACACCAAGTACGAGTTCGTCAAGCACTGGCGCATTGCAGCCATCCTCACGGTTGCCTTCATCGTGGCCGGGTTGGCCTCGTTCGGCGTCACGGGCGGAGTGAACTACAGCATCGAGTTCACGGGCGGTACGCTCATGCAGGTGCAGTTCAAGCAGGCTCCTGATGTCGGCGACGTTCGTAGCACACTCGACGACGCCGGGATCGCGGGTGCTGAAATCCAGCAGTACGGTGCTGCCACCGACTTCTCCATCCGCGCCCGCGATGAGAAGCAGGTGGAGGAGCAAGCCGCCGGTGCTGAAGGTGTAGCCAAGAAGATCGAGGCTGCTCTGGATGCCAAATTCGGCGCCGAGAATGTGACCATCGTGCGTACGGAAGCCGTTGGCCCGAAGGTTGGTGCAGAACTCCGCACCGGTGCCGCCATGGCTATGCTCATCGCCTCGTTGTTCACGCTTGCTTACCTCGCCATTCGTTTCGACTGGCGCTTTGGTCTCGCAGCGGTGCTCGCGACGTCGCACGACATCCTGGTCACGATCGCCTTCATCAAGCTGTTCCATCTCGAGGTGTCGCTCACGATCGTGGCCGCCATCCTCACGCTGCTTGGTTACTCGTCGAACGACACGATCATCATTTTCGATCGTGTCCGCGAGAATCTCCGCAAGCCGCACAAGGGACAGACGCTGGCCCAGATTCTCGATCGTTCCATCAACGAAACGCTGCCGCGCTCGGTGATGACGCACGCCACCACGTTGTTGGCCACGCTGGCACTGCTCGTCATTGCCGGCGAAGTGATTCGTCCGTTCGCGTGGGTTATGGCGTTCGGTGTGTTCGTCGCCACGTTCTCGTCGATCTATGTTGCAGGTCCGCTGCTGCTCTGGATTGAATCGCGTTACCCGCGTGAAGCTGATGACAAGTCGGCGCTCGCGATGAAGAAGGGCGGTGATTCGGCGCCTTCAGGTGGACGGTCGGAGCGTCTCGCCGCCAACTGATGGCCGGAGCAGTGAGTTCCAAGGACGAGGTGCATGTGCGCGGCTTTGCCGACAGTCATGTGCACCTGGCCAGCTCGGCGTTCGAAAACGATGTCGACCTGGTGATTGAACGGGCCCGCGCGGCAGGTGCGCGGGCCCTCGTCTGTATTGGGGAGTCGCCGGAGGCCGCGGCTCGCGCTGAGAAGCTGAGCCTGCGGTACCCAGGTCTGGTTTGGTTCACCTGCGGTGTGCACCCGCATGATGCCGCAACCTGGGACGATGAAAAACACCCCGGGGTGATTCGTCTGGCGTCAGCCGCTGGAGCGGTAGCCGTTGGCGAATGTGGTCTGGATTACCACTACGATCACGCGCCGCGCGAAATCCAGCGACATGCGCTCAATGCACAAGTGGCGTTGGCGGCAGAGTTGAATCGCCCGGTGGTGCTGCATACGCGTGAGGCAGAGGCCGATACGTCTGCGATGCTGAAGGATGCCGCGTCGGCTGGAGTGCGCGGCGTGCTGCACTGCTATACCGGGACCCGCGATCTCGCAGAACAGGCACTGGCAGTGGGTTGGTACGTCTCGTTCAGTGGGATCATCACGTTCAGAAATTGGGTCGACGAGGAACTCCTGCGATGCGTGCCCGACGATCGGCTATTGGTCGAGTCCGACGCACCGTATCTGGCCCCGGTCCCGAACAGAGGGAAACGCAATGAATCGTCGTGGGTACCACGCACGATCGCGCGTCTGGCGTTGGCCCGGGAAACGGACGTCGAATCGCTTGCGGCATTGACCCTTCACAACACTCGTGCATTCTTCGGTTTGCCAGCATAACTGTGGCATCTTCCCTGAGCTCTGACACATGACCATCGAAACACTGCATACCGATCACGCACCCAAGGCCATCGGCCCGTATGCGCAGGCTGTCAAAGCCAACGGATTTCTGTTCACCGCCGGACAGATCCCACTGCATCCGGATACGATGGAAGTCGTGCCGGGTGATGTGACGGCGCAGGCGGAGCAGGTGCTGGAAAATCTCGCTGCCGTGCTGACAGCGGCGGGCGCGTCGTTCAGCGATGTCGTGAAGGCCACCGTGTTTCTTCGCACGATGGATGATTTCGCAGCCGTGAATGCCGTGTATGCGCGCGTGTTTGGTGACGCACGTCCGGCGCGGTCCACGGTGGCCGTCGCGGGTCTGCCACGCAATGTGAGCGTGGAGATCGAACTCATCGCGGCGCTTCCCACGCCGTGAACATGCGTGCTGCGCTGCGGATGATTCGTATCGTTGCGGCTATCGTCGCAGCGACGCTGCCGCTTGCGCTACCGCAGACACTGCAGGGGCAGGGGCGAACGACAGACACCACCCGCGCTGCCACTCCGCCCGCGACCGTGGCACAACCTGCGGGACCTCAGGCGACCCAGCGAAACACCTCTGCCGCGGCCCAGGTTGGTAAAGCGCCGCTTTCTCCGAGGCGCGCGTTCCTGTACTCGCTCATGTTGCCGGGATTCGGTCAATCGCGGCTCGATCGCGGCTCTTCAGGCGCATTGTTTGCCAGTGTCGAACTCACCGCACTGGTCATGCTGCGTCGTGTGAATATGGATTTGCGCGAAGCGCGCACGTACTTGTCGGATTCCTTGCCGGGCACCTATACGCCCGCAGGGGACTCAGTGCGCGGCGCGAATCCCATTGGAACCCGGTACACCAGCGGCCTCATTCGCACACGTCGGCTGCATGTGGAAGACTGGCTCGCGGTGCTCGCGTTCAATCACCTGTTCTCTGGCGCCGATGCCTTCGTTGCCGCGCAGTTGTTTGACATGCCGGTGCAATTGACGGCTGCGCCGGGTCCACGCGGACCCTGGTTTGTGGCGTCCATGAAGTTCTGAGGCCGCACACCGGTCTGATACACACGCTTCCATCGCGACAAGTATGTCGGACCCGCGTTCTGCCCCGATTGGGGTGTTTGATTCCGGCTTGGGTGGGCTCACAGTAGCTCGCGCGATTCATGCACGATTGCCGCATGAACGGTTGCTCTACGTAGGTGATACCGCGCGCGTGCCCTATGGGCCCAAGAGCCCCGAAACCGTGCGTCGCTATGCGCTGCAGATCGGCAGCTGGTTGGTTGAACAAGGTGTGAAGGCCATCGTTGTGGCCTGCAACACAGCCACGGCGCATGCGCTCGACGTACTCAGTGACGCAATGCCAGTGCCGGTTCTGGGTGTGGTGTCGCCGGGGGCCACGGCCGCTGTGCGGGTAACGCGTACAGGCTCGATCGGCGTGATCGGCACCTCAGGAACTATTGCCAGTGGCGCCTATGCACGCGCCATCATGGCGCTCGCTCCCACGGCGGTTGTACACGGAGTGGCGTGTCCGCTCTTTGTGCCGCTGATCGAAGAAGGCATGATTACCCATGCGGCCACGCAACTCATCGCGAGCGACTATTTGAGGCCGCTGCAGTCGATTGGTGTGGACACCGTCGTTCTTGGTTGCACCCACTATCCGCTCCTGCGACAAGTGATCGCGGCCGAGATGGGTCCGCAGGTCACACTGATCGATAGTGCAGCGGAAACAGCACGAGTGCTGGCTGAGTTGCTTGAGCGTTTCAACTTGCTGGCGACATCATTGCCAGAACCTGCGGCTGGCGTGCAGGCAATGCCTATCCGAGTCGTAGCATCAGATGCGCCGGAGCATTTCCGGCGCATGGCCGAATCATTTCTCGACTGGCCGCTCGATCACGTCGAGCACCACGTGTTCACCTGAGGCCTGCCACTCCAGTCGGGAGATCTGCTCGTCCTCAATACGCAGAAACTGCCGATCGAGATACCAGGCACCGGCATTGGCGTATACACCGCGACCGACACGTTCGAGAGTCGGCACATGCGAATGCCCGTGGATGACGAGCGAGGGGCCATTCAGCGCCGCCAGTTGGGCTCCACCCACCGAGCGAAGCCCGGCGCCGCCGTCCCGGGCACGCCCTTTACGACTGGTCTTTGAACTCGCCATGGCAATACGCGTGGCGAGATTCGGATGCAGCATCGAATACGCTGCAATCGACCACGGATGACGCAGAACCGTGCGCAGGCGCCGATACGGTGCGTCTTCCTTCTCACGCAGCCCGTCGCCGTGGGCCAGAAAGGCCTGCCACGGTCCGATCGCACCCTGCCAAGGCTCCAGGGTGTAGTGTGCCCCCGTCTCCTGCCTGAGTGCGTCTCCGCCCCAGCAGTCATGATTCCCGCCAATCCAGACCACCGGAACACCGGCGTCGTGCAGATCCGCCAATGCCGCGAGGGTACGAAAACCGGTGCGTGGCATCGCGTGGCGCCAGGCAAACCAGAAGTCGAAGAGATCACCCATGATCACGAGACTCCCTCCAATGGAGGGAATGTCGCGCAGGAAGGCCAGCAGGGCCATTTCCGATTCGCGACTGGCAACACCCAGGTGCACGTCGCCGACTACATGGCAGGGAGTGGAGAGCACGATCCAACGCTAATGTGTCTGCCGCTGCGCCACAAATCCCGCCATTTTCCCTGCATGAGCCTAGAAACCTGCTCGACCCTGCGAGTACGATACGCAGAGACCGATCAAATGGGCGTGGTGTATCACGCCAACTATCTCGTGTGGTGTGAAATCGGGAGAACGGATTTCATCCGTGCGGCGGGTCGCTCGTACGCTGATCTCGAGCGGGATGGCGTGCGGCTTGCCGTGTCTGAAGCCACGGTGCGGTTCCGTGCCAGTGCACGATATGATGACCCTATTCGCATTTGCACCACTCTTTCCCATGTGGGGTCGCGCGGAATGACCTTTGCCTATCGTATCGAACATGCGGACACGGGCGTTGTGCTCGTGACTGCCACCACATCGCTGGTGAGTGTGACGCCGGAAGGGCGTCCAGCCACGATGCCGGCAGATGTACGTGGGTGGTTGGATACGGCATGGAAGACCGAACAGGGAGCCTCGCATGCATCGTGAACGCATCGCTTCCGTGTTCGCCATCGGTGTAACGCTGCTGCTTTCCGCCTGCGCCACGACATCCGGTTCTTCAGTCGCCGTATCACCTGGAGCGGGCGGGTCTGCCGTTTCGGAGGAGGTGCGGCGCGATGCGCGGCTGCTAATGATGGTCGATCAGCGCCAACCCGATACCTTGCTGTTGGACAGTCTGTTGCGTGATGTGTCCGCCGAACGGCGAGCTCGCGCGGCGTTGGCCATTGGCCAGCTACGTATACGCGCACGGTTTCCGCAACTCCGGCAACTGCTGCTCGATGGCGACACAAGTATTGCGGCCAACGCGGCCTACGCGATTGGTATTGGTCGTGATACCGTCGGGGTTCTCGCGCTCGCGCGTGCAATTGGCGGCGCCCCGGATCCGGTGGCGCGTGAAGCCGCCTGGGCGCTTGGCGAAATCGGTGAACCGGCGCGTGCGGTCATCCAGTTGGCACTCGGCGATGGCGTGGTCCGTCCGCTCATCCTCAGTACGGCTGCGCAGCGCAATGCCTCGGTGCGCGCAGCGTTGTTGTTGTCCGCATCGAAGCTTCGTCCGGCACCTGTATCGCTCGTTACGCCCTGGTTGGCCGACACGAATGCCGAGGTGGTTCGCGCTGCTGCCTATGTCATCGGACGCGGAAGATTGCCCAACGGTATTCGTGCGTTGCTTGCCGTCAGATCGCACCGGGATGAAGAGGTCCGGCAGCATGTCGCGCGTGCGCTGACTCGTCCCACTGTCGGTGATTCACTGAGCAGCCAGGCCATCGATGCGCTGCGACGGCTGCTCGCCGATTCGAGCGAGCGTGTGCGAGCCAATGCGGTGCGCAGTGCGGCGACCTTTGGCCGCTCACTGGCTGACAGTGTGTTGGCGCGGTTTGCCGATGCAGCGCCCAATGTGCGAGTCGCTGCTGCCGAAGGATTTGCGGATGTTGCGCAGCGTGACACGACATGGTGGAACCGCGCTTGGCGAGCCGATACACAATTGGTGACACGGCGCACTCTGCTTCCGCTTGGTCGCCGTACGGGACTGCCATTGTGGAGTGACGCTGAGTCGTCATGGGCGGCACACACCGATTGGCGCTACCGCGTAGCCGCCATGCAAGGCACGGAACGCACCGCCATGCGGACCGCCGATTCAGCGATTGCGCGCACCTTGCTGCAGGACACCGATCCTCGCGTACAGCGTGCCGCCCGGGCCCGACTGGGCATTCGTGATACCACACCGCGCGCACCACGAAGCACCACACCGGTTTCGCGTCCGTTGGCGGACTACGAAGCGTTGGTGCAGCGCTACTGGCGGCCAGGCTCCGCCGCGCCGCGCGCGTATATCGACACCGACTACGGTACGATCACGCTTGAACTCGCTGCGCGTGAAGCCCCATTGGTGGTGGAGTCGTTCACGCGATTGGCACAAAGTGGAGTCTATCGGAACTCCATCTTCCACCGTGTGGTACCGAATTTTGTCGTGCAGGACGGCGACGTGAATGGAGACGGGTCTGGCGGCGATGCCGGCTTCTCGCTTCGCGAGAGCTGGACACGTCTTCGCCATGAGCGTGGGTGTCTTGGGCTCGCCACGGCCGGACCTGACACCGGTGGCAGTCAGTACTACATGTGCCACGCGTCGCAACCACATCTTGACGGTGGTTACACCGTATTTGGGCGTGTGATCGATGGCTTCGATGTCATGGATCGCCTCGTACAGGGAGACCGCATGTTGCAGGTACGTGTACCGTGAAGCGATGGATAGACTCGTGCACGCGTGTTGCCGTGCTGGCCGTGTTGTTGGCCGGTTGTACGCCAGCAGCGCGTCCGTTGGCTGGTGCACCGACTGCAGCAGTCCTGCCGCCAACCACATTGCCGTCGACGCCGACTGTGTTGCGCTTCAATTGGACCTACAAGGACGAAACGTTCGAGGCCAATGGTGATGGCGCGGTGCGTGTCATTGGACCGGATCGTGCGCGTCTCGACTTCTTTCTGCGCAACGGTATGGCTGGTGGTTATGCCATTCTGATTGGTGACACGCTCACGGTACCAGGCATCGATCTGGTCAAGCGACTGCTTCCACCCGTGCCGCTGCTCTGGGCCTCACTTGGTCGACTCGCCGTACCCGCCACGCGGGATACCGTTGCTCGCACGGATGGCGACACGCTGCGCGCCGACCTCGGCGTGTTGCGTGGGCAGGATGCTTCGGCGGCAGATGGACGCGCGTGGCGCCTCGCCTTTGCCGGCACGCGTTTGGCGCGTGTGGAGCGTGTGGAGGACGGCAAGGTGATCGAATGGCTCTCGCGTACACGGGGAGCGAACAACAGCCTGGTGCTGGTTGAGTATGTTCATGAACGCGGTAAGCGGCGATTGTCCATCGCTGTGACCGATTCTTCTACCGTCGAGGGGTTCGATGACGCCATCTGGCGCCGACAGTAAGCGCATGGCGATACACGCGGCATCCACCGTCACGCGGCGACAGGCATTGTCGTTGCTAACCACAGTGTCCGGTGCATTGGCACTTGGGGCCTGCTACGGGTTCACCGGTGGTGGCGGATTGCCTCGGAATCTCAAGACGGTCGCCATTCAGCCCTTTGACAATCAGACTGCATCACCGGAGCTGCAGCGCGAGTTGTTCGAGCAGCTACGCAACGTGATGCGTGATCGACTCAATCTGCGCGAGGCGCCAGAGGCGCGAGCGGACCTCGTCGTGCGTGGGGCCATCACCAAGTACGAGGTGGACCTTCCGGCGGGCGCCGCAGCCGACCCCCGTCAGACGACATCGACCCGGCGGCGTCTGCAGCTTGTGCTCGATATCGAGATCGTGGAATCCGCGACCGGACGCAATCTGCTCAAGAAGAGCAACCTGTCGCGCGAAGGTCAGTACGCGGAAGGCGGGGAGCGCAACGGTCGACGCAACGCGATGGAAAGTCTCATGAACGATATCGTGGAAGGAGTGCAGTCGCAGTGGTGACACCGTCCGTGCCACGCATTCCGCTGGATAAGGTGCGCACATGGGAGCAAGCGATTGCCTGGCGTTCGGAGGCGCCGTCGCCACTGGTGTTCACCAACGGTGTTTTTGATTTGCTGCATCCGGGACACATCGAAGTACTCGACATGGCACGCCGTCAGGGTGCTGCGCTGGTTGTCGGTCTCAACAGCGATGCTTCGGTGCGTCGGCTCAAGGGGCCCACGCGTCCCGTGCGGAATACCGCAGAGCGTGCAGCAGTGCTGGCCGGGCTCGAAGCCGTTGATGCGGTTGTCGTCTTCGAGGAGGACACGCCCCTCGAGCTTGTGCGTGCACTCTCACCCGATGTCATCGTGAAGGGCGGTGACTACAATCCGGACACCATCGTTGGTGCCGATATCGTGCGGGCGCGCGGTGGCCGGGTTGTTGTCGTACCACTCGTGCCCGGGCAGTCCACCACCTCCATCATCGAGAAACTTCGTGGCTGATGCCGTGAATCCCAGTTCCGTTGTTCCGCGTAACGGACGTTCCAATGACGCGTTGCGCGACGTTACGCTGGAGCGTGGTGCGGTGCCCTACGCCGAGGGTTCCTGCCTCGTGAGCTTTGGCAATACGCGAGTACTCTGTGCGGCATCGGTCGAGATCGGAGTGCCGGGATGGAAGAAGGGCAGTGGTGAAGGGTGGGTGACCGCCGAGTATGCAATGCTGCCGCGTGCTACCAAGACACGTGTTTCGCGCGAACGTTCACAGGTTGGAGGACGTACGCAGGAAATTCAGCGTCTCGTTGGACGCAGTGTGCGCGCGATGCTTGATGACTTCCGCTTCGGCGAGTTCACGGTGAAGGTGGACTGCGATGTGCTGCAGGCGGACGGTGGCACTCGCACTGCTGCTATCACGGGGGCGAGTGTCGCGGTTGCTGATGCCTTTGCGTGGATGGTGACGCAGGGCCATCTCGCGGCGAGCCCCATTCGGCGCCGTGTTGCGGCGGTCAGTGTGGGCATCATCGACGGTGAGCCACGACTCGATCTCGATTACGAGGAGGACGTGCGCGCAGGGGTCGACATGAACGTGGTCATGAGCAGTGAGGGGCGATTTGTCGAAGTGCAGGGCACCGGAGAGCACGGCACGTTTGCGCGCAATGAACTCGACGCGTTGCTTGGGCTTGCCGTACAAGGGATCGAGCAACTGTCGGCTCTTCAGCTGCAGGTGCTTGGCGCACCACTAAACGTTTCGCGCTGAACGTGTCGGGGAGCGTGTTGTGCTGAATGAAGGGGGACGTCCCTGTATCGTCGCCACGCGCAGTGCAGGAAAGGTGCGTGAGTTGTTGCCATTGCTGTTGCAGCATGGGTGGCAGCCAATGACACTCGCCGATGCAGGTATCCCGTTCCATGCCGACGAGGATACGCTCGAGGTCTTTGCGCAATTCGAAGAGAATGCGTTGGCCAAAGCGCAATATTTTGCGGCGCGTACCACGCTCCCCGTGTTCGCTGATGATTCGGGGCTGTGTGTCGAGGCACTCGATGCTGGCCCCGGTGTGCGCAGCAAACGTTGGAGTGGGCGTGATGATCTCGAGGGGCAAGCGCTCGATGATGCCAACAACGCATTGCTGCTGTCGGAGCTCGCGCGCCGCGGCGCGTTGACGCCGGAAAGACGGCGTGCGTCCTACGTGTGTGCGGCGGTGTGTGTATCGTCCACCGGCGTTTCGGTGGTCGCGCGCGGCGAAACAGCAGGTCATCTGCTGTTGTCACCCAGCGGCTCCCAGGGATTTGGGTATGATCCGCTGTTCTTTTCCGACGAGTTGGGCGTGACGTTTGCTTCGGTGTCGACGTCGGAAAAAGCGGTGGTGAGTCACCGTGGACGTGCGTTCACGGCGTTATTGTTGTTGATGTCTTCGACGTCGTCGACATGAGGTTGCGAGATTTTTTCTCGTCACCCGTTGACCCGACGCTCGTAGTCGGATAACATACCCGCCCGCTGCAAGGCGGTTGGTGATGTGCGGGGCGTAGCGTAGCCCGGTATCGCGCCTGCTTTGGGAGCAGGAGGTCGCCGGTTCGAATCCGGCCGCCCCGATCCGGATATCAGCAGGTGCAGGTCAGGTGCCCGTATGGGTGACCATGTGCGAGTGTAGGCGCCAGTAGCTCAGATGGATAGAGCGGCAGCCTTCTAAGCTGTTGGTCGGGGGTTCGAATCCCTCCTGGCGCGTCAGCAAGGCGATTGCACGTGCGTGACGTTGGTGGAAGTCTGTCGTTTGCAGGTCGCAGTTGATGGTCATGCAGGATGACGCACCCTTAGCTCAATGGTAGAGCAGCTGACTCTTAATCAGTAGGTTCTAGGTTCGAGTCCTAGAGGGTGCACTTGGGCGGCGGTCGCCACGCGACCGCCGCACTTTTTTCGCCAGACTTTGGAGCGGTTCTCTGGTTGAAAAAAGTTGTAGCAAAGGGGTTGCAATTCCGTTGTCGAAAGGCAATAATAGCGACCCCGCCGCAATATCCGCGCGCTTTGGTGCTGACGGATGCGGTCTGAGTGAGGCAGGCTTGGCGAATCCGTCGCGGTGTCGACCGACGCGTGAATCGCAGCAAAAGAGGGGGTTGACTTCCTCTGCTTCACTCGGTAAGTATAGGGGCTGCCGCCGAAACGGCGTCAGACACAAAACGAGTAAGTGACGCAACTGCAAGCGGTTGCGAAACGATAGCAGGACGAACACACGCTGTTTGACAATTGAGCAGAGATCGATGGATGTGCGAGGCGGTCTCGTTGACCCACGGCTGATCAGGGCTGTGGCGAGAGATCAACCTGAAATTTACGTGATTCCGCAGGGATCGGGTCTTCGGACTCGGATCTAGCGGGAGAGCCTATTAAACGGCTCCAAGAGATTTAAAAACTATTGGAGAGTTTGATCCTGGCTCAGGACGAACGCTGGCGGCGTGCTTAACACATGCAAGTCACGGGGGCC